>DCDL01000004.1:209587-288057 GCA_002316385.1 Clostridium sp. UBA1056
ATTCTGACTTATTTATTTTTTTGAAGATGCCTAAATCACAAATGAGGAACATAAGCTAATTTTTAAGCTTATGTCCCTCATTCATAAATTAGTTGAATAAAATCACAGTTGTTTATATATGAATCATTATAACATTTTTAAATGTTGCCTTCATCAGTGCTAAAGTTCCACCTGAAGTTAGGAATCCTCACTATATAAAAATTATCTTTAGTAAGAATACTATCGCTAGAATATATACAACGAAAGATACTCGTTTTCTATCTTTAGCTTCCTTTGTTGTTATATTAGCTATTAAATTTAATATAGCATATGATAACATACCCATCATTAGTCCATCACCAATACTATATGTCATAGGCATTAATGCTATAGTAAGGAAAGCCGGTACTCCTTCAGTAAAGTCAGAGAAATCTATATTTTTAACTGACTCTATCATGAAGAATCCTACAATGATTAAAGCTGGTGCTGTTGCACAGCTTGGTATAGCTATAAATAGTGGTGATAAGAACATGGCTAGTAAGAATAGTATTCCTGTAACTACGGCTGAAAGTCCTGTTCTAGCTCCCGCTGCAACCCCTGCTGAACTCTCTACATAAGTTGTAACTGTAGATGTTCCTATAAGAGCTCCAAAAGTTGTTCCAATTGCATCTACTAATAATGCTTTTCCTGCATTTTTAACCTTACCATCTTTGTCCATCATTCCAATTTTAGATGCCACTCCAACTAGAGTTCCAGCTGTATCAAAGAAATCTACAAATAAGAATACAAATACTACTGAAATAAATTCTGATATATTTCCTAGCTGAGAGAATACTGAGAAATCTAATTTACCTGCAATTGGTGCTATGGATTCAAACTTTAAAATTCCTTCTGGCAAATATATTCCGAAGGTAGCTGCAGCTTCTGGTGATATAGCAGCATATGTCCATGCAGCCACAGCACTGGCAACCATTCCCCAAAGAATTGCACCTTTTACATTCTTTTTTGATAAAATAACTATAACAACTACACCTAATATTGTAATTAATGCTGTTGGGCTTAATAAGTTACCCATTGTTACCTTTGTAGCTTGGCTTCCAACTACTATTCCTGCATTACCAAAGCCTATAAACGCTATAAATAATCCAATACCTGCAGTAACTGCATATTTTAAGTTAGTTGGTATACATTCTACAATGGCTTCTCTAACCTTTGTTAATGATAATAAAATAAATATAATTCCTTCTACAAACACTGCTGTTAGTGCCACTTGCCAAGATATTCCCATCTCCATTACTACTGTATAAGCAAAGAATGCGTTAAGTCCCATTCCTGAAGCTAGTCCTAATGGTAGGTTTGCATAAAGTCCCATTAAAATAGTAGTAACTCCAGCTGCTAAACAAGTAGCTGTTACTACTGCTCCCGGATCCATTCCGACCCCTGGATCACCTAGTATGTTGGCATTAACTGCTATTATGTATGCCATGGTTAAAAAAGTTATTAATCCACCAATAACTTCTCTCTTCACATTTGTGCCATTTTCTTTAAGCTTGAAAAGTTTTTCCATAAAGCTTGTCCTCCTATTGATACATATTATTGCAAAATAATAGCCACCGGATGAGAATTCCAGTGGCTCTTTCTTCCAAATATAGGAATTCTCATAGTCGGATTTTATCGGTATCCGGTAGAAACATCTAATCCATCACATTAGATATATATGAAAACTAGTGGTTATTTCTTTTTACATGCTTATAATATCAACTTTATCCACCCATGTCAACATTTTTCCGTATATTTATTTTATTTTATTTTTTATTGTTCGTGTATTAATAATGTCCTTTTTCAAATATCTCTCTTATTTCATCTAATTTTTTTGTTTTTCCAAGAGCTAAGATAAGCTTTATTCTTGCTTTTTGTCCTGGTATGCTATCTCCAAATATAACGCCCATGTTTCTTAGCTCTTTTCCGCCACCTTCGTATCCATAACTATCCAGAACTCTGCCTTTATAACATCTAGAAACTATTACTACCGCTACACCCTTACCTATAGCTTTTTTCACTGAGTCAGCCATTAAAGGTGGAATGTTACCTCTTCCCATAGCTTCTATTACTAATCCCTTAGCCTCCTGACTAACACAATAATCTATAAGAGTGCCATCCATTCCTGCACAAGATTTAATAAGTTGAACATTGTTTTCTATTACCTTGGTATCAATATACTCTTTTGTAGTACTCTCCCTATAGAATCTTACTTCATTGCTATCAACAATACCTATAGGGCCAAATTCTGGACTTTGGAATGTATTAAGATGCATAGAATGAGATTTTGTAACCTCACTGGCACAATTTAGCTCATTATTTAAACATACGATTACGCCTCTATCTCTTGATGCTTTAGATGTGGCCGTACAAATAGATGCTGCTAAGTTAGCAGGTCCATCATATCCAAGCTCAGAACTATTTCTCATAGATCCTGTAACCACAACTGGCTTTTCACTCTTTATAGTAAGTTGTAAAAAGTATGCTGTTTCTTCAAGAGTATCTGTTCCATGGGTAACTACCACTCCATCTACATCTTCCCTTTCTAAAAAGCTCTTAACATAGTTCGATAATTGCAGCATTATATCTGGAGTCATATGCGGACTTGGCAAGCTAGAAAATGTATATGATTCTACCTCAGCATAAGACTCAATACCTGTTACCATAGACATTATTTCTTCACCTGTTAGATTAGGTACTGCTGCTTTTATTTTCTCATCAACCTTCATAGATATAGTTCCACCATTAAATATTACTACAACTTTACTCATATTTTATGTACCTCCTAAGTCTTTATTGTTTATCTTATGTCTAGCAACTGTAGTGCTTTCATACCCTACGAATATGATAGGTAACAGTTGTACCCTAGAGAATTTTGACTTAGCTTCAACGAGAATAAAAACTCCAACTAAAGCTAAGTTTCACTTGATAATCTCAAAGTAAAAGACCAATTATAATTAATTTATTTTTAATCCATTTTAATTATATATCCTTCTTACGTAAATTGTAAATGTACCTTATATAATTATAGCCATATTGTTGAAAACTTTTACATCGCTTAATACATTTCAGCTATATAAATTATATAATAAAAAAATATAGTTTTGAAATTATTAACAATTTCAAAACTATATTTTTAAATTTGAAGAAAATATTTTAACTCTCATTAGATAATTATGCAGATAAGCCCACCATTTCCCTCATTAATAATTTTTTGAAGTGTCTTTTGAAGTTTAACTTGAACATCTTCAGGCATTTTGTAAAGTTTGTTTTGAAGTCCCTCTTTAACTAACTCTTCTAAAGATTTACCAAACATATTGCTTTGCCAAATTTGAGATGGATCATTTTCAAATTGCTCTAAAATTGATTTATAGAACTCTTCACTTTGTTTTTCGCTACCCATTATTGGTTGAATTTCTGTTTCAATATCAGCTTTAATTAAATGCAATGATGGAGCTGAAGCTTTTAATTTAACACCATATTGATTGCCCTTTTTAACAATTTCAGGCTCTTCTAACTTCATTTCAGTAAGTTGCGGTGCAACTAGACCATACCCAGTTTCATTAACTTCCCTTAATGCCTCCGCAACCTTATCATATTCTATTTTAGCCTTATAGAAACTTTCCATGATACTTAGTAGATCATTTTCATTTCTTATATCAGTATTACAAATCTCTCCAAGAATTTTATAGAATAATTCGTGTTTTGGATTAATATCCACACAGGAAGTACCCTCTCCCATATTCATCTCTTTAACTTTTATGTCTGATAAGAATTCAATGCCTTTAAAGGCATCAAGACATCTTTTAACATCTCTAACTTTATAGATATCTTTACACATGGCTTTTAAAATAGTCATTATGTTTACCTTTAACCAATGAGATGAATTTAGACTCTCCATCCATTGAGGCATATCGATATTTATTTCTTTTATTGGGAACTCTCTTAGCACTGTGTCAAATATTTCTGTAATCTCTTTACTACCTATATTCATTACATCCATAACTTTTACAGGCACATCATACTTTTCTTCTAGATCCCTTTTTAATTCCCTAGTATCTTCTGAGCTTGGGTTTACAGTATTTAAAATGATTATAAATGGCTTATTTATCTCTTTAAGCTCATTTATAACTCTCTCCTCGGCATCTACATAATCGTCTCTCTCTAATCCTGTAATACTTCCATCTGTAGCTACAACTATACCTATTGTAGAGTGATCTGTTATCACCTTCTTAGTTCCTATCTCTGCTGCTTGCTCAAATGGAATTTCATAATCATGCCATGGAGTAGAAACCATTTTAGGTGCATCAGCTTCTGTATAACCTAGAGCATTCTTTACTATATACCCAACACAGTCAACCATTCTAACTTTAAATTTTATTCCATCCTCAAACTGAATTTCTACAGCCTCGTTAGGAACAAATTTAGGTTCTGTAGTATGAATAGACTTTCCAGATCCACTTTGTGGCAATTCATCTTTTGCTCTGTCCTTCTTATGAGGATTTTCTATGTTAGGTATAACCATTAGTTCCATGAACTTTTTAATAAAAGTAGATTTACCTGTTCTAACTGGTCCTACTACCCCTACATATATATCCCCTTGAGTTCTTTCTGCTATATCTTTATATATATCAAAATTTTCCAAGGCTACCCTCCCGCAACTACATATTAACATTATATATATATTGATATAAAATTCATATTATGACTTAATAAAATAAAAAAAGTTTCCCTCTTTATTTTAAAAGGAAAACTTTTATCATATAATCTATTTTTAATCTAACTTATTAATTTTTAGTATAGTCAAGTAATTCTTCTAATGTTAGGTCTTTATCATGACAAATCTTACTAATGGTCTTATTTCCAATATATCTGTAATGCCATGGCTCATATTCGTAACCAGTTATATCTTCTTTAGTTTTAGGATATCTTAAAATGAAGCCATACTTATAAGCATTTCCCAAAGCCCAAGCACCCTCCTTTGTATTTTCAAAGGATTGATTTAACTCAAAGGTCATATCTTTACTAGTAATATCGACAGCTAATCCCAGTTGATGTTCACTTTCTCCAGGCTTTGCTACATAATCACTATCTTTTTTACCATTGTTTTGAACATCTTCATTATATAGATATACTTGAGAAGCATATCCTCTATATCCATTACTTAAAAATAGATTAAGTCCTTCTTTTTGAGCATCATAAAACATTGCCTCTAGATCCTTAACCATAGTTTCACTAACTAGATTTCTTTCATCACTTTTTTCAGCTACTAAGCTTATATTAGGAATAACTAAATTATTCGGCATATAATCCTTTGAAAGTAGATTTTCTTTATTTGCTAGCTTATATATTCCTGTAGTGTCATTACTAATAATATCTTTTATTTCAGCTATCTCCTCTTTTGTTAATGTAGAGCTAACTTTAGAGCTATTTAAATCAGGTACATCTTCTAAGTTATTATCTTTATATTTATCTCCTCTAGAAGGTGTTATCTTTCCTACATTATCATTAGAATTTGCATTTTCGTTAGTGCTTGTATTTTCGTTAGCGTTTGCATTTTCATAATCATTGCTAGCTGTATTAGATGCATCAAGAACTTTTGAATCCTCCCTTAATACAAGGCCAATCATTATGCTTACCAAAAACAATAAGCCTATAATTATTGTAGTTCCCTTATTAAAACCTGATTTCTTTTTATAAAAAATATCTTGCTTTTTATAAAATGTCATTTTTTTATGTTTGTAATTTTTACTTTTTTTATTTAACATATACTTTTGTTAGCCTCCTACCTTTATTTTCAATGTCTCATTGAAAATAAAATTAATTCTCACCTACCTAACTTTATATCATTATATCAAATAATATATTATTGTCAAAATAAAATATTGTCAAAATAACTTATTTAAATAAATGTTTACAATTTATGGTTTTCCTCTTTATACTTTCTTCCCATCAATTCAATTACAGACTCTTTAGGATTCTTCCCTTCAAAAAGAACTTCATATAAAGCAGTAGTTATCGGCATATCTACATTGATTTTAGACTTCAACTCATAAAAAGCTTTAACTGCCTCAATTCCCTCTACAACCATTCCTACCTCTGCTGTAGCTTCTTCCACAGTTTTTCCACTACCAATTAAAATTCCTGCTCTTCTATTTCTACTATGCATACTAGTACATGTAACTATTAAGTCACCCATTCCAGTAAGCCCATAAAAGGTCTCTGCTTTTCCTGAAAGTTTCGTTCCAACCCTTATTATTTCACTCATTCCTCTAGTCATTAGTGCTGCCTTTGTATTATCCCCATACCCGATACCATCTGAAATACCAGCAGCAAGGGCAATTATATTTTTAAAGGCTCCTCCTATTTCAACTCCAATTAAATCATCATTAGTATAAACCCTAAAAGTATTATTACTAAATATATTTTGTATTTTTCTTGCAGCTTCCATATCCTTTGAAGCTGCTGTTACTGTAGTAGGTATATCTCTTGCCACCTCTTCTGCATGACTAGGACCTGATAACACAACTATAGGATGGTCTTTTATCTCATCTTCTATTATCTGTGACATTCTTTTTAATGTATACTTTTCTATACCTTTAGCTACTGTTACAATTATTTCATCACCGCCAAGAAAGGGTGCTACTTTTCTTGCTATTTCTCTAATAGCCTTTGAAGGTACTGCAAGAACTACTATTTGACTGTTTTTTATGGTTTTTTCAATATCACTATAGGCAGTGACTTTCTCTGGTATAGTTATACCTTTAAGGTACTTTGTATTTTCTCTTCTAATATTAATATCATCAATGGTACTTTCACTATGACACCAAACAGAACATTCTGATCCTTTCTTAGAAAGTAATACAGCTAAAGCTGTACCAAAACTTCCTCCTCCAATAAATGAGATCTTATTCACCTTATCCCTTCTTTCTTAAATTATATATTTAAGTCTATAAAATAATGAGAATAAATATTATAATATTTATTCTCATTATTCCTATTAATTCCTTTTTAATTCACTGAAAATACAGTTGTAACAGAAAATGTAAAATTTTTATTAATCTTCTTTTCTCTTTCTAAATATAATTTTTATTCCAGTACCTTTAAAATCAAAACTCTCTCTTAGCTTATTTTCTAAATATCTCTCATAAGAGAAGTGTAATAGTGCTGGATCATTAACAAAGAATATAAATGTAGGTGGTTTCACATCAACTTGAGTTACATAGTATATTTTCATTCTTCTTAGTGCAACTACTGGTGGCTCATTCATAAGCACAGCTTTACTTACCACATCATTTAATACTCCTGTAGCTATTCTCTTAGTATAATTATTATAGCATTCTTTAGCCATTGTAAGAACTTTATTTACTCTTTGACCTGTAAGAGCAGATATAAATAAATAATTAGCATATGGCATAAATGATAATCCTCTACCAATTCTAGCTTTATAATCATTCATAGTCTTATCATCTTTTTCAATAAGATCCCACTTATTAACTATTACAAGTATAGCCTTATTAAGTTCATGAGCATATCCTATAATTTTCTCATCTTGATCACTTAGCTCTTCTGTAGCATCAAGAATCAATATACATATATCTGCTCTCTCTATAGCTGTAAGAGTTCTTATAACACTATATCTCTCTATCTCTTCCTTAACCTTACTCTTTCTTCTTAAGCCTGCAGTATCTATTAATATAAATTTACCTTCTTCAGTTTCAAGTTTACTATCAATGGCATCTCTTGTTGTACCTGGTATGTTACTTACTATATTTCTATTTTCACCTAATAGTTTATTTATAAGTGATGACTTTCCTACATTTGGCTTACCAACCATGGCAATCTTTATGTACTCTTCATCTTCTTCACCACTTCCTAGTTCATCAAAATGAGCCACTACTTCATCTAACATATCTCCAAGACCAAGTCCCTGAGTAGATGAAATAGTTACAGGATTACCTATACCTAAGTTATAAAACTCATAGGCATTATCTTCCAATTCTCTTCTATCAATTTTATTTACTACTAGTGTTATTGGTTTTCCTGATTTTCTAAGCATTTGTGCTACTTCATAATCTGCTGGATGAAGACCTGCTTTACCATCTACTATAAATATAATTACATCAGCTGTTTCTATAGCAATATTGGCTTGCCTTCTCATTTGCACCATTATGATATCTTCATTTTCTGGCTCAATTCCACCGGTATCAATAATTGTAAAGTTATGTCTTAGCCATTCAGCCTCCGCATAAATTCTATCTCTTGTAACTCCTGGTGTATCTTCTACTATGGCTATTCTCTTTCCTGCTAATTTATTAAAAAGTGTAGACTTTCCTACATTTGGTCTTCCAACAATAGCAACTACTGGTTTTCCCATATTAATCCTCCCTTAAATGTTCATTTATTATAGTTATTAAATTGTCTCCGGTGAAATCACAAATAATAACTTTTCTATTTAGTTCTTTAGCTAAATCTTCTACAGTATAATCATCTAATAATATGGCTTCATCTGAGTTAGAAAGTTCATATCCCTTTCTAAGTACATTATCAGGTATTATAACATAATCTCCATACCCTCGTTCCTTAAGAGTATTTATTATATCAATTCCTGTTAAAAGCCCCGTTACTGTAATAGTCTCTCCAAAAAACTTATTTGGTATCTTCTCCACTGAAATATTTATATTACTATTTATACTTTGAATTTTATCTTTTATATGTACTATCTCCGGATAAACTAAAGTTCCTGTTACAAAGGTAAAAGATCCAGCTCCATCTTTCTTCAACTCTGGTAATGTTGCATCAATAGTGTCCTTTAATAGAGTTACCATACCTACACCATCTTCAATTTGCTCAAATCCCTCATAATGATAAGAATCCGGCAATGGCTCTCCTGATACTATATAGAATTCATCTGACAATCTAACAAAAGGTGTTCCACTTTCTTTATAGTATTTTTCTTGTAGGGCTTTAACTAAGTTAACTTGTTCAAGAGAAGTTTCCTGAGTAAATAACTTCATCTTTTTTAATCCTTCTCTATGTTTAGTTATACCTAATGGCACTACTGCTACGCTATTAACATTAGGATAAAGCTTATATAAATCCTCTATAGTTTTAACTAATTCTTCACCATCATTAATTCCTGGGCAACAAACAATTTGAGTGTTCATCTTTATCCCTGCCGCCGCTAACCTCTTAAGTATATCATATATTTTACCTGCAAATCTATTATTAAGCATTCTAACTCTAAGCTCTGGATTTGTGGTATGTACTGATACATTTATTGGACTTATTTTATATTTTATTATTCTTTCTATATCCTCTTCCTTCATATTAGTTAAAGTTAAAAAGTTTCCTTGAAGAAATGATAATCTTGAGTCATCATCTTTAAAATATAAGGTTTCTCTCATACCTTTAGGAAGCTGATCTATAAAACAAAAAATACAATCATTATGACATCTCATAGGTTTATCTAGAATTCCTTCTCTAAACACTATACCTAAATCTTCATCATAATCCTTTTCTATTTCAATTTCCCAAATCTCGCCATCTTGCTTTTCTATTTCTAAAAGCAAAACCTCATCAGTAATAAGAAATTTATAATCTATTATATCTTTAACATCATTTTCATTTATCCTTAGAAGTCTATCTCCAACTTCAATGTCTACTTCTTCTGCAATAGACCCTGGGATAATCTTACTTATTTCATTTTTCATTTTTGTATCTCCTTCATTTGCATAGCATGATTATACCACTATTATGTTATATTATCTTAATTATATTCCCTAGTCAATGCACCTCATTAAGATTACATTAAAGCTTCCACTTTTTCAACAAAAATTCAATTTAATTTTGGAGTAAATAAAAAAGCTGACTACATATAGCCAACTTATAATTTAAAAGGGAATTACAATTAATTTAATTTTAATCTTTCTCCACACTCTAAGTATACAGTCCATTCACAAATGTTAGTAGCATGATCTGCCATACGCTCTAAGAATTTGCAGACAAAGAGAAACTGGCTAGCTTGATTTATAGTGGTTGGATCATTTCTCATTATTATAAGTAATTCAGCAAATATATTCTTATATAATTTATCTACTTCATCATCCATCTTGCTTACTTCATGCGCCCTGTTTACATCTCTAGTTATATATACCTCTAAAGAATCTTTAATCATTCCCTCTACAATTTTAGCCATTTTAGGTATATCTATAAGTTCCTTAATATAGTTTTCTCCAATGAGCTTTTTTGCTATCTTAGCTATATCTACAGCATGGTCTCCCATTCTTTCTAAATCTGTTATAATTTTAGTAGCTATAAATATTCTTCTTAAATCACTAGCCAGTGGTTGTTCTGTAGCCATAAGCTTTATACACTTATCCTCTATTTCTTCTTCAAACTTATCTACGATATCATCTTTTTCAATTACTTTATCAGTTAAAGCTTCATCCTGTTCCTTTAGTGCATTAATACTATCTTCTATTTGTTTAACTACTGCCTCACCCATGGACATTAAATCTTCATGAAGTTGTTGTAATTTAAGATCAAAACTATTTCTTGTCATATCCTTCACCTACACTTTATAAATTTTAACTTTTTAATTGCTACATATTTTATAGTATGATTAACCGAATCTTCCTGTTATATAATCTTCTGTTCTTTTATCCCTAGGCATATGGAACATCTCCTCAGTTTTTCCATACTCAATAACTTCTCCATTTAAAAAGAAAGCTGTTTTATCTGATATACGGCCGGCTTGTTGCATATTGTGAGTAACTATTACTATAGTGTATTTTTCTTTAAGTACATCCATAAGTTCTTCTACCTTTGATGTAGATATAGGGTCCAGTGCAGAAGTTGGTTCATCCATTAATATTACTTCTGGCTCAACAGCTATAGTTCTTGCAATACAAAGTCTTTGCTGTTGGCCACCGGATAATCCCATGGCACTTTTCTTAAGTCTATCTTTTACTTCTTTCCAAAGGGCTGATCCTTGAAGAGATTTCTCTACAATTTCATCTAGTTTCTTTTTATCTTTTATTCCATGAATTCTAGGTCCATAGGCAATGTTATCATAAATTGACATTGGAAATGGATTGGGTTTTTGAAATACCATACCCACTCTTTTTCTTAGTTCAATTTCATTCAAGTCCTTATAAATATTTCTATCTTCAAATAAAACTTGACCTTCTATTTTTACATCTTCAATTAGATCATTCATTCTATTTAATGTTCTAAGAAATGTTGACTTTCCACATCCTGATGGTCCTATTAAAGCTGTAACGCTATTTTTATCTATTTCCATATTTATATTTTTAAGTGCATTATTTGTTCCATAGTATAGGTTAAGATCTTTTACAGAAATTATTGACATAGTATTTCCTCCTAGCTATATCCTAGTCATTAAAACTTTTCTTTATTTATTGTTCTTGTAATTCCCTTAGCTATTAAACTTAAAGCTAAGATTATAAATATGAGTATTACACCAATTGCTGAAGCAAGCTCTATATTTCCAGCTTCCTTAGTAACTAAATAAGCATGGACAGTAAGAGTTCTACCACTTGACATAAGATTTCGTGGCATTGCTGCTACAGTTCCTGCTGTTAAAAGCATAGCTGCTGATTCACCTATTATTCTTCCAATGGATAGTATTACTCCTGATAAAATACCTGGCATTGCACTAGGTACTATTATTTTATAAATAACTTCAAACTTAGTTGAGCCTAAAGCTATGGCACCTTCCCTATAACTTTGAGGCACTGTCTTTAAAGCTTCCTCTGTTGTTCTTATAATTACAGGTAACACAATGATAGCAAGGGTTAAAGATCCAGATAAAATTGAAAACTGTAATTTAAGAGTAGATACAAAGAATACTGTTCCAAATAATCCATATATTATAGATGGTATTCCTGCAAGACTTTCTGTAGCAAATCTAATTAGTTTAACACTTCTACCTTGTTTTGCATATTCTTGTAGATAAATAGCTCCGCATATTCCTATAGGAAGTGATATTAATAATGACAATATTACTGTTAATAATGTGGTTATTATCATCGGAAATATTCCTCCTCCAGTGGTGGGTGAATAATCTCCAAAGATAAAGTTAAAATCTATTAGTCCAAACCCTTTTTTAAATATATATCCTACTATAGTTGCAATAATTACAACTGTGATAACTGCAGATAACCATAAAATAGCTTTTAACATATTATCTTTTACTTTTCTCATATTAATTACCTGCCTTTTCTGATATTTTAGCTATTACAAAGTTTAATAGTAGAATGAAAGAAAATAAAACTACTCCTGTTGCAAAAAGCATTTCTTGATGAGTCCCAAAAGCATATCCCATCTCTAGAGCTATGTTAGTAGTAAGTGGTCTTATACTATCCGTTATACTAGATGGTATAATAGGACTATTGCCAGCAACTAATATAACCGCCATGGTTTCTCCAATAGCTCTTCCCATTCCTAATACAACTGCTGTTAAAATTCCAGATTTAGCAGCTGGTAAAATTACCTTAAATATAGTTTCAATTTTCGATGCTCCTAATGCTAAAGATGCCTCCTTATATTGTTTAGGTACTGATCTTATAGCTGTCTCTGCCACTGAAATTATAGTAGGCAACATCATTATAGAAAGAACTATTATAACTGCAAGTAGGCTTTGTCCTTTAGGAAGATTTAATTTATTTTGAATCGCCGGTACTATTATTCCAAGAGCAAATACTCCAAATAATACAGAAGGAATTCCTGCTAATAGCTCTACACTCTGAGACATTATCTTGGCTGCTGGCTTAGGTGCTATTTCCACAATAAAAATTGCTGTTAATATTCCTATAGGTACTCCTATTACAAGAGAACCTAATGTTCCATATATAGAAGCAATGATCATAGGAAGAATTCCATACTTATCTGAGCTTGGTATCCATTCTGTTCCTATTAAGAATTCTCTAAAAGAATATCCTTTATATATAAATGGTGTTAATCCCTTATAAAATACAAAGCCTATTATCAAAATTAAACTCATAACTGCTACTAAAGCACACACTTTAAAAATATTTTCTGATATACCATCAATGATATATTTTACCCCCTTTGGCTTTTGGGGTTTTTCCATCTTAACTGATTTCACTGACATATAGTTTACCTCCAATTCAAATTCAATAGACCCTTAAGATAAAACTTTCTCTCAAAGGTCTATATCCATTGTGGCATATGAATTATTTATTTCACCTTTATTCCACCTGATTGTTCTACAATCGCTTGACCTTTGTCACTTAAAATATAATCAATAAATTTTTTTCCATTCTCTGTTATGTTACTTTCTTTATAAACTACTGAGAAAGGTCTTGATAATTTATATTCTTTACTTAAAACTTTTTCTGGAGTTGCTTCTACTCCTTCAACCTTTAAACCCTTGACTGACTTATCTAATTGTTCAAAAGAAATATATCCGATAGCATTTACATTAGTTGAAACTGTAGTTTTAACGCTTCCATTCCCCTCTGCTATTGTTGATTTTTTATCTAACTCTTCTGATTTATATCCAGCGATTTCTTGGAAAGCATCTCTTGTTCCAGATCCATCTTCTCTTGAAACTACTACTATTGGAGCATCATTTCCTCCAACATCCTTCCAATTAGTTATGGCTCCTGTATATATACCTTTAATTTGTTCCATAGTTAAATTTTCAGCTTTATTTGATGGATGAACTACTAATGCTATTCCATCATAAGCTATTACTTGTTCAGTAACCTGTGATTTCTCAGCATCCTTTAGTTCACGAGAGGACATACCTATTTCACTAACACCTTCTATTGCATTTTTTATTCCTGCTGAAGACCCTATTTGTTGAACCTCTACAGTAGTATTTGAATTTTCTCCTTTATAGGCTTCTGCCTCTTTTTCCATTAATGGCCCTACAGATGTTGACCCTGATACTTTAATTGTTATAGCCTTTCCTTCACTACTATTACCTGAATTGGAAGTATCCTTTCCTCCACAACCTACTAATAATCCCATAGTCATTGTTGCAACTATTCCTGCTATTAATATTCTTATTGATTTCTTTTTCATGTGATTTTCCCTCCAATTTGTTTTCTTATCTATCTTACAATATTTATTTTAGTCTTTATTAGTTAACCCATTATTATACCTATATTAAAAAAACTTTACTTAAGTTAATTATATTTAACAAAAATATGAAGTCTATTGGAAGTCTTTTTCGATTGAGTTAAATTTTTGTCGAAAAATTCACTCATTGAAAACAGCATAAATTTTAAAATTTAATAAGGTAAAATTCACATAAATATTACCCTGTATTTTGTGTATCCTTTTTTAGTCAAAAAAGTAAACTATACCCTGTAAGGTAACACAGCTTCTTTTCTGTGTCTCTCTTACAATGTACAGTTTACCCATCTTACAACCTACTGCATAATATCTCAATTTTACTTTTCTGTACTATATGGAATTGTAATTATAAATTTAGTGCCTACACCTAAGGTACTTTCTACATCTATACTTCCATTAAATCCAATGACTATATGTTTAACTATAGCAAGACCTAATCCAGTTCCACCCTTTGCTCTTGACCTAGCTTTATCAACTCTATAAAATCTTTCAAAAAGTCTCGGTATACATTCCATATCAATCCCCATACCGGTATCTTCTACTATAACTTTAAAGTATGTATCGCAAGCTATCTTTGTAATTGTTACTGCATCAAGGGGTTCACTATATTTAATTCCGTTATCCACTAGATTTATAAGCATCTGTTTGAACTTATCTTTATCACCTAGAATATCAGGGATGTCGTCTCCCCCTACACTCAAATGGACTTGTTTCTTTTCTCCTGTATTCTTCATTAAATAAAATACATCTTCTATTGCTTTATTTACACTAAATACTTCTTTCTTAAACTCTTGTTTGTGTTCAATTTGCGATAAAAGTAATATATCTGATATAAGTATCGTAAGTCTTTCTGCTTCTTCATTTATAATAGTTAAAAATTTATTCTTAGTTTCTTCATCTTCAACATCTTTTAATGTTTCAGAAAAACCTCTTATAGATGTAAGGGGAGTTTTAAGCTCATGGGATACATTAGCCACAAATTCAGTTCTCATATTCTCTAATTTTTTAAAATCAGTAATATCTTGTATTACTGCTACAGCTCCAATATGTTGATGATTATTAACTATAATGTCTGCAGTTCTCACTCTAAGAAATTTCATGTTAGGAACATTTAACTTGAACTCTTGAATATCTCTATCTCTCATAGAAAATATGGATTTGAAATCTACTTCACTACATATATTTTGAACTGGATTCCCTACCACATCCCCTTTAATGTTAAAAATTTTTTTTGCATAGTTATTTATCATTATAATGTTATGACTGTTATCTATGGCTATTACACCACTTTCCATACTTTGAAGAATTGCTGAAAGCCTATTTTGCTTTTCACTTACTTCATGTAAACTATTTTCAAGTCTATCTGCCATATGATTAAAATTTAAAGCTAATTTACCAAGTTCATCATTGGTAGTAATTTTAATTCTTCTACTTAAATTTCCATTAGTAATCATAGATGTAATAGAATCTAAATCACGAATTGGCTTAACTATTATATAAGATAATTTATTGGCAATCCAAAGAGATATAAAAATCATTATAAGTATAGCACCACCATACCATACTATATATGTATTATTTAATTCATGAGTTCCTTTTACAGATGTAGAGGTTCTAGCTACTGTACCATCTTCCATGGCCACAGCATAGTAAATTACATACTGTCCTTCGCTTTCACTATATCTAGTAGCAACTCCTTCCCCTTCTAGTCTAGCCATAACAACTTCTTCTCTATCATTATGATTCTCTAGCTTTTCAGTATCTCCTAACGAATCAAATTTAACACTTCCACTTTCATCTAAAACAGTTATTCTAACATTTAGATTACCTAGTTTGTCTACAGTCCTGGAAAAGCTTTCCTTATCCCCATTACTAATCTGCTCACTTACTAAGTAAGTATAAATATCTAATTGCTCTTTAGCACTGTCCTCACTTTCATAAGTAGCTATGGAATAAAATGCCATCGTTACAAACCCTAATATAAAAACTAATGCTACAAAAACACTTAGCATTAGTCTTCTTTTCATAGTTCCTTTTGAATTATCTTTCATAATTTTCTCCATAGTTAAATTTATATCCTATACCTCTAATGGTTTGAATATAAATTGGATTCTTATCATTATCCTCTATTTTTTGCCTTAAATGTCTCACATGAACATCTACCGTTCTAGTTTCACCTACATATTCATAACCCCATATCTTATCTAATAGAAAATCTCTTGTCATAACTTTTCCCTTATTTTTAATAAGTATCTCTAAAAGCTCAAACTCCTTTAATGTAAGTTCTACCTTTTCTCCACCTTTATAAACTTCATGCTTTTGATAATCTATACTTATATCTCCAAATTTAAAACCATTGTCTTCTTGTTTGAAACTAGTTCTTCTTAAAATAGCTTTAGCCCTAGCTACTAATTCTCTAACTGAGAAAGGTTTTGTTATATAATCATCTGCTCCTAATTCTAGTCCTAAAATCTTATCTAATTCTTCGCCTTTAGCTGTAATCATAATTATTGGTGTAGCTTCAATGGCTGAATTTTTTCTAATAGATTTACATACTTCCAACCCATCCATGCCTGGTAACATAAGATCTAAAAATATTAAATCCGGCTTTTCATCCTCAGTTATTTTTAGTGCATCAATTCCATTATCAGCAGTTATAACCTTAAAACCATTTTTAATTAAATTAAATTTAATTAGTTCCTGGATATGCGCCTCATCATCAACTACTAATATTGTTTTCTCCATAAATATCACTCCCTCTGCTCATGGATAAATATAAATGAAAATAACCTACCCTGAGATTCTTCTTTTTTTCTATAGGAATATAGTTTCTTATCATTGCTACAATGTGTACATAAATTTAAACATACTATATTATTATTTTTTATTCCTTCATTAATTAATTGTATTTCTACACACTTTTGTAAATCTAAGTTTCTACCAAAACTAATTTCTTGATTTTTGAATAAATCACAGTTCTTAAAAGTATCTATAAGCTCTTCACTTACTTCATAACAACAACTTTTATTATGAGGACCTATAAAAGCTTTAATATAGTTTTCATCAGCACCATAGATCTCCTTCATAACTTTAATTCCTTGAGAAGCTATATTATTTAAGGTTCCCTTCCATCCACTATGAAGAGCAGCTATAATTTTATTTTTAGTATCTACTAAAATTATCGGTACGCAGTCTGCTGTAAACACTCCTATGGCAACATTTTTCTCTTTTGTTACAATGCCATCTCCATCTGAATTCACCATGAACCCCTGTCCATCATAAGGGTAAACTTTAATTCCATGGACTTGATTTAAATATACAACCTCATCAACTTGAAACCATTTTTTAAAATTGTTTAAATTAGATTTTCCTTCATTAAGGTTTTTATTAAAATTCAATTGGTTCTTAGCTGTGGAAAATCCAACTTTTATATCTTCATCTAAATCATAGGTTAAAAACTCATAATTTTCTACGTTATAAGACTTCATATTACTTTTCATCACTTAATCCCTTTATCTCCTCTATGAAACTATTAATATCATCAAACTTTCTATATACAGATGCAAATCTTATATAAGCAACTTCATCTATATCCCTCAACTTCTCCAATATTAATTCTCCTATTTCTTCAGAACTTATTTCGCTAGTCATGGTATTATTAAGTCTTTTTTCAATAGAATTTACTAAATTTTCTATATCTAATCTTGACACAGGTCTCTTTTCACAGGCCCTTATAACGCCACTTATAATTTTATCTCTATCAAATACCTCTCTAGTTAAATTTCTTTTAATAACAAATATTTGTATATTCTCTATTTTTTCATAGGTAGTATATCTTTTACTACAATTAAGGCATTCTCTTCTTCGTCTAATTGAACCATCATCATCTGTTGCTCTCGAGTCTACAACCTTACTTTCTTCTCCATTACAATAAGGACACTTCAATGTAATCACATCCTCTTAGTTTTCTATTTATACTACGATTATACACAAAGTATTCACCATTTGTATATAATTAATTCTTTTCAATTAATTATTTTCCACTACTCCATCTCCATCTACTAAGATAACATCTACTCCAATCTTTTTAATTCTTTCCCAAGGCAGTTCTATATCTTCATTTTTTGAGAACCATCCAGATTTATGCGTTGGAAGTATGATAGCTTCTAATTTATACTCTTCACAATTTACTTTAAAATCTTTTATATATCCAAGCTTAGCACCTGTATTAATATCTATAACCTCCATGGTTTTTAAGCTATTTACTGCAAACATTGAAGTCTCCATAAAAATTCCTCCCTAAATTTTATATCATTTTATCTATATTCTCTTTGAAACAATATAGAACATAAAAAAAGAGCCTGAGCTCTTTAAAATATATCCTGCTGATATTTGTATAACGGCTTTTATTAAGTCTTTATTTTTTATCCTTCCACTTTTCCATGACCTCATTTTCAAATATGTTCTTTACCTCATCTAATATTTTAAAGTTGGTAAAATCAAAATGTAAGGGTGTTAATGTTACATATCCATTTGATAAAAAATACAAATCAGAGTCATCTTCTATAATGTCATTTCTAGTACCTTTTTTTATATATACTTTATCTTCATTTTCATCTATGAGTACATAATCTGTTTTATAAGTTAATTTTCCTAATTTACAAACTTTTATCCCCTTAATTTCATTTTCTCCCCTATTGGGAATATTTACATTAAGTACTACATTATTTTTTAAATAACTTTTTTCTGCTATATCTACAATTTTACTTATCCACTTAACAGCTTTTGTATAGTCTTCGTCTTCCTTATCCCAATCAACCTCCATAGAAACAGCAATTGATGGAACACTATATATCGCTCCTTCTATAGCTGCAGATACTGTCCCTGAGTATAATATATCTGTGCCACAATTTAACCCTCTATTTATTCCAGAAATAACCAGATCAATATTATCTCCAATTAAAGATAATCCAGCTTGTGTACAATCTGCTGGTGTCCCAGCTAAACTATAAGATTTAAAATTTTCACTTAATCCTTCTTCTCTTATTTTTATTGGATCATGAATTGATATGGAATGACTAGATGCACTTTTTTGATCTCTTGGAGCTACAACTATAACTTCATGTTTTTTAGATATTTCTCTTGCTAAGTCAATTATTCCTCTTGCATTTATTCCATCATCGTTTGTAATTAATATTTTCATGTAAATCCTCCTATTTAATATCCTAAAATCTAATTAAATTATCAAGACTATATTTTATATGTTAATATATTAAATTTTGTTAATTTTCTAAGTCAAAAATTAAAATTTTAGATTATATCTTTAATTGAAGTCATAGAAAGTATAACCTCATTTAAAAATAGATAACATTCCTTAAAGTTCTATTTAGGTAATATTCACTTTTTATTAAAAATTTTAGAGAAGTTTCTTTTAATATCTATACTGCATATTCTTATATATGCATACAACGGAACAAATAAACTTGAGATACTTTATCAATAGAAATACAGTATATTTACTACAAAACTATTTTAACAGAATATACATATATTAATCAAATTTTGTTTAATTTCAGTATTTTCCATATTATATATATACATTAATTCATACTAATTAATTCGCAATGTTCATATTTGTATTATTGATTTTATTAAATTATTTATATATTACAGATTTATAATATTATATAAAACAAAAAAGAGCCTAGGCTCTTCTTTGCTAAATTATAAACTTTAATTTTAACTTCATTACAATATAAATTTTTAACATAATATCAATTAATTATATTAAAATATCGTAATTAGTTTTTAACTCTAAAATTAAGCTACCTACCTGTAAATAATTATATTACACGTGTTTTCTCATATGTTTAAGTGCTGTCTTCTCTAACCTTGAAACCTGAGCTTGAGATATTCCAATTTCATCAGCAACCTCCATTTGGGTCCTTCCTTGAAAAAATCTTAGATTTAAGATTAATTTTTCTCTATCTGTAAGCTTTTTCATGCCTTCCTTTATTGATATATTTTCAAGCCATCCATCATCTAAATTCTTACTATCGCTAATTTGATCCATAACGAATATGGCATCTCCACCATCATGGTAGATAGGTTCAAATAATGAAATAGGATCTTGAATTGCGTCTAGCGCAAATACCACCTCTTCTTTAGGCATTTCTAGTTCCTTTGCAATTTGAGAGATAGTGGGTTCCTTGTTATCCTTATTAACAAGCTTATCTCTTACTTGTAAGGCCTTATAAGCAATATCTCTTAAAGATCTACTTACTCTAATAGAGTTATTATCCCGAAGGTATCTTCTAATTTCTCCAATTATCATCGGTACTGCATAAGTGGAAAATCTTACGTTTTGACTTAAATCAAAATTATCTATGGCCTTCATAAGACCTATACATCCTACTTGAAATAAGTCATCTACATTTTCCCCTCTGTTATTAAATCTTTGAATCACACTTAATACTAATCTAAGATTTCCTTTTATAAAATCTTCTCTACAGCCCTTATCACCCTGCTTTATTTTGATTAGTAGCTCCCTCATTTCCTTCTCTTTTAATACAGGTAGCTTTGAAGTATTTACTCCACAAATTTCCACTTTATTAATCATCATAAGGTCTCATTCCCTTCAGAATAATTACATTAAAATTATCTCCTGCTGTAACTTTTTTATACTAAAGACAACCTTATAACATTTTATTAATTTCTTTTTTAAGTCTTTTGATTATTCTTTTTTCTAGTCTAGAAATGTAGGATTGGGATATACCAAGCATATCAGCCACTTCCTTTTGAGTTCTTTCTGTAACTCCATTTAAACCAAATCTTAACTCTATTATTTCTTTTTCTCGACTATTTAATTTATCCATAGCAATACGAAGAAGTTGTTTATCCACTTCTTCTTCTATATAGTTATATACTACATTACTATCCGTACCTAATATGTCTGATAATAATAGTTCATTCCCATCCCAATCGATATTCAGCGGCTCATAAAATGAAATTTCTGTTTTTATCTTGTTATTTCTTCTCAAGTACATAAGTATTTCATTTTCTATGCATCTAGAAGAATAAGTCGCTAACTTAATTTTCTTCTCTGGTGCGAAGGTATTTACTGCCTTTATAAGTCCTATAGTTCCTACCGATATTAAATCCTCTACATTTACTCCTGTATTTTCAAATTTTCTAGCTATATAAACCACTAATCTTAAATTACGCTCAATTAGAATAGATCTTATACTTTCATCCCCCATTTCTAAGTTTTCTACTAAGGCTTCCTCTTCTTCTTTAGTCAATGGTGGTGGTAATGCATCATTTCCCCCTATGTAGTATATGGATTTTGCAAACCCCTTAAATTTACTTAAAAACCTACTTAATATACTCTGTAACTTGTTCCTCATTTCTGTAACCTTTTTTAATACATTATTCATAAAAACTCCCCCTATTCTATAATCCCCCTTGGTAAAAGCCCGTTATAATCACTATGCTTACTAAGCTTTTTATCAGAAAATGCTAATATCAAATTTTTCTCTCTCATATCTCCATTAATGTTAATCTTAACACTATCTGGTTTAATCCCAATAAGTTTTCCATTATATCCATTAACAACAGAGTAAGGAATATTGTATATATCATGAGTCTTTAAATTTAAATCTTTGAAAAGTTCCTTTTCCACAATTATTACTGGTAAATTAGTTGCTGGTTCTCGAAGTTCGTTTCCAGTATCTAAGAAAGCTTTTATTATAGTCTTAACATTATCTATACATATTTCTGTATTATACACATAACTAGTTAATATTCGCCTCTCTTTTACATAAACTATCAATTTATAAACTAATATATAGGTAATCATTAAAGATAATATAAGATTTTTATAAGAAAAATTATATATCATAGCACTTGGTGATAAAGATGGATTATCTTTTATAGCTAAGTAAAAGGCCATTCCTGCAAGGAGTATAGAATATAATACAAATATCCCCATTGCCTTTAATATTTCAATAACACTTTTATCCTTAATAGCTATTAAGATCATTATTACTGCCACTACTATTTTAAAAGGTGTAGTTGCAAATAACTGCAACTTAGGAATGACTATGGTTAAAACATACGAAGTACCAATAATTGAACTTAACATTAATCTCCCTGTTGGAACTTTCTTTTTTATTGTCTGCATAGTTATGGTTAATAAAAATAAGTTTACTAAAAAGTTCTCCAATAAAAGCATATCTAAGTACACTACCATTTTCTTTACCCCCTTAAGGATTATTATATAGATTAGTTACAGTAAAATTTGTAAAATCCTATTGTAAAATTCCATATTATTACTAGGAAATTATGTCATTTTACGATTTTTTTTTTGAATTCTATATATTCAAAATTAATGGCAAAGCTTAAGCATAAAATTACTGATAAAATAAAAGAGATTACCATTTATAAAGTATAATAAAAAAGGAGCTATTTCAGAATTAACTTTAGGTTAATTCTGAAATAGCTCCTTAATAAGCAATATTATCTCATATTTTTTCTAAGCCATGTAGGTACTGTAAAGTCTTCGCCTTCATCTTTAGGCGGTATAGCTTCACTTGATTGAGTAGCAGCCACCTCTGACTTAGCACTTTGACTTTTAATAGAGTCAAACCCTACTCCACTATCTATTTTAGTTTTTTCACTATCAAATCCTGTAGCAATAACGGTTATTCTTATTTCGTCATTTAAACTTTCATCAATTACAGCACCAAATATGATATTTGCATCTGGATCAGCCTCTTCTTGTACTATTTGTGCTGCTTCATTAATTTCTAATAAAGATAAATCAGATCCACCAGTAACATTTAAAAGTACTCCAGTAGCACCTATAATTGAAGTTTCTAAAAGTGGGCTCGCTATTGCTTGTCTTGCAGCATCTTGAGCTCTACTATCACCAGTTCCAACACCTACTCCCATATGAGCAAGTCCTTTGTTTACCATAATAGTGCTAATATCTGCAAAGTCAAGGTTAATTAATCCTGGTATAGTTATTAAGTCGGATATACCTTGCACACCTTGTTTTAAAACATCATCTGCTTTTCTAAAAGATTCTACAAGAGTAGTTTTCTTATCTACAAGAGATAATAATCTTTCATTTGGAATGGTAACTAAAGTATCAACTGATTCCTTTAAAGCTTTAATTCCAGCTTCTGCATGAATCATTCTTTTTCTTCCTTCAAATGGGAATGGCTTAGTTACAACTCCTACAGTTAAGATTCCCATAGATTTTGCTATTTCTGCAACTACTGGCGCAGCTCCTGTACCAGTTCCTCCACCCATTCCACATGTGACAAATACCATGTCTGCACCTTTTAAGGCTTCGATTATTTCTTCTTTGCTTTCTTCAGCTGCTTTTCTACCAATTTCCGGATTAGCACCAGCTCCTAAACCTCTAGTAAGCTTGTCCCCTAATTGAATTTTAAATTCAGCCTTTGACAAAAATAATGCTTGTTTATCTGTATTAATACCTATAAATTCAACATTTTTAAGTCCTTCTTCAATCATTCTATTTACAGCGTTGTTTCCACCGCCTCCACAACCTACAACTTTAATTTTACATAAATCATCATTTTGAATATCGAAATCAATCACTTTATTACCTCCTCATTAGAAAAACTCTTTAGAATTCCTTTTAGCCTTGTCATAAACTTATTTTCTTTATTTCTATTATTGCTACTACTTAATTCTTCATTATCACTTTTACAGCAATTTTCATTTTTATTAAAGAGCTGTTCTTTACTTAAAACATATCTTATAATTCCTGTAGCTGTTGAATATATTGGGTTTGCTGCCCCAACATAGTTTGGAACCCCTATTCTAACTGGCTTTCCTAATAACTCTGAAGCTATAGCTGTAATGTCTCTAAATAAAGATATTCCGCCTCCAACAATTACGAAACTGCTAATTTGATCACTAAGTTGCTCTTTTTCAATGTGCTTGCTTATTATTTCAAGTAGCTCCTTAACTCTTTCACATATTATATCCACTAACATTTCATAATTAACTTCAACTACATCATTTCCATTAGTGTTAACCTTCATTTTATAATTCCCTACGGAATTTTCTTTTAATAAAGTATTACACTTAAACTTTAGTCTTTCACTATCCTGTAATGGTAGATTCAAACAAATAGAAATATCATTTGTAATATTCTTACCACCTAAAGGTACTGAAAAGCAATCTAAGAATCTATTATTTTTAAAAACTGTAACTTCCATATTAGAACTTCCAACATCAATAACTGCTACACCTTTAGCAAGCTCAGCATCTTCAATTACATCCTTGCCTATACATATAGCATTTATTACCCATCCCTTTATCTCGATTCCAGCTTCTTTTAAACATCTTTTATATCCATCAACATATTTTTTATCCAATATAAATGCATTACCTTCTGATTCAAGTACTTTTCCCTTCATTCCTAGTGGATTAGTAATATTCTTCATAGAATCAACTATGTATTCTTCAATATCAACTTGGACAATTTCTTGATCCTTGCTAACACAAAACTTTGCAACCTCACCTACATTTACTATGTCCTCATAGGTAATCTCCTTCATTTCTTGAAATGATAAAACTCCTTTAGTTTTTACAATTTCACATAAGGAAATTGGTACAGATACGTATGTCTCTTCTAATGGTGAATTTACAATTTCCTTTAAACGCTCCATTACATTGCGTACTATGTCGGAAATATCCTTTTCATCCAATATTACATTATCTTTGACTCCTTCATAATCAGAAGTAGTAATTCCAGCAATCTGTATTTTATTTTCTTGATCTAATTTCCCAACTACTCCACATACCTTCGAAGAACTTATATCTATTCCAACAATGTAATCATTCATCTATCATATTCCCCCCACATCCTACTTCCTAAGAAGTTTACAGTGTACAAAGGTATATTCAACATAAAAATTTAAATTCCTTCAAAATAAAAGAATATTTTCAGAATAAGTTTATGTTATACTAAGGCTGCCACCATTATAGCTTCTTAATAAGAAGCAACTATATGCTTTTTGCATAAATAAATTCATATTAATGAGAATTCCTAATTGAATATAAATATACCATTAAATCATTTATATTCTATATATAGTATAAAACTTAATTAAAAAAAACACAATAGTTAAATTTTTCTATTCCCTTAATATTGTAGACTTTTACCAGCATATTCTATAATTCTATAGCTCTTCTTCATCAATGTATCTACTGATTTTGCCTATAGCTATTTCCATTGTCTGCATACCATATTTCGATGAAGTTTCCATAATAGATGGTATTTGATGTATTTTTCCTTCTCTAATTAAATTTTGAATTGCTGGCGTGTTCACCATTACTTCAATTGCTGCAACTCTTTCATTACCATCTACCTTCTTGAACAATCTTTGACATACAATCCCCCTTAACACTGTAGAAAGCTGATTTCTTATTCTCAATTGTTGTTCAGCAGGAAAATAGTTTATAATTCTATCAATAGTTTTATACGCACTTATGGTATGTAACGTAGAAACTACCAAATGTCCTGTTTCTGCTGCAAGTAATACTGCAGACATAGTTTCTAAATCTCTTATTTCTCCTACTAAAATTACATCTGGATCCTCTCTAAGTATAGCTCTTAATCCACTATCATAGCATTCAGTATCGCTGCCTATTTCCCTTTGATTTATTAGAGATTTTTTATGACTATGTAGATATTCTATAGGATCTTCTAAAGTTACAATATGAGTTTTTTTGTTTGTATTTATCTCATTTATCATAGCCGCCATAGTAGTACTCTTACCACTTCCTGTAGGGCCAGTTATAAGAATTAATCCGTCCTTTTTATTTGTAAATTCCCTTATGATTGCAGGCATATTTAAATCCTCTAGAGTTGGAACTTTTATCGGTACTACTCTAATTGCAATAGTGTCAAAACCTCGGTCTTTATATACATTAACTCTGTATCTTCCTACTTCAGGTAATGTATATAGTTTATCCATCTCTCCTACTTCATTATATAGCAAGTAATCTTCTCCAAGAATTTCCTTGCTATATTGCCTAACTTCTTCTTCAGATAAAACGTCTTCTATTATATCTACTAACTCTCCATTTTTTCTTTGGATTGGAGGCGCTCCTACAGATAAGTGTAAGTCTGAACCTTCATTTTCGACTACATATTTTAAAAGTTCCTTTAACTCCATTTATTATCTCCTCATATATCATAAAATAAATTTAGACATATATTGTTATATTTTTAATTATATATCTTACTTTAAGTTTACAATAATTTCTATTTGCTTATCAATGTATATAATTATAATAAAAATTTTTATATTTATATAAGTTCCAATAAATAGAACTCATTAATACTCTTTAGTGTAATCTAGGATTTCAAACAAATTTATGGTATAAGCTTTATTAAAACTTATATATATTCATATATAAAATTTATTTAATTCTTTTAGTTTGAACCTAAAATTTCTAAAATTAAAATATGATATGTATTAACTTACAATTTATTTATAAATTAATACATATCAATATCTTTCATAGTATGAAAATAATTATATAGCAAATATTTAAATATTAGATTAAGATATGTTACTAAGCTTCACCAAAATTTAATTCTTTAAGCAACTTCTTTAATGCTCTTTTCTCTATTCTAGACACATAAGACCTTGAAATTCCTAATATTAAAGCTATTTCTCTTTGAGTTTTGGGTTTACCATCTATTAATCCATACCGCATTTCTATTATCTTTTTCTCTCTTTCTTGAAGACACGTTTCCAATATAAAATATAGCTTTTTCACTTGTATCTTGTTTTCCACCACTTCCAAAATAGAATCCTTATCACTACTTAATATGTCCATAAGAGATATCTCATTTCCTTCCTTATCTAGTCCAATTGGATCCTGTAGGTAAACTTCACTTTTAATTTTCTTATTATTTCTAATAAGCATAAGAATCTCATTCTCTATACATCTTGCGGCGTAAGTTGCTAGCCTAGTTCCCTTGTCCATATCGAATGAATCTATAGCCTTAATTAGCCCCACAGTTCCTATGGATATTAAATCATCCACTTCTTTCCCAGGAAATGAATATTTTTTAACTATATGTGCTACTAATCTTAGATTTCTTTCAACTAAGACACACTTTGCTTCAGGATCTCCATCTTTTAATCTCTGTAAATATTCCTTTTCTTCTACTTCTGTAAGTGGTTGTGGAAAAGAATTGTTTCCCGAAACATATCCTGTAAGTAAGGCATATTCACTAATTACGTTCAATAACCAACTCAAGCAAAACATTTATGCTCCCCCTAATAGTGCTTATTATTATAATATGTTCTCTCAGGGAGAAAAGTGACTATATTGAAATATTTATTTAAATGAAAAATTTAAAATTTTAGTCATATTATATTCTTTATATATTTATATAAAGTTATATATGGCTTACCTATAGTAATATAGTAACGATTCCATAATTCATGAAAATATAAATGAATCCTCTAAATAAGTTCAATTAAACTTTAATACCATATCAACCTTATCTAAAATTATCCTCACTTAACTATAGATAACTTTCCTTAATTAAATTTTCTATAATATCCTTAAATACAGAACATGCAACTTGGCTACTTCCATTCATTTCCTCTATTTGTGGTAAATATATAACCATTGAATAATACTTATTTTTATAGTTAAAAAAACCTGCGAACCATCCGTCAGAGCATTTTTTCTCTCCTTCAAAATATTCAGTAGTTCCTGTTTTACCTCCCACCTCTAAATTATCTATTTTAGCATTAGTTCCTGTGCCTAAATCATCATTTACTACCCCTATCATGCCTTCCTTAATTATATTAGCAGTACTTTGGCTAAACACTTCTTTAGATTTATTTTCATACTTCTTTAATATTTTACCATCTACATTTATAATTTCCTTTACAATTTTAGGTTGAATATATTTACCACCATTAACTACAGTATTAGGAATTGTTAGTGCTGCTAATGGTGTAGTTCTCACCGTTTGGCCTATGGATGTATTAGTAATAATGTCTAAATTATTTTCTTCCTTATATCCTTCTATAATCCCACTTTTTTCATCTTGAAGATTTAATGTCTTATTAAATAATCCTAGTTCATTAGATAATTCATATATCCTATCCATTCCAACTTTCCATCCAATTTGTGCAAAAGTATCATTAGATGATGCTATATATGCCTGTTGCATATTATATGAACCCAATTTTTCAATACTTTTAGGAAAAATTCCATTCAAATAAAACTTTTCATCTATTCCTATTAATTGATTTTCTAAAGCAGATTCATATACTATAGTTTTAAAGGTAGAACCAAGCAAGAATCCATTACCACTAGGAACTCCAATATTTACATTTGATAAACTATCATCTTTCTGTGCCATAGATAGTATATTACCCGTATCACTTTCCATTAATATGGCCCCAATTTGCCCATACTTCTCATAATTTTTACTTCTTAAAATTTCTTCTATTTTTCTTTGGATATTATAATCTAAAGTTGTAACTACATTAGCATTATCTTTAGTATCACTAAAAACTTCTTTGATTATATTACCACTAACATCTTTTTCAAGTTTTAACTGTTCTTTTTTATTATTCTTTGTATATTCATATATTTCTCTTTCTAAAGTTCCTTCATCTTTTAACTGTGAATTATCAGAATACTTTACTCCGCTAGCTAATATATTTTTTATATTCCAATCATTACTCTTTTTATACTCAGTATATTCATATAAATATACTCCTCGTACAGCTTCTACAGCTTTTAACTTTTCATAGCACTCTTTATCAATTTCATATTTTTTATTCCCACTTCCCATTTCATATTGAAGTAAAGATACATCATAATCCTTATTATAACCTCGTAGTATATATGAAATATTTTTCATTGGAATAAAAGCTAACTCCTCATTCAATGTATAAAAAGTTATCGGATCTATTACTGCATAATATCTTAATGTACTTTCAAAAAGATTCTCATTATTTCTATCAAGCAACTTAAAATTAACATTATTTATGTCCTCTTCATAATAATATTGCTCGTTAGCCGATACCGAAAGAGCTGGACCTTCCATTAGTTGGACATGAACAAGTCTTATAATTAATCCCATAAATGTTACTACCATCATGGATAGAAATATATAATTTCTCACAGTTACTTGTTTCTTGTTACTTTTACGAAACAATAAAAACACCTCCTTTAGTATAATCTTTGACTAAAGGAAGGTGTTTAATACCAAAATTTGAAAGTTGTTTATATTGATCTATATTGTTTATTCTTGTCTTGCTAAAATTTGATGGATATTTCCTTTAATAACCTCTATAGCTACTTTATTGTGTCCACCTTCTGGTATAATAATATTTGCATACTTCTTAGTATTCTCTGTAAATTGCTCATGCATTTGCTTAACTACTGTTAAATATTGAGTTATAACTGAATCGACAGTTCTTCCTCTTTCATTAATATCTCTTACTAATCTTCTTATAAATCTTACATCTGCATCAGTATCTACATATATTTTTATATCTAGCATATCTCTAAGAGCTTCATCCTCAAGAACAAGAATTCCCTCTACTATTATTATTTCTCTTGACTCCACTGGTACAGTTTCTTTCTTTCTGTTATGTACCTCAAAATCATATTGAGGTTTTTCAATAGATTTACCATCAATTAAAGATTTTAAATGATTTACTAATAATGTTGTATCAAAGGCATATGGATGGTCATAGTTTGTCTTTACTCTGTCTTCCATAGTTAAGTGGCTTTGGTCCTTATAATAACAATCTTGCTCTATCATCGCTATACAATTTTCATCAAAGCTTTTGCATATTTCCTTTGCAATAGTGCTTTTTCCTGAGCCAGTTCCACCTGTTATTCCTATTATAATTGGACGTTTCATTAAACTTCCTCCTTAGCCTTTATTATAATATCATTTTCCTCTAATTCTTCATCAACTTTAGCAGTATATATCATTTTTGCGCTAGGTGCTGATTCAATTTTATTTCCTTTTTCATCGTGAAGGTCTTTTAAAACAACTTGTTTATTCTCACCTACTGGTCTCATAACCTCAACCTGAGCTCCCTCAATTACTTTATTTCTATGTTCAATAGTAACTATTCCTGTATCTTTATTATAATCCTTAACAATACCTACAATATCATAATTTCTCACGTAAGCTGAACTGTCCTGAACTTGTTTATTTTCCTCATTTAAATAAAATCCAGTGTAATATTGTCTATGGCTAGGTTTATTTAAATCTTCTAACCATCTTGGATTAAATTTATAATCTGTTGGGGACTTCATATATTCATCTATAGCTTCTCTATAAGCTTTAACAATACTTGCTACATAGTAAGTACTCTTCATTCTACCTTCTATTTTAAATGATAGTGCTCCAGTTTCCATAAGTTCTGGAATATGCTCAATCATACATAAATCCTTAGAGTTCATTATGTAAGTTCCTTTATCATCCTCAACAATAGGATAATATTCTCCCTCACGCTTTTCCTCTACTAGGTGATACTTATATCTACATGGTTGCGCACAAGATCCTCTATTAGAATCTCTTCCTACCATATAGTTAGATATAAGGCATCTTCCAGAGTAAGCCATGCACATGGAGCCATGAACAAATATCTCTAAATCCATAGTTTCAGGTATTCTATCTTGCACCTTTTTAATTTCTTCAAGGGATAATTCTCTAGCTAAAACAACCCTTTTAACTCCCATCTTATGCCAAAACTCACAAGTCTTCCAGTTAACTGTATTAGCCTGAGTGCTTAAATGCAACTCCATATTTGGCACTGTTTCTCTAGCCATCATAATTATACCGGGGTCTGAAACTATAATTGCATCTACTTTAGCTTCATATAATTCCTTAAGATAATCTTCTAGACCTTCTAAATCTTCATTATGTGGGAATACATTTAAAGTTACATAGACTTTTTTACCCTTTGAATGAGCGAACTCTATTCCTTCTAATAATTCTTCATTACTAAAATTATCTGCAAAAGCTCTAAGATTTAACTTGCTTCCACCTAAATATACTGCATCTGCTCCAAAGTTTATTGCTGCTTTAAGTTTCTCCAAGTTACCTGCTGGAGCTAATAATTCCGGTCTTTTCATTTTCATTCCTCCTGACTGTCAGTGCTATACCATCTCCCATTGGTATTACTGTTGTAAGTAAGTTTTCATCTTTTGAGATTGTTTCCATGTATTTCTTCATTCTTTTCACTATAGTAATTTTTCTTTTTATCATCAGGTCTTTACATGCAACCATCCCTCTAAATAATACATTATCTGATATAATTATTCCATCCTTTGATAACATTCTTATGCAATGAGGTAAAAACTCACTATAATGTCCTTTTCCTGCATCCATAAAAATTAAATCATATTCATCGTCTAAACCTTCAAGAATTTCTAAACAATCACCTTGTACTATTGATATCTGATTATCTAAACCTGTTTTTTTTATATTTTCAGTTGCTATAGTTACCATTTTTTCATCTCTTTCAATGGTAGTTATAGTAACATTATTTTCTGATGCTAAGGACATTAAAATGGAGGAGTATCCTATCGCTGTTCCAAGTTCAAGTATTTTTTGGGGTTTTTTCATGTTAATCATAAACTCTATTAATCTAGCAGTTTCCTTTTGAACTATAGGTACTGCGTTCTCTTCCGCAAAATCTTCTAATTCTTTTAATATTCCTTTAGAATCTCCTATGAGACCTCTTAAGTACTTTTCCATATAATCATATGTAATACCGCTCATATCTTCCTCCATATAATTCCTATATAATTTACTCTTTAACTTATTTACTATATTCAAAATTCTAATATCTATGTCATATAAATTCTTTATCAACCATATAATAATTACATAGTATAAAGTATTTCTAATAAGATATTTATAGCATAAAGTTATAAGCTCAAAATTATTGAGCTTACAACCTTATATGCTTATACTAAATTTAGTATTTTAATATCCTAATTCTTCTAACTTGTTCATAAAATCCACATCATTATTAGTAAAATAATGATGCATTTTATCTTTTTCTAGAACATAAAACAGATAATCTGTACTTTCAGGACTAGCTGCTGCAGAAATAGATGCTAATCCTGGACTAGATATAGGCCCTAATGGTAATCCATCATTTTTATAAGTATTATAAGGTGAATCTACCTCTAAATGCTTATACAAAACAGTATCAACATGCTCACCTAAAGCGTATATAACTGTAGCATCAATCTGTAGCTTATTCATATTATCACTCTTTAACCTATTGTATATAACCGAGGAAACTAATGGTCTTTCTTCATCCACCCTAGTCTCATTTTCTATAAGAGAAGCTATAGTTATTATATCGTAAACATTAGCTCCTTCAGGAATAATACTATTGATCTTAGAATTAAAAGCATTATTCATAGTAGCTATAACTTCATTAGGTTGAACTCCTTGATTAAAGAAATATGTATCAGGAAATAAAAATCCTTCTAAATCATACCTTCTTCCTTCCTTTGCTGGGATATAGTCTGGAGCTGGATATTCTTTTACTGCTTTTAAAAACTCATCCTTAGTAAATAATCCCTTCTCCTCAAATAATATAGCCATTTTTTCTATATCATATCCCTCTGGTATAGTTACAGATATAGAACCTTCATTGTTTTTATTTTTCAAAACATCTATCAGCTCATCTAAACTAGACTTCCCTGATACCTTAAAAGTTCCTGGTACAAGCTCTACTGAAGTGTTATGCAACCTCATATACACCTTAATTAGATTTTTATTTTTTATAAAACCCTGACTATCTAATCTATCTAATATGTTGTAAAGAGAATCCCCTTCGTTTACAACTATTGTAATTTCTTCACCCTTGAATGGAGCCTTTGTCACATAATTGTAATAAAAGCCACTAGCTGTTAATATTGCTATCAGCACTATCACAACTATACCTACAATTTTCTTCATATTACACCCCCATGAATAGAAATATTATTTCTTTAATGCTGCTCTCTTTCTTAGGGTTGGATCTAGTATTTTCTTTCTTAATCTTATAGTTTTTGGAGTAACCTCTACAAGCTCATCAGATGCTATAAATTCTATACATTGTTCTAATGACATATTAGGTACTGGTATTAATTTTAGAGCATCATCTGATCCTGAAGATCTTGTGTTTGAAAGATGCTTTTTCTTACATACATTTACTTCAATATCTTCATTTCTAGAACATTCTCCACAAACCATACCTTGGTATACTGGTACTCCTGGCCCTATGAATAACCTTCCTCTTTCTTGTGCATTGAATAGTCCATATCCAATAGATTCTCCAGATTCAAATACAACTAAAGATCCTCTACTTCTTTCCATTATGTCGCCTTTATATTTCTCATAACCAACTAAAACGTGGTTCATTATTCCATTTCCTCTAGTTTCAGTCATAAACTCATTTCTTAATCCAATTATTCCTCTTGATGGAACTTTAAATTCAAGCCTTGTGTATCCATTGACAGCACTAGTCATGTTAATCATCTCTGCTTTTCTAGGACCCATCTTTTCCATAACAACTCCCATATACTCTTCTGGTACGTCCATTGTTAAGTTTTCCATAGGTTCTAAAAGTTCTCCATTTTCATGTTTGTATATAACAGATGGCTTAGATACTTGGAATTCATATCCTTCTCTTCTCATAGTTTCAATAAGAATTGAAAGGTGAAGTTCTCCCCTTCCACTAACTTTAAATGAGTCCGCTGAATCAGTTTCTTCAACTTTTAAACTTACGTTAGTTTCAAGTTCTTTCATAAGTCTATCTCTTAAGTGTCTAGATGTAACAAAGTCTCCATCTTGACCTGCAAAAGGTGAGTTATTAACTATAAAGTTCATACTAAGAGTTGGCTCGTCAATATCTATAAATGGTAACGCTTCTGGATTTGCAGCATCAGCTATTGTTTCTCCAATATTGATACCAGGAATTCCTGATATAGCTATAATATCACCAAGTTGAGCTTCTTCTACCTCAACTCTTTTTAATCCATCGTAAGTATAAACATTTGATACTTTTACATTTTTCTTACTTCCGTCCTTGGACATTTGAGCTACTGTTTGATTCTTTTTAATAGCTCCTCTTTCAATTTTACCTATTCCAATTTTACCAACATACTCGTTATAATCTATTGATGTTACAAGCATTTGTAATGGCTCGTCTATGTAACCTTTTGGTGGATGTACTGTTTCGATTATGGCTTCGAATAATGGAATCATATCTACAGCTTCATCTTCAAGTTCAGCTACAGCAACCCCTTCTCTTGCAGATGCATATATAACCTTAAAATCTAATTGTTCATCTGTAGCACCTAATTCTACAAATAAGTCAAAGATTTCATCTATAACTGCTTCTGGTCTTGCATCTTTTCTATCAATTTTATTAATAACAACCATTGGAGCTAATCCAAGTTCTAATGCTTTTTTTAGAACGAATTTAGTCTGTGGCATAGCACCTTCATAGGCATCTACTACAAGTAAAACACTATCTACCATCTTAAGTACACGTTCAACTTCTCCACCAAAATCAGCATGCCCTGGAGTATCTATAATGTTTATTTTTACTCCATTATACATTACTGCAGTATTTTTTGAAAGAATAGTAATTCCTCTTTCTCTCTCTAAATCATTTGAGTCCATAACTCTTTCTTGCATTACTTCATTTTCTCTAAAAACTTTACTTTGCTTTAAAAGCGCGTCTACTAAAGTTGTCTTACCATGGTCAACGTGGGCTATTATAGCAATATTTCTTATATCTTCTCTTGTATATAAATTCATATTTTTCCTCCAAAATTTTATTTTAATAATAAACTACAAAATAAAATTGGATACTTGAGTATCCAATTTAAATTAACTATTTCAATTCTAATATTATGTGGATAAAAAGTCAATGTTATTAAAACATTATTAAATTCCAACATAGAATAGATTTATCATTAATTACTATTTGTGTAATGTATTTTAAAGTAATTAATAATAGTGAAAAGTTTAAATCATTAAACTTCCATAATTATAGGTAAAATCATTGGACGTCTCTTAGTCTTTTCATATAGATACTCCCTAAGAGCTTCTCTAATAGTAGCTTTTATAGTAGGCCATTCTGTAATGTGCTTTTCTTCACACTCTGTAAGTGCCTCTCTAACAACTTCTCTCGCTTTATCCATTAAATCCTCAGATTCTCTAACATAGACAAAGCCTCTTGAAATTATATCTGGTCCTGCAATAACACTTCCAGTATCTTTACCCATAGTAACTACAACTGTCAAAATACCATCTTGTGATAGATGCTTTCTATCTCTAAGAACAATATTTCCAACATCTCCAACTCCAAGTCCATCTACAAATACTTGACCTGAAGCTACTGTACCAGCTTTTCTTATGGATGTTCTGCTAACTTCAATAACATCTCCATTTTCTCCCAAATAAACATTTTTTTCTGGTAAACCTAACTTAACAGCTAATTCACCATGTTGTTTTAAATGTCTATATTCTCCATGCACTGGTATAAAAGATCTTGGTTTTACTAATGCTTGCATAAGTTTTAATTCTTCTTGACATGCATGCCCTGACACGTGTACTTCTGCTAAGGATTCATATACTACTTCTGCTCCTTTTTTAAACAATTGGTTTATAACCTTTGAAACCAGCTTTTCATTTCCTGGTATTGGACTTGCAGATAATATTACTAGGTCTCCCTTTTGTATATTTACCTTCTTATGCTCAGAAGCTGCCATTCTTGAGAGTGCTGCCATAGGTTCTCCTTGACTACCAGTAGTTATCATAACAATTTCATCATCACGATATTTTCCTATAGCATCTATGCTGATTAATGCATCCTCTTCTATATTAATATATCCAAGTTCTATAGCAACTGCAATTATATTTTCCATGCTTCTACCTGAAAGTGCAACTTTTCTACCATACTTACTAGCAGCTGTAATTATCTGTTGAACTCTATGAATATTTGAAGCAAAGGTTGCAACAATAACTCTACCTTTTGCACCATGAAAAATCTTTTCAAAACTTTCACCTACTATGCTTTCAGACATAGTATACCCTGGTCTTTCTACATTAGTACTGTCTGCAAGAAGTACTGTTACACCTTTTTTACCTAACTCTGCAAATCTAGCCAAATCTGCAACTTTACCATCTATAGGTGTAAAGTCAATCTTAAAATCTCCAGTATGAAGCACTACCCCTAAAGGTGTGTGTATAGCTATAGCTACTGAATCTGCAATACTATGATTAGTTTTAATAAATTCAACAGATACACTTGTAAGCTTTATAATATCCTTTGGTTTAACTTCCCTTAAGTCAACCACTCCTAATAATGCATGTTCCTTTAACTTACTTTCCACAATTCCTAGTGTAAGTTTAGTTCCATAGATAGGAACATTAAGTTGTTTTAATACATATGGTAGAGCACCAATGTGATCTTCATGAGCATGGGTTAAGAAAATCCCAGTAACTCTATCAATATTCTTAATTAGATAGGTTACATCTGGTATAACTACGTCTATTCCCAACATCTCATCATCTGGGAATTTAAGTCCGCAGTCGATAACAACTATATCATTTTTATATTCTATAGCCGTTAGATTTTTACCTATCTCATTTAATCCCCCTAAGGGAATTATTTTAATCTTCTCTTTTTCTTTTTTCAAAACTCTACCCTCCTTTTTTCGTAATTTGCTTTATGCTCTCCCTAACTTTATTAATATGAAAGATAAAGTTTTTTTGAGCATATTAATTTAATCTAAACATATAAAAATTTAACTTTAAATTCAAATTCTTATAGCATAGATTTATTTTATATAACATCTCTACTAATAATAATAAAATTTCCCCGTTGACTCATCGACTTAATACTATCATCTTCCTAAAGTCGAGTATCAGCACAGTCATATATTTATATATAATCATTTATCTGAGAAATTTATTTATATTATTATAAAGAGCAATTATCACAAATCCCATAAAATTTTAAGCTATGATTTTTAATCTTAAAATTATATTTTTTTTCTATTCCCTGTTCTAACTCCTCTAAAAGATCTCCTTCAACCTCAATGACTTTACCACAATTCTGACAAATCAAATGATGATGTTGATGACTTTCATCTTCATCACAAAGTTCGTATCTATTGCATCCATCATCTAAATCAAGCTTATACAGAACCCCCATATCTTCTAATAACTGAACGGTTCTATATACAGTCGCAAGTCCAATTTCAGGACAATTAACCTTTACTAAATCATATATTTCTTCTGTGGTTAAGTGGCTACCTTCGTTTTTAATAATTTCATCAAGTATAGACCTTCTTTGAGGTGTCAATTTATAGCCTTTTTCTTTCAGAATAAGTTTTAAATTTTCAATTTTTTCATTAGACATAAATTAACACAACTCCTTCCACCACCAGGTGAAGTATATTTACTCTATAACACCTTCATCATATAGAGTTTCAAAAGCATCATTAACTATACTGAACTCTTCTTCATCCTCTACTGTTGCAAAGTATTCTTCTCCATCTTCATCTTTAACAACCTTTAATGCAATAGCATCCTCATTTTCATCATCAATAGGTGCTACTATGAAATACTCTGTATCTTCTATTTCTAATTTTGTTATAACTTCAAACTCAACATCATTACCTTCTTCGTCAGTTAATGTTATATTCTCTAAAAAATTATCCATAAAATTTTCTCCTCCTTTTAATTCTTTGTAATGTTTTCTTTTTATATTAAAACTTATCCATACTATAAATTCATTATGTAAGCTATAATTACCAATTTAAATTATACTGTGATTCATCAATATAAAATGAAACAGAATACTATTTACTAAGGCTATCCAAGTATCCTTGTAAAATGTAAGTAGCAGCAATCTTATCAACTAAGCCTTTTCTTTTTTTCCTTGACATGTCAGCTTCTAACATAGCCATATGAGCTGCTCTAGTAGTAAGTCTCTCATCCCAAAATTTAATTTCTATATTTATATGTTCTTTTAGAACTTCACAAAATCTTTGAACCTTCTCCGCTTGCTCACCTATAGTACCATTCATATTCTTAGGTAATCCTGAAATTATGGTTTCAACATTATATTCATTGCATATCTTTACAATTTCCTCAATATCCTTTTCTTCCTTTTTACGTCTAATGGTAGTGATTCCTTGTGCTGTGAAGCCTAGTGGGTCACTTATAGCTACTCCAATAGTTCTATCTCCCACATCTAATCCAAGTATTCTCATGCTTTTCTCCTCACTGCATATTGCAGATACGGAACTCCCTATTGATAAACCTCGTCTTTATCATCCTATAGGAGCTCCTTAATCTTCTTATTATATTATAAATTAATGTCATTATAATATTAATTCTATGTATTATAACAACATAGATATATGATAATTTATTTTAATGGATAAATTTAATTCATTACCCCATGCTATATACTAACTTCATAGGCTATGCCTAGTATCTATTTTGTGTAATTTTAAAATAAAAATGCCTTTAAAGGCATTTTTATTTTATATCTAGATAAGATTTTAAAACTTCTTCTAATATCTCGTCTCGCTCTAGTTTACTTACCAATGCTCTTGCGCCATTATAGTTGGTTATATAAGTTGGGTCACCAGATATAAGATATCCCACTAGCTGGTTAACTGGATTATAGCCCTTCTCAATTAGAGCATCATATACATCAGTTAGTATAACTTTTGTCATATCCTTCTTATCTTTCATTACATCAAACTGAACTGTATGCTGTTTATCCATTATATCACCTTCTTAACCTTACTTTATTTCTTATTATACCATCATTGAAAGCAAAAAGTATACTACTTTACTAAAGTTTCTACTATTTCACTTACCTTCGAAATTGCTTCATCTAGTTTTTCTGGCTTCTTTCCACCTGCTTGAGCCATATCAGGTCTTCCACCACCACCACCGCCAGTGATGATAGCTACCTCTTTAATAATCTTTCCAGCATGAGCTCCTTTTGCAACAGCTTCTTTGCTAGCCATTACTACAAATTGAACCTTTCCAGCAACTCTACTTCCAAGGACTACTACTGCATCTGAAACCTTATTTCTAAGCTTATCACATAGATTCCTAAGTGCATCTCCTTCAATATCATCTAAAGCAGCAGCAATTACATTAATCCCTTTAATATTTTCAGCTTTATTAATTATTTCATCTTCAATACCACTAGCTAATTTTTCTTTTAGCCCTTGAATTTCCTTTTCTCTTTCTTTTAAAGTGGAAAGTAACCCATTTAATTTGTTTAATAAATCCTTTTCTCCACACTTTAATACCGCTGATACTTCTTTTAATAATTCTTCTTTTTCATTTACATAACTTTCAGATTTAATACCTGTAACAGCTTCAATTCTCCTAATTCCAGCTGCTACACCACTCTCACTTAAAATCTTGAATAAGCCTATTTCTCCTGAGTTTTTAACATGAGTTCCACCACATAGCTCCTTGCTATATCCACCTACAGATACAACTCTAACATCCTCTTTATACTTATCATCAAATAGAGCAACAGCTCCCTTAGCCTTAGCTTCATCTATAGACATAACTTCCGTATTAACTTCATAGGCTTTAAGAATTTGGCTATTTAAATCTTCTTCAACTTCTTTTAACTGTTCAGGTGTCATAGCTGAGAAATGAGTAAAGTCAAATCTTAATCTATCTCCATCTACATAAGATCCTGCTTGGTTTACATGATCTCCTAAAACTTCTTTTAAAGCTTCGTGAAGCATATGAGTAGCAGTATGGTTTTTACATATGTTATTTCTCATAGCTGAATCTACTGATAGCTGAACCATGTCATTTATTTTAAGCTCTCCCTTGATGCCTTCTACAAAATGAAGAATATGACCTCTAGTACTCTTTTTGCAATCGTAAATTTTTCCCTGGAATTTATCAGTCTCTATAATTCCAATATCTCCTACTTGACCTCCCATTTCTGCATAAAATGGAGTTTTGTCAGTAACAACTACAAACTTTTCCCCTTCTCCAGCATCATTGATAAAATCATCATCTTTTACCATGAATAATACTTTACCTTTACTGTCTGTAGTACCATACCCTAAAAACTCAGTAGTTATTTCTATTGGAATATTATTCAAGGCACCTTCATCATTTCCCATGTAGTTTGATGTACCCCTTGCAGCTCTTGCTGTATTCCTTTGATTTTCCATTTCTTTATGGAAAGCCTCAAAGTCAATTTTCATTCCTTTTTCAACTAAAATTTCTTCAGTAAGCTCCACCGGAAACCCAAAAGTATCATAAAGTTTAAATGCTTTTTCGCCACTTAAAATCTTTGTGCTTTCTGTATTCATCTCATCAATATAAGACTTTAATATATCCATACCCTGATCTATAGTCTCTTCAAATCTCTCTTCTTCTAAACCTATAACCTTTTTAATATAATCTTTTTTCTCTTCTAGCTCTCCGTAAGCATCCTTTGAACTTTTAATAACTACATCACAAAGTTCATTTAAGAATATACCTGAAATTCCTAAAATTCTTCCGTGTCGTGCAGCTCTTCTTAGAAGTCTTCTTAAGACATATCCTCTACCTTCATTAGACGGTAAAATTCCATCTCCAATCATAAAAGTTAAACTTCTTATATGATCAGTGATTATTCTTATAGATACATCTAAGTCTTTATTATCACCATAAGTTTTCCCAGATTTTTTACAAACTGCATTTAAAACATCTTTAATTGTGTCTACTTCAAAGATATTATCCACACCTTGCATTATAGTAGATATTCTCTCTAATCCCATTCCTGTATCTATATTAGGATTGGCTAATCTCTCATATCCACCTTTACCATCTCCATCAAATTGTGTAAAAACTAAGTTCCAAAATTCAATTATTCTATCCTCATCACTAGCTTTAATGAATTCTTCAGTAGTCTTTATTTGTGGAAGATTCGATTGTCTATCATAGTGAATTTCTGTACACGGACCACATGGACCAGCACCATGCTCCCAGAAGTTATCTTCTTTGCCTAATCTAAAAATTTTACTTGGATCTATGTCAGTTTTCGCAGTCCAAATATCAAACGCTTCATCATCCTCAAGATATATAGTTACATATAGTCTATCCTTTGATATTTTTAAAACCTCTGTTATATACTCCCAAGCCCATACTATGATCTCTTCTTTAAAATAATCTCCAAAAGAAAAGTTTCCTAACATTTCAAAGAAAGTACCGTGTCTTGAAGTTTTTCCTACATTGTCAATATCTCCAGTTCTAATACATTTTTGACAAGTTGTAACTCTTTTACTTGGCGGTGTCTGAATACCAGTGAAATATGGCTTTAGTGGTGCCATACCAGCATTTATTAGTAAAAGGCTTTTATCATTTTTAGGTACTAGAGAAAAGCTATTAAGTCTTAAGTGCTCTTTACTTTCGAAAAACTTTAAAAAACTTTCTCTTATTTCATTTAAACTCATATTGTTCATATTTCATTCCTCCTAATTCTTTCTATTATCAGTGACTTTTATTCAATTTTCACTAAAATAAAATTTAAAAAATAAAAAAATAAAACCCTCCTCCCTTAAAAGGGACGAAAGGTTTCCGCGTTACCACCCTAATTATACTAGATTAACTAGTATCTCTTAATTAATTATAGCTCCAAGACAGCTTCAATATGTTCCACTGAAAGTTTTCACCATCCACTTTCTCTCTGAAAGCTTCTCATACCTACTAATTCTTATCATTACTTCATATTTATTTAAATGAAACTCGACTCACTACGTTCACTGAGTAAGTGATTCACACCAAATCATAGATTTGGGTTCTCTACTTAAATGAAACTCGACTCACTACGCTCACTGAGTAAGTGATTCACACCAAATCGTAGATTTGGGTTCCCTACTTATATGATAAATTATATTTAGCATTTTACTAATTGTCAATAATTCTAAGCTAAAATAAATAATAATCTATTTCTTCTACTACTATTTTAATCATTACCCATACTGGAATTACAAGAATCATACCTATAATACCTCCTATACTACCGCCTATTATAAGTAGCAGTAGTATGGTTACTGGATGAGAATCCACAGTTTCACCTAAAATTTTAGGACATATAATATCCCCTTCTAGTTGTTGAATTACAAATAACCAAAATATAACTATAATAGCCTTTTTAGTTGATGTTAATAGAGCTATTATGATTATAGGAATTGCCCCTATAACTGGTCCAAAGTACGGTATTATATTAAATATTGCATTAACCAAAGATAATATTAGAGCATATTTTATACCGCTAGTCTTTAGTGCTATAAAGGTCAGTATACCAATTATTCCACATAATTCAAATTGAGTTATTATATATCTCTCCATTACCTTATCAATGTGATTTAGGGCTCTTCTAATGGCATATTTATTATTAAATGGAATATATTTCATTATCCCCTTTGAAATATGATTCCCGTCACTTAAAAAGAAATATACTAAAGTTGGTATTATAAATAGCAATAGCATATTCTCAGCTATGGATAAAATTTTTGATAAAGAATTTGACACAACTACCATAAGTGTGACTTTAAGCTTTTCATAGGAATTATACAGTACTTCCTTAATAAAAGGACTATCTGTAATATATTTAGCGTCTGCAGTAATTCTTTCATAATAGCTTTTCATCTCTCCTATTACTTCTGCAAAATTCGCACTTTCACTATATATCCAAGGAATCAAAATAGAAAATATTGCAACTATAAACAGTATAATAGATAGAATTACTATTAAAGCACTTAACTTTCTATTGACACCTCTTTCTGTAAATAATTTATGAAAAGGCCTAATGCTATATGAAATTATAAAGGATATTATAATTACTCCTAATACCTCTGTAAAAATAGGAAACTTCCATAATAAAAATATTATTATACCAACGCTTAATAAGGCTATTACTAATTTACTTATGACATTCCAGTTCCAATCAATCCTTTTCATAATATACATCCTTACTTGCAGCTTTTCCATTCCCTATATTAGGCATACATTTTAAAGATATACTAGTATTTTCTGTTGAGTACAGTATATACTCATCTCCTAATATTAAATCCGATTTTAATAAAATACTTCTCTTTTTAAACATGGTGAAAATATTATAATCTTTTACTGCAATACCTTTTATCTTAAAATTATCATCATCAAATATGATCTCACTTACTAATCCTAGTATATTAGAGTATTTATCTATTACATGCATATTCATAATAGTCGAAAATTCTAAATATTTCTCCTTAACTATATTATTAATTACGAGTTGTGACTTATAATATACTATATTTTCCTTAAGCACGTTAAAATCCTTACCAAATAACCTATACGGATTAATCTTAAACCCTATCACTTCCCCTTTATTAAAATCAACTAATAAATCCTTTATATATCCTATCTTTTTACCTTGGATATTAATCACATCCATATATATATAATCTCTACTTTTAGCCATAAAATAAACTCCCTTCATAGGAAATTATATTTCTATCCTTGCCTATTTAAAGAGAGTTTATACTAATATTAAATTAAGCTGTGCTATGTAACTATAGCTATTATCTATTCTTCATCATACTTATCTTTCCACTTTTCAAGACCACAAGATTCTCTATAATTATTAATAGCCTTGTGTATAGTTTGTTCTGCAAGTACGGAGCAATGAATTTTAGAAGATGGTAATCCATCTAAAGCTTCTATAACAGATTCATTAGTAAGATTCCAGGCTTCTTCTAAAGTCTTTCCAATAATAAGTTCTGTGGCAATGCTAGATGAAGCGATGGCAGATCCACAACCAAAGGTCATAAATTTAGCCTTTTTAATTATATTATTCTCTATAATTAAATATATCTTCATAACATCTCCACACCTTACATCCCCGCACTCACCTATACCATCAACATCAGGTAAAGTACCTACATTTCTTGGCGCATAGAAATGTTCTAGAACTTTATCACTATAATCCATAAAAATACCTCCTAGAATAGCATCAAGGATTGCCTTAAAGTATACTAGCTTACACTTACTAATAAGTCTAGACAAATTACTTTAAGACAACCCTAACATATTATTCACACCTTTTTATTGCACTTTAAATTAAGCTATAATTTATTCTTTTGGAGCTAAATTACATTTTATTATTTAATAACTTTCTCAATAATTCCTCCACCAACAACTATGTTTCCTTGATAGCAAACAACAGACTGTCCTTTTGTTATAGCACGTTGAGGTGTTTCAAACTCTAACTTAATATGATTTTCATCTATCTGAGTTAGCTTAGCAGGAGCAGGTTTAGCTGAATATCTCACCTTAGCCTCTACCATAATCTCTCCTTCTATTTTATCCATAGGAATTAAATTTATATCTTTAGCAATAAGGGTAGTATTAAAGATTTCTAATTCATCTCCTAAAACTACTTCATTTCTTTCTGGGATTATGTTCGTTACAAATACGGGTTTTCCAAGAGCAATTCCAAGTCCTTTTCTCTGCCCTATAGTATAATAAACTATACCCTTATGTTTCCCTAAAACCTTTCCGTTTTTATCCACAAAATTTCCAGGTGCAACTTCTCTTCCACTAAATCTAGCTATATAATTACCATGATTATTATCAGGTATGAAGCAGATTTCTTGAGAGTCTTTCTTTCTAAAGACCTCTAGACCTATTTTTTCAGCAATAGCTCTAATTTCAGTTTTAGAATAAGCTCCACAAGGCATTAAAGTGTGCGCCAACTGATTTTGAGTTAGGGTATATAAAGCATAAGTTTGATCTTTTCTATCATCTTCTGAACGCTTTAATCTATATCTTTCATCTTTAAAATCTATAGTAGCATAGTGCCCAGTAGCAATATAATCAGCACCTAAACCTTGAACTTTTCTTAAAAACTCTTCAAATTTTATTTTTCTATTACATTCTATACACGGATTTGGAGTTCTTCCGTTAAAATATTCCTCTACAAAATTATCTACTACATGTTCCTTAAATGGAGCTTTAAAGTTCATAACATAGAAAGGTATATCTAAAACATCAGCAACTCTTCTAGCATCATTAACTGCTGAAAGAGAGCAACAACCTCCTTCATTTTCCGCATATTCAGGATTATCTGGAGCTAGTTTCATCATTATTCCAGTAACATCGTATCCTTGTTCTTTTAAAAGATATGCTGCTACAGAACTATCAACTCCTCCGCTCATCCCTATTACAACTTTTTTCTTCATCTGAGTATCACACCTATTCTCCATGAACTTGGTCATGTATATCGTCATGCTCTTCATAATCCCAAGGTTGTAATCCTTGTTTTTGTCTATAATCATTTATAGCTTTATGAATAGCTTCTTCTGCAAGAACTGAACAGTGCATTTTAACTGGTGGAAGCCCATCTAAAGCTTCTGCTACAGCTACATTTGAAAGTGTCCATGCTTCATCTAAGCTCTTACCTTTTATTAATTCTGTAGCCATACTTGAAGATGCTATAGCAGATCCACATCCAAAAGTCTTAAATTTACAGTCTACAACTTTATTATCTTCAACCTTTAAGTAAACTCTCATTATATCTCCACATTTAGCATTTCCAACTTCTCCAATTCCGTTAGCATCTTCTATTTCACCAACATTTCTTGGGTTTGTAAAATGATCCATTACCTTTTCACTATATATCATAATTATTTATCCTCCTTATTAAAAAAGCTTTTGCATTTTCCATTTATAAAACTGTCGTATAGCGGTGACATATCTCTAAGTCTTTGCACTATTGCAGGTACAGTTTCTATTACATAATCTACTTCTTCTTCTGTTGTTTTAGCACCCATTGAAAGTCTTAATGAACCATGAGCAACTTCATGTGGAAGTCCTATAGCTAATAAAACGTGAGATGGGTCTAAAGAGCCTGATGTACATGCACTTCCACTAGATGCACATATCCCTTTAGCATCGAGCATTAAAAGTACAGATTCTCCTTCGATGAATTCAAAACTAATGTTTACGTTTCCTGGAAGTCTTCTATCTCCTACAGGTCCATTAAGTTTAGAATATGGAATTTCAAGTAATCCCTTTATAAGTTTATCTCTTAAATAAGTTAATCTTTCTCTTTCTTCTTTTAGATTTTCTATAGCTAATTCTATAGCTTTGCCTAAACCTACAATTCCTGCCACGTTTTCTGTTCCAGCTCTTCTATTTCTCTCTTGAGCTCCACCATGCACTAAATTATGAATCCTTATACCTTTTCTTAAGTATAGGACTCCAGCTCCCTTAGGTCCATAAATTTTATGTCCTGATAGAGATAATGCATCTATGTTCATTTCCTTAACATCCATATCTATATGACCTATAGCTTGAACTGCATCTGTATGGAAGAAAACTTTTCTTTCTTTGCATATTTCACCAATTTCTTTTATAGGTTGTATGGTTCCAATTTCGTTATTAGCAGTCATAATAGTTACTAATACAGTAGTTGGCTTTATAGCATTTTTAAGATCTTCTAATCTAATAGAGCCTTCCTCATCTACATCTAGATAAGTTACTTCAAATCCTTGCTTCTCAAGATATTCACAAGTGTGAAGCACTGCATGGTGCTCTATTTTAGTAGTTATAATATGATTTCCTTTATTTTTATTAGCAAGAGCTATTCCTTTAATGGCCCAGTTATCTGCCTCTGATCCTCCACCAGTAAAATATATTTCTGTTGGATCTGCATTAATAGCTTTTGCTACTCTATTTCTTGCTTTATCTACTGCCTTTTTAGTTTCCCTTGAAATGGAATATATAGATGATGGGTTACCATAAAACTCCGTAAAGTAAGGTAACATCTCCTCTAATACTTCTGGTTTTGTGTGTGTTGTTGCCGCATAATCCATATAAACTAGCTTATTCATCTAGGTTCACTCCTTTAATCTTCAATATGTTAGAATAATCATCTACAATATCCTGTAAAGTTATTGAGGTTGTCACAGAATCAATGCTGTCCTTAATCTTTTTCCAAACTATTCTAGTTGCACAACAATCAATATTATTGCAACCATCACTTTCTAGGCAAGTTGAAATTTCTATGGGACCTTCCAGTACCTCTAATATCTGATACACTGTAATTTCCTTTGGATCCTTTGCTAAGATGTATCCTCCGCTGGATCCTCTAATACTTTTTATTAGCTCAGCTTTTCTTAACCCCGAAAATAACTGTTCAAGATAGTATTCTGAAATATTTTGTCTACTTGAAATACTCTTAATTGATATAGGGCTTTTTCCGTAATTAATAGCTAAGTCAACCATAGCCTTAACTCCGTATCTTCCCTTAGTTGATAACTTCATAAAATCATTCCTTAATGTTGAGTACTTTACTATGATTTAATAATATCAAATCAGAGTATTTATGTCAACTATTCTTTTTATATCTGCACCAATAAAATATGTTTCTAATAATATATAGTAACAACTATTTATTTAAGGAGGTAAAAAATGAGTAACTTTAAGGATAACCCATATAGAAATTTAGTTTATGGCTTAGATGTTAGGGTTCCACTAATAGATAAATCATACTGCATAGGCATCAATTTCGATAATGCAGCCACAACGCCTCCATTAAAATCTGTAATTGATGAAGTAATAAAATTTTCTCCTTATTATTCATCCATACATCGGGGAGATGGATATAAATCACAATTATCCACTCACATGTATGATAACTCAAGGGAAATTGTGAAATTTTTCGTAAATGATTATAGTGATATGATGGATGTTATATATGTAAAGAATTGTACCGAAGCTATAAATAAACTAGCTAATATATTAGCTAGCCAGGATAAAGGTTCAATTATTCTATCCACTTCTATGGAACATCATTCTAACGATTTACCATGGAGAAAAAATTTTGAAGTTAAATATGTAGAAATAGATGAAGACGGTTGTTTAGATATGAAGGATTTAAGATCTAAATTAGAGAAATATAATGGAAGAATTTCTTTAGTTGCAATCACTGGAGCTTCAAATGTAACTGGCATTAAGAATCCCATATACACCATAGCAAATCTAGCCCACAGTTATGGAGCTAAAATTTTAGTGGACGGAGCTCAACTAATCCCTCATAGTAAATTTTCTATAGGCCCTCATCTACCCTTAGGTCCCATTGATTTTGTTGCATTTTCAGCACATAAAATCTATGCCCCATTTGGTTGTGGTGTATTAATTGGACCAAAAGACTTCTTTAATGAATATGAGCCTGATCATACTGGTGGTGGTACTATTAAGTTTGTATCTCATGATAAAGTAATATGGACGACCTCCCCTGATAAGGAAGAAGCAGGCTCTCCAAACGTTATTGGATCAATAGCCTTAAGTGCTGCTATCAACGAGCTTTCAAAAATTGGGATGTCAAATATAGATGAATATGAAAACTATTTAGCCATATATGCTACAAAAAATCTTCAATCTATAGACTCAGTAATACTATATGGTAATTGTGGTGACTTTAAAAATAAAGTTGGTATTATTCCATTTAATATAGAAGGAATGCATCATACTATAGTTGCTAAAACATTATCTTTTGAATTCGGAATAGCTGTAAGAAGTGGATGCTTCTGTGCTCATCCATACCTACAAAGACTTTTAAAAATCCCTTATTCAATGATAGAAGAGATGACTCTTGTATCTAAAGATATACAACCTGGTATGGTTAGGATTAGCTTTGGCTTTTATAATACAATAGATGAAATTGATAGATTATTATATGCAATAGAAAAAATTACAGCTAATAAGAATTACTATATAAGGAAATATGGCTTAACTAAAAGTAGCTTATATAGTTGACTACCATAAAATTTATTAACTTTTAATATATGGGCTTTTGCAAAATGACCTAATCTTAGATTAGCAATATTTTTGCAAAGCCTCCTTAATATTTATCTGTATTCTAACATAATACTGTTAAAACTACATATTTAAAAAGTTTCATATTTAAAATTTTATATCCTTCCAATAAGTACTACTGCTATAAGATGTATTGGGTAAAAACAATAAAATATCCATTTAGTAAGCTTATTATTAATACCTAATTTTTCGTTATACATTAGTATAGGAATTATAGCAAACACCATCATCCATTGATAATCCCAAACCAATATAGATTCTAAAAATAATTCTCCATTTCCAAGCCCTGAAAATACAGGAAGAATACTAGAGATTATATATACTAAGGCCATAACACCCTTTTTTTCTCTTAAGAAGTAAAATATTAATGTCATTGCAACGCCATAAAGTGAAGCCTCAGTAAACAACTCTAATACTAACGCAATTACAGAAACCATTACCCATATAATATAATTTTCATTATTTTTACGTGTCTCCTTAGCTTTATCAATACATGTTAAAAGTGCTACTGAAAGTCCAAGAGATAAAAATATATTATTATGAATACCTAGTATATAATCTACAACTAGCATTACTCCGCTAAAAGCAAATAACCTTAACATGTACTTATTTTTGCTTCTGGTGTGGAAAAATCCTTCAACTATTAAGAAAAAGAATATAGGTGCAGCAATCTTCCCAAAATATCCAAACCATATTGGAATACTTACTCCTCCATTAGTTCCTATATAAGTTAGAATATGATCCATAAGCATAAATATCATAGCTATAACCTTTAAAGTAAAAGAATCTAATTTTCTCATAAAATTTAACCTCCAAAATAAATTATCTACTGCTATGATTATAGGTAATAAGTATGCTTTTTCATATTTATTTACATTACATGAAGATTACAAAAGTGTAAGATAAAATTTTCATAGACTTTTCAAGTGAAGTAATTATTTTTCCCATTCCATCATTAACTCTTTTCTTCCTGTAGCTTCATCCATATCCTCTATATTAAATTCTCTTATAATCAAAGTATTACCATCCTCTATTTTTTATTTTTTCATTAAATTTTTCATATAGTTTAATCATATTAGATTCATTACTATATTTATGAATTTCATTAATAGGAATCCATGCAACACCACTATTTTCATCTTCCTTTACTTTAAGTTCATCACCTTCATCAGCTTCTAATAAATAAGCAATGGATAAATGAAGATGAGGAGATACATATTTACCTCTTTTAAAATGTCCTATCACCTCTAGTATATCTAAAGATAGTATTTCAGGAGTAATCGCTCTTATATTTTCTACTCCTGTTTCTTCTTTAGCTTCCTTTATTGCTACATGAAGTAAATCCGCCTCTCCATCTGCATGTCCACCCGTCCAGCACCAAGTTTTATAAATATTATGATGAATCATTAAAACTTTAGTCCTATCCTTATTTACGATATATCCTGAGCTACTTGTATGAATTAATGGGTTTTCTCTAGTAAGTAGATTATCAAATTGCTCTATGCCTAATAAAGCTACATTTTTATCTTGTGCTTCCTCCTCATTATAGGGTATATAATCTTTTATGTCTTGGATCCATCCCATGATTATCTCTCCTTTATATTATCTATATTATTTTTTATATCTTTTATATTATAATAGCATAAAGGCTCAATACAGCAGTATTATAAAAACTGTATTGAACCTTCTATTAATCTAAATGTATATGACAGTATCCATTAGGATTTTTCTTTAGATACCTTTGATGATACTCTTCTGCTTTATAATAATTCTCTAAAGGTTTTATCTCTGTGGCTATTTTCTTTATATAATTTTTCTGTAGATTATCTACACTTTTTATAATAATTTCTTCATCTACTTTATCAACGTAATAAATGCCTGTTCTATATTGACTTCCTATGTCATTTCCTTGTCTATTTAGTGTCGTTGGATCTATAATAGACCAAAATTTATTAAGTATTTCTTCTAAAGAAATTATATTTTCATCATAGTCTATCAAACATACTTCTGCAAAATATGTGTTGCCATAACACACATCCTCATAGGTAGGATTTTCTGTTCTACCATTGGCATATCCCACTTCGGTATTCATTACCCCATTGATTCTAGAGAAAAATTCTTCTACACCCCAAAAGCATCCTCCACCTAATACAATTCTTTTCATATTATCAACTCCTTATTTTAATCTTCTGGAATATAAGTACAAATTTTATTTTATTCACAATTTACATAGAACGTATATCATTATTAAAATCTCTGTACAGCTCTAGTATAAATTCTATACTTTCTTTTTTAATCTCTTGACTTTTACCATATACAATTAATACTTTATAACCTACTTCTATTACATATTTGTTATTAATATTTATAAATCTATTAATTTCCTCATCATTATATTGAAGATTTCTCATATAAAGCTTCTGACATAAAAGAGTGGAATGAATAATTAAATCTCTTATTTCATGAACCCGCTTATTCCTTTGTAAAAATTCCATACTGTCTTCTATAAGTCTTTTATTTAGTCTAGCAATTTTATCTATAAGCTGCTCTACTCCATCCTTCAATTTATATGGAAATATAAATTTATTAGCCATGACTACAATAACTACTCCTATAATTACGTATATCACCCTATAAAAAACTAGTACATTAATATTTTCAGTGAAAGAAGCTATACATATAGAAGATATAGCAGTAAATAGTGATATTTTATAGTATTCTTTAAAAGCATAAATTAAATAAAGAGAAATAGTTAAAATTCCTAAAGTAACTATCCTAGAATCTACCACATTAATAAATATCCCTGTAAATAAAATACCTAATACATTTCCAATAACTCTATCTCTAGCTTTTTCAATAGTATCTTCATAATAGGGTTGCATAATAGACATTATAGTTATAACTGCCCATATCACTTTATAAAAACCTAAAAATTCTCCAATAAGTAGTGTTGCAGTAAGAGTTATAGCCATTCTAATAGCAAATTTAAATCTTATAGTATCAGGTCTAAAATATTCTTTAAAGGTCACCCTAGTTTTATCGATATCAGCCCTAGCCCACTCTTTATATACCTTATTAGAACCTCTTTTTCCTATAGATCTCAGCTCTTTAATACTATTAACAAAACTTTCCAACATTAAGGATATCTCTAAATGATACTCCTTATCTTTATCCCATCTTTTTATAAACAGCTCTATATTTTCTTGTAAAACTTGAATGTCTAAGTTATCTTTACATAGCTCTATTATATCTTTTATTATTTCTTTTAAATCTTCTACATAAACCTTAGAAATAATTGAATCCTTTACATATTTATATATATTAATCATGTATAAATTAAAATATTCTACATTAATAAATATCTTAAACTGGACTTTTCCTAGGTTAGTAGTTAAGTATTTTCTATGCCTTGTTACATAAACCTTATAAGCTATGTCCCTCATAATTTTTGAGCATTTATCTTCTATGGTATTATCATACTCTCCAATTAATATATTTTCAAATTGATTATCTATTAGAGTGAAAGCTTCCTGTACACTCTTTCCTAGAGTAGACCTTTCATTTACTCTATTTATAAAACTTAAGCCTACAACTATCAAAACCCCAAAGATCACAGCTAAAACCCTAAAGGGAAGCTCTCCTAGTGATACCTGAGTATATTGGGTAAATACATATAGCATTATAAAGGGCTTATAAAAGGTTAAATCATAGGGCGACACTATGGTATACATTATAAGAAAAATAGCGAAAAAGTTTATAGGTATTCCCCACCAAATATTAATAGATGAAAGATAGGCCGTTAAAACAATAATTAAATCAACAAGAATTATTTTAATAGCTTTGCTAAAGGTTTTAACCTGAAAGTTTTGTCTTCCCATAACCTTTGATGTTAGAGCTATTGGAAATGCTATCATCATATTTTTAACTCCAAATAATATACCCACTCCAAATAGAGTTATTACAGCCACAGAGCCATGTTTTAGCATAGAGTATGTATTTATATTAAATTTCTTTACCAATTTATCATACATAAAGCCAACATCCTTACTATAAATAATTAGATTATCTACTTATTATTAGCTAATTTAACTTACGTATTCTTTATATTAGCTGTTTTTACATAAACAGAAAGACATCCTAAAATTTTAGGATGTCTTTCTATTTCATAATTAATTCAAATATGTATCTTCCAGTGTTAAGTCCTAGAACCATAGCAATTCTAAAAAATCCTATTGTAGCAATTCCAGCAAGAATTCCTGTTAATAATCTTCTTGCATTATTGCTTATCCAATATCCATGCAATTGTCCAAATCCATCAATGGTTATGGGAATTAAAAGTGAAAGTTCAAATAAAATATGCATTTTTTTAGACAGTATAGCATATATAATTCCGAATAAATATCCTACTAGTATCCCAGTACATCTTGCACATATAGGAAATTGCCTTCCTTTATGAAAAAAAGATCTTTCAGGCATTCTATGACATAAAAACATGTAATATAGTACCTTATCCATAGTTTTCATTTAATTTTAATAGTATATTGATTCTGACGCAAATCCTATAGCAATACAGATAAAATAAAACAATACCCAAGCCACTATTCCGCCTATCATCCAGTAGCAAACAGTCTTAGCTGACTTAGGCTTTTCATCTTTCCATAAGAAATATAAAATTATTCCTACTATAGGAAAACAGCATGACGCAACTCCAGCGAAGTGTGATGGGTTATCTACCTTTTCCAGTATAGCTTCCTTTACTCTCACTCCACATAATGGACATATTTCTGCATTATTATCTATTTCTTTTCCACAATTCTTACAATACATTTTTTTCCCCCCAGTATCTCATATATCTTTCATTCGTTCATTTTCTATTAACATTATATAAATTTTTTATCAACATTGCAATAAAAGTTTTTAATGTAATGCTTAATCTAATTATTAAATTAGTTACCATAGAGTATTAATTGTCTAACTTCTTCCTCACTAAGATGTCTCCACTTACCTAGATATATTCCTTCTACATTTATAGAGCAAATCCTTATTCTTTCCAGCTCTATTACATTATATCCTAAGGCTTTGCTCATTCGTCTAATCTGTCTATTTAATCCTTGAGTTAATATAATTTTAAAGATATATTCATCTATTTTTATAACTTTGCATGGTCTTGTCTTTTCTCCCAGAATATATACTCCTGTGGACATGTGATTTATAAAATTATTATCAATAGGTTTATCTACAGTTACTACATATTCTTTTTCATGATAATTATCAGAGTTCAATATTTTATTAGCTAAATCACCATCATTAGTCATAAGAATTAATCCATGAGATTTCTTATCTAATCTTCCCACAGGAAATATATATTCTTCATAATTTATAAAATCAATTATGTTATCCTTCACTTCACTAGCTGAGGTACATGTAATTCCTACAGGCTTGTTAAAGGCTATATAAATTTTTTTCTTTGCCATAATAGGCTTATCATCAATTAAAATTTCATCCTCACTCTCTACCCATTGGCCTGGAATAGAAAGAACTCCATTTACCTTCACCCTACCTTCTTCTATAAGTCTATTAGTCTCTCTTCTTGAACAAATTCCAAGGTTACTAAATAATTTATTAATTCTCATAATTTATCCTTTCAACTATTCTATTGATATTTATTTAGTTTTATTTCTTAACTCAACTTATTATAAAATAAAGAAAATTAAGCTATCTTAAAATAATTATTAAGATTTATGAAACTTAACTTATTTTAAGATAGCTTTTTAAGAAGATTATATCATTATTATTTTATTTTCTTTATATTTTTCTAAAGTTCTTTAAAGATATATCAAGAGCCTTTACTGAATGAGTTAATTCTCCAGATGAAATATAGTCTACCCCAGTTTTTCCATACTCTAAAACAGTATCTAATGTTATATTTCCCGAACATTCTGCTACTGCTCGTCCATCTATTAGTTTAACCATATCCTTTGCTAAATCTGGACTCATGTTATCAAGCATAATTATATCAGCTCCTGCTTCTAGTGCTTCAAGAACTTGTTCTCTAGTTTCAGCTTCTACTTCTATCTTTCTTATAAAAGAAGAATTTCTTCTTGATAGTTCAATAGCTTCTTTTATTCCTCCTGCATAGCCTATATGGTTATCTTTAATAAGTATTCCATCGGATAAAGAAAACCTATGATTTACTCCTCCTCCTATCCTAACTGCATATTTCTCAAGAATTCTTAAGTTAGGTGTAGTTTTCCTTGTATCAAGTATTTTTGTTTTTAATCCATCTAGCTTTCTTACGTATTTATTAGTTAGAGTAGCAATACCACTCATCCTTTGAAGTAAATTAAGAGCTAATCTTTCCCCTATTAATATATTTCCTGCATTACCTATAACTTCCCCAATCACCATAGTATTTTTAACTTTATATCCATCCTCTATAAAAAGTTTAACTTCAACATCTCCTAAAATGTGAAAAACTCTTTTAAAAACTTCTAATCCACAAATTATACCATCTTCCTTAGCTATTAAGTCTACCTTTGCTCTCTCTTTTGGAGATATTATAGTTGATACAGTTACATCACCATAGGGACAATCTTCCTTTAAAGCCTCTTTAATAATATCATCAACAATTAAAAAGTTTAACATATTCAACATTTACCTTTTCCTTTAAATAATTAATAAATTTGTGCTGATATTTCTTATTAGTAATTCTAATTTTATTCATTTCTTTAAAATTTATTCTTTCAACTAGCTCCCCCTTTAATTTATCTTCTTCCTCATTTACAATTAAATTAATATGTTCTGCTGCCTTTTTGCTAAAAACTAATCCTTCTAGCAAAGAGTTGCTTGCTAATCTGTTACTACCATGAACTCCAGTACAACTAACCTCTCCCACTGCATATAAATTCTTCATAGATGTCCTCGCTTTTAAATCTACCTGAATCCCTCCCATACAGTAATGATGAGCTGGAGCAATTGGTACTAAGTCTTTATCCATATTATAACCACGTTTCAAACATTGATCATAAATATAAGGAAATCTATTAATTAAAAATTCTTTAGGCTTACTAGTTATATCTAAGAATGCGTATGGAGTTTGTGGTGTTTTATATATCTCTTTGAGAATTTCTCTTGAAACTATATCCCTAGGTAATAGTGGATTTACAAATTCTTCTCCATATATATTTTTTATTCTACCACCTTCACCTCTAAGTGATTCAGATAAGAGTAGCTTTCTTCCTCTTACATTCTCCTCATATAAAACAGTAGGATGAAGCTGAAGATAAGATATATCTTTTATAGGGATACCATGCTTTAATGCAATACTAAGTCCATCTCCTGTAATAGTTTCAAATTTAGTGGTTGAATTAAATATTCCTCCAATCCCACCAGTTGCTAATACTGTAATCCTAGCATTAGTAGTTATAATTTCATTATTGTATTCTATAATACCACCAATACATATATTTTTATATTGAATTATATCTAGAAGCTTAGCTTCTTCTAATAAAGTTATATTTCCTTTACTAAACACATAACTTATTAATTTTTCTATTACTTCTTTACCAGTTTCATCTTTAGAGTGTACTATTCTAAACTTACTATGTCCACCTTCTCTAGTATAGTTTAACCCTTTTGAATCTTTATCAAGATTAACTCCTAATTCTAATAATCTGTTAACATTATCAGTAGAATTTTTAACTAATTGAGTTACAGCTTCCACTTTATTTTTATAATTTCCAGCCTTTAAAGTATCCTCTATAAATACATCTGTGTCCTCAATATTTCTTAAGGTAGATATACCACCTTGTGCTAAATAGCTATTACAATCTCTTAATTTATTTTTGGTTATTATTAAGATCTTTAACTTACTATTTAAATTACAAGCAGTATAAAGTCCTGCAATGCCTGTCCCTATAATTAATACATCATACTTCCTATTCATTTTATCTATTAGATAGAAGATGCATATTTTCTAAAGATTTATGAGCCTTTACTCTTAATTCCTCTTCAATATGTACTTCAAACTCCTCCTTAAGTAAACAATTATATAAATCTCTAAGTGATATTTTTTTCATGTTGGGACAAATCATTCCACTTTCTATAGGTATAAAAGTTTTACTTGGACTCTTTAGTTTCATTTGGTAAAGAACGCCTTCTTCTGTTACTACTATGAATCCTTCTGATTCATCCTTAGTACTATACTCTATAAGTCCAGAAGTGCTTCCTATAAAGTCACCTAAATCTCTTACCTTCTTAGAACATTCAGGATGAACTAAGACTTTAAATTTGGGATACTTATGTTTTAATTTTAAAACCTCTTCTGCTTCTATTCTTTCATGAACAGGACAAAAACCATCATATAATATAAATTTCTTATTTGGTGTATTTTCCTGTAGATAACTCCCCAAATTTCTATCTGGAAGAAATATTACTTCTTCTTCCTCTATGTTATTTAAAATTTCTTTAGCAGAAGAGGAAGTCACACATACATCAGATAAAGCTTTAATATCTCCATTAGAGTTTATATATGTTACTACCTTTGCCTTTGGATTTTTTAACTTCATAGCTTTAAGTTTATCTATTGTAGCCATATCAGCCATTGGACATGTTGTATCATCCACCGGAATTAATATCTTTTTATATGGTGATAATATTTTAGCACTCTCAGCCATGAACTTAACTCCACAAAATATTGTCATATCTTTATTGCTTTCCTTAGCTTTTTTACTTAAAAAATATGAGTCACCTACTACATCTGCAACTTCCTGTATTTCTTCTCTCTCATAAAGATGAGCTAAAATTAAAGCATTTTTTTCTTTCTTTAACTTTAATATTTCTTCTTTTAAATTCAAAGTTTACACACCTCCACTATATGACTTTACATGTGTATATACACCTAGTATAGCATTAACTTACAACTTGTCAACAATATGTAATGTTATATTTGTGAAGGCTTATTAAGTAATTTTTACCTCAAAACAAAATAAGGACTACTAAAAATAAAATTTCTTAGTAATCCTTAATAACCTTTAATTCAAATAATGTCTATAAAAATCAACTATTTAAATTAAATCCTATTTTCTAATGAGTTGCGGCCAAATCTCTACCCAAAGATTTTCTAAGATTCTTCTAACATGGGCTGCATGAGAGTTTATTGCTATAACAGTATCTTCATTTTCTAAAACTATACAGTACTGACCATACTTACCATCAGCTCTATATGAATTATGCTCTCCCATCCAAAACTGGTATCCATAACCTTGGCCCCAATCACCTCTATTATCAGTATCAATCTGCTTTGAGGTAGCCTCTTTAACCCACTCTTCTGATAATAACTGTGTTCCTTCCCAATTTCCCTTTTGTAAATACAACTGACCAAATTTACTTAAATCCGACACCTTTAGTTCAAGCCCTCCAGCTCCAAAGTTGTATCCTCTAGGGCATTTTTCCCAAGTAGGCTTACTAATACCTAAAGGCTCAAAAAGCCTAGGCATTAGATAATCCTCTAAAAGTTCTCCACTTAATTTTTGTACAATAACTCCAGATAAATATGCTGCTGCATTATTATAGATAAATTTTTCTCCAGGTTTATATGGAAAATGTTGATTTAAACAATACTTTACCCAATTTCCCTCTAAAAGCTCTCCCCTAGGTGTAGTTCCAAAGCTACCATCTGCCATTAAATATCCATTATCATGACCTACGGCCATTTTTAAAAGATGTTTAACTCTTAAATTTTTAAGATTATCTGATGGACATTCTGGAATATCCTCAGGAAAGAATTCTATAACTCTATCTTCTAATGATAAAAGACCTTCATCCACTGCAATTCCCAAAGCTGTAGAAGTAAAACTTTTTGTAACTGAATATTGTGGTCTTACTCTTTCTAGCTCCCTATGATACTCTCCAACTTTTTTACCATGTTGAAGTACTACAATACTAAATATATCTAAATCTTTTGTAGCTTCTAGGTAGCTTGTTAAATCTATCTTTCTCATAACGATTTTTAGGAAGATGAATACATTAGCATTCACTCTTCCCAAAACCTCCCTTCTTGCTTATATCTTTTGATTTTATTGCTAATAATAATTGTTTTATAAATTTAAACACTAAAACTTCTTCAGAATTATCTATTCATATTCTCAACATCTTTCCAGCAAGCAAAAAGTAAAATTATACTCCCCAGAATAAATATAGCTAAAATTCCAAACATCCAATTTAAATTAGTAAGAGTATCAATATAAAATGTCTACATTTAATACAATTTTATCACATTGTTTATGAACTTTCTTTATTAATCTTTACACACCTTCTCTATGAAATTAAAATTTAATTTTAATTATACGAATAAAAATGTGATTCTCATCAATGAGTTAACTTCCTAATTATAACCATCTAGTTTTATTTATAAATATGATATATACTATTAATAAATTTCTAATTGTTGTAAAAATATAGATATATTTGAAAGTAGGATGGAGGAATAACTTTGAGCACTCAAATTATAATTGTTTTAATTTTAAATTTTATAATTGCCATAATCGGTACATTAGCTTACTCTGTAAGACTCGTAGGTGTTAGAACTGGTAAAATAGCAGTTACCTTTGCTGTGTTTAATATATTATCTTTAGTATCAAGAACAGCTTTAACTTTTCAAACTCCTCTATTAACAAAGTTTGTTGAAAATAGTACAGGTGGAAGTGATGTGTTAAATCTTTTTAGGTTAATCATAATAGTTTCTGGTATAGCCACTATAGTGGGTGCATTTTTAATTCCTACTTTTCAAAGATTATTTTATAAAGGTGTTATCCGTTTTTCTATTGATAAATCTATACCTAAGCTTATTATCCATAGTTTTTCCAAGGCAGGTATTCACTATATAAAGGACTGTATTTCAATTCCAGTGAAAGAAAGTATAACTAAAATTAATTTTAAAAAGTTACCTTTAAAAATAATAATTTATAATATAATTGCAGTTGCAATATTAACAGTAGGATCTTTAGCACCAATTTATGCTGGTACCATAGTTCCTGATTTAAGGGCAACTTGTATAACCCTATCCTCAGTGATAAATGGTTTTGCTACCATTCTAATGCTTATATTTATAGATCCACATCTATCCATTATGACTGATGATGTAATGGATGGTAAGTGTCCTGAAGAAGATTTTCGTAGTTGTGTTATTGCCATGGTAGGAAGTAAAACTATTGGGACTTTTGTTGCTCTACCATTACTTATCCCAGCTTCTTATATAATAGTATTTGTAGCTAAAATTCTTTAATAGTTGAGAGGTGTTTATTTTGTATAAGATATATGAAACAGAGAGACTTATTTTAAAGGTCATAGATGAATCCTACGCTAAACAGGTACTAGATTATTTTAATTGTGGCTACCGTTATGCCTAATAATTATTCTTCTTTAAATGTACTAAATAAACTCAAATTTCAAAATGAAGGCCTATCTAGAAAATATCAAAAGATTAATGGACAATGGGAAGACCATATACATATGGTTTTATTGAATCCCCTGGTTGAGTAAGAATGGAATTTACCTATTAAATTAATATAGACTTTTAAAAAAACTACATAAAAATCAGATTGATTTTCATGTAGTTTCACTATTTTAATATTCTTTAAAATTTAAACTTATATCTAATTTCCTTTAATCATCTTTTTACTTCCTAAATAAGTTGCTAAGAAGTAACCACCATAAACAATAACTAGTACAAAGGCTGCAATAAATACATGCTCTACCATACTTGCTCCTCCCCATATTGCTACTATATCGGAAGCTAGTTTTAGTCCTACTATGGAATGGATTATAGCTAAGGATAGAGGCATCATAAAATAAATTGCTACTTGAGTTAATATAGAGTGATTTATCATAGCTTCCTCTACTCCAACCTTTCTTAAAAGGTTATATCTTTCTGTATTATCTGCAGATTCTGATAGCTGTTGAAGTGCTAATACTGCTGCTGATGTGATTAGGAATATGATTCCCATGTATATCGCTAGATATGAAGCTAAAGCTCCTAGTCCAGTAGACTGTTCTATTATTTCATTCCTGATTATATAATAAGTCTGTAGATTTCCATCTGCATAGTTCCCTCTAATATTCTCTTCTAAAGCTTTTATTATTTCACTTCCATCATCACTAAAGTTTATATTTAAATTACCCATAATAGGTGTTAGATTTTCTACTAGTGAGTCCTCTACTAAAAATGTACAAATATTATGCTTCATCATAGAAGAGTAAATTACTACATCTAAAGCCTTTCCATTGTAAGGTCTAAGTTTGTTGCTGCCTATACTGATTTCTCTGCCATTATCTAAAGCTTCTTGCAGATTTTTAGTCATATCACTTATATCACCAAAAACTGCATACTCTCCAGCTTTAAGACTTATTTCTTCTTTATTCATCATTTTCATTATCTTATTGAAATCAGATACTTTCATGACATTAATATTTAAATTCTTAGATACAGGATAATAATTGTTTCCATTCTTTAATCCCTTTTCACTTAAAAAATCTTTATAGCTAACGCCACTATCATAATACTGATAACTTACATAGTTATCTTCATATTTTGATACATCTACATTGTGCTCCTTTAACACTGTTTCTACATCTGCTCCTCCATTGTCAAAAAAGCTCATATCAAACTGTGTTAGGTCTTTAATCTCAGCATTCATAGCTGTACTTATTCCAAGTCCTCCTGAAAGAGTACAAATAGCTACAAATAGCATTAGACATATAAAAGTCATGGATATAAATGTGGTATTAATCTTGCTGTTAATTTGTCTTAATACAAACATATTTAAATTTCTTAAATATATCTTCTTACTGCTTTGAACAACCTTAAGTAAAAATCCTGCAAGGGAGAAGAAAAACAAGAATGTTCCCACAGCTCCAAGTCCAATAGCTATTAATATATTTTTATCAATAGTAGACATTCCATTTTTAAGCACTATGTAATATGCATAACCTATAGTTACTACACTAATTATGAATATCACTACAGAAGTCCATACATTTTTAATCTTCACTTTTTCATTAACCTTAGCAGAAGTCAATAAATTTATTAGCCTTACCTTCCTTACAGTAATAGAGTTAACGATAAGAATTATAAAATATATAGCTCCAAAGCAAAGAATAGTTTTTATAAATGCATCCATAGAAAATATAAATTTAAAAGTAGTTAAGTCTACATTAAAAAGTTTCGCCGTAACAACAGATAGTCCTTGTGATAAAAATATTCCTAATATAAGACCTAATCCCAGAGAAACTACTCCTATCATCATAGTTTCTATAAATAATAAAGAGGATAACTTAGAGTTTTCCATACCTAAAGTCATATAAACTCCAAACTCTTTTTTTCTTCTTTTAATTAAATAGCTGTTAGCATAGACTATCAAGAATCCTAATATGAAGGAAATAAATATAGATGCTACTCCCATAATGTTGCTTATTAGATGAAACATATTTTTATGCATTTCACTAACTTCCATTAAAATGCTTTGAGCTTCAATGGAGTTAAAGGTGTAAAATATACATACACCAAATACTAAGGTTAAGAAGTAAATAGTATAATCCTTAAAGCTTCTTTTTAAATTTCTAGCAGCTAATTTAAAATACATCTCTTTGGTCACCTCCAAGTAGAGTTACCACTTCAATGATCTTATTAAAGAATTCCTTCCTTGAATCCTTTCCTCTAATTAATTCATTAAATATCTTTCCGTCCTTAATAAATAAAATTCTATTTGCATAGCTAGCTGTAAAGGCATCATGGGTTACCATCATTATAGTAGCTCTTAATTTACAATTTAAATCTTCTAAGCTCTCTAGTAACATCTTTGCAGATTTTGAATCTAAAGCACCTGTAGGTTCATCTGCAAGTACTAAAGATGGCTTTGTTATAATGGCTCTAGCTGATGCCACTCTTTGCTTTTGACCCCCAGACATTTCATAAGGATACTTATTTAAAACTTCCTCTATATTTAAACTCTTAGCAACTTCCTCAATTTTTTTATGAATCTCTTTGTGATTTTCCTTTTTAATAGTTAGTGCTAGTGCAATATTCTCATAGGCAGTTAAAGTATCTAACAAATTAAAATCTTGAAATATAAACCCTAAATTTTCTCTTCTGAACTTAGCTAAACCTTTAGAGTTTATTGAGGTTACATCCTTTCCTTCAATATGAATATGACCGCTAGTCACCTTATCTATTGTAGATATACAGTTTAGTAAAGTTGTTTTTCCACTACCTGAAGCTCCCATTATTCCTATGAATTCTCCTTCTTCTACAGAAAAACTAATGTTATTTATAGCTTTAGTTATATTTCCATTACTTCCATAATATTTTTCTATATTGCTTACTTTTAATACTTCTTTATTCATTCTCTTTCCTCCTGTTCCCTATACCTATATATTAACTGTATAGAAAATCTCCATCCATAGGAAAACCTAACAGAAAGCTTACATTTTTGTAATGTTTAAAATTATATTAATATAGATCCAAGAATTTGACTATATTCAAGCCTTTTCAAGGATTTATCACTCTTAACCATATGAAAGGTTATAATCTATTTTTGATGAATTTTTCAAGGCAAATTAATTATAGTTAACCTCATCCGATCACTACCCGCTCTAATACTCCATCTTATTCAAAGTGTGAGTAAAGAGCGACTACGTCCCTGGATAACGATTTCTAAACTTCAGTGGAAAAAAACCTCCTCTGAAGCAAAGAACTCTGTTTATAATTTCTGAATATTTATATTAAAAGTTGAAAATACTAACTTTGTAATAAAATATATGGTTACTAGAATACCTAATTTTATTATTTAATTAATAGTCTCTTCCAAAATTAAATACTAATCTAGTATTTAAAATTATTAATTTATGTTCCTCTTAAATATTTAAGGCACTAAAATCTAAAGATTAGTAACTACAATTAGAAGATTACTACTCTTTATATTGTGTTAGTATTTTTATATTTATTATTAATATTTATAAATATACACGTGTCTTGTATGATATTATCATAAATTAATATTAACTCTTAATCTTTTATTATATACCGACAAAAGAAAAAAGAGTATCAAATAGGCTTATATATTTGATACTCTTTTTTTGATTAATAGTAATTTAATAATTAAACTTTTACAAACCCTTAAAAATAGAGACTAATAAACTAATTAAATTGATATATTATTAATATATTAGACTCTACTAAATATGTTACATATTCTAATGTATAGCATTAGCAATATACTTGAGTGTTCTCAGTAAAATAGATATAAGTTAATCTTTTAATATTAACAATTTATTTATAGGAAATAATATGGATACTGTAGTACCTAACCCCTTCTTAGATGTTATTTTTATACTAAGTCCTAACTTTTTACAGAGATTTTTACAAAGATATAATCCTATTCCTGTAGATTTTCCAAATATTCTTCCACTTTCGCCTGTATATCCTTTTTCAAATACTTTTCCTATTGAATTTTCACTAATACCAATACCATTATCCTCTATATTTAAAATAATCTCTCCTTGCTTCTCTATACAATATATTTTAATAATGCTCTGTTTTTTATCATCTTCATCCATAAGCTTTTCCTTGTTACCTTTAGGCAACTTCATATATTTAATGGAATTAGATATGATCTGGTTTATTATGAATTCCACCCATTTGCTATCTGCATAAACCACTTTATCTATATTTTCCATTTGAATTTGAATTCCTTTTTCAATAAGAACTCTTGCATTTCTTTTTATAGTTGTATTAATACATTGTTTAATACTAATTTCTCTAATCAGATAATCCTTCTCTAAATTATTACTTCTATTATAAAACAGTGCCTGCTCTATGTAATTCTCTACCTTCTCCAAATCCTCCTCTATACTCTTAGTAATAGGGGAGGGATTATTTTCTATAGTTAATCTACTAGATGCTATAGGTGTTTTAATCTCATGAACCCATAGTTCTATATAATCCTTATACTCACTATTTTTTATATTTAAAGTGGCTATTTCATCATTCATTGCTTTATCTGTCTGTTCAATTATTTCATATAAAATCTTTCCTTCTAAGAAATTTGGTTCTTCCATAACCGCAGAAATAAGATATTTCTTGTCTAGATTATTTAGCCCTTCTAAAAGATTTTTATAGTATTTCCTCTTATTACAATAATCATATATATAAAATAATGATGCACCTATAAAGTTTAAAACCCCTACAAAAATAATAGCATAGTCATCCACATTTAATGCTTTTAATAAAATTCCTGTAAATATAAGTATCATTAAATTTATAATTATAAAAACTATTTTTTCTTTTATATAATCCTTAAATTTCATTGAAACTTCCTTCCTCTAGCTTTAATTCACTCTAAAATTTTAAGCTAAAATATATCCCTGACCCCTTTTAGTTTGTAAGTAATCAAATGCTCCTATTTCATCTATTTTTTTTCTTAATCTATTTATATTTACGGTTAAAGTATTATCATCTACAAACTCATCAGATTGCCATAAACATTTCATAAGCTCATCTCTAGACACTATCTTTCCCTTATTTTTTATTAATACATATATAATTTTACTTTCATTTTTAGTGAGCTCTTGCTTTTTATCCTCAAACTCTATTTCACTAGTAGAAAGATTATATTTAAGTCCTTTATAACTAAAAATCTCCATATCACTATTACCATAAGTTCTTCTGATAATTGATGCAATTCTAGCTAAAAGTATTTGAGTATTATAGGGTTTAGTAATGAAGTCATCAGCTCCTAAATTCATGCTCATTAGTTCATCCATATCACTATCTCTGCTAGTTACAACAATAATAGGTACATTGGAAGTTTTTCTTATTTCTCTACATATATAATATCCATCATAATAAGGTAAATTTATATCTAACAACACTACATTAGGTTCTGCCTTTAAGGTTTCCTCTACTATATTCTCAAAATTATCAGAGGTTACAACATCATAGCCATACCTACTTAGAAAAGTTCCTAGCTCTCTTCTAATTTTTTCTTCATCCTCAATAATGAAAATCTTCTCTTTCATAACTTAATCACCTCATCTATGATTATATCTAATTGGGTTTATTTTAACAAAGTTAATTTAAATAAAAAACAAATAAAATCCTTTAATTTTATTTGTTTTCCATTTTAAAATTTATTATGCTTTCACTCTTTAATTAAAGGTTAATCTCTTGTACGTCTATTTTATAATTGCTTTGCTTATAAGCTCTACTTATGTATGACACTGATCCTATCAATGTTAATATATATCCAACAATCAAGTCTGTGAAGAATGGTCTCATAATAGATTCTTCTGCTAAAAATTCTGGTACCGATCTTATTGCGTCAAAAATAGTAATATCAAATTCTTTATAGGCATTATATATATCAATTCCTAAAGATACATGTTGAGCTAAATATACGAGCATTATAGTTATAATTGAAGTAATTATTATTCCTGTTAAATTTAATTTTCCACCAAATAACTCATATCCTTTTATGCTACATATTGCGATTGCTAACCCACCTACAGCTGCTATATATCCTAATTGATATATAATAATCCAAATTATAGATCCAATAAGTGCTCCAATTAATGAACCTACTATACCACCAATTATATTACTCTTTTTTTCACGTTGTGTTTGCTGATTCATTGCAATAGAATTCTTCATATCTAATCTACAGTTAACACAACATGATGTAATAACACCATTTACTATAAGTGGCGCCATTACATTGGATTCCCCACATATTTCACAACATGAAACAAAACTATTTGTTTGCGCAAAATTTAATATTTCATCAATGATATTCATAATAATTTCTGTTTTATTTTGCTTTTTAAGTTTAGGAGCATAGTTTATTTTTATCCTATAATCTTCATAACTTGCTACAGATATTCCTTTATATTTACACCTTAATTCATTTAAAAATATACTTATTCTTTCTACACTAAACTCTTGAGGTATTTTTAATGGAATATATATGTAAGATATATCATATGTTTTATTTAAGGTTCCTATTGATATATTATATCCTCTATATGTTCCTGCTAATGCACCTTCTTTCTCTAAATAATTCAATTGAGTATTTTCCCTAATCTCATTTAATATTTTCTTTTTCATTCTTATCTCCTTTGTAATTGTATATTATATCAATTTACACGTTTATCATATAAAACATAAAATACAATCTAATTAAAACTCAGTCTCTTTTTAAATACATATTTTTATTTCATAATTCTTTATGGTAATTTTTATATAATTCTAATCCTTCCATATTCTCTTAATATCTATAATACTATTTATATCATTACTTTCAAATCTTAATAAATATACATCAGGATTACTTAAGTTTTTCCAAAAATCAAATCCAGAAACCTTATCAAAGTACCTCATTATCAAAGAAAATAGCTCTCCATGGGTTACTACTGCTACATTTTCCTCTTCTAGCTTTAATATATCATTTAAAGCTTCAATAGCTCTTTTAGTAGCCTGATTTGAAGACTCTCCCCCCTCAAATCTTATATCCATATCTTCATAGGCCGCCAATAAATATGGGGTATAATCCTCCACCACATACGGTAGTAATAATTTTTCTCTTACTCTTTCATCAATATTTACTTTTAAATTTAAATGTTCTGCAAAGGGTGTTATAGTTTTTATTGCCCTTACATAGGGACTAGATACTATATAATTAATATTATATTTTAATAAATAATTTTTTAATTCTTGTGCTTGAGCAATCCCAACCTCTGTTAATTCTGCCTCTGCAGGTTGTCCAAATGCTTTACAATGTCTAATTAGATAAATATTCTTCATTCTTCTACCACTCCTATATTGTCAACTTTTTCAGTATCATTTTAGACAAATAAAATTCCTATGTCAAAAGTAAACTTATTCTCATAGGAATTTCTCTTTAAAACTTAGTCATTGCTATCTATTAAAATTTGAATTTGTCCTAAAGCTTTTTCTTCTTTATCTATGCCACATCTTGTCATTATGTATATCTCATAAAAAGTTCCACTAACTATTATATTATTTTTTTCAATATATTCAACTAACTTTCTGTAATATTTACTTGTATCTTTATAATCATCATCAAAATTTATTGTAATATAATTTCCAGGTTTTAATGTAATTATTTTTTTTTCACCTATCTCGATATTTTCATTTATGCTTATCATTAAATTATTGTATGTTAACTTTTCTTGATTTTTAAAGTCTTCATATGAAGTTGGGAAAACTAATTCTTTATTAGTGATTCCATATTTTTCTTCTATATATCCTAATGTTCTAGATAAATTTATCTCAAATTCTTCTGTATATCTATGAGTATTACTATATTTTATAAATTTTCTTTCACCACAATATCTTATAAAAGGCTCATTTATTCCCTCTTTTAATACTGTCTGAATTCTATCCTCTAAAAAATATATGTTATTTTTTATGTTATTCAATTCTTTTATCTTCTCTTCTACTATTTCTTTTTGCTTTGTTATTATATCTAAAATAGAATTAATAGAAGTATAATTATTTACTAGTATCTTTATTTCATCTAAGGACAACCCCATAGCTTTACATTGTTTTATCAAATCTAAAATTATAAAGTGTTTTACTGAATAGTATCTGTATTTACTCTTTTCATTTACATATGCAGGTTTTAATAATCCAATTTTGTCATAATGTCTCAATGTTTGTATAGAAATATTATGAAGTTTTGATACTTCACCAATGGAAAATCTTGTATCCATACATTCTCACCTCATTATCATTATATCTTAAATTTCAAAAATAGGTAAACTACACCCTGCAAGATAACACAGAATCTTTTCTGTGCCTATCTTACAGAATACAGTTTACCTTATTATTTTAAATCCTATGCACTTAATACTTCTTTAGTAGCTACTTTTATATTTGCCATTATCCTTATAGTTATAAATGTAAGACTTTCTGATAATATTGTACCTGCCCAAATTCCATTTGCTCCAAACACTTTGTAAAGTAGTATTAATGAAATTGGTAAGTATATAACAGACCTTAAAAGACAACTTAAATTTGAATACTTTGGTGTTTCTAAGGCTTGGAAATAAACTAATGTATTTAAATTTATTCCAACTACAAAATAACTTATACTTGCTATTCTTAGTGCTATATATGCAAGGTTTGCAATGACAGGATCTGCTGTGAATATCCCTATAAGTGTTGGCCCAAATACAAAACATATTACAACGGATAATCCACTGATTAATGTGGAAGATATACAGGTTATTTTAAAGAACCCTAGCATTTTTTCCCCATCTTTTTTACCAAAATTATAACTGATAAGAGGTTGTACCCCTAAAGTTAATCCATAAAGAACCATATATATATTTGTTGTTATATAGTTAATTATACTATAAGCTGAAATTCCCATTTCTCCAATGAACTTAACTAAAACAATATTATGTATTAACACCATTATTGAATAACTTCCTTGGGCGAAAAACGATGGGAATCCTATTAAGCAGAACTCTTTTAAATCACTTTTATTTATTCTTACATTGCCAAAGGTTAAGTAACCTTTCTTCATAATAAAATGTGGCAATAATACAGATACTGTGACAATTTGACCAAGTCCTGTAGCTATTGCAGCTCCCTTAATACCTAATCCAAACTTAAATATAAATACATAATCCAATATAATATTAGTTATTGCTCCTGCAATTGTTGATATCATTGCAAGTTTTGGTCTTCCATCATTTCTAACAAAACTACTTAGTACTATCCCTATTAAGTTAGGTATACAAAAGATTGCATAAAACCTTAGATATTCTACAGCTAACCCTTTTAAATTTGATGTTGCCCCTAACATAGTTACTATTTGTTCTGTAAATATAATACATATAATACTTATAATACCGCTAGCTATTAAAAGAAACTTAAATACTTGTCTAAAAATGCTTACTGCTCTATCTATATTCTTTGCACCTATGTTTTTAGATACTAAAGCTCCTCCACCTATTGCAAACATTGAAGCTAATCCAAATAGCATTACGGTAAATGGAAGCACAATATTTACTGCTGCTAATGCTAAATCACCCACACCTTGTCCTACAAATATACCATCTACTACTGTATATAAAGATGATATAAACATGGCAAGTGCAGAAGGCACTGCATACTTAAAAAACTCTTTTAATCTATTCTCTTTTTCCATACTTTATTCTCCTTCTTTTTTATGTTACCTTATCCATAATAAAGTCTATCCTTAGTATAGAGTCAATACCTTTTTCAAATATATCCATAAATTTATATACTTATCCAATATGCAGAATATTTTTTACTTTTATCAATATTATAAGACCTCATATCTACTAATAAAAAATGGTTTCAAAGTGCATCATCACTTTGAAACCATTTTTATTTACTACTATGATCTGAAAAACATTTCACATAGTTCAATCCATTTTTCAGTATTCTCTTTTATACAATCCTACTTATAGCTCTGCCTCAAGCATAGCTAAAAGCTTATCAAACCTATTAATCGTATCTTCTAATGGTTTTGGTGTAGTCATATCTACTCCAGCCTTCTTTAATATCTCTATTGGATAATCACTGCATCCTGCTTTTAAGAAACCTTTGTATTTCTCAACAGCTTCTTTACCTTCATGAAGGATTTTCTCATAGAAGGAGTTAGCGGCTGCAAAGCCTGTTACATACTGATATACATAAAAATCTCTATAGAAGTGAGGAATTCTTGCCCATTCAATGTCAATTTCATTATCTACCACCATAGCATCTCCGAAATAATTAACATTTAAATCATGATAAATTTTGCATAAATCATCACTAGATAAAGCTTCTCCCTGCTCCATCTTTTCATGGACAATTAACTCAAACTCAGCAAACATGGTTTGTCTAAATACAGTAGTTCTAATTCCTTCAAGTTGTTGATTTATTAAATATAATCTTTTAGCTTTATCTGTTTCGTTCTTTATTAAATAGTCTATTAATAAACATTCATTAGTAGTAGATGCCACTTCTGCACAGAATAACTCGTAATTTGCATAAGTAAATGGCTGATTATGTTTTGAATAATAGGAATGGATACTATGACCCATCTCATGAATCAAAGTAGATACATCATTTACTTGATTTTTATAGTTTAATAAAATATATGGCATAGAAGTATAGCTTCCACTAGAGTAAGCTCCACCTCTTTTACCTTTATTCTCATAAACATCAATCCAGCCTTCTGTAACTCCTTCATTGAAGATATCTATATATTCTTTTCCCATTGGTTCTAGAGCCTTTTCACAAAGCTTTACACCTTCTTCAAAAGCTATATTAAACTTTGGTGCATCTATAATTGGTACATACAGGTCATACATATGAATCTCATCTAAATTAAGTAGTTTCTTTTTTAACTCCACATATCTATGAAGAGAATCTATTCTTTTATTAACTGTACCTACTACATTTTTATATACTTCTACTGGAATTTTATTAGGTTTTAAGGATGCTTCAAGGCAAGAATTATATTTTCTAATTTTACTTTCAAAAATAAAATTCTTTACAGAAGCAGTATAGGAATTAGATATGGTATTTTCAAACTTCTTATAGGTATTGAATAATGCCTTAAAAGCTTCTTCTCTAACCTTCCTATCTTTACTTGCTATGAATATAGAATAATTTGAAGCTGTAAGCTCTACTTCATTTCCTTCTTCGTCTTTTATTTTGGGGAAAGTCATATCTGCATTAGTAAGCATAGTAAATATATTACTTGGTGCACTTAAGCAATCACTTACATTTGCTAATATATTTTCTTCTACTTCACTTAAAATATGAGGTTTTCCTTCAAAAATATTTGTAATATATATTTCATAATGTTTTAATCCCTCAGTGTTCTCTATAAGCTTTTTAACATCTTCTACTTCCATAGATAATAATTCTGGAAGGAAAAATGATATTACTCCACTAAATTCTGCTCCGAAGGTAGATATTTTATCCATCATAACTTGATACTTAGAGTTAGATTTATCTTCATCACTTCTTAAGTGAGCATATACCACTAAATCCTCATATAAACTTGCTAGTTCTTCATACTTGTGTAAATAATTTAAAAGCTCAACTCCATCATTAAGTTTACCTTTAAATTCTAAAAGACTTGGCGTATTTTCCTTTATTTTTTTGAAATCCTCTTCCCATTTACCATCAGTAGCATACATCTTATCTACTTTCCATTTATATTTTTCTTCTACTTCGTCTCTTGTCTTTATCTTCTCCATTGCTGCCATATTGCACCTCCATATTATTATTTTAGTATTTACTTAGCTGTAAAGTTTTTCCTATGTATTACTATTATACACTAATATATATATAGTTTGTAAATATACTTCCTTAAATATGTGCTTAAATACTATCTACAATCTATTAACTTTTATAAAACTTTTTAATATTTTCAAGAACAGCTGCTCTAATTCTTTCCTTTATATAAGGATTACTATATATATGATCAGCATTAAATCTACAACTATTCATTAAAGCAATAAAGGTAATCTTTTTATTTCCCTTAGTTAGCCTTGCTACAGCTCTATCTATTTTTTTATTTATATCTTGAATTTCCTTGGAAATTTTTATTTTTTCTAATATGTATCCTCTTAATTCAGGGTGTTTGAAGACGATTATGTTAGTAATATTTGCTACCTTTACTACATTAGCAAAAAACAGTCTATCTCCTTTATTAATTATAGCTCTAATTGCTTCATCTACATCTGCTTTATATTTATTTAATTCATCCTGATTTTCCATATCATTATAAAAGCCATTCTCTTTAGTTATATAGTTTTCCATTCTAAGCTCCTCTTAATCTTGTTATATATACTATCTTACCTATGACAATAAGTTATCCTAATTATTCCTACTAGTAAATATTATACTTATTTTATTACCACTTTAAAATATAAATTTATATATAACTTCATTATAAAAGGATATCTTAATGGCTTAGTACCTTTAATTTTACTGAATTACACTTTAGGCATCTTCAAAAAATAANNTAACTCAAAATATACTTCCCATCTTTGACTTATTATTTATTTTCAGATGCCTCAGTTTAATGCAATTTCTAATTAAAGATAGTTTTTAACCTTAAGATATCCTCTTTATATCGTTCTTTTTGAATTTTTGTTTTAAATTTCTTTCATATAAAACAGAAGTTATTACAGAGCTAATTAGCGTCAATGCCGCTATTATAATTAATCCTCTATTATTATCTATAGGACATACTCCTGGAGGCAAAGTAGCTCTTACCTTGTAAATTTGATAATAACCTATGACACCTAAAAGTATTCCCATATAAAATAGTAGATTAGAAAGCTTATTTAAACTTAATTTTATTTTATTCATTTTAGCTTTCTCCTTTTTATCTCATATCTAAACACTATAACATGCCAGCCTTACAGATATAAGAGCTAAAATTTTCATAGTTCTACATAAGTTTTACTTTATATTCAAATTCTATTTGCAAGGTAAATGTTCTTCACCCCATAAAACCATTTGTTCAATAGTTGGAAGTAAGGATTTTCCCTTAGCTGTAAGATAATAAATTGATTCAACTTGATTATTGTTTACTTCTTTTTCATTATCTATAATTCCACTGTTTATAAGTAGCTCTAGCTGCTGAGATAACATTTTGGGGCTGCATCCCTTCATACGACGCTTCAATTCTCCAAATCTTTTATGATCTTCTCTCAGTGACCAAATTATATTAGCTACCCACTTCTTTCCTAAAATATTAGCTAAAGCCTCCACTGGGCAGTGGTATTCTTCATCATTTACTACAAACATAACTTCTCTCCTTTAGTATATACCTTTCTTAAAAATCTCTCATATAATTTAAATAAGTATATGCTATTAAGTATCTATTATACCTGTATGATTTTTCTTTAGCTACCCCCAATGGATTTTCTTCACTAATTGTTAATGTTATTATCTATTTCTTAATTCTTGCTATCATATTATTTAAATATTCTTCATTGACTACTCCAATCCTATCTATCTCAATAAATCCATCCTTATCAATAAAAACAGTTCTCGGTATACCTGAAATTTTATACTTCATAGCAGCATCTAAATCCTTATCATATAATGTAGTCATGTCATATCCATTATCATCCATGAATTTCTTAGCAACTTCTACAGTTTCTTTTTGCTCATCTGTCATATTTACCATTAATATCTTAACATCTTCTCCATACTTATCAGCTGCATCTTTGAAGTGAGGCATTTCACTTTTACAATAGTCACACCAACTAGCCCAAAAATTCACTACTACAGGCGTACCCCTATAATCTGATAGTTTAACTTGGTTTCCTTCCTCATCATATACTGTAAAATCTGGAGCTTCCACCTTTGTGTTATCTGTATTACTTCCTTTATCTTTAGGAATATTTTCAGTTATTTCTTTATTTTCGTTATCTTTATTTTTTTCATATCTAGATGATAATTCATTATATCCTAAATATACTACTATAAAAAATATAATGAAGCCTATTACCCATAAAATTATATTTTTATTTTTCATAACTTCCTCCTAAAAACTTAAAATTGAAAGTATTTTATTTAAATGTCCTGTCATCATTGCAATTCCTATTATCACAAGAATTATTCCAGAAACTCTATTTATTATTTTATAGTTTCTTTTTATAAAATCTAAAGTTTCTTTTAACTTACCTATCAAAATAGCTGACATAATAAAAGGTATTCCTAAACCTATGCTATAAACAAATAACATTAAGGCTCCCTTGAAAATATGTTGACTATTAGCAGCGATCATAAGTGCCGAACCTAAAAATGTACCTACACAAGGTGTCCATCCAATAGCGAAAACTACTCCAAATAAAATTGAAGATATAAATTTAAGGGAATCTATTTTAACATCCATCTTAAAACTTCTCTCTAAAAATGAAATTCTAAGAACTCCCATGTAGTTTAGTCCAAATATAACTATTATTCCTCCACCTACTATATTTAGTAGTGTATAGTAATTCCTAATAAAGCTTCCAAAGGTTCCTGCTAATGTTCCCAGTACAGTAAATACTATTGTAAAACCAATTACAAATCCTACAGCATTTATTAAAGCATTATTTTTACTTTTGTTCTCTAAATTATTATCTCCAGCAAAATAAGAAATATATATAGGTAGCATTGGCAAAATGCACGGAGATATGAAAGTTATAATTCCTTCTAAAAATAATAAAATATATTCCATAACCTACTCCCTTCAATATTATTTGTTTGATACCTAGTTCCCATAGCATTCATCCTCCATAAAGGTTTAAAATAACAATGGCATTGGTCCTTTAAGGTATAAATTTAATTAATGGACTTCAGTATGAGATGAATTTCTATCTGAAGTTCAATTTCACTTAGTAATAAATATATCATTATATATTATTACTTTCAATTAGTAACTTTTTAGTAATCTCTTATTATAATGCATATAAATCTAATAATTAATTTTTATTTATATGCATAACTTTATAAGTTCATTGAAACATATTAAATAGATTTAAATACACTAATATTAAGTAATAAATAGGAGTGTATTTATGAGTGATTTTAAAAAATCTTGTGTAGATTTATATCCTGCTCTAACAAATACAAAGAATGGAAGCTTCTATGGATATATTAATTCTGATGGAAAATTTATTATATCACCTACCTTTTCTAGCGCAACAAACTTCAATGAAAATAAATTAGCTATTGTTTGTAAATATGACCATTGTGGTGTTATTAATACTAACGGAGAATATGTAGTTCAACCTGTATATGATTCTATAGAACCATTTGTAGAATCTAGAGCTGTATATGTACAAGGAGATGTTATGGGAGTTATCGATGAATTTGGAAATACAATTACCAAAAAGCCCTATACCTTTGTAGATAGTTATAGTGACTCCTTAGCTCTTGTTAGTACTAAAACCCCCACAGGTGAATATCTTTATGGTTATATAGATAGGGATGGAAATGAAGTTATTCCACCAAATTATGTGGAAGGTAGCGATTTTAAAAATAATTATGCATTAGTCAAAGACCATAATGGTACCTATAAGGTAATTGATAAAAGAGGATCAGTATTTACCACCTTTCCTTATAAATTTGTAGATAATTATAATGAAGATGTATTTACTTTTTCTGAAACTCTAGAAGGACTTATAGGATATGTAGACATATATGGTCGTGTTCTTATAAAGCCTAAATATACCTCTGCCTCTCCTGTAAAGGATGGATATATGGTGGTGAGCGCTTCTCCTAATTCTCTAGGTAACTATGGTGTTATAACTTTATCTGATCATATTGTATATCCCTTTATTTATGATGACATAAGATATGTTGGAGAAAATAGATTTGCCCTCGGTCTTTCTCGTGGAAACAACAATAATATTTTTATGAATAATATATACTCATTAGGTAATAACAAAGGTACTACTCTTACAGATTTCAAATTTTTACACATAGAAAATTTTAAAGATGGATTAGCTTCTGCCTACGATATTCAAAATAGTTTCTTTATAGAGCCAAATGGTAGAATATCAAGAAATCTGCCTATAGTTAAAGGTAGTGGTACCTTAGATTTTCAATGTAATATAATCTACGCTAATATAGATAATATTCCTTATTATATTAGTAAGCAAGGCGATATAATTTATAAACCTAATAATCGAGTTAATTTAAATGATAAATATACTGTGATACAGCTTAAGTATAAGCCTAATATAGATTATTTAGTATATTACCCACAAATTCAAGGAGCTACTCCTTCTTCAGTATCAGAAAATATCAATTTAAAACTAAGAGAACTATCAGCACTTAAAGCTGTCAGTAACAATGCAGTTTTAGATTATAACCTATATGGTAATTTTGAAACTTTGTTCTTTAAAAAGGATTTATATATTCCTGAAATAAATACCTACAACTATCCCTTTGGTGCTGCTCATGGCTTAACTACTAGAAGTACACCAAATATTAACTTAAAAACTGGTGAGTTTTATTCTATCTCTGATTTATTTAGTTGTACTACCAATTGGGTAAATGAATTAAATAGTATTATTAGAAATATGATAAAAACTGACCCTCAATATTCTTATGTATATGAAGATGGCTTTAAAGGTATTACAAGTAATCAAAACTTTTATGTAGATGAAAATAATCTCTATATATACTTTCCACCTTACGATATAGCACCTTATGTTGCTGGTTTTGTTACCTTTAAAATTCCTTTTAAAGATATAGATCACCTACTTTGTAAAAAAGGGAGCTTTTATAATTCATTTAATTAGCAATAAATAAGGCTATCTCTAAAGTATTACTTAAGTTTACCTTATAATACTTTGAGACAGCCTTTTTAAAGTGTGTTTTTGTCTTAGATTATTTTATTTGTTAGTTCCAGTATAGATGAATATAGCATCTCTTAAGAAAGCTGCCATCCCTGGTTGCTTTGCATCATAATAAGCAGTAAATCTTTCATCATCTACGTACATTTGTGCAAGACCTGCATGAGCTTCCTTACTATAGCTACTCCAATAGTAACTTATCCACTTACGATGTAATTCAGCTGTTTTTTGAGCTAACTCTCCAGATGGATCTCCAGTTTTAAAAGCTGCCTCTAGAGTACTCATAACCTCTTCTGCTAGATTTGCTACTTCAGCATACTCTTTTTCTGACATTCCCTTTAACTTTGCATTGGATTTATTTATTTCTTCTTCACCATATTTTCCACGTATTTCCTTACCATATTTCTTTTCATTTTCATCTATCAGTTTCTGTTTAAATCCTTCAAACTTTTCTTTATTACTCATTTTAATTCCTCCTCTTTTAGTAGCTATTGTCTTTTCAACATTAGCTATTAATAAATCTATTTGATTTCTTTTTTCAAGGAGCTTCTGACGATGTTCTACAAGTGCATTAAATCTATCAAAGGAAGATTCATTTATTATATTTTTTATATCCGTTAAACTAACACCTAATTCTCTATAAAATAATATTTGTTGTAATTTATCCACTTCTTCTTGCCCATAAATTCTATATCCAGATGAATTAACTCTTGCCGGCTTAAGAATTCCTATTTCATCATAATATCTAAGGGTCCTCGTACTAATTCCTGCTAACTTTCCTAGCTTTTGCACTGTATATTCCATATTCTCACTCCTCTTAATAATAACTATACAGCTTTACGCAACGTGAATGTCAACAACTTTTTTATACTATTTTTATAACTTTAAAATTTGTTTATCCTAGGCATCTTCAAAAATAAGTAAGTCAGAATGC
>DCDL01000004.1:288176-290849 GCA_002316385.1 Clostridium sp. UBA1056
GAACCTGTTTCCTTGTCTAACTCAAAATATACTTCCCATCTTTGACTTATTATTTATTTTCAGATGCCTTATTACTTTATTCTTCTATATTTTTCTTATACTTCACTTACATTATTATAAATTATTTTTTCTTTAACTACTTTGTATAGGACTCCTAATATTATACCTATTAATGCAGGTACTACCCATCCTAACCCTTTTGAATAAAGAGGTAACTTATTAAATAAATTTATAATAAAATCAAACTCAATACCAACTTGTCCTAAAGCATCAAATATGCTTACAATTCCAGTAAATAATATTGTTAATCCGTATACCACTGTACTTCCTTTAAATAATTTATCTATCATGGCAAGAACTATAAGTACTATTGCTATTGGATAAATTGCATTTAATACTGGCACTGATATAGCAAGAATTTTGGTTAATCCCATATTGGCAAGGATCATACTAGAAATTGATAATATTCTAACCCAATTTTTATATGATAATTTACTAGTTAGTGTTGAAAAGTATTGACTACATGAAGTTATAAGCCCAACACAAGTTGTAATACAAGCTAATGTAAATATTACTGTTAATAATACAGCTCCCGGTTTTCCAAATATATAATCCATAATATTAGTTAAAGTTTGCGCTCCATTTTCAGTGGCTCCAAATCTTCCCCCACTGCTTGCTCCTAAGTGTGCTAGTATAGAATAAATTACTATTAATAATATCCCTGCTATTATACCAGCCTTTACAGAAGCTGAAATAATTGCTTTTTCCTCCTTAATCCCTTTAGATTTTATAGCTAAAGCTATAACTATTCCAAAGTTTAAAGCAGCTATGGTATCCATAGTTAAATATCCTTCTAGAAATCCCTTAACAAAAGGCGAATTTATATATTCTTCTGTAGCTATTCCATAGCCGCCTAAGGGTTTGAAAATTGTAGCTATGAAGATTAGAGAAATTAATATTAGTAGAGTAGGTGTTAAAATTTTTCCCATACGATCTACTAGTTTCGCAGGTGTTAATGAAATCCAGTAGGCTATTGAAAAGAATACTAAAGTAAAGATAAATAGAGCCAAAGGTTTTGAAACACTCTGTGGTAAGTATGGTGATATTGCCATTTCAAAAGGTAAACTTCCTGCTCTAGGGATACCTAAGCAAGGACCTATAGACAAATAAATAAGTACTGTAAATATACTTGCAAACAAAGGATTAACTCTTTCGGCTAAAGTATGTAATCCACCTGACTTTGCTACTTCTATTACTCCTAGAACCGGGAATCCCACTGCTGTTACAAAGAATCCTAACATTGAAATCCAAGTTACATTTCCCGCTAACTGTCCTAAAAACGGTGGAAATATTAAATTTCCTGCTCCAAAGAATAATGAAAAAAGCATTAAGCTTATAAATAATAAATCTTTTTTTGATAAGTTGTTCACTCTTGTCTCCCCCTTGTTTATACTATAAATTTTATATTAAGTAATAATGTCACCTTCAATATCCATAATATCTCCTCCTTTTTTTATTTAATTAGAATCCTAAGACCCTATCTGCAGTGATGATATATCTTCAAAATGTTTTCTATGCCTCTGTTAAACTGCATTCATACTTTAGATTTCTAATGTAAGGCATCTGAAAATAAATANNTTTTTGAAGATGCCTAAATAAAAAACCCGTCCCTTGAAAAACAAGGGACGGGTTAAACCGCGTTACCACCCTAATTTTGTAAGCAAATTTATATAAATAGATTCACTTACAACACTTAGCTACGTATCCAACAATACGCTTTTCTTTTAACGGTGAAAAACTCCGGCAAAACCTACTAAAATATTTCGGCGTCGCTTCTCAGAGATGATTTTCAGTTGTATATTGAACATTGGCTTTCAGCAAACTGCCAACTCTCTTTGGAACAAAAATACTACTTACTTTTTCTCTTCATAGAATTTCTTGAATTTATATGTTATTCATAGTATATGCAAATTAAACTTCTGTCAATATTTTTTTATATTTTTATGATTTTTATTTTTTATTTTTACTTTCTAATGATTCCTAATATATAAGCTTTAAATTCATCAAAACTACATTTTTCTATGGATGCACCCTTATTGATTTTTCCACTTGTAAAATTATATTCTGCATATCCATAATTAAAAGCCGCTGATGAAACTAAGATACCTGTCTCAGTAATTCCATAAGTAATTCTATTCTCTAGAACTTCTTTGCAAAAGTCTAGTATATCCTCACAACTTTGAACTTTTCCTTCTAAAAGCATAGTTAAAGTAAAATAGAATAAATTATATCCTCTTATAAGTTCCACCATTTCACCGCTTTTTATATAAAATACCTTTCCTGTATTATAAAAATATCTCATGGATTCAAAGGATATAGTTTTATACTCTCTATTTATTTCTAATCTTTCATCTTTAACTTCCCTTAGATTTTCTTCAATACTATCCCAACTAGTAGCCTTTGCTACTGAGTTATTTTTTATAACCATTTTAAACTTTTCAAAAGAATCTTCTATATTATCATAAGTGTTTATAACTGTCTCATTTATAGATATACTATATTCACCATTCTCATATAATAAAGCTACTTTACTGTTCATAATACTCTCCTTGCTCCATTTAATAATAATTATTATATCATATTTTTTATTGTTTATATATTAGGCATCTGAAA
>DCDL01000004.1:290936-310412 GCA_002316385.1 Clostridium sp. UBA1056
ATTTTTTGAAGATGCCTTAATTGTATAAATATTTAGAAGTCGCTACCCGCTAAATATCCTGTAGAAAATGCTATCTGAAGATTATATCCTCCTGTTTCTGCATCTACATCTACTACTTCTCCACCAAAGAAAAGATTCTTTATTATTTTAGATTCCATAGTGGAAGAATTTATTTCCTTTACATCTACCCCTCCACTAGTTACCATAGCAGCTTTTATAGTTAGTGTTTCTTTGACGGTAAGTTTCATTTCTTTTATATAATCTATGAGCTTTCTTTCGTCCTCTTTCTTTAAATCCCTAGGCTTAGTTTCTACTAATCCTAGTAAGTTTAATATCTCTTTTATAAAGTTTTGAGGTAGAATCCCCTTCAAATTATTTAATATATCTTTATTCGGATTACTTCTAATTATATCCGACAACTCTTCTTTAGATTTACTTTCTAAAAAGTCTAAAGCAATCTCTATCTCACCATTTTCTAACTCCTTGTTTATATATGAAGAGAACTTTAAAACTCCCGGGCCTGATATTCCAAAATGGGTAAATATAATATCACCAAAGATTTCTATCTTTTTCTTTTTTATTTTTGTCTTAAGAACTACTTCCTTCATGGATACCCCTTGCATGTTTTTTATGAAGTCTTCCTTTATGACTAGTGGAATTAGTCCTGGATATAGTGGTTTTATAGTATGTCCATATTTCCCTAATATACTATACATAGCTCCATCTGATCCTGTAGTTGGATGGCTCTTCCCACCTGTTGTTACTATAATTTTATCACCATATATTCTTTCTTCTTTATTAGTAACAACTCCTTTTATAGTATTATCGTCAACTATAAGATCTTCAACCATGGTATTATATAAAATATCTACTCCACTTTTTAAGAGATCATTTTTAAGAACTTCTATAACATCATCAGCTTTATCACTTTTGGTATATACCTTTTCATCGTATTCTACTTTATACTCTAGGTTATTTTTTGAAAAATAATCTAATAAATTTTCATTAGAAAAAGTATAAAAAGCACTATATAAAAATTTTTTATTATTTACTACTTTATTAAACAGTTCTTCTATAGGTCGGTTATTTGTTATATTACACCTTCCACCGCCTGTAAGCTTTAATTTCTTACCTATCTCATTATTTCTTTCAATTAATAATACCTCATTATTTTTTGCTGCACTAAGGGCTGCCATAATCCCAGCAGGACCTCCTCCAACAACTATAACCTTTGCCATATCTTCTCTCCTTACTAATGTTCAATTACTTATATGATACCCTATAATACTTAACTTTAAAACTATAACATAATCTATAAATTTTTGAAGCATAGACATATAAAATAAACCTAGTTCATCTAAACTAAAAAATCTGTTTAAAGTGAACTAGGTTATTCATATTATAATATTATATTTACTCTATATTTTTACCTTATTATTTAGCTTCTTACATACTCTTTATACTTTTCATAATCTATATTGGAACACTCAATATATAGCTCAGTACCATCATTACTATATTTTCTCTCTATGATTTTTGCATTGTCATTTAAATGAGATAGTATATTTCCTTTGTTATAAGGTATAAACATACTGCAATTTATATAATTATTAAATACCTTACTAGATATAGCTGCTATAAGTTTATCCATTCCTAGCATCTTCTTTGCTGATATATAAACTCCATTTTCTTCAGTTAGATAGTCATCTAGCAAATCAATTTTATTATAAACATAAATCATAGGAACTTCCTCTACTCCTATCTCTTTTAAAGTTTCATTTGTTACTTCAAGATGATGTTTATAATCTGGGTTAGATATATCTACCACATGTAGTAGTAAATCTGCTTCACAAACTTCCTCTAAAGTAGAACGAAAGGCCTTTATTAAATTATGTGGTAGATTACTTACAAACCCTACTGTATCAGATAACAAGAACTTTTTATTATCCTCTAGCTTTATACTCCTTATAGATGTTTCTAAGGTTGCAAATAACATATCCTTTTCAAAAACCTTCTTTTCTTCACCATCTCTAAAGCTGTCTATCATACTGTTCATGACTGATGATTTTCCTGCATTAGTATATCCTACTAAAGCTATTCTTGGCACACTGGACTTTCTTCTTAAATTACGCTGTGTTTCCCTTTGATGTTTTAACTCTTCAAGCTCTTTATTTAGTGCAGCTATTTTTGCCTCAATCTTCCTACGATCAAGCTCTAATTTTTTCTCCCCAATACCTTTATTTTTTGTTCCTACACCACCACTTTGACGCCCTAAATTTTCATTAACACCAATTAGTCTTGGCAATAAATACTGAAGTCTTGCTACCTCTACCTGAAGTTTTGCTTCTCTAGTTTTGGCTCTTTCTGCAAATATATTTAGTATTAATGCAGTTCTATCCATAACTTCACATTCTATATTCTTTTCTATATTCCTTAATTGAGATGAGGATAATTCATTATTAAAAATTACTATATCTGCTTCTCCACTATTTACTAAGGATTTTAATTCACTAAGTTTTCCACTTCCAATATAATGTGCCTTATTGATTTGTTTGGAATTTTGAACAAGTTCTCCTACTGCTTCAATATCACAAGCCATACATAAATTCTTAAGCTCTACTATAGATTCTTCAAATCCACTTTCATTATTTATATTTATTCCTACTACTATTCCTTTTCTCACCATTTCCATAATCTCCTTAATCATACTATTTTTAATTCCTATAGTACGGATTCATGATTATAGAATTTTAACTTTAAAGTTAATATCCTTTAAAGAAATCTCCATGATATACACAGAGCAAATTCTACTATCTAAATTATAACTTAGATAGCCACATATAAAGCAAAACCATAAACCCGCCTTTTAACTTCTTAGTCTAACACTAAAAATTTCACTTCTAATTCTCATCTTTCTCTCCTCCATAATCTTAAATTATTTAATAAAAGTTTATGCTCAAACTCTCTAATAAAATTTACATAAATCTTTAATATACTAACCTTAAACATAAACTAATAATAAAAAAAATACCTTGGCATAGAAAATTATCCATTTCTCTGCTCAAGGTATTATAATTACTTAATAAATAACATAATAAATTACATAAATAAAGCCTTAAATAACCTTATCTTTATAAGCAGTATGGATTTTATCAAATTTCTTTAAAACTATAAATAATTTTTTCATTTCATACCGCTCCTTTTCTTTGTAATTCTTTACCATCAATATAACATATATTAATTAGGTTGTAAACATTATAATGAATTATTAATAAATAAATTATTTTATTTCATAGACCTATAAAAGATATATTTTAAACTTCTTACGGATTATCATTTAAATGAATTATTAATTGCAAATCACTTTCATTTTATGTATAATACATGTTAAACAACAGAAACTTACCTAGAGGAGGTAATAAAATGTCAGTATATCAAATAACTTATTATATAGCTGAAACTCATAACCATGAATGTGACCATGATCATGAACATGATGAAAATTGCAACCACGAGCATCATCATCACCATAGTAATCTACCTAGGAAAATTAAATCTTTAGGATCTTGGGCAAACATTATGCCAACTACATTTCTTTTACATACTGAAATGAATTCTAAGGATATAAAGATAGCTTTAGATGAAGTAAAAGAAGATAATGAAATATTTTTCATTTCTCAAGTTACTTTAGACAATGATGGTTCTATGCACCCAGGTGCCCTAGCTTGGATTGAATCTCGTCTTAAATAAAGAAATTTACTCTAAATTAAGAGGCTTTCGCAAAATATATTACTAATCTTATATAAAATATTGAGGATGCACTTTAATATTATTGTTAGCGAATGCCATTTGCAGGGATATTAGATTTACTTAGTATTTATGAATGGTAAAATCGTANNAGTAAATCAATATTCCGAAACGGCTGAGCGTTAATAATATAAGTGCTCCTCAAATATTTATTTAGATTAGTTTATTTTGCGAAAGCCTCTTTTAATAGTTATATACTATGCTTAACTATAAATTTAATTTTTTCAATTACATTTCCATGAACATTTTCATATCGTCTTCTACGTTAGTTATTCCACCTATTCCAAAGTTTTCAACTAGAACTTTAGCTACATTTGGAGATAGGAAAGCTGGAAGTGTTGGTCCTAAGTGGATATTCTTAACTCCTAAATATAATAGAGATAATAGAACTATTACAGCCTTTTGCTCATACCATGCAATGTTAAATGCTATTGGTAATTCATTTATATCTTCTAATTCAAATACTTCTTTTAATTTTAAAGCAATTAATGCTAATGAGTATGAATCATTACATTGACCTGCATCAAGTACTCTTGGAATTCCTCCAATATCTCCTAAATCTAATTTATTATATTTATATTTTGCACAACCTGCAGTTAAAATCACTGTATCTTGTGGTAATGCTTTTGCAAAGTCAGTGTAGTATTCTCTTTTCTTTTGTCTACCATCACAACCTGCCATTACAAAGAATTTCTTTATAGCTCCAGTTTTTACTGCTTCTACAATTTTATCAGCTAAAGCTAATACTTGATTGTGTGCAAATCCTCCAATGATTTCTCCATGCTCAATTTCTATTGGAGCTTCACAAGTTTTTGCTAGTTCAATTATTGCAGAGAAATCTTTATTACCATTTTCATCAGCTTCAATATGTGTACATCCTGTATATCCTGCAGCACCTGTAGTAAATACTCTACCTTTGTAACTATCCTTAGGTGGTACTATACAGTTAGTAGTCATAAGGATTGGTCCATTAAAGCTTTCAAATTCTTCAGTTTGTTTCCACCATGCATTTCCATAGTTTCCTATAAAGTGAGAGTACTTTTTAAATGCTGGATAATAGTGAGCTGGTAACATTTCTGAGTGAGTATATACATCTACTCCTGTACCTTCAGTTTGAATTAATAATTGCTCTAAATCTTTTAAATCATGTCCTGATACAAGAATTCCAGGCTTATTGCTTACCCCTATATTTACCTTTGTAATTTCTGGGTGTCCGTAGCTTTCAGTATTAGCTTTATCAAGTAATGCCATACCATCTACTCCAAATTTACCAGTTTCTAATGTTAATGCTATATACTCATCTACTGTTATCTTATTATCTGCTGTCGCAGCTAAAGCTCTTTGCATAAATGCACATACAGCTTCATCTTCATATCCTAATGCATTAGCATGTTTCATATATGCTGATAATCCTTTTAAACCATAAGTTATCATTTCTCTTAAACTTCTGATATCTTCATTTTCAGTAGCTAGTACTCCTACAAAACCAGCTTTACTATCCATTTCAGCTTCTGCTTTGGCTGTCCATAATGCTGCTTCTCCTAAACCTTCTTTATTACTTAATTTTGAAAGTAATTCTTCTTTAAGATTTAAAGTTTCTTTAACCATTTTGTAGAATACAGCATTATCAAAGTTTGCATTTGTAATAGTAGTGAAAAGATTCATAGTTACAGCTCTATTTACTATATTAGAAACAACTATTCCTTCTTCTCTAGCTTTTGTAGCAACTTCTGATAATCCTCTTGTAGTATATATTAATAAGTCTTGAAGTTTTGCAAGGTCAGGTGTCTTACCACAAACTCCTCTTACAGTACATCCTGCACAACCTGCTGCTTCTTGGCATTGAAAACAAAACATTTTATTCTCCATATTTAACTCCCCTTTATTCCTTGATTTTATTTTTATTTTTTATTTTATAGGCTTGATAATTAATTTCATCTGAACTTTAATCTTATTCTACATAAAAAAATTATAGGAGTCCGTAACCTATGTTACGAATTCCTATAATAATTGATTTTTTATTAAATTTTTATATTAGGCATCTGAAAATAAATAATAAAGCTGCACTTTAATGTTTAATTAAACAGCTCTCCCTCTAAAGCCTCTAAATCTAATATTTTTATATTGTTTCTATCAAAATCTATGTATCCCATGTCTCTGAGGTTTATAAGTTCTCTTGATAAAGAAGGCCTTGGTATTCCTAAAGAGGCAGCAATACTTTCTTTATTTTCTGTTAATTTCACTACACTGCTTTGCTGTAATTTCATAGCTTCTAGTATATAATTAATAACTCTATGTTTTACATTCTTAAAGGATATATTTTTAATCTTAGAATTTAACATTAATACTTTATTACTAAGAACCTCTAAGAAATTTTCAAGGGTTTTTCTTTCTCTTGAAAATAATTCTAGCATATCAATTTTATCTATATATAATATGGTGCACTGATTTAGAGCTACTACTGTGGCTGGATAAGTATTCTTCTTAGAAAATATTATAGCTTCTCCAAACACATCTCCAACTTTTAGTTTATTTAAGACTATATATTTTCCACTAGGATATATCCTTTGAAGCTCAATAGCTCCCTCTAATATAAGCCCTACAGTGTTGCAGTAATCTTCCTCATGAGCAATAATTTCTCCCTTACTATATTTATTAGTATGATATTTAGTTTTTTCATAAATGCTTTTCAAATTTGCAGAATCAATCCCTTTAAAAAGAAAATTGTTCTGGAGTTCATTTAATATATCTTTCATAATACATCCTCTTATTTTTATTATATTAACTTATTTTATCCTCTTGCATGATTATTTCCTTTATTAGACCTTAATAATCCTCTACCTACCCATAAGATTACTCCAATAATCCAAGGTATTATAAAATAGTAGAGTCTAAATAAAATAGTTATCGATAAAGCTGAGTTAGCTGAATAACCCATTTCTTTAAGTCCTACTATAGCTATTAAATCAAAGGAACCTATCCCACCTGGTATAAAGCTTATAAGGCCAGCAACACAAGCCAATATATTCACTCCTGTAACCGCCAAAAAACTCGCATTTCCTTTAAAATATTTTGATATAGTAAAAAATAATATGCTCCTAACTGTCCACTCACAAGTAGCGAGAATGGTTAACTTTATTTTCAACCTTATACTTCCCTCGAAATATAAATTGAATTTTTTAAGTTTGTTATTTAACCATGTAAACCTATCCAAAAAATAATATATAGGCAAAACTCCACAAAAGATTAATATTACTATCCAAAGCCACTGATAAACATCCAGAAGGGGATATATTTTGAATACGTTCAATACTCCTAAGTAGCACATTACAGATAATCCCACTATAGTAGTTGGTATTAGTATCATATTGAAATTTATCATATCTTTAATGTCAATATTTTCATCCTTAAGTAAAATAGTTCTAAGTGTAGCTCCTGTAAGTCCTCCAAAGCCCATTATATTATTAAATGTATGAGCAATCCATGAAACCACTAACATCTTTGGTAGCCTTACATTATATCTATAATAATTAGCTAATACTATATCATAGAAACATAAAAATAATATAGATATAATTGCAGATACTAAAAATATTAGAAGATACTGATTTGGTATATTCCTTAATATATCTAAAACTTGATTTATATCTATCTCCTTAAATATACTTCTGGCCTCATAAATTATAAAGATCATAATTATTATAGGTATTAAAATCTTTCCTCCACTTTTTACTTTAAATTTTCCCTTAATACTGTTCATGTTACTTCCCCCTAATTTACTGGAAAAGTAAATAAATATATTTTTATCTACTTATATATTAAACATATTATCATTCTACTACTTATATAAGTTTAAATCTATATTTTAGATTTTTACGTTACTTAATATAAATTAAAGTAACATTCATATAATCTACAGTAAATTTATTTTCATACACTATTAATATTTTTTACTTGGAGGAGAGACTCAAGAATCTCTCCAACCTTTGTGTTACTCGATGATTTTGCTAAGTATCATATGATACTCATTTAAAACTGCATCAAGTTTTTGGCTTGCGCTAATTACTTCTGGGTCTAATAAATTAGTTTTTTCGCTAATTAATCTTTGCAAATTTTGTCTCATTTCGCAAACCTTTTTATCCATTTCATCAGGTTTTTCCATATTATCCCTCCTTTCGCTATAATTATAGCAATAAGAAGGTGATATCATTTCAAATAAAATTAATTTTAACATTTATACATGTTTCCATTAAGAAAATACATATCTTAAAATACAATTAATATAAATCTATATAAAATCAAAAATAATAAAGCAAATCTACTTATGATAAAGTAAATTTGCCTTAATAATTGTATGGTGGTTAAATATCTTTTAATCTTCTATTGTATTATAAAGATATCCCTCACCCTTTTCTATAGACTTTTGTAATGATTCTTTATTTTCTTTTATATTACTTTCACTTTTAAGTTCGTTATCACTAACTATATCTCTTACTTCCCTTCCAAGATCTCTTTCTATGGTTCCTGGATTGTTATTTAGTAAAGAATGATGTTCATTTTTCAAAGTCATAATCTTACCTCCTAAAGTATAATTTATATTATTATCTTCAATAAGTAAGATTCATATACTCATTTTACTATGTATTTAAGGAATAAATACTTAATTCGTATTAATTCAGCGACATTTTAAAATGTTAAATATTAAAAATTTTATATATTTAACTTTTTATATATTTCCATATGTAACTTTTTGCCTATTCTATATAAACTGAAAGTTTATTTAGGCATCTTCAAAANNGAACCTGTTTCCTTGTCTAACTCAAAATATACTTCCCATCTTTGACTTATTATTTATTTTCAGATGCCTAATTCAGATTTGTGATTTAAATGAAGATCTACCTGAGGATACGGAATTTCTATTTTTTCTTCGTCAAATTTTATTTTAACTTTTTCTAATAGATTAAAGTAAATTGTCCAATAATCCTCTGTTTTACACCAAACTCTAACAACAAAGTTTATAGAGCTATCTGCATGTTCTGATAGGGCTATGAAGGGTGCTGGTTCTTTTAAAATTAACTCTTCAGTTTTTATAACCCCTTCAAGAACCTTTTTAACTTTCACTACATCTTCCTCATATCCTACTGAAAACTTTAAGTCTACTCTTCTAGTTTCCTTTGCAGAATAGTTAATTACACTATCATTTGATAGCTTTCCATTTGGAACAAGGATCTGTTTATTATCTCCAGTGGTTAACTGCGTATAGAATATACCTATCTTTTCAACTACTCCTGATTGTCCTGCTCCTTCAATAAAATCACCTACATTAAATGGTCTTATTAATAAAATAATTATACCACCTGCGAAGTTAGAAAGACTTCCTTGAAGTGCTAAACCTATAGCTAGTCCAGCAGAAGCAATTATAGCTGCTAATCCTGATGTCTCCACGCCTATACATTCCATAATAACTATTATCAATAATATTCTAAGTGCAAGACTTACAAAGCCATCTAAAAATTTTCTTAAAGTAATGTCTACATTTTTTTTCTCCAATATAGCATTCATAATCTTAATTAACTTTGATATTAGCTTCCAACCAATCCATAATGCTATAAGTCCAACTATTAATTTAATTCCATTAGTAGCTACCCAAGCTATTAGCTTTTCTATTAAATTCTCTAATACATCCATTACTCCTCCTCCTAACATTCCATTCTACATTATACTGAAAACATATGACTAATTCAAAGGCATTTTTTACCTATATCCTTTCATTAATAATTTTTATTTTAATATGTAAATTAAACTTAAGTTTCTAAAAGGGCAGTTAAAGTTTGATTTAAATCTCCACTATTAGCGATGTATTTAATTAATGCTAGGTAAACTTGTTGTACTTTAGATATATTAAAAATAAAAAACTTCTTAAACTATTACTTATAAGTCTAAGAAGTTTTATTAATGGAATATATAAGTTTTTTATACTGATACAATCTCCTTATTAGGATCAATATCTTTAGGTTTAATGTTAATCTCCCTTTCCTCTAATTGTTCCTTTGCAATGGCAAGCATAAGTTTAATTCTATTCTCTTGATTTACTCTAGTAGCTCCAGGGTCATAATCTATAGGTACAATATTTACATCATGGTGATCATTTTTTATTTTTCTTATCATACCCTTACCGACTATATGATTTGGTAAGCATCCGAATGGCTGAGCACAAATAATATTATTGTAACCTAATTTATTTAACTCTAACATTTCAGCTGTAAGAAGCCAACCTTCTCCCATATTATTTCCATATCCAACCACTCCCTTTGCTAACTTTTTAGTCTCTAAAAACGAAGATGGTGGTATAAAGTCTGAATTTTCTTCTACTGACGATATAAGTAGGCCCTCAATTTTTAATAGGTAATTCATGAATCTTTGAACAAGGAACTTAACTAATTTACTTCCTCCATAAAGATCTATGTTGTCTATTTTCTCATCAGTGCAATAGAATACAAATCCAAGAATCCCCGGTATCATAACCTCACAATTCTGTGTAGCTAAAAATGCTTCTAAATCATTATTTCCTAAACTTGCATACTTAATATATATTTCTCCTACTACTCCAACTTTTACTTTAGGAGTCTTTTCTATCTTTATATTTGCAAAGTCCTTTGTTATATTATCCATATTAGCTTTAATTTTTTTTAAGGAATAAGCCTTATTATTTTTAAATTGTAAAGTTAATTCCTCAATCCATTTTTTTATTATCTTATCACTTTCACCTTTGTTTATTTCATAAGGTCTAACTTGATTGCTTAGATGCATCAAAAGGTCACCATATATAACACCTGATAACATTTTATGAATCATGGGTAAAGTTATTTTGAATCCACTATCTTTTTCCATTCCCGCTAAATTAAAAGAAATAACAGGAACTTGTCCGTATCCAGCTTTTTTTAAAGCCTTTCTAAGTAGATATATATAGTTTGATGCTCTACATCCTCCGCCAGTTTGAGTAATAATTAAAGCGGTCTTATTAACATCATACTTTCCACTATTTAAAGCATCTATCATTTGACCAATAACAAGTAATGCTGGATAACATGTATCATTATGAACATATTTTAATCCTGTTTGTACTACTGCTTCACCTTTATTATTTAAAAGCTCTATATGATACTTACTATTTATAAATACATTTTTTAAAATTTCAAAGTGTATAGGCGCCATCATAGGCATTAATATAGTGTAGTCCTTACTCATTTCCTTAGTAAAGACTACTTTATTTTCTCTATCCATTAATTTACTCACCCTCCCCTTGATGGATTGCTGCAAATAAGCTACGAAGTCTTATTTGTACAGCTCCTAAATTAGTAATTTCATCTATCTTAATTTGGGTGTATATTTTATTTGACTCCTCCAAAATTTCTCTCACTTCATCTGTTGTTATAGCATCTACACCACAACCAAAGGAAACTAATTGTACTAAATTCATATTAGGCTTGTCTGTAATGTATTTAGCTGCTTTATATAATCTAGAATGATATGTCCATTGATTTAATACATCAAGCTCTACATTATCTATCTTATCAGAGATCACATCTTCAGATATAACAGCAGCCCCATAACTATTGATATACTTATCAATTCCATGGTTAATCTCTCCATCTATGTGATAAGGTCTCCCAGCTAAGACAATTATATCTTTACCAGCCTTCTCTGCTTCTTCAATAATTTCCTCACCCTTTATTCTTATTTTTCTTATAAAGTTATCATATTCTTCATAAGCAAGAACCGTTGCTTCTTTAACTTCCTTTAATGATATGTCTTTAAAATATTTCAATAGTATCTGATACATCTTCTTTGGGAAATCCTTAGGTCTATGAATTCCTACATAATCATATATATAAGTTACCTTTGCAATATCAGGCATATTCCCTGCTATTACTTCAGAATAGTATGCAACAACAGGACAGTTATAACAATTATCAGCTGAACTATCCTGAATGTTATAGGTCATGCATGGATAAAAAATTGTATCTATTCCTTTATCTATCAATGACTGTATATGTCCATGCATTAATTTTGCTGGAAAACATACTGTATCCGATGGTATAGTTGTTTGTCCCTTAAGATAAAGTTCCCTAGAAGACAGCTCAGACTTTTCTACTTCAAATTGCAAAGTTGTAAAAAACTTATACCAAAATGGATATAGTTCATACATATTTAATCCCATTGGAATTCCAATTTTTCCTCTTTTACCTAAAATTCCAGTGTAGCTATCTAACAAACTTCTCTTATACTCATATATATTGGACATTTCTTCATGGCTTTTGTTACTTATAGGTCTCTCACAGCGATTTCCGCCAATATATTTTCTACTCTCTCCAAAGCTATTTATAGTTAGTCTACAGTGATTATTGCATAATCCACAGTTAGTCATCTTTACATTATGCTTAAAGCTCTTTAGCTCACTCTTACTAATAATAGTACTTTTCTCTTTTTTTCTTTCTTGAGCATATAAAGCTGCTCCATAAGCACCCATAAGGCCAGAGATTGTAGGTCTAAGAACTTGTACATTTAGTTCTTGTTCAAAAGCACGTAATACAGCATCATTTAAAAAAGTTCCACCTTGAACTACAATATTTTTTCCTAAGGATTCCGCATTACTTGCACGAATTACTTTATACAGTGCATTTTTAACTATACTAACAGATAGTCCTGCTGATATATCTTCTATGGTAGCTCCATCTTTCTGTACCTGTTTTACTGAAGAATTCATAAATACAGTACATCTAGAACCTAGGTCCACTGGATTTTTAGAAAATAAGCCTAAGCTAGCAAACTCCTCTACTGAATAACCTAGAGCATTAGCAAAGGTTTGTAAGAAGGATCCACACCCTGAAGAACAAGCTTCATTTAAAAATATATTATCTATAGCTCCATTATGTATCTTAAAGCATTTTATATCTTGTCCTCCTATGTCAATAATAAAATCTACATTAGGCATAAAATGTTTAGCCGCCGTAAAATGAGCTACTGTTTCTACTATACCATAATCTACTTTAAAAGCATTTTTTATTAATTGTTCTCCGTATCCAGTTGCTGCAACAGCTGCAATTTTAACTTCCGGATATGTAATATATAAATTTTTTAAATATTCCTTAACCACCTCTACGGCGTTTCCACTATTAGGTCTATAAATAGAAGATACAATTTCTTTATTTTCATTAATAGCAACAATTTTTATAGTTGTAGAACCTGAATCTATTCCTATAGTTATAGGGGATTCAGTATCTATTTTATCTTTCACCAATACCTTATTTCTTTCATGTCTACTTTTAAATTCTTCATATTCTTCTTTATTTGTAAACAATGGTGGTGACATAGTATAAACCTCATCTTCTCTATAGCTATTTAGCGTTATGATTAATTCATCTATATCTATTTTTTCGCTAGCATAATAGGCTGCTCCTAATGCCACATAGTATAATGAGTTATCTGGACACTTGCCTGTTAAATTCAAAGTTTTGTCAAAAGCATTTCTCAACTCCGAATTAAAGCTCAGTGGACCTCCAAGATACAGTACATTGCCTTTTATAATTCTACCTTGAGCTAATCCTGCAATAGTTTGATTTACAACGGCAAAAAAAATACTTGCAGCTAAATCACTTTTAACTACACCTTGATTTAAAAGTGGTTGGATATCTGATTTAGCAAAAACTCCACACCTAGAAGCAATAGTATAAATTTTATTATAGTGCTTAGCTGCTTCATTCATTTCTTCTAAAGATATATTTAGCAAAGTAGCCATTTGATCAATAAATGCTCCTGTTCCGCCTGCACATGAGCCATTCATTCTTACTTCCATACCATCCTTTAAAAATAGTATTTTAGCATCCTCGCCTCCTAACTCAATGATAACATCTATATCATCTTCTAAAGTAGTTGCAGCAATCCTCGTTGCGTAAACCTCTTGTACAAAAGGTACCTTCCACTTTTCAGCCATTCCCATTGCTGCTGATCCAGAAATGCTTAGTTCCATGGATTTCTCCCTTGGATACTTATCTCTAATTTTCTTTAGCAATTCTAAGGTCTTTTCTTTTATCTTACAATAATGACGCTCATATGATTGATAAATAACTTCTCCATAATTATTTAAAACTACAGATTTAATTGTTGTTGAGCCCACATCTATTCCTATCTTCATAGTAACCTCCCTAATCTAATACCATACAATACAGCTTCTAGCCTCTCAGAATAAAAGATTTATATCAATATAAATCTTTTAATATTCTCTGAACAATATATGATAACATAAATTTTTACTAAATAACATCTATTTAACTGGTAAATAACTAACATCTAACTATTATTTATCAATATATTTAATATTTGTAACTACCCAGTCATCGCATATTGATTTTTTAACTACAACATATTGTAATTATATATAGCAAATCTATTAATAAAAGGTTTATTTTAACTTCTTTAGAAATTATACTTTTATATTTTATAAATATTACTTCATTATTAAATTTTTTAAAATATATAAATCCTCACTATAATTTATATTACTTATGAGAAATATTTTCAAGTTTACATTAATGCTTTATTTTAGAATATTTCTACAAAAAAATAAGATATAGAAAGACTTCCTTTCTATATCTTGTTCAATCTCTCCCTATCCATTTTCATCCAAAAGCATTTCAATTTATTTATGTCATTAGTTTTATTTTTAATTGGAAGTGAATCAAATACCATCTCTTTATAGGGTTTACTAGATAATTCCCCAATCCTAGAATCTAAAATTGCTACTATCCCCTTATCATCATGCTTTCTTATTAGCCTGCCAACTCCCTGTCTAAGCTTCACTATCATTAATGGCACACTTACCTCCATTAAAAAATCTTTTGATAAAGTTCTCTTATACTCTATAATAGGATCTGGTACTGGAAATGGCAGTTTAAATATAATTAGATTTGATAGGGCATTTCCTGGTACATCTATGCCCTCCCAGAATGTACCTGTAGCTAATAATACGGAATTCTCATCTTTTTTAAATTCTTCAAGAATGTCATCTTGAGATGACATATGCTGCTGCTTTAAAATCTTATAGCTTAAACTTTTATGTTTTAACATTTCATATACTTCATTTAAATCACTTTTAGCAGTAAATAAAATTAGAGCCTTTCCCTTTGTAATATTTAGAAGCTTTACTATTTCATCAGTTCCATATTTTATAAACTTTGATCTTTCCTCCACAGGATGAGGCATATTCTCTGTATAATATATCATAGTATTATCATCATATGGGAAAGGAGATGGCTTTGGCATTGATAAAAATCCCAAGTCTACTGGAAAACCTGTGTTTCTAATGAAGTATTCATATCTTTTCTGTTCACTACCCTGGTTTTTATCTGCAATAGTGGCAGAAGTGAATATAGTAGTCTTTAACTGGTCGAAGTATAATAAATTTATCTCCTTACTTATATTTTTAGGACATGCAAATATATGAACATCCTTAGATTTTTCTAGCCAAAATAGATTTTTACTATTTATGTCTATTAAACTTTTTATAAGCCCCTTAAGATTTTCCAGATCCTCTACCATTTCTTCACACAAATTATCATCACTATAAAACTGCACCTTATCATTTATTAAATTTATTTTCTTATTTAAAACTAAAAGTTCTTCTCTTATTTCATCAATATTAATAAAAAACTTTTCCATATCTTCACCTTTAGGGGATGAATTAATTTGCTTTTTTATTTGATTGCTTAACTTATAAAAAATCACATCCAAGCCATCAGATATCCCTTTAAAAATCTCATAACTCTCATTTCTTATAGTCGATATCTTTATAGTTTCAATCATATCTCCCAAAATAGACTTTATTTTATATTTATTATAGCTTTCAATTAAAGATGACCTGACCTTCTCTTCTAAATTATGTGCTTCATCTATGACAATTAAGTCTATCTTTTCATTTAGAAGTCCCTTTTGTCCTTTCTTTAATTTTTGGAAGTGTATAGTTAATAAATCTTGATTGCAGAGAATTATCCCCTCTGTGTTTAACATATCTCTTCTCAATGACATGAAGCTACAGCTATTATAATGTTCACATTTATTATGGTCTGTAGACTTCACATTCACATTATCCCATACATTATTATTTACATCTAATTTAATATTTTTTCTATCTACTACTCCATTATTTATATAGTTACATAGTGTTTCTAAATCATCATCAAAATTGCTTATATGAATACTTTTAAAATATTTATCAGCTCTACTTTTACAAGCAAAATGTGTCATTCCCTTAGCTAGTACTATCTCTGGTTTATGGTTTATATAAGAACAAACCCTTTTAACATCCTTAATAAGCTGTTCTTGTAAAGCTATAGTTGATGTAGCAATTAGTACTGGTTTATTAAAAAGCTTATTATAGTAAAGTAATGGGACTATATATGCATAAGATTTTCCTATACCTACTCCCGCTTCAACTATTGTATGCTCCTTATCAGCTATTGCATTACATATATCTAAAGCCATGTCTTCCTGTCCTTCTCTTTGTTCAAAGCCTAGCTTAGGAATTTTATTCATAAAAAAATTCCAAACCAATTGCTGTAACTCATCTTCTTTAGTGAATTTTGTCTCTACTTTTTTATTGTCTTCTGAAAACCAAAACATATATATCCCCCCTCTTTTTAAACTCTTTAGTCACATAGATATATTTTCACATTTTTTTATAAAAAACACAACTATAGCTTTATAGCATTAATTATATACAAATAAATACTCTTTCAAAATANNTATTTTGAAAGAGTATTTATTTAAATATTTATTTATCTAATAAACTTAAATATTCTTCATATCCTTTTTCCTTCATTTTATCCTTAGGAATAAATTTAAGTGATGCTGAATTTATACAATACCTTAATCCACCTAATCTATCAGGCCCATCACAAAATACGTGCCCCAAGTGAGCATCTCCATTTTTACTTCTTACTTCCGTTCTAATCATTCCATGACTTTTATTTACATTTTCTTTAATAACACTTCTATCTATTGGTTTTGAAAAAGCTGGCCATCCACAACCTGAATTAAATTTATCAGTAGATATAAATAGAGGCTCCCCTGTTGTTATATCTACATATATACCATCTTCATAAAAATCAAAGTATTCATTTGTATATGGTAATTCAGTTCCATTCTCCTGAGTTATATTATACTGCTCTTTAGTTAATATTTTTTTCAGCTCTTCATTGCTTTTCTTTCTATATTTATTCTCCATATTGGCCTCCAAAATATAAAATAAGTTATTGTTTACTGATTTATAAATGCAATTTAAAATCTATCTCACTAAAATATTATATCCTAATTCTTTAAATATATGGCCTGTATATTTATCCTATCAGTATTTTACCCTCTGGATATTTGTAATTAGCCCCTTTCTTTCTGTTTATTAAAGCTAATACTACTGTAAGAGGACCTACCCTTCCTAGATACATTAATGTGATAATTATCATTTTTCCTGGCTCACTTAGTCTTTGTGTTACACCTGTAGTTAATCCTACTGTTCCAAAGGCGGAAGTAGCTTCATATAACACATCTAAAAAGGCTTCATTTGGCTCTGTTATGGTAAGTATCATAGTAACAATCATTACTAATCCCATTCCTAGAATTAAAAGAGTAAAAGCTTTAAATTGTAGTCCTCTCGGAATTGTTCTACCAAATATATCCACATTTTCTTTCCCTTTGATTACCGCTATAGCTGTACATAAAACTATCCCAAATGTAGAAGTTTTTAATCCTCCTGCTGTAGACCCCGGAGAACCTCCAATAAACATGAGTATAACGGTTAAGAATTTTCCTGCTGTAGTCATACCGTCTGTCGATATACTATTAATACCTGCCGTTCTTGGACTTATAGAAGCTACAATAGAGTTTACTACTTTATCCTTAAAATTCATCGATGCTATAGTATTAGGATTATTGTATTCTAAAATGAGCATAGCTATTGTTCCACCTACTATTAATATGGCAGTTATTAGTAATACTACTTTAGAATGTAATGATAACTTTTTGGTATTTCTATAGTTATAAAGTTCTAATAATACAACAAACCCTAGACCCCCAATAGCTATTAATGCACTTACTGTTAAAAGTATGATTGAGTTATCATAGTATGCCGTATAGCTACTATAGTTTCCAAACAAATCAAATCCAGCATTACAGAATGTAGATATAGAGCTAAATATGCTAATATATATACCTCTAGATATTCCAAACTCTGGTATTAACTGAGTTGCTAATATTGCTGCTCCTATGAACTGTATAATAAAAGTAAATAGCATTACTTTTTTAAGCATCTTTACCAATCCTTGAATACTAAAAGTGTTCATAGCTTCCTGCATCAATAGTCTGCTCTTCAACGTAATTCTTCTTCCTATTAATACAGATATAAATGTAGCAAAGGACATAAATCCAAGACCACCAATTTCAATTAGTATCATAATGACCGTCTGTCCAAATAGATTCCAGTGAGTGCCTGTATCTACTGTGATTAGTCCTGTAACGCAAGTGGCAGATGTAGCTGTAAATATTGCATCTAAAAAGTTTGTAGCCTCTCCATTAGCAGAAGATATAGGTAAACTTAATATTGTACCCCCAATAAAGATTACTGTAGCAAATCCAAGAGCTAATACTTGCACCTCACTTAATTTAGTTTTTTTCAAAAATTTAAGACTTTCCATAAAATTACCCCCAGCTTATAATACAATGCAAATAACTATTTCTTATATTTGACTTTCATCCTCCGTTAATTGCTTTCTTTCCTATATCATATATAATTTATACACCTTCTGAAGTAAGTTTTGTTATAAAATTTAGCTATTTAACACGGATTTAACATTACTATTTTATTTAAGAAAATTCAAGACATTTATTTTAGTATGTACACAATTTCTATATAAATGTATATATAGTACTTTGTATGATTTATAAAAATAAATTTTAAGCAAAAAAGATAAACTACTTCAATTTTAATCAATACAGTTTATCTTTTTTCTATGTTTATAGTTTAATTAATTTATATTTTATCTAATTTTTCTATTATAGAATTTGATATAACAAATTTAGTTATTTTTTTCTAATATATCTTTTATAATTTCTATTCTCTCTTCACCTAATATATTTGCAATTTTTATTTCAACATCACCATTTTTAAAGAATCTTTCTACATTGGAATCTACAATTTTTATTACCTTATCTGATAATTTTTCATAGGTCATTAAATCATCCCTATATAAATCTACGATATCTCTTAGACAAGCTCCTAGCTCTTTAGGGTTTTTATAAAGTGTTCTCATACTATAATCCTCCATAGTTTTATATTAATAAATACAATATTCAATGTACTAGATTAATTTCTGTATATCTTCTCATACATTGACAATATACCTATTATAACCTACATTATTTTTAATTACCAAGGTTTATTTACATAAAAATATGGATTATATTATTAAAATATAACCCACATTCAATGATATTAAGTTTTACTTGGTTTATCTAGTTGTGGTAAATATATTTTAGCCTAAGAATATTATTGTTTATATAAATATTTTTATACATATTTTCTATTAAGCCTCTGAAAGTAGATAATAAGTCAAAGATGGG
>DCDL01000062.1 GCA_002316385.1 Clostridium sp. UBA1056
GAACCCTTAGATAGTGCTACTATCTAAGGAACCTGTTTCCTTGTCTAACTCGAAATATACTTCCCATCTTTGACTTATTATTTATTTTCAGATGCCTTAAAAGTAAACTCAATATAGTGTTGTATTTTACTTATTAGTCAAATTCGATATAGACTTACTGTACATTACATATTGAAGATGTAATGCTCTAGTTAAAGCTACATAAAGTAATTTTTTATCTAAAATATCATCCCTGTATATATCATTATCGCAGTTATAGACAATAGTTGCATCAAACTCTAACCCCTTAGTCATATAACTAGGTATAATCAAATTATTTATATCTAATTTACTTTGATTTTCTTCAATTAAATCCCATTGATATCTAGATTGCTTCTTAAGTTTTTTATGCATCTCCTTGCATTCTTTATATGTCTTGCAAATTATTGCTACAGTTTTTTTATTCTTACTATATATATCTTCTAATAAGGAATCAATTATATTTACTTCTTCCTCTTCCTTAGCATGAATGATTTTTGGCTTATCTCCATGCCTTAATATAGGAAGGGCTGGCTTTATATTAAGTTCTTGCTTTTCTAGGACTCTATTGGCAAATTCTATTATTTCTACTGTGGATCTATAGCTTTGAGATAGAGTTATATAAGTTGCATCATCATTAAATACCTTTTGGATTAACCCTTCCCATGAATTGATCCCTTTATAGTTATAGATTCCTTGACCTAAATCTCCTACTATGGTCATAGAATTATTCTTTGATATTTCTTTTAATACATTAAACTGCATAAAGCTATAATCTTGAGCTTCATCAATTACAGTATGAATATAATTTTCTTCTCCAACTCCATCTAGTTTTAACTGTAGATAAGTTAAAGCTGTTAAATCATCACAATCTATCTTCTTATTAGCTAGATTATTATTTATTTCATCTTTCATATAATCAGCTAATTTCCTAGGTATGCAATTATCTGTTACAGATGAAAATGCATCTTCATCATTATATAAATTTATATAACTCTCTAGTATACTTATCTTCTTCCACTGACCAAAGAAATCTTTTAATGACTTACTTCCTTTAGTTTTTAATCCTCCTATAAGTTCATCTCTTTCATCATAAGTTTTAATTATCTCTTTTCTTTTTTCTTCCTCTGATATATCTTTTCTATCTTTTATATCTTTAATTTTAAAAAAGTATTCATCCTCTATCTTGTCTTTAATTTCTTCTATTCTAGTTTTTAATTTACTTTTAAAATATTTATTTATTTCATCTTTTCTTTTGTTAATAGGCAAGTTTCCTAAATCTTTTATATAAAGCCTCTTTATCTCCTTTGATGTGAATAAGACATATTCATCAACTAATATGTCTTCTACTTCAGAGTTCTTTTTTTCTAAGTATCTTATAAATCTGTCCATAATAGTTTTATAAGTCATAGTTCCCTTTATTTTGCTTGATGTAGTAATGTATTTAATCTCTTCCTCATCCCTGCACTCCATTATATGTGCAAGCTTTTTATCCTTAGTAATTATTTCATATTTTGTATTTAAGATTGTACTACAAAGTTCCTCAAAGGTTGATTGCTTTACATTACTAACTCCTAAGTTTGGTAAAATATCTGATATATAATCTAAAAACAACTGGTTTGGTGCTACAACTAATATATTTCTATTGTTCATTTCATCTCCATAGGTATATACTAGATAAGCTAATCTATGTAATGCTACTGTAGTTTTTCCAGAACCCGCAGAACCTTGAATAATTATAGGTTTATTTTTATATGCCCTAATAATTTCATTCTGCTCTCTTTGAATAGTATTTACTACATCCTTTAGCTTCTTACTCATATTTTCTTCAAGATTTATCTTCAAGAATTCATCTACTAACTCTTCACCATCCTCTGATGTTGGAATTATTAATTCATTTACACCCTCATCAAAAATATTAACTATTTTTCCATCCTTAACTTGGAACTTCCTTTTTAACAATAGCTCTCCTTGAATTTCTCCCATAGGAGCAGTATATGTTGCTTGGCCAAAGGTTCCACTATAATATAAATTAGCAAGAGGTGCTCTCCAATCAATGACAACCTCCTCATTCTTAACCTCATCTATGAGTCCAAACTTACCAATATAAAAGCTTTCTACATCTCTTATTTTTTCCTTAAAATCAATTCTTGCAAAGTATGGATTGTCCTTACTTTCATTATATTTGTGCAAATCCTTATTAGCGAAATCTTGAATATTTTGAGCTAAAATCAGTTCTGTACTAAAGCTACCACCTGCTGATTTTTTAAGTGCTGATACTTTAGCTCCATACTCTTCACATTTTTTTTCTGTCTTTAAAAGCTGTTCTCCTATCCATTCCTTAGTAATATTAAATTTCATTTCTTCCTTTAAAGTCTCGTCTCTATTAATTGTCATTGCTTATCACCTCTCACTTCTTATATTTTGTAGATATCTTTTAATAGCAAAACCAAGTAGACCTCAATATTATCTATCACCTATTAATGGAAGGTAAATTTAAAGTAATATGAAGCCTAATTAAATTTAATAAAACATACCTATTCTATGAAAAAATATAGAGGAAAAATCCTTTGGACTCTTCCTCTTTTCTTATAATGTAATTTTATTTTTGTACTAATTGTATAATTTTCTACGAACATCTCTAGAGTCCTGCCACCATTATCTCTTACTTATATAAATAAAAATATTATTGTTATGACCAGACACTATCTAAATAAAATATTATTCTATTTATGAGTTGTCTACATATTATACATCATAATTATAGAAAATTATAGAGAATTTTTTGTTAATTTTTCAAATTTATATTAACAACCCTTAATCCTATGGAGCTTTAGTCTAAATTCACAGCACCTTTTTCCTTTTATTTACTCTGTATTTATTATTTCTATAGCTTCGACTTTATATATCATAAAACACAATAGCAACCTTATGTATGCTCATTGTATGTGTCTATTTTTCAATGTTATAATATGTTATAGATTGAAAATGATAGTTTAATCATATTTTATATGTAAAGTTAAATTTAATCAAAATGTTATAAATTAATATGACATCAAAGTATAAAAGGGGGATTTATAATGGCAGACTATCATAAAATGTGGGAAAGCTTAAACATGGATTTAGAAACTCATGACCAACTATGCGAGGTATTACCATCTATGTTTGAAGATGTATATTTAACTCAAGAAAATCGTCCAGAGGCAATGGATTACTTTAACTTTGTAATTGCAGAAATTCATGGAGTAAGACCAGCTGAACTTATTGAACATCAAAAAAAAGGTGGTAAAGTATTTGGTACTTTTTGCGTTTATGTTCCTGATGAAATAATATTTGCAGCAGGTGCTATTGCTACTGGCCTTTGTGGTGGTTCTCAGTTTTGGGTTCCAGGTGGAGAAAAGGTATTACCATCAGGTACTTGCCCACTAATAAAAGCTTCTGTTGGTGCTCGTTTAGATAGAACTTGTCCATTCTTTAGAATTGCTGATATGTATATTGGTGAAACCACTTGCGATGGAAAGAAAAAGGCTTGGGAAATCCTATCTGAAGATGTGCCTATGCATGTTATGGACTTACCACAAATGAAACGCAGAAAAGATGTGGACGCTTGGGCTGAAGAAATCAAAACACTTATGTCTAAAATTGAAGAATTTACTGGTAACAAGATAACAGCTGAATCTCTTTCTGCAAGTATTAAATTGATTAATGATAAGAGACGTGCTCTAGCTAGACTATATGAATTAAGAAAGCAACCTAATCCACCAATTAGTGGTAAGGACGTATTACTAATTTCTCAAATTGCATTTTATGATGATCCAATTCGTTTTACACAGATGGTAAACAAGCTTTGTGATGAACTAGATGAACGTGTAAAACAAGGAATTGGAATATTTAAAGAAGGCACAAAGAGAATTTTATTTACAGGTACACCAATGGCAGTTCCAAACTGGAAATTACATCACATTGTAGAAACAAGTGGTGCTGCTGTAGTTGCTGAAGAAACATGTACAGGTACTAGATATTTTGAAAACTTAGTAGATGAAACAAAAACAACTATTGATGATATGATAGTAGCACTAGCTGAACGTTATATGAGCATTAATTGTGCATGCTTTACACCAAACCATGGAAGAATCGATGATATTAAACGTTTAGTAGAAGAATATAAAGCAGATGGTGTAATTGATATTAACTTAAAATTCTGTAGCCTATATGATATTGAAGGATATACAGTAGAAAAGACACTAAAAGAAGCAGGTATTCCTGTACTTGGAATTGAAACTGATTATAATGACCAAGATTCTCAGCAATTACGTACTAGAATTGGTGCTTTTGTTGAAATTCTTAATAGTTAATTATGACTTGCAATTCATCAAATAAACCCCAACACGAAGAGACAAAAGTTATGGAGTATTATGTACTATTTCCAAACCATAATAATGGATTACATTTATACCGTAGCTTAAAAAAGGCACAAATTAAGGCTACTATTGTACCTACACCTAGAAGGGCAAGTTCCTGTTGTGGTATTTCACTGTTAATACCAAAGGAAGCTATTAATGTAGTCAATGAATGTGTAAAAACAGAAAATATTGATATCATTGATATTGTAGCTCTTACTAAAATATCAAATCCCTTAAGGGATAAATTTTACTAAATAGGGGTAAGAAATAATTTGCAAGGAATATTTCTTACTCCTTTTTTTAATTTATATAAAAGGCGGTAATTTAATATGTATTTTATAGGAATTGATATTGGTTCTACAGCCTCTAAGGTTGTTGTACTTGGAGATACTCACTTGGAATTTGTACTTCCTACAGGATGGAACAGTAAGGAGACTTCCCAACTTATTAAAGAAAAACTCCTTAAAGAAAATATAGATGTGTCTTCTAATGAAGTAAAGGTTATTGCTACTGGCTATGGACGTATTTCAGTAGACTATGCTGATAAAATTATTACCGAGATAACTTGTCATGGCCGAGGTGGAAAAGAATTAGCTCAAAAGGACTGTACTATTGTCGATATCGGTGGACAAGATACGAAAATAATCACCCTACAAAAGGGTATTGTGGTAGATTTTCTTATGAATGATAAATGTTCAGCTGGTACTGGTAAATTTATTGAAGTTATGGCAAATAGATTAGGAGTAACCATTGAAGAATTATTTAAATTAGCTACTGAAGGAAATGCTCTTCCTATTAGCTCTATTTGTACAGTCTTTGCCGAATCTGAAATTATAAATTATATAGGTGAAGGTAGGGATAGGTCTGATATTGCTGCAGGAGTTATTGATTCTGTAGCTACTAAGGTATCCTTGCTTTGTAATCGTCATGGTCTATCAGAAGCCCTGCTTCTTACAGGCGGCTTAAGTGGAAATGAATATTTTAATCATTTACTTAGAACTAAGTTAAAGAAACCTGTAATTGCAACTCCAGGAGGTCGATATGCTGGAGCTCTAGGAGCTGCATTAATTGCACAGGATAAATTTGCTTAGCTATACTATGTTTCTCAATGCATTGATACACGTATCAATTTCCTCTTTAGTATTGCTATGACTAAATGAAAACCTAACTGTACCTTGAGGATAAGTACCAAGGGTCTTGTGTGCACGAGGTGCACAATGTAATCCAACTCTAGTTGAAATACCATAAATATTATCTAGTAAAAAGGCCACTTGGGCATTATCCATAGATTTAAAATCTATGGATACGATTCCTAATCGATTTTCCATGGTCTTTTTTCCTATAATTTCTACGTTATTTAATTTCTGAACTTCTTCAATGAAATATTCTGTTAACTTAAGTTCTTTCTCTCTAATTTTATCCTTCCCTACAGATTTAATATATTTTAGGGCGGTATACAATCCAATAATACCCGGTAAATTTAATGTACCACTCTCAAATCTATCTGGTAAGAATGTTGGAGGTTCTTCAGAATCTGATATACTGCCTGTCCCTCCAACAATGGTAGGTGAAATCTTACTAGCTATCTCATCTCTTACAATAAATCCGCCTATACCTTGAGGCCCTAACAGACTCTTATGTCCTGTAAATGCTAAAAAATCAATATTATATTCTTCCATATCTATATCCAAAACTCCTGCAGTCTGAGCTGCATCTACTACAAATACAATATTATTTCTTCTACATAGTTGTCCAATTTTTTCTATTGGGATAATAGTACCGCATACATTGGATCCATGTATTGTAATAATAGCCTTTGTTGTTTCTTTTATTAATGATTCAAAATCCTCTACTGTAATATTACCTTCTCTATCACCTTCTGCAATATCGAACTCAACCCCTGCCTTTTCCATCTGAACTAATGGCCTCATAACTGCATTATGTTCCATACTACTTACAATGACATGATCTCCTGGCTTAAGGTATCCTTTTATAAAAAAATTTAATGAGTAGGTAATACTTGGAGTAAAAATAACATTACTAGACTTAGGAAATTTAAATAGTTCACAAATTAGTTCTCTAGTATCATAAACTATACCTTCTAAGTCATAAGCCCCCTCATATCCTCCACGATTAATGTTAAAGGCACCCTTTTCTATCATTTCTGCCATAGCTTCACCAACATTAGGAGCCTTAGGGAATGAAGTGCTTCCATTATCAAAATATATCATAGTTAAAAACATCTCCTATTTATATGAATATATATTATATACCACCTCAATTGTATTTACTTTTCACTTCATAGTCAACGAATCACCTAATTAATTAGTATTCTATTTGTTATCTATCTAAGCTTAAAGGTTTTAGGTGCAACCTTATAAACTACTATTAAAGCAATAATCATATAAATTACAGTAAAAATAATAACTCCTACACTAAATAAATATGAAGTAATATCAAGGTTTAAACACATATAACAACCTATATACGTAAGTGAATTTATAATACTAAATAACGGACTTTTAACTTTTAACGCCGCAGTATAGGGCTGAATTACATAATATAATACCAAGTGATGTATTGAAAAGAAGCATGATAAGCATATAATGCTTAAAAACATAGGTATCATTTCAAGCATCATAGAAAACCTACCTACAGATAATATAATACCAATTATGCCCATACAAATTGCTAATGCAGGTATAACATTAAAAATAATTATCCTCTTAAGTCTTGCTCTAAAATTAGCAATTATAACATTACCTTCCCTATAATATCCATACCTTAGTAAACTTACATCACAATTATAGAACATTGCCTTACAAATCTTTTGACTAGTACATATAGAGTACATTATGAATATCCATAGTGGCGCTGTTTTATATAAAACCTTTATAACATCTTCTCTAACCTCTGGCTTCCATAATACAAAACCAATGATAGCTAAAGATATAATCATAATTGCTATAACTATATTTCTTGTAGCTCTAGATAGCAACTTTCTATGTCTCCTAAAAAATATAGCATTTAAATATTCATATCCTTTTTTACTCTCATATATATTAGAGTTTAACTCTTCACTTTTCATCTTTTTTTCATCTATTTTTACATCTGCAAAGGTAGCTTCGGCCATTATATTTTGGCCATTAAAGGCCATAGCCTTAGTACATATAATTTTATCAATCTCTTTAAACTTTTTATATTTAAATATATATTTAAGTGATATTCCTGATAAAATTATCAATAATGCTAGAACTCTATAATCATATAGCCAGTTACCAATACTTATATTAATCTTCAAGAATGGAAGCAGATATGCTAATACCATACCTAAAACTATAATTATTACATTATACATAGCCTTAGAAGGAAGTAATACTTTAAGCTTATCATATATAAATAAGTGTACTAATTCTCCTATAAATCTAATTGCAATGAATTCTATGGATAAAATCATTCCTTTTAAAGGTGAAAATACTATAACCATTATGGGAATAAAATATATAAAATCTAGTATTCTCTTATATACTATTTGTCCAATAAAATATTTTCTAGAATCAACTCTCATTAACCTAATCATATTAAAGGATTTTAATACATCAGAAAGTACAACAGTATCTTCAAGAGGTCCAAGTATAAAACTTAAGAAAAAGAATATCTGAACTGCAATATCCTTTGTGTTGCCAATATCTTTTGAAAAGTACATGGCTGGAATTAGCACCATCACCCCTATATAGATAGCTTTCCTAATAAATCCAAATAAAAAAGACAATATTTCAAATATGATTCCAAGAATCATTTTAATATTTGTTTTTCCATAAAGATTTTCCGGGATCTTCTTTCCTAATATAGGAATCTTCTTAACGAAGTATATAAATGTATTTGCTCTTTTGGCAAAAGCAAATTTATATGTACTAGTAAAAGTTCTAATCATTGCTTTCCTCCCTCAAGATTTCCATAATACGTTCTTCAAATTCTTCACTTTTTAATATATCATTTGGAACTTGCTCTAATATACCATTATTCAATACTACAATTTCATCACACAAATCCGTAGCAAGCTGTAATATATGAGTTGAAAATATAATTATATGGTCACTTTTTATTTTCTTTAATAAATTCTTAATCTCTAAGGCTACAATTACATCAAAAGAGCTTAGTGGTTCATCTAACAAAATTACTGGTGGTCTTGTTATTAAAAAACATAACATTTGAATCTTATTTTTCATTCCATGAGAATAACCTTTTATTAATCTATGGCTATCTTCTTCAGATATTTTAATAATATCTAAATATTCTTCTATTGTTTTTAAATCTTTAATTTTATCCTTGTTTATATCAATATAAAACTTAATAAATTCATAGCCAGTTAAAAACTCTGGTAGCACTGGATCTGCAAAAACATATCCTATATTAGAATAATCTAACCTACTCTCGTCACTTGTACTATTCTGTAGAGTAACTTGTCCACCTTCATTTTCTATTTCTCCACTTATACAGTTAAACAAAGTAGTTTTACCTGCACCATTTCTTCCTAAAAGTCCATATATCTTTCCCTTTTCAAATGTAAAAGATGCACCTTTTAAAACCTTCTTATTTTCAAAACTCTTCTGTATATCTTTTAATATTAATTCCACTTTTCTCCCCCTATTATCCTCTACTATATTTAATATAACTTGTTATCCTAGTTAAAAAGCACCAATAATATAACTATTCATGCACACATTTTAATATATTTAATGTGCTATTTAGAAAGATAAATACTTCCAGCTCCCTATGAAAGGTGTAACTATTTAAATAGTTCCCTTTATAAAATTTAAAATAGTTAAATATTTAAAATTTTATATATTCACTAGGAATCTTACAGCTTTCCTAACATTTTTAAAAAATATATATTATATTAAATAATCTATATTATACCATAAACTTATTTAATAAATATCTAGTACCTTTAATGTAAATTTAATACTATAATTTATGTATTTTAAGTATGAATTGTTATATATTTCACATTTAAATAGATAATTTCCAAATTATCTATTCCAAAATATTACTTAATGTGAAATAATATGATAAAGCTTACTTCTATATCATAATTTTATAAAAGCTTTTATAATAACAAATAAATCTCAAAGAAGTTTATTTGTTGACACATTATTTGCTTAAGGAGTTGTATTAAATGGAGAATTTAGAGAAATTTCGAAATTTTATGAAGTCTATTTTTTCAGCAGAAGATTATGATGATGATTATGAATTATCTGATCAAGAAAAGAAACTACCTCAACCACCATTGGAAAAGCCTTATAATAAAAATGATAAAACTATAGACTTACCTGAAGTAACAGATAAAGTTCTCATTAAATCTAATATCTTAGATATTATAAATCAAAGGGGAAGTCATAGAAAATTTACTGATGATGACTTAAGTTTAGATGAACTCTCATTTCTTCTTTGGACTACTCAAGGAGTAAAGAAAGTTACAGCTAATAACTATGCAACCCTAAGAACAGTACCTTCAGGCGGTGCACGTCATCCCTTCGAGACATACTTAATAATAAATCACGTAGATGGTCTAAAAAAAGGGTTATATAGATATCTTCCTTTAACCCACAAGTTACTTCTTATATTAGAGGACCCTAACTTATCAACTCAAATTTCTCATATAGCCTGTGGACAAACTTTTGTGGGTGACAGTGCAGTAACTTTTATATGGAGTTGTACACCATATAGAGGTGAATGGAGATATATAGATGCTGCCCATAAGGTAATGCTTCTTGATGCAGGTCATGTGTGCCAAAATCTTTATCTTGCTTGTGAGTCCATAGGATGTGGTACCTGTGCTGTTGGAGCCTATGATCAAAAGCTTATTGATAAGTTTTTAGATCTAGATGGTAAAAATGAATTTGTAATATATATGGCTCCAGTAGGTAAATTATATAAATAATCTATAATTGAAAATAGTAAACTAAATTTATCAGCATTTGAAGGATGTCTTAAGTTTTAATTGAGATATCCTTTTTATTGATCAATTGTAATTAGTAATCACCATTACCATTTATAGTATACCAGTAATCCTTTCTTTCTACATATAAAGAACATCACATTTTAGTAAATTAAACCAAATTTATATATTTTTTTGATTTATTCATAGATATTTAAATAAAACTTAACTTATATTTGACATAAAATTATTATAATGATAACATTTATTAGTACTAATATTAGTACTAATAAGCTTTTTAAGACGTATTAAAAAACTTATTATTCGTAGCTCTTGTATCACAAATTAAAACTTATCATATTAGATTCATTTTAATTTTATATTTTCATAAAAGCTACTAACTTTATTAATCTGTGTATTTTTCACAAAATTTTTGCTAAAAATAACTCAATTGAAGTTTTAATTAATTTTAGATATTACTTCAGTTGCTTTGTTAATTTAATAAAACAGTTTAGGGGGATTTTATTATGAACAGTCTTATCTATGTTTGTATAGCTGCTGGATTGCTTGCTTTAATCTCTGCCTTTTTACTACTATTAAAAATTAATAAAAGTAGTGAAGGTACAGATAAAATGAAAGAAATCGCTTCAGCTATCAGTGAAGGTGCTACTGCTTTCTTAAAGGCAGAGTACAAAGTATTAATCATTTTCTGTGCTATTATTTTCGTATTAATAGGTGTAGGAATAGGCAGCTGGGTTACAGCAGTTTGCTTCTTAGTTGGAGCGTTATTCTCAACTCTAGCAGGTTATGTTGGTATGCATACAGCAACTAAAGCTAACGTAAGAACTGCTGAAGGTGCTAGAACATCTGGTATGAGTAAAGCACTATCAATTGCATTCTCTGGTGGAGCTGTTATGGGACTATGTGTTGTAGGTCTTGGCCTTCTAGGAGTAAGTGTAGTTTACTTTTTTACAAGTAATGTAGAAGTACTTACTGGATTTAGTTTAGGAGCTTCTACTCTAGCTCTTTTTGGACGTGTTGGTGGTGGAATATACACTAAAGCTGCTGACGTTGGAGCTGACCTTGTTGGTAAGGTAGAGGCTGGTATACCTGAAGATGATCCTCGTAACCCAGCAGTAATTGCTGATAACGTTGGTGATAACGTTGGTGACGTTGCTGGTATGGGTGCAGACTTATTTGAATCATATGTTGGTTCTATCATATCTGCTATTACACTAGGCGTAGTTGCTTTCGGATTAGAGGGAGCTATTTTCCCACTTGTAATATCTGCAGCAGGAATTTTCTGTTCTATAATAGGAATTGTGCTTGTAAATAATAGTAAAAGTCAAAATCCACACAAAGCTTTAAATAGTGGAACTTACTTAGCTAGTATATTAGTTGTTATAGCTTCTGCAGTACTTAGTAAAAGATTCTTCGGAGATTTCTTACCATTCTTCGCCATAATTTCAGGAATTATAGTTGGTTTATTAATTGGTAAATTAACAGAAGTATACACTTCAAGTGATTTTAGATCAGTAAAGAAGATTGCTGATCAATCTGAAACTGGTTCTGCAACTACAATTATATCTGGGCTTGCTGTTGGAATGGAATCTACAGCTCTACCTATAGTATTAATTGCTATTGCTATATTAGTTGCTTATTATTTCTCTGGACTATACGGTATTGCTCTTGCAGCCGTTGGAATGTTATCAACTACAGGTATTACAGTTGCAGTTGATGCTTATGGTCCGATTGCTGATAACGCTGGTGGTATTGCAGAAATGTCTGGACTTGATTCATCAGTTCGTAAGATTACTGATAAATTAGACTCTGTGGGTAACACTACTGCTGCTATGGGTAAAGGATTTGCTATTGGTTCTGCAGCACTTACTGCATTAGCATTATTTGCTTCTTACTCTCAAGCTGTTGGTTTAACTACTATTGATTGTTTAAATCCTAAAGTAATTGTTGGATTATTAATTGGAGGTATGCTTCCATTCTTATTCTCAGCATTTACAATGGAATCAGTTGGTAAAACAGCTAACAAAATGATTGTTGAAGTTCGTAATCAATTTAAAACCATTCCTGGTATTTTAGAAGGTACAGGAAAACCTGACTATAAAAGATGTGTTGAAATTTCAACAGCTGCAGCATTAAAAGAAATGCTTATTCCTGGAATAATGGCTGTAGCTGCGCCATTAGTAATTGGTATCTTACTTGGTACTGAAGCTTTAGGTGGACTTTTAGTAGGATCTCTTGTTTCAGGAGTTATGCTTGCTATTTTCATGTCTAACTCTGGTGGTGCATGGGATAATGCTAAAAAATATATTGAGGAAGGTACTCACGGTGGTAAAGGTAGCGATGCTCATAAAGCTGCTGTTGTTGGAGATACTGTTGGAGATCCATTCAAAGATACATCTGGTCCATCAATCAATATATTAATAAAGCTAATGACAATTGTTTCTTTAGTTTTCGCTTCATTATTTGTTTCAATAGGTGGACTTCTATAGAAGCTTAGTTATAAAATAAAGTATTAAACCTCTTAATTTAGAGTTATAACTCTAAATTAAGAGGTTTCTTATTATAATATTTAATTAAAATCTACTATTATATTTTTGGGTTAACTTAACTAAACTATTAAGCTTTTAATCTAAAAGCTCTCCATCGTACTCTTCTAAGAAAGAATGTTTTTGCCCATCTTTCTGCCATCCTAAAATAGCATCCATATTTACATTTTCAGCAGCCTTAAATATAGATTTATCTACATCCTTAAAGGTCTTTTTCATCTCTTTAATCATATCTTTTATTTCATGTCTCTTATTACCAATCTTCTTTGCAGCTACCATACATGCACAGTTAAGAGGCCATATGCCACTACTTTGTATAAAGTTTTCTATATAGCTTTCCTCAACATAATAAAGAGGACGTATAAGCTCTAATCCTTTAAAGTTAGTTGCCTTAAGCTTTGGAAGCATAGTCTTGAACGTTCCTCCATAAAGCACATTTAACATAGTAGTTTCAATAACATCATTAAAATGATGGCCTAGAGCAAGCTTATTACAGCCAAGTCTTTCAGCTTCAGAGTATAGGGCACCTCTTCTCATTCTAGCACACATATAACACGGATAATCCTTAGCTATCTCATCTATAATATCAAATATTTTAGAATCAAATGTATGTATTGGTATATTTAAATAATTACAGTTGTCTAGTAAAAGCTCCTTAATCTGTGGATGATATCCTGGATCCATGGCAATAAACTCTAATTCAAAATTTACTTGCCCATGACGCTTTAACTCTTGAAACAACTTAGCCATTATTATACTATCCTTACCTCCAGATATCCCAACAGCTATCCTATCTCCTTCTTCTACTAAGTTATATTCTCTAACAGCCTTTATAAACTTAGACCATACTGATTTTCTATATTTTTTTATTAAACTTCTCTCTATTTCTTCTAAAGGCTTTCTCTCATTAAAAGGAACCAGTATTTCACAACCTTCTCCTGCTATACCACTCATTTCTCTCACCTCGTAAATTTATAATATCTATATTTTTATATTTCCAATCATATAAAGCTTATAGAATTATATCTACAAACTTACCTTGATATTATAACACCTTTATATATTTTTGTCTTGTTAGGCATCTGAAAATGAATAATAAGTCAAAGATGCCTTACTGCAATTAAGTTAAATTTCCATTGCTACACTAAAGTAAAATAGATATGATTTACTTTTTTTAGATAAAAGAAATTCTTTTATTTATGTATGAACAAAAATTAGAAATTCGTATATATATATAGTATAAGGTTTCACTAACTATATTTTAAAAAGTGGGGTAAATGTTAATATGAATGATAATAAAATGAATATAAACAATAATAGATGTCCAGCAGCTCCTTGTGCAGCTGTTGCTAGTGTACCACAATCACTAACTGAACAAATTCCTGTAACTCCTGTTGTTGTTGCACCTGGACCTGTAGTTGTTAAGGTTCCAGTTGTATTAGCAGAAGTAAATGTAACCATTCCTGTTGAAGCTGTTATCACATTAGACGAACCAGCTATGGAAATTAAACGAATTAGAAAGAATGTATTTTTAACTCAATCCCGTATTATTCCATTTTCTCAAGATGATAGACCAGGTACTGGAATACTATTTATAGCAGGTTTTATAAGAAAGAATATTGAGTTTGCAACTGAAACTTGTATGACAGCTGGAACTCCAAATTTTTGTGGAGATATAAGACAGTGTACAGTTGAAGTGCCTTTCCATTTCACAACAAGAATTCATTTCATGAGAGAACCGATTTTTGTTGAAAATACCACTCCAAGTGAATTAGAATTCTTTACAGATAAACTTCAAAGTTGCGATGCTTGTGCAGATAAAGTTATTGGACGTAATCCTTGTGATCAGAGTCTTTTCTTTAGAGAATTCTTTAATGAAAAACCTTTTACTGAATTAGTAAGAGCAGATATTGCTGAAGTTGATATTCACACAAATCCATTTTTCAGTTGCACAACTCCTACAGAACAAAGGTTTACTGAAATTACAGAAAAAGCAGTAGTAAATTTAACACTAAAAGTATTACAAAACCAACAAGTAGAAGTTATGGCAATAAGATCAACTTGCTAGGAATTGAATTGAAAAATTAATCTTATTAAATGATATATTGCAGACCTAAAGCTTACTAAGACAGGCTTTGGGTCTGTTTTTAAGAGAAAAGTTATCTCTATCAACATGTCCTTGACAATACTTAATATTAGTGTTGTCAAGAAGTTTTTGCCTTATAATGTAAATAGATATAATTTGATAATTGTAACCCCATTTATTAGATAAAAGAAATTTTTTTATTCATGTATGAACAAAAAGTAAAAATTCGTATATTATGTAGTATAAGGTTTCAATAACTATATTTTAAAAAGTGGGGTAAATGTTATTATGAATGATAATAAAATAAATACAAATAATAATAAAATAAATACAAATGATAATAAAATAAATACAAATAATAATACATGTGTAACAAATCCTTGTGCAACTGTAACTACTCAAGCACAATCACTAACTGAACAAATTCCTGTAACTCCTATTGTTATTGCACCTGGACCTGCAGTTGTTAAGGTTCCTGTTGTATTAGCAGAAACAAATATAACCATTCCTGTTGAAGCTATTATTACATTAGACCAACCAGCTATAGAAATTAAACGAATTAGAAAGAATGTATTTTTAACTCAATCCCGTCTTATTCCATTTTCTCAAGAAGATGGATTTGGCACTGGAATACTATTTATAGCAGGTTTTATAAGAAAGAATATTGAGTATGCAACTGAAACTTGTAGGACAGCTGAAACTCCAAATGTTTGTGGAGATATAAGACAGTGTACAGTTGAAGTACCTTTCCATTTCACAACAAGAATTGATTTCCTTAGACCACCGATTTTTGTTGAAAATACCACTCCAAGTGAATTAGAATTCTTTACAGATAAACTTCAAGGTTGCGATGTTTGTGCAGATCCAGTGATTGGACGTAATCCTTGTGATCAAAGTCTTTTCTTTACAGAATTCTTTAATGAAAAACCTTTTACTGAATTAGTAAGAGCAGATATTGCTGAAGTTGATATTCACACAAATCCAACTTCAAGTTGCACAACTCCTACAGAACAAACGTTTACTGAAATTACAGAAAAAGCAGTGGTAAATTTAACACTAAAAGTATTACAAGAACAACAGGTAGAAATTACAGCAGAAGGAACTTGCTAGGAATTGAATTGAAAAATTAATCTTATTAAATGATATATTGCAGACCTAAAACTTACTAAGAGAGGTTTTGGGTCTGTTTTTAAGTTAGATCAAAATAATCTAAAAATATCTGAGAAAGTCTGTTTAGTTATTTGACTGTAAAATTATTGAAGTGAAACTGTACTATTATAGTATATAAATATTTTTGAAATGCTTATTTTGTAACTACTTTAAGACATGTTGAATAATATAGATAGATAAATAAGTTTTGGAGATGTAAATTTATTAATGAATACTTTAAATGCATCTAGAGAAGCCAATACCTGTACAGAAGCTTATCTTAGTGAAGATTATATCAGTCTTTTTATTCAGTATGATGAAGATCTTACTAACAAGCTTAAAGACATAGACTACGTCTGTATTTATAGT
>DCDL01000059.1:0-64627 GCA_002316385.1 Clostridium sp. UBA1056
ATTCTGACTTATTTATTTTTGGAAGATGCCTAAAGTTGTAGATATGATTTTAAAGACTAATATCCTTTAATTTATATTTTTGCGAAAAAGTAAAGACACCCTTTACGGGTGTCAATAATGAATCAGTTGCCAAAAATGTTATATTGTAAGTCTTATCCACTGGATTACTAATTATACATTAAATTTCAGACAATTTCAATATTTTCTATATATTTTACATAAATTCCATAATTATCTTGTTTTTAAAGAAATACACTAAATAAAACTATATAATATTAGCTTTTCCGCTATATACCATTCCCACTTTTGAGTCCATTGTTATAAAACAACCTGATTTTATAATTGAAGATGCATTTTGTGCATTATATATAATCGGAATATTTCTTGATGTACATTCTAGTAATACACTAGAACTCATTTCATCACTTTCAACTATTATACCTGTAACTTCATCAAGTACTGTAGAGAAGTCTCTACTTAACTTATCAACTACAATAATTTGTCTCTCATCTAAGGTATTAAAGAATTCTTTTGCACTCTTTACATGCATTACTGTTCCGTAAGTTGTTCCAGAGTTAGTTCCTTTACCTTGTAAAAGTACATCTCCTATAATATGAACTTTCATCATATTTGTGCTACCTATATAGTTCATTGGTATTCCTGCAACAATTACTACAAGATCACCCTTTTTTACATAATTAGCTGCTAATGCAATTTCCGAAGTCTTATCTATTAATTCATCTGTATCCTTTAATTTTGGAGTTATTACAGCAAATACACCCCAGTTTAGTGCTAAGCTTCTTGCAACTCTTTCATAAGGCGTACAAGCTATTACTGCACATTCTGATCTATATTTAGAGATTTGTCTTGCTGTTTGACCACTTTGAGTTGCTGTAATTATTGCTGATGCATTTAACTCTATAGCTGTTGTACAAGTGGCCACACTTATAGCATTAGGTACATTAGAAACATGGAAATTTCTTCTCTTATTGAAGCTTTCTTCATAGTTTATATATTCCTCTGCCTTCATAGCTATTTGTGACATTGTCTTTACAACTTCCACTGGATATTTACCGCTAGCAGTTTCTCCACTTAGCATTATAGCATCAGTTCCATCAAATATAGCATTAGCTACGTCTGAAGCTTCAGCTCTTGTAGGTCTTGGATTTCTAATCATAGAATCTAACATTTGAGTAGCAGTGATTACTGGTTTTCCAGCCTTATTACATTTTTGTATAATCATCTTTTGAACTACTGGTACCTCTTCAGTAGGAATTTCTACTCCTAAATCTCCTCTTGCTACCATAATTCCATCAGAATATCTTATTATTTCATCAATATTGTCTACACCTTCTCTATTTTCAATTTTTGAAAATATTTGAATGTATTCGCCACCATTTTTGTCAAGAAGGTGTCTTATATCTAAAACGTCTGTACCTTTTCTTATAAAAGATGCAGCTACTATATCTACTTCGTTCTGTATACCAAACATTAAATCTGAAATATCTTTTTCAGTTAATGCAGGAAGATTTAATTTAACTCCTGGTACATTCATGCCCTTATGATTGCCTATAACTCCTGTATTTTCAACATGAGTTTTTATGTCTTTTCCTTCTATAGATAGTACTTTTAATGCTACTAATCCATCATTTATTAAAAGCACATCTCCTGGTTTCACATCTTTATAAAGATTCTTATAGGTTATAGAACACTTAGTTTCATCTCCTATAATCTCTTCACCACAATGAACCATAAAAGTAGTTCCTTCTTTAAGCTCTACAGTTCCATTTTCAAAGTTTCCAGTTCTGATCTCTGGTCCTTTAGTATCTAATAATATGGCAATATGCTTATCTAGTTCAACTCTTCCTTCTTTAACCATATCTATTCTTTTCTTATGCTCTTCATGGCTTCCATGAGAAAAGTTTAGTCTGGCAGCATTCATGCCATTTTCAATTAGCTTTTTAATAATTTCTTTCTCGTCAGTAGTAGGTCCCATTGTACAAACAATTTTAGTTTTTTTCATAGTTATCCTCCTTTTATTTAGATAGCTTTAAAGTTTTTTACTCAGATAACTTTATCAATCTATAAAATTATATTAAAAAATTTGCAATTCTACAATAGCTGTAGTATATTAATTCGACAAATCTACACTTAGTTTATATAGCTCTTCATTAAAATGTGGTTTCATCTCAAGAGCTTCGGTTATATCCATATCTATAATCTCATTTGCCTTTATACCTATAAGTCGTGCAGTCTTTCCTTCTAGTAATACCTCAACAGCTCTACTTCCCATCCTTGAAGCTAGTATTCTATCAAAAGCACTTGGACTTCCACCTCTTTGTATATAGCCAAGTACCGTTGCCCTAGTCTCTATATTTGTTATTTCCTCTATACTTTTAGCTAATTTTTGAGCTCCACCTACACCTTCAGCTAAGATTATAATATTATGAAGCTTACCATTACGCTTTCCCCTAAAAATATTTTCACATATATCTTCAATGGTGAATTTTTTCTCTGGAACTATTACTTGCTCAGCCCCGCCAGCAATCCCTGAAAATAAAGCTAAATCTCCACAATTTCTTCCCATAACCTCAATTACACTTACTCTTTCATGGGAGCTAGAGGTATCCCTAATTTTATTAATTGCATCTATGGCTGTATTTAAAGCTGTATCAAAGCCAACAGTATACTCTGTATAAGCTAAATCATTATCTATAGTCCCTGGTATTCCTACTGTTGGAATACCTAAATCACTTAATTCTTTAGCTCCTTTAAAAGAACCATCTCCGCCAATTACTACAATCCCATCTATCTTTAGTACCTTAATAACATTGATTGCCTTCTGTCTTCCCTCTGGTGTTCTAAACTCTTCACTTCTGGCAGTTCTTAGTATTGTACCACCTCTTTGAATTATATCTGAAACAGAATGTCTATCCATTTCAAATATCTCCCCATTAATAAGTCCATTGTATCCTCTATGTACTCCAAACACCTGAACTTTATTTTCAATTCCCATTCTCACTACGGCTCTTATTGCTGCATTCATTGCTGGTGAATCTCCACCACTAGTCAATACCGCAATTCTTTTCATCATATTACCCCCTAGCTTTATTGTGGTTATTATCTATAATTATTGTTTGTTCATGTATTATCATAGTATACCTATATTTATAAATAATTCTCCTTTAGAACATATAATTACTCATACATTCTCATATATTCACCTAGGCTCACCCAACTACTATATTAATCAAAAATACCAATATACTATTGATTTCCTACATGCTTGCATAACTTAATTTTAATGTTTAGATTTACTCCTTGCAACCTATTATTAGCAACATTTAAATATTTTTCTTTAATTCTCCTTTGTAAATGTTATCACCAGTCTAATAAACTCTCTTAAACTCTATTCTCTCCATTTTTCATTTTATAATTAACATATTTAATTAAAATTTATATGTATAATTTCCAATATTCCATAGTGTAATCCAAGATTGTAAGGAAATTTAATGTAGAGACTTTAATAAAACTTATATTAAAAATTAAAAAGAGTCATGCCAACAATTTAACTAGACTTAATATAAACCTTTAATTTGCAATTTAATATTAAGTTAAAAAAACTTTATTTTCATGCACCTTAAAGTTAAATCTATGTAAATTTTGATATAACTCTTCTTATATAATTTATTTAATGCTAATTCTATCTAATGTGTAATTGCTTCCCCTTTTCCTTGAAAATTATATACAACAACAATACTATACTAGATAAATTTAACTCAATTCTAATGATGGATTAAACTTGCTCTAAATTTTATTTTTTCTACAATGCTAATATCTTATTTGTTCTTTAGTTATCTTTTAACTAATGGAAAAGCAATTACATCTCTTATAGATGATGAATTTGTTAAGAACATCATCATTCTATCTATTCCTATTCCAAGTCCGCCTGCTGGTGGCATAGCTACATCTATAGCTACTGCGAATTCTTCGTCCATTGGGCTAGCTGTTTCAAGTCCTGCCCTTAATTTTGCAGCTTGTTCATGAAGTAAAATTCTTTGTCTTAAAGGGTTATTAAGCTCTGAATATGCATTACCAAGCTCCACACCAAAAGCATATGGTTCAAATCTTTCTATTAACTCTGGATTACTTCTATGAACCTTACATAATGGAGATGAGTCTAGTGGAAAGTCTATTACAAAGGTTGGCTCTATTAATTTATCTTCACAATAAACTTCAAATAATGTAAGAATTAAATCCCCCTTATTTGCTTCTTCAAGACTAAAACCTTCTCTCTGCTCCTCTTCTAATAAAACTTTTTCTACGATTAAAGATACTATTTCTTCTTTAGTTAGCCTTTCCACGTCAATTCCTGTATCCTTATGAACTAGATTGCACATAGTTTCTCTCTTCCAAGGAGCTTTAAAGTCAATCTCAACACCATCATATACAGCCTTAGTTGTTCCTTTGATTTTAGTAAATACGTACTCATATAGATCTTCCATAATCCTCATCATATCATTATAGTCTGCATAAGCCATATAGCATTCAAATAATGTGAATTCTGGATAGTGAGTTCTATCTATACCTTCATTTCTAAAGGAACGCCCCATACTATAAACTCTATCAATTCCACCTACCATTAATCTTTTTAAATATAACTCTGGAGATACATTCATAAACACTTCGCAATCTAATGCATTTACATTAGTTATAAATGGCTTTGCTTCTCCTCCACCATATTTTGTATCTAAAATAGGTGTTTCCATTTCCATAAATCCTTTAGAATTCATAAATTCTCTTATGGCATACATAGCCTTAGATCTATTTACAAATCTTTCTCTTACATCATCATTCATTATCATATCTAGAGATCTGTGTCTTTGTCTTAAATCAATATCTTGTATTCCATGATATTTTTCTGGAAGAGGTCTTATAGATTTTGAAAGCACTGTGACATTTAAAGCTTTAACTGTTATCTCATTAGTTTTTGTTCTAAATACAGTACCCTCTACACCTATGATGTCACCTACATCAAGAAGCTTAATGACTTCATAAGCCTCTTCTCCAAGTTCATTTTTACTTATATATACTTGAATATTTCCACTTTGATCTCTTAAATTTAAAAAAGTTACTTTACCCATTCTTCTTAATAACATTATTCTTCCAGATAAAACAAATCTCTCTTCACTATTTATACTATCAAAATTATCTATTATATAGGTTGAAATTGTATTTGGTTCAAATGAGTATGGATAAGGATTAATTCCTCTACTTAAAATCTCATTCAATTTTTTTATTCTCTCTACATTAAATTCATTTGCATCCTGCATTATTTCTTGTAAATTGTTTAATTCTACATAATCATTGTACATATATAGTACCACCTTTCAATTTTGCTTTACAACTTTAATCTCTAGTAACCTTTATGAAGGTAAATAACACCTCACTATGATGCTTTCTAGTAGACTCAGTTACTTTAATTTCATAATTAAAGTACGTTACTTTCATCCATTAATATTTTTTTGCAAAATAAAAACTCTCACCTCCAAGACAATAGTCTTGGGGACGAGAGTTAGTAAGTTCAACTTCGTGGTACCACCCCAGTTTATTAATATGTCACCATATTAACCTTTTCAAGTACGGCTTTAACAATAGAATAGCTCAGCTTATACCCTAGCTCTATAACGGGAGCACCCGTTACACCATCTCCCTTTCTATAGAAAACTTCTTTCTTTTTAAGAAGCAACTTCACTCTAAAGTAAATTTTAGTGAAGTAAGGATCCTGTGCACAACTCAGAGGCTTTTTTCATCAAACTGTTTCTTGCTTTTTCTCACCATCTAAAGCTCTCTGTAAAAAAATTGAATTTGATTACTCTTCTCTTCATAGTTTTATTGAGTATATTTTAATATATTTAAAATAAAATGTCAAGAATTTTTGAAAAATTCATATTAAGAAAGGTTCTTATAATAAATTAGAAAAACCAAGGGGCTTTCGCAAAATAAATTAAATTTTTTTGCGATAACCCCTTAAATTAATTTCTTCTAAGATAATAGTTAGCTTTATTCTTCTAAAACTTTAACATTATCATCTCCAAAAAGTTGTCTTAACTTAGATGTGGTTTCATAATCATTATTAAGCCAGCTATTTTTATTTATAAGATATTTTTTCTTAGTATTGGCGGTAAATAGATATGTTGGTGTTGTACCAAATTCACCTTCAAAATTCTCTCTTATGAGCTTCATAGCACTATTTAACCTACTGTCATCTTCAACACGAATATATATCTTATCTGTACTTGCTTTAACTAGCAGAGATATTTTTTCACATAATATTTTAGGTTGTTCTTCCTCCTCTAGAGATACACGCCCTTCAATAGTAACTATTTCATCTTCCTCAACAAATTCTCTATAAGCTGAAAATGTCTTTGGGAATATAACTAACTCTATGGTTCCAAATAAATCCTCTAGGGTTGCAAATGCCATAGCCTGATTATTTCTCGTAATCTTTTTAGATACAGAAGTTAAAAGTCCTCCCAAAATTACCTTTTGCTTATCCTTTACTTTTGAAACTCTCTCATTCATAAGTTCTTCTCCAGCTATACCACTATCTTCTAAGGTATCTGCTAGAACTAAGTCTGATATCTTGTGAGTAGTTACATGTTTTAAAGTCTTCTCATAGTCATCTAGTGGATGACCAGATAAATATATTCCTGTCATCTCTTTTTCCATGGCTAACAAATACTTTTTATTAAATTCTTTAATTTCTGGATAAACTATTTTAAAAGCACTATCTTCCTCATCAACTCCCTGAAATAAGCTAATTTGACCTGGAACATTTCTCTTTCTTTCATTGTTTATTCCATCTAAAAGCTTCTCAAAGACAGCTATTAATTTAGATCTATATATTTTTAAACTATCAAAGGCCCCAACTTTTATTAAACTCTCTATGGCCCTCTTATTTACTGCTGCTGAATCAATTTTATTACAGAAGTCACTAAAACTCTTAAACTTTCCTTTTTCATTACGTCTTTCTACTATAGACTCTATAACATTTACTCCAACGTTTTTTATAGCAGAAAGACCAAACCTTATAGTATTCCCTTTTACAGTAAATCTACTAAAACTTTCATTTATATCAGGTGGAAGTACATTTATTCCTATTTCCTCTGCAAACCTAATATAGTATGCTACCTTTTCATTATTACCCATTATGCTATTGAGCATAGCTGCTATGAATTCTGCTGGATAATAGTACATTAGGTATGCTGTTTGATATCCCACCACTGCATAGGCTGCAGCATGACTCTTATTAAAAGCATAGGATGCAAAATCCATCATCTGGTCAAATATTTTATTGGCAGCTTCCTCTGAAACTCCATTTCTAATACATCCTGGTACTATAACTTTCTCATTTTCATCTACTATTCCATAAACAAAGTTTTTTCTTTCCTCTTCCATGACCTTATGTTTCTTCTTAGACATAGCACGTCTTACAATGTCACTTCTTCCAAGGGAATATCCTCCAAGATCCCTAACTATTTGCATTACTTGCTCCTGATATACCATTACTCCATATGTAACATCTAGTATGCTTTCTAATTGCGGTGTCACATACTCTACCTTGTCTGGGTTTCTTTTGCCTTCGATATATTTGGGAATTTCCGCCATAGGACCTGGTCTATAAAGACTTATTCCTGCTATGATATCCTCAAAGCAGTCTGGTTTTAGATCTCTCATGAAGGAAGTCATTCCTGCAGACTCTAGCTGGAATACACCTACAGTCTTTCCTTCTCCAATCATCTTATAAACCTTTGGATCTCCAAAATCTATATGGTCTATATCTATTTTTATGCCTTGATTTTCCCATACATTCTTAATGGCTTCATCCATTACAGTAAGAGTTCTTAATCCTAAGAAGTCCATCTTTAAAAGTCCTAATTCTTCTAGAGTACCCATGGTAAATTGAGTTACTATCATACCTTCATTTTTCTGTAGCGGCACATACTCCACTAAAGGATGAGATGCTATAACTACTCCAGCAGCATGAGTAGATGAGTGTCTTGGTAACCCCTCTAAATCTCTAGCTACATTTATGAGCTCTCTTACTCTTTCATCTACATCATAAAGTTCTTGTAGCTCACTATTCATCCCAAGAGCTTTATCTATAGTTATATTTAATACTGAAGGAATCATTTTAGCAATTTTATCCACCTCTGCATAGGAATAATTCATTGCTCTTCCTACATCCCTGATACATGCCCTTGGAGCCATAGTTCCAAAGGTTATTATCTGTGATACATTGTTTTCTCCATACTTATCAACTACATAATCAATTACCCTTTGACGACCTTCATAACAAAAGTCTGAGTCAATATCAGGCATACTTACCCTTTCTGGATTGAGAAATCTTTCAAAAAGTAAGGCATACTTTATAGGATCAATCTTTGTTATTCCTAAAGTATAAGCAACTATAGCTCCTGCAGCAGAACCTCTTCCTGGTCCTGTGGGAACTCCATTCTCATTAGCATATCTTATGAAATCCCAAACAATTAGAAAATAATCTACATATCCCATTTGTTTTATTATGCCTAACTCATAATCTAATCTATCACAAAGAAGTTTTCCTTCATCATTTTCTTCTCTTATCTTATTTATCTTTTCTTCATCAAATATTCCATTTAAAGATGAGAACACTTCATATCTTTCAATGAGCCCTTTATAACAAGTTTCTCTGAGATATTCAAAGGGATCTACCTCATTTGATAAAGGAAATTTAGGTAATTTAGATTCATGGAATTTATAATTAAAGTTACATTTTTCAGCTATCTTTACCGTATTATCCATAGCCTCTGGTATATAAGAGAAAAGCTCATACATTTCTTCAGGAGACTTAAGATAAAATTGATTTGAAGGATATCGCATTCTAGTTTTGTCATCTACAGTTTTACCTGTTTGAATACAAAGTAATACATCATGAGATTTACTATCTTCTTCATTTATATAGTGAATATCATTAGTGCATACCAATGGAATATCACATTCCTTAGATAAATTCACTAACATTTCATTTACTTGTAACTGCTGAGAAATTCCGTGGTATTGTAATTCCAGATAAAAATCATCCTTAAATATATCCTTATATTTTAAAGCAACTTCCTTAGCCTTCTCATTGTTTTCTCTTAGAAGATTTTTCTGAACCTCACCACCTAAGCAAGCACTAGTAGCTATTAATCCTTCACTATGTTTCTTTAAAAATTCGTAGTCTACCCTTGGTTTATAATAAAACCCTTCTATGGAAGCTGTAGATACTATTTTCATTAGATTTTCATAACCTATTTCATTTTTAACTAGTAGAACTAAATGGTAGGTATCATTGTCCTTTTGAGGTTCTTTAATATACATCGATTTTCCTGCTACATATATCTCACAACCGATTATTGGTTTAATGCCATTCTCTATAGCTTCTTTATAAAAATCTACTGCACCGTACATAGTTCCATGGTCAGTAATAGCAATAGCTTTCATACCTAGTTCTTTAGTTCTTTTGATAAGCTTAGATATTTTTCCTGAACCATCTAAGAGACTATACTCTGTATGCACATGCAGATGTACAAAATCCTTCATATTTTCACCCCCTGCATCTTTCGTAATAAAATTATATTACTCCACACCATTCTCATCATGTCTTACATATATATACATAAAATCTCTATAACTCACATATTCCCTTGGAAATAATCTATCCCTTAAATGTATCTGCAGATAACAATTTTCCCTAAGAATTCTATTAATAAGAAGCAAATCTTTAAAGTGTCTTTACTTATATTATTTTTCTAGTTTACCTTTTACTATTAATCTATCCTTACCATCATAGGTGCATGTTACAAGAGTTATTATTGCATCTTCACTCTTATCTAAAACATACGTGTCTTCTGGAGCAACTGTAAAGCTGTCTGTAACCTTGTAAGTAAAAGTCTTATCATGAGTAGATACTATTATATCATCATTAACTTCTAATTTGTTTAATCTAAGAAAAAATTCTCCTGTATCATAGTTTCTATGTCCTGCTAGCGCAAAATTTCCTAAATCACCCGGCATAGCAGTATCCTTAAAGTGGCCTACAGCATATTTTATAATTTCATCATCAGTACCTTCTGCTACAACTACCTTTAAATTTATTTTAGGTATTTCTAAAATCGCAATTGGATTCACCATATCTATATAAGATAGCTTTTCTTCTTTATTGTTTTTATTTTCTTCTTGATTAACTTCTTTTTCTTGAGATATAAACTTATCATAAAGCTCATCTTGAACTCTCTTTGTCTCCCATTTTCCCTTAAAAGCAAACAGTAAGAGTCCAACACCTATTAAAATTAAAAGTATACTTATAATGTTTCTAACTTTCCCCTTCATTAATAACACCTCTTTACTTAAAACTAGAAAACTTATTAAGGAATTGCACACACATATATTTTCTAACATTCTTAAAAATGGAATGTATCCTGTAATTAATCCGCCTCAAGGTCAGTAATTCATCTATAGAAACTGAAATTAAGAGCATTAATATTGAGACATTCCTATATAAAATATTATACTTATTCTCTCTATAATATTTTATATACTATAATCAACTACTTTAGAAAACTCTATATATGGTTTAATTTTATTTAACACTTCATTCACATGGTATGCATGAATTTGATATTCATTCATGTCATCCACAGAATCAAATCTTGTTATTAAACATATATCAAAGGACCTTTCCGTATGAAGTTCATCCACACCTACTTCTAATCCTTTAAGTAATGAAATTTTTCCCTCCATAGCTTTAAGTGTGTCTGCTACAAAATTCACATTTTCCTTTGTATTTTCCTTTAACTTAAATAAAACTACATGCATAAACATTACTTATCCCCCCCATAAATTAACTCTATTTTATTTAGTTGTTTTTTAGTACTTTAGCTGATAGTATAGCCTTCGCCATAATCTCTTTATTTTGGTTATACATAGTAACTTCTACCTTTGAATAATATCTTCCTCTATCTATTACTTCAGAATAAACATCCATTATTCTCCCCATCTGAACAGGCTTAGTAAAGTAAGATGTAAAACTATCTATAGCTACATTTGTAATACCATTTTGTCTTAGTACCATTGTTCCCATAGTAGATAACAGCATGTTTAGTGCATTCCATGATGCAGTACCTATAGAGTCAAGCATCTCTGGAACAATTTCTCCCCAGAAATGCATAGTGTTTTTGCTAGATTCGAATTCAAAGTTCCTTAAAATTAAGTCATCCATAGTCTGACCTACATGTGGTTGTCTTACTACTATTTGCAATGCCTTTATCACATCTTTCCTAGTAATAACCCCTACTAACTCCTTTTTATGAACTACTGGACATATTTTTATTCCTTCCCAAGCCATAATGTGAGCTGCATAAGCAACAGTACTAGTTGGGAGTAATACTATAGGATTTTTAGTCATGATATTTCCTATAACTTCATCATCATCATTATGTTTAATCTGAGTCACACTCACTACGCCAACAACTTTACCTTCTTCATCTATAACAGGATATCTCTCATGGCCTGTTTTCTCTGCTATATCTCTTATGGTTTTCGCCTTGTCCCATGAATTTACACAGGTTGGCGTTCGCTCCATAACATCCTCTACTAATACAATTTCTTTCTTCACATTATTTTCGTATATAGCCTTATTAATAAGGCTAGCTACTGTAAAGGTATCATAAGTACAAGATATTACTGGAAGATTATTTTCATCTGCTAGTGCCTTTATTTCATCACTACAGCCTAATCCACCAGTTATTAATACTGCACATTGATTTTCAAGTGCTAATCGCTGTGCCTCTTCTCTATTTCCTACTATAAGCAGTGACCCTGGGTTTATGTATCTCTTCATTGTCTCAACTTCCATAGCACCTATTATAAATCTTTCAAGGAAATTATCTTCTCCCCCTTTACCACCAATTAGGGTTCCATCTACCATATTTACAATTTCCTTAAATGATATTTTATCAATATTCTTTTTTTCTAATTTTTCTACCCTTACTGTACCAACCCTAGGAATTGTATTAACAATTCCTATAGATTCGCACTCTTTTATTGCTCTATATGCCGTTCCTTCACTTACGCCTAATTTATTACTAATTCCTCTAACAGAAATCTTAGTATTTATTTCTAAGGATAAGATATATTTAATTATTTCTTCATGCTTTGACATCCTATCTACCCTCTTTTCTAAGCTCATCTGCTATTTTTTCAATTCTTCTAAGACGATGATTTATCCCTGATTTTCCCACAGGTGGATTTAGCATAGCCCCCAGTTCCTTTAAGGACTCATCTGGAAATGCAAGCCTTAACCTAGCCACTTCCTTTAAGTTTTTAGGTAATCTGTCAAGACCAATTTCGTTTTGAATTAGCTTTATACTTTCTACCTGTCTTACAGCTGCATTAACGGTTTTACTAAGGTTTGCTGTCTCACAGTTAACTATTCTATTTACATTGTTTCTCATCTCTTTCATGATTCTTATGTTTTCAAGCTCTAGTAGAGCATTATGAGCACCTATAATATTCAAAAGATCAACGATTTGTTCCCCTTCTTTTAAATATATAACAAAACTATTCTTTCTTTGTATAACCTTAGAATTAAGCTTATAACTATTAATAAGGTCACTAAGTTCGTTTGCGTAATCTTGGTCATGGGTTACGAACTCTAAATGATAGGTTTTCTCTGGGTTACTTATGCTCCCTCCCCCAAGAAAAGCTCCCTTTATATATGCTCTTTTACAACTTTCATTTTTTATAATTTTATCAGGTACTCCATAATGTATGTTAAACAATCCATCATTCTCAATGATACCTAATTCTTGAAGAAGTCCCTTTACATCTACTTCTTCTGGTATTAAAACCATATATATATTATTCTTCTTTAAAGAATTACTTTTCTTTACTAACAATTTAGTGTGAATATCAAAGAAATCTTTTAAATTCTTAAAAATCCATCTTGCTATAGCTGGATTTTCAGTTATTGCCTTAAAGGTTATTGATCTATTAAATCCAAAACCTAAAGTTCCACTAGACTTCATTATAGCTGATAACTGAGCAGCTATTTCATCTTTAGATAATTCACTATTTCTACATACTTCATTTTTTACCTTTAGTGAAAATGACATTTCTCTACTCCCTATCCTTATTTTCTCTTCTTAATCTCTGCGATAAATATATATATTCAAAAACCCTTTTCTCATCATTAATCATTTTTTTCTTTAATATGGTTTCTATAAGTATTTTGGCAAGTTTATCCTCATCATGCCTTATAAGCCCTTTTTTAATCTTTATCATATCAAATTCTATATATTTCACGTTTAGCTTTTCTTTGTCATAATGATCAATCTGAACAAAAGTGGATCCCTTCTGTAAGTATTTTTCTTTTATATTTTCTTCTTCCTTTGTAAGTCCCTTATTTACAATGGCATAATCTATAGGCATACCTTCACAATGTTTCATTATAGCTCTTATATGATCTTGAACACTAAAGTTATCACTCTCACCTGGTTGCGTCATTATATTTGATACATAAATCTTTAACGCATTAGTAGTCTTTATAGCTTCTCTTATATCACCTACCATTAAATTAGGAATTATACTAGTGTATACACTTCCTGGTCCTAATATTATTGCATCTGCATCCAATATAGCATCGAGAGCTTCTTGAACTCCCTTAGCATCTTTAGGTTCTATAAATACTCTATCTATAGGTGATTTTCTATTTAAGCTTTCTGTAGGTATTGAAGATTCACCTTTTATCATATCTCCATTTTTTAGCTTTGCATATAATTCTACATTTTCAAGAGTAACCGGCAACACTTTCCCAGTTACTGCCAAAACATCACTAGTTCTTTTAATGGCCTCTAAGAAATTATCAGAAATTCCATTCATTGCTGCTAAAAATAGATTTCCAAAACTCTGATTTTCTAAAGATCCGTCCTTAAACCTATATCTAAATAGCTGCTCCATTAAAGGTTCTGTATCTGCTAAAGCTATTATGCAGTTACGAATATCTCCTGGTGGTAACATACCTAAATCTTGCCTTAGTATTCCTGACCCACCTCCATCATCGGCTACTGTAACCACAGCAGTTATGTTATTAGTATATCTTTTAAGTCCGCTAAGCATATTAGAAAGTCCTGTTCCTCCTCCAATGACTACCACTTTAGGCCCTTTTACTAATATACTATTTTTTAAAAAATCATCATCTAAACTTTTCTTTCCCATAGAAAAGTTTAAAGCTTCAAATTTTATTATAGTCACTACTTTCTTAGTATACCTTTTTAAGCTTATATAAGTTAATACACATCCAACAACTAGTAATGCCACTAACAATAATTTAATAGAAACGCCACTATGAGATTTTCTTATGAGCTCAATTATAGCATAGGAAATTAAGAATATACCTAATATCATTTGGCATATCCATCTCTTAATTCCTATTCCTGGCATTAACCATTCCTTAAGCTTCATTGCTTTCCAGCTCCTCTACTTACATCCTCATTTATATCTCTATGGTCTATGGTTACATTATTTCCATTATGATTTAAAACTTCATATACTTTATTTGCAATGGCCACGGAACGATGTCTACCACCAGTACATCCAATAGCAACAATTAATTGTCTCTTTCCTTCGATTTTATAATTTGGAATTAAAAATTTAAGCATATCTATAAATTTTTCTACAAATTGTTGTGTTTCAGTTTTGGATAATACATACTCTTTCACTGGTTTATCTAGACCACTAAAAGGTTTTAAATCAGCAATATAATAAGGGTTAGGAATAAATCTTACATCCATAACTAAATCTGCATCTAGAGGTATTCCATATTTAAATCCAAAGGATATTACATTAATTAGTAATGGACTTTCTATTTGACCTACATCACCATAGGCCATAGTTATTTCTTCACTAAGTTCCTTATTAGTAAGTTTTGATGTATTTATTATTTTACTAGCTCTCTCTCTTATACCTTTTAGTTTTTTCTTTTCTATGCTTATACCATTAATAATTCTTCCATCTGGTGCAAGAGGATGTTTTCTTCTTGATTCCTTATATCTTTTAACAAGAGTTTCATCTGTGGCTTCAAGATATAATACTTCATATAGGTACCCTTCTTTATCAAGCTTAGACAAACTACCCAATAAATCATCAAAGAAAGTTCTACCTCTAATATCTACTACTATTGCAATTTTATCTATTTTCCCCTCTGTTTTAAAACACACTTCTGCAAACTTTGTTATAAGGGTTGGTGGTAAATTATCAACACAGTAAAATCCTAAATCTTCAAGACATCTTATTGCTTGTGTTTTGCCCGCTCCTGACATACCTGTAACTATCAAAAATTCCATTTTATCACACCTCTTTTACACATTTGATTTTCATTAAATATATTAATTAAATTTAAATTTCCTTTTAAAGATTGTATCATCTTTAGATTAATAATTTCTATAAAAATATAATTACATTTTTATATTATATACGTTAATTATATCATATAGTAATTTATATTACTAAAAAAAGATATAGAGTAAATTAGTATTTACTCTATATCTTTTACGCAAAATTCTATTAAACCAGATTACTTTTATTATTATACATTTATTTTATAGATTCAATTAAAGCCTTAAATCCTGGTAGAGCATTTTCTATAGTACTGTATCCTACGCAATAAGCAATTCTAATATATCCTGGACAAGCAAAAGAAACTCCTGGCACAATTAAAATGTTATATTTTTTTGCCATGTTACAAAACTCAATATCATTTTCTATAGGTGACTTAACAAACAAATAGAAAGCACCTTCTGGCTTTATACAATCATATCCATAAGAGGTGAGCTCATTATAAAGTAATTCACGATTTTTATTATAAAAATCAACATTTACTTCATTATCTAAACATCTACTAATTACTCTTTGGAAAAGTGATGGTGCATTTACATAGCCTAAAATACGAGTTGCTACGTTAGCTGCTGATACAACGTTTTCAAAATCTGAAACTTCATTTGGAATAACTAAGTATCCAATTCTTTCTCCTGGTAATGAAAGAGATTTACTGTAAGAATACCCAATAATTGTATTTTCATAATACTTTGTTAGATATGGAACTTCAATGTTATCATATGCAAGCTCTCTATAAGGCTCATCTGAAATTAAATAAATATCGGTTCCTAATTCTTTTTGTTTCTCTTTTAAGATGTTAGCAAGATTTATAATAGTCTCTTCTGAGTAAACAACACCAGTAGGATTATTTGGCGAATTAACTATAACAGCCTTAGTTTTATCAGTAATTTTACTTTTGAATTCAGCTAAATTAGGTTGAAAATCCTTAGTATTTGGTGATACTACCACTAATTTTCCATCATAATTAGCTGCGTAGCTTCTATATTCACCAAAATGTGGTGCAAATACTACTACTTCATCACCTGGATTTAAAAGAGTTTTAAAAATTACATTTAAACCGCCTGCTGCTCCTACGGTCATAACTATGTTCTTTTCTGTAAAGTTTGTATCAAACTTTTTGTTTATTGACTTGGCAATGGCTTCTCTGACATCTTCATATCCTGAATTACTCATGTAACCATGAACCATAGTATTAGGTTCATCGTTTAGAATATCTATAATTGCCTCTTTTACAGTACTTGGTGGTTCAAGATTTGGATTTCCTAAACTGAAATCATAAACATTTTCTGCACCATAAATTGATGCAAGTTTTTTACCTTCTTCGAACATAGCTCTGATTAAAGAGCTACCTTTTACATAATCAACCATTTTTTCTGAAATCATGTCCCCATCTCCCCTATTTTTTATATTAGGTTAAACTATCTTCACCTATAATTCTAACTTCAGTGTGTAGTTCAACTTTAAATTTTTCATAAACTCTAGCTTTTACAACTTCAATAAGGTCTAAAACATCCTTTGCCGTTGCATTGCCTTTATTTATGATAAATCCTGAATGTTTTTCAGACACTTCAGCGTCTCCAACGCTATTGCCCTTTAATCCTGAATCTTGAATAAGCTTACCTGCAAAATATCCCTCTGGTCTCTTAAATGTACTTCCTGCTGATGCATATTCTAAAGGTTGCTTATTCCTTCTTCTCCCCGCTAGGTCGTCCATTCTTTCTTTGATTAGAGCCTTGTCACCATAAGACAACCTAGTTCTAGTTTCTAACACTATATATCCATATTTCAAAATCGCACTAATTCTATATCCAAATTCTAATTCTTCTTTGCTTAGCTCCCTAATGTTTCCCTCATTATCAATAACTGTGGCACTTTCAATTACTTTTGACATTTCTCCATCATAGGCACCTGCATTCATGGCAGTAGCTCCTCCAATAGACCCTGGTATCCCTGATGCAAACTCTAAACCCGTTAAACTATTCTTCAAAGCATAATCTGCAACTTCATTTAATTTAGCTCCACATTGTGCAGATACTAGATCTCCATCCACTACTACTTTATTTAAATGTCCTAATTTTATAACTACCCCTCTTATTCCTCCATCTCTTACTATGAGATTAGAACCATTTCCTAATATGAAATAATCTACTCTATTTTCTTTACATATACTAATCAAACTTTTAACCATTTCATAATTAGAAGGGTAAACTAATGCATCTGCTGGTCCACCTACTTTAAAAGAAGTATGATTCTTCATTGGTTCATCTATCTTTACATTTTCATTTCCTACTATATCTATAACATTTCTTATAAAACTATCCTTTAAATTCATTATATACCTCTTACTATATTATTATATATTAAGTATAAGATATTTACGCTATACATATCAACAGTTATTACATATTTCTTTTACTTTTAATCATACTATTCTATTAATCGTATAACATAATTATCTTCACTCAACATCTTCTTACCCATTAGTGGTAACTAACTGTTCTTCTTAAAATACTCCATTATACTTTCACTGGCTTTACCATCCATAGACGGTGTATCCATTAACTCTTCATAGGTAGCCTTCTTTATATTTTCAATACTACCAAATTTCTTTAAAAGTTCACGTCTTCTCTTTTCTCCTATTTTAGGTATCTCATCCAAAATAGAATATAAAGTGCGTTTATCTCTTAAGGTTCTATGATAAGTAATAGCAAATCTATGAACCTCATCCTGAATCCTAGTTACAAGTAACATAGCTTTAGATGATGGCTTTAGCAAAATGTCTTTATTATTATAAATAAGACCTCTTGTTCTATGCTTATCATCTTTTACCATCCCACATACAGGTATATTAATATTTAGCTCCCTTAATACTTGAAGAGCTATATTAATCTGTCCTTTTCCTCCATCCATCATAATCAAATCAGGAAAAATAGAAAATTTACTTGTATTGAAGTTCATATCATTATTATTTATTTTCTTTATCTCCTCTAACCCGTGAGTAAATCTTCTTGTTAATATTTCTCGCATAGAACCATAATCGTCAGCACCCTCTACAGTCTTTATCTTAAATCTTCTATAATCACTATTTTTAGCTACGCCATCTTGAAAAACTACCATAGTTCCTACAGAGTCCATCCCCATAATATTAGATATATCATAGGCTTCAATCCTATTAGGTATTTCATCTAATTCAAGTGCTTCTTGAATTTCAGATAGAGCTACATTATTAAGCTCCTTGTCTACTTTATGCTTAACTTTAAACATTTCAAGTGCATGGCTAGCATTTTTTTCTACCATATCAAGAGTCTTTCTCTTTTCTCCCTTATGCGGAATCCTTATAGTTACCTTATACTCTTTTTTTATAGTCAGCCATTGCTCTAAAATTTCAATTTCATCACAGTGGCTTACATATATGGTCTTAGGTATAAAAGCAGTTCCACCATAGAAGTTTTTAATAAATTCTTCTATGACATAGGCTGGTTCTTCCCCTCCTGTATTATCTAGTATGAAATCTTCTCTTCCAACAATTTTTCCATCTCTCAAGAAGAATATCTGAATACAACTATCCTTTTCATCTTGGGAAATACCTACAAAGTCTTCATTTTCAAAGTTATTACTAATAATCTTTTGCTTTTCATTTATCTTATCAATTGCTAATAACTTATCTCTTAAAGAAGCTGCTCTTTCAAAGTCTAAATTTTCCGCAGCTTCTTCCATTTCAGCTTTAAGCTTATTAGTAATCTTTGTATCTTTTCCTGTGAGTAAATCTACTACATCATTGATAATTCTTCCATATTCAGCTTTGGAAATTAATCCTTCGCAAGGTCCACTACATAACTTAATGTGATAGTTAAGACATACTCTTGTTTTAGGTCCATCCTCTTTTATAACTCTCCTACATGTTCTAAGTGGAAATACCTTTTTAATAAGTTCGTTTATGGTGTATACAGCACTTCCATCAGTATATGGTCCAAAATATCTAGATGAATCATTGCCATAATTTCTTGTAACTAATACCCTTGGAAATTCTTCATTAGTAATTTTTATAAAAGGAAAATACTTATCATCTTTTAGCAAAATATTATACTTAGGACTATATTTTTTAATTAAATTACATTCCAGTATTAAAGCCTCTACTTCTGAGTCTGTAACTATATACTCAAATTCGCTTATATTCTTAACCATAGCTCTAACTTTTTCGCTATGATTTTTAGAATTTTGAAAGTATTGCCTTACTCTATTTTTAAGATTTTTCGCTTTTCCTACATATATTACTTCTCTTAAAGAATTTCTCATTAAATAAACTCCAGGATTATCTGGAAGATTTTTTAGATGATACTCAAAATCGAACATTAAATCACCTCACTTCTTATCCAAAAGTTGCTTCATCTTTAGTATGATACTTCTATTTTTACTTCTCTATCTATTAATTAGCATCCATAATTTATCCTATATAAATTCATTCTAAAAGTTTCCGAATTAGTTTGTATTAAAATGGGTTTTCATAAGCTCCTTTGCCATAGCACTAGCATTAAAGCTATCATTTCCACCCTCTTCTGCAATTATAGCAAATGCTATTTCTGGTTCATCATAACCAGCAAAACCTATAAACCAAGTATGTGGTTCCTTATCTCCAGAGTCATGGTCTGCAGTTCCAGTCTTTCCTGATACTTGAACTCCCCATAATCCGGCTGCCTTACCAGTTCCTTCATTTACAACTGCTTTCATATATTCCTTTAATAAGGCTGCATTCTCAGGAGTTGTAACTGTAGCAGCTTCCTTTGGTTCATAGCTTTTAACTACTTTTCCTTCTGGATTTATGACTTCTTTTACTATATTAGGCTCCATCATTACACCATTATTAGCTATAGCGCTAGCCACCAGTGCCATTTCTATAGGACTTGCTAATACTCCACTTTGTCCTATACCACTTTGTGCTATATTTCCAACCTCGTCACTTTTATATTCTGGGAAAATGCTATTATCAATAGTAAGCGTTCTAGATGGAATATCCTTATTAAATAAAAATTTCTCAGCTGTTTCCTTTAATTTATTATTTCCAAGCTCCATGGCTAAAGTACCAAAGATCACATTACTAGATTTTAAAAAGGCTGTTCTAAGTCCTATAGACCCATTGGCATATCCCTTATAATTTTCCAGATATTCCGTTTCATTAAAGCTAATTTTTCCTTCATCATTAAAGGTTCTATCCGTTACCCCTCCTATGTTCTCTAGAGCACTTATTGCTGTAATTACTTTAAATGTCGATCCTGGTGGATAAAGTCCAGACACTGCTCTGTTTAGGAAAGGTGTATCCTCTTGTTGAGATAAAGTTTCAAAATCTTCTTGGATGTTATTAGCATCAAAACTTGGCTTCGATACCATAGCAAGAACCTCTCCAGTCTTAGGATCTAATGCTACTACTGAACCCTTTCTATTACCTAAAACCTCAAATGCTCTTTGTTGTAGCTTAGAATCCAATGTGGTAACTACATGATTTCCAACTTTATTCTGATCTTTCTTACTAGAGAAAATATCTTTTATAAGGTTTACTGATTGTCCTGAAAGTTCTTCATCAAATTTCTTTTCAATTCCACTAGATCCATATTTAACATCGTTATATCCTAATACATGCGAAAAAGCTGGACCTCCAATATATTGTCTTGTTTGAGAAAACTCTCCTGTTTTTTCACCTGTAGTTAAAGCATTCATATCTCTGTCGTAAATAGTTCCTCTTAGAATTCTATTTTTCTCTGCCTGATTTCTTTTATTATAAACACTATCTAATGCTGCCTCACTTTTAAATAATGCACTATAACTTATATAGGAGATCAGAGCAATAAATAATAACAAAAATACAATCATTACATGTTTTATGTTCTTTTGTAGATTATTCATAATTATTACTCTCCTCTGATATTTTTTGTATTATACCTAATGAAAGATAACTTATAAGCATAGAGCTTCCTCCATAACTAACAAAAGGTAAAGTTATTCCGGTAAGAGGTATGGCTCCAGTTACTCCTCCTATAATTACTAGAGTTTGAGACACTATCATAGTACTGTATCCCACAGCTAATAATCTTGAGAATTTATCTTTAGTATAAAGAGCAGCTCTTATACATCTATAGAACAATAAAAAATTTAAGATTATAATTGCAAAACCTATAAGTAATCCTAATTCCTCACAAATAGCTGCAAATATGAAGTCCGATTCAACTACTGGAATGTATCCTGGATATCCATTTCCAAGGCCTACTCCAAAGAAACCTCCATTAGCTATAGCTATAAGAGATTGAACAAGCTGCAAGCCTTCATCATACCCATATTTCCATGGATTTTTCCATATCCTTACCCTTACCCTAACGTGATTGAATAAGAAGTATCCTACTACACCTCCAACTACAAATAAAAGTAAAGCTATTATTACATATTTTTTATTTGATGTGGCAATATAAAGCATAGTAAGAGCTATCGCAAAGAAAATTAAAGCTGATCCTAAATCCGTTTGGGCTAGCATAAATAACAATGATATCATCATTACCATGGCAGGCTCTATTAAACTTATGTATTCATATGAACTTTCTTTTCTAAATCCTATTCTCTTTCCTATCTTAATCCAAAACTTCGAGGGTTTCCCATAATCTTTTAACGCTGAAGCTAGATAAGCTACTAAAGCAATTTTACCGAACTCAGATGGTTGAAATCCAAATCCAAAAAAATTTACCCAGTTTTTAGCTCCAAATTGTTCTCTTCCAAAAAAAGTACCCATGGACATAAATATTAATGTGATTATAAGATATAAATACTTATACTTGCTAAACCTTTTTAAATCTGGAAGTATTACAACTACTAATATAAACATTGTAATACCTAAAGCAAAAAATATAATTTGCTTAGCTGTTAAAAAGTTTCTAGTTCCTTCAGCTATGTAGCTTCCCCCTGATATAGGTAAGTCCAACCTATATATCATTGCAATACCTATGACCGCAAGAATATTAGAAAATAGTAATATAAATTTATCTCCATCTGGATAAAACCTTCTTATTACAAAGTGAGAATAACATAATAACCCACATATTATTGCTCCTATAAATATCGCACCCTTATCAATGGTTGGAGTTAGAATTGCTACATTAAAAAACAGCACCATTACAAGCAAATAAGTAAACCTAAGCACTCTTTTCTCTTGTTTTATACTCTTCATACCTGCCTCCTTATAATTACATAAATTTAAAGGTAGCAGTTCCCACCTTTATTACATCCCCTGATTTTAATATAAGGGAATTCTTTATTCTAACATCATTGACCTTAGTACCATTAGTACTCTCTAAATCTTCTAAGACATATTCATTATTCCTTTTAAATATTTTAACGTGATGAGAAGAAACATACTTATCATCCAAGATTACTGTATTATCACTTTTTCTTCCCATAGTCAAATTATCTACTATTGGCAGTATTCCTCCATTTTTTAAATTTGTATTTTCGCCAGCTACTACGATTTCTAATCCAGAAGTAGCTTTTCTAGCTTTATTTCCTCTTTTTCCCACTGATTTAGTATCTGTACTCATTATTTTCAAAGCATAAATTATAATAAAATAAACTATAGCTATTATTCCTAAATTCAATCCGAATTTTAAAATATTCATAAGCAAAACTCCTTTATACATATATAACATAACTAGCATCAATATAAAACATGATGCTAGTTATAAATAATTATATCATCTTTTTTAAATACTGTCCTGTATATGACTTAGAACATTTAATTACTTCTCTTGGATTTCCTTTAACTATAATAGTTCCGCCTTTGTCGCCACCTTCTGGTCCTAAATCAACAATATAATCTGAACACTTTATAACATCTAAATTATGTTCAATTACTATAACAGTATTTCCTCCGTCTACAAGTCTTTGAAGAATCTTTATAAGTTTACTAACATCATCTATGTGTAATCCTGTAGTAGGTTCATCTAATATATATAAAGTTTTCCCTGTACTTCTTTTAGATAATTCATATGCAAGCTTTATTCTTTGAGCCTCTCCTCCTGATAATGTAGTTGATGGTTGCCCTAATCTTATATAGGATAATCCAACATCCATAAGAGTCTGAAGCTTACTGCTTATACGCGGTATATTTTCAAAGAAAGCAAGGCCTTCTTCTACGGTCATATTTAAAACATCTGCAATAGTCTTTCCTTTATATTTAACTTCTAGTGTTTCTCTATTGTATCTCTTACCTTTGCAAACTTCACATTCCACATATACATCAGATAGGAATTGCATTTCTATCTTTATTATTCCATCACCCTTACAAGCTTCACATCTTCCCCCTTTAACATTAAAGCTGAAACGTCCTTGTTTATACCCTCTACTCTTTGCTTCTGGAACCATAGAAAAAATTTCCCTTATTAAATCAAATACTCCTGTATAGGTAGCAGGATTACTTCTTGGAGTTCTTCCTATAGGACTTTGATCTATATTTATAATTTTATCAATCTGATCTACCCCTATAATTTCATCATGCTTTCCCGGTAACTTCTTAGAGTTATTTAACTTTCTATTTAACCCCTTATATAAAACTTGATTAATTAATGTACTTTTTCCTGATCCAGAAACTCCTGTTACAGATGTAAATAGTCCTAACGGAAAATCAACAGTTACATTTTTTAAATTATTTTCATTTGCCCCTTTTACTCTTATAATCCTATTTTTATCCATAGTTCTAAATTTTTTAGGAACCTCTATAGTTTTACGACCACTTAAGTATTGTCCTGTAATGGATTCTTTACATTTCATTACTTGATTTACTGTACCTGCAGCTACAATTTTACCTCCATGCTCTCCTGCTCCTGGCCCTATATCTACTAAATAATCTGCCTCTCTCATTGTATCTTCGTCATGTTCAACTACAACTAAAGTGTTTCCTATGTTTCTAAGATGCTTTAAGGTCTTTATTAATTTATCATTATCTCTTTGATGTAGTCCAATACTTGGCTCATCTAAAATATATAAAACCCCCATTAAGCTAGATCCAATCTGAGTAGCTAATCTAATTCTTTGAGCTTCTCCTCCTGATAAGGTACCAGCTGCTCTACTTAAGTTAAGATAGCTAAGTCCCACATCCTTTAAAAAACTAAGTCTACTATTAACTTCCTTCAATACCTGAGCTGCTACAATTTCATCCTTCTGTGATAATTTTAAACTATCTACAAAATCAAGTTCTTCAAGAATAGGCATATTGCAGAACTCGCTTATATTTTTACCACCTACAGTAACAGATAGAGCTTCTTTAGATAATCTTCTTCCTTTACACTTTGGACAAGGATTATCACTCATGTACTCTTCTACTTCTCTTTTTATGTAATCTGAGTTGGTTTCCATATATCTTCTTTTTAAATTATTTATTATACCTTCATAAGCATAATTATAGACTCCAGTTTTAAATTCCTTTGTATACTCTATTCTTAGCTTTTCTCCATTTGTTCCATACAAAATAGCATTTAAGTTTTCTTCTGACAATTTTTCTATAGGGGTATCTAATGTAAATCCTCCTCTTTTAGCAAGAGCTTCCAATATAGCGCGAGTCCAAGAGTCATCCTTTAGACTTCCATCACCTAAAGTTAAAATAGCTCCTTCTAATATGGATTTACTTTTGTCCGGAATTATTAGATCTTCATCTATTTCCATCAAAGTTCCAAGTCCATCACATTCATCGCACTTTCCAAAAGGAGAGTTGAATGAAAACATTCTAGGCTCAATTTCTCCAATACTAATTCCACAATCTACACATGAAAATTTTTCACTTAGAAGTATATCATCGCCATCAATAACATTTAAAATCGCTATACCTTCACCTAGTTTTAGAGCCGATTCTAGGGAATCAGTAAGCCTTGATTCAATTCCATCTTTAATAACTATTCTATCTATTACTATTTCAATAGTATGTTTTTTATTCTTCTCTAACTTAATATCTTCATCTTCTAAATCTATAAGATCACCATCAATTCTAGCTCTTACATAACCATTCTTTTTTATATTCTCAAGAATTTTTACATGCTCGCCTTTTTTCCCTGTAACTATTGGTGCTAAGATTTGAATTTTTGTTCTTTCTGGTAAAGTCATAGCTTGGTCTACCATTTGATCTAAAGTCTGCTGAGTAATCTCTTTACCACATTTAGGACAGTGTGGTACTCCTATCTTTGCATAAAGTAATCTCAGGTAGTCATAAATTTCAGTAACTGTTCCTACTGTTGACCTTGGGTTTCTGCTTGTAGTCTTTTGATCAATAGATATAGCTGGTGATAGACCTTCTATGTACTCTACATCCGGCTTATTCATTTGTCCTAAAAACTGCCTTGCATAAGCAGAAAGAGACTCCACATATCTTCTTTGCCCTTCTGCATAAAGTGTGTCAAAAGCTAAAGAAGATTTTCCTGACCCTGAAAGTCCAGTGAAAACAACAAATTTATCCCTTGGTATTTCTAAATCTACATTTTTAAGGTTATGTACCTTTGCACCTTTAATATAAATACTATTTCTCATAGGATTCTCCTTTACAAATTAAAATCTCTCTTCATACGCTCTATCTCATCTCTTAAAACTGCTGCTCTTTCAAATTGTAAGTCCTTAGCTGCTTCTTTCATTTCTTTCTCTAATTTAGAAATATGCTTAGCTAATTCCTTCTTATCTAAGAGCAAGTCACTACTTGCTTCACTAGTGTATGTGGCTTTTTCCTCCGCTACTGTAGAAATTTCTATAACTTCTCTTATTTCCTTAATTATGGTCTTAGGAACCATGTTATGCTCCTCATTATATGCTTTCTGGATACTTCTTCTTCTATTTGTCTCATTTATAGTTCTTTCCATAGAATTAGTCATCTTGTCAGCATACATTATTACTTTGCTTTCTGAATTTCTTGCAGCTCTACCTACAGTCTGAATTAAGGATGTTTCACTTCTTAAGAATCCTTCCTTATCTGCATCTAATATAGCAACTAGAGCTACTTCTGGAATATCTAATCCTTCCCTTAAAAGGTTTATCCCAACTAATACATCGAAATCTCCCTTACGAAGTTCCTGTATAATTTTCATTCTTTCCATGGTATCTATATCAGAATGTAAGTAAGTAGTTTTTACTCCTAACTCCTTTAAGTATTTAGTTAAATCCTCTGCCATTTTCTTTGTAAGAGTTGTAACTAATGTTCTAAATCCTTTTTCTGTAGTTCTATTAATTTCGCCATATAAGTCATCTATTTGCCCCTTTACTGGCTTTATTATAATTTCAGGATCTAATAATCCAGTTGGTCTTATTATTTGCTCTGCTGTATTCTCCGAATACTCTTTTTCATAAGAGCTAGGAGTAGCACTCACAAATAATACTTGGTTTAGTTTTCCTTCAAACTCTTCAAATTTAAGTGGTCTATTATCATAAGCTGACGGAAGCCTGAATCCGTATTCTACTAACGATGTTTTTCTAGATTTATCGCCTCCATACATAGCCTTAATTTGTGGCAATGTAACATGGCTCTCATCTATAAAGAACAAAAAGTCATCTGGAAAATAGTCAATAAGAGTTTGAGGTGGTGTTCCTTTTGCTCTTCCATCTAATATTCTAGAATAATTTTCTATTCCTGTACAGTAACCAACTTCTCTCATCATTTCTATATCAAAATTTGTTCGTTGTTTTAATCTTTGAGCTTCTAACAGCTTATCTTCAGCCTTTAATTCCTTTAGTCTCTCTTCCAATTCAAATTCAATCTGAGAAATAGATCTTTCTAAGTTTTCTTTTGATGTAGCAAAGTGAGATGCTGGGAATATAGATACATGTTTTCTTCCACCAATTATATTCCCTGTAAGCACATCAAACTCACGTATTCTATCTATCTCATCTCCAAAGAATTCAACTTTTATCCCTTTATTAGTTGATGATGCTGGAAATATATCTAGCACATCTCCTCGAACTCTAAAAGTTCCTCTTACAAAATTAATATCGTTTCTTTCATATTGAATATCTACTAATTGGCTGATAACACTATTTCTATCTTTAATCATACCTTCTCTTAAAGATACAGTAAGCTTTTTATAATCCTCTGGATTACCTAGCCCATATATACATGATACAGAAGCTACAACTATAACATCTCGTCTTTCTATCAAAGCTGAGGTAGCTGAGTGACGTAATTTTTCTATCTCCTCATTTATTGATGCATCCTTTTCTATATATGTATCAGTTTGAGCTACATATGCTTCTGGTTGATAGTAATCGTAGTAGGATACAAAATATTCTACAGCATTCTCAGGAAAAAACTCTTTAAATTCAGAGCACAATTGTGCTGCTAAAGTTTTATTATGGGCAAGAATTAACGTCGGTCTTTGAACTCTCTCTATAATATTGGCCATAGTAAATGTCTTTCCTGATCCTGTTACTCCAAGTAAGGTTTGATATTTTTTATCTTCAAACATTCCTTGAACTATACTATCTATAGCCTCCGGTTGATCTCCTGTTGGCTTAAATTTTGAATGAATCTTAAACTGACCCATGATACATCACCTCACCTTATAAAAATTACTCTTTATCGTTACTATCCTTCTTTTCCTTAATTTTATTTAATACATCTGAAAAACTAGAGTTATCCGATCTTGTTACAGTAGCCTGCTTAGGAACTTCTCTCGGTACAATAACAATACCTAGTTTTTCTTTGCTATTGAGAACTTTACCTTCCAACTCTTCTATATTACCATTTTCTCTTCTTACTTTCATATTTATGATACTTGGAAGAGTTTCTAATATATTGAATATAATTTCATCCTTATATAATTTCATATTATTTATTTCTAGTATCAAATCTCCCATTTTAATTCCCATACCTTTAGCTATAGAATCAGATGCCACATCAAGAACGCATACACCTTCTTCATTACTCACATATTTTATTTTTCCTTTTTTCTCTGATAGTCGATCAATGTATAGCATATACTCATGTAGAGCAGGCATTAATATAAGAATTATTACATCTAGAACTTTATTTATATCTCCTAAGAAAGATAATAAAATTAATACAATACCATATCCTAGAATAAGTAATCCTGAAAACACAGGCTTACTTTTTTTACTTTTTGTAAATGTCACTGTAGAGTAATTAACCCCTGCAAAAATTGGTAGTGCACCTATAACCATAGTAGCAAAAAGTAGAGTATTCTTGCTATGCTTAATAATTGGCCACCACTCTGGAGTTGTTACACTTCCTCCCATAGTCGTGTTTGCGCTAGTAGCCTGTACCATTAGCAATATTATCATCGGAAGTATCCACTGTCTTCTATATGCAAATCCACCTATAATTTTTTTATCTCTTGATCCAAATACGGGTATAGCGCCACTTCTACCATCAAAGATTACTAATAATCCTTCAACAATATGCATTACTGCAATTAACACTAATAAATTAGTTATATCCATTTTTATAACATTTAAACTTGGATTACCCATAATTAATGATACGAAATACAGTAGTATAGATATTAGTCCTAAAATGGCCCCAGAATATGAAAGACAAACTAACTTGGGACTAAAGAACATTAGTGCTACTGATAAAATAAATATTAAGAATATGTTTGAAGTCTCATAAAAAGCAATTCCTAAAAATGTAAGAATCAAACTAGCTACTACGCCTCCTAATATCCCCATAACTATTTGTGATATAGTCAGTTCAAAGGCAGAAGATGAACTTTTACCCATAATTAATCTTTCCATTACTGTAGTTTTTTTATTTTTCATATAGAATACAACAGCCATCATTACCAATATGAATGCATAAGACGGTTCCACAATAGCATATGATACCTGCTGCAAAGTATACTTTAAAAGTTCCATTCTTTTTCTCCTTTTCATTATGTAACAAAAAGTAAATATACATAACTTAAATTAAGTATCTATTTATTATAATAGATACTTAATTTAAAATCATCATTTATCTACTTTAAACTATAAAATTAGTTTTTAATTGCTTCTATGCATTAACTTATTTTAACTTATTGTTTACTATAATAAAAAACATCTACCTTCATTATAGTACCCTATATTTAATTACTTAATCTTTTCTTTTGCAACTTCTAAAGCTTTCCCAAATTGAGGGTCTACTGATTTATCATAGGTTTTTCCTCTTAACTCCTCTGGATATTCTACTGCAATATCTGGCTCTATACCTATGCCATGGATATTTTGACCATTCGGAGTATAATATTTAGAAATAGTGACTTTTAATGCTGTTCCATCACTGAATCCATCCCTTTCTCTATAGAAAGTTGTTTGAACAACACCTTTTCCAAAGGTTTTAGTACCTACTAAAGTTCCCAGTTTATAATCCTTTATAGCGCCTGTAAATATCTCTGAAGCACTAGCACTACCTCCATTTATTAATACAGTAAGTGGTAAACCTTCTGCAATTCCTCCTATAGAATCATAATCCTTTCTATTTCCATACTTATCTTCTGTGTAAACTATATTCTTACTTTTAGGAATAAATTGTGAACACATATTTACAGTTTGATCTAGCAACCCACCTGGATTATCTCTTAAATCTACTATTAAGCTCTTCATTCCTTGTGATTTTAAATCTTTAATAGCATTTTGAAAGTTACTAGATGTATTTTCATCAAACATAGTAACTTGAATATATCCAACCTGACTATCAATCATTTCTTTCTTAACAGTTACCATTTCTATCTCGTCTCTTACAGCTTTAACGTCAAAAGATCCTTTCTTTTCTCGAGATAAAGTAAGCTCTACAGCTTCTCCTTTCTCTCCTTTCATAGTTGCTACAGCTTTTTCTAAATCTTTACCTTCAACCTTTGTGCCATTCACACTCTCAATAACATCTCCTGAAAGTATTCCTGCTTTCTCTGCTGGTGAGTTCTCAAAAGTAGCTACAACAACTATCTTATCATCTTTAACACCAACTTGTATTCCTAAACCTACATAATTCCCTTCTGTTTGAGAATAGAAATCCTTAAATTCTTCTGCATTCATGTATGTTGTATACGGGTCTCCTAGGGCTTCTGTCATTCCCGCAGCTGCTCCATCTACAAGTTTATTAATATCAATTTCCCCCAGATAATACTTTTCTAACTTATCTTTTATAGTATATAACTTCTCAAAATCTATTATATTTTCATAAGTATTTCTACTAACTAAAACTTTACCATTGGGCAAACTAAATGATATATAATTAGCCAGTACTAAAGTTATTAAATTTGTGACTACTACAAGAGCCACTATGCCGGTTATTCGTTTCCATTTACTTTTCTTTTTATCCATAAAATCACCCTCTCATTCTCTTACATCTATTATTTCTTTTCAGCCCCTATAATAATACTATGTAATTTAAACTATTTTATTAATTTTTCTACAAACCCAATATATTATATTATACACAAATGAGACTAAGAAATAAATTCTTAGTCTCATTTGTTCTTTATAATTTAAACTTTTAAGAACTTTCTCATTGATAATATACTTCCAATAGCTCCTATGAAAACTCCACATCCCGATAATTCCCAGATAACTACCTTCCATATATAAGAAATCTCTACTAAATTAAATCCCAATAATGCATCTGTACTTAAGTTGCTAATCATAATCGCATATATAGTACCTAGTGCTAACACTGATATGAATGCCCCAATTATACCAAGAACTACACCTTCTATTATAAATGGCCATCTAATAAACCAATCAGTAGCTCCTACATATTTCATTATCCCGATTTCTCTTTTTCTCGTAAACACTGTAATCTTTATAGTGTTTCCTATTAAGAATAAAGATATCATAATAAAAACTACAAAAGCTACAATAGCAGCTATTTTAACTGAATCTGTAATTTTAGTAATTTTACTAATTAGAGCTCTAGCATCTTTTATCTCTTCAATTCCTGACATATCCTTAACACTACTTACTACTTCATCTACCACTGGTGGCTCTTTAACATTTACCGTAAATGAAGCCGGGAATGGATTTCTCTCTTCAAATCCAGAAGATAACTGACCTGATTCGTCATTCAGCTGTTTCTGTACATCCTTTAAAGCCTCTTCTTTACTTTGGAAGGTTATTGTGTTAATGCCTTCCACTGCTTTTATTTTACCTTCTATAGCATTTTTATCATTATCACTTATATTATCTTTTAAATAAATTTTTGCCTCAACCATAGACCCTAGTTGAGTAACTACTTTGTCTACATTGGCAATCCCTAGTGTTATAACTCCTAAAATAAAAAGGGTAGCTGTTACTGTAGCTATGGATGATATACTTAAAGTTTTATTTCTTTTTATACTTTTAAATGCTTCCTTTATCGAATATTTAAGAGAATCAAATTTCATAACCATATTTCCCCCTTTCCTCATCTCTCGCAATAACACCTTTTTCAATAGCTATAACTCTCTTTTTCATAGAGTCAACTATATCTTTTGCATGAGTTGCCATTACAATTGTAGTTCCAGCTCTACTAATATCACTTAAAATATCCATAATCTCTAATGAAGTTTCAGGATCTAAGTTTCCTGTTGGCTCATCAGCAATAAGTAATGATGGACTATTTACTATAGCTCTAGCTATAGATACCCTTTGCTGTTCCCCACCTGACAATTCTGTTGGAAGAGCATCTCTCTTTTTAGATAATCCTACCATTGATAGCACTGCTGGCACTTTCTTTTGTATATCTTTTTCACTTGTTCCTATAACTCTTAATGCAAAAGCCACATTTTCAAACACATTCAAAGTTTGTATTAATCTAAAGTCTTGAAATACTACTCCAATTTTCCTTCTATAATAAGGTACTTCTCTTCTTGTTAATTTTGTTAGGTCTGATCCTGCAACCATAACCGAACCTGCTGTTGGATCAACTTCTTTTAATAACATTTTTATAAATGTAGATTTTCCTGCTCCACTTGGGCCTACTAAGAAAACAAATTCACCTTGGCCGATATGTACGTTTAAATTAGATAAAGCTAGTACATTATTATTATAAACCTTAGTAACATTTTTAAAATCTATCATAATTATTAACTCTCCTCGACTTTTTACTTTATATCTGTGTATATTATAACATAAAAATAAAAAAATCAAGTCCTACAAAAATTAAAAAATAATAAATTATTACTTATTTCTATAAAAAAAGATGAAAATACACAGATAATTTCCCACAATTAATTATATATGTATTTTTTTACATGTATAATTTATAAATTATTATGTCATATATGAAAAAATATAATATTAAAAATGAAGAAGTACAGAATATAGTTCCTACTAAGCCAAATTTATCAAGATATTTTCTCCAAGTTTTTTCATAATTTAAAGGTCTTAATAATTTTGTAGGCTGTAGAAATCCTAATGCTGATATAAATAAACCAGCACAAGAAAATATAATTCCTATATTTCTTATTCCCATAAGTATTGGTAAAAATTCTATAGCTTTTCCTTTAATTAATAAATATGTAAAACTAATAACTGCACCCAAAACTATAGGTATAATGGCTAACTTTAAAGACAGTTTAAAACAAAAAAACACATCGCCCATATACCCTTTAACACCTTGCTTCATTTACGATTCTCTCCTTAGTAAATAGAATTTTCGAATTATTATGTTTATAAATTATATCACAGGTTTTTAAAAAAAGAAACCTAAGATAAGTCCTAGATTTCTTTCCTCTATAAATTTTATTATTTTATTTCATGCTAATTCCAGTTTTAACTGCTTTAACTATATCTGTTGCTGTTAATCCATAAGCCTTTAATAACTCTGCAGGCTTACCACTTTCACCAAATGTATCCTTTATTCCAACTCTTAAAACTGTAGCTGGAGAATTTGTAGTTACAACCTCTGCTACTGCTGAACCAAGTCCACCTATAACGCTATGTTCCTCAGCCGTAACTATAAGTTTTGTTTCCCTTGCAGCCTTTGTTATTAATTCTTCATCTATAGGTTTTATAGTATGGATGTTAATAACTCTAACTCTTATACCTTCCTCAGCCAAGATATTATAGGCTTCTAACGCTGCTTCTACCATAATACCAGTTGCAATTATAGTAGCATCTTTTCCATCTCTTAAAGTTACACCCTTACCTATTTCAAATTTATAATCCTCATTATCATTTATTATAGGTACTGCACTTCTACCAAGTCTTACATAACAAGGCCCCTCATATTTTGATATAGCTTCTATTGCTGCTTCAACTTCAATTCCATCACTTGGACTAATTACTACCATATTAGGTATACTTCTCATTAATGAAATATCTTCTACAGATTGATGCGAAGCCCCATCTTCTCCTACCGTTAAACCAGCGTGAGTAGCACATACTTTTACATTTAATTTAGGGTAGCATATAGAATTTCTTATTTGCTCAAAAGCTCTTCCTGTAGCAAATATAGCAAAAGTGGATGCAAAAGGTATTTTACCGCAAGCTGCCATTCCTGCTGCCACAGTCATCATATTTCCTTCTGCAATACCCATATTAATAAACCTTTCTGGGCATACAGCTTTAAAATCAGCAGTTTTTGTAGACTTAGATAAGTCTGCATCAAGAACTACAATATTTTCATTTTCTTTACCAATTCTTGCTAATGCTTTTCCATAGGCTTCTCTAGTTGCAACACTCTTCATTATTCTTCTCCCCCAATCTCTTTTAATGCCATTTCACATTGTTCTTTGCTTGGAGCTGAACCATGCCAACTTGCTTGATTTTCCATAAAGGATACACCTTTTCCTTTAATAGTTTTACAAACTATCATTGTAGGCTTATCTTTTACTTGCTTTCCAGCTTCTATGGCATCTTTTATCTTAACTAAATCATGACCATCCTCTAAATAAATTACATTCCATCCAAAAGCTACAAACTTATCAGCTATTGGATTTGGATTCATAACTTTATCAATATCTCCATCTATTTGAAGTCCATTATAATCTACAAAGGCTGTTAAATTATCTAGTTTATAGTGAGCTGCACACATAGAAGCTTCCCAAACTTGACCTTCTTCTAACTCGCCATCTCCAAGTAGTGTATACACTCTATATGAACTATTGTCAAGCTTACCTGCTAATGCCATACCTACAGCCGCTGAAATACCTTGACCTAGTGAACCAGTAGACATATCTACACCTGGTATATAATTCATGTTTGGATGGCCTTGTAGCATTGCTCCAGTTTTTCTCAATTTCATAAGCTCTTCTTTATTAAAGAATCCTTTTTCAGCAAGAGCTGCATATAAAACTGGTGCTGCATGACCTTTTGATAGTACAAATCTATCTCTATTAGGATCCTTAGGATCTTCTACGTTAATATTCATCTCACTAAAATATAACGTTGTAATAATTTCTACAGCTGATAGGGAACCACCTGGATGACCAGATGCTGACTCTGTTACCATCTTAACAATATCTTTTCTTAAAACTTTCGCTATATTTTCTAATGATGCTAATGACTTTTCCATTACTTATCCCTCCCTGATTTTCTTCTAAACTCATTATATCAATAATTCATTTATTCTCAACTATTTAGATGAAATTTTCCTTGTACACATACATTTTATCACAAAAGTTACATGCTAACTTTATTTATATTATATATAAATAAATACATTAACAAATTAATAAAATATATTATTCCCCTTATACTTTAATTAAATACTAATACCCTACAATATTTATGAAGGCACTCCAATTCTTACATGTTAGATAAAACTCATTATCCTTTAAATAAAAAAAGAAGATAGACTCACTTTAAATCTATCTTCCTCTATATTAAGTTTAACCTTACATTTTTAAATCTAAACTAATTTTAAGAGCAACATCAACTTTACTCATATCTTCGTCAGTCATATGACCAATCTTTTCTTTTAGTCTTCTTTTGTCTAAAGTTCTAACTTGCTCTAGCAAAACTACCGAGTCTTTATTTAATCCATATTCTTCAGAAGAAATTTCTACATGGGTTGGAAGTTTTGCCTTATTTATTTGAGAGGTTATAGCTGATACTATAACAGTTGGACTATACCTATTGCCAACATCATTTTGTATAATTATTACAGGTCTTATTCCACCTTGCTCCGACCCAACTACTGGGCTTAAATCAGCATAAAATATATCGCCCCTCTTTATAACAATTGTCATTAGGCATTCACACTCCTAAAGGCTAGCTTCATATTCGTTCAAGTCATTAATATAACTCTCAAAGCCATATTCTGATAATTCTAAATTTAATTCTCTCATAGCTAAATATCCTTGTTTCATTTTTTCTATATAGCTACTATTATTATAACCTTCACTATATACTATTCCATAATCCATAATTAATTTACTATTTGTTATAAATTGTTTTTTATCTACATCATTAAAATCTTTACAAAAATTCTTGCTAAAATTTAGAATAAATTTCTTTGAGCTACCCATGGATTTCATTACCTCCAATTAAAATAACAACTATATGTACAACTTAATTATAAATCATCAATTGTTATTATGTCAAAGAGTTTATCCTTAATTTCTACTTTTTACAACATTTTTTTCTGATTTTTATTATACATAATTCCTTACAGCAAAAGCTTTTCCATCTTCTGTATATACTCTAGGCACTCTCTTACTTATATCACAAACCACTTCATAACTAATAGTTCCTATAGCTATTGCTATATCATCTGCCGTTATAACATTATCTCTATCATCTTTTCCCATTAATATAACTTCGTCACCAACTTTTATATTTGGTACATCCGTTACATCTACCATACATTGATCCATACAAATACGTCCTACTATTGGTACTACTTTACCATTTATTATCGCCTTAGCCTTTCCTGTTAGCAATCTAGAAAAACCATCTGCATATCCTATTGGAAGGGTACCAATTAGACTCTCTCTAGGAGCTCTATATAATCTACCATAACTCACATAGTCTCCTTCTCGTATTTTTTTTACATGAATAATTCTAGACTTTAATGACATAACAGGTTTTAAATTAATGCTATTTTTATTTACATAATTTGAAGGATAGTATCCATAAAGCATGATTCCTGCTCTCACTCCTCCATATGGTAGATTGGGAAAATCTATTATAGCCGCACTATTACTTACATGCTTAAAATATATGGTTACGCCTAATTCTTCAAGGTATACATTGAACTCATTAAATCTTTTAATCTGTAAATTGGCATAACTTTTATCTTTCTCATCCGCAGTAGCAAAATGAGTAAATATTCCTACAATTTTTACTCCTTCTAATTTAGTTATCCTATGTACTTCTTTCGCCTGTTCCCTTGTTGGTAAAAAACCTATTCTTCCCATACCCGTGTCTACCGCAATATGAATCTTAGCTAATCTATCCTTTTTCACAGCTTTATCCGAAAGTATCTTAGCATCCTCATAACTATATATGGTTTGTTCTATATCAAAGTCAATGACTTCGTCATAAAACTCCCTTGGTGTAAATCCCAATATAATAATAGGAATTTCTACACCAGCTTTTCTAAGCTCTATAGCTTCTGTAATTACAGCTACGGCAAACCTACTTACTCCTTCTTCTAACATTGTCTTATATATGTCTATAGCTCCATGTCCATATCCATCGGCTTTTATTGTGGCAATTACTTCTTTCCCCTTAGAAATCTTTTTAATTTCCCTCACATTATTCCTTAAAGCATCTAAATCTATTTCAGCCCAGGAGGGTCTTATTTTATTTAACATATTACTCACCTTACTTACCTTTCCAGTTGCGAAGAACTTACCGTAGTAAATACTAGGTTTCGTGCTTACTTCTTTGTGTCATTGTTATAAATCTAACTCAACATTCTCAACTTTATCAGTCCAATTAAAGTTTTCATAAGTATATATAACTCTTTCTCGACCTTTGTTATCATAAATTGCTATTTTCTTTGGTACACAATTTTTAATATCATAGTATAGTCTACCTTTGTAAATATTATTATTACTTCCAGGAATTAATGTTGTTATTATAAGGTATTCATTGCTATTTATTGTTTCAGTTTCAAATTCTAGCTCTTCATTGGTATATATCAACCCTATATATTCACCAATAAATCCATACTTAAATACTTCATCAAACTCTTTATTTAAAGTATACTCTTTGGTGTTATCATTGTCTTTGATAAGTATTTCATCTCCCTTAAAAATAAATGATCTATTATCATTTAAATCTAGCCTATATCCTATGTCCTTTTTATAAGTTTGAACCCCTTGGTATTGGTTAGATTCTCTGTCATTTATAACTTCTATAGTTATATTGCTTTTATAAGCTTTAATTTCTTTTAAGGTATCAATGGCATCATACTCATCTAAAGCCTTTGATTTTCCTTTCATTAATAAACCTATTATAACTATTAGAGTTATACCTATAACAGACACTAGTGTATAAATTAGTTTTTTCTTCATAAACTCCTCCAATTAACTTACTACACTATATGTTTATTATAGTTATATCTCCTCTATAACCATATTTATTTTATTATCATCAATAGTGATCTTTTATGTATCAATTACTATCCATAATTTCTTTTATTCCAAAAGGCAATTCTTCTATAATATGAGTAGCATTGACACAGAACATATTCTCTGACAATCTATCACCACAATACCCATGTACAAAAGCCGCAATATATGTAGCTACTAAAGGTTCATATCCTTGAGCAATAAATGAAGTTATAATTCCTGTTAAAGTATCTCCCATTCCTCCTGATGCCATAGCGCTATTTCCTGTGGTATTTTCAAAAACTTGTGTTCCATCAGTTATTATGGTTCTATGATCCTTTAATAAAACTATCACATTATATTCATAAGCAAAGTTTCTTGCTACTTCTATCCTATTTTCTTTTATTTCATCAATTGATAACCCAGTTAATCTTGCCATTTCCCCATAATGCGGTGTCAATATAACGCTGTTGTTTTTGCTATGAAGCAATTCAAGTTTTCCTTGTAGTACATTTATTCCATCAGCATCAATTACAATAGGACACTCTGCATTTTCAATCATACTTTTTACTACATTAAAAGTTAACTTAGTATTCCCCATGCCCGGTCCAATAGCAATACAACTAGACTTAACCATGATATTACCAATTTTTTCACTTTGTTCAAAGTTAATTGTCATTGCCTCGTTAAGCTTTATGCTCATTATCTCTTGTATTTCCTTAGGAACACAAAGAGTCACTAAGCCTGCACCGCTTCTTACCGCACTCTGTGCTGCAAGATATGCTGCACCTGAAAACCCCATAGATCCTGCTATTATAAATGCTTGTCCGTAATCACCTTTATAGGAATTATCATCTCTAACCTTTAATGTGCCCTGTATCATTTCTTTGTCTACTTGTACGGTCCTATGCTTGAATCCTATAAATCCCAATCTATTATTTTTTAACTTATCAAAAGGATTTACCATATTAAATGACCTCCAAAACAGCATAAGCAATGGCACTATCATATCCATGAGAAATACTTAGATGAATAGCTGTATCCCCATTCCTATTTGAAATATTTTTTGCTTCACCTTCTAATCTGACTATAGGTTTACCAAGAGTAGTACTCTCTATTATTATATCTCTGAAGTTGAATCCTCTAAATCCTGTTCCTAGAGCTTTCGAAACTGCTTCTTTGGCTGCAAACCTACCTGCTACATATTCAGGCCGCAAATTTCTAGCTTTTAGATACTCAATTTCTTTAGTTGTAAATATTTTTTCTAAAAATTTATCATTTCTTTCTAATATATCCTTTATACGCCTTATCTCAATTATATCTACTCCAATGCCTACTATCACTATCTCACCTCCTAATCTCAGGAAAACAGTATATATTTATAATCCATTGAAAAATGTAAACATATTTTTACATCTTTAATTTTAATAAACAAACAGATTAATATCAACTATAACTTTTATATACATGAGCATATATGATAATAATATTTTCACTTATTCTATTAATTAAGTTTAACTATATAAAGTAATTATATAAATATTAATAATCCATAGTTAATTTGCTATAGCTTGTACAACTTCGTCAAAATCAGCATAATATTCCTCTATATATTCTTCTATAATATCTATGAGATGTATTGGTGATACGCCATTGTTTCTTAATAAACCTAGCAGTTCACTTCCCTTGTATCTATTAGGAGTTATACAGCCCACATTTTCTCTATATCGCTCTACATGTTTATCTTTATTTTTCACTTCGCTTTCTATTTCTACACCATATACATCTATAACCCTTCTTTCACCATTTGTATTAACTTCTAATTCTGATTGAATTAAATTATAAGTATATTCTACGGTATTCTCTTCACATACCATGTTAGATTTCAATGTCTCGATTATCATAAAAGCACCCCCAAATAAAGTAAAACCCATTATGGCAATAAAACATTTTAATTTTATTGCCTAAAGAGATTGTATCACTATGCAAAAAAATAATGTGTAAATTCTTGTAGGTAACAATAATATATTCCCCCTTAAAATTTACACCTTATTTCACAAAATTCCTTATTCCTTACAATTATATGACCAGGTTTGTTACTGTTAATATATTGGTGGATAAAATGTTAATATTCTGTAAGTTTTCTTGTCTTTTATTGTAGATTTATTTTTTGTTTACATTATTTAATCTTTTTGTTAATGTTATCCACATACTTTTCCACTTTTTGTCCATATTCTCTGTTTATAATATGTGTAGAAAACTTTGCTTCATTATATATATTAGTAACTTCATCAACTTCATTGCAGTTATCCACTTTTATTTTAACAATATTACCCAACTGTTTTGGTGTCATATACGTTTTAAAAATCTCTTTTTTACTAGCTACTTCTACAAATTCACTATACTTATATAAAACTTCTTCTCTAGGAGTTCCTTTCTTTCTAAATATTTTCTTAATTTTATTTATACCTTTTTTATCACTAGGATATTTTTGACCAATATCTTCAATTGTTTCTGTATATCCCTTATCTTCATTAAAATTAGTTCCATTTAATATTCTTTTTACTATTTTAATTGTAATTATAATTAAGATTAGTATGACTATAGTCTGTATAATAAATATAAATACTGGACTTGCAGTTACTGTTTCAATATTAATCTCTTTAATTTGTTTTGAACTTTGATTACCTACTTCTAATTTTCCGAATACATCTTCTAAAGCTCTACCTCTCTCTGCAAATAATTTATTTAGAGCATTTACAATCCAAGTCATTGGATATTCTACAATTTTTGCTATTATGTTTATTATCAATCCAATTATAAAATTCAATACGCTTCGTAAAACATCGACTATTTTTATACATATGTTATAAAAAAATCTCTGCGTAGTTAATAGAGCTAATATAACTAACGAGAAATTTATAACTTTATTAACTTTTGAACTTCTTATATTGTAACAGTAACCCATGATTTCTCTCATGGTTATAACCATCAGTATTAAGTATATAATGGAACCCCTAAATACAATATTAGCATACTGAGGTTTAAAGATTCCACAAATAACTGCTGATATAAAAATACATGATACTCCATTCATAAGAATACTTTTATATCTATCATAATTTATATTTTCATTTGATTCTTTAATTAGGATTGAATTAATAAGTACTATAAATATCAAATCTAGAACAGCAATCATTATTTCTTGACTAAATATTTCATAAATAATAGCCGGAATTAATCCTACTATAAGTGAAAACTTAACTTTTTTACCTTTTCTTAATAAATGTTTGCTAACTAATATAGCAACAAGAGTAAAAATAAATATAGAAAATTTCATATCTTTAGAAAAGGCTAGTGCTGTTACTATCATCCAAATAATAGATGCTAGCATACTAAAAGTTATATCATAATAAAATCTAACTTGATCAGACCAACTCATTACTTCAACTCTCCCTTATATGAAATTTTATCAATTCCCTTTATATTTTTAATTCTATTATCTCTAGATACATCTATGATCTTTATTTTATATCCCCCCGTAACTAGAGTATTTAAAATTTTTATATCCTTTTCATTTAAATAAGAAGTAATTAATACATAAGTACAGTTTTTATCAAAATACAACATTCTGCTCTCTAGATATTTATTCAGCTCATATTTCACAGCCAAATATATTCTAGTACAAAACTCTAATATTCTATTAAAATTCCCTGTACTAGGTTGAATTTCATTTATCGCATTTCCATTACAGTAAATTAAATGTGCATTACTCCAAATACCTGTTGGAATACCTTCTTTAGATGCCTTTGCAGCTAATGCAACTGCAATATCTATAGATGTTTCTAAAAGTTCCTCATCTATATAATTGCAACAAGGATCTCCACATTGTGTATTTAAGATTATAACCATCTGTTGTTCTGAGGTATAATCATAGTCCTTAACCATAAGCTTATTAGCTTTTAAAGAAGTTTTCCAATGAATATCCTTCATTCTATCTTCAACATTGTATTCTCTTATTCCTTTTATATAAAGCGGATCCTTATGTATCCATCTCCTTACTGTGTTATCTCCTAAAAAGTTTGTCACATCAAACCTAAAACTTCCAAGTGATTTTACTTTAGGATAAACCAAAACTTCTATATAATCATCCATTTCTCTACTTTTAATATTTAGTCCAAGTATATTTCCTATAAAAATATTCATACACTTTATTATATATGCGCCTCTTTTATCGCCTACTAAAGTATATGTTCTGCTCTTTCTTTGAAGCTTACCCATAACATACTTGCAAATGTGCCAATTATCATTTCCGTATTTGTAAGTCGAAACCTCTCCTAAGAACCTTAATTCAGCAGGTATTCTTTCTTCAACTACTAAAAATAAAACTGGCATTCTTTTATTATTCTCCACCTTAATAGTTATTTTAAATTCTTCGCCTACAGTTACCCTATTTGGTTTTATTTCTCTGTAAGCCTTTAAGTTTTCATATCCTTTTTCAGCAACAAAATTTACTATACATACGACTACAATTACTATTGCTGCAAGAAAAAATACTTGAAGTATCATATTACAACACCTCTACTGTCTATCTATCGGAGTTTCAACAGTGGCGAGAATACTTTGTATGACCCTATCGCTTTTTTCACTACCACTATTTATTTCACTTTTTAAAATAATTCTATGACTCATTATAGGTACTGCAAGTTCTTTTACATCTTCAAGAATTACATAATCTCTTTCTCTAATAGCAGCCAATGCTTGGCAACCTTTCATAAGATTTAATGTAGCTCTAGGGCTACATCCTAGCTCTATTTCACTATTAGTTCTAGTAGCATTAACTAAATCTACTATATATCTTCTTATCTCTTCACCTACATGAACTTTATTATAATTATCCTGAACATAATTTATTTCATCCATAGTTATAACAGCTTCCAATGATTCTAATGGATCTGCTTCTATAAATCTGTCCATCATTCTTACTTCTTCATCATAGCTTGGATATCCCATAGACAATCTCATAAAAAATCTATCTAGCTGAGCCTCTGGTAATGGAAAAGTTCCAAATTGTTCTACAGGATTTTGAGTTGCTATAACAAAAAATGGTCTCTTTAGCTTTATAGTATTTCCTTCTACAGTTATCTGTCTTTCTTCCATGCATTCAAGCAATGCAGATTGTGTTCTTGGAGTAGCTCTATTTATTTCATCTGCCAAAACAATTTGGCTTAGCAAAGGTCCTTCTCTAAATTCAAATTCTTTTGATTGCTGATTATAAAAATATATTCCTGTTAGATCTGAAGGTAATAAATCTGGCGTGAATTGAATTCTTTTAAAGCTACAGTTCATAGTTCTGGATAATGTTTTGCATAATTTAGTTTTACCAAGACCTGGCACATCCTCTAACAGCACATGACCAGAAGCTATAAACGATACTATTATTTTATCAATTACATTTTCCTTACCAATTATAACTTTAGATATGCTTTTCATTGTCTTGTCCCTAAATATTTTAAACTTTTGAATTTCCATAATAATCCCCTTTACTCTTATATTGTATTTAACTTTAATCCATTCATTAAATATAGTCATTATCATAAGACTAAAGTTTCACCTTATGAATTTATTATACTCTTACTAGGGCTATTATCCAAATATTTTTAATATACTAAAATAACATTTTTCTTATTTAAGTTAATTTTAAAATTTATTATTAATTAATTTAAAAAAGAGACTTTCGCAAAGTATATTACTAATCTTATATAAAATATTGAAGATGCACTTTAATATTATTGTTAGCGAATATTTGGATAAGTAAGAATCTAAATCTTTGATTAGTTATTCAAACTTAATTCTTCTAATTTGCTATAAGAACCTCCTATGAATATTTCTTTACTTAGTATTTATGATGGTAAAATCGTAAGCAACACAACTTGTTTGAGTGTATACGGGTTGTTGTGTTGCAGATTTTACCTTGAATAAATGCTTTAGTAAATCAATATTCCGAAACGGCTGAGCGTCAGTAATATAAGTGCTTATTCAATATTTATTTAGATTAGTTTTTTTTGCGAAAGCCCCTTTTATTGATTAAAATATTATTCTAGAGTGTCCGTCCATATATGTAGTTTATTAATATTATAATTCAAGTCATGTAGATTTAACCAATTTCTTCTTTTGGCTTTTTAGTATTCATGAACTGAAATTCATCTGCAATAACTTCTGATATATACTTTTTCTGTCCATCTTCATTTTCGTAATGTCTACTTTGAAGCCTACCAGTTACACTGATAACACTTCCTTTAACTAGATATTCATTAACGATTTCAGCCTTCTTTCCTCTCAATACCACAGGAATGAAATCTACATGTTTTTCTCCTGATGCAGTTTTATAAGGTCTATCCACAGCCAAAACCAATCTAGTAAAAACCTTACTACTATCTTCAAAAACTTTAATTTCTGGGTCTCGTGTCAATCTACCAACTAAAACTATTCTATTCATCATATACCTCCAAAAAACATATCATTTTTTGTAATTTTACCCATGAATATATTTTTTAAACATATAATCTATAAATATATTAAATTTCCTTTTAATATATTTAAATAAAATACTATTAAAATCATTTTTCAATAGTATTTAAAGCAAATGCATTTATTATTTAAATTTATTTAACTATTACAGACTTTTTCTAATAAGTAACTATTTTTAATCTCTACTTTCAAAAGCTTAATTTATTTATATATATCTGAAAACTCTATTTTTATTCTTTCTAAGTTATATTTATCAGCATGATATAAATTTGTTGAACAAAACTGATTTTTAGAAAGTATATTTGGAAGTTCTACAATAAATTCACTTCCTCCATTGACAATACTCTTCACATATATCTTTCCACTATGATTTTCAACTATAGATTTTACTAAGGATAATCCAATTCCACTGCCCTCATGGGATCTAGTAAACAAATCTTCACCTTGAACGAATCTATCAAATATCTTTTCCTGGAGTTCTTCTGGTATTCCTATACCATTATCTTTTACCGAAATTTGAACCTTATTGCCTAAGTCATGAATAGACACCATAATCGTTCCATCATCCTTTGAAAACTTAACTGCATTTGACAAAAGGTTCAATACTATTCTTTCTATATTTTCTCTATCGATTCCTATTATCTTTTCCTCTACATCAGTATCAAATATCAAAGTCATGCCTTTACTTTCCACGTACTCTACTGCAGCCATAGTTATATCTTCCACTATAGCTACTATATCGTAATTTCCAAAGTTCATTTTTAAATTACCTACGTCTATTCTAGTAACATCTATTAAATTATTTATTAGCCTTAGTAGCCTATAACTATTTACTTTCATCAAGTCTAAATATCTATCTAATTGTTCATCATTTTTATCCTTATAGTTATATTGTAATACTTGTACAGTACTTAAAATTATATTTAACGGAGTTTTTAATTCATGAGACATATTAGATATAAATTCTGTTTTTAATTTATCATATTTTATAGCTTGCTCTAATTTAACCTTATTCAATTGAGCCTTCTTACGCTCGGCAACCTCTTGGATAAAAAATACTACTGATCTTCCATAAGTAAAGTTTATCCCAAAACTTGCAATTTCGGCGTCTAATAAACTTCCATCTTTCTTTTTAGCTTTGGCTTCTTTAAACTCTGTAGCCTTTCCTCTAAATTGGGCATCAAAATACATCTCTTTAATTAAATCTTCATATTCTTCTCCTAATATATCTACATAAGATAAATTACTCAATTCATTTATGTCATCAAATCCTAAAATATTGCTTAAAGCTTTATTTCCTATTTCAAATTTGCTATCAGAATATATAACCATACCGAAAGGTAAAAGTTTAAGTAACTCTACATAATTATCTCTATTCTTTATTACAGCTTCTTCCACTTTTATTCTTCTAGTTATATCTTTGATTAAAAATAGAGAATATATATCATTACCATTTACAAAGCACATTGGAGTCATCTCACAGTAGACAATGCTACCATCTTCTCTAATAAATCTTCTTTCTACTATATTTAAGCTAGAATCATATTTAGAGTATTGTTTTTTTAGAAACTCATCATTATACTCTATAGGTTGTAGTTTAATTAATTCAAAAAGATTTTTACCTAAAAATACATTATCCTTAGGTTCTCCAATTATATCCATAGCAACTTTATTTATATAACTAATTTTATTTTCTTTTTCTATTACAATTCCCGTGGTGCTTGCAGCAAAAATAGCTTTATAAAAATTCACATTTAAATTCATTTCTTTCGTTGATATGAAGGCCTCATCCTCATATTTATCTACTACAATATATTTAAATTCTTCGTGTTCTTCTAACTTATTACTACTTGTATTATCATCTATTGATTTAAAATGGAGGTTCTTACTTGCTATACTCTTTAATAACATTAGGGCTCCTTCATCATTTCCAACCTTTATATTCCTTATAACTAATTCTATTTCTATCTCTCTATATATTCTTGTGTCTATGCTTATACTCATTTCCTCATTTATATTATTTGGAGCAAAATCTTTTATGTTAAAGACACCGTTCTTTAATGTAGAAAACTTTATCATAGCATTTATATCTATATCTTCAACTGAATCTACACTCTGAACTCCTAAAAATTCTAATGCTCCTTCATTACAATATGTAATTTTATTATCAATATCTATAGCTATAATAGGCTCTGAAATGTTGTTGTAAAACTCCAAATCTAATTTGTTTTGAAACTCCATTGTTTATCCTCCATTTTTAACGTTACTCTATGCACCACTTAATCATTTTACACTAAAATCAATATTTTTTTTACTACATTTTTCTACTATTATTCTACATTTTTTTCTTAAGTCTGTACCTAAAATAAATCTATGTATTTCTTCTGAGTAAAAACAATAAAATTTGATACGAAAAATAAAAACTGGCATAACCTATTGGGATTATATACCAGTTTTCTTTCTCATTATTAAGTTGTATATAGATTTAAATAAATTTTTCCTCTAAAAAATTTCTAAAGTTCTCTTGTAAGTCTTTTCTTTTTAATGCGAATTCTACTGTAGCTTCTAAAAATCCTAATTTATCACCTACGTCATATCTTCTACCTTCAAAAATATAAGCATGCATACTTTGCTTTTCAATTAGAGTTTTCAGCCCGTCTGTTAACTGTATCTCATTACCTTTTCCCGGTTTAGTATCTTCTAGTATATCAAATATCTCTGGAGTTATAATATATCTACCTAAAATAGCTACATTAGATGGAGCCTCTTCAACTTTTGGTTTTTCTACTAAGTCTTCAACTATATATTCTCTACTATTAATTTTATTACCTTTTACAATCCCATATTTATTTACATTTTCCCTTGCTACTTCTTGAACTCCTAAAATTGAAGTGCCATGCTTATCATAAGCATCTATTAATTGCTTTAAGCAAGGAATTTCACTATCTACTATGTCATCCCCTAACATAACTGCAAAGGGTTCATTTCCAACAAAAGCTTTAGCACAGCTTATAGCATGCCCTAATCCTTTTGGATTCTTTTGTCTAATATAGTGAATATTGGCCATATTAGTAGACTTATCTACTAGCTCTAAAAATTCTTTCTTTCCATCTCTCTCAAGATTCATTTCTAATTCTATAGCTCTATCAAAATGATCTTCTATAGCCTTCTTATTTCTGCCTGTTATTATAAGTATTTCTTCTATACCTGAAGCTACAGCTTCCTCCACTATATATTCTATAGTTGGTCTATCTACTATAGGAATCATTTCTTTAGGTACAGCCTTTGTAGCTGGTAAAAATCTAGTTCCTAACCCTGCTGCTGGAATTATAGCCTTTCTAACCTTCATCTCATAACCCTCCATAACTATCAATCCCGTTTATTTTATGTTTATCTACTCCTTTATCTTAACACAATATGACAAATAGTTAAACTAATATATCTCATAAGTATCAATATTCAACATGAATTTCCTATAAGTTCAAATTATGTTCTCTATCATACATTAATAATGCATTTAATTCTCCACCTAATAAAATTGTATTAGATGTTATCTGTAACCATATCATCATAACTATAACTACTCCAATACTACCATATATATCTGTATATTTTCCAAAATTATTAACATAAAAAGCAAATCCCATTGACAAAATTATCCAAACAATACTTGTAAATACCGCACCTGGAAAAGCCTCTCTCCATTTTATTCGTCTTGATGGGATAAGCTTATATACTGCTGAAAATACAACAATCATCCCAGCTAGTCCAATTGGATATCTTAAATATCTTATAAAATAAAATAGCTTAATATCAAGGTTTAACCATTCAACTAAGGTTAAGCTTATCATTTCTCCAAATACTAAAAATGCTAATACAAATATTATCATAAAAGATATCACCATCATAAATAAAACAGATAGTATAACTACTTTTATCATATTCATATCTTCATCTTCATTATATGCTCTATTTAGTCCATATCTTACAGCTCTAAAAGCTCTAGATGCAGTATAAAGAGAAAACATTAATGAAAAGGATAGTAAATTTCCATTTCTGGTTTGTAGTAATTGTAGTGCTAAAGTAGATACTAATTCATATAATTCCTCTGGCATTATAGTTTGCAAACTACTAATTACTTCTGCAGGGTCTACATTTACAAATCCTACTAGAGTCAATAACAAAATTAAAAATGGGAAGAATGAAAATAGCATATCAAAAGCCAACTGGGAGGCTAATGAAGATATATGATGATTCCTATATCTTAATACCATTTTTACTATATACTCAGTTATTTTCATAGGCACTACTCCTACCTTATATATTTTCTATAATATCTACTCACTACAATATTTCCATTATTTTTAAGTAAAATATATCAGTGACTTAGATTTTATACAAGCTAAACTTTAATCTAAAATAAAGCTGGTTTTAAAAATAAACTTTCCTTATTTATAACAATTAATTATATCACCTTTTTTAACATAATTAAACAAATGATACTGCATAATTTTTATTTACAACTAGATTATAAAACAATAAATTTCTTATAATTATTATGAATATTAACTTTAAAGTATATTATAATTAATAGTATGAATAATTTAAATTCAAAAGAAAAACTTAAGTTTTCTCTAAGTAATAGTGATTTCTAATCAATACATTTTTAAGAAATCTATAATATTATAAGTATTGTAAACTATGCTTATAATTAACTTAATTATTCTGTAATAGTATAAGGGGTGGTATTGTGAAAATCGGACTCGTACAAAATAACATTTTATGGGAAAATAGACAATTTAACTTGTCAGCTAGTAAAGAATTTTTTAAAAAAGCTAAAAATCTAAAGATAGATTTACTTCTATTCCCTGAACTTTCTTTTACTGGCTTTACAATGAATGTAGAAAAGTTAAAAGAATTTGATTTTTCTACTATTACCTACATTGCTAGTCTATGCAAAACCTATTGTATTAATGCAGGAATTGGTTATATTCAAGGTGTTGATAATGATAAAAAAGCAAAGAACAATTATGCAATAATCTCTTCTACTGGAGATGTGTTATGTAATTACTCTAAAATACATCCATTTTCCTATGGTAATGAAAGCAATCACTACATAGGTGGAAATGAAATATTTTTTTCGCAGATTAATGACATAACTCTTTCACCTTTTATATGCTATGACTTAAGATTTCCTGAAATTTTCCAAATAGCCTCAAAAAAATGTGATTTAATTACAGTAGCAGCTAATTGGCCTGATGCTAGAAAGGACCATTGGATAACTTTGCTTAAAAGTAGAGCAATAGAAAATCAGTGCTATGTTGCAGGTGTAAATAGGATTGGTATTGGTAACAGTATAATATACAGTGGAAATTCTTTAATTATAGATCCTTTAGGCAAAATTATATCTAGTTTAGATGAAGGTGTTGAGGATATTCTTATTGCAGACATAGATAAAACCTTAGTTAGTATGGTGAGAGCTTCCTTTAAGCTAAAGAAAGATAGGCGTGAATCCCTCTATGAAAAATTAAAAACAAATAATTCATAAAACATCATGTCCATAGTTAAATTGAGTTGATATTTCCATTTAAGTAATATATAATTGATAATAAACATTGTCAAATAATTATAATTATTAAAAGAGGTGTTAACATGATCGATAAGGTTTTAGAAGTACTAAAAAACTCACCTGAGCCATTAAAAGCTGGAGAAATTGCTGAAAAGGCTGGTATTGACAAAAAAGAAGTAGATAAAGCTATAAAATCACTTAAAGCAGAGGATAAAATAGAATCTCCAAAGAGATGCTACTACGCTGCAAAATAATTAGGAAAGTTATATTTTAAAGAGTATATCTAAAGTAACTTAGGCTACTTTAGATATACTCTTTTTATGTTTTGTTATCTATTTCTCCAGAAATTACTTTAAATATGACGTATCAACTAAATGAATGCTTTTTATGAATAACTCTATACTTAACTGGCACAAATAATCCACCTATATTTACAACAAAATATTATTCTTCAAATGACTTCTTCTATAATGTAATGTAATTATAAATAACCTGAATTCCTTCTTCTATATCTTTATAATTTACCATTTCCATGTTAGTATTTTTATATCTTACAGGATATACTAGAGTTCCAGTCTTAACTCCAATACCTTCCTTATGGATTGTTTTACCATCCCCTTCATTTTCTCCAAAGATATAGTGAGGTTTTTTATCTAGCTTTTCATAAACTTCTTCTAATTCCTCTTTTACCTCATGATGCATTAATAAAGTTCTATCCATAAACTTTATTCCTGTACCCTTGCCTAAGGCAAATTTCCCACTATCACCTAATGCATCTCCAGCCTTTTCTCCATCTATAACTAAAGCATACATAGGACTTATTTCATAAGCAGCAGCTCTAGCTCCTCTTCCTCCTAAGGTGTTTTGAGTTGAAAATACAAAGTATACCTCTTTCTCTAACTTTTCTAATTCTTCTTTATTATCTAAAAGCCTCTCCATAGCCTTTAGTGTCATATAACATCCTACTCTATTATCTAAAGCCGGTGCAATTATATTTTTCTCTTCTTCTATCACATTGGATGTAATCATACATACATCCCCTTCTCTTACTAGTTCCAGAGCTTCTTCTCTACTTTCCACTCCTAGATCTATATACATATCATCTATTTTAGGAGCATTCTTTGCTCCACAGATTCTTCCTGAATTTCCATTTTCAAACTCTACCATGTTATTTACAAAGTCTGATTCATCAAAATCTCCTACTTTACCAATTCTTACAAATCCACTCTCCTCAATATATAGAACTATAAATCCCATGGTATCCATATGTGAAGAAATCATAACTTTCTTATCTTCATCTACATTACTATTTCCTAAAGTTGCTACTACATTTCCCATATTATCTATTCTATGTTCTATTTTTAGTGAATTTAACTGTTCAACAATTACACTTCTAATTTCATGCTCATGTCCACTAACGCCAAAAGCTCCTATTAAGTCTTCAAACAATTTATTCATCAATAATACCTCCAAAATCTATAGTGTTTTTAAGTATTCTACTAGCAATTTAACTGTGTTTTTTATGTCTTCCTTGGATGCTACTGATACTGAAGAGTGAATATATCTGCAAGGAACTGAAATAGTAGCAATCTTTGCACCACTACCTGTACCATGAAAAGTAGCTGCATCATTTCCTCCAGCTATGGCCCTTCTTCTTTGATATGGAATATTTAAATTATCTCCTACTTCCATAATTTCATCTGCTATATCAATATCAAATATACTAGTTAAATCCATTATTGATATAGCTGGTCCTTTACCTAATTCAGTAGCTCTTAGATGCTTAGAGACACTTGGCATATCTGCACATATAGTTCCTTCTAAAGCAATTCCTAAATCTCCCTTTAGATTTAAAGAAGATATGAAAGCACCTCTTTCTCCAACTTCTTCTTGAACTGTAAAAACTCCATATAAATCTATATCATACTTTTCCTTTAAAGCCTCCATTAGTACAAAGCAGCCTACTCTATTATCAAAGGCTTTTCCTTTTACAAGCCCCTCACCAAATTCATCATACTCTGTGTCAAAAACTACATATTCACCTAGCTCTATAAGATCTTCACTTTGCTTTCTAGAAGTAGCTCCTATATCAATGCAACAATCATTATAGGTAAGTCCCTTTTCTCTTTCTTCTGCTCCTTGGAGATGAATTGGTTTAGCTCCAATAACTCCAGGTATTTTATTAGGCCCTATAAGTACTGTCTTGGAAGGTATTATCTTTGCATTTATTCCTCCTAAAGCATTAAATCTTAAACTTCCATCATCATTATATCCAGTTATTATGAATCCTACTTCATCCATATGGGCATCAATTACTACTTTTCTCCCATTTCCTTTTTTATGAACAATTATATTCCCCATTCTATCTATAAAAGTTTCATCTACGTAAGATGTAATCTGCTCTTTAATAAATCCTCTAACCTCTCCCTCAAATCCTGAAGGACCACTTAAAGAAGTTAATTTATCTAAAAGACCACCCTTTTGAAGAATTTCATCTAAAAACATATTAATTCCTCCAATTCTTCACCCTTAATACTTTCTATTAGCTTTGCCATCATGTATCCTGTATTTTTTATATCATCCATATTTACAGTTTCTACTGATGTATGCATGTATTTTATAGGAATTGATATAAGTAGTGTAGCAACTCCTTCACCTGCTACTTGAATATCCCAAGCATCAGTCCCTGTATTGCCAGCTTCAACTTCCAATTGAAAGGGAATATTATATTCCTTACAAATCCTCATCAGATATTTTCTAACCTTTGGGTGAATATTAGGTCCTATACAGATCACGCCTCCCTTACCTAATTCAGTATCTCCATGTTCAAGACCATACATACCACAATCGAAGGTAACATCTACCGCAATACCTATATCTGGTTTAATTCTATTAGTAGCAGTCTTAGCTCCTCTATGACCTACCTCTTCTTGTGCTGAGCATACAAAATAAACATCCATATCATGGTCTATATTTCTAAGCTCCTTAGCACATCTATATAGAGCTACAACTCCACCTCTATCATCAACTGTCTTAACACTTACATTATTATTTAAAAGTTCTTTATAGTTTCCTTTAACAGTAACATAGTCCCCTGGTCTAACTATCTTTTCTAAAGATTCCTTAGTATATCCTGTATCAATTAACAAGGAATCTATAGTCACTGCTTTTTTACGATCCTCTTCCTTCATTAAGTGAGGAGGCTTAATTCCTATAATACCCTGAATGGTTTCTTTTCCATGGATTATAACCTCCTTAGAAACTAAAGTCTTAGGGTCAATTCCAGCACCTTTAAAAGCTAAAAATCCATTTTCTTTTATATCTGTTACAATCATAAATACTTCATCAAGGTGAGCCATAAGCATTATTTTGCCTTTCCCCTTGCCCTTCTTATGAATAATTGTATTATTTAAATTATCTCTAGTAACTTGTCCAAACTCTGAAAATACCTCTGTCACATAATCTCCAAGCCAATGCTCTCTTCCACTAGGTCCATGAGACATACAAAGGTTTTTTAGCAATTCTTTATCTTCCATAACCATGAGCCTCCCCTTATAATTACAAAATTTATTTATCCGATGACTACCAGATCTAATACTCCCATCGCACTCTNNGGGCTCTCTGCTTTTCTTCAAATTGGGTGTAAAGAGCTACTACGTCCCTGGATAACGGTTTCTAAGCTTCAAAGAAGCTAAGAAATCTGTTTATGATAAAAGTATACCTTAGCTGTTAAGTATTTACAACAATGCTATTAAGGTAGAAATATCATATTTATGAAAATAAATTTTAAATTCCTTCTATTACTCTATTTAGCGTGTTCATATATAAGTTTTGTTAAAGTTTCTACATTAAATTTACTTATAATCCTAGATTATACTAGAGAATATTAATGAATTTTATTCATTGAAACTTATATATAATAAAATAGTTCTAGAAAGACAATCTTATAAATTAAAAATAAATATTTAATTATATTTTAGTAAATCTTGAACCTGATAACATACTTTGATATTCTATTATTAATAAATAAAACTTTCAGATAAGCTTTATTTATTAATAAGTTCTATTGTAAATGTTTAATGTTATAGGGATTATATTTTGTAAAAGGAGAATTTGTTATGACTAATTATACTAAGGATATTACTAAAGTCTTTGATGAAAATTTAGATGAAGCTTTAACTGAAGCAAGAAGAAATGTTCAGGGTTTTTTATATGAAAACTGTGAAGCTATTTTTAAAAGAAGTACACTACCTACACCTGCAGAAAGCTACAATGAAAGCGACCTGCCTAAATTAGTAGATATAGTGGACAAGTATAGTGAAATCTATCAAGACTGTATAGGAATACTTAATGGTACAAAAGTAAATTTAAATCAACGTGAATGTATTGCTTGTACGAGATGTACTAAATACTGTCCGAGTGGTGCTCTTGAAAAAATAAATAAAGAGTTAGTACTTCATGAAGACAAATGTTTAAGATGCGGAAACTGCATTGGTAACTGCTCATTCTTAGCTCTATCTTCAGAGAAAACTGGACTAACTATATATATTAATAATATTAAAGAAGCCTGTCCTCCATACATCTTGCCTAAATTTTATGATATAGAAGAAATTCCTAGGGTAATGGATAAACTTTTAGCCTTCTATAATACTCATAAATCTGAAGGTGGAAACTTTGCTGCTACTGTTGATAAGGTAGGATTTGATGAACTTTTAAACTATTTAGAAAACTAGTTTAATTAATGATTATAAACAATATGATGCTAAAAATTAAGCCTAGAAAGATAATTATGCTTTCTAGGCTTTCTATATTATTATCTAATAAGCAAGTAAAAAAATCCTAAAATTAAAAGCACAATAACTCCAATAGCTATCATATTTGCTTTAAAAGAATGATTATAAGAATATTTTTCTATATCCGCACTTCTTCCTTTAAACTCTGAATCCCTCGCATTAGCTCTTTTAAATAAATCTATTGACATAATACCGCCTCCATTTAATTTTAAATTTATCTAAATATAAATCTACAACTATAGACTCATTTATGATTAATACCATTAAAAAACACGTCTATTATGTTTTATAATACTACATAGTTCAAACTAGAAAATGACTAATACATAAAAATATCTAAGAAGTGCTTATAAGTTTATAACTTCTTACTCATAACTTTATAATATTCCTCTTGTGACTTCACATACTCTAGATTTTTATCTATACTTTGAAAAAGATGATCAAAGTAAGTTATAAAATCTCCTTCAAGAGCTTTCCAGAGTTTAATTTTAATTAAAGCTGTATTATTGTAGAGTGCTTCTTTTTTGCTTATTAAATCCTTAAATTCATAATAAGATTCAACTTTAAATATATCCTCTTCATTAGATTTTAAGTGAATGTATTCCTTTAAAAATATTCTTTCTTTTTTACTAGCTTCTCTATCTAAAAATATCACCTTAGGCATATTTAAATGGTATCCTTTTAAACCCTTATAATTATCATGTATTTTATTAAATTTATTAAATAAGTCTATAACCAAACTTTGATTATAAATCTTTATATTGCCTACAAAACTATTTATAGATTTAAATACATTCATGCATCTAACAGATTTTATATTATCTATAAGCATATCTACAATATAATTATAATAGTTATCTTTAATGTTTTTTAATGAGGATTTAATAAGTCCGTAAATTATATAAGTAAACTTCTCTTCAAGAATACCACATATACTGTAGAAATCTTCTTCACTATTAATATAATAAATAGACTTAAAAAACTCATTGTAAAATATAGTGTTTATGCTGGACTTTACTTCATTATTAAATTCATCAAAGCTAGATTTACTTATATTAAGCATCATATTTAAATAATCATGTTGTATTGAAAATATCTTATAGCATATATTATATTCTGTTTTCTCCATACCCCCCTCATCAACATTTGTATATTTTATTAAATCCCTTCTATTTATATTTACTTCACTAATTTCTCTAGATAAATATTTATTTAATTCTTCTTTATAAATTTTTATTTTTTCATTAAGCTGATTTCCTAAAATTTCATTTATTAGATTTAGTACTGTATTCAAAAATTCTTCTTTTATTACAGAGCCTATCTTTTCTTGAAAATCATCTAAAAAACTTAGAACTTCATCCTCTTTAATAATTATTTTATCCATTATCTCTTCTTCATCTAGTTTATCTTTTTCATTTAAAATAACTCTTAAGTTCTTTACTGTATTCCAAATAAGTCTATGATAATTATTTACTTCATCCTTCAAAATATTTATTACATCCTTTTTAAGCTTCATAAATTTTAATTTGAAGTAAGATATAGTCCTTGGAATATCTTTATTAAGATATATATTTAATCCCTTATATATCTCTATTTCATCTTTTCCATATCTATAGTAAGATGTATAAAATTCTAATTGGCATTGCTTTTTAAATAGATTAAGCTTACATATTATATTATTTTCTGCACTATCTAAAATTTTAATTATAAATCCTTCATCTATGTTTTTATCTTGGTTTAAAACATCATAGTTGCCCTTATAATTTGTATTTATAAGCATTTCATGAAAGACTCTTTCCACAGCTTCTTTTTCTTTTATTAAAAAAAAATGACTGTACTCTCCAATAAATCCTCTATATAAAGTATCCATATTAGATTTATCTAGTTCAAAGTAGGTTAAAAATTCTTTCTGGAGATATTTAAATATCTCTGCAAGTTCTGAATATAAATTAATTTTATTATACAATGAAGTCAATAGTGTTTTATTTACTTTATTCATAAATACTCAACTCCAATACATTCATTGAATAACATATTCTACATATTTCATAGAATACCTTTGTTCTAAGTTTTAATAAACCCACTTCTATATAATCTACTAAAGAAAATTTATAAGACTGATCTCAATAGTCATTGAAATCAGTCTTATGATATTATTATAATTTATTCTACTTCCACTTCTCTATCTAGTGAAAATAAATATAAGTATTTTTTTACTTTTTCCTTCTTAAAAGCATTCTTTACAGCATTACTATAGTAATCTAATTGAACCTTATATCTTGCCTTAATTTCTTCTATATTATTTTCTTTTACATAATCAGTTTTATAGTCTAATATTATGCCTTCTTCCCCATATTCAAAGTAACAATCTATTACTCCTCTTAAAAGCATTTTTTCTTCTGAATATTTTTCTTCATTGATATTAGGACAAATAGTAGAGGCATTAATTTCTACTCTAAAGGGTAGCTCTCTTTTTAAGGTATTTTCTTTATATGATTCTATTATTTTTTTACCTATGTTACTCTGTAAAAACTTAAGAATTTTATCTACCTTCACTGATTTTGCAGCTTCAAAGGTTATAAGTTCATTCTCTACCATAGCATTAACTTGACTTGTAATATCTTCTTTAGTAAGATCACCACTTAAGTCTAACCTTTGCATTATATTATGATAAGCAGTTCCTACTTCTGATGGAGTCAAGCCTTTTTTCTCTTGAAGAAATAAAGGTGTTTGCATTAGTGGCCTAAACTTTCTTGCTCCTTCTACTTCTTCATCATAGTTTAAATCCTTATAGGCATCTTCATTTAAATCATTATTATCTATAAAAAGATCATTCTTCTCATTATCTCCTAGCAACTTATTTTTTTCAAGCTCCTTTAATTCTGTAACAGTAATTACTGTGGGTAGCTTAGTTGCTTCTTCATATTTATAAGTAAATTCTAGCCTTTCTTTAATTGCTTCATAATAATCTTTACATAACTTTTCATCATTGCTCACTAAAAGTTTATCTATTTTTTCTTTTACTGGAACATCTTCTAAAATAATATCCTCTGCTTCTTCAAAGCTTTCTCTAGTATATATAGCTACCTTAAATCTACTATTATCTTCTTTTAAGTCTTCCTTTAGAATGTTTTCATTATAATGTCTTAGAAACTCTCCACCTTTATGGTTTATAAGAGCAGCTCCTATCCAATCCATGTAATTTTTTTGATTTCGTACATAGCTTGATTTTATATTACCTCCATCATCTATACCAGCCCCAGACCACTTTTCAATTTTCTTTTCTAAAGCCTTACTACTCCCAACTAAAATTAACTTTTCCTTGGCTCTAGTAAGAGCAACATACAGGAGTCTCATTTCTTCAGATTTATTTTCACCTTGAATTTTTTTACTTATAAACTCTCTCTGAGGAGTGTTATAGCTAATTCTATGATCTAAATCAATGTAGGTAGGTCCAAAGCCTAATTCGTGATGAAATAATATCTTTCCTTTCAAATCACCTTCATTAAATCTCTTACCGAGACCACAGAGAAATACTATAGGAAATTCTAGTCCCTTACTTTTATGGATACTCATGATTCTTACTACATCTTCATTTTCTCCTATGATTTTAGCGCTCCCCATGTCTTCGCTACTAGTTTTTATATTATTTATAAAGTTTATAAAATTATATAGTCCTCTATAGCTAGTTCTTTCAAAATCTTTAGCTCTCTTAAATAAGATTTTTAAATTAGCCTGTCTTTGCTCTCCACCAGGCAATGCTCCAACATAGCCATAGTAACCTGTATCCGTTATGATTTCCCATATAAGCTGATTTATAGGTGTATACTTACTTTCTAATCTCCAATTATTTATTTTATCTAGGAAGCCTTTAATCTTTAATTTAAGGTTAGTATTATTATAAATTTCTTTGCTTATATCGGTAAACTTTTCCTCTTCATAAACCTTCTCTTCATAGCTTAAAAGTCCCACCATAGCATGATAAAAACTTACATTTTTATTAGAAATTCTTATATCAGCTAACTCCTCCGTAGTAAAACCACCAATAGGAGATCTTAATACAGCAATTAGAGGAATATCTTGTATGGGATTATCTATAATCTCTAAAACACTTATAACTGTCTTCACTTCAAGTGTATCAAAATACCCTCCTTCTCCTTCTGAGAAAAGTGGAATTCCTACTCTTTTAAATTCTTCTATGAATATAGGAGACAACTTATTACTTGATCTTAAAAGAATAACAATATCTTTATAGGTAGCTCTTCTATAATCATCTAGGTTTTTGTCATATACCTTCAAGGAATTTTCTCCTTCTAAATCCATTAGCTCTCTTATACGCCTAGCTACAAATCTAGCTTCTAGCTGCATAGAATCTAATTCTTCCTTATCGAGTTCTTCCTCACTACCTGCTTCATCACTTTGTTCTTGAATCTCTTCCTTTTCTTCCTTTTCTTCTTTATCTTCCTCAATTTCTTTGTCAAGATTTATAAGGTTGAATTCAACATCTCCACCTACATTCCCTTCACCAGTGAACTCTTTGTAAGTAGCTCCAACCTTTAGTTCTTCCCCTCCATCATAGGATAGCTCACCTACATCCTCACTCATCACAGCTTTAAAGATGTAGTTTATACCATCTATAACTTCTTTTCTACTTCTAAAGTTTTTATGAAGCGTAATAAGAGCATTATAATCATCTCCATCTTTAGTATAGCTTTCCTTCTTACTTTTAAATAGTTCTGGCTTAGCCATTCTAAATCTATATATACTTTGCTTTAAATCTCCAACCATGAATACATTCCTTGTATCCTTCTCGGTTCTACAGATTAAATTAATAATTTCCTCTTGAACATTATTAGAATCTTGATATTCGTCTACTAATATCTCTTCAAACTTATTCTTTAACTCTAAAGCTATATTAGATGGTTCATTCTTGACTTCCTTATCTCTTAGAATTTCAAGAGCAAAATGTTCTTGGTCGTTAAAATCTATGATACCTCTTTCTCTTTTACTCTTATCGAAGATGTCTTTAAACTCTATTACTAAGCTTACTAGTTCTTTCATAAGAGGATAAAGCCTTCTAGTAATTTTTATATTATCTTCTGAAGTAGCATTTAAGATTTTACTTCTTACATCTACATATATTCCCTTAGCTGCATCTCTTAAGTCCTTTGCCTGCTTTTGTATTATCTTCTCTTCTTCAGTTAGCTTTGTTAAAGTAGGAATTCTTCCAAAGGTGGCTTCCTCAATATACTTTGTTTCTTCTTTTAACCCCTCTTCAATGATTGTTAAAGTTCTCTCTAATATTTCTCCATCATTTTCAAAGGTAGCCTTATACTTATCAAGGATTGGATTATTTAATACAAAATCTAATCCTTCGTTATTTATTTCTAAAGCATTTATTATATCTTCTCTCAATTCTTTCAATAATGCATCTTTAAAATGTAAACTTTCAAAGGAAAAATCTTCACCTACATTAAAAAGTTCTGATTTTTCCCTAAGCCACGCCACAGGGTCTCCCATACTCATTGAAAAGTTATATAGCCTTAAAACCATTTCTGCCAGTGCTCTATCACTTTTATTACCACAATAACTTTCTACTAACTGTATAAACTCTTCTTTACCCTCAATATATTTTGATTCCATTAACTCCTCTAAAGCTTCTACCTTTAGAAGATTTATCTCTGTTGTATCACCAACCCTAAAATTAGGCTCTATATCTAATTGGTGAAAGTTATTTTTAATAAGATTTAGGCAAAATGAGTGAAGGGTTGATATACTGGCTTTATTGAGAAGTATTAGTTGAGTTTGAAGATTTCTATTATTAGGCTCTTCTTTAATCCTTTTATTTATAGCTTCTCCTATACGCTCTCTCATTTCTGCCGCTGCTGCATTAGTAAAGGTTACTATAAGTAATTTATCAATATCTACAGGATTATCTCTGTCAGTTATAATTTTTATAATTCTTTCAACTAAAACTGCAGTTTTTCCTGAACCTGCTGCTGCAGATACTAAAGTATTTCTATATCTAATATTAATAGCTTTTTGTTGTTCCTCAGTCCATTTAACACTACTCATTACCTTCACCACCTTTTCCCTCATCTTCTAACTGCTGAAGAAGTTCTTTTTTATTTCTTCTAGGCATAACTTTAAAATTGTTAACTCCCATGGTTTCATCAAATTGGCATATAGAAGAAAAGTCACAGAATTCACAATAATAACTTTTTCCATTTTTACACGGAGTTACTTCTATAATTCCTTCTAGCATATCTTCACAAATTTCTCTAACCTTCTCCTTCATATGAGTTCTTAACACATTAAAGCCCTCATAAGTTATTACAGAACTATTATTCTTCGAAAACTCTACTTCCTCATTACCCTTTTTAGGTTTATTTAAGGATACAGGAATTATAGATGAAGTTCCACCATTTTCTATGGTTTTATCCATTTCCTTAACTACCTTTAAGTCCTTTATGATAATTCCCTTCATTTTTAATGCTTTTAATACTTCTTCTTCTAAATTTTCCATGGTAAGCTTTTTAGAACCATCCATTATTGGATCATCCACAGAAAGGTATACCATAGCCCCTGGCATAGTCTTTCCCTTTCCTTCTGAAATTACTGGCTTATTAGACATTTTCTCCTGTTCAAGTGTTAAAATTGCATCTAAATAAGTTAATAGCTGAATTTTTAATCCATTATACACATCATTTATATCCAGATCTATTCTTCCAGTTTTATAATCCACAACTCTATAATAATTAACCCCATCTATAGTGGCTTTATCCACCCTATCAATCTTTCCTTGCAATTTTACTACTTCTCCTGTGGATAAGGTTATAGGTATTGGTGGATAATACTCATCTTTTCCAAAGGAAATTTCATATCCAAGAGGCTGAAAAGTTCCCCTCTCCATCTGCTCGTTAATAATTAATACCATTCTATATAGAATTCTTTTTACTCTTGTAGCTATATATTCATATCTCTTAGAGCTTTTTAATATCCTATGTTCCTCTGAGTTTGTAAGCTCTGATATAACATCATTTAGTACTCTCTCACAAAATTCTTTATCTAAAGTTCCCCACTTAACATTTTCTTTTTCTACTCTTCTAGAGAACTTTTCAAGACCTTCATGAATTAAATTTCCGAAATCAAGAGGTGCAAAAGTATAAATCTTTCTCTCCTTAGCTTTAAGTCCATACTTTACAAAATATCCAAAGGAACAATTAGCATAAGCTTCTATTTTAGATACGCTAAGGTTTTTTCCATATAACTGTCTTATTTTATCTTTATCTATAGCTTCTACATGGTTTTTATAAGTGAAGCCGCCTATTACCTTAAGTAACTTTCCTCTGTACTCTGCTTCTTCATGATAATATCTATATATTTCTTTCCACAGTTCAGTTATCTCATCTTTTTCTACATATTCATGAAGTTTCTTTATCAATCTATTAAAAGTAGGTGTTTTTCCCACTATACTCTTTTCATCTTCCGCTGCTTCACCCTTTAATATATCTGTACTCTCTGAAATATTAGGAAACAAAGATTTAAGCCTTGGAATAATCATAGAATATCTTTTGGTCTTTCCTTCTAAATCAGCAATCGGATAAGTAATATATATCAAATTACTTGCAATGCTCAGTAAATTATATATTAAATATTGCTCTCCAAAAGCTAGTTCAAAACTGTTATCTGCAACACTTATATTATTATTTTTAAATGTTATTCTGTCATTATCATTAAATAACCCTTCATCTCCAGAAATTCTTGGAAGTACTCCGTCATTTACACCCACTACTATAGCTACCATTACTTCTTGAGCCTTTATTCTCTCTGCACTTCCTACCACCACTTGGTCCATAGAAGTAGGAATTAACCCCATTTTATTGTGAGATATACCCATAGATAAAATACTATTAAATTCTTCTATAGTGACAACTTCATCTCCAAGAATATCTACAAATTGGTCTAAAAGCTCTATAAGCATATTCCAAATAGCACTATATTCATCTACCAATAAAAGATTGTTATCTCTTTTAAATTTCTCTATATACTCATTTACATTTTCATAAACTCTATTATCAACTAGGAATTTATAAATACTTGAACAAATCTCCCTAACGCTATGTTTGCCCTTCAGTTCCTTCTCTAACTTAATGATAGGGCCTATTCCTTTATTTTTAATTTCAATTATATTTTCATATATAGGAGTTTTTCTCCAATATTCATTATCCTCATCTATCCATTTCTTTCTGGTTTTTATGCCATACTCTAAAACATAATTTTCTAATAAATCTACTTCTTCTGCTGATAAATTTGCAAAACCACTCTTAAAATAATTAACTATAGAATTATCTCTAAATCCTTTAGAAAATATGTTTAAAAGTGAGGTTATATATACAACTAATGGATTTGAAGCTATATCTTCCTTATCATCTATAAAAAATGGGATTTCATATTCTTCAAATATTACCCTAACTATATCCTTATAGTTTTCTAAATCTCTACTTATCACTATGATATCTTTATATCTAAAGTTCTTCTCTCTAACTAGTTTCAAAATTTCCTTAGCTACATACTCAACTTCTCCATAAGGATTTTGAGCCTTAAAAATACTAATATTTTCTGTAGTATTCTCTAAAGTTTTTCCTCTGTTATTAAAATAATTTCTCTCTAAAAATGCTAGTTCCTTACTTTCTTTAAACCTATGCCCTATGCTCAAATGGAGATTATTTTTAGGATAATATCCATAATCTTGAGCAAGCTTTGTGAGCTTTTCTTCTGTAGTATAGATTGGATAGAATGGATTAGTATCGTCATTTTTATCTAAAACCTCATCTCCACCGTAAGGTATTGTTATATTAACATTGGTACATACCCTTAACAACTTACCTATGATGTCATATTGTTGAGGTGTAAATCCATTAAATTCATCTATCCATACTTCTGAACCCTTTAAAAAATTACTTTCTTCAATCTTTCCTTTTAAAATAGTTAAATTATCCTCAGGGTCAAAGTATCCTTGACTAAGCTTATCTTGAAATCTTGAATAAATTGCTTCTACATCACTTAACTTATCCACTAGCAATGAACTTCCATCCACATTTCCCTTTAAATCTCTAAGAATCTGTGGAGTAATTTTATGCCTCTTAAACTCTGTTAATACCCCTATAATTTTATCTACAAAGCCCTTTTGTCTTGTAGCTTGTTTAAATATGCTAAGATCATCCTTGACTTCCTCTATAGCTCTTCCCACAATTATTGCTTTTCCTGTGTCATTCATATATTTATGAGTTACTCCACCAACTTCATTAAAAACAGTAAAAGCCAATCTTTTAAAACTTAAAAGATGAACATTATTTATTCCAGTAGCTCCGATTCTTTCAATAATAGCTTTCTCTGCTCTAAAAGATAACTGCTCTGGAACTATTAATATCAACGGTTTCTTATTATCAACAGATTTTTCATAGATTTCTTCAATACATTTATAACTTTTTCCTGTACCTGATCTACCGTAAATGAATCTAATTCCCAAAATCTCACTTCCTTACTTTTAGTTTATTTCTCTTCTTAAATATCATCCTAAGTAATATTTAAAGTAAATTTTAATCTATATATCTTTAATACCCTCTTGTAATCAATCTATTTGTCTCATGTTTAAAATTATAATACTTTTATCATCTATGTAGATAAGTATGTAAAAATATCTCTCTTGTATTAAGTTCCTATTGTAATATAATTTCAATTAACCTCAAATTTAAGGTTAGGCATCTGAAAATAAA
>DCDL01000059.1:64652-105112 GCA_002316385.1 Clostridium sp. UBA1056
TTATTTTTTGAAGATGCCTTAAGCCTCATGACACAATAATTCTACCCTATATTCATCACCTAATTATAACATAAAGCCAATGGTTCTTTTTTAATATCATTGGCTCATTTATAAGTACTTAAACATTACTATATTTACTTATTTTCTCAATTAAACCAATAGTGGTAAAATCATTAGTTATTTCTAATAACTAATATAACTTTAAACACACTATTTAAAATAATAGACTCTACGAATGATCCTAGATATTGCAACTATTTAAATAGTTAAGTAGTTAAAATTTAAAATAGTTATATATACAAAATTTTAAATAGTTCTGTATATAAAATTATATATATTTCCCTACATAAATATTTAGTATTTTACTAGATAAAATTACTATAATTACGTAGTTAGGCATTCTCCTATAGCTCATTACATCTAATTCATATCTCAATTACACTTATACCCTTTATATTACATAGTCATTAATTAAAGCTATTAGACTATCACTAAAAGCATATTCTCTTTTATTTCTATCTAATTCACATAATTTTTGATCAATTAAGTATTTCGTAGAATATTTAACAATATTAAACATAATAATTTTGAATGAATAATTGCACTAGTTTTTTAATTAAAAACTTAATAAATCTTTATACATTGCAAAATATTTAAATTAGCGGTAAACTAATATGGAAGAAAATTTTTTTATTTATGGAGGGTTTAACATATGAATAAACTTATTTCAATTGATGAAGCAGTTGCTAAAATTCAAGATGGAATGACTGTCATGATAGGTGGATTTTTAGCTGTAGGTACTCCAGAAGCTATTATAGATGCTCTAGTGAAAAAAGGCGTTAAAGATTTAACTATCATAGCAAATGATACAGGATTTCCAGACAAAGGTATTGGTAAGTTAATAGTTAACAAACAAGTTAAGAAAACTATTGCATCCCATATTGGTACAAACAAAGAAACTGGAAATCAAATGAATTCAGGAGAAATGGAAGTAGAATTATCACCTCAAGGAACACTTGCTGAAAGAATCAGATGTGGTGGAGCTGGTCTTGGTGGATTCTTAACTCCAACTGGTCTTGGAACAATTGTACAAGATGGAAAAGAAGTAATTACTGTTGATGGACAAGAATATATTCTTGAAAAACCATTAAAAGCAGATGTTGCTCTTTTATTTGGTTCAAAAGTTGATAAAAAAGGTAACGTATACTATAACCAAGCAACAAGAAACTTTAATCCTTTAATAGCTACTGCTGCTGATACTGTAATCGTTCAAGCTGAAGAACTTGTAGAAGTTGGCGATATAGATCCAAACGTAGTTATGACACCATATATATTTGTTGACTACATAGTAAAGGGGGAGAACTAACATGGATAAAAACATGACAAGAGAAGTCATTGCTAAAAGAGTTGCAAAAGAACTTAACGATGGAGACGTAGTTAATCTAGGTATAGGTCTTCCAACAATGGTTGCTAACTATATACCAGAGGGTATAGATGTTACATTACAATCTGAAAATGGATTCATAGGAATAGGCGCTGCTCCTGCACCTGGACAAGAACAAAAAGACTTAGTAAATGCTGGTGGACAACATGTTACTGTTATCCCTGGAGCTGCATTCTTTGATTCTTCTGTATCTTTTGGAATCATAAGAGGTGGCCATGTTGCTGCTACTGTACTTGGAGCTTTAGAAGTTGACCAAGAAGGAAACCTTGCAAACTGGATGATTCCTGGTAAAATGGTTCCTGGAATGGGTGGAGCTATGGACCTAGTTGTTGGCGCTAAAAAAGTTATAGTTGCTATGGAACATACAGCTAAAGGAAATCCAAAAATATTAAAGAAATGTACACTTCCTTTAACTGCTGCTCATCAAGTAAACCTAATCATTACTGAAATGGCAGTTCTTGAAGTTACTCCAGAGGGTCTTGTTCTTAGAGAACTTGGACCAGAAGCTACTATTGAAGATGTTAAAAATGCAACACTTGCAGATATTATAATTCCAGAAAACGTTAAGAAAATGGAACTATAATCCAAGCTGAAAAATAGTAAATAAAGTCTATTGGTAATTATTTTGAATTACCAATAGACTTATGTTAGAAGTGAACTTTTTTACTTACATATTTTTATTACTTTTTAAATTATTATATATTTGCTGTGCATATAAAGTTAATTTTTCTTTTTCATTATTTTTAGGTTCTTTAATAACTATTTCTAGCAATTCATATAGTATCTTTCCTATTAATATTCCTTCCTTTATACCTAAGTTAATCAAGTCTTTGCCTGTAACTTCTAATCCTGACTTATGATATACTTCTCTGCTTTCTAAAATCTCTTCTACTATTTGTTCTATTTCGCTTCTATTTACATTAAATTGTTGCTCTATTTCTAAATTTTCTTTTTCTAAAAACATTCTTGTCACATCTTTTATAATTACTAATTCACATAATGCTTCTATACCTATACTTTGTAATAATCTTTTAATATATAGTTTATCTTTATAAATTGGAGTATCATAATATGCTATAAGAGTGCTTACCTTCTTTATAGTATTATTATCATAATGAAGCTCTTTAAGAATAGCTTCACATGTAATCTTTAACTTTATATCGCAGTGAGTTTTTAAAGTAGATACATCCTCTTTTGAATTCCTCTTTATAATGTCTATACTTTCATTCTTATGCTCATATAATAGATAGTACAAAAATACAGTTAGCCTTACATGAAGCTTTTTAGGAGACTTTTCTATAACTCCAATACACCTTTTTACATTGAGATACTCATATATGTATTCACCTTCATGCTTTTTAAGGAAAGGTACTACTATAAACATAATATTCATATTAAAAATATTTTCAATTCCATCACTGGGATAATCAGATAATATTAACTTATTTAATTCTACACTTATTCTTTCTATTGAAATTCTCTTAAGTAGCTCTTTATTATTATTTAGAGCAATTAGAGTTTCTTCTGCTATATTATAATTTAACTGTGACATAAATCTTAAAGCTCTCATTATTCTTAATGCATCTTCTTTAAATCTTTTTTCTGGGTTTCCTACACATTTTATAATCTTATTTTCTATGTCCTTGGCACCATTAAAGTAGTCTACTATTCCCATCTTATGATTGTAAGCTATAGCGTTAATTGTAAAATCTCTTCTAGATAAATCTTCTATTAATTCATGGGTAAATTCTACCATATCTGGTCTTCTTCCATCGGAATAATCACCATCTATTCTAAAGGTAGTTATTTCTATTGCTTCATTTTCCAGTAATACTACTACTGTTCCATGTTCAATTCCCACATCTATAGTTTTTTCACTCTTAAATATTTCTTTTATTTCTTCTGGAGTAGCTAAAGTGCATATATCCCAATCATTAGGTTTCTCCCCTCTGATACTATCTCTTACGCATCCACCTACTATATAAGCTTGAAAGCCACTTTTTTCTATACGTTCAATACATTTCTCTATACATATTGGCATGTTAATATACATACTTACATATTCTCCTTCAAATACTACTATTAAACTACAATAAAATACCACTTTATATTTAAACTTCAAATCTGGATTAATTTTTATCCTTAATCCAATTAAACTTTAACATATAAAATCTATATTTTTACTATAAACTGCTTATCTTAATGTTATAAACCCAAAAAGTAACAAATAAATATAAATTGTTACTTTTTCGTAATGATTATACATAACATATATATTATAATAAAAGTAACACATATATTATAATAAACATAATATAATAATTAGTATAGAACATAATTAATAATTAAAGGGGGACCTTATGATAAATACTTCACCTAATTATAAAAAACATTATAAAATTTCCAATAAACTCTATATAATAGCTCCTATATTATGCTTTATATTTATAGTGATCTCAGTATTTGCTAATATAAAAGAAAAAGAATATAAAATTAAAAATAATGAGTTATCCACTGAAATAGAAACTCTTAAAACTACAAATGATAATTTAAATAAAATAAATAAGAACTTATTAGAGTCAAAGTCAAATCTAGATGTCTTAATTGACCAAGTATCTGAAACTAACAATTAATATAAGGAGCTAGAATTATGAACTATAATATTAATCTTGAATCATCGAAAAGAAAAACTAGACAAAGTAAAAAACCTCCAATATTAAGTATTATTGCTATAATAGCAATATTTTTATGTTTTTCTATATCAACATTATCAATTACAAAGATGTTCTTAGCTTACAACAAACAAAGCTCTTTACAAAAGGAGTTTAGCTCCATCTCAGCTTCTAATGATTCTATTCTTCTAGAAAATAATAAATTGGAAAAAGAAATAAGTGAAAAGCAATCAACCTATGACAAATCCATGTCTAATAAAAAAGCTGCTCATTTGACCTTTGATGATGGTCCTTCAAATAATACTTTAAAGCTATTAGATGTATTAGATAAGTACAATGCTAAGGCTACTTTTTTTGTAGTATATAAAGAAGGCTTTGATAATGTTTATAAAGAAATTGTTAATCGTGGACATGTACTTGCTAATCACACATATAGTCATAATTATGAGAAAATTTATTCATCTGCTGAAGCTTTTATAGATGATGTAGAAACCCTTGATAATAAACTAAAAGAAATAACCGGTGAAGACCCCTCTAAAATTTTACGATTCCCAGGTGGTTCAAATATGGGATATCTGAATGGACATGATGACATATCCCAAGCTATTTTCGAGGCTTTAGAAGATCGTGGTTATACCTATTTTGACTGGAATGTAGATTCTTCAGATGCTACTAAGATGACACTAGATAAAGAATCTATAGTAAAAAGTGTACTTGATGGCAGTTCTAATGTTAATACAGCTAATATTTTGATGCATGATACAGATGCAAAATATACTACCCTAGAAGCTATGCCAGAGATACTTGATGGCCTAAAAGCTCAAGGATATGTATTTATGCCTCTAAACCACGACTCAGCTGCTATTCGTTTTGTAGACTAATAATATTCATCTATTTAAAGTTAGTATTTCCCTTAATTAATTATAAATCTCACTATAAAAGGTATGAAATTAGAATCTTTATTCTTAATTTCATACCTTTTAAACTTTCTATATACTATTTATCTAAAGCATTTTCCTTCTTCTCACTAATTTTTCTCACTATATATACAGATAAAATTCCACTTATGAGCCCCACTACTGCGCCGCCTAGAACATCTGAAAAATAATGAACATACAAATATATTCTAGAAAAGCCTATTAAAACTGCTAATGATATAAAGTAAAACTTATACCTCTTTATATATGTGGATAACACATATGCCACAGCTATAGAAGAAGCAGTATGTCCTGATGGAAATGAAGAGCTAGTCGGTAGTTTTATTAAAGGGTTATATATTGGATATGCAATTATAGGTCTTACCCTTTCCACTAAATGCTTTATTATTCCTTCTGTTAGAATTGTACTTATAGATATGGCCAATAAGCTTGTTATTCCAACCTTTCTATATTTTTTAGTACATATTAGAATAATACTAATTGCTATCCATATAAATCCTATATCTCCTAATCTTGTTATAAATGGCATTATAGCATCAAAAAACTTATTCTGTAGTCCAAAGTGTATAGCATCAGTTATTCCTTTATCTATTCCGTATAACCATTGATTCATTAGTTTAACCCTTTCCTAAACATTTCTCGTATACTTTGTTTTTATTATATCTTTAGTATTCTGTTTAAGCAAATATATCCTTAATACCAACAATTTCTTCAATATATGGCTTTCCACTGGATGTATAAATTTCTTTTAATTCAGATACAGTTACCCCCTTTATACCTAAGTATATTCGTTCTTTATCTTCTCTACTTTCCTTATTTATTTCGTTCTTATCATATTTATTTTTCTTTTCATCATCTTTCTTATTTATAAATACCCCTATTACATCATGAATTATATAAGGACTATTCTTATAATTTCCTATGAACATAGCTACATGACCATTTAGAAATATGAGTGCCCCAGGTTTCAAGTTATCTAATATTTTCATTCTTTCATGATAAGTCATATCTTCATCAACAAATAATGTTTTTCCAATGGATCGCTTTAATTGGTTACCACTATTTCTTGGAAATTGTATTCCAAAAGTTCTAAGGGTGTCTATAATAAGTGAAGAGCAATCCCTACTGTTAAATTCACCACCCCAGCCATATCTTTCACCTTGAAATTTAAATATCTGCTTTAATACATTGTTTCTATTGCACTTTAAGTAGCCTCTATGAACATCTTCATTATATGGTATTAAAATATGAGTGAACTTTAATTCTCCACTATTCTCTCTTAGTGGATACTTAACTACATAATTACCTTCAATATACATATCATAAACTAATTCATCCCTATTCCAATTATTTTCTATAGGTAATTTTACTCCCATATCAATCTCCAAGTTTCTTAGAGCTTCTATAAAGGGATTATAGCCAAGATGTATCTTTTTACCTGTAACCACAATGAAATCCTTGCAATTACAATACTCTTCTATTTCTTCTTTGTTTCCAAACGCTATATTCTCTTTCTTAATCCATCCTGAATAATTATAAGTTTTACAAAAACACCATTTTCCATCTTTATTAGAAGCATATATAGCACAAGGTTCTGCTGTATATATGGCACTTTCCATAAATCTATCTAAATCATACTCTTTCTCTCCCTTGAATACTTTGTCACTAGTAGGGAAGGTTCTTATACATCCTCTTTTTACCACTAATCCATATTCTACAGAAACCTTGTCTTTTATCTCTTCTAAACTCATGCCATCTATAAGTTTATCATAATATGCTCTATTTACCTTATTACCATTTTTGTATCTATCACCCTCTGGAACTTTACTTACACTATTTATCATGTTAATAACATATTCTTTATCTACTTCATCTTGTTCCTTAAATATATCATAAACATATCCTTCTTTAATGCTTTCTTCATTATATTTTTTTATTTCATCCTTAGTGAGAACAACCTCTTTACTTCTCTTACATAATTTTATCCATAGATCGCTATAATACATTTCTTCCGCTACGTTTAAATTATTATCATGATTCATGGTATACCCTCACCCCTAATTATATATTTTACCTAAATATTCCATAATATTAGTCAATGCTTAATATATTATACTATTTATCTTATCAACATATTATATATTTACATAAATATATTTTAACTGTAATATTCTTGTTAATATTTCCTAAGTCGATAATTTATATTGACATAAAACTTATATGTGTTAAAATAATATTAATAATTTTATATCATAATTTAAAATTTGTGATATAATAAAATAATAATTAATAATGCTATCACAATGAAGAGGACAGTAGATATGTACATTAATTTACAGAGAGAAGGCATAGTAGCTGAAATTGCTTTTAAATAAACCATATTGAAGACCACCTCTGAGTGACTCTAATAAAGTCCGTTAACTACGTTACAGTTTTTAAAGTGGTCCTTTATCTCACTTAATTAAGCTAGCTATATTTTAATTGGCTAACTTTAATAGGATTAAGGACAATTTGGGTGGAACCACGGGTATATCTCGTCCCTTTTCTTTATGAAAAGTGACGGGTTTTTTTATTTATATAAGATGAAACTCCATCTCACATACGTTCGGTGGAGTAAGTTCGAGGGACCAAATCAAAGATTTGGATTCTCACTTAAAGTTTTTGGTTATAATATTAGATATAGAAGGGAGATTTTCAAATGATTAAAATTACTTTAAAAGATGGATCTATTAAAGAACTAGAACATGAAATGAGTATTATTGAAATTGCTAAAAGTATTTCTGAAGGGCTTGCTAGAGTAGCTACAGCTGGAACTGTAAATGGAAAAACTGTAGACCTTCGTTATATAGTTAAAGAGGACTGTGAATTAAATATATTAACCTTTAATGATGATGAAGGTAAAAGAGCCTTTAGGCACACAGCTGCCCATATTTTATCACAAGCTGTTAAAAGGCTATTCCCTGAGGCAAAGCTTGCTATAGGACCTGCTATAGATAATGGTTTCTACTATGACTTCGATCTTGAAGGTGGATTTACTAATGAAGATCTAGAAAAAATAGAAGCTGAGATGAAAAAAATAGTTAAGGAAGATTTAGCAATAGAATGCTTTAAGCTTCCAAGAGATGAAGCTATTAGATTTATGAATGAAAAAGATGAGCCTTATAAAGTAGAACTTATTGAAGATCTACCAGAAGGTGAAATTATAACTTTCTATAAGCAAGGAGAATTCACTGATCTTTGTGCTGGTCCTCACTTAATGACTACAAAACCAGTTAAAGCTATAAAGCTAACTAAACTTGCAGGTGCTTACTGGAGAGGAAATGAAAAAAACAAAATGCTTGCTCGTATTTACGGAACTGCTTTCACAAAAAAAGCTGAGCTAGATGAATATTTAGAAGCTGTAGAAGAGGCTAAAAAACGTGATCATAATAAACTTGGAAGGGAACTTAAATTATTTACTACTTCTGAACCAATAGGTCAAGGCCTTCCTCTTCTAATGCCTAAGGGTGCTAGAATTGTCCAACTTCTTCAAAGATGGGTTGAGGATGAAGAGCAAAAAAGAGGTTACCTTTTAACTAAAACACCTCTGATGGCTAAGAGTGATTTATATAAAATATCTGGCCACTGGGATCACTACAAAGATGGAATGTTTGTACTTGGTAATGAAGAAAAGGATAATGAGGTATTTGCATTAAGACCTATGACTTGTCCATTCCAATTTACAGTTTATAAAGCTGAATCTAAGAGCTACAGAGATTTACCTTTAAGATATGCTGAGACTTCTACACTATTTAGAAATGAATCTTCTGGAGAAATGCATGGATTAATTCGTGTAAGACAATTTACAATTTCTGAAGGTCACCTTGCATGCAGACCTGATCAACTTGAAGATGAATTTAGGGGTGTAGTTGATTTAATCAACTATATGCTTGATACTCTGGGTCTTGGAGAAGATATTAGCTACAGATTATCTCTATGGGATGAAAATAATAAAGAAAAATATATTGGAGAACCTGAAGCTTGGGATGCAGTTCAGAATAAAATGAGAGAAATTTTAAATAACCTTGGAATTGAGTATACTGAAGCTGTTGGTGAAGCTGCTTTCTATGGACCTAAACTTGACCTTCAAATCAAAAATGTTCATGGTAAGGAAGACACTATAATCACAGCTCAAATAGACTTTTCCCTAGCTGAAAGATTTGGAATGACTTATGTAGATAAGGACGGTCAAGAAAAATACCCTTACGTTATTCATAGAACTTCTATTGGCTGCTATGAAAGGACTCTTGCTCTTCTTATTGAAAAATATGCTGGAGCATTCCCAGTATGGCTTGCACCAGTTCAAGTTAAACTACTTCCAATTTCCGAGAAGTATCATGACTATGCTGATGAGGTTTATGCTGAACTTAAGAAAAATAACATTAGAGTTGAAGTTGATTACAGAGCTGAAAAAATCGGTTATAAGATCAGAGAAGCTCGTAACGAAAGAGCTCCTTACATTTTAGTTGTGGGTGAAAAAGAAGCCGAAAATAAAGAAGTCGCTGTAAGAAGCCGTAAAAATGGTGATGAAGGTTCAATTTCTCTAAATAACTTCATCGAAAGAGTTCTTAAAGAGATTGAATCTAAAGAAAGATAATTTTTTACAAATTTAAATTTGTATTTAAGGACTGAGAAAATCTCAGTCCTTTTTATTTTTAAATAAGTAAATTATTTTCTCCTTTATATACAAAAGAGCTATTTTGAAATAGCATTAATCCATTTTAAAATAGCACTTCTATTAAACTATAGGTTATAGTAATACTCTTGAGCTAATACATCCCATAAGTGGTGGATGTTCGTTACTTTTAGGGATATCAATAATGGTTCCCGTTAGTAAAATAAAAACTCCTAATACACATATTCTTTTACAAAATTTCTTCATATATAATATCACCTCCTATATATATATATTACTAAAATAGCAAATTTATTCTAATAAGCTTTGTATCATATATAAGCATTTTTCAGCTTTTTCATATTCTTTATTCTTAAAATAAAACTTTTGTAATTTAATATAATATTTTATCTTTAAATCTACATTATTAATATGTTTTAAAATATCAATTGCAGATTCCATAATCTTTTCTATCTCTTTCTTCATATCTAATTCATAATAAACTTTTTCTAGGAGTTCATATCCTTTAAATATATATTCATAATCATTGTATTCACTTGCTTTTTCTAGCCCTAGCTCTATTATCATTATAGCTTCGTCATAAAGTTTTTTATTAATATATATATTGGATTTTTCAATCAAAGTATGTGATACATTCTTATTATCAACCTTGTTTCTAATATGTTGAGATTTATTATAATAATCTAAGGCCTTAGACAATTCTTCTTTTTTTGTGTATAAAGATCCCAGATTACTATATATAAGACCCAACAACTTAATACTTTCATCATCATTTCCCTTTATTAACTCAATTAAGTTCCTAAGAATTATAATAGCATTATCTATTTCATTTAAACCTTCATAACAGTTAGCTTTTAGTATATTTGCATAAACATAATTTAAGAAATATTTTTCTATTCCAAACTTTTCAGTAAATTCATTTGTAATATCTATAGCTTCTTTAAACTTATTTATACAGCTATATCCTATTGCTAAATTGTATATAGCATACATCAATATCTTTTCTTCCTTAAACACTTCAGCATTATATATAGCTTTATTGAAATATACAATAGATTCTTCATAATCAAGAAGTAAGAATTTACAATAACCCAATCTATTATAAACGTAACATATTTCCGGATTTAAGCCATCTCCCCTTAAAATGTCCATTGAATAAAAATAGCTTTTGTATGCTTCTAGATATTGATTTTCTTCAAAATAAATATCTCCTTTTTTTCTATGTACCTTAGCCTCAATTACATTTAAACTGTATTTTTCTCCTATATTCATAATTTTATTTAATTGATCTATGGACAAATCATTTTCAAGGATTTTTTCACAGTATAATCTAGCATCGTCTTTTATACTTCTTGAAAAATAATCTTCTTCTAATTCTAAATCTAATCCTAATTCTTTAGCTTTCTTCATAAATTTCTCAGCAATAATCCTTGATGCTTGTAATGTAATATTTCTTCTTCCATTTTCTAATAACCCTAAATATCCTCTGGTAAAGTGAAGATCTTGAAATTCTTGTTGTGTCATTTTTAATTGCTTTCTTAATAATTTTATCTTTTCATTTCCACTCATAAATTCCATATTCATATTCTACAGTTGAATCCCCTCTCTACCCTTGATTTAATAAGTAATTTTGTATATTTACCTTTAAGCCATATAATTTAAAATACATTATACTATAAATTCCATACTCCATCTATACATCTTATGTATCACAAATAAACATATTCTATAGATGCCATATTTTTTTAAAATTTTATAAGTTAAATAAAATTGAAACTTTTAATAAATATGATTTTTATGATACATTATGTAACTATTTTTGTTTCACTGTAAAGTGATAAATCAATTTGACAGAAAGTTTTTGTGGTAAATTTGATACAACATTATATAATAAAAGTATAAACTGTTAGGAGAGGATATTAATGAAAAAAAGACTAATTTCAATTCTTGCAACCTTAGCTTTGACTATAACTTTCACTTTAAATCCTATAAGTGTACAAGGTCTAGAAGGCCCTAACAAAAGTAAATCAGATATTTTAAACGAATTTAAGGAGCTAAATAACGGAAACGAAAAAGTGTATATGGATAGTAACGATGGAATGCAACTATTTATAAGTGGTATACTATCTGAAACTGTGGATCCATCATCTAGTAGTGTAATAGATTTTTTAAATGAAAATATAGCACTATTTGACATGCAAAATATAGAAAGCAACTTTTCTCTTATTAGCATAGAAGAAGATGATTTAGGATTCACTCATGTAAAACTTCAACAAACCTTTGATGGTAAAGAAGTTTATGGTAAAACTATAACTGCTCACTTTGACCAGTATGGAGTTATTACCGGATTGACAGGAACTTTAGAAAATAGGATAACCTCCGTAACTAAAGAGACAGATGACCCTATTACTGCTGATGAAGCTATAGAAATAGCTAAAGGTTCTAAGACCTTTACTGAATTAACAGAGGAAGTCAAAGCTGAAAATTATATATACTTTGATAACCAAACTGCTTATGAAGTTTATAGAGTAACACTTGCTTATGATCTTCCTGAAATAGAAAGCTGGGAAATCTTTGTAGATGCATATAGTGGTAATATTATAGCATCTAAGAGTTTAATAAGAGAAGCTGGTCCAGTTACAGGTACAGGTACTGCTGTAAATGGTAGCACAAGAAATTTAAATTTATATCAAAACGCAACTACCTCATACCAATTAAAAGATACTACTAAACCTATGACTGGAACTATAAACACTTATACAGCTAACTATAGAAGCACAACAACTGGAACTTTAATGACAAGCCCTAGTACAACTGTTTCTGACCCTGCTGCTGTAAGCGCTCATAGTTATGCAGAAGTTGTATATGATTTTTATAAAAATATATTTAATAGAAATAGTTTAGATAACAGAGGCATGTCAATAAATTCTATTGTCCATTACGGTCGTAATTATAATAATGCTTTTTGGAATGGATATAAAATGATTTATGGCGATGGTGATGGCTCATATTTTACCTTCCTATCAGGAGATCTTGATGTAGTGGCTCATGAAATGACTCATGGAGTAACTTCAAATTCTGCAAATCTTGCTTATGAAAATCAATCTGGCGCATTAAATGAATCTATGTCAGATGTTTTAGGTGTTCTAGTACAAACCTACGACAAGTACAATGTTGCAAATGGTGGTCAATGGACATTCAATTCTTCTGATTGGGTAGTTGGAGATGAAATATATACTCCTAAAGTAGCTGGTGATGCATTAAGAAGCTTATCAAATCCTACACTTTACGATCAACCAGCTCACATGAATAATTATCAAAACCTACCAAACACAGAAGATGGAGATTGGGGTGGAGTTCACATTAATTCTGGTATTCCTAATAAAGCTGCTTATTTAGTTGCTCAAAATATAGGATGCGAAAAAACTGCTCGTATATATTATAGAGCACTAACTGTTTATTTTAACTCTACTACAAACTTCTCTCAATCAAGACTTGGTTTGATACAAGCTGCTACAGATTTATATGGAACCAATTCAACTGAAGCTCAAGCAGTATCTAATGCTTTCACATCAGTTGGTATACTAGGCAAGTAGTTTTCCTATTATAAATAAAATAAACCTCTATATCTAAATAATAATATAATTAGATATAGAGGTTTTATTTACTTATAATATGATAATGCTTTCTTACCCATTTTAGTCCAAACAGACTTAAATGTTTCCTTATCTATTTTATCATTTTTTACTCCAGTTAATGGATCATTATAATATATGTAATCTTCATCCATACCTGTTAACAATACTGCATGCTGAGGATAATAAGAGTTTATAGCTTCTCCATTACTTGTCCAAGTATGAGATAATTTTGGTTCAATGAACTTAGATGTTATCCATACCACAATAGGCCTTCCACTTGACAATATCTTTTCTAATTCACTATAATCAGAACCTGTTAAGTCTAGTGCTTTACCAGGTAAATATTCATTTATTACCGGTGCCAGAGCTACAGGATCAATGGAGTATCCCGGAGTTTTTCCCGTTATATCTCCAACAAATCCTAATCTAGGATTTCCCCATTCTATTATATTTTCTTCAGAATCATACTTGATTGGTGTTGAGTCTCTTTTTACTTTTTCAATCACTGAATCTTTATTCACATTAACCCCTGCATAGTTTAGCATCATAGTTAATGATGTTGCTTCACATCCATTTTTGTATTCCGGCAACTGATTAATTATTTCTACATCAAGGATTATATTCTTTGATGGATTTAATTCTCTCTCTAATTCCTCTTTCTTTTTTTGAAGTTCCTCTTCTTTTAAACGCTGTTCCTCAGCTTTTCTAGCTTCTGCCTCTTCTTTTGCTTTTCTTTTAGCTTCTTTCTTTTCTTCTTTTTGTCTCTTCTTTTCTTCCTTTTCTAATTTAACTTCCTCCTCGTAGCTCATATAACTAACATTTCCTTTACTAGCTAAAAAGTTCATATGATCTTGGAGTACGCTAACTTTTTTACTTTCATATATAAATATTCTAAATGTAAATGCTAATGCAAAAAAGGAAAGTGCTAGTACAAACAATTTTAAAAACTTTTTCATAGTACTTCCTCCTTCAATGTACAACCTTAGGCATCTGAAAATAAATAATAAGTCAAAGATGTGAAGTATATTTTGAGTTAGACAAGGAAACAGGTTCNNAAATAGACGAGCATTCTGACTTATTTATTTTTTGAAGATGCCTTATATAAATTATTAGGTCTTATAGAGCATAGAATACCTTCAGTAATATATTTAAATGGATACTACTATTAAGAGTTATCTTCTACATCTTTTATGGATTCTATATTATCACATGCTCCATTTTCACTTATCCTCTTAAGATTATCGTCAAGTTCTAATTGTACTTTAGGGGGCTTTGTTGCAATATATACAGCTATAATAATTATTATTGAGCCTACTATTTGACTAAATCTTAAAGTTTCTCCAAGTATAAAGAAACTAAATACGAAAGTTACTACAGGACATAAATTTAAAAATAAAGTAGATATACCTACATCTAATTCTTTGAAAGCAAAATTATATCCAAAATTTCCAAAAGAAGAACATATTAATGCTAAGAATAAAAGATTTAAAATTATATTTCCATTAATCATATCAAAATTTATAGTTTCAAAAGGTAGTAATGGTATAAATGCTAAAGTTCCAAAAATGGATTGGTATGTTGTTATAGTTATATTAGAATATTTCTTAAATAACGGTTTTGTGATTATCAAATATCCACACCATGCTATTACACTTCCCAACATGTAAAGATATCCTGATAAAGATCCACCTATTACATCTTTTCCTATAACTAAATAAATTCCGAATATAGATACTACTATACTGATTATACTTAATCTGGATATTTTAGTTTTATAGAATATTTTATCGGCTATTATGGCTGCTATAGGTAAAGTGGCCACTATTATTGATGCGGAATTAGCGGACACTCTTAATATCCCATTATTCTCAAAAAAGAAATATAGAGTAATAGCAAAAATCCCGCTAATAGCTAACCTTCCATAATCCTCTTTGTTAACCTTTTCTTTATTAGTAAATTGTTTTACTATAATAAGCGCTATAGTAGCAATAAAAAATCTAGTAAAGGCCATTGCTACAGGTGAAAATGCATTTAAAACTACCTTAATACTAACAAAAGATATTCCCCAAGCTACTACTACACTTATTAACGTTATGTATGCTAATGTTTTTTTTGTATTCATGACTTCTCTCCCTATCTGTCGTAATATATCAGCTTAATTATATCATAACTTCCTTTAAGTTTTATGTTATAAACTTAAAACATTTATTTTATCCTTTTATATGAAGCTATATAATAAATCCATTGCACTTATTTAAATCTAATAACTGCAATGGATTATTTTCATTTATAACTTTGTTGCGTATCTTTTTTCAAAATAACGAACTACTTCGTACATTAAATAAGCAATTATTGCAAGTATAACTACACTCATCATTACCATATCTAATTGTGCTACTTGTCCTCCATATACTATTAAGAATCCAAGCCCTTCTTTTGCTACCAAAAATTCCCCCATTATAACTCCTACCCAAGAAAGTCCCACACTTATCTTTAGAGCAGATATAAAGGTTGGTGTTGTAGCTGGAATAATTAGATTAGTTAAAATTTTAAACTTTGATGCTCCAAAGGTCTTCAAAAGTTTTACTTTATCCTCTTCTACTTCTCTAAATCCTGAAAGTATACTTATTATTGTAGAAATTATAGAGATTAATAATGCCATAATAACTATGGCTTTCATCCCATTTCCTGCCCAAAATATTATTATCGGCCCTAAAGCTACCTTTGGAAGAGCATTTAATACTACGATATATGGATCTAGAACCTTTGAAAGAAAATCAGACCACCATAGCATTATAGCAATTACAGTACCTAGCAATGTACCTAAAGTAAAGCCAATTATAGTCTCATAGCAAGTTATTGTTATATGCCTAATTAAAGACCCTTCATTATAAAGTTTCATAAAACTATTAAACATTCGTGATGGCGTACTAGTTAAAAATGGATCGATTATTTTCATGTTACCTAATACTTCCCAAAGAACGAAAAATGCTACTAATATAAGTATTCTAGTTAAAACAATCCTTCTTCTGTTCTTTTTAACCCTTTTTAGATATTCTTCATGTTCCTTACTTATCATCACTATAATCCATCTCCTTCCATATATCATTAAAGTATATTCTAAATTTGTTGTGTTCACGACATTTTAAAGGAGTTAGATTTTCACAATCAAATTCTATATTTATAATCTTCTTTATACCAGCTGGTCTCTTTGATAATACTATTACTCTAGATGACATAGATACGGCCTCTGATATGTCATGAGTGACCATAATAGCTGTTTTACCTTCACTTTTGATTATTTCATATATTTCATCACTTACATTAAGTCTAGTTTGATAATCTAGAGCTGAAAAAGGTTCATCTAAAAGTAAAACTTCTGGATCTAAAGCTAAAGTTCTAATTAAAGCTACCCTTTGTCTCATACCACCTGATAATTGTCTAGGATAATGGTCCTTGAATTCCCATAAATTATAGTTTTTTAATAATTTCTCTAGTTTACTTCTCGAATTTTCATTTATCATCTTTTTAATTTTTAGCCCTATGCTTACATTTTCAAATACGGTTAACCACTCAAAGAGTTGATCCTTCTGAAACATGTATCCAATCTTGCTTGAGTATCCCTCTTGAACCTGGCCATCAACTAATATTTCACCTGATGAAGGCTTAATAAGCCCAGATATTATATTTAGAAGTGTAGATTTTCCACACCCTGAAGGGCCAACTAGACTTACGAACTCTCCACCTTCTACTGTGAAATTAATATCTTTTAATGCAACAGTCTCTGCAGCTAATGTATGATAGTTCATATAGATATCCTTGATCTCTATTCTATTCATATCCCCATCTCCATATTGTTTATTTTTTCATCTCATATCTAGTTACTGTAATCCTCTATGACCCTTGGAGATAGCAGTTACTAGACCACAGACCGAGTACCCTTTAGAGTATAAGTTCAACTAAATTTCAAAGAGAGTTAAAATTTCCTTTGAATCTAAGTTCACTTAATCTTCTTAGCTTTCCAATCTTTCTTCTAAATGTACTTATGACCTTTAATCTTAAGATTTTTCAACATTTTATAGTATTAATATATGAACTTATAATAATATTGATAATAAAAACTTTAGGATAAAGTTTTATATTTAGCTTATTTAATAAATAAAAGGAATATGTCTTTAGAAACTCCAATGACATGTTCCTTTTAAAGGATTAATTATATGGATAATTTATTTTTTAATTAATGTTTAAAGAGAATATTGCTCAATTAGCTATTTATCCATAGCCTTTTCACTAATTGAATTATTAACAATATCTTTAAATGGTGGGCGCTTAGTTAAAAGTTCTGAATCATAGGACTCTATAATATCCATTAATCTATTCATATCCTCTTCTCTTACTACTGGTGTTTTAGCATAAGCTTCTATCTTTTTATAGTTTCCTACAACTGTTGCTATTACCTCTTCATCTGTTCCATGAAAGAAATCTTTTATGGAAGCTGCAACTCTAGCATCATCATTTGTCATTACCCAATCTTGTCCCTTTTGGATAGCTTTAATAAATTTCACTAGTAGCTCTTCATTGTTATCAATATAAGACTTAGCAGCATAAAAACATGTGTATGGTAGATTTCCTGCACTTTCACCAATAGAAGCTACTACTGATCCATTTATCTCCTTAGCAATTATACTAGCAGTTGGTTCAAATATAGCTGCGTAATCTCCAGTACCACCTTTAAATGCTCCTGGTACTGCATCAAATGCTATATTAGTAACTAAATTTAATTCCTTATATTTGTCTATCTTTTCATTCTTTAGTACATATTCAAGGGCCATTTCAGGTACCCCACCTGGTCTACCACCTATAACTGTCTTTCCTTTAATATCTTGCCATGAAAACTCATTATGTTTTGCTCTAGATACTAAGAATGATCCATCCTTTTGAGTTAACTGTGCAAATACTACTGGATAATCATCTCTACCTTGATTATAGATATACATTACTTGTTCTGGTCCTGAGAATCCAATATCAACACTTCTACTGATAAGTTGTTGCATAGTTTTATCTGCACCTTGCCCTGTGGAAAGTTCGATTTCAATTCCTTGCTCTTCAAAGAATCCCTCACTAATAGCTGCATACATTGGCGCATAGAAAATTGATCTTGTTACTTCATTAAGTCTTATTTTAGTTAACTTATCTTTATTTCCCTCTTCTGTGGGCTCTACTTTATTGTCTGCATTTTCTTTATCTGTTGATTTATATTTAGTGCATCCTACAAATAAACCAGCACACATAAATGCACAAACTAAAACACTTAATAATTTTATAGCTTTCTTCCTCATAATCTCCTCCTAAAATAACATTAGTAAATCAATTCATACTTTAACAATATGTTATGGAAATAAACTCCTTTAAAGAATTTAATTTATCCATACTCTATAATATGTAGATAAATTATTTTTGCTAACTAAAGTTTATAACTAGTAATTGGTTATATTTAAAAATTTATTTACATAAATCATGCCACCCTCACATTTGACATGCATTATAGCTCATGTTAATATCCTTATATAACATTACTACACTTAATAAAGTACATATTTTAAGACAATTTAATTTCTACATTTAAAAAAGCCTTTTACATCTAATTTAAATTTATGCATTCTATTTATCTTAAATTACATAAGGGGGATTTCTATGTCTATAGCAATAATGGCATGTCGAAAACTAGTTGGACAATGTGCTGGTACTGGATGTTTTGATGCCTACAACAATTTAACTGATGCCTTTCAAATATATGAAAATTCAAAACCTGTATTATCAAGCTTCTTCTATTGCAGTGGTTGTAATGAAACTATATCAGCTCTAGAAGATTGGAATCATAAAATAAAACAACTTAAAAGAAAAAAAGTTAATACTATTCATATAGCTCTTTGTATGAAGGTTGAATGTGAGAATTATAATAAGCATGAAGAGCTTCTAAAAAATCATGGATTTAATGTAGTTCATGGTACTCATAAGTAATTAAATCCATTATATAATTTAAAGAAATCACTTGAAATTTGATATTAATAATCGTAATAAAAAGTGACCAATAGATAAAATTTCAATTGGTCACTTCTATATTTATAACATTTATTTCATTAAACAATATAAGTTTCTAGTTGCTTAGAAGAATACTCTGCAAATTGAAATGTACCTAATGCAAACCCACTAGCAACTTCGTGAATAATTCCTATTACAAAAGATTAAATTTACCTGTGCTGATTATATTTTTTTATTTATTCACTATAAAATATTCTTATATCTATTACTCACTAGATTACTTTAAAGAATTCAATCAACTTATTAGCAATTTATTTATAAATTTACTTATATTGTATTTTTATGTTATAATACTATTAAAATGCACAAGGAGATGATAATTATGGAACTTAATTGGAGCCTTAAAGAGCTTTATCCATCCTTTGAATCTAAAGAATTTAAAGATGATATAGCTAAGCTAAACGATCTTATAGAAACTTTCATAAATACTATTAATACTACTATTAACAGCACAGATTCCCCTAATAAATCCTTAGAAAACTTTATACTTATAAATACTGAATTATATGATTTATTCGAAAGGCTATCTGGTATGGTTAATTTAACCCTTAGTGTAGACACCAAAAACTCTATTGCTTTAAAATATGATGATATTCTTTTAACTAAATTTAGTGATCTAGCTGAAAGTGAGGCTATGATTACTAAATGGATTGGCTCCCTTAATAACTTAGATTCTATTATAGATAGTTCTAATTTACTAAAAGAACATAGCTTTTTCATTAAAGAAAAAGCTGAGAACGCTAGATATATGTTAAGTGATAAAGAAGAAGCTGTAATAGCTAAAATGAAAAATACTGGTTCTAATGCTTGGTCTAAGCTTAAAGATGTATTAACCTCTAGTCTTATGATTGATATTGAGTTGGATGGTAAAAAACAACAACTACCTCTATCAATGATTAGAAACTTAGCTTATGATTCAAGTAGTGAAGTTAGAAAGAAGGCCTATGAAGCAGAACTCAAAGGCTATAAAAAAATTGATGATGGATTAGCTGCAGCTCTTAATGGAATTAAAGGGGAAGTACTTACAGTATCTTCTTTAAGGGGATTTTCTTCTCCATTGAATCAAACTCTCTTCCATTCAAGAATGGATAAGAAAACTTTAGATGCTATGCTTAGTGCAATGAAAGAATCTATGCCTATATTTAGAAAATATCTTAGAAAGAAAGCTGAAATTTTAGGACACAAAAATGGTCTTCCATTCTATGATCTTTTTGCACCTATAGGAAATGTAGATATGACTTATACCTATGAGGATGGATGTCAATTTGTTATAGATAACTTTAAAACTTTTAGTGATGATTTAGCAGACTTTGCAAAAATAGCTATGGAAAATGCTTGGATAGATGTACTTCCTAAGGAGGGTAAAGTCGGTGGAGCCTTCTGTGCTGGACTTCATTCTTTAGGCCAGTGTAGAGTTTTATTAAACTACGGAAATACCTTTAGTGATGTTATTACTTTAGCTCATGAACTAGGTCATGGATATCATGGTCATTGCCTTAAGAGTGAAAGTACATTAAATGCAGATTATCCTATGCCTATAGCAGAAACTGCTTCTACATTCTGTGAAACTATAGTGAAAAAAGCAGCAATAAAAAATGCTACTAAAGAAGAAGCTTTTTCTATTTTGGAAAGTGAAATAAGTGACTGCACTCAAGTTATAGTAGACATTTATAGTAGATTTTTATTTGAAAGTGAATTATTTAAAAGAAGAAACGAAAGTGCTCTTAGTGTAGAAGAATTAAATGAAATAATGATTAATGCTCAAAAAGAAGCCTATGGAGATGGCCTTGATGAGAATTATCTACATCCATATATGTGGGCTTGCAAAACTCATTATTATTATGCTGATGCTAATTTCTATAACTTCCCATATGCCTTTGGTCAATTGTTTGCAAAGGGTCTTTATGCTGAATACTTAAAGAGAGGCAATACATTCCCTGAAGAATATAAAAACCTACTTTCAGTAACTGGCAAAAACACTTTAAGTGATGTTGCTAAAATAATGAATATTGATATTACCTCTATAGATTTTTGGAGAAATTCTTTAAAGATGATTGAAGAAGATATCAACCTTTTTTTAAATATTTAATTTTTAAACCTTTGATAAGCCTTTAATGATAAATAGGCCACTCTAGAATTTATTCTAAAGTAGCCCATTTATCATTGCATATATTAATCTATTACATTAATGCAAGAACTCTATATTATACATCTAATCCTGCAGATTCTCTTATTTTATCTACATTCTTATCTTCTTTATTCTTTTGAAGCATCATGTAAACATATATTGGTATTCCTATAAGCATTAATATGAACCCATACATTACCACATCAGACCCAGTTCCATATATAGCATATATAGAGTAGGCAAAAGCAAGTAATGAGAAGAATGAATTCTTTAAGAAGTGTATAAAGCTAAACTCTTTTGATTTCTTACATAGTAATACTATTTCAGCTGCTGCTGAGAATGTGTATGCTGGCAAGAATGATAATGTAGCTAGTAATATCATAAAGTCGAATGCACTTCTAAGCGATCCTACATAGTTCATTATTAAAAGTAAGTTCATACATACACTACCTATAACAAGAGATGCTACCGGAGTATTATATTTAGGATTAATACGCTTAAATATTGCTGGGAATAATCCATCTTCAGCTGCTCCAACAGCACTTCTAGCAGTAGTTAATAACCATCCTGAAGTCGCTCCTAATGTAGAAATTAGTGCACCTGCTGCTATAAATGTTCCACCCCATGAAGCGCCTGTAGCTTTATTTATAATATCTGCTAATGGTGCATCTGAGCTTGCAAGAGCAGCTTGATCCATAGCTCCCATAGACACAATACTCATTACAATATATATAGCAGCTACTATTAAAATTCCATATATAGTACTTTTCTTAATATTCTTTTCTGGATCCTTTATTTCTCCACCTGCCACTGTAGCGCTCTCTAAACCTACAAAAGCCCATAATGCTATAGCTATAGCAGCTGGCAATGTGCCCATTCCACTTACTTCTGGACTAGAAACAGTATTCATATAGCTTGGATCAAAGTTTAACGCAGCGATTACAATAAATACTACAAGTACTGCAACTTTTAATACCGTTGATATAACACCTATTTTTCCAACATATTTTACACCATATATATTTATCAATGTAAATATCCATACCACTGCTGAAGATATTAAGAATGCAGCTAGTGGATTATTAGCAGCTGGAACGAAGTATGTAAAATAACTCATAAATGCTGTAATAATAGCAGCATTACCTACCCATGCACCTATCCAAAAGGTCCATGCAATTAAAAACCCTGCAAAATCACCAAAGGCAGCTCTTGTATATACAATTGGGCCTCCTGTCTTGGGCATTTTTGAACCTAGCTTAGCAAAGCTTAAAGCAATAAGTAATGATCCAATTGAAGTTAAAATCCATGCTATTATAGCTACCTTAGGATTTGTTACCCTTGCAAAGCTTGCTGGTGACATGAAAATTCCTGAACCTATTACATTTCCTACCACTATGGCTGTGGCAGCAGCAAGTCCAAGTTCTCTTTTAAGTGATCCATCAGTTTGTATTCCATCTTTTTTAGCCATTTTTTTCCCCCTGTTATTTTCTACTTAAAATAAACTTATTATTTTTAGAAATTATAGACATCAAATTTTTCCACCCAATTATCTAGTTTAATTTAATCGATTACAAAAATCAACCTATTTTTAATATTTTAATGAGTTTTTTATTAGAATTTTATCGATATTTATACATTTATTGCGCACTTAAATTTTCATAAATAATTTTCCAATAAAATTGTATTTATTTATACCATTATTTGTATTTTATTATATAATGATCTAATAAGTATATTTTGACTTTAACTTTAAAATCAACAAAGGGACTTTCGCAAAATATATTACTAATCTTATATAAAATATTGAAGATGTACTTTAATATTATTGTTAACGAATGCCATTCGAACTTAGTTCTTCTAATTTATTAGAAGANNNNTTGAATAAATGCTTTAGTAAATCAATATTCTGAAACAGCTGAGCGTTAATAATATAAGTGCTTATTCAATATTTATTTAGATTAGCTTTTTTGCGAAAGCCCCTTATTTATAAAATTAATATTATAATTATTTTACTACTGTAGTACTTACCTTAACTGTCTCTTTTCTAAATATGAACATTAAAAATCTTATAAGTACATATATTACTATAACAGTTGCAATTATCTCTTGAAATTTAACTATATATTTAAGCCAAGATATACCTTTTTCAGCCTTTATTAAAAATCCATTAGTTCCCTTCATTGCAATTGCACTTATTACCATAGGAAAAGTAAATGAAGCATAACTTGGATAAAACTTAAGTCTTAATCCTTGTACAAGATATACAATTCCACATACATATAATATCATTACTAATACTGCTAAAAATACTACCATACCAAAATTCTTTTGTGTAAAAGAATTTAGATATGCAGCCAATGTAAGTGCAGCTGGCGCTGCAAATATTACTGCAGTTGGAAAAGCTGGCTCTGGAATTCCCTTTACTATAAGAGTCCTATAACCTAGAACTGGTAATAGTATAAGAAGTGAAATAAAAGCAAACCAGAAAAAAGCTTGTCCTAACGTAACTAAATTAAATGCTGGTGCAGTTATCCCTCCTACACCTATTCCTACATATACAATAAATGTACTGGGAAACATCTTCTTAATATCAAATCCAAAAATGAAGTTTTTAGTGTAAAATATTATTAGTCCTATATGGATAAGTACTCCAGCCCACCATAAAATGATCCCAACTGTAAAAGATATCTCCTTTAAATATCCTGCTAAAAGCATAACTCCCATAGAATATGTAGATATAACTCCTGCAATAACAGGATTTTTCAATTCTTCCTTTACACCCTTCCAACAAGTTATAATCTTTATTGTAAGAAATATTAGTACTATCATAGATATTGTTCCTAGAATGTTTTTAAATACTATATTGTATGATGATAATAAATTTCCTAATGCCGCTAATGCAAGCATTACTGCTGCCATTGGTAATGGTATTCTCTTTATATAATTCATACTCATCGCCCTCAACTATTCATCAATATTTTCAATATTTAATTCTCTCACTATTATTTGTGCAGCCTTTTCAGCCATTTCTCCAGTAAATTTTATACATTGAGCTTTATGCTCACCAGATGCCATATCCATACCTTTAGTTTGAACGCTACAGCATAGACATTTATGCTTTTGTCTAAAGCTATCTTGTAATTCATAAGCTAGTTGTAAAGCTTTAACGCTCTTAGGATCTTGTGGATTGCTTCCTTTAGTTCTTCCAAAGAAGTATCCTAGACATAAAACTGCTCCTGTAACAGCTCCACATGTGCATTTTGATTTTCCAATACCTACTGGGAATCCAGATGCCATTGCTATCATCTCATCAGGCATATCCACTTCAAAGTTATTTTTGATAGATGAAACTATAGCTTCTGAGCAATAGAATTCTCCTTTTCTAAAATGTTCCTCTGCATCTTCTCTTACTTTTTTTACACTAATCTTTTCAATCATTATATAAACCCCACTTTCATATTTAGTTCATATACATTATAACTATTTGTTAATAATTAAACTTAAAGAATTACAATATCAAATAATTTTATTTTATCTATTATGATTTATAATATACTATAAATTCCTTATATTATAAATTTATATATTTTTTCTTATATATCTCTGTTATTCAAGAATTTCATTATCTATTTTATGTTATTCAAAAACTTTTTAGATTAATAGTTTTATATATCAACATTTTCTTTTATTTCTTTGTTTATTTATAATTTTCCTTCAATTTGTATAAGATATTTGATATAATATTTAATTGTTAAATTAATGATAATCATGTATTGTAAAAAATATATATAATTTCATTCCTAACTAGTAACCACTGTATATTTATGCATTTATAATAAATAAAGAAATGAGGTATTATAGATATGGCAAATAATAAAAAATTTGTTGAAGCAATAACCTCCATGAATGAGGATTTTGCAAAATGGTATACTGACATAGTAAAAAAGGCAGAACTTGTAGATTATTCAAGTGTAAAGGGATGTATGATAATTAGACCATATGGCTACGCCATTTGGGAAAATATCCAGAAAATCTTAGATGAGAAGCTTAAAGCAACTGGGCACGAAAATGTATATATGCCAATGTTTATACCAGAGAGCTTATTACAAAAGGAAAAGGATCACGTGGAGGGCTTTGCCCCTGAAGTTGCTTGGGTTACCCATGGTGGAAGTGAGCCTCTAGCAGAAAGATTATGTGTTAGACCGACTTCCGAAACTTTATTCTGCGAACATTATGCTAAAATAGTTCAATCTCACAACGATCTTCCTAAGCTTTATAATCAATGGTGTTCAGTAGTAAGGTGGGAAAAAACTACAAGACCCTTCTTAAGAACTACAGAATTTCTATGGCAAGAAGGTCATACTATTCATGCTACAGCAGAAGAGTCTGAAAAAGAGACTATAGATATCTTGAACCTTTATGCTGATTTCTGTGAAAATATTCTTGCAATCCCAGTGGTAAAGGGTAGAAAAACTGATAAAGAAAAGTTTGCTGGAGCTAGAGCTACATACACCATAGAGAGCTTGATGCACGATGGAAAAGCTCTTCAAAATGGTACTTCTCACAACTTTGGAGACGGCTTTGCAAAAGCATTCAATATTAGATATAACGATAAAAATGGTAAGCTTCAATATGTTCATGAGACCTCATGGGGAGTTACAACTCGTCTCATAGGTGCTTTAATCATGGTACATGGAGATGACAGTGGCCTTGTTTTACCTCCAAGAATAGCTCCAACTCAAGTAATGATTATACCTATTGCACAACATAAAGAAGGTGTATTAGATAAGGCTACTGAGCTTAAGGATAGAATTTCTAAAGTTGCTAGAGTTAAATTAGACAGTAGTGATAAAATGCCTGGTTGGAAATTTAGCGAATGTGAAATGAAGGGTATTCCTCTAAGAGTTGAAATCGGTCCTAAGGATATAGAAAATAATCAAGCAGTTATTGTTAGAAGAGATACAAGGGAAAAACTAGTAGTTTCTCTTGATGAATTAGAAACAAAAATAACAGAAACTCTTGAGTTAATGCAGATTGAATTGTTAGAAAAAGCAAGATTAAGTGCAAATGAAAAAACTTATTCTGCTACTAATTTAGATGAATTTATAGATATATCAAATAATAAGCCTGGATTTATAAAAGCTATGTGGTGCGGTGACTTAGCATGTGAAGAGAAGCTTAAGGAAGTAGCTGGTGTATCTTCAAGATGTATGCCTTTCGAACAAGAAGATCTTTCTTCTAAGTGCATATGCTGTGGTAAAGAAGCTAAAACACTTGTTTACTGGGGTAAAGCTTATTAGAAAAAGGACTGCCTACGCAGTCCTTTTTAAATGTGGAATTATCCTAAAAACTTCAAAATATTCTTCTACTTTATATAGTAAGCTCCTTTTCGTAAGTTTGAAATTGAGAAAAGCTCCAATAAAGTTATCTTTTTAATAATATATTACTTTATTGCACCTATATTAGGCTTCCATTCATACTTTTTATTATTAGTTTCTGTCCAATGCCCTTCAATTCTCCATGTAGGAATTAAATATCCCTTCTCTTCCTCAAAGTAATAATCTTCGCTTATCCTTGTTACATGAGCCGTCACATCAACTTCACCTACCCCTACATCCTTAACAACACTCACAGCCTCTTCCTGTGAAATTGCTTCGACCTCCTTATAAGTATTAAAATATTTTCTATTGTCACTTATAGTCATTAACTCCCCATTTTCCCCAATGGTTACTTCTACATTTCCCCATACCTTTAAATTCTTATCATTAGCTATTTCTTCAAAAATAACGTGTATTGCATTATCACTATAGTCTTCATCAAATTTTAAAAAATTTAAACTTTCTTCTTCCAGTTCAAATTGATTTATATATTTTAGAGCATATTCTATACTCTTTTCTTTCGTTGGAAGTTTAGCCTGATCAATTATTCCATCTTGTCCATAATGATAATCCACAGACCAAGTATTATGATCATATATAAACATGGCTTTTCCATTTTCCTCATCACAAACTAAAGTATTATCATAGCTACTTTCCACAAACTCTCCTTTAAATCCAGTAATTCTTCTAAGGTTATTAATAACTTCATCCTTTGTTTTATTTTCAAATATCTTATATACTACTCTTTTAGATTCTTTATTGCTTAAATCCATATCAAATTCTATTTTTTTAGGTTGTAGATGTCCATAATAAACATACCCAAACTCCTGCTTTCCTTCTAGAACTTGTACAACTAGCAAAGGACTTATTGTTATTAGTGTTATCATAAGAGATATTACTATATTAAGTGAGTAATTTTTTATTTTAAATATCTTATTTTGCTTTCTCAATCTAATAGCATAGTAAATACCATATCTGATTAGAAATATTGTATAGCCTATTAGTCCACCTAAAGTATTGGCAATAACATCATCTATATCTGCTGATCTACCTGTTAAAAGTTGAATTGCCTCTGTTAAGAATGTCTGTACAAAAGATATTACTAATATAGATTTAAAACTTTGAAATTTTTCTGGAAATACTATAGGTAGTAATATTCCTAAAGGAACACACATAAGTACATTTAGATAAAACTGTGAAAACATCCCTGCATTATTTGTTCCATACTTTATAGCAATATAAAAAGAATGCATAGGTGATAAATTTATCATCTCACCCATACCATTACCAAAACTTAAAACTTGTGTTACATAAATAAACATAACAAAGTATCCAATTAAAGTAAATTTAGCAATCATTCTCACTCTAGATAAAGCTACAATCTTGCCTTTACTCTTTCTTCTTTTATAAATAGCCCAATAGATAATTATCGTAATTATTAACGCTATTGGAAAAATCTTAAATGCCTCTAATATATAACTCATTTTACCCCCCACAAAGATATTTAATTTTACTAAAACTTTAACTATCTTTACTATTAATTTTTTAATTTTCATTTATATCTCGTTTTCAATAATAATTATATATAGATAAATTAAGAAACTCTATATACTAAACCTTACAAAACATATAGAAATCTTACATTTAAGTCATAAAAATATCTATTCACTTTTTAGAAATATCTATATAAAAATACACCTACTCATATTATGTAATGTAAAAACATCTAATATAAGTAAGTGCATTTCATTCTTAAAGATTTAAAAGTGTATATTTTTTCTATCCTAAAGATTAGGTATTTGCCAATCTATTTCTTTTTCTCCCAAAGACTTTAATATTTCATTGGTCTTAGAAAAATGCTTACATCCCATGAATCCTCTATTAGCTGATAGTGGACTTGGATGTACTGTAGTTAAAATATAATGTCTTGAATTAGTTATAAGTTTTATTTTTTCCTTAGCATTACTTCCCCATAATAAAAATACTATAGGCTTTTCTCTTTCATTTAACAATGATATTACTCTATCAGTAAAGTTTTCCCATCCTTCATTTTTATGAGAATTTGCTTCACCTTCTCTAACTGTAAGTACAGTATTCAGAAGTAATACTCCTTGTTTTGCCCAAGGTACTAAATATCCATTGTTAGGAATATAGCACCCTAAATCATTTTGTAGTTCCTTATACATATTTAAAAGCGACGGTGGAATTCTAACTCCTGGTTGAACTGAAAAAGATAATCCATGTGCCTGACCAGCTCCATGATAAGGATCTTGCCCTAATATTACAACCTTAACATCTTCATAAGGTGTTAATTTTAAAGCATTAAATATGTTGTTCATGTTTGGGAATATATTTCTAGCTTTGTATTCATTAACTAAAAATTGTCTTAAATTTATGTAGTAGGACTTATCAAACTCACCTTCTAATTTTTTATCCCAAGAATTCTCTATATTAACCATGCTTAATCATCCTTTCTATTGATTAATTATGTAAATATATTTATATCATTACTTATAATTATTTTTGTGTCAATAGTTTTATGCTTTAACCTTATATTAAGAAAGCCCTTCTGCTACCCTGCAGAAAGGCTTTCACTATTTATCATAACAATAAAATCATTATACTATCATGATGCTATTTTCGGTAATTATGCCGTTCTTTATCACATGATAGCTCCTCTGAAAATTCTTCTTTAAATTTCCTAAGTTGTTGCTTTGTTTTTGGGCTAGTAGCTATATGTGTAGATTGATAAACATTCTTCATATGCTATTCCTCCTTCAAATTTCCGTTTCTATGAAAAGCACTTAAACATCCATAGGCATGAAAACTTAATTACAAAACAAATAATGATTTTATTGGTATGATATTAGTATGTCATTTTTAAAAAATTATATGTATATGAGTTTTGATAAATAAAATTCATTAATATTCCTTGGTATAATCTATGATTATAAGTAAATTTAATTTAGAAACTTTATTAAACATATATGGTTAATAAATAATTTTTTATTTTTAAAATCACACTCCTATTTTAATTGTATACTATAATAATGTAATACTATTAAGGAGTATGTTATGTTTATTAGAAACCCTTATGATATTAATTCGCAATATTTCTATAGCGATGAATACTTAGATGCTGAAGAAAATTATAAAGAATATTGTTATGAACGAATGATACCTCCATTTTTTCCATCAACTCCTGGAGGACCTTTACCATCTACACCACCAAGACCGCCTAGCCAACCACCAAGACCACCTAGTCAACCACCAAGACCACCTAGCCAGCCGCCAAGACCACCTAGTCAGCCATCAGGACCTGGCCGACCACCAGGACCACCTCCAAGTATGGTACCTGCGAAACCATTCTCTGTAGGAATTCAACCTACAGCTGTATCACCAGGATCTATAAGACCTTGTAGATTCCAATTTGTATACATCTGGCTTGATAATGGACGCTCTTTTTGGGCATGGCTTATTAATGTAGATAGCAGAACTGCTACTGGTTTTAGATGGAATGGTCGAAGATGGGTTTACTTTGGTGTAAGCCTAAAGAGAATAGATTTCTTTGAGTGTTTTGGCAGACGTTATACACCACCAGAAACGAATGTTGTAACTAATTTACAAACTCAAGTATTATCACCCGCACAATTTAAGCTTGAGTATCCATTCATTGAAAATGCTGGAAATATGGCAAATCAAGAAATCATTGATGCATTAAATTCTTTGTGGCTTAATGAAGTTCTACTTCCTGAAAAAATTAATTTCATAATAGTAGAAAGCGCTTATGAGGTTCCATTAAATTCAAATGGTTTACTAAGTATAGTGATGTCTTTATATACCAAAACTCAAGACAATCCATCGGGTAATATTGTATTTAATTCTTTGACTGTAGATGTTAATACTGGGAAAGTTTATGACCTTGGTGATTTATTTAATACTAGAATGAACTACGCTAAAATTCTTAGTGATATAGCTATGAAAAAAGCTAATGAAATGAATATAAATTTCATTGAACCATATAGTGGAATTACCGACACTCAACAATTCTATTTAACTCCAGAAGCCTTAGTATTATATTATCAAGCTGGCGAATTTACACCGGCTTCTATGGGATTATTCAGAATTACAATTCCTTATAATGAAATTTCAAATATTTTATATCCCGAAAGTCCAATAGTAAGAATTATGGGAACTCGATCAGTTTAAGAAACAGCCATAATATTTAACACTTATTATTTCCCCCATTTAATAAGTGAATTAATTATAGAATAGGGTCTATCTAAAAATAATTAAAAAATTATTTTTAGACAGATCCTCTCTTTTAAGCCAATAGCCAGCAACAGATTTCTTCGCATTTTTATGCCTTACTAACAGAAATTCTAATGGTAATCCCCTAAGATTTTTAACCCTTTAAATAACTCATTGTCTCATGGAATATGCTAGAATCAATAAGCAAGAAATAAATTTAAAAGACCATATATAAATATTTTTAGCTGTATAATACTAGTATATAAATGAGTAAATTTCATATTTTATATTTTATATAAGTTGATTTTCCAAGCTTTTTTAAATTCAAAAAGGAAAGTACAACCAAATACAAATCAACGAGATGAACACTTATGTATATCCGATAAGGAAGCTTTTTATCCTTTGATGAAATTATAAAAACTCAGCCAGCTACAAAATTAGAAGTTATTCTCTCAAAATTGAATTTTGATCATTTAGTAAGCTATTTGATCAAATCTCACGTTTCCGTGGCCCGAAGGGCTATAATATTAAGCCAACGCTTTATTCATTAATTGCAATGCAAGTAGAAAAGATTAAGTATAGAAAGCAATTGGTTGATAGATTAGTTCATGATCCTGTATTTAGATATAATTGTGGATTTTCAATCCTCAACCGAACTCCATCTAAAGCTAGTTTTTCTAGGTTTTTCACTAAAATTTCAGAAACTAAAGGGCTCGAAAAGTGTTTTGTAAACATAGTTAGACAAGCTAAAAATCTAGGAATTATAAGTGGTGGGAACTTAGCTGTTGACTCAACTAGAATAAATTCTTATAAAAAAGCTAAACCTAAATCTCAACTATCTAATGATGATGTATCACCTAACTGGGAATGAAATTAAATACTAATGGAAATAAGATTAAGTGGTTCGTGTATAAGTTACATATGGTTGTTGATGCTCATAGTGGGCTTCCATTAAGCATTTTAGTTACTCCAGCAAGTAACTACGATAGTGAAATAGCTACTAAAATTCTCGATAAGTTTATTAATGACTACAAGTCCATTATAAATTCTAAGAATGTTATAGCTGATGCAGGTTATGATTCTAAAAATAGCTTTGAATATATAACCCATAAAATGCTGTCTCAACCTATAATTGCTTTGAACCAAAGATGTACTTATGCACCATACGAAGAACTGAAAATATGAATCCAGTCTGTTCAATAGGTTATCCATTAGTTTACTGGGGAAAATATGGTGACTATTTAAAGTACCGATGCCCTCATGTTTGTTAAGTTGTATTGCATTAATCATAGGAACTATTGCTGTTAACAAGCCTACAGTTTAAGGATTTTAGTATTTTTTAAATTTAGAAAGTTATCCGCAGACAATACTATTCCTAGCTTTGCTATATGCAAAAATGTTTTAGGGCACTGGTTATTTTGAAAAATTATAAATATCTAATTGTGCAATTTACTCAGTTAATAAATGATTTTTTATTTTTAAAATCACATTCCTCTTTTAATTATATACTATAATAATGTAATACTATTAAGGAGTATGTTATGTTTATTAGAAATCCTTATGATATTAATTCGCAATATTTTTATAGCGATGAATACTTAGATGCTGAAGAAGATTATAAAGAATATTGTTATGAACGAATGATACCTCCATTTTTTCCATCAACTCCTGGAGGACCTGTACCATCTATACCACCAATGCCACAACCTAGTCAACCATCAATGCCACAGCCTAGTCAGCCACCAAGACCGCAGCCTGGCCAACCACCAAGACCGCAGCCTAGTCAACCACCAGGACCGTCTAGTCAACCACCAGGACCACCTCCAAGTATGACACCTAAGAAACCAGTCTCTGGAGGAATTCAACCTGCAGCTGTATCACCAGGATCTTTAAGACCTTGTAGATTCCAATTTGTATACCTCTGGCTTACTAATGGACAGTCTTTTTGGGCATGGCTTACTAATGTAGATAGCAGAACTGCTTCTGGTTTTAGATGGGATGGTCGAAGATGGGTTCGCTTTGGTGTAAACTTAAATAGAATAGAATTCTTTCAGTGTTTTGGCAGACGTTATACACCACCAGAAACGAATGTTGTAATTAATTTACAAACTCAAGTATTATCACCCGCACAATTTAAGCTTGAGTATCCATTCATTGAAAATGCTGGAAATATGGCAAATCAAGAAATCATTGATGCATTAAATTCTTTGTGGCTTAATGAAGTTCTACTTCCTGAAAAAATTAATTTCATAATAGTAGAAAGCGCTTATGAGGTTCCATTAAATTCAAATGGTTTACTAAGTATAGTGATGTCTTTATATACCAAAACTCAAGACAATCCATCGGGTAATATTGTATTTAATTCTTTGACTGTAGATGTTAATACTGGGAAAGTTTATGACCTTGGTGATTTATTTAATACTAGAATGAACTACGCTAAAATTCTTAGCGATATAGCTATGAAAAAAGCTAATGAAATGAATGTAAATTTCATTGAACCATATAATGGAATTACCGACACTCAACAATTCTATTTAACTCCAGAAGCTTTAGTATTATATTATCAAGTTGGCGAATATACACCGGCTTCTATGGGATTATTTAGAATTACAATTCCTTATAATGAAATTTCAAATATTTTATCTCCCGAAAGTCCAATAGTAAGACTTATGGGAACTCGATCAGTTTAAGAAATAGCCATAATAGTTAACACTTATTATTTCCCCCATTTAATAGGTGAACTAATTATAGAATAGGATCTATCTAAAAATAATTAAAAAATTATTTTTAGACAGATCCTCTCTTTTAAGCCAATAGCCAGCAACAGGTTTATTTGCGTTTTTATGCCTTACTAACAGAACTTCTAATGGTAATCCCATAAGATTTTTAACTCTTTAAATAACTCATTATCTCATCGAAGATGCTAGGATCAATAGACAAGAAATAAATTTAAAAGACCATATTATATAAATATTTTTAGCTGTATAATATTAGTATATAAATATATTTTAAATTTAGAGGGTAGGTTTTAACTTATGTATAATTATCTTACTGAAGAAGCACTTCAAATTCTAATTGATGAACTTGAGCATAGAAAAAATGTAGTTAGATTCCAGATAAATGAAGAATTAAAAGAAGCTAGAGCCCATGGTGACTTAAGCGAAAACTTTGAGTATAAAGCAGCTAAAAAGAATAGAGCTGACAATAACAGGCGCATGGGCTATCTAGAAAGAATGATTAAGACTACTAAAATAATAAATGATAACATATCAGAAAATCAAGTTGGTATCGGGAAAATTGTGACACTAAGATTTTCAGATGATGAGGAAACTGAAGACTTCACCATGGTAACTACCGTTGAATCAGATCCTCTTAATAATAAAATTAGTATAGAGTGTCCTTTAGGTAAATCATTATATAAAAAAAATTTAGGAGAACAAGTGGAAGTTTCATCACCAGATGGCTCTTACAGCGTAATCATAGAAAAAATTCAACTTGCAAAAAATAAGATGGAATAAAAAATCCCATCTTATTTTATATAATCTGAAAAGCTGATTGAAAACGCTGGTTATTCTTTAGATAAATTATTGTTAAGTCATTTCTATATTTGCGTTTTCTTGTAATAAACTCTTACTCTTGGTCATGTAATATAAAATAGCTACAATGGCTATTCCCTTAAGTACACTACTCATACTGATACTCCACCAAACTCCATCTATACCTAAAATATCTGGGGATGACAATACCATAGATGCTGGAACTCTAAGACCTGTTAAAATAATACTTACAGCTGCAGGTATGTATGTTCTTCCTAATCCATTAAACATTCCTACTGTTGTAATCTCAATACACATAAATAATTGAGAATATCCAAGGATTCTTAAATAATCCTTTCCTAGCATTATAGCATCTTCTTCCTGAATAAATATTGAGAATATTGCTTCCCCACCTATTATTAATAATAGGGTTGCTAAAATTCCTACTATACTAGCTATAAGAATAGTAGCCTTATAGCCTTCCTTAATTCTATCATACTTTTTAGCTCCATAATTTTGTCCCACAAAAGAGCTAAGAGCTGTTGAAAATCCGCCTGCTGTCATCCAAGTTATCGCCTCAATTTGAACTCCAACCTTTTGGACTGCTATAGCTACTTCTCCAGAACCAGCTATTACTCTTGCTATTAAAATTGAAAATGTAGTAAATAATCCATTCTGAACTCCAGAAGGAATTCCTAGCTTACATATAGTTTTTATAGCTCTAAAATCAGGCTTTTTAAATATACTAAATTTAAAATATTTTTCTTTGCTTCTTGCAACTGATATTATGAAGCAAGTTACAACAATACCTTGCGATCCTATAGTTGCTAATGCTGCTCCTAGAACTCCCATTTTAGGAATAGGGCCAAATCCAAAGATTAATAAGGGATCGAATATAATATTGGCTACTAATCCTATAGTATTAATGATAAAAGGTGTTTTACTATTACCTGCTCCATTAAATATTGCTGTAAATACAGGTATAAGATTTGTTATAACCATACCAACTGCTATTACACCTAAATAAGTCTTTGCCATAGATATTACTTCTATATTTTTTAGTTGAAAAAATGCCAAAAACTGAGTTCTAAATAATAGCACAACCATACCCATTATTAAAGATAATACTATATTTATTTGAAGGGCACTTACAATATAATTTCGTGTTGCTTTTTCATCTTTACGTCCTAAACTTTGTGATACCTTAACCTCTGCTCCAACCTTTGCAATCATGGTAAGAGCTGCCGCCAAATTAGAAAAGAATCCTGCCGTTCCTACTGCTGCTAATGCTCCGCTTCCTATTCCTCCTACCCAAAGCATGTCTGTCAGATTATAAGCCATTTGTATAAATGAAGTTGCCATGATTGGAAGCGCTAGTTTAACTAACTTCCCACTTATAGACCCTTCTGTTAAGTCTATTCTTTTCTCCATAATATCAATCCCCATTATTATAATATTTTATGTTATTAAGATTAATATTAATAATCGCAATTAATTTGCCCATTAATATTTCTATAACATATCAATAAATATTTTACTTCGTACTACGAAGAATGTCTATATAATTTCACCATGTACTTTCGCCTTTTAACGATTCATTCTTCTTTTTACTTTTATGTAAATAAAAAAATAAAATACCATGTTCTATATATAGCTAAAACTTAGTTATATATAGAACATGGTTAATTATAGCTTAGGCATCTGAAAATAAATAATAAGTCAAAGATGGGAAGTATATTTTGAGTTAGACAAGGAAACAGGTTCNNGATAGTAGCACTATCTAAGGGTTCTGTTGACGCAGTATAACACAAAATAGACGAGCATTCTGACTTATTTATTTTTTGAAGATGCCTTAATTCATTTTTAATTTTTCAAAATCATTATGTCTTCTAGTGTAGCTTTATCAATTATAATCTTATCTCCTAAAACTTCTCTTACCTTATTAGTCTGTGATGTCAATGCTTCAAAGCCAAATCTATTTTTGCTTATACCTTCAAAGTATTTTTCTACATCCTTTGTAAGTAAGCTGCTATCTCCTTTAATAATTTTATAAGACTCCATTATTTCATCTTTTGGCTTTGAAAATATAATATTTCCTTCCTTTATAAAAGTAATATAATCTGCTATTCTTTCAAGATCTGAAGTTATATGAGTAGATATTAATACTCCCATATTCTCATTCTCCATTAGATTTTGAAGTTCTTCTAAAACTTCTGACCTAACTACTGGGTCTAATCCTACAGTAGGTTCATCCATTATTATAAACTCAGCTCCATGACTAAGAGCTAAACATAAAGAAAATTTCATTCTCATTCCTTTAGAAAGTTCCTTTAGTTTCTTATCCTTATTAAGAGAAAACTTATTTAAATAATGGTGAAATTTATCATTATCCCACTTACTATATAATGTAGAAAACATCTTTCCATTTTCTTCTAGAGACATATGGTCATAATAACAAGCTTCATCATAGACAAAACCTATTCTATCCTTTATCTCCCTCTCGAATTTAATATTATCCTTATCAAATACCTTTATGTCTCCACTATCTTTCTTTACTAGGTTCATTATCATCTTTATTAGCGTAGTTTTACCAGCTCCATTTTCTCCTATTAACCCCATAATAAATCCCTTAGGTAATTCTAGAGATACATTATTCATCTGGAAATCTTTATATTTTTTACATAAATTATTTATATATAATATATTATCCATTGCCTTCCTCCTACTATAGTTTATATTCTTCAGCAAGCACCCTTAAACTTTCTATAATTTCATCTAAAGTAATTCCTGCTTTGATGCCTTCCTCTATAGCTTTACTTAGATACTCCTCCATATTTCTCATTATGGATTCTTTTAGAAGCTCTTTATCTTGAGCGCTAACGAAGGAGCCCTTGCCTGGAACTGTATATATAAACCCTCCTCGCTCAAGCTCATCATAAGCCCTTTTAGTTGTTATAACACTAATTCTCAAATCCTTAGCCAGTCCTCGTATAGATGGCAATGGCTCATTAGGAGATAGCTTATTTGTTAAAATGTCATCCTTTATTTGCTTTTCTATTTGAGAATATATGGGCTCTCCTGAAGAGTTATTTATTATTATATTCATTGAATTTCCTCCAGTTTAAATTTCTTGTATAAACTACAATAATACTATAAATCTCTTTTTCTATATCCAATTATAGATAATCCTATAAATAAAATATATATAATTATCCCTACTAGGATTATAGCTGTACCAAAATAAGCTCCATGAGATGTACTTTCTAACAAATACTCACTACCTTTAATAAAAATATTAGGACTTAACTTATCAATAAATTTCAAAATCATTATAGGTACATTTATAACTGCAATAATGATAATTGCGGAATATTTTGTGGCAACACTATAGTCATATCTATAATATATAAAGTTAGTAACTCCAATTATTAAACAGTAATATATAAAGGATAGGGATTGAATAATATAAATCATAGTTAATTCTTCTTTATGAAAGTTTCCAACTATTGTAATTATTGCTAGAAGTATAAAGCTAGTTAAAATATAAGATACTAGATAATAGATAAACTTACTTAGTACTACATCAATCCTTCTCACCGGGAAACTATTAATTATAACATCATAGTTTCTTCTCATCTCATCAGTAGCAGTGAACTTATTTGCCATTAAAGGTACCATAAGAGTCCCTATAAGATAAATTATAAGTGTACCTCCTTCAAAGCTATACATAGAAGAAACACATATTGCTATTCCTACAATCAAAATAGCTACAGTATAGACATATCTACTAGTTATAAAGTCCTTTTTTAAAAGTGCTCCCATAAATTATACCTCCTAAAAATCTTTCTTTTCATAAATGACTACTGATACAGCAGCTATCAAAGCTAAAATAGCTATAACTAGTATAGCTAATATAATATTACTAGTTATAGTATTGCTTTGAATCAATGTTAAAAACGTCTCTATGCTAGATAACCAATTAGGTAGTGATTCCCCTTTAAGAAACTCACCTATAGCTAATGTTCCTGCCATTATAACAAAGAAAATAATAAAGTAAAATATTCGTGCAAACTTTATTCCTAAAGAAAAATATACACAATAGTAAAGAGCTACAAAAATAAGAATATAACTAATTGATATTTTAACTATGGATATAGGCAATCTTAAATATTCAGCTGGATATATCATATAAATTAAATTGTTTAATAGAAATCCTATTATTGTTATAGATAATATCCATATAATTGTAGATAAAAATTTTCCTAATACATAATCACTTCTTTTACATGGACTACTGAGTATACTAATATGAACTTTATCTCTAGCTTCCATCTCAGTAAAGGCTATACTAATGACTCCAGCAATTAATAAAAAATAATTAAATAACCCTTCACCTTTATTTGCAATACTAAAGAATATCACTATCACTATCATTATTAGACCATTTTTATTGTTATATAAATTAAATATCCCCCTTAAATCTCTTAAAGCCATCTTCCACATTTATTTCCTTACCCCCTTATTCATAGCTACCATAATCTCTTCTAAGGACGGTCTTTCAGTAACAAGTTGCTGCTTTACAGCTCTATCAATGTGTATATCTTTTATTATTCCCTCAAATCCATAGGATGTTTCCCTAAGTCCATAGATAGCTTTCTTATCAAGTTTACTTAATAAAGATTTATCACCTTTAATTATCTTATATTCCTCCATTAAATCATTAGTAGCTTTAGATAAAATTATCTTTCCATTTTGTATATAAGTTATATAGTCTGCTATTTTCTCTAAATCAGAAATTATATGACTAGAGATTAAAATTCCAACATTTTCGTCTTGTATAACCTCTTGAAGTACATCTAAAATACTACGCCTCATAACTGGATCTAATCCTGATGCTGGCTCATCTAATATTAGAAATTCAGCCTTGTGGCTAAGGGCTAATGCAATAGCAAACTTCATCTTCATACCCTTAGATAATTCCTTAACTTTTTGCTTTTTATTTAAGTTAAATTTCTTTAAATAGTTATCAAATACTTTTGTATCCCATTTTTTATAGAATCCTGAAATTATTTTTTCATTATCCTTAATAGATAAATTCTCATAGTAAAAACACTCGTCATATACAAAGCCTATGCGTTCTTTTATCTCTTCTTCATATTCAATATTATCTTTATCAAAAATCTTGATTTCTCCCTTATCTTTTTTAAGTAAGTTCATAATTAATTTTATAGTGGTTGTTTTGCCTGCTCCATTTTCTCCTATGAACCCCATAATATATCCCTTATCCAAAGTGAATGAGATATCATCTAATTTAAACCCATCGTACTCTTTTGTTAAATTTTTTATTTCTAATAATTTATTGGACATAATAGCACCTCCATTAATTATGTACCATCACATATACTCATAGTGAATTTATCACATACTAAATCTGTATTTATTATTCTGTTAATGATCAGTATATACAGTATCCTTAAAAAAATTAAGCTGTTAGGCTTCTTTATATTAACAGTATATATCGTTTATATACACTATGTCAACATTGAATACAATTTTAAATAAAAATATTTTCTATATTTTATTAATCTCTAAATAAAAATATCCTAGGCTATTTTCCTAGGATATTTTTATTGTGAACATTTCTTATTTGTTATTTATTCTATTTATTAAATCTTGTACAGCAGTTTTGCTAACTTCT
>DCDL01000025.1 GCA_002316385.1 Clostridium sp. UBA1056
TTTATTATTTTTATAAAATAAAATAAAAAAAAAAAAAAAAAAAAAATAAACAGGGGGGATTTTTAGCGCGGGTAGTCATCAGATAACACAAAACAGACGAGCATTCTGACTTATTTATTTTTTGAAGATGCCTAAGCTATACTGCTACATACATTTAAAATAATAGCTACTTATTTATACTGTGTATAGCCTCTTTGTTCAAGCCTAAAACTGCTTCATGTAATGCCTCTCCTAGAGTTGGATGACTATGAACTACTTCTTTCAAATCTGAAACTGTCATTTTCTTTTCTACCATTATTGTACCTTCTAATATTAAATCTGAAGCATGAGGGCCAAGAATGTGTACACCTAAAATCACGTTGTTTTCATCACTTATAACTTTTACTAAACCTTCACCCTCACCTAAAGCTAAAGCTTTTCCATTAGCACCAAATAAAAATTTATTCTTTTTATAACTTATTCCTTTATCTTTTGCTTCTTCCTCTGTGAGTCCTACTACTGCTATTTCAGGGAAAGTAAAAATACAGGAAGGAATCACTGCCTTATGACAAGTCTTATTTAATAATATATGTTCTACGGTTTCTACTCCTTGATGGGAAGCTGCGTGAGCAAGAAGTGAAATCCCATTTACATCACCTATAGCATACACGCCCTTCAAAGAAGTTTCATAATTATCATCAACCACTATGCCTTTTTTATATATGTCTATTCCTAATTTTTCTACATCAATGCCTTCATAATTAGGTTTTCTTCCTTTTGCAAGAAGTACTTGTTCTCCTTTTACTTCAAATTCACCTTTTTTACCTTGACATTTTATAATGACTTCTTCTTCACCGCTAAAGCTCATTACTTTAGTTGAAGTAAGAATTTCTATTCCAGTCTTTTTTGCCATAGCGGCATATCTCTTTGAAATATCCTTATCTATATCATACAGTATAGAATTTCTTGCAACTATAACAGTCACTTTACTTCCCATAGCATTAAAGATGCTGGCAAATTCCATTCCAATTACTCCACCACCTATAACTACTAAAGATTTTGGTATATGGTTAAAATCCAAAAGTTCAGTACTTGTTATAATATTTTTATTACTATATACTCCTTCAATAGATGGAATTTCAGACTCAGAACCTGTAGCTATAATTATATTTTTAGCTTCAATAGTCATTTCTTTGCCTTCGGTATATACTATTACAGTATTTTTATCAATTAATGTAGCTTCACCTCTTATAAGCTCTACGTTGTTTCCTTTTAAAATAGATTCTATACCACTTACTAAAGTTTTTATAATATTTCTCTTTCTTTCCTGAATTTTAGCTACATCTATTTCAGGATTATATGCTTTAATACCAAAATCTTCAATATGATTTAAATTACTAAAAAGCTCTGCAGTTCTATATATAGTTTTAGTTGGAATACATCCATAATTTAAGCATGTTCCTCCTAAACTTTCTTTTTCTATAAGACATACTTTTGCTCCTAATTGAGCTGCTCTAATGGCCGCTACGTAACCTCCCGGTCCTCCACCTATTATAATTATATCTTTCATAATTATGCCTCCTAATACATTCTGGATGTTTTATTATAGTAACTATTTAGATATAAACCTAGTTTTAGTTAAAAGTTTAACACATCTGTACCTAAAGGCACTACATATAACTTTTGATCCTATTATATTAATGCCTTTAGGACAGTTAACTTTACTTCTTAATTCTCTATTTACTCCACTTCAAAATTGGTGTTCTAGCTGCTTTAACTTGATCTAATCGTCTTACTAAAGCATTTTTAGGTGCTTCATGCAAAACTTCCGGATTCTCTTTAGCCTCTATAGCTATTGTTTTCATAACTTCAACAAACTCATTGATAGACTCTAAACTTTCGCTTTCAGTTGGTTCTATCATAAGAGCCTCTTCAACTATTAGAGGGAAGTAAACTGTTGGTGGATGTACTCCATAATCAATTAATCTTTTAGCTACATCAAGAGTTGATACATGATTTGGATTGTCTTTTAATCCAGCAAAAATAACTTCATGTTTACATACATTGTCTATAGCTACCTTATAATAATCTTTTAATGCTTCTTTTATATAATTGGCATTTAACACAGCATTCTCTGAAGCAGCTTTTAAGCCTTCTCTTCCCATAGTTAGTATATAGGTATACGCTCTAACTAATACACCGAAATTACCATAAAAACTTCTTACTTTTCCGATAGAATCAGGTCTATTGTAATCAAATACAAACTTTTCTTCTTCCTTTTTTATAGTTGGCACTGGAAGAAACTTAGAAAGTTTTCCGCACACACCTACAGGACCTGCTCCTGGACCACCACCACCATGTGGTGTTGAAAAAGTCTTATGAAGATTTAAATGACACACATCAAATCCCATATCTCCAGGACGTGCTTTTCCCATAATAGCATTTAAATTTGCTCCATCATAATATAAGAGACCACCAGCTTCATGAACTAACTTGCTTATACTCTCTATATTTTTTTCAAATAGACCTAAAGTATTAGGATTAGTAAGCATCAGACCTGCAATTTCATCATTTAAAACTTTTTTAAGCTCTTCTATTGAAACTAAACCTTCATTATCAGATTTAATTTCAACTACTTCAAATCCTGCTACTTTAGCACTTGCTGGATTTGTTCCATGAGCTGAGTCAGGAACTATTATTTTTTTACGCTTAAAATCATTTCTACTTTCATGATATGCTTTCATTAATAAAAGCCCTGTAAATTCTCCGTGAGCTCCTGCAGCAGGTTGCAATGTAAAATCATCCATGCCTGTAATTTCACATAATCTTAATGAAAGGTCATGCATAAGTTCTAAAGCACCTTGCACATTTTCAGCAGATTCTTTAGGGTGAATTTTACTAAAACCAGGAAGTATAGCCATATCTTCATTAATTTTAGGATTATATTTCATAGTACAAGACCCCAGAGGATAGAAACCCTTGTCTACACAATAGTTTTTATTAGAAAGTGCAGTGTAATGTCTAACCACATCAACTTCACTTACTTGTGGAAGAAAAGCTTCTTCTTCTCTTAACATATTTTTAGGTATAACAGAATCTATATTTATATCCTCTACATCTAATTCTGGAAGTTTATATCCTACTTTACCCTCACATGATAGTTCAAAGATAACTTTATTATAACTTTTCATTATATCTCCTCCATCACTTTAACTAATTTATCAATTTCATCTTTTGATCTTTTTTCTGTTACACAAAGTAAAGTAGAATTTTTATACTGAGGGTAATCTTGTTCTAAAATATATCCACCTAAAATACTATTTTCTAATAATTTGTTATTTATTTCATATGGGCAAGCATCTGATTTAATTGCAAACTCTTTGAAAAATGGCTTATTAAATAAAGGCTTATATTTTCCACTTTCTATTAATTTTTTAAAAGCATAGTGAGATTTCTTAATACATTGAATTCCTATTTCTCTTATACCTTCTTTTCCAATAGTCGCCATGTACGTAGCAGCTCCGACAGCCAATAATGTTTGGTCTGAACATATATTAGAGGTAGCTTTTTCTCTTCTTATATGTTGCTCTCTTGCTTGAAGAGTTAATACATAACCTTTATTGCCATGACCATCATCAGTTTCTCCTACTATTCTTCCTGGCATTTTTCTCATAAGCTTTTTAGTAGTATTTAAAAATCCAAGACCTGGTCCACCAAAGTTAATATTAGCACCAAGACTTTGACCATCACCTATAGCTATATCTGCACCTAGTTCTCCTGGGCTTTTTAAAATGCCTAGAGATAATGGGTCTACACTCATAATAAATAAAGATTTATTTAAATGAATAATTTTTTCTAACTCCTCTACTTCTTCTATAATTCCAAAGAAGTTGGGACTTTGTATAATAACACCTGCTATATCTTTGTTTAATGCTGCTTTTACCTTTTCAATATCTGTAACTCCGTCATTTTCATCAATTTCTAGTAAATTGTATCCTTTATATTTTAGATAAGTCTTTAAAACTTGTCTTGTATCTGGATGTACTGTTTTAGAAACCATTATTGTATTTCTTTTTGTATTTTCTATAGCCATTACAGATGCTTCTGTTGCTGCTGTAGCTCCATCATACATAGATGAGTTTGAAACCTCCATACCTGTTAAGTTACAAATCATAGTTTGATATTCAAAAATTGCTTGTAAAGTTCCTTGACTAATTTCTGGTTGATATGGAGTATACGCTGTATAAAATTCTGCTCTTCCAGTTAAATGTTTACATACAGAAGGAATATAATGATCGTATATGCCTGCACCTAAAAAACAAGTTAAATCCTCTGTAGATTTATTCTTATTAGCTAAGGTAGTCATAATTTTCTGAACTTCTAATTCTGATAAACCTGCAGCAATATTTAATTCTCTATTTAATTTTAAACTGTCAGGAATATCTTTAAATAAATCCTCTATTGATTTTGCAGAAATATAATCAAGCATTTGATTTTTTTCTCTTTCTGTAATAGGGATATATGGAAACATATTATTCACCTTCTTCACATAGATCTTTACATAATTCTTGATATTCTTCAGCCTTTAATAGGTCTTTTAATTCATCTTTATTAGATAATTCTACACAAATCATCCAAGCCTCATAAGCATTTTCATTTATTAAAACTGGATTGTCAGTTAAATCTTCATTAATCTCTAAAACGTTTCCACTAGCAGGCATAAAAATCTCTTCAGCAGCTTTAACAGATTCAATTGTTGAAAAAGCTTCACCTTTAGATAGTTCATCATCTTCTGCTGGTAAATCTACGAAAACTATATCTCCTAATAATCTTTGTGCACAATCTGTAACACCTATATAAGCTTTATCCCCTTCTACTCTTATCCATTCATGATTTTTTGTGTACAATAAATTTTCTAATACTAACATACTTAATCCCCCTTATTTTTGTGTTTTCTTACTATAAAACTTTTTGTTAACAACTATTGATTTTAATTCTTTGTTTCTAACTTTTATGAAAATTTCAGTACCTAAAGCTGCATATTTAGCATCAATTAAAGCAAATCCTATAGTTTTCTTTAAAGTAGGAGACATATAACCAGTAGTAACATGCCCTATTTCCTTACCATCCTTAATTACTGTATAACCATGTCTACCTATACCTCTATCTAATAATTCATAACCTACTAGTTTTCTAGTTAAACCATTTTCTTTTTGTTTTATTAAAGCATCCCTACCAATAAAGCTTTCTTTATTAAGTTTAACAAAGAATCCAAAGCCCATTTCTAAAGGAGTTATAGTTGCATCCATTTCATTTCCATACAGTGGAAGAGTAGCTTCAAATCTTAACGTATCTCTAGCACCAAGACCAATCGGCTCAACGCCTTGATTCTCTCCCGCTTTAAGTATCTCTCTCCACAAAAGTACTACATCTTCAGGTTTTGCGTATATTTCAAAACCATCCTCACCTGTATATCCTGTTCTCGAAATTAAAACCTTTTTACTACATATCTCCACATCATCTTTAAATTTGAAAAATCCTACATCTTCTAAATTTAACTGTGTTAATTTTTGTAATATCTCTTGAGCTTTAGGGCCTTGAAGCGCTAATTGAGCTACATTTTCTGAAATATCGTCAATAGTTACTTCAAATTTGCCCTTATTATCTAACATCCATTGAAAATCTTTTTCTTTATTGCTAGCATTCACAACCAAATAGTAATAATGTTCTGAGAATTTATAAGCCAATAAATCGTCCACCACACCACCATTAGGATAGCACATAAAACTATATATAACCTCTCCACTTTTAAGTGCTTTTACATCATTAGTTAAAAGATAACTAACAAAATTTTCGGCATCCTTTCCTTTTATGACTATTTCGCCCATGTGAGAAACATCAAATAAACCTGCTCTTTCCCTTACTGCTTCATGTTCATATAAAATTCCTTTGAATTGAGTCGGTAATTCATATCCAGCAAACTCTACAATCTTTCCACCACATTTTTCATACTCTCCTCTTAAAGGAGTGACCTTTAAATTGTTCAATTAACTCCCCCCTAAATTTAAAAATAATACATACAAGTATATTATAACGCTATTATATTTTTATTCAATATTTTCCTTAAAATACATTGTTTTAAAAATATGTTAATTATATAATCACTTATGATTATATGTATTGAATCAATACCTTCAAATACATTATATAATTTATTTAAAAATTTTATGAAATATAAATAAAAGACCAACTTTTTAATGATAAAATAAAAAGCCATAACCTAATTATGACTTTTGAAATAAATATTTCAGCAATTTTAACATACTCAGTTGAATTATTTAGATATTTTAATACCGGCTAACCAATTTTTCACTTTATCTCTCTTTTCTTTTTCATCATCATTAGAATCTATAAAATCAATTGTTCCAAGTATAATGTTTCCTGTTAAAACACCTTCTAATTTCTTAAAACATTTTTTTGCACCTCCACCACCATGACAAGCAAAAAAGCAGATTTTCTTTTGCTTTATTTCATTGTCAGAAACAAAAGTATTTACTGGTGGTGCATAAGTACTGGCCCAAATAGGCGTACCAATTAGTATAGTATCATATTCTTTCAAGTTAGGAACTTTGTTTTGCAAAGTTGGTTTTTCCTTAAATATTGCACTCTTACCACCCAAAAAGAATTTTCGAAATCCTGTTTTAGGAATTTCTTTTTCCGGTTTTAATTCAAGTAAATCACATTGTAGTTCTTCTGCAATAATGTTAGCAATAAATTTGGTATGACCTTCTAATGAATAAAAAACTATTAGACTCTTCATTCACTCACCCCTTATTAAAATAATTATTTGTAACTTGTATAAACTAGACTATTTTCTATTTATCATTTTAATTTTAGCATAATATTCATTGTATATATTATTCACTATTAGTTTTTTCTCTATATATACTAAACTTAATGTATAAACCTGAATTATTCACAGATATAATAAAGACTTGAGGAGCATGGCATTATAACCTTAGTTGCTTTGATTTTAATTTTCACTTGAAAAGTGAGAAAAGTATAGAAAAAAGTCTCAAATTTGTTATGTTAATTTGCCGAAAACATCTAACAAAGGAGAGACTTCTATAAATGGTTTAAAAGTGATTGGTGAAAAATCAGTATATTTCACTCATCCTGTTATTGCAATTTACAATCTATATTTTATCATAGCATTTTAAAATATCTTCATAGATTTTCTTTATAAAATCTGAATTCACTTCACTTTCAATTGTAAACCTAATAACTTTCTTATCATTTTTTAGCCCATAACTTTTCCTCTTCTCTGGTAATATATAAATATCTACAACTAACTTCTCTTCTATTAAAACTTCTTGGTTTAAATTATATTTTTCTTCTATAATTCCTATAAAAGAAATATCTCCATTTAGGTAGTTTACTCTATTGTTTAAAATATCATTACATCCTTCCAATCCTAAAAAACTTTCTAATGGTATATATTCTAAACCATAGCATGATCCTATAATGCTATTTGTAAATGAAATAGCATTATATCCATACGCTCTAAAGACTCTTAATAAGTTTATTAGAATTCCTAGAAGTCTTTTTTCATCATTGTCATATATAACTACTATAGGTATTTCATCATAATACTCTAGTTCTATCTCGTTATTAAAAAGAGGATTATAATATATCTTTTCATTTTTCTCTTCTAACATATGAATTACACTATAATCACTTTTATCTCTGTTTATTATTACTAATTCATTATGATATTCTTCCAATAATTTCAATAAAGTTCTTGATGGTAATTCATTGATATCTAAAATTATAGTATCTACCTGTGATAAATCTTTTTTGTGAAGATTTAAATATTGTATTATTTCCTCAAAAATATATATAAGAGAGCTATTGTCTAACTCCATAATATTGTAGATATTAAATATAAAGTTATTATTTAAATACCTATTATAATTAGTAGTAAAAATAATAGCCTTCTTTATCCATTCTAAATTTGTAATTACTTCATAAAAAACAATTTCACTATTATAATTTAAAGAGTTTTTCCAAAGAATTTCTTTAATATTTTCTAATTCCAAATTCTCTTTCTTTATTTCGGCTACCTTTGATGTTATTAACGGTGCTGCATAACTATTACACCTTTTAGAAATTATCCTTTCATCATTATAATTTATTAAAGAATGAGTACTGTTGCAAGTTATCTCAACATTGTCTTTAGCATTAATATTATATATAAACTCGTTTTCTTTAAGACTATGGTTGAAATCACATTTTACTCCAATAACCTGATGAAAAACTGCTGGATACGAAACATATCCCTCATTACAGCTTGCTGCTACTACTATTATATTATTTTCATTTGCTTTAATAATAGATTCTTTTAAATTTCTAATATCTTCATCATATCCTATCGTTCCTATACTCATATTTATTACATCTACTTGATTATTAATACACCACTGTATAGCAGTGCAGAGCTTGTCTACGCTTCCTTCCATATTAGTAAGGATCTTTATGCTGCTCAAAACTACATCCTTAGAGTATTTCATTATAATACCTGCACATATAGTTCCATGACTTTTTGTATTTTTGTCATAATCTACTCTATTTATAATTTCTAAATTTTCTTTAACCTCGACATTTTTTAATAGCTCTAGATTAAAGAATCCTTCATTGACTCCATCATCTATTATAGCTACATGTATTTTTTTCATAATACTGTTAACTTATTTCGGTATATATTATTTCTAATATATTGTTAAAGGTTGAGAATCTTCCCTTTACTACCTCTTCTTCTGGAATTATAATATTAAATTTTTTCTCTACATCTTTAAAAAGATATAATAAATCTAGAGTATTTAGCTTAAGTTTTGCTCCTAAAAGATGTGAATCTAAATATTCTCTATATCTTTCTTTAAAATCTAAATTATATCTTTCCTTGAAAAGTGAAATTAACCCATCTTTTACACAATCCCTCTCATGTATAGGTAAAGTTTCCATATGATTTCCTCCTTAATTTTATACAAAGTTATAAAAACCTTAGTCTATCATATATCCTGTAAATTAGCGGTGAAAAATAATCTAGTTAATATTTGATTCCTATATAATCTCTTCTCCATTAGATAAAATATTTGTAATATATTTTGACATGCTTTTTCCATCTTCTATATTTAATATATTAAATATAGGTTTAGAACTTTTGTACTTGTCCTTCTTGAAATCTATAAAATCTGAATCAATTATAGTATATATGGTACTATTATTATTTTCTGACTCTTGATAATCATAAAATATATTAGAAAGATTATAGCAATCAATATTACAGTCAAACTTATATTTTAGCACCCTCTCAACTTCTTCAAAATATTCCTTATCATAATTTTTTGTGTATAATAAACTAAGTATTGTGGTGTCTGGCTTTACAGCATTACATACCAAATATGGTATAATTCCAAAATTATTATTTAATACTTTTCCTATAGGCATTATTCCTTCTGGCACACCTATTATAATAGCATCAGGATTTTCATTCTTTTCTATCTCCTTTACTAATCTGTTAAACATAAGTATTTTTTTACTTTCTCTAATCTGATCATCAAACATGAAGTTTGGAAAATTATGCATTCCAAAAACTTCACCATGGTTTTTGCTTCCAATGATACTAGTTCTATATCCCATTTCTCCCAAATCTCTTTTTAAAGTAAGCTGTATATCAAACTTATTTGTTCTACTTGCTATAGACATTATAAATATTACTGGTACATTTATATCATATAATTCACCCTTTATAATATTAGAATTATAAGTTTCATTATTGTAATATTTAAATATAACTCCAATACTCTCGCATAACTTTTTCAATGCCATTTTACTTTCATTATCTAAAATTTTCGTACATATCAGGTTCTTTTTTTCCTGTAAAATTTCTTTAACTTTAGGAAATATATAGGTATTGAAGTCTAAATCATTATATGAATCTACTAATATTACAGTATCAAAATCCTCATCTACTTCATTAAAGCTTTTGACTACCTCTATCCCACAGTGTTTTTCTTTACACACGCCTAAAACATCATTCCCATGTAATCCCCATCCTGGTGGAGAAACTGCTCCTACAACTTGAAAATCTTTATTAAAATAATCATATCTAAAAAAGTATGCTGATTCTATATCATATGGATAAACTACGCCCCTCAATCTATTCACTTTTACACACCTCCTACTTTAGTAAGTGAAATAGTTTATATCACTTTCTTCAAAGTCACATCCCATCTCATTGAGAAAACAAAATTCCTTTAAATTTTCCTCTGTAGCATGTCTAACTCTACTACAATTCATTATTTTCTTATCTTTAGATAGTATGTCCATATCATCTGCATAGGCACAACATAAATAGCAATATCTATAACTCCAGCAATCTTTACACTCATCTTCGCTAACTTTACCCACATTTAAAATATTTTGTATTTTATCTATATACAATCCATCAGTTATATTTCCAATCTTCATAATATTAGATAATTCACTAACTCTCTCACATGGATAAAAATTCCCTTCAACATTTAAGAATAGTTTTCTTATACCTGGCATACATGGACCACTTGGATGACCTATATCAGGAATTTCATTATTTAATTCTCTTTTATAAAAGGTATCTTTTAGTCTTAAAAATTCCTTATCAAAGAGTTTAGATACATATTTTTCATCTAATCTACCTACCTTATTTAGTAATACTTTAAACCTCTCGTATCCAGTACTTACCATAACATCTTCATTAACCCTTCTCTCTTCTTTAGAGTAATTCTCTGCCATGGAGCTTAAATTTACCTTAAAATCTTTAACATCATCATATTCACTAAAGAACTTCTTAGTACACTCAAAATCTGAAGTACCATCTAGCACTGCATTAAATCTAATATATTTATCTACATAGCCCTCATATACACTTTTAAACTTTGATATATTCTTCATTATGGTTTTAAATGTTCCATTACCATTGCTTGCAAAGGTTCTATTCCTATCGTGAATTTCTTCTGGTCCATCCAAACTAATCAATAAGCTAAATTTATTTTCTGCAAGGAATTTCATAATTTCATCTGTTAAAATTGTACCATTTGTGGTCATATGGAATTGTAATTTTTTCCCTTCAGCATTTACCTCAGCATATTCTACACACTGTTTTATAAAATCAAACCTTAAAAGAGGTTCTCCTCCATAAAAACCTATATCTATTCTATTAGATTCACTTGAATTATTTATTACATAATCAATGCCCTTCTTTGCAATTTCAAAGGACATGCTTTTTTCATTGTGTATTCTATTATCATAAGTACCAGAATAAGCACAATATGCACATCTTAAATTACATTGTTGAGTCACCTGAAGTGTTAAAACATTCATCCTATTCTTTATATAAAAAGGCATTAACTCCGTAGCTGGATGTTCTATTGTCTTCATTCTTTTACTACTTAAAAATCCATTTTCTCTTAATACATTTAACTTTTCTAAAGTATCAACACTGATATCTTTCTCATTAATTTTATCCTTATTTTTTAAACAATTATATACATCCTCTGAAGTGCTTATAATGCTATTGCTATTTACATCATATATATAGTAATTATCTGCAGTTTTAAAGGTATGTATAAAAGCATCCTTAATACTCATTTTCTCAACTCCTATATTTTTTAATATTTAGCATACAGGCTGCCTAAAAGGCAGCTATATAATTTTAAAATCCTAATAAATCTCTAAAGCATTATTTAAATATAAGATAGAAATAACTTTTCTCTTTATCACATAGCATCCGTTATATTATTATATGTCTTAGCATCAGTTCTTTCAGAAGCAAAATCTTCATAATACCTACACTCACAACCACACCCACAGAAGCAAAATGCCGATATCATAATACTATTAGTTTTATGTGTCTTTTTAATTTTTTCATACTTTAAACCCCCTATTATACTTTAATAATGAACTTATATATTTTTATATTAAGATTTATATAGGATTAGATAACAAGACTTGATTGTTCCTTGATTATTTTCATATAGGTTTTACTCCATCTAACCAGTTCCTCATGTGTACCAATAGATTCAATAATTCCTTTATCTAGTACAATTATTTTATTTAGCTCCTTTAGGACATAAGGTCTATGGGTTATAAAAATAATAGTATTTTCCTTAAACTCATTTAAAAATAATTGATTAAGCTGATTTTCAGATTTTAAATCTATGTTTGAAGTGGCCTCATCCAATATAACGATATTACTTTTCTTAAAAAGAGCTCTTGAAATAATTAACTTTTGCTTCTCTCCACCAGAGAAGTTACTGCCATTATTCCCCAACTCAGCTTCAATCCCATCATCCAGTTCGTCTACAAAATCATAAGCTCCACTTAATTTTAATAATTCATTAATTCTCTCATCAGGTGTACTCTTAAATAGAGCAACATTTTCCCTTATAGAACCATTAAATATATAGCTATTTTGATTTATAACAGAAATATTTTTTCTTAAATCTCTAGTATTTATATTTTTTATATCAATTCCATCTATATATACCTCACCATGAGATGGCTCATAAATCTTAAGTAATATATCTAGAAGCGTTGACTTTCCAGAACCGTTAAGTCCTATAATAGCCACCTTCTCTCCTTTACTTATATTAAAGCTTATATCTTTTAAAACTTCATTCCCTTTAGAGTATGAAAAGTGAATATTTCTAAATTCAATGTTCCCTTGTATTTGATCTTTAGAAACTCTAATACACTTTTTATCACTTGAAGATAATTCTTTTGAAGTTACTTTATCTAAAAAATCAAATAATCTTTTAGATGATAATAAAATTTTAGCCATATCGTATTTTATATTGAATAATGAAGCAGTTTGTTGGATTACTCTAAAACTATAGGTTGAAAAAGCAAATAATCCTCCAAGTGTAAAAGTTTTTCTTAGAATAAGAAATCCTCCAAATATATATATAAATGCCGATATGAATTGTAAAAATATAATATCTGTACACATATTTGAGGAATCTATGATTCTTGACTTTATATCTGTTTTTATTATTTTTCTTTGCCATATAGTAAATTGTTTCATTATAGAGTCTTCAATCCCTAAAAGCTGAATTTCTTTAATTCCAGCTAATTTATCACCATACCATTTAGAATACTCTTTATAATAATCCATATATTTTTTGTAATATGTTTTTCTTATTTCAGTAAAATGTTTTGTAATAATATATTTAAGTGGAATTATGAGTAATATGATAATTGAAAGTCTATAATCTATACTTATAAGTGCAATAAATCCTCCTATAATCTTGAAAATATTAAAAATCCTCATAACAAAACTCTCATCAACTATCTTAGTAATGTTTCTTATATCCATATCTATATTATTCATAATTTCTGTAAAGTTTTTATTATTTATATATCCCATATCTATGTTAATTAATTTTCTAACAGCTATGCTGCTAAGTTTATAGTTAAACATATTACCTACATATGTGCTAAGCTTTACTTCTATTAAACCTAGACATTGATCTATAATAACTAATACTAAAATTAATATAGTAACTTTAATCACCATAGATATATCATTTTTTAATAAACCATCATCTATAGCTTTTTTATTAAGTATAGGTAAGATAAAATTTATCCCCGTTGAAACTATCATAATTATCACAATGAAAATGATTTTTTTCTTATAAACTGATATATATTTTAAAATTCTTTTCAATATTTGCTTATCATCTCCAGAAATAAATATCACTTCCTTTACTTAAGGCTTTGCTTTAAAATCCACCTACACAGAACTTTAAAACAAAGCCTAATGTTATTAAACTATGATCATTTTATTAATATGAATTAAACTTTTTATTATACCTTATTGTTATACTCCCTCTGTGGCTATAGTATATTGTTTTGAATCATATCTTTCTGAAGTATTATCCTCATATGGTCTGCAATAACAACCACACATATAACAACTACAATATGGTCTTAAAGTATTTTCTCGTTTCGTAGATCTTTTAACTAGCTTTTTCATACTTAAAATCTCCTTTTTCACTATACATTATTTATTGAGACGTTGTTGTGTGATAAGTATTAGATTGGAATCTTTCTCTATTAGCGTCCTCATATGGTCTGCAGTAACACCCACAACCACAAGCAAATGCTTTTATAGCCATTTGATTTCTATCATTTCTTTTAACTAACTTTTTCATAAAACTCCTCCTTTTCAATAATATTTAGATATTATTATTATCATTTTTACTTTACATATATATTTTAGTATTTACGTTTTATGCAATAATAGGTTATAAAAGTATTAGTAGATATTTTTACACAATTTTCCTCAATCAAACATATGCTTATATATGTTTATTGCCCTAAATCAAAAATACGTTGTGGAATATTCTTACGTAATATTCACTATTACATCCAATAACTATCGAGAAATATTATTATGAATAAAAAAATAAACCACTTATGGTTTATTATGATTATTATAGTTTTAATAGCTAGTTTAATAATTTGCATGGATATGAATAGCTACTAACTAAAATAGATAACTTTTTATATATTTAAAATTTTAACTTTTTAATTCTATTTCATGAAACTAAATTAAACCACTAATACATTTCAAAATGTATTAGTGGTTTAATCATATCTTCTTAAAACACAACATTCTAAGAAAATCTATAATAAGGCATCTGAAAATAAATAATAAGTCAAAGATGGGAAGTATATTTTNNAAATAGGTTCCGCAGATAGTAGCTACTATCTAAGGGTTCTTTTAATGTAGTATAACACAAAATAGACGAGCATTCTGACTTATTTGTTTTTTGAAGATGCCTAAAGTTAAACTTAATGGTAAATTTATATTAAATACTTTTAAGTGCTTCTTTTATGTCTTTTGTATATATGCCTCCATGATAGCATATAATCCTGTCTATATCATAATTTAGAAGCTTTTTCACAGAATTTCTAGCTTCATTTATATCTAAAGTATACTGTGGCAATGCAACTACTAACTCTTCGTTTTCTATAACTAAAGCATCTCCAGCTATTAATGATTTACTCTCTTTATGATAAATTGATATATGTCCTGGCATATGACCTGGTGTAGATATTACTTCTATACCTCCACAAAAATCAAAATAATCTCTATCCTTTAAACATATATCTACATCACAACTTTCTACTGATTCAAGCATTTTCTGAAAATCTTTGGCCTTCTCCTTCTCTACTTCTGATAAAGAATTATATATACTTTCTGCTTGTTGTAATCTTAATGATTTTTTTTTACCACTAATATAAGGCTCATCTTCTTTTGATGATAATATCTCTATAGTAGGATATTTTCTCTTAAATTCTGCTAGCGATCCCATATGATCAAAATCATGATGAGTTATAATTATTTTAGATAATTTTTTTATGTCAACTCCATTATTTATTGCAACCCCTTCGATTAAACATAAAAAATTAGGATACCCACAATCAATTAAAATCATCTCATCCTCATCTTCTAATATAACTGGATAAATAGTATTAATTTCTTCATCAAGATTAAAATTTAATTCTAATATATTTATTTTACTCATATTAATCCTCCTGATAATAATTTAATTACTTAAATAATATCATGCCCATAAAAATATAGTTAGTTCACAAATAATTATGTCTTATCTGTGACCATATATTAAGATTAAAATATAATTTATCAAATATCATTAATACTTTTTATGTAGTACACATTTTATATTTTCTAATAATTCTTCTAATGCTGTTTTCGGTAAGATAATATTGATTAGCAAGTTCTTTTACAGTTATTCCTTTATTGTATTTATTATAAATTTCAATATTTCTTTTCTTCAACTCACTGTTACATCCACTATCTTCTCCCCAACTCTTTTTATTCTCATCTTTTCTAGGTATATATAAATATTTACCATCAATATATTGTTGAAGTAATTGAACAATTTCCTTTGGTAATACATTTTGTGCATTTTCGTATTTCATAATCTTTGCCCCTATTCAATATTTTTATTTTCAAATATCGAAGCAAAGACTGCACAAAGCTATTTTATAGAATCTCTATTTTAAAATGGCTCCAAACAAAATGTGTTTGTATTTTTACAGTCTTTGCTTGGAGCCTAATCCAATAACTAGCTTTTCTGCTTTATTCATAACCATTTTCTCCTTTTAAGTATCATTTTATACTTCTATACTTATAATTATAAATTAAAGCTCTTCATTTAACTAGTTAACTATTAATGCTAAGTGAGGTTTTTTATTGTATTATAACTTTAACATTACTTGTAATCTTATATTTTACATACACTTTATGGTGTAACAAAATTATAAGGTGCTATTCTTTTACAACTCATATTAAATATATATTAGCTCAATTTGTTATTGCAATTTGTCATTATTTCTTTGTTTTAAATAATGATATAATTAATAATCCACGATAATGTTAAGTAAAATTTATCATCGTGGATTCTTCTTTAATTATTTGTTAATACTTTTAATTTGCTGACTTTGCAGCTGCTGTAGTAGCTGCCATAGTTGCTACAATGGCTGCCATTTGCTGGGCAATAATAATATTAGTAATGTTAGTTGATACGGTTCCTTCTAATAGATTATTCTTCATATCACCAACATATTGAAGTGCTACAAAATTTGCAGAAAACATAGCACGTTGCACTTTGTTAATAGAAAATATTCCAAATCCTTTTTTCTCTTTTAAGTATTCAGCACCATTTACTAATTCTTCTGCTATAACTTGCATACTACTAGACGTCATTGCAAGGACTCCAAGAGTTGACATTGTTCCGTTATAACGTAGTTTATAATTTTTCTCCTTCAAATAAGTATAAAGCTCAAGTACTTTTTTACATAATTCCTCCTCATCATTATCAGCAAGAAGCAACACAAGTGCCAGCGCTTGCATAGCATTTCCACCCCCAAGGGTTGGTTTTAATCTCCCTTCTATAGTTACTATACGCTTGATGGCTGAACTTACGTCAATGTCTGTCATTCCTAGCATTGCAACATAAATATAATCATCTTTACTTGTTAAAAATGGATGTACTTTACGCAATCCATCATAGAATTCTCTCATACGTTTAATAACATCATCATATTCAGCTTCGGTCTTAGTCTTAGCAACTTGAATTGCAGCAATAGTAAGATACTCTGAACTATGAAACCCTTGTTGTTTCATTTTCTCATATAAAATCTGAGTTTTTTCAAATAATCTCTCCGGATTTTCATCTAGAGAAAGTATTGTTGCTATTATAGGAAGAGTTGACCCTTTAAAATTAGAGAATATTGATGTATTCTTTTTAATGTAATCTTTCATTTCTCTTATACGATTTACATCTAATAGCCTCTCCTCATTTGTGTATAGCATTGAGCATAACATATGTGACAGCTTATAATCCCATTTCATCACTTTTCCTAATTGCATTGTATAATCTGCAAATGTATCTAATTTACTTTGAACTCTTATATCCATTGATTTTCTCCTTATATAAATTATTTAACATTCCTATACTATTCTATTCCCTATGGCATGTCTTTCTTTGAATGTAAATATGTACTTAAATCCAAGTTCCTTTATTATTTCTAGTGCTTCTTCACAATATTGTCCAACATCTTCTGCTTTATGGCCATCAGAACCAATAGTTATTATTTCACCACCTAATGCTTTATATAGCTTTATAAGTTTTAAAGAATTATCTCTATTGTCTTCTCTTCCTCTAAAGACGGAAGTATTTATTTCTATGCCCTTTCCTCTCTCAATTATAATTTTAAAGATTTCTTCTATTATATCCATATTATCCTTAAAATCATAAGTTCCTATGGTTTTATAGGCATATCTATTTAACAAGTCTATATGAGCAGCTATATCAAAGTCTGCATTTTTAACCATATCGTAAACTTCTTGAAAATAAAGTTCGTAGGCTTCCTTATAATCATAGTTCTTAATTAAATCTCTAAGCCCCATGTTGTTTATATTATGTACTGAACCTAAAATTACATCTACATCTATATTTTCAAGCACATTCTTGTAATCTTCTTTCATAATGTATGGCTCACAAATTTCTATGCCTTTATATATATTAAGTTCTTTAGAAAATTTAGCTTTAGCTTCTTCAATATCTTTATTGAATTTTTGAAAATTCATATATCCATAGGTTTTTCTTATATTATTTAAACAAAAATGTTCTGTAAATGCTATATGCTTAATCCCCTTTTCTATAGCATAAACGCACATATCCTCTAATGACTCTTTAGAATCAAAGGAATTATTAGAATGAGTATGAAAATCATATATCATGCATTTTTCTCCTATCTCTGGCTTCAATTATCAAATCCATTAAGCCACAATTAAATTGTAATATATTACTATTATCATATACTAGTTTACTGTTATTTTAAATCTTGTACTTACTTGATTTATGTAACTTCAATTATATAAAACTTAAAGGACTATCTCAATGTGAATCTTAATATTCTCCACTTGTAATAGACAGTTAAAATAATAAAACTGCTTATTTCAAGGGAACATATCAATCTTGAGATAGTCCTTTTTAATTGTTATCTAAATTATTTAGATTTTATTTCAATCCATCTTTCATCATAAAGCTTAATGTTATCACCAAGATCTGAGAAAGATTCACATTTATCAAGAATAGCTTTATCTGGATATGCTACTGGACTAGATCTAACTTCTTCTGGTAACATTTCAAGAGCTGCTTTGTTTGGTGTAGAATATCCTATATAATTTATGTTTTGAACAGCATTCTCTGGATCTAGCATAAAGTTTATAAACTGTTCTGCGTAATCTTTATTTTCTGCATCAGTTGGTATACATAATCCATCTACCCATTTATTTGTACCTGCTTTAGGAATTGCATAAGCTAAGTTCTTATTTTGATCCATAAGAGTTACTGCATCTCCGGAATAAATTATTCCCATGGCAGCTTCTTCCCCTAAAAGTCTATCCTTACCTTCGTCGTTAACATAAGCACGAACTAAAGGTCTTTGAGTAATTAATTCAGCTTTAGCTTCATCTAATTCTTTTTCATTGATACTGTTTTGAGAATATCCTAGCTTCATTAATGCAATAGCCATAGTATCTCTAACAGAATCAAGCATTAAAATCTCTCCAGAATATTTTTCATTCCATAAAATATCCCAGCTATCCACAGTATCACTTACCATATTTTTATTGTATAAAATTCCAAAAGTCCCCCAAAAATAAGGCACGCTATATTCATTATTCTCATCATAGCTAGGATTTTTAAAGCTTTCATCTATATTTTTATAGTTAGGAATGTTATCATAACTTATCTTTTGAATTAATCCCTCATTCTTCATCTTTTCAACCATATAATCTGATGGAACTATTAAATCATATTTTGATCCACCACTTTTAATCTTCTGGTACATGATTTCATTTGTATCATAAGTTTCATATACTACTTTTATCCCAGTTTCTTCTTCAAATTTTTTTATTAGAGATTCATCTATGTAATCTCCTACGTTATAAATATTTAAAACTTCGCTAGATGACTTTGTACCACAGCCTGTAAGCATAGTTGCCACCATTATCCCTGTACATACTAGAGCTATAATCTTTTTTAATCTTTTCATATTATTACCCCTTCCTTACCACAGATTGCTTTCTGTTAGCTAATAATAATAGTATTAACACTGTTATAAACATTAATGTAGTCAGTGCATTAATCTCTGGTTTAATACCTCTCTTTGCCATAGAATAAACTTCAATTGATAAGTTAGTTACACCATTCCCAGTATTAAAGAAACTTATAATAAAGTCATCTATAGACATTGTAAAGGCAATCAAAAATCCTGAAACTATACCTGGCTTTATCTGTGGAAGTATTACTTTTCTAAGAGTATATATAGGTTTCGCCCCTAAATCCATAGCTGCTTCTTCCACATTATCTGGAAGCTGTCTTAGCTTCGGTAGTACAGATAGAACTACATAAGGTATATTAAAAGTTATGTGTGCAAGTAACATAGTTAAAAATCCTAACTTCATATTAAAAAATATGAAAAGTATCATAAGCCCAACTGCTGTTACTATATCAGGGTTTAATACAGGTAGATAGTTTATATTAAGAAGCATTGCTTTTTTAGGGCCTCTCATCCTATCTATTCCTATAGCACTTATGGTTCCTATAACAGTAGCTATAAGTGAAGCTAATATAGCTACTACTACAGTGGTTATCAAAGCTGAAATTATTCTGTCATTATGAAATAATTGCTGATACCACTTAAAAGTAAAGCCTTCCCATCTCGCCATAGATTTTGAATCATTAAAAGAAAATAGTGTTAGAGCAAAAATAGGAGCATATAGAAATATAAATATTAAAGCCAAATATATATTTGAAAATAAATTTTTTACTTTTACCATAATACTCTCCCCCCTCCTTTTTCATCACCATCTGAAAACTTAGAGGTTAATCCCATAGCCAATAAAATCAATATCATCATAAGAATAGATATTGCAGAGCCAAAGTTCCAATCTCCAACGGAGGTAAATTGCTGCTCTATCAAGTTCCCTATGAGCATGTGCTTTCCACCACCTAAAAGTTGTGATATTACAAAGGTAGACACAGCTGGCATAAATACCATAGTTATTCCTGAGATAACTCCTGGTATACTTAATGGGAAAATAATCTTCACAAAAGCTGTGATCTTTCCTGCTCCTAAATCATAAGCTGCATTAACTAAATCTTGGTCCATCTTTAATAGAGATGTATATATTGGTAGCACCATAAATGGAAGGAAGTTATACACCATTCCAAGAAGTACTGCTCCATTTGTATATAATATATCTACTGAATTTAATCCAATCATATTAAGTAAGTTATTAAATAAACCATTCTTGCCTAGGATTGCAAGCCATGCATAGGTTCTAAGTAGGAAATTCATCCACATTGGAAGAATAAATAACATTATAAGTATTCCTCGTTTATGTTCTGGTTTTCTTGATATCATATAAGCAATAGGATATCCCATTACTAAGCATAAAACTGTTGATTGTAAGGCTAAGCTAATAGATCTTGTAAATACCTTTATGTATAAAGGGTCCATTAGTCTTTTAAAATTATTTATAGAAAATTGGTAGCTTCCGCCTACCTTTTCTGTAAAGCTAAAAAATACAATTAAAAGAAGAGGTACTATTATAAAAAGAGAACTCCACAATACATAAGGATAAGCTAAATATGATTTCTTTTTCATTCTATGCTTCTCCTGATTTTTTCATTATATGAATATCTTCTGGATAGATATCCATTCCTATTTCTGTGCCTATAATAAAGTTCTTAGTATTGTGAAGAATAAAGGTCATGTTTTCTTCCTCTACTTCTAATTCATAGTGAACTCCCTTAAATACAGATGACTTTACTATCCCATTTAGGTTTCCCTCTTCTTTATGTACTATTTTTATATCCTCTGGTCTTATTACTACATCTATCTCTTCATCTTTTTCAAAGCCTTTATCAACACACTCAAATACATGTCCACAGAATTTAACCTTAAAGTCTTCTAGCATTATACCATCTACAATATTACTTTCTCCTATAAACCTAGCTACAAATTTATTCTCAGGCTCATTATATATATCTTCTGGAGTACCCATTTGCTGAATTACTCCCTTATTCATTACTACAACAGTATCAGACATAGTTAATGCTTCTTCTTGGTCATGAGTTACAAATACAAAGGTTATCCCTAATTGCTTCTGTATTCTCTTAAGCTCTATTTGCATTTCTTTTCTAAGTTTTAAATCAAGAGCTCCTAAAGGCTCATCAAGTAGTAATACTTTTGGCTCATTAACAATAGCTCTTGCTATAGCTATTCTTTGCTGTTGACCACCACTTAAAGATTCTATCTTTCTTTTTTCAAATCCCTTAAGATCTACTAATTTTAAAACTTCATTTACTTTTTTATCTATTTCACTCTTAGGTAGTTTTTTTATCTTTAGTCCAAAAGCTATATTTTCATATACATTCATATGTGGAAATAAAGCATATTTCTGGAACACTGTATTAATTTGTCTTTCATATGGAGGTAAGTCATTGATTTTCTTATCTTCGAATATAACTTCACCTTCGTCACAAGTTTCAAATCCTGCTAAAATTTTTAATGTAGTAGTCTTACCACACCCGCTAGGTCCAAGTAAGGTTACAAACTCATTCTTTTTAATTTCTAAAGTTATATTGTCTAAAACCTTATTATCTTCAAAAGCTTTAGATATTCCTTTAATTTCAATTATATTATCAACCAACATAAACACCTCTTTTTTACATAATGTTACTTATACTATCCTAGATATATAAGCATACTCTATCGGGTAATTATCTAATGCTTTCTTCATGTCAGTATTAAATCTGTCTATTTAAAATGACGGTGGAGTACTTACCCAGATTACTGTTGCCTCTGTCTTTCCTGCATTTGAAATATAGTGATTAGACTTTGGTTTAAAGTAAAAGCTTTCTCCTTTACGTATTTTATATAGTTTATCTCCTAAATGTAGATTTACAATGCCATGAAGTACAAATCCAAATTCCTCACCCTCATGAGGAGCTTCTTCTTTGTATTTTCCATTTGGTTCTAATATGAGCATTATTGGCTCCATCTCATTTTTTTGAGCATCTGGTATAAGCCATTTTAGTCTATATTTTAATTCTTCATCCTCTGTCTCGAACATATCATCATCTGTAAACTTAACTCTTTCATTAACCTTCTCACTAAAAAATTCATTTAAATTTGTACCTAGTATCTGTAGAATGTCCATAAGCGTCGCAATAGATGGGGATGTGAGATCATTCTCAATTTGTGAGATGAATCCTTTAGATAATTCACATCTGTTTGCAAGCTCCTCTTGAGTTAATTGTTTTTCCATTCTAAGACTTTTAATCTTCTCTCCAATTTGCACAATTTCACCTCAATCTTGTGTATTATATATAAACCTTAAGTTTACATTTACTAAACAAACAATATTATTCTATATTTTTTTTATGAATAAATCAATAGATTTATAAAACTTTTTTATATTTTAATGATTTTTTTTTCGTGATGAACCTTTGAATATATCTTGCATTGGTAAAAACATGTTTACATTAATATTCTTTATGTTTAGTAATACTAAGTTTCATATACCTCAAATTTATAATATATTTTTTGAAGCTTTTTTCTTAAATCTTTTATTATCCCTCTACAATTGTGAAAATATCTTGTTGTTGTCCACAATTCTCTACCTTTATACTTTAAACTAATATATAATAAAAACTTCCTAGTATTTAGTTATACTAAATTTTAACTAAATACTAGAAAGTTTTTTAACTGTACTATTTTTTAGTACAGTGTATTTCATAGCTTATAAATAAAAATGTAAACTGCCTCTATGGAAATTAATGTAATTATTAACATTTTCCACACTTTTATCCACAATATAATCAACACTAAGTGGATAAGATGTAAGTTATACACTACTTTTCTGAAAATTTACTTTATTTTATCCACAATTATTATTTTTTTATAAACAGAATTCTTTGCTTCAGAGGAGGTTTTTACTCCCACTAAAGCTTAGAAATCGTTATCCAGGGGCGTAGCCGCTCTTTACTCCCACTTTGAAGAAGATGGGAGTATTAGAGCGGGTAGTCATCGGATAAAATAATAAACAACTAAGCTGTTGATTTCTTAGTTGTTTATTTCTTAACTGTTTATAATTTTTATGTTTTTCAGTACCACTATATAAAATTTATTTTAAATATCTATATATTACTATACTAAATATAGTAATAAAAGAATAATCTAAACTTCTTATAACCATTCCAAAAGCCTATCAAATTCTCTTATCTCAACCCAATCATAAAGATTTATGTTTTCTTTTGAATGATATATTCTAAAGTCTTCTAGAGATACTTTTGCCTGATTTTCTTCATCTGTTGTAAACTCTATATATTCTTCATCACAAGAATTTAATTCTTTTATTTCACTAAAAGGATTAGTATCATCCTCATAATAAAATCTAACTCCACTTTCAGTTAAGCTTATATATAAATCTATTATTCTGTCACTAATCTCTTCCATAAGTTTCCCTTCTTTCTAGGTTATAATGTTTAATTAATATTATAACCTATTTTAGATAGAAGTCTTCTTTCTATTCTCTAGAGCATTCATAGCCATAACATATCCATATTCTCCAAAACCGCATATCTGGCCTATGCAGGCTGAAGCTGTCACAGATTTTTGTCTAAATTCTTCTCTACTATAAATTTGTGATAAGTGTACTTCTACAGTATCTATATTTACACTTTTAATAGCATCATAGATTGCATAACTATAGTGGGTGAAGGCACCTGGATTAATTATTATACCATCACATTTTTCATAATATGCTCTCTGGATAAAGTCAATAATCTCACCCTCTATATTACTTTGGCACATCTCTATATCATGTCCTAATGATATAGCTGATTCTCTTATATAAGTTTCAATCTCCTTGAAACTTATAGAGCCATATATACTTTTTTCTCTTATGCCTAAAAAATTTAGATTAGGTCCATTTATAACCATTAACTTCATAGCCATCACCCCTTACAATTAACTAAACTCTCTATTTAAAATTTCATATATATCCTTAATTGTTTGATCATCAATAGAATTCTTTTGCCATATTTCTTGTGATTTTACTCCTTGTCCTATGAGCATACTTAACCCACCTACAATTTCTTTACCTAGTTCTTTACCCTTTGATAAAAACTTTGTCATTGCTGGATTATATACTATATCTACCACTATTTGAAAATTGTTAATAATATTATCATCAACAGGGATATCATCTTCATTAGGAAACATACCAACTGGAGTGGTGTTAATTATCATATCTCCCTTAATTTCTTTTAGCTGTTCATATCCTATTAATTCAACTCTTTCATGATTTATTCCCTTATCTTTTTCTGGAGTCCTACTCACTATATAAATCTTTTTAATCCCATTATCTAATAAATAACACGCAGTAGCCTTTGTAGCTCCTCCATTACCTAAAATTACGGCTACAGAGTCTTGTATCTTAATATTATGTACCTTTAGCATATATCCAAAACCATAGTAATCTGTATTATAACCACATAACTTATTATTATCTTCTAATGCTATTGTATTAACAGCACCTATCCTTCGTGCTTCTGGTGATATTTCATCTAAATATTCCATAATTTCTTCCTTGTAAGGAATAGTTACACTGGCTCCCTTTATTTTTAAAAGCTTAAATGCATCTATAAACTCTCCTAACTTACCCTTTGGTATCTCAAATAATTTGTATGCGCCTTCTACTTCTATAGCCTGAAATATTATTTTATGTATTCTAGGTGATAAGCTATGTCCTAACTTTTCACCTAATATGCCGTAAAATTCCATAACATTACTCCTTTATATATGATTAATTTGAATAATTTTACTTATGCTTTTTTATAATGGTTTCTTGAAGACTTCTACTTAACTCCATAATACTTAAAAAAAATCTTCTTGCTAATAAATCATAGTGCTTATTTTTTAAATTGTCTACATTCTTTTTAATAATCTTTGATTCTCTTTCCTCATCATATATTGGTAAATTATTTTCTTTTTTATAATTAGCTACTCTTACAGCAACATCCATTCTTCTCTCAAACAAAACTAAAAGTTCCCTATCAATTTCATCAATTTCTTTTCTACATTGCTCTAATTCATTCACTTTAATTCACCTCTTCTCTTAATTACCTATAAATATATATTTAATTAAATTTTACTAAATATATAATAGCACTTATTTATACATAATTTCTACTAAAAATAGATAGACTTCATGAGAAATCTACCTACAAACATTTACATCTTTTTATTTTCCATAATTATTAATTTTAAGTAGATAAATTGGTTAAAATTTTATTTACTCAATATTCTATCCTTTATTTTTCTAGTATTTCTTATTAGCCAATTTTCTCTATTTTTTTCTTCGTCTTTCTTTTCCATAGACCACCTTTCTAGTTCCTCTTTATATTGATATCTTGCCATCTCAAATATAGGTTCTAAAAGATTTTTAGTATCATTATAGCCTCTTTGAATTCTCTTATTTTTAGACTCTTCATCTAAATTTAATAGTCCATCTAATACTCTTATTTCTATATCTGATGGAATTATCTCAATAATCTTTGCATTTGGGAAATCTTCTCTTCTTATCTTAGCTTCCTTAGATAAAAGTACAGCTATTATAATATCACAGCCTTCTTCATATACTGGCTTTATAGGTGTATTATCCACTAATCCCCCATCTAAGTATGTCTTTCCTTCAATCTCTTCACTCTCGTATATCATAGGAAGGCAAGCCGTTGCTAGTAATATACTTTTAGCTTTTTCTTCTTCATAGTCATTTACTCTAAAATATTTAGCAGAGAATTCTGGCATCTCAGTACACGATACATAACATATTTTCTGTAATCTTTTTAACTTATCAATATTTATATACTTTTCTATAATATCCTTTGCTCCATCTCTAGGGACATCTCCTTGCTCCATCTGCTTAGACATATATTTTTTTACTAAATTCATATTTTTACTACCAATAGTCAGAGTTATTCCTTTTCTAATTAGACCTCTATTATTTATAGGTAATAATTTTTCTATGGTGACTTCTTTCCACATTTTCTTTGCTTCTTCAAAATCATCTTGAGCAAACAAAGCTGCATTAATAGCACCTATTGAAGTACCTGAAACTACTTTTATGTACTTATCTATATTTAGCTCCTTTATAGCTTCCCATACTCCGATCTCATAGGCACCTTTTCCGCCTCCTCCAGATAGCACTAATCCTACTTTCATTTTTCTTCATCCCCCATTAAATTATTACTTTATATTAATTTTATATCATTTATTAAATATTTTTAATTATTAAATCATCTTTAAAAAACTTTTTACTTCTTTTTCATATTTTTCTTTATTCGTAGCGTAACAAGTGTTGTGTTTAGCATTTGGAATTATACATAATCTTTTAATTCCTTTTTTGATTTCATACATTTCCATGGACATACAGCATGGTATTAATTCATCCTCATCTCCATGAATAAACATAATTGGGATTTCACTCTTTCTTACCATATCCATTGGACATACTTCTCCTAAAGAAAATCCACATATTTTCTTTATTTTATAATTAGTAAGATTATAGAAAGGGAAAAATGGAATTTTATATTCATTTAATTTTCCTTTTACCACATCCATTACATTTGAATACCCAGCTTCTGATATTATAAAATTTATTTTATTTCTTCCTAAAACTGAGTACATAAGTCCAGTGGCAGCTCCCATAGAATGACCATGTACTCCTACAAAGCATGCTTCTCCAATTTTTTTCTTTATATAACTTACCCATAAATCTAAATCTTCGCATTCATATCTTCCATAGGTTGCATAAGTGCCTTCGCTATTACCATGACCTCTTTGATCTACTAAAAGAATATTAAATCCTTCTTTGATAAAAAAGTTTATATACTGGCAAGACCTATAATGTCCAACTAGATAGCCATGTAACAGTATTATTACCTTATTTGAAGATACATTACAGTTTAAATAATATCCCTTTAAATTGTATCCCTCTTTACTTTTTATAACTAATTCTTCTAATTTTAGTTTTTCATACTCATTTAAAGAGCATAACCCCATAGTAGAAAGATTCTCGAAAGTCTCTACCTTATCACGCTTTTTACCAAGGGTGGCATAATTAAATAAACAATTTATAGTACTTATAATTATTATAAAAATCACTATTATTACAATTAATATATTAATTATTATCATAATTTGCTCCTAGCTCACCTTATAATATTTCAAAATAAAAAAACTTGTATTTTAATACAAGTTTTTTATTTAATATATTGTAATAATTCCCTATTTCTTTATGGTTAATACATTTATAATCACTTTTTATAGTTTCAATTTATTTAGATTAGCTTATTTTGTTAAAGCCCCTTATCTCGTGAAAACTAGCTTAGAGGTACTACTTAGTTCTTCATTATAAGCATATCCTTCATCCTTAAAACTTTTCACATCTTCTATGGAGTTTATATTGCTTTTAACAATATAAGTTACCATTAAACCTCTAGCTCTTTTAGCATAAGTTCCTATAATTTTAAATTTTCCTTCTCTATTTTCTTTAAATTCTACATCATAAACCTTAATATCACCTAACTTATTTCTATTTACTACCTTGGAATATTCTAAAGAAGCTAAGTTTAAAATTATGTTATCCGCTCTATAATTTAGCTCATTAATCAAATTCTCAGTAATCTTTTCTGTCCAAAATTTATATAAGTCTTCTTCTGGTAGACATCTTAATTTTGTAGCCATTTCTAGCCTATATTCTTTTATTTTATCTAAAGGTCTTAGAACGCCAAATAAACCTGATAAAATTCTAATATGCTCTTGGGCAAATTCTATGTCCCATTTCTCATATCCAAAAGGATTTATAGCTTTATACACTTCTCCACTAAAGGCCCAGAAAGCTTGTCTAGTGTTTATATTATCTTCATAAAAGCATTGAAATCTATTATAATTTGTCTCTGCTAGTTTACTGCTAACTTTCATCATCTCTGCTATTTCATCAACGGTATACTCTTTAAGTATATTTACTAATTTCCTTGTCTCATCTACAAACATAGGCTCAGTGCTTTCATCTATAAATATTTCTTTTTCAAAATCCAAGGATTTAGTTGAAGATATTATTGTTATCATCCGTTTTCTCCTAACTTTAATTAATCATTATTATATGAATTTAGCATCTTCTACTCCTAAATCCAAGTGATATACCCGTATAATCAGCTTTTTAAAATTTTAACTACATAACATTTTAAAATTTTAACCATATAACATTTAAAATATATAGCATTTTACCTATTTTAAATTTTAACTTTTTAAATGGTTACCTTATCTAGTTATTTTTAAGAGTTCTACTAACACGCTTTTACTCCTTAATAACAATCCCTAAAATTCTTGAAAGGGATAGTGCTTGCATAGGAGTAACTATAATACCATGTAAATCTCTTATGTCTCCAATTAATCCTTCTATATCACTACTAGTAAAATCGATTCCCTTTACCATAGCTTTTGATATATCAACATGTCTCATATTTACAGTGGTAAAATCCACCTTAGAAAATTTACTATTTTCAAAACTTACACTATTAAAAGATGATTCTATAAAATTAACATTTTTAAGGGTGGAGAAAGATATATTACTATAATCACCATTACACTGATTAAAAGTAACATTTTGAAGATTTGCATCTGCCAAATCTAGTCCTATAAGTTTACAATTTATCATCTCTACTCTATGTAATATTCCATTATTTAAATTTGAATTTGATAAATCACAATTTTCAAATCTCACATCTATTAATTCAATATGAGGAAATTTTACATCTCTAAAATTCATATTTTTAAATATAGCTTCTGAAACTTCAACATGAGATGCACCTTCATTACTCATATCAAAATCAAGAACCATTATATTGCTAAAACAATCCTCATCATTTATATTTCTCTCTAAAAAATAAATTTCTTCATTAATCGATGTAATTTTAGGTGATAATACTTTGTTATCTCTTTGATTTTTTTTATCTTTCATATTTATTCTAGCCTTGTAGCATACAATTAATACACTATCTCCTAGCCTTCACCAACTTTCATGCTTTTTAATTTTACATAGTTTTAGATCTTATTACCATATTTAATTATTCCCCAGGTAATTTCAAAAAACTACATGAGTAGGAATAGTATATGACTATTATACTTTTTATTTTTATAATATGTAAGGAAAGTTTTTACAAATAAATCACATTTTTAGTATATATTTTATATATAAATAAAGCTAAGTAAATATATACTTAATTAAAATTTATTACTTAAATATATAATATTTATAAGCACATACCTATATGATCCTAATACACTAATTATATAAATAATAGTGGAGGTATATAATGTCTACATTTAGAATTATTGTCTTTGATGGTGGTGGAATACGTGGTGCTCTATCTACTCGTATCTTAAAACGCATTTATAACAAATATCCTGATATTTTAAAACATACAAATCTATTTGCTGGAACTTCTACAGGAGCTTTAATAGCTCTAGCTCTAGCCCATGGAAAGGATGGAAACTATGTAGATGATCTATATAACTATGAAACCATAAAAGAAATCTTTTCTCCTGCTCACCTAAATTTTTTTAGACCAAAATTTAATAATAAGAATTTAAAAAAGATGATATTATCTGTTTTCCCAGAAGATCTCACTCTAGGCGATCTTGAAAAATATGTATTCATACCATCCTTTAATGTGAAAGGTTTCTCATCAAATAACTGGGAATCTGTATTCTTCAACAACCTTTCTCATGGCTCAACATATTCATCTAAGGTTGTAGATGCAGCATTAGCTAGCTCTGCTGCCCCTACCTACTTTCCTTCTTACAAGAATTTTATAGATGGTGGCGTAATTGTAAATAATCCTACAACAGCCTCTATGATTTCTGTAATGAAGCTTCTTAAGCCCAAACACGCCCTATCAGATTTTCGTATATTATCTATAGGCACAGGTTCAACCCTTAATCAAATCAGATCAAATACTGCTTCTTGGGGCGCTCTCCAGTGGATGCTTAGCCCTATGTGCAATGTTAAAACCCCTCTAGTTTCTATACTACTAGATAATACTCCTCTAGAGGACTTATATTGCAGGGAACTTATAGGTTCTAATTACTTTAGAATAGATCCTATACTAAAATATAAAATTCCTCTTGATGACTATTCCAAAGTTCCATTACTTAAAAATGCTGTAGATAACCTAGACCTTTCTGAAACCTTTAAATTTATAGAAAATCATTTCTTACGTTAATACAATATTTACTTAAAAATAAGTCAAAGCTCAGAATTTATGAATTTTAATTATTCAACAATTATATTAATAAAACTTAAACTATTGCCTTTAATTATCTATATAAAAAAGTTATTCTACAATGCTAATTTTTATTATAGAATAACTTTTTTATTTTTCCTATTTATAAACCTAAAGTTTAACTAATATTGTTTTATTATATATAATTTAAGAATAGTTCTGGTATTTCACAATCTTATTTTTCCCTTCTGCCTTTGCTATATATAAAGCCTTATCTGCAAAATTAATACATTGATCAATACTACTTTCCTTACCTTTGTATATAAATATCCCTATACTAGCAGTTACTTTTAATTTCTTTTCACAATATATATTGGTACTTCCAATAGCTGCTCTTATATCCTCACAGATTGAATAAACTTTTTTTTCATCTATGTCTTGTAAAACCATTAGGAACTCTTCTCCACCATATCTTCCTGCAAAACCATATTTCCCTATTTTTTCATTAATTATGTTACCAATAGCCTTTAATACATAATCTCCAGTACTATGACCGTATTTATCATTAATTACTTTAAAATCATCAATATCTATCATTATAACTGCTAATTCTTTTCCTTTTTCCCTACATTCATTAAAGGCTTTTTCTCCTTCTACAAAAATCTCCATTCTAGATAGTAGACCTGTTAAAAAATCGCGAGAGGAAATGTATTTAGTCTTATTGTATAGATAAGAATTTTCAAGTGCTATAGCTACATAGGAACCTAGTATTTTTAGTTTATTTAAATCATTTTCTGTATATGCATTCTTCTTATAGCTTTGCACATTTAAAAATCCTTTAACCTTGCCCTCTAAAATTAACGGACAATACATGGCTGATTGAGTACTATCAGGACTTATATCAAATTTAAGTTTGGGTACATATTTTGTATAGTCATTATGTAAATCATTAACTAAAATAGTACATCTATTTCTAACACAATAAGCTCCAAAGCTAGCTTCATCTTCTACATGAACATTTTTTAGATGTAATTTATTCCCTCTATCTATAAACAATGCATAATCCAAAATTCCATCAGATTCTTTAATAGTTGAAATTCCTACTACATCTGCATTCATAATCATAGATATTTCTTTATAAGTATTTTCTAGTATCTTCTCAAAACTAAGATCTGAAGTTATTTTTTGACCTATAGTAGATATTACTTTAATGTCATCGTATAATGATTTAAACATAGCTGCTTCATACTTACTCTTCTCGTTCTCCAAATTTACAAAACTAAAATTATTTCTTTTGCAATTAAGTTCATCATTTATATCAATATATTTTTCATAATATTTTAAGGCTTCTTCATAATTATTATTCTTCTTATTTAAAACATAAAGTTGATTATATATATTCCTACTAATTAAAACACATTTATTTTTCTCAGATATTTCCAAAGCCTTTAATAGCTTGCTGATGCCATTATCATACCTCTCTTTTATTAAATCATATTGAGCCCATGAATCTAATATATTGGCTTGAACCTCATAATAATCTCCTTTAATAGCTATTTTCATTGCTTCTGAATAATCTGCCTCCGCATCATTATAATTGCTTGCTTTAAAATTAATTTTTCCTCTTACTCTTAAGGCTTCACATAACATTACATCACAATTACTCTTCTTAGAAATTTCCATAGACTCATTGATAAATTGCATTGCCTTTGATATGCTTCCAATTTCACATTCAATCTCTGCAATAACTTGATACATACTTACCTTTACATCATCTCTGTTACCATATGGTATATACTGTAATGAGTCTATAATTCTTTTCGCCTCTTCATATTTACCTATTTTTAAATAATTTACACACATATTATTTAATATTATTACAAAAAATTTATCATGTTTTATCTCTTTTGCTATTTTTAAAGCAAGCTTTCCCCACTTAGTACTTAGTTCATATAATCCTAATTGAAAGTACGAAATCATAAGTCCATTAGCAACATATAACCTACCCTCTTCATCCTCAATACTTCGAAACAATGTATTTGCCTTTAAAAAGTTATTTACTCCCTTTTCATATATACCTGAATAGCTAAAATAACATCCTAAAATTCCATTACACCAGGCTACTCCTCTTATGTTTCCATTTTCATTACATATCTTTAAGCCTTCATCTAATATACTTTTAGCATGTTCAGAGTTGATTATTACCTCAACTTTTGCATACTCTGCAAATTTGTCTATGTAACTCGGGTCCTCTTTGAGTCTTTTTAGTGCTTCTTCTTTTGGATCTTTGTACATAGATTCTGCAACCCCCTGTTAGTCTTATATTATAAGTTATAATTATACGCCTTCTTCTATAGCAAAATCTCTAGTTACATCCCTTACCCATTTTCCACTACCTACTCTTATTATACTAACTAAAGATTTTATTATTTCATCAGATCTGATTATAAAGAATACAGCTACAATAGGTAAATTGAATAACTTTACTGCTATAAATCCTCCAGGAATAGCTACGCACCACATAAATACAATATCATTTAGTAATACAAATCTAGCATCTCCTCCGCCCCTTAGAACTCCCATCATCATATTACTTCCTAAAGCTTGGAATATAACAATAATAGAGGTTACACTCATTATTTCCATAGCAATTAATTTTGTATTTTCTGGTACATTATAGAAATTTACGATTATAGGTTTAATAAAATAGATTATCCCACTAGCAATTAATCCCATAATTACACTAAAGACACCTATAGTAAAAGCGTATTCTTTTGCCTTATCCTTTTTTCCCTCTCCTATAGTATTACCAATTATAACAGCTGCTGCATTAGATAATCCGAATATAAATACTGTTACGAATTGTTGTGCAACTCCATTTATGCTATTAGCTGCTACTGTACTTGTTCCCATAGTTGCTACAATGACAGAAATCATAGAAGAGCCTGTAGACCAAAGTAATTCATTGAATAATACTGGTGTACATGTTGATGCATAATCCTTCAATATAACCTTATCTACCTTTAATAGGTGTTTAGGTCTTAGTTTTATTTTCTTCTCAAAATAAGCCATAAATATTATAATTATAACGAATTCAGCAATTCTAGCCATAACGGTAGCTATAGCCGCACCTCTTATCCCTAATGCTGGAACTCCAAATTTTCCAAATATAAATACCCAGTTAAAGAAAGCATTTACTATCAATGACACACTGTACACTAACATTGAAATTTTCACTGTTTTCACAGAACGAAGCATCATTACTGTACAGTTTGTTAACCCATAAAATATATATCCTATACAAACTATCCTAAGATAACTAGCTCCCCCCTCAATAACAGCTACATCATTAGAAAATATACGCATAAACTGTGTTGGTAATATCGCTGCTATTGCTATAAATATAACTATTATAACAGTGCAAACTCTATACACAATTGCAAGTATCTTATGAATAGAATTTACATCCTTCTTCCCCCAATATTGAGATATCATGATATTAGACCCACTAGCAAGTCCAAAAATTAATATCATTAAAATAAAAAATAAGTTGTTTGCTAAAGCTACTGAAGATAATTGGACTTCGCCTAATGATCCAACCATTAATGTATCTACCATACTTACAGCGAAAGTAATTAAATTCTGTATAGCTATAGGTATTGATATACTAAAAAGTAGTTTATAAAATTTCTTGTCTCTAGTTATTCTCATATTTACACTTTCTCCATATTAATCCAATTTAATAAAGTTATTATATCATATTTTACTCATAAAAATAACCATACATACTTATATCCCTATGTATGGTTATTTTAGATATATTATCAATAAAATTTACATATTCTTATATTTCATAATTATATTATCGTCAACAATAATTATCCCTTAATAGAAAATCACTTTACTTTTTTATTCTAGATTTTCGTTCATTTATTCTTTCTTTTGCTTTTCTTCGCTTTTCCTCGTTGGCTATTTCTTTTTTTATCTTTTCATAATTAATAAATCGCTCCTGAGATAGCACCCCTTTTTCAATAGCCTCTTTTATAGCACATTTTGGTTCACTTTTATGCTTGCAATCTGAAAAATGACACTTTAAAGCTAGATCTTCTATATCCTTAAATGTAGCCTCTACATCTCCTTGACTTAGCTGCAACTCTCTCATACCCGGAGTATCTATAATAGCTCCTCCTGTTGGTAATACAAATAATTCTCTATGAGTTGTAGTATGTCTTCCCTTATCATACTCTCCAACCTCCTTAGTTATTTGTACTTCTTCTCCTAGTAATCTATTTATAATAGTGGATTTTCCTACTCCAGAAGACCCTATAAATACTACAGTATCATCGCTGTCTATAAGATTTCTTACAATATCCACACCTTCACCTGTTAAAGAACTTACACTTATTTTATCTATTCCTAATGCCACCTCATCCAATTCTATTAGCTTCTCTTCTAAATCCTCACACAAATCTAGTTTAGTTAGTAAGATAATGGGCCTAGCACCACTATCCCAAGCTATATTAATATATCTCTCTAATCTTCTTAAATTAAAATTATTATTCAGCGACATTGTTATAAAAATTTTATCTATATTAGCAGCTAAAATCTGTTCCTCACTTTTAGCTCCTGCTACCTTCCTACAAATAAGAGTTTTTCTGTTTTGGATCTTATGAATTATTCCTTCTTCATGACCTAAATCTTCAAGTTCAACCCAATCTCCTACCACTGGATAATCCTTTTTATTGATTAATTCATATTGTAGCTTTCCTGATACGGTGGCTGATATCTCTCCCTTTTCAGTGACTACCTTGTATAAAGTCCTATACTGAGCACATACTCTTCCTAATAAATACTGATTTATATTATTTTCCTTCAACTATATAATCCTTCTTTCTAACTTTATATTTTAACTTACTATATTTAAATAATGCATTTGAACTTATGCCTTGAGGCTTTTGTTGTAATAATTATATAGCTCCACATACTTTATCTTTATACAAAAAAGCCTTGGAGTCAGCTACTCCAAGGCATAAGTTCAAATTAAATATAATTATAAATTAGGACTATAATTCATTATATTTCTAAGCTTCTAAACTCAATATAATTATTAATATAAACCCAATAAAACTAAGAATTACATTTAAATCTTAAATCCGGAGTGGCTGTATAAAATTTATCTATTATTAATCTTTCTATATTCATCATAATACAACAACTCCTTTCAAATTTGATTTATATTTATATTATATTAATCTCTACAATAATCATACATCAAATATACATATTTGTAAATATTTAATATTATTTTTCTATGCTATCTCTTTAATAAATAATATACTTTTGTTCAAATCGATTATTATAATCCGTTATTTATATAAGTCTGCAGATAAATTATTAAGCATTTCTTCATCAATAACTTCATATCCATACGTACATTTTTTTAATACTCCTTTATTTATTAGATTATTTATAGTACGCAATAGATGTCTATAACTAGTGCCTAGTAATTCCGCAATTTCTGTTAAGGTCTCATCGAATTGAATTTTATTTCCATTCCCTCTTGTTGCCATCATATAACTTGCTAACCTGTTTTCTAAGGGATATAGTAAATTTATTGTTCCATTTCTAGATGAAGTATCCATTTTATTTCCTAAGGAACTACATATGAACCTTAAAAACTTAGCATCATTTAATAACTCATCTCTTACCTGATTAAAAGGTAATCCAATGCAATAGGCATTTTCTATAACTTCCATGTTAGTGGTTGCCTTTGTAAGATTAATTAATTCTAAGTCTCCTAGTACCATAAAAGGATAATAAAAGTTTATTAAAAGAGATTTACCGTTTTTTAGACTAATATATATCTTTGCTTTTCCTTCTACAAAAAAGAATAAATAGTCTATATTCTCATCTTCTTTGCATATATATTCGTTCCTTTTAAAGTGAAATAACTCCATGTGCTCTTTCATACTAGTACTAAAAATATCATCAATATTATATTTATTTATATATTTGTCTACAAGTTCTGGGTTATTTATTTTCTTCATATTATTCTCCTATTTTTATTAATGTTACAAATTACTTAAGTAAAATCATTTAGGCATTTATTATAACTATTCATTATTTTATATGTTTTCTTAATATGACTATGACATATGTCATAGTCATTCTCAACTACTTTATGCTAAATTCAATATATAAATAAAAGGGGGATTAACATGAATATTTTTATTTCTGTATTTATAGGTGCATTAATCTCGGTAATGCTTGTATTTAATGGAACCTTATCTAATGCTGTAGGGAATTATTCTTCTACTGTAATTATTCATATAATAGGTCTAATTACTATTATTATTGTATTATTTGCTACTAAGTCAAAGTTAAAAATTGAAAAAAACATTCCTATTCTATGGTATAGTGCTGGTGCAGTGGGTGTATTTACAGTTCTTTTTAGCAATATAAGCTTTATAGCTCTTGGTGCTTCCTTAAGCATTTCTCTAGGACTACTCGGCCAAACAATTTCTTCAATTATAATAGATAACTATGGCTTACTTGGAATGAAGAAGATTAAATTCAATGGTAAAAAATTCATAGGATTATCAATTATGATTGTAGGTATCATTGTTATGACTATTTTTAAATAATACTAGGAGGTGAACTTTAATAAAGTTATTTAACGATAGCTTTATTAAGGGCAAATAATGATATATATTATAATTTCTATTTTAGCTGGAGTAACTATTGTTATAGGTAGGACTATAAATTCTAATTTAGCTGAAAGAATTGGCATATTTCAAGGAACTTTTTTTAACTATGTGGTTGGATTACTATTCTCAATAATATTTCTTATATTTAGCAAGGAAACCTTTCCTTCATCCTTTAGTAACTTTCAATCAATACCTTTCTTAGCATATCTAGGTGGTCTTTTAGGGGTTATCACTATAGTTATTTCCAACTATATGACTCCTAGAATATCTTCTTTTTATCTAACACTATTTATATTTATCGGTCAACTATTTACGGGTATAATAATTGACTATATCACCTTAGGTACAGTATCTATTGGAAAGATTATTGGAGGTATCTTAGTTCTTATAGGTTTAACTTATAATCTTATAGTGGATAAAAATGATACTACCTGTAGTGAAGAAGAAATTCTCGAAGCATAAGTAATAAAAATCTAAGATTTTTAACCAACATAATAAGGGGCTTTCGTCAAAGAAAGTCCCTTGAATTATTTTATAGATATCTTTATTTTAAATGTTCAATTCTATAGCCAATTTCTTTATTAGCTAAACGATATCCTTCCTCTATTAACTCTTTCTCTATGGGAGCTGTTCCAAGGAGGTTATCTATAGTAATTTGATTTCTATTACTAAAATATTTATCTAATAAGTTTCTTTCTAACTCCTCTTGAGAAGCTATGGAATAATCATCTAATATATGCCTTACTGTAAATCCATTATCTCTTAAGGCTCTTCCAACTAAAATGCTTCTGTGACATCTTATAGGATCTTGCATAGCTCCTAATAATGCTATTCTATATCCCTTTTCACACCCATCCTTTAACCTTTCAATACCTTTTATAAATCCTTCTTCATATACTACCTTCTCAAAGTCTGAATAACCTTCATCATAGTAGGATATCTTATTTTCTCTTTTAGCAGCTAATTCCTTAGCCATATAGATATAAATAAACCCTTCCTGTGTTAATGTTTCTCTTATAGTTTCCTTATCAAATTGAATATTATACTTTGAATAAGGGGTCCCTCTAATATCTACTACACAGTCAATATTATAATATCTTAGCATATGAATTAACTTCTCTACAGTATAATTAGAATGTCCTATTGTAAATATCTCCATAATTTTTTCTTCCCTCATTAGTATAATTTATTTTATTTCTTATATTTAAATTTTGAATTAGTAATGTTTAGTCTTTATACTTACTATATTATTTATCATCAACATATTTTCATACTTCGTGATAATATTTATTATAACTTATAAACACATATAAATATATTATAGATTAGGTAACCTAATAAATTTACAAGCATAATATATTTTATATACTTATTGGAAGTGATGTTATGACAGGTGTTATTTTATATACTCTAGCCCTAATACTGCTACTTCTTTCTTTAATTAAAGATAAGAAGAAGACTATTAAAGCTTTTAAAATTTCCCTTAAGTCCTTTGAAAACATAATGCCTCAATTTTTAGGTATCATTATCACCGTAGGAATACTCCTTGCTATAGTAGATGCTAATACTATATCTAAATTAATTGGATCAAATTCGGGATTCTTAGGTGTTGTTATTTCTTCTCTTGTAGGCTCTATAACTATTATGCCTACCTTTGTAGCTTTTTCTTTAGGAAATACCCTACTTCAAAGTGGGGCTGGGTATCCTCAAGTAGGAGCTTTAATTTCCACCCTTACTATGGTTGGTATTATGACTTACAGCTTAGAAGCAAAATATATAGGTAAAAAAGCCGCCTTCCTCAGAAATTTTATAGCCTTTCTCTTTGCCTTTGTAGTGGCTTTCTTTATCGGAAAGGTGGTAACCTTATTATGAAAAAATTACTTAAAATTCTAAAAAGATATTCTTTTTTTCTTATAAGTTTATTTATTCTTATCTTAATATTTATTTTTAATTATGATTTGGGACTTAAAAGCTTTATTAGTGCAAAATCTAGCTTTATGCAGATGATATCTGTACTTCCACCCATTATGATTCTTCTTGGGCTCATAGATGTATGGGTTTCTCGAGAAGCTTTAATAAAATATATGGGTAAGAATTCTGGATTTACTGGAGTTTTAATTGCCATTCTTATTGGCTCTGTAGCTGCTGGCCCTATGTATGCGGCCTTCCCTTTTACTGCAATGCTTCTAAAAAAAGGAGTTAAGTTTAGTAACATCATTATCTTTATGAATGCTTGGTGCGTTACTAAAGTTTCTACCTTACTTTTTGAAATTTCAGCCATAGGTTATACATTCACATTAGCCAGATTAATAATTGATGTACCTGGAGTAATTATTATGGGATATCTAGTTGAAAGTTTTATGGGAAAAGAAGATTTAAATAACTTATGTTTACGTTATAATACTGAAGAAGTATAGGCGAAAAATTAAGGAGCTACTAAAACACTTTAAGGTTTAAATTTCATTACATTGAAATTTAGCCTAACTCTGCTGTTTTAGTAACTCCTTTAATATTATGCATCTTCAAAAAATAAATAAGGCAGAATGCTCGTCTATTTTGTGTTATTATTTATTTTCAGATGCCTTATTTAATCTATATATGGTACGAATATAATAATATAATAATGAAAAATTATTGATAAAATAATTAAAAGTGATAGTATATTAATATAGACATATAATTCTAAACCTTTTAAATATTTTAAATAAATATTTTCAATATTAAGAAATGTAAAGGTTTAAAGTAATATAAGTAGGAGGTATTATAATGAAAGAGGAAATCAATTGGGGTGAATTAGGTTTTAATTACCTAAAGGCAGATTTTAATTTTATTTCTCATTATAAAGATGGACAATGGGATGAAGGTAATTTAGTTGAGGATGATAAAATAACAATTAGTCAAGGTTCAACTTGCTTACATTATGGACAACAATGTTTTGAAGGATTAAAAGCATATACTCATAAAGATGGAAAAGTATGCTTATTTAGACCTGATCAAAATGCTAAAAGATTAAATGAAAGCTGCAGAAGACTTTTAATGCCAGAAGTGTCAGTAGAGTTCTTCATAGATGCTTGCAGAAGAGTTGTTAAAGCAAATAAAAGATTTATTCCACCATATGGAAGTGGAGCAACACTATATCTTAGACCTTATGTAATTGGAGTAGGTGATAATGTAGGTGTTCGTCCTGCTAGCGAGTATATATTTGGAATATTCGTTACGCCTGTTGGCCCATACTTTAAAGGCGGAATGACTCCAGTTAATTTTGTAACTTCAGGTTATGATAGAGCAGCTCCTATGGGAACTGGTGCTGCTAAAGTTGGCGGTAACTATGCTGGAAGCTTATTACCTCATGCAGAAGCTGTTAAAGCTGGATTCGCTGATTGTATATATTTAGACCCAGCAACTCATACAAAAATTGAAGAAGTAGGTGCTGCAAACTTCTTTGGAATAACTAAAGACGGTGCCTTTGTTACACCTGAATCTCCATCTATACTACCAAGTATAACTAAAAGATCTTTACTATATATAGCTGAGAATAACTTAGGTTTGAGGGTAGAAGAAAGAGATGTATTAATTGATAAATTAGACGAATTTGCAGAGGCTGGAGCTTGTGGTACAGCAGCAGTAATCTCTCCAATAGGCGCAATATGCCACAACGGTGAAAAACACGTTTTCTACAGTGAAACAGAAGTTGGTCCAGTAACTAAAAAACTTTACAATACTTTACTAGGAATTCAAGCTGGAGATGTAGAAGCACCTGAAGGATGGATATTTGAAGTAGAAATCTAATTATTATAATAAAGGCTATTGGAAAAATTTCCAATAGCCTTTTCTTCTATATTCACTACTATTCATACAAATTATTAACTTTTCCTATATTTTCTATAATAGTAATAACTGTTACTTTCCATATTGGGTTGCCTATGACTTATAGGTGTCTTTGCCAAGGCTAAATATTTATCTATACTGCCATGCATATACTGCTATGTATAATTAAGAAATCTTTAAATTCTCTCTTATCTCTTTCCTAATTTCTATAAACTCATTAAACTCATAAAAAAATCTTATTTTTTGTTCTGGGAGACTATTACCTTTTGGCTTATCTTCTAATACAAATAAAGCAAAGGATTCTGCAATGTCTTCTACTGGTGATGTAGAACAGTATCCACTTGCGAAATCATTTAAATGTCTCAAATAGAAATAGTTTTTAGCTTCTTCTGAATCTTCCAATCTCTCAGCCATAAGTAGATCTTCATAGATATCAGCCCAATATCTTATATAAAATTCATTTAAATAAGAATTTTCTTTAGCTGATAAATATCCATCTTCGTAATAATAATTTGGATCTACATTTTCTGTGTATTCTACCTCTTCTCCATTGGTAGTAAGAACATGTCCAAATTCATGTATTACTGTTACATCAAAATCATCTCTTCCACTTTCCACATCTTTATAATCTATACCTAAATCATATTTTGATAAATTATCCTCTACTATATTCACATAAGCCAATGTATCATATTGCCCATCAGAAAATAAAATAAAATCTTCAAAGTACTTCATTTGACTTTTAGGCAGTATTTCATTAACCTTTTTCCATATCTCGTTAGCTTCTTCTATAACTTCATCTGATGGTTTTTCAGGAGTCAGCACTTTAATTGGTTTATAACTTATAGAAAAGTCTTCATTGATTTTAAATACACCCTTTAGTTCTGAAGGCTGGACAATTTGATTTATAATCATATCAGAATCTAAATCAGTGTATTTCTTAAGGATATTCTTCATATCACATTGGAAATCGAAATCCTCCCCATATTCAAATCTTTCTTTCATAGATATTATACTTTCATAGTCATCTTTACTTACATAATTCTTTAAATCATTTATAACCTTTTCTCCATATTGCTCACTTAATGTTCCTTTTTCTTCATAAACATTTTCTAAATCATCAATTTCTAAATCATCAATTTCTTCTACTTCTTCCATGTTATTTTCCATTAAAAGTCTGTCTTTATACTTCTTAGTTAGCTTATTTAACTTTTCATTAAATTCTAACTTTAAACGTTCCTCTCTCACACTCCTGTCACTTATCCCATCTTCTAGTCTTTGTTCCTCAATGATAAATATCTCTTTATAAAGTTCATATAATCTACTTTTCTCTACAGGATTTATATAATTATTTAGCTCACCTACATTATTATAAAACCCCTGAGCATACTCTTTCTCTACATCTACTTGATAAAAGCTCAAAAAAGTACATAAAATAATTGCAATTAACTCCACTGGAATCAATTTTCTCATCATAAGTATTCCCCCATCTCCAACTGTATGGGGTTATTCCCCATCTAGTATAATCATTTAGAATCATTTAGCTATTTATCCGATGACTACCCGCTCTAATANNGACAACGAATTCTAAGTATCAAAAATACTATACTAAGAATTCTGTTAGTAAGCTTCAGTAGGAGAACCCCCCTCTGAAGCAAAGAATTCTGTTTATTCTAAGTGTAAAATATGTACATCAAAATATCAATATTTAAGATATGCTATTTTTACAGCAAGAAACCAGTGATAATAACTAATATTATCACTGGTTATCACTTTTAGAGAGTCAATTTTAATGGTGAAGTGTGGGCCAGTTCTAAGTATAAATCAACAAAATACATCTTATGTTGAGGTTAATCATAGCTTATATCTCATTTTTCAATGCCTTCATTTCTATTTAAATACATCTCATGTTAAGGTTAATCCATATGTTTTTATAATTAGTTCTCCATTAATTCTATTTAAATACATTCCATGTTAAGGTTAATCGTGCGAGCTAAAAACTCCTATTTTTTTATTAAATAATTTAAATACATCTTATGTTAAAGTTAATCAAAAAAAGGTCTAAAAGCTAAACTTCCAATATTAAGATTTAAATACATCTTATGTTAAAGTTAATCTTCCCCTCTTTTATATTGTAATCTATTATTTTAATTATTTAAATACATTTCATGTCAAAGTTAATCTAATATTGAGAACTTATGTCTAATAAACTTTTGTACAGCACTTCTTACTCTAGATAATGTTAGGAAAAACACATTGTTAATAACAGAGGATTTCATCCATCCCCATAACCCCTCTATCAAATTTAGCTCAGGACTATATGGCGGTAGGTACATTAACTCTATTCTATCCTTCATTTTAAGCAAGAAAGGTTGTACTAATTTAGCATGATGGATTCTAGCATTTTATCTTCTTGTTCTTTACTAAGCTTTTTAGGTGGTCCAGGGCTATACTTCATTTCCAAACCAGCTAATCCTTTTAGTTTATAATTTCTTATATAATTGCCTACGGCATGGGGCTCTAAGGCTTCCATTTCAGCTATTCGTTTATTGGTAAAACCTTCGAAATGACGCAACACTACTGAGTACCTTTTATGAAGTCGTATATTCTTAGTTTGCTTTAATGCTATTTTTAGTTCCTTAATCTCTTCATCATGTCCATCTATATCATTTAATATTAAAATTTCCATTTTAAAATCCTCACATAATTTCTTTTCTTATTATTTTGGATTTTTAACTGATTTTATATTAGTGGTATTTTAATACATGCATTTTCTTTGATAAAACTTATATATTATAAATTAAATTTATTATTTTATATAGCAAAAAAGCACTTCATTATGAAGTGCTTCTGGTGGCTCA
>DCDL01000021.1 GCA_002316385.1 Clostridium sp. UBA1056
GTAAAGATTACTGTAAAATCAATGCTTTGAAACATATTATACAGTCATTTACTAAATATAAATTGTGAATTAATTAAAATTGAAAACATTCTTTGAAAGTTGAATAATAGGATATTAGGAAAGGTTTTGATTAACATAAATTATTTTTTGTGGAATAAGTTGCATGGTACAATTTATAGATAGTAGCGAGTAATTATATCATATAGTAATGTATTAGTAATATTAACAGAAACAGCTAGATATAATGTGATAGATATTGCTAGAATTAACTATTAGAAATAGGGGAGTAATATATGATTTTTGATACGATACTTTTTGACTTGGATGATACTATACACGATAGAAACAGGTCATTGTGTAGGTTTGTTGACCTTTTTAAATTAAAATATTTTGATAGCTTGGATTATAATAGTAAGTTAATAATGAAAGACATTTTTTTTGAAATTGATTGCCAAGGATATAAGCCTAGAGAAGAAATGTTTAAAGAGTTGCAAGATAGGATTTTATGGAAATACAAGCCGAATTTAAAAGAGCTAATTGATTTTTGGAATGTGGAGTTTCCTAAATGTGCTGTACCTATGCCCAATCTATATAATGTTTTAGATTATTTTATTGATAAGAACATAAAAATGGGAATTGTAACAAATGGTAATTCTGATTTCCAGAATACAAAAATAGATAAATTAAATTTGAGAAAATATATGAAAACTATTATTATTTCTGAAGAAGTTGGTATTAGAAAGCCTGACCCAAAAATATTTAATCTTGCTTTATCTAAAATAAATTCAAATAACAAAACGACATTGTTTGTTGGAGATAACCCTTTAATTGATATAAAAGGAGCAATTGATTCTAGTTTAATTCCTATTTGGTTAAGTCATGGACAAGTATGGAATATAAAAAACTATATACCAGAATATATTATTAATAATATTTTTGAACTTATGCAAATATGAGTAAAATAGTCTAGCTAACATAATTCGTATATTTCTTCTAATAGGTAACAACTATATAGTTAAGTAATTTTTTAGATACCGTATTATTCAACCTGAATATGCGGTATTTTTGTTTTGAAATTCAAATATATTATGCAATTTGTAGATTGAACTAAATCGCTAAAAGCGATAGCTGGTGTAGTGATTAAATGTATGAAAAAATAGAAAAAATTTTGAAGTATAAATATAAAATTACTTGGACTACATATTATTACTAACTCTCTTTATGATATATTTATGCTAGTGTAGAGATTTAATTATAGCTTATATGAGATAAAAAATTGAATAAAAAAGAATAAATGGAAGGATTTCATAGTTAAACATATAATTATATATTATGATATAAAAAAGGAGTGATGTTCTATGAGAAGTTACAACATATTTAATCATACTGTAAGTGATATGCTTCAAGCAAAGATCATAATGACTCAGTTAGCTATGCTTTGCTTGGAGCCTAATGTAACTGTTAGCTAAAAACTAGGCTCCCATAATACATAAGCTTACTTTTTCATAGATCTTTGCCTTAATTTACAAAAATTAAGGAGGAGCAGAAATATGGAATATGTTAAAGCACACAATGTGTTACCAGAGGAGATAATAGAATTAATTCAAGAATATATAGATGGGGAGTATTTATACATCCCTAGAAAAAGTGAAAATGAAAAAGCTTGGGGCGAAAAAAATGGAACAAGAGACAGCCTTAAGAAAAGAAGTAATGAAATTTACGAAAAATATACTTGTGGAACTAAAGTTTCAGAACTTGCAAATGAATACTTTCTTTCAGAACAAAGTATAAGAAAAATTATAAGCAAAGAAAGAAAATTAAGTTCCTAAATGTAGAATTAATAAAAAACGTCTTATCATCAATATAATTTTGATAATAAGACGTTTTTTGTTCAACTTTAATATAGAACTGTTTTGGACATATAATATAACTTTATTAAATAGTAGAATTATAGTATGTAAACTTTAATAAATTAAAAATTGATAATTATGATTAAAATTAATTTATTAGTAGATTTTGTAAGGGTGAACAGTATTTATCGGTTATATGAATTCTTAGATTAAGTTTAGAAGTGATACACCTATATGAAATATTTCAATATGAACTTAGACTATTAAAATAAAAGGTATTAAGGGGGAGTATAAAATGGAAGGGATAGTTATTAGAGAATACCAGCAAAAGGATTGGTCGCGTTTGATAGAAATTCACGACAATGCCCGCGTTGTTGAACTACAGCTTGCAGGACTGAGTGATGCGTTTATTCCACTTGCTGAGGCTGCTTTTAACGAAGGTCTGTTTGATTATAAGGTTTGCGTTGCCTTGGTGAACGATAAAGTACTTGGATTTGTTGCATATTCGGATGATGAGCTTGCGTGGTTGTACGTTGACCCAGTATATAAGAGTCGGGGCATCGGTAAATGTCTGGTTAAGTATGTAGTTGAAAACAACGCGAAAAGGCCTCTTTGTGTAGAAGTTTTGGAGAAAAATGAGCCAGCTATACATTTATATAAGTCAATGGGCTTTGAAACGGCTGATATATGTTCCGGAGCAATGCCAGGTAACGAATCATTTCGTGTTACAGTGTGCTGTATGCAGAAAATATAAGCATAATCTGAAGCTGATAAATTCGAATTTAAAGCATCAGGGGTTCGAAGATAGTATGGTTGAACAAGCTATATTACTTTATAAGCTTATTATCAAGCAAAAAGATAAATAACACATTAAATTACAGTACTATTCAAATGAATATGCGGTATTTTTTACGTCGCATTTCAAAAACAATGTGAACTAATAACTTGTTATACACTTAAAAGTGCATAAAATGAAAGGAGGTGAACTTTAGTAAGAGTTTGGTACTTACAATACACTCTCTTACTAAAGATAAATAATGAGAGAAAAGAATAAGACAATTGAAGATATAAAGGTAATTTTAAAAGATTTTCAGAAACAGTATAACGGAGGAAATCACTATAATGTAGAAGTTTTTGTTAAGAAGTTTTTTGTAGATGAGAAAGATACAAGTCTTATAGGGGCAGGATTAAATAGCTGGTGTTTTGGAATAGAAAATATAAAGGATGAAATAAATGGATACTGGACAAAGGAAGAAAAACATTTAAAGCATATGGAGCTTGATATAGATAATGCAGTTATAAATTTAGAAGATAAAGCAGCTGTTGTATCTGTTTCTGGCAAAAGCATAAGAAATATAAGTGAAGAAAAAATATATGAGAATATGATAAATAAATTATCTAAGGAATTAAATGATGACAATGTATCAAGGGGAACCTTAGCTAAACTTTTACATGAAATTTCAGAAGGGATATATAATACAATCTTGGGAGAAAAATATATAAGCCTAGAAGAAAATTATATAGAGCCTTTTAGAGTGACCATGGTAATGGTTAATATTAATTCAAAATGGATGATAAAACATATGAAGATATCCTTTAGTGGAAATGGATTAGAGATAACACCTGCTGATCATAATATTGAGGATAAATTTAAAATTATTCCAATAGAGAAGGAAGATAATTTAGAGATAAGTGAAATTCAAAAGGTATTACAAACCTTTCAAGAAGCTTATGATAAGCGTGATGTCAATTTAGTAGATAGCTATGGCGATGAGCTACTTCATAATGATGAAGAACTGTTTATATTTGGAACAGATCAAGGAGAAAATTTTCATGGATTTAAGGAAGGAAAGGAACTATTTGAAGGAGATTGGAAGTATTGGGGAGATTTTAATCTAAATAGAGAAAATGCATATATTTCTGTTTTAGATAATGTAGCAGTAGTTTATTCAAAGGCACTTATAGAATTTACTTGGGGAGAAGACAATGTTTCTCGCTGGCCTAAAATGAATTTAAATTACTATTTAGATGAGACGGAAAAATCTAGCAAGGAAATGACATATGGAATGCTAACAGCAATAGCTAATTGTCTAGATATTATAGTAAATGCTAAAGAAAAACCTCTTTATGCTATGAAATTCCTTGGAGTACTAGTAAAAAAAGAAGGCAAGTGGAAATTTAATCATATGCATTTTTCAGATATAGCTGAGTAAACACTAAAGCATATGAATTCTATGATGTAGTTTAATACAACTTTTATGTTTCATAATATAGAAGAGGAAAAATTGCAATTGAGTAATTTGGTAATTAGACCATATAAGCTTAAAAATAATTCAAGTAAATTGTAAGTGTTTTAGAAGGAAGTGAAGGCTCCATTAAAATGCACAAAAAACTTGGATGCGAACAGTAAGGTGTTTTAAGGCAAAATATTTATACAGATTGAAGATATTGTGATGAAATATGTTTTGGATTAACAAAAGAAGACTATTTAAAAAATATAGCAGAGAAATAAATTTAAAAGACTTAAACAACATAGTTGATTATTTTAACAATTATGTTGATATAAATAATTTTTATATTAAATGGTGGGGAATAAAATATGTATACAAAAACTGAAGTACTTAGTATAGCAAAAAAACAATTGGCGCTGGATTATAATTGTCAACCTTTAGACTTTGAAAAAGAGGGAAATACAATTACTGAAAATAAACTCCTAAATGGTATGCGTATCTATGGTGGAGATGATGAATTCTTCCTCAAAATAATTAGTATAGGGGGAAAAGCAATAATCTATGCTGATGAAAAAATAACACCCTGGCTTAAAGAAAATATCCTAAAGCAAAATGCCGAATGGTTGTTTGATTATCGTAAGCTTAGGGCTATAGATAATAAATTAAGAGAATTTGGTCATGAAATTGATGAGATGCCTCACTTTTATCTACCTAATCCTGTTACTTGCGATGTAAAGCCAATTACTACAATAAAATGGTTTCGAAAACAAGAGATATTACAATTTCGGGGAGATAGTAGATTTGAGCAAGCTTTTGTTTTTGATGATAATTACTCAGATGTTCTTGGAGTTGCTGCTTTTGATGGTGATATTATAATGGGGATGGCAGGGACTAGTGAAGATAGTAAAACTTTATATCAGATTGGTATTGATGTGTTACCTGAATATAGAGGAAAAGGTATTGGTACAAATCTAGTTGCATTATTAAAACAGGAAATGCTAAAGCGTGGAAAGATACCTTTTTATGGAACTTCAGTATCTCACATAATTTCTAAGAATATTGCTATAAATGCTGGCTTTTTTCCTGCATGGGCTGAAGTGTATTCAAGAAAATTAAAAGATTAAGTTAGAAAGAATTATATATTATGCGAAGGTGTATGGCATGGAGATGTATTTTTCCTATTTGATTCTTTAAAACGACAAAGAGATAAAGAGTTACTAGAGAGAATGTTTCATCATGCAGAAACACATCTCTCTTGCTTTAAAAAAGACTATGAAAATAATACAAGATACTTACATGTAGTCATTCCACCAGAATATGATTTGGTAAAAAAGATAGCAAAAGAGAGAGGGTATGAGTTATCCCAAAAAGTGGAGAGACCTTTAATACTTCCGTTTTCAGAAAAGAAGTTTGCTATTATACTTCCAAATGGATATAGAATAATTGATGGAACCCAAACACCAGATTTTTTTCTATCTAATACTCATATGTTTTCTTTTAACTATACACTTCCTATAGCAGAAACAGGGGAAAGAGGATTTCACGATTTAAGAAAAATGCCAGGGTATAAACCAGAGCTTGATTTATGCGTATTGGATGATGAAGGAAAACCAGTGGGATTTGCTATCATTTGGTACAACGAAAAAATGCCTTATTGTGAATTAGAGCCGCTTGGAGTTGTATGGTGGTATAGAAGAAAGGGAATAGGAAGGGCATTGATATATGAGGCAGCTAATCGAGTTATGAAGATGTCACCACAGTGTAGAGGAATGCTTGGAGGAGATCAGCAATTTTATTGGGATTTAGGTTTTAAAGTTGAGAGAATTAGTGAAATTTGGAATTGGAGAAAAAAATTTTAATAGTACGCAATTTTCATATAAAGTGTAACAAATATATAATTTAATAATTTATTCATAATACCGTATTATTCAACCTGAATATGCGGTATTTGTGTTTTGAAATTCAAATATATTATGCAACTTGTAGAAATTGCCAACTAATTAAAATTAAAAGTCGTTCTTTGAATACTGAATCATAATATATTATAAATTGTATGTTATTACATAAGTTGTTTGTTGTGTAATAAATTTAATAGTACAATTTATAGATAGTAAGGAGTAATTGTAGATATTATACAACAAGGACTGTTTGCATTTTGTTGATTTGAAATGAAGTGCAATGCTTATTAAAGGAGAGTAATAAGGTGATAACTACATTTAAAACGAAAGTTCTTACAACACAAGAAGAAATTGATAAAGTTACATCAATGCAATCATCAAGTCCGGAGCAAAATTACTACTTGAAGCAGGCTATTCAAGATGGAGAAATAAAGTTAGAAGATTGCTATATCTTAGAACATAATCATCAAGTGCTTGCACGCGCAATTATTATGAATGGTTGTTATTTAGGATTATATACGTTGGAGAATGTTAGTGAAGAAAGTGCAAATGAATTTTTGGCAAACGTTTTAAAGCAATATCCAAATAGGAAATTTAGAACAGACTTGTATTCAGACAAAAAGAATTATAACATTGTATTTTCAAGTTTATTAGCAAATGGATTCAAAGATATCACTCACAAAGAAAGCTATACTATCCAAGTAACACCAGTTTATAAAGACAGTAAATTATCATTTAAAGCTATAGATTTAAATGATGAAACGCTGTTGGTTGATTTGTTTATTCAAACTAGCAGAGATAATAAAGACAGCTCAATTCTAAAGGAAATCAAAGAAAAAGGACTGAAAGATGGTTCAAGAGATTTCTTTTTAGAATTGAAGCAGTTAGACTTCGAAAGGGAACTATGGGCAATAGCTTATTTTGAAAATAAACCCATAGGATTTATAATTATTACACGACTTACAGACAGTGATGCAGGGATTGGTTATATAGGCGTTGTACCTGAATATAGAGGAAATCATTTTTCACAGGATTTAATCTTTAAGGCAATTAGCCTCGCTTATCAATACAAAATAAAAAAGTTGATTGCAGATATTGATGTTGAAAATTATCCTATGAGAAATAATTTAATTAATTGTGGATTTACATTGGATTGTACTGAAATAAGCTTTTTGATGGAGTAGGAAGAACTTCATATTGAATAGACTTTTACAAACTAAATTAAACCTTCATTTAAGAAGAGAAAAATCGAAATATAGTAGTTATTACCCACCTATATCTCCATAGGTGGGTATCTTTATATTTATATTTAATATCCCTTAAGAAGCTATTTCTGTATGAAAAATTTTAGCTATTTAACTAGTTAAAATAGTTGCAATATTTCTAATATTGCAATCATATATATTTAAATAGGCAAATATTATTCATTCTTTATATTTAAGTACTTTAAATTATGACATTTTTAAATTTTATCTTAATTATTAATTGGAGGGGATATTAATGAAAAAACGTGTAATTGCATTGACACTGGCTATGATTCTAGGTATAAGCTTTTTACCTGGTTGCAGTAATAAGTCAGCTGATGACGACGTAATTAAAATTGGTGTTTTTGAGCCGCTAACTGGAGAAAATGGTGGTGGTGGATCTCAAGAGCTTGATGGCATTAAATATGCCAACAAAGTCTATTCAGAAGTACTTGGGAAAAAGGTTGAATTGGTTATTGTAGACAACAAGTCAGATAAAAGCGAAGCAACTACAGCAGTTACTCGTCTTATCGAAAAAGAAAATGTTGTTGCTATTATAGGCTCCTATGGCTCTGGAGTTTCAATTGCTGCTGGAGATATTATTAAAAACTCTGGTATTCCTGCTATTGGATGTTCTTGTACAAATCCTATGGTAACTCAAGGTAATGATTATTATTTCCGTGCTTGCTTCCTAGATCCATTCCAAGGTACAGTTATGGCAAACTATGCAATTAAAAATGGTGCTAAGACTGCTGCTGTTATTACTCAAAATGGTGATGACTATTCAACAGGTCTTGGAAATTTCTTCAAGAGTTCTTTTGTTGATTTAACTGGCAATAAAAATGCCATTGTCTCTGAAGGTGTATTTCAAACAAATGAGCAAGATTTTAATTCAATTTTAACTAATATTAAATCTGCTAATCCGGATGTAATATTTGCTCCTTCCTCAGTAGCTACAGCTCCACTTATTATAAAGCAAGCTCGTGCCCTTGGAATTACTTGTCCAATCATGGGTGGAGATACTTGGGAAAATCCTGCAATTGTTGATGTAGCGGGTGAAGATGCAGAGGGTATTGTAGTATCTACTTTCTTTGATGAGAATGATGCTACTTCTACTGCAGAAGCTAAAAAATTCGTTAGCGGCTTTAAAAAAGAACAGAAGGATTCAACTTCAATTATTCCAGCAGTTACTGCCCTTGGATATGATGCTTACATCGTTTTACTGGATGCTATAAAAAGAGCCGATTCTACTGATGGTGATGCAATTCGTGAAGCACTAGCTGAGACTAAGGATTTTGAAGGGGTTACTGGTACAATTAACTTTGATAAAAATGGCGATGCTATAAAGAATTTAGCGGTTATCAAAACAGTTAAAAATGGTAAGTTTGTATATTTAGATACAGTTACCGTTGAAAAGTAATTTTAATGATATATATAAATAGTTGTGGGGCATTTTTTGTGCTCCACGTTTTGAAAAATAAGAAAGGATGTGATCATAGCTATGAGCTTTAATATTTTTATGCAACATGTTGTCAATGGTATTTCTATTGGTAGTTTGTATGCACTAATTGCCATTGGATACACTATGGTTTATGGTATTTTACGTCTTATAAACTTTGCTCATGGTGATATTTTTATGATGGCAGGTTATTTTCTCATATTTACTATGGTAAATTTTAGCCTTCCTTGGTTTATTTCTATTCCTATAGTTTGCATTCTAACCATACTCTTGGGCGTATTTACAGAACGTATTGCATATAGGCCTTTAAGGAATGCACCCCGTATGTCTATAATGATTTCGGCAATAGGAGTATCATTTTTATTAGAAAATTTAGCAACATATCTTTTTACAGGGGTTCCAAAGGGCTTTCCAGAACTACCTATACTAACTCATATTATTCATGTGGGGGAGGTTTCCTTTCCTGTTGTATCTATAATAACTCCTGTGATTACTATTATTTTGCTAATAGCTCTTTTATATATTGTTAATCATACTAAGGTTGGTATGGCAATGCGTGCAGTTTCAAAGGATTATGAAACTGCTAGGCTTATGGGAGTCAAAATTAATTGGGTAATTGCAGTAACCTTTGCCATTGGGTCCTTACTAGCTTCAGTTGGGGCAATTTTCTGGGGCTCTAAATATCCTTCAATATATCCTTTAATGGGAGTAATGCCTGGTCTTAAGTGTTTTGTTGCCGCTGTTTTAGGTGGAATTGGTAATATTTTTGGAGCTGTCCTTGGTGGATTGATATTAGGTATGGGGGAAACTTTATTGGTTGCTTTTCTGCCCAACATGACGGGGTATCGTGATGCCTTTGCATTTATTTTATTGATTGTTATATTACTAGTTAAACCTACTGGACTTTTAGGAGAAAGGATTACAGATAAGGTGTGATAATATGAAAAAGAAACATAAAATAATTTATTCAATTTTATTCATTTTAGCTGTGGTAGTAATACTTATTCTACTGGACAATAAAATAATTGGTAATGCCTATATAAGACGTATTTTGAACCTGGCAATTATTTATGCCATAGTCAGTGTTTCAATGAACCTAGTTAATGGCTTTACTGGTCTCTTTTCTTTAGGCCAGGCTGGCTTTATGGCAATTGGCGCTTTTACTGTTGCAGTTTTTACAGTGCCTGTAGAACTTAGAGAGTCTATATTTTATATTAAACCGATGGCACCTTGGCTTGCTAATATAGAGCTTTCATTTCCTATTGCACTGCTTCTGGGTGGAATATTTTCTATGATTGTGGCACTGATTATTGGGTGGCCTGTACTTCGTTTGAAGAGTGATTATTTGGCTATTGCAACTTTGGGATTTTCAGAGATAGTGAGAATAGTATTTACTAATACACAATCTATTACTAATGGTGCCTTAGGAATCAACCGTATTCCTCCTATTAAAACTATGTGGGTGCCTTTTGGAGTTGCCTTTATCTGTATTGCATTGATGCTACTACTAATAAAATCTTCTTATGGACGTGCTTTTAAAGCTATTCGTGAGGATGAAACTGCTGCGGAGGCCATGGGTATTAACCTAGCACGCCACAAGGCATTATCCTTTGCAGTAGGTGCCTTCTTTACTGGTATTGCTGGAGGACTATATGCTTCATTGCTAACCACCGTTGACCCTAAACAGTTTTATTTCACATTAACCTATAACTTCTTACTTATTATAGTTTTAGGAGGTATGGGAAGTGTAACAGGAACTATTATTGCCTCATTCTTAGTAACCGGAGGCTTAGAATTGCTTCGTTTCTTTGATGAACCTTTATCTATAATGGGTGTAAATATTCCTATTTTCAGACCAGGACTAAGAATGGTTATATTCTCTTTATTATTAATGGCTATTGTACTGTTCTATAGTAAAGGGATTAGGGGAAATAAAGAATTTTCTTGGGACGATATTGCTTCTTTCTTTAAGAAAATTAGGGATAAGTTCTCTAAGGTTAAAGCTTCAGGAGGTGATATGGATGTGTAAGAATATATTGAGATTAGAAAATGCTACTATGCAGTTCGGTGGGGTGGTAGCTGTTGATAATCTATCCTTAGAAGTAAATGAAGGAGAGATAGTTACTCTTATTGGACCTAATGGTGCCGGAAAAACTACTGCTTTTAATGTTATCACAGGTGTATATGCTCCTACCAACGGTTCAGTATATTTTAAGGATGAAATGATAATTTCAAACTTTCCAAAAGGCTCTATGAAAAATCTTTATGCTGGACAAAATTTAGGTAAATATACTAAAACCATTGAGAAGACACCGGATAAGATTACTCGTCTTGGAGTGGCACGTACCTTTCAAAATATTAGATTATTTAAAAATCTTACTGTTTTTGAGAATGTACTAATTGCAAAGCATATGCGTTCAAAGGCCGGTTTTCTTTCAGCTACTCTACGTTTAAATTATAAAGAAGAGCGTTCAATGGTTAAAGAGACTATGGAGTTATTAGAAATCCTTAATTTATCTCACTTTAAGGATGAAATTGCAAGCTCACTACCTTATGGACAGCAAAGGCATCTAGAAATTGCCCGTGCTTTAGCAACAAAGCCCACTTTATTATTATTAGATGAACCTGCTGCAGGGATGAATCCACAAGAAACTGATGAATTAACTAATTTTATAAAGGACATTAAGGAAAAGTTTAATTTATCTGTTTTTGCCATTGAGCATCATATGGATTTAGTTATGGATATTTCAGATCGCATATATGTGTTGGATTTTGGTAAAATGATTGCCTCTGGAACCCCTTGGGAGATTCAAAGTAATCAAAGGGTGATTGATGCTTATTTGGGGGTGCATGAAGATGAAGAATGATAATTTATTACTTATTGAAAATTTAAATGTCTCCTATGGTGGAATTAAAGCAGTAAAAAATATAAGTCTTTCAGTACCTGAGGGAAAGGTTGTTACACTAATTGGTTCCAACGGTGCAGGAAAGAGTACCATCCTTCGTTCTATTGTAGGTTTAGTTCCTGCTCAAGGTGGAACAATTACCTTTAATGGGGAAAATCTTATTGGAAAACCAACGGATGAAATTGTATCAAAGGGAATAACCTTAGTTCCAGAGGGTCGTGGTGTATTTCCAAATCTTACTGTGGTAGAAAACTTAAAAATTGGTGGATATATGCGTAAGGATAGCTTAGAGGAAGATCTTGCTTGGGTTTATCAGTTATTTCCTCGTCTTAAAGAAAGATCATGGCAGATGGCTGGAACTTTATCTGGTGGTGAGCAGCAGATGTTAGCTGTAGGAAGAGCCCTTATGAGCAGGCCTAAACTAATCATGATGGATGAACCTTCACTAGGACTTGCACCAATTATTGTACAAGATATCTTTAAAATTATCAAAGAAATTAATAAAAGGGGAGTAACTATTTTACTAATAGAGCAAAATGCAAATTTAGCCTTGCAAACTGCGGATATTGGATATGTAATAGAAACAGGTAATATAACCCTTACTGGTATGGGAAGAGAACTTTTAAATGATGAATCTGTAAAGACTGCATATTTAGGCAAATCTAGAAATAAGAAATAAATATTAGCATTTTATAATAGGTGAACAGCACCCTGTCAAGTAGACAGAGCAAATAATAAAAAATATATGTTGATAAGGTATGATTTCGATATTCTATCGGAGTCATATCTTTTAACTTTTTCTGTAATCTCTTAGTATTATAAAACTCTATATATTCATTTATTGCTTGTCTCAATTCTTTGTATGTATTGAGCTTTTTTAAGTAATATATTTCTGATTTAAGGGCGCCCCAAAATCCTTCCATAGGACTATTATCAATGCAATGACTAACTCGAGATATGCTCTGAGATGCTTCCATTTTGTTTAACTTATGTTTAAATACTTTAGAGGTGGTAACAAAAATATGTTAAATCTCAATAAAAAATTTAGACTACAAAAAAGTACTTAGTAAATAACCTCTGTTATTTACTAAGTGCTTTTTTATAAAGACATAAGGCATCTTCAAAAAATAANNATACTTCCCATCTTTGACTTATTATTTATTTTCAGATGCCTAATCAAATCATATAAAATTTTTATAAATTTTATATGGTTTACTTTTATATTTTAAATACATTTAATTCTTCTTTTAACCCTTTTGAAAGCTCTTTAAGCTGTTTTGAAAAATTATTTATTTCATCTACTGAACTATTGAACTCCTCTGTAGACGCAGCAATTTCCTCAGTAGTTGCTGATAATTCTTCAGAAATTGATGTGCAATTTTCTATTTTTTCACTTATAGCACATTTCCCTTCAGCTATTTCATTAGAGCTAGTCTCAACTGCCTCTATTTTTGGTAACATTTCATTAATTAAATTTTCAATACTTCTAAATGAATCTATAGCTTTTTCTACACTTTCCTTTTGAGAGCGTATTTCAGCACTCATCATTTCCGTGGAATTTGTAATATTTTTATTTTCTACTATTATTCCACCTATTAAATTGCTAATTTCTACAGCTGACCCCTTACTTTGTTCTGCAAGTTTTCTAACTTCTTCTGCTACTACTGAAAAGCCTCTTCCACACTCACCAGCTCTTGCTGCTTCTATGGCTGCATTTAATGCTAAAAGATTAGTTTGCTCTGAAATTGAATTTATTATGTTAACTATGTTATTTACTGAATCTATTTTTACATTCATAGCATTTATAGTGTTTACAAATGATGAAAAGCTTTCTCCAAAGTTTTCTATAGATAGTACTAGTTTAGAAGTATCACCTTCACTTACAATTGCTTTTTTATGAATTTTTTTTGATGAATCATTTAGTAAACTTACATCCTTAATCATTTCATTTACCTTATAATTAAAATCATCTATGGAAGTGTTTATAGAAACTAAGTCATTAGACTGACTTTCATTACCTGCTGCTGTTTCTTGTACAGATTGAGTAATCCCATCCGATACATTAAGCATGTTTTCCGTTGTATCTGACATAGTTCTCATATTAGAATTTATTGTGTCCGAAGCCACCTTCACTGAAGAAATAATATTTTTTATACTTTTCTTAGTTTTTTCCATAGATCTATACATGCTTCCAATTTCATCCTTTTTTCGTAATTCCTTTTCCTCTATATCTCCTGTAAAATCTCCAACTGAAAAAGCATTTAATGCACTTTCAATTTTTTTGAAATTTTTAGAAAGACCATTTGCAATAAAATAATTAACTATGCATATAACTATGAAGCCCAAGAAAACAAACACAACCAGAACATATGATGTTTTTGTTAATGGCTCCATAATCTCTGCTTCTCTAATATAAAACCCCAGTGACCATCCAGATGTATCTTTAATTGGGTGATATGCTATATATTGATTTGCCCCAAGATTATTACCATATGTTACTTTATCTACTCCACTTTCTCCTGCCATCATTTTGGCTTCTAAATCTGCTAGATTCTTATATCCAGGTTCGGTTTCCAACAACTTTGTAGTATTATATTGGCTGGTTACAAGTTCAAAACTACTGTCCCCTACCAGAGTACCTTCTTTATTCATTACATAAGCTTGCCCTGTTTTTCCATATTTGATTTGTGAAACAATTTTAGAGAAATTTTCTGCTTTATCTACTACTGCTAAAACTCCAATTATCTTTCCATCATCTAACAATGGTCCAGAATAAATCATTTCATATTCATTAGTTACATCTGATAAATATGGACTAGTTACATGTTTCATTCCCTTCATTCCATCAATAAAGAATTCTTCATTAGATACATTTTTCTTTACTTCGTTATTTACAACATCACCATTTGCATTTATAACAAAAATATCAGTAAGATCATACTTGGACTTAAATTCATCTATTTTATTCCTTTTTTTATCTTCATTTACATCTGAACCTAACATACCACTATTAGAGATAACATCTGCAATCATTAATTTTTTATTTACTTCTGATGAAATTAACTGTGCACCTTCTGCCGATATTTCTTCCATTAAGCTTTTTATACTTGTAGTAATTACATTACCACTTATCAATCCCATTAATGACAAAATAGATAATAATATCACTCCAGAAGATATTAAATTTTTTATCATTAATTGTGCTTTAATTCCGTTAAAATTAAAATAACCTTTCTTTTCCTTATTATCTTTTCTCCCCATAACTTAAGTCCCCCTTCTTTATCTAAATATATTATTTATATCTAAACATTACTTTATTACATATAAATAGTCGTACGATATTTCATTTCCTTTATAGTTTCTATGGTATTTGTTATAATATTTTAATTTTTTAGATATTTTATAAATATATACTTCCAAGTACTCCTATAAATCTAGCAATATTTATGGGTTTAGTATTTTCTCCTGCAAATTCATCCTTTCAAAATGTAATTAATAAATAGTACATTGAACTTAGAAGGTATGGAATCATGATCATACTAGTTTGAAACTATTAGAGTTATGAAGATAAAATATTAGAAAATTTGAAATATATTGAAACGGTAAACATATTATGGTAACATTTACTTATAAATAAACAAAATACAAAAATATTTAGTAAATAATAAACGAATGTTGATTTTATATGAAATTTAATTATTGGGAGAAAAAATAGAAGATAATAGAAAGAAGAATAAGATAGATATGGATAGAGGGAAAAATTTTAAAGATTTACGTATTGATGAGTTAAAACAAGGATACGTTAAACAAGAAGATAATACAGGATATAACTGTATTTTTTGCGGCGAATATTTTGAAGAGGGAGTAATTTATTCAAGTAGAGAAAGAATGGTTAGTGCTGAAAAAGCTGTACAAGAACATGTAGAATATGAGCATAGTGGTACTTTTAAAAGTTTGATTGAATTAGATAAACAGATAAGTGGGCTATCAGATGTACAAAAAAGTATTCTTAACTGCATGCATAAACAAAAGGATGTTAAATTAATTGGAGAAGAAATGGGAATAAGTCCAGCTACAGTAAGATCGCACAAATTTAATTTACAAAAATTAAAGCGTGAAGCAAAAATATTCTTGGCATTAATGGAAATGGTAGAAAAAGAAGATAGTTCAACTAATAATAAAAAAGCTATTGATGATTATGAGGAGATCCGGAATATAGAACAAGCTACAAGTGAAGATATGTTTTCGTTAAATTCTCTACATCCATTTTTTACACAATTCAGATACAAATAAAAATGCATTTATTTTCAGATGCCTAATAGAAATATTGAAAAGGAAGGAGATATTATAATGGCTAAAGGTAATAAGACTTATGAAACCAAATTAGCAGATTTTAAAGACATGGTAAAAAAAATAGAGTATTTAAAATATACATTAAATTCTTTAGTATATTGGGATAAAATAACTAACATGCCAGAGAAAGGTCTTGAGTATAGAAGTGAAGTTATGTCTTATCTAGGTGGTGAGTTATATAATAGATTTTCAGATAAGAAACTGAGAAACTATGTAAGCTATTTTGAAGGTAAAAAGGAAAATGAAAAGTATGTTGACTCTATGATTAAACGTATTAAAAGAAATTATAGTTATGTAAGTACAATACCAGTAAAAGAATATACTCAGTACATAACTCTTATTGCAACGGCAGAGCGTCAATGGGAGAAGGCAAAAAAACAAAAAGATTTTACTATCTTTTCTCCATATCTTGAAAAGATTGTGGAAACTTTTAAATCTTTTGCTGAGTATTGGGGATATGAAGAGAACCCTTATGATGCATTGATAGGATACTATGAAGAGGGAGTAACAGTAAAAGAAATTGATACTATGGCTAAAGAGTTAAAAGAGTTTGTAATTGAGCTATTATCAAAAATTAGAGAAGAAGGAAAAGAAATAAATGATAGTTTCTTTAAAATCGAAGAAGAAATATCAAAAACAAATCAAAAGCAATTATCTGAAGATTTATTAAAAGCTATTGGTTTTGATTTTTCAGCTGGTCGACTCGACGAGGGGTCACATCCAACTACTTTAGCTAGTTCTCCAAATGATGTAAGGATTATAACATCCTATAGTGAAAATGATGTTAGAGTTGGAATATTTAATACCTTACATGAAGGTGGTAAAGGGCTTTATGAACAAGATATTGATGAAGAGCTTTTAGGAACTATGTTAGCAGAAGTTTCTTCCTTTGGAGTTGAAGAGGCAGAAGGTAGGCTATATGAAAATATTATCGGAAGAAGCCATGGGTTTTGGAAGCATTTTTATAAACAAAAGAAAGATGAATATAGTTGTATGAAAGATGTAACTATAGAGGAGTTTTATAAAGGGATAAATAAGGTTCAACCATCACTTATTCGTAATGATGCAGATGAATTGACTTATATACTACATATAGTTATTCGTTATGAAATAGAAAATGATCTTATAAATAATAGAATTAAAGTAGTAGATTTGCCAAAGATTTGGAATGAAAAATATAAGGAGTATCTAGGAGTAGAGCCTAAAAGTGATGATGAAGGAATACTACAAGATATTCATTGGGCGGCGGGATATTTCGGATTCTTTCCAAGCTACTTTATGGCAAATTTAATGTCAGCGCAATTTATGGCTTCCATAGATAGAGAAATAGGCCATATAGACAAATTATTAGAAGAGGGTAAGTTAGATGTAATTCATAAATGGTTATCAGAGAATGTTCATAGACATGGTGCAATATATTCACCAACCGAACTTGTAGAAAAGGCAACGGGGGAGAAGTTAGAATCTAAGTATTATATTAATTATCTTCGAGATAAATATTTCGAGGTTTATAATTTAGGCATCTGAAAATAANNTAGACAAGCATTCTGACTTATTTATTTTTTGAAGATGCCTTAAATAAAAATTAAGGGGAGATTAAAATGGGAAAAAGAATTGAGAAACTTGGCTTTAGTGAGAAAACGGCAAGAAACTTTATAGCTATCTTACTTGTAGCCTCAGGAGGAGCCATAATTTATGGTTTACCTTATTTTAGATATGACTATTATGATGCATATCTTCAAGCCTATAATTTAACTAATACTCAAATGGGCGTATTTGGAAGTATATTTGGGTTTTTTGGTATGGTTTCATACCTATTTGGAGGCTATTTAGCTGACCGCTTTTCTATTAGAAAGCTTTTAACAGTTTCGCTTATAGGTACAGGATTAGGTGGCTTCTTGCATCTATTACCGTTAAGCTTTGGTGCTCTTGTATGTTTATATGCTTTCTGGGGCTTTACATCATTATTTGCATTTTGGCCTGCTTGTGTTAAAGCTGTGCGTATATTATCTTCGCCAGAAGACCAAGGAAAGGCCTTTGGATGGTTTGAAGGTGGTAGAGGAGTTGCAGCTGCTGTTATGGCCCCTCTTGCAGTTATTGTATTTCAACTTGGAGCTAAGAGACTTGATGATGCAACAGGTATGAGATATGTTATTATTTTCTACTCTATAATAACAATTATGAGTGGATTACTTGTATTCTGGAAAATGAAAGATGAGAATATTGGTGAAAGTGAAAAACTATCTTTTAGAGGAATAAAAAATGTTCTACGTTTACCTGCAGTGTGGATAATAGGAATGGTAACTTTCTGTAACTATGTATTTACATTATCACTATATTATTTTACACCTTATGCAACAGGTATCTTAGGTATGACAGTTACCCTTGGAGCAACTTTAGCTGCTGTAAAAAGATTTATTTCTCCAATTTCAAATGTAGGTGGCGGATACATTGCGGACAAGGTTGGAACTGGTAATTTGCTTTTAGTGTCATTCTTAGCTATGGCAGCAGGAACACTAGCAATATTATTCCTACCTCTTTCAGCAAGTTCAACAATAGTATTTATAATTCTTTACTTAGTAATATACTTCTTCTACAATGTTAACTATGCTTTAACTTGGGCTATGATGGGCGAAGGAAATATTCCAGAGCAATACTCAGGAACAGCAGCAGGAATAATAGCAACAGTAGGATATCTTCCAGAAATATTCTGTTCATTACTAGCAGGTATCTTAATAGATGGATACCCTGGAGTAACAGGCTTTAGATATTACTTTGGATTCTTAATAGTAATGTTATTAATTGGAGCAGGATTTGTTTTAGTTTGGAAAAAGTATCTTAAAAAACAAAAACAATAAGGCATCTGATTTATTTATTTTTAGAAGATGCCTAAATATACAAAAGTAGAATCTTAGGAGGAATCATGAAGGACATGATAAAATTGAATGATGCATTGAAAAATAAGAGCACTGGGGTTTTAATTAAAGATAATAAAACTCAACCTATATTTGATTATAAAGAATGTATTTTTGAAAAAGTATATGTTGAAACTCCAATAGATACAGATGGAGATGGAAAGCTTGATTTAATTGCTGTATATATCCGTAGGCCTAAGGAGACATTACATGAAGTTAAAGTGCCTGCTATATATGTTGCAAATCCATATATGATGGAATGTAATGAAGAGTGGTACGTAACACATAATGTGGACAAGGATTTAAAGATTTTTGAACAACAACACATCTCTAAGGAAGATGTTACATATAATTTTGAAAATAAAAAAGAAGTTAAAGTGTTAGAAGAAAGAAAAACATTGGGATATGCAACTACGTCTCCAACTGAGGAAATTCCTTTAGATTGTATCACTGATTGGTATAGTTACTTTAATAGCAGAGGCTATGCTTCAGTATTTTGTGGTGGACTTGGAACAAAGGGTTCAGAAGGTTTTAATAGTTGTGGTTCTGTAGAGGAAACAGCTGCTTTTAAGGCAGTAATTGATTGGCTAAATGGTAGATGCAGAGCTTTTACTAATAGAAAAGATAATATTGAAATAAAGGCAGAATGGTGTACAGGAAATGTTGCTATGTCAGGAAAATCTTATTTAGGAACAATGTGTATTGCTGTAGCAGCTACAGGAGTTGAGGGATTGAAGACTATTATTCCAGAGGCTGCAATATCAAATTGGTATGAATATTATCGTTATAATGGGCTTAACTCACCAGCCATAGGATGGCAAGGAGACGATTTAGATCTTCTTACAAAATATTGCTTTAGTAGAAGTATGGACGAGGATTATGAAAAGGTACAAGAAGCATATAATAGATGGTTAGAAAATTTGGTTAAAGAGGAAGACCGTGAAAGTGGAAATTATAATAAGTTCTGGGATGAAAGAAATTATTTAAATCTAGCAAATAAAATTAAGGCGGCTACATTTATTGTACATGGATTAAATGATTGGAATGTTATGCCTAACCAATGTGATCTTTTATGGAAAGCTCTTGAAAAATATGATGCTCCAAGAAAGATGATTTTACATCAAGGAGATCACATATATATTCATGATTTAGAAAGTGGAAACTTTAACGAGATTATGCATATGTGGCTAGATTATTGGTTATATGGAATCGATAATGGGGTTATGGAAAAAGTACCAAATGTTTTAATTCAAAGTAATTTAGATCAGAATAAATGGTACAGTTCATTTAATTGGCCAGCAGATGGAAGTTGCTTAAATAAGTTTGATATTGGACAAGTACCAGAAGAAGTTACATTTGTTGATGATTTATCTGCTACTATATACCATAGAGATAAAAATAACTTGTCAGAATGGTCGGATGAGCTAATCATTAGTGAAGTGAAAGAAAAGGGACATTTTATAAAATTTCTAGGTGAAAAATTAGAAGAAGAAGTAAGGATGAGTGGTAGGGTAAAAGTATCTTTTAGTGCTGCAATTGATAAACCAACGACTATTTTAAGTGCCATGTTAGTAGAATATGGTGAGGATAATCGTATGCTTGTGAAACAAGAGATTGCAGAAAAGGATGGAATTACTTGGGGACTTAATACACCTAAGTCGGATATAAAGAGATTTATTTATGAAGAAATGCCTTCAAAGTATAGAGTTATTTCTAGAGGCTGGATGAATGCACAAAACAGAGAATGTATATGGAATAAAGAAGCAATAGAACCAGGAGCTTTTTATGATTATTCATTTACTATGATACCAATAGATTATACAGTAAAGGCTGGTCATAAGCTTGGAGTTATACTATATGGAACTGACGCAGAGGCTACTCAAAGACCATTTACAAAGACTGAAGTTACAGTAAAAACAAAATCTATAAAAATAGAAATTCCATTTGTAGAGTAAACAAGTAGAAATATCATTGTAGATGTTATAAAAATAATGGATATAGATGTTCAATCAATAGATTTTTGGAGAAGTTCATTAAAACCTATTGAAATAGATATTGAAAAATTTATAAATATAGCATAAGTGAAAAAGAACTGCTTGGTTTGAGCAGTTCCTTTTTATAAAAATTTGTGAATCAAAATTCTACTGAAACATTATATTGTCTTAAAAAGACAATACTCTCCACCACAACTATTTTAATACATGGTAAGGTGATTTAAATGCCTAGGCGAAATTGCTGAGTGTTATTCCAAAGTGCTGAGTGTTATTCCAAAGTGCTTTTTAATTTACTCTGGTAAAGTTTGTTTATTTTAAAGATGGTATCTTTCTCTATAATCTTTAGGGGTTGTACCTGTGAATTTCCTAAATATTTTAGTAAAATAACTTTGATCTGTGAAATTGAGCAATGAGCATATTTGATGTATAGATGTATTGGTGAATGTAAGTAAATTTATTGATTCATTAATCTTGGTTTGTTGAATATATTCACTCATAGAAATTCCAACTTCTTTTTTAAATAGAACAGACAAATAGCTTGGGTTTAGATTAACAGCTTTTGCTATGGCTTCACGATTTAAATCTTCGTATAGATGGCTATAAATATAATTTTTACAAAAAATAATAGTTTTAGAGTAACATTTATTCTTAGTTTGTGAAACTTTTTCTGAATATTTAAAGAGCACTTCCTGTGCCAAGGAATAAATATCATTGATTGTATTCAATTCCTCAAGTCTTTGAATAAAGTCATCACTCATAGTTAAAGCAATTTCTGAGTGAAGCCCTCCTTCAATTGCTGCTCTAGATGCTAAGGTTATAAGAGAAATCATTATATTTTTTTTTGTACGAATGTAGCTAGATTTTGACAAAACTACATGTTCAAAATTTTCAAATAATGCGCTGTTTAAACTCTCAAATTGATCAAAGCGACCTTCTTTAATCATATTCAAAAATTCTTTCTCATATAAAGGATCATGATGAAATAATCCTGTTTCTAGTGTTTTAGAAACTGAAATCTCTGACTTAATAGGTTCTGCTATTTGCTGAATAAGATCTACGTCACTTCTTAATATATTCTCAGAAGCAACTAATGTTTTGTTAATCATATAAAAAAGTATTATGCTTATATTTATTAACTCCTGGTTCTGAAGAATAGGGATAGCACCATAATAATTTAATATTTGTTCTCTTTTAGTAAATGCTTGGAAGTCATTTATCAATATGTTTATATTTAATTCAGATAATGTAACAGGAGTAGAGGGTCCAATTAGAACTGAGCCTTGAATTATGTCGTTCTCCATAATGCTTATAATAATATACCTTTCGAAAAAGTGTGATTTTCTTATAACAGGAAAGTTGTATTTCTTATCAGGCTCAAAGTTCAATGATCTAAATAAATTTATTTTTTCATTGCTGTATAGAGGATTTAACATTTGATTATTTGCACTTTCGAAGAGAATTTTACCAATAGGATCTACAATGAAAGATGATAAATGAAAAGTATCTGATGCCAGTTTACAGAGTTCCTTTACAGTTTCAAGAGATGAGTTCATAGAATTATTCCTCCTTCGATCAATTTCTGGAAATTTACTTATATTTTCAAAAGCTCATAACAATAATACAAGAAATGAAACAAAAATACTATAAAAAAATATTTGAAGATATTATCATGGATTAGAGTAAACGAATACAAGGGATGAATATATAAAAATGATTAAATAAATATATGTTTTGTGTAATTCCTACACGAGATATCATAGAAAGGAAGATAAATATGACAAGAGACATCAAAAATATTATTTCTCAGATGACACTTGAAGAAAAAGCAGGTTTATGCTCAGGACTGGATTTTTGGCATACAAAGTCTATAGAGAGACTTGGTATACCATCAATTATGGTAACAGATGGACCTCATGGGCTCAGAAAACAGGCTGGAGAGACAGATCATCTTGGATTAAATGCTAGTGTCCCAGCTACCTGTTTTCCCTCTGGAGCCACACTTGCTTCTTCATGGGATAAAAGCCTTATAGAGAAGGTAGGCTCTGCTTTAGGCCAAGAGGGACAGTCAGAAAATATTGCAGTTATCTTAGGACCAGCAGCAAATATAAAGCGTTCACCTTTATGCGGCAGAAACTTTGAATATTTTTCTGAGGATCCTTACTTATCCTCAGAAATGGCTACAAATCACATTAAAGGAGTTCAGAGTCAAGGGATAGGTACTTCACTTAAGCATTTTGCTGTTAATAATCAGGAGCATAGAAGATTATCTGTAGATGCAGTTGTAGACGAAAGAACCTTAAGAGAAATATATCTTGCAAGTTTTGAAGGTGCTGTAAAGAAGTCTCAACCATGGACTGTAATGTGTGCATATAATAAGGTAAATGGAGCTTATTGTTCTGAGAACGAATATCTTCTTACATCTATCCTTAGGAATGAATGGGGATTTGAAGGTTTTGTAATGTCCGACTGGGGTGCAGTTAATGAAAGAACAGAAGGGCTTCAAGCAGGACTAGAGCTTGAAATGCCTTCAAGCAATGGAATCAGGGACAGAAAGATTGTTGCTGCAGTAAAAGATGGAACACTAGATGAAAAAATTCTGGATACAGCAGTAGAAAGACTCCTAAATGTAATATTTAAAGCTATGGATAACAAAAAAGAAAATGCAGTTTATGACAGGGATTCTCATCATAAGCTGGCAAGAGAAGTTGCCAGAGAGTGTATGGTACTCCTAAAAAATGAAGATAATATTTTACCACTGAAAAAGGGAAAAAATATTGCAGTGATAGGAGCCTTCGCAACTAAACCAAGATACCAAGGGGGTGGAAGTTCTCATATAAATACCACAAAGCTAGATAATACACTTGATGAAATAAAGGCTTCAGCAGGAGATAGTTCAAACATTATATATGCACAAGGTTTTGACTTAAATAGTGATGATATTGATGAGAAATTATTTAATGAAGCAAGGGAAGCTGCGGTTAAGTCAGAGTCAGTGGTTATATTTGCTGGCCTTCCAGACAGACATGAATCAGAGGGTTATGATAGAAGTCATATGAGAATTCCTATTAATCAGATAAAGCTCATTGAGGCGGTGGCAGAGGTACAGAGCAATATAGTAGTTGTACTTAGTAATGGATCACCTATTGAGATGTGCTGGTTAGACAAAGCCAAGGCTGTATTAGAAACTTACTTAGGAGGACAGGCAGGTGGTGGAGCAATAGCAGATTTATTATTTGGAGATGCTAATCCTTGTGGTAAGCTTGCAGAAACTTTCCCTAAGAAGTTAAGTGACAATCCATCCTACTTAAATTTCCCAGGAGAAGGAGATACTGCTGAGTACAAGGAAGGCTTATTTGTAGGCTACAGGTACTATGATAAGAAAGAACTAGAGCCATTGTTTCCATTTGGATATGGTTTGAGCTATACAACCTTTGAGTATACAAGTATGGACATGGATAAAAAAGAGATAATGGATACAGAAATACTGGAAGTTAAGGTTAAAGTGAAAAATACTGGTAAGGTAGCAGGAAAAGAAGTAGTTCAGCTATATGTAAAGGATGTGGAAAGTAGTGTAACTAGACCATTAAAAGAGCTTAAAGGTTTTGAAAAAGTGGAGCTTAACCCTGGTGAAGAAAAAACAGTAACCTTTTTGCTAGATAAGAGATCTTTTGCTTACTATAATGTTCAGATTAAAGACTGGTATGTAGAAACAGGGGATTTTGAAATATTGGTTGGAAGCTCATCAAAGGATATAAAACTAAATGCTTTAGTTAAAGTTACATCTACAGTAGCATTAAAAAAGGTATATACTAAAAACTCAACAATAGGAGAAATGATAAATAATCCTGCAGCTGCAGTAGTATTTTATGAGCTGTCAAGGCCAATACAGGAAATGTTTGGACAAGGAGCTGCAAGTGACATTGGAACAGACCTTAAAGAAATGACAAAGGATTTTACACTTCGTGCACTTTCATCCTTCGTAGGTATAGATGATAGTGTCATTGAGGCTGCTCTTGAGAAGATAAATATGAAAATTTAATCATAATAGATGACATTATAAAATAGCAATACACTTACAGCTGATAAATGTAAGTGTATTGCTATTTTATTTAAGGATTATTTAATAATTAGTAATTTATAATAAATTTATGGTTAACAAATAATTTATGAGGGGTAAGATTTATGTTTTTTAGAATATTGAAAAAAGATTTAAAGAGAAAGAAATCAATGAATATTATTCTTTTAATATTCATCATATTAGCAACAACATTTTTAGCAAGTAGTGTAAATAACTTAATTGCGATATCAGAGTCTGTTGATTATTTTATGGATAAGGCTAAAGTACCAGACTACATGATTTCATCTTATGATAGGGGAGAAAATAAAGAGTTTGATAATTGGATTAATAATTCTAAGTTTATAAATTCTTATGATATTGATAGAAGCACAATACTTTCTAAAGATAATATTAAAATAAAAGAAGATGAAAAACTTCAAGATTTTGAACCTTTTGGAGAAACTTTACTTGCAGCACAACCAAAGAAGTATGGGAAATTACTTGATAATAATGGAGAAGAAGTTATTTTAAAACCAGGAGAAATTGCTTTTTCACTAGCTGATAAAAGTAAAAATAATTTAGAAGTTGGAGATAAAGTTGTCATTACTATAGGTGATATTAAAAAAGAATTTTCAATAAAGATGTTTACTAAGGATGCTATTTTTGGATCAAGCATGAATGAGATGAAAAGGCTTCTTATAAGTGATGAAGATTATGAGATTTTCAAATCATGTAAAGAAGCAGGTGTTATAAATAATTATTATATAATGTCAGATAATACAACTGCATTAGAAAAGGAATTTAGAGGGATAGATTGTAATACAATAATTAATCTTGATAAATCATTTATTAACACCAGCTTTATTCTAGATATGCTACCATCTGCAACTTTAATTATAGTAAGTATTTGCCTTATCTTAATTGCATTTTTAATTTTAAGATTCACAATAATTTTTACTTTACAGGATGATTTTAAAGAGATAGGAGTCATGAAGGCTATTGGTCTTAGAGAGTTTGATATTAAAAAGGTTTATTTAATAAAATACCTTGCAATAGCAATAATCGGAGTACTAATTGGGTTTGTAGTAAGCTTTCCCTTTGGTAATACATTGTTAAAGCAATCTTCAGGAAATATTTTAATGAAATCTTCCACCGGAAATACCTTTGTTAATATAGCATGTTCTATTTTAGTAGTTTTAATAGTTCTTTTATTCTGCTATACATGTACAAGAAAGTTAAATAAGTTTTCAGCAATAGATGCAATTAGAAATGGAAGTACTGGTGAGAGTTTTAAAGGTAAATATAGATTGAAACTTAAGAATTATAAAAAGATTAGAGTACCAATGTTTATTGCTTTCAATGATATTTTATGTAATCTTAAGAGGTTTGTAGTTCTAATTTTAACCTTCTGTATTGGAACAGTTTTAATTATAATTCCTTTAAACACAATAAATACCTTAAAAGATGGAAATATTATTAAGGCATTTGGACTAGATTATAGTGACGTATTAATTGAAACTGATGAAATGGACAAATATACAAATGGAGCTAACAAAGAAGAATATTTAGAAGATATAGAAAGCCTTAGAGAATCATTTAGAGATAGTGGGGTAGATATAAAAATTTACGGAGAAACAATGTATAGACTTAAAATTTATGCTGGCGACAAAGATAATGTTCTTCCATTAATGGCACTCCAATCTCAAGGAAGTGATAGTAATAATCACAGTGTTTTAAAAGGTAAGATGCCTGAATTAAAAAATGAAGTAGCAATAACTGAAGCTGTAGCTGAAAAATTAAATGTTTCTATTGGAGATACAATTTATACACAAATAGATAAGGAAAAAAAGGAATTAATAGTAACTGGTTTGTATGAAAGTATGGCTAACAGGGGTGAATCAGTAAGATTAAGTCCTAAAATTGATATAGATTTTAAATATTTAGCAATCACATTCCCTTTTCAAGGTAATTTCGAGGGAAGTGTAGAGCCACAAGTATTAATAGATAAATTAAAGGATAAGTATCCAAGCTATTCATTTAAAAATTCACAAGAATATGTTTCAAGATATATAGGAAGTAGTTTAGATCAACTTGATACTATGAAGAATTTAATTGTATTAATAGTAATATGTATTAATGCTTTAATTACAATTTTAATGATGAAAACTTTCATTACTAAAGAAAAAGGAGAAATAGCAATGCTAAAAAGTGTTGGCTTTAGAAATAGCTCAATTAGATTTTGGCAATCAGCTAGAATAAGCATAGTTCTTGTAGTTGCAATTATTTTAGGAATTATATTGTCTAAATTCCTTGGACCTGTAACATCAGGTCAGATATTTGCAATGATGGGTGTTCATAACATTGTGTTTAAGGTAGATGCATTTGAAGTATATATAGTTTATCCGATTATATTGCTTGTAGTAACTACAGCTATTGCTTACTTAAGTGCTGGGGCTGTTAAAAAAGTAGATTTAAAAGAAATTAATAATATGGAATAAGGTAGGGATTTGAGATGAGTTCATTAAAAGTTATAGATTTATGTAAAACTTATATTATAAATAAAATACAAAATAATGTTTTAAGAAATGTAAACTTTGAAATTAATGAAGGTGAAATGGTTGCTATTATGGGACCTAGTGGTTCAGGTAAATCAACTCTTCTTTATGTAGTTAGTGGAATGGGTAATTTAACTGCAGGAAAGGTAGATTACTTTGGAAAGGAAATTGGTAGTCTTACTGCAAATGAAATGAGTGATTTAAGACTCGATGAAATGGGATTTATCTTTCAACAAATGCATATGTTAAAAAATCTTTCAATATATGATAATATTATACTACCAGCATATCAGTCAAAAAGAGGAAAAGATAGAAAAGAAATCAATAATAGAGTAAGAGAGTTAATGCATAAGCTTGGAATAAGTGAAATTGCAGAAAATGATATAAATGAAGTTTCGGGTGGACAACTTCAAAGAGCTTGTATTTGTAGAAGCTTAATTAATTCTCCAAAGATGATTTTTGCTGACGAGCCTACAGGTGCTTTAAATCAGCAAAATTCTAGGGAAGTTATGAAGGAACTTAATAAAATTAATCAAGATGGTACAACTATTATGCTTGTTACCCATGATATGAAGGTTGCAGCTAAGTGCGATAAAATAATGTATATTGAAGATGGATCAATAAAAGGTGAAATTGATTTGGAAAAATTTATTGAGGAAAATAGTTTTAAGGATAGAGAAAGAAAGGTCAATAATTGGCTAATGGAGATGGGATGGTAATATGGTAGATTTACTTCTAGTAGAAGATAATTTAGAACTTGCAGATTTGATTTGTACTTTTTTAAAAAAAGATGGATTTAGCATTATAAATGTGGAAAGTGGAGAAAGCGCATTAGAATTTCTTCAAAAGGATATTGCTAAGATTGTGCTTTTAGATATAATGCTTCCTGGTATAGATGGTTTTACAGTATGCTCTAGCATTAGAAAAAATCATAATATACCAATTATAATAATGAGTGCAAAGGTTGATAAAGAGGACAAGATTAATGGCTTTACACTTGGTGCAGACGATTATATTGAAAAGCCAGTAGACATTGATATTTTAGGTGCGAAGGTTTCAGCATTAATGAAAAGAAACTATGAGCTTAAAGCAAAACGCACAATTATAAATTCAGGTGCTATTTCAATTAATAAAGAAGCAAATGAAGTGTATCTTAATGGAAAATTATTAACCATGACCTCAAAGGAGTTCGAACTATTACTTCTACTTGTAGAGAATCCTAATAAAACTTTAAGTAAGGAGTATCTATTTAATAAAATTTGGGGCTTAGAAAGTTTTAGTGAAAATCAAACACTAACTGTCCATATAAAGATGCTTAGGGATAAGATTGAGGAAAATCCCAAGAAGCCAAAAAGAATTGTAACTCTCTGGGGAGTAGGATATAAGTATGAAGAAATTTGACAAAGTAATCGCTATTACTCTTTTGGTTTATTTAGTAATTTCACTCGGACTACTTGCATTGCTTAGGGAAATGAATAACAAATCAAGTAGCGAATATAAGGTAGAAATAAACAGAATATATTTAGGCTTAGTAGAGGGTGTATCCTTTACTGAGCCTGACTTAATTTCTTATGAATTTATAAAATCAGTGTCATTTTTACCTGAGTCTGCACAGACAAGCAAAGGTGACATCGATGAATTTTATAAAAGCACAGATGGATTAGAATATGAAATAAAACCTTGGTATAGTGGAGATAAGTTATTAGGTTATTTAAGATTTAATTATGTAAGTAGGAATTCTAATAATAGTATTTTATTAAAAGTAGAATTTATGTTATTTATATTTGCAACAATAATAATATCAGTTCTATTGTATGTTAGAAATTCAATTCTTAAGCCTTTTAATATTCTAAGTGAAATGCCTTACGAATTATCAAAAGGTAACCTTAAGGAGGAGCTTAAAGAAAATAAAAATAGATATTTTGGTAAGTTTGTTTGGGGAATTAATATACTTAGAGAAAATCTAGATTATCATAAAATAAAAGAGCTTAAGCTTGAAAAGGAAAAGAAGATTTTACTACTTTCAATTTCACATGATATAAAAACACCATTGAACACAATAAAACTTTATGCAAAGGCCATAGAAGATGAAATCTACGATACTAATGAGAAGAAAATATTAGCAGCAAAACAAATACAAGAAAAATCATTAGAAATAGAAAACTTTGTAAAAGAAATAATAAAAACATCAAGTGAAGATGTCCTTGAAATTGAAGTTAATAATAGTGAGTTTTATCTAAAGGATTTAATAGATAAAGTAATAGTAACTTATAAAGAAAAATGTACTTTGAAAATGATAGATTTTATCGTAGGAGATTACAGTAATAAATTAATTAAAGGTGATTTAGATAGAGCTTTTGAAGTTATAGGAAATATAATAGAAAATGCATTTAAGTATGGTGATGGTAAGGAAATAAAAATATCTTTTTATGAAGAAGATTACTGTCAGCTTATTAAAATATTCAATAGTGGAGAAACAATAAGTCAAAATGAATTCAATCATATTTTTGATAGTTTCTATAGAGCTAGCAATGCAAAAGACAAGCAGGGAAATGGTTTAGGACTTTACATCTGCAAATATATAATGAAAAAGATGGATGGAGAAATTTTTTCAGAATGTGAAAAGGGAGGCATGAGTTTTACATTAGTATTAAGATAGACAGTTTATAGTATAAATTTAATGAGGATTATTTTAATATACTCTCTCTACACTTTAATTATACCATATATATATAAGTAATTATAGACTAGTAATTTAAGGTGCATGTGCTAAAATTGCAATATTAACTCTAAAGTGCAACGCTCATTACAAGGGGGAGATATTTTGTCAATAAATAAATCTGAATGGCTAGTAGAAATGGAATGGTTAGAAAAGGTACTTAGGGAGGTAAAAAAACAATTAGAAGAAAAGAAAAACTCCAAAGATAATTTTAAAAAAGAGGCTATTGAAACCCAAAGAGAACTATGGGAAAATGTTGGAGCTGTTTCAGTAGAAAATGGTTTACAACATATAGTGGATTTTATGCAATTCATTAATACTATGAAAATTCAAAAGAGGAGCCATGAATTTGAAAGAAAACTAGTTGATAAATATGAGAAGATGATTTCATCTCCTTACTTTGCAAGAATGGATTTTACGGAAGAGGGAGAAGAAAAAGCTGAAAAGTGCTATATTGGAATTTCTAACTTAATTAATGAAGATTTTGATTTTCTTATATATGATTGGAGGGCTCCAATTTCTAGTATGTTCTATGATTATGAAATTGGAAGTGCTTATTATAAATGTCCTGATGGGATTATAAATGGTAAAATATCAATGAAAAGGCAATATAAAATTAGTAATGGCAAAATTGATTATATGTTTGACAGTAATCTAAAAATAGATGATGAAGTGTTGCAAGATATATTAAGTAAAAGTAGTGATAATAAAATGAAGGCTATTGTAACTACAATTCAAAGAGATCAAAACAAGGCAATTCGTAATGAAAAATATAAAAATTTAATTGTCCAGGGGCCAGCAGGAAGTGGGAAAACTTCTGTTGCTCTTCATAGGATTGCCTATTTATTATATAAGCATCGTGATGTTATAACATCTAAAAACATAGTGATATTTTCTCCAAACAATATTTTTAATGATTATATTTCTAACGTTTTACCTCAACTTGGGGAAGATAATATGCTTCAGACTACATTTAAAGAATATATGCATAAAGTTCTAGAGGATATAGGTGGTAAAGAAGATTATTGTGAAATGATGGAGAATATTTTTGGCTATAAGAGTGAGCAGTATTATGATATTAGGATTAAAAGTTTAAAATTTAAGTCTTCTGTTGAGTTTGTTAATTTATTAAAAGTATATATAGAACACTTAGAAAAAATGGATAGAGATTTTAGAGATATTACTTTAAGAGGTGAAACTATAATTTCGGCAGTGGAAATACAGGAATTGTTTTATAAGGACTATGAGAGGCTTCCTCTTAAGAGAAAGTTAGAAAAGCTAAAGCAAAGAATTTTATATCTTATAGAACCTTATGAAAAAAGATTAGTGGATAAAGCAGTGAAAGAAATGGAAGAATATGGTGAATATTTAGAGAAGAGTGAAATAGTTAAAGTAAGTAAATCCTTAGTAGGCAGAGAAATTAAAGCTATAGTTAATGAGATGGAAGAAAAAACAAAATTTGATTTGATGGATTGCTATAAAACCTTTTATGAAGATTTAGAGGGCTTCTTAAAAATGGCAAATATTAAATATGATAATGAAAGTATTAGAGAAATTAAAAGATATACCCTAGAAAATTTAGGGGCTAAAAAGATAAATTATGAAGATCAAATAGCTTTATTATTTATAAAAGGAGCTATAGGTGATATTCCGAAAACAGAAGAAGTAAAGTATGTAATTATTGATGAGGCTCAAGATTATGCACCATTACAGTATGAAATTTTTAATCAATTATTTAACAGAGCAAATAAAACAATCCTTGGTGATATATCTCAATCTATTAACCCTTATATGAATGTTGGAAGTTATAGCAATATTGTAAATATACTTAAACCTGAGGATACTTCTATAATAAATTTAACTAAAAGTTACAGATCAACAATGGAAATAACTAAATTTTCACGAAAAATATTAAGTGAGGAAATTCATGATGAATATGTGGAAAGAAGTGGGAAATGGCCAAAGTTAACAGGTTTTTTAGATGAAGAAGATATAAATGAAAGAATAGTGGAAGAGGTAAAAGTTTATAAGAATGATGGGCATAATTCCATAGGAATAATAACAAAAAATGTTGATGAGGCACAGAGGGTTTACAATTATTTAAAGGATAGGATTAATGTTAAAATGATTGTAAGTGAGGATGATGAGTATGTTAATGATATTTTAGTTATTCCTGCATATCTTGCTAAGGGTTTGGAATTTGATGTGGTTATGATATATAATGCCAGTGATTTAAGGTATAAGGATGAAGAGGATAGGTTGCTACTTTATACAGCTTGTACAAGAGCCCTCCATGTTTTGGATATATTTTATTTAGGGAATGTATCATCATTATTAAAGTGAAAATAAATAAGGTAGACTGAAAAAGTCTATCTTATTTATTATAAAAAATGTAATCAAAATTTGAATTTGAAATACTATTAATTATGTTGTATAAGTGAAAGTTTACACTTTTTACTTATGGAAAGGAGAACCGTACCACAAGTAGCTGAGGTCTCCATTATTAATCATTGATATTTCTACGTGGATCCATTATTTATAGCTATATAATAAATTTAGAATATTCCCCAAAGGTGAGCAATTAAATTGGATCCTTTTTATAGTTTATCTGAGGTTGTATTTTATTTATCATTTATCGTTGCTTAAAGAAACTGAAATGCAGTTTCTCTATTTATGTTTTCAGCATATATACCGGTATAATATAATGCTTTTGAATTATATTATTTTTATGTAAAATGTAGATATAATCATAGATAGGAAGTGAGAAAATGAATCATAAAATACAAAGAATTAACAGCTATGAGGATGATAGGTTTGACAAAGATATTTTAAATCAGCATGGTGCCTTTATTGTTGATGAAAATTATAAATGCAGCTTTAAAATAATAAATAAAGATTCTGTCATTGTACTTTTTGATAAGGAAGTTGATGTGTTTCAATTGATAGATGAATTTAGATTTTATTCTGGGCATATTATTAATTTCTATGGCGAAGATATGGAATTAATAAAAGCTTTTCCACCTATTAATATATTTTATATAAATATTAAGGATATTCAACCTTCACAGTTTTTCGTGGATATGGACAAAGTTAAAGCTATAGAGTCTTTTATAAAAAGTGAAGAAGATATAATCATTTCTCTAGCAAAAATAAAGGATTCTTTTATATCTTTGGATGGACATACTAGACTTTATTATGCAGTAAGTAAGGGATATTCTAAAGTAAAAGGATATTTGACAGAACCAGGTGACTATGTAGAGGGCTTTGTAGAAGAAGCAAGGAAAAGAAAAGTTTATTCACCATATGATATTGAATTAATATCACATGAAGAATATAAGATAAAGTGGCATAAGTTTTGTGATAATTTTTTTAGAGAAAGAATGAAATAGCAGTAATTTAAATTAAATAATCAATAAAAGTATTGAGCTGGGATTTGCTCAATACTTTTTCTATTAATATTACTTTCTTAACACCCAATAAGGCATAGCAGGAACTTCATCTTGATATATCGGAATTTTTACATCCTTTCGTGATGGACCATAAATAGCTTTATGATTATGCATTATCTTAGAGATTTCTGATGGGCTTGATATAAAGTCATCACTAAGAATTAAAGCTTGCCATCTCATGCCACATGTAGCCATCTCGTACACAGGTTTAAATCCATTTCTTTTATAAAAGTTTATTCTACGTTCACGTAAATTATTTTCAGAAGGAGAGTCTTCAGAAACAGGTAGTTCTGATTCTGCTATTATATATTCATTTTTGTAGTATTTTTTAAGGGCTAATAGAATTTGACTTCCTAGTCCTTTATTGCGTAAGCTTGAAGACACGCCAAGATAATCTAAGAGTAGTAAATTTATATTTGGAGATTTCCAAATAGTTGCATATCCAAGCATTTGATTAGAATGTTCATCAAATAGGCCTAATAAATCATAGTGACCGGAATTTCGAAGCTTTATAATATCGGCTAGAGGCTTTCTTTCTTGTGAGTTGAAATGATTTTCAAACTCTTGTGTATACCAGTACGTTACCTCTGAATCTGTCATAAGACGAAGATTTAAATCACTCATTTTTGTCACTCCTATCGTCATTAAGTATTTACTAATATATTACTATCTCTTTATTACCGTTAAATAACTAGATAACCATAAATTTGATAGTATGACAATATTATAGCATATATAAGTTTAATATACCAGCAGGGTATTGTAGAGATTTGTTTCTACATGTAGAGGAGAAATATTTGATAGAGTTAAAGACTATTCTTGAAAAGGAGTTATATGAAATAGCACAAGTATATCTATTTGAAGAGTTAAAACATAAAGGCCTATTTGGGGTGCCTAGTGAAAAGTTATTAGGGAGAGTTGGAGATTTAGTTATATTGCCTAAAGAAAATAATGTTCTTTGGTGGTATGAAAAAGATATATTTGAGGTTACATTTCTAGGAATGCATGGTGGAGCAAGTAAAGAAGAGATGGAAATACCATTTCTATTTTATATGTTTAAATAATATTTTAGTAACTTAAGTCGCAAGCTACTTCGAAAAGTCCCCAGGGAGACATAAATAAGTCATGAACACAATTTGATTGTATCTGCCTGATGGAAAGGGTGGAATAAATGAGAGAGGCTGTAATGACAAAGGTCAGGTTTTAATGTTGAATAATAAGAATGGAGTGAGTATATGTCTAAAGCAAATGACAGAGATATGGTTAGAGTACAGTATAATTCAGATAAGAATTTAAATGCTAGACAAGCTTTACATTATGGTTTCAGTACAAATAAGTATGGATGGTTTAATTGGGTATTTGATCAATATAAGTTTAAATCTAATGATAGAGTTAGTTAAAGAGTATTGTTGATGATATTATATTTTTCAAGGGAACACATGAGTTCCCTTGAAAAATTACCAAGTAAGGTATTATTATTTTGAACTATAATAATCTTCTTTTAAAAGTGCATAAATAGAAGCGTCACAAATTCCTTGATTATTAATGTCAGCATTACGCAATGTTCCCTCAAACTTCAAACCACATTTCAACATTACTTTACCTGAATTTGGATTTTTGGGGTCATGCCGAGATTCAATACGTTTAACTCCTACTCTTTCAATTAAAAATGGAATAATTCCCTTAAATGCCTCAGAGGTTATACCTTTGTGCCACCATTTTCTTCCGATACAGTAACCAATATGTACCATGTCAATTTCTTCATTCATATGAACAACATTAATAGTCCCAATAGGTTCATCGCCATTTTCTTTTAATATAATTGCCCATTGGTAAAATTTATCGTCAGAATAATTGTCAATCCAGTCTGACAATATACTTTCGGCTGTTTCGACAGACATAATAGGTGACCATGTTAAGAATTTTGTTACTTCTATATCGTTTCCCCAGTTATTAAACAATGCTTGTGAATCAGATAGATTAAATTTACGTAATTTCAATCTATCTGTTTCTATTTGTACTGTTCCTAAATTATTCATCGTTAACCTCCAACTATATAAATACTATCTATTTCGCTTTTTCATAACTATCCATTTATCCGATTATATACCATAAAACACAAAATTACAAATATTAGGCGATGATATACATAAATTGCTTTCCTTACTTCAAAATCCTTTATTTTTATATCAGATAAGTAATGCTCCAAATTTCATATTTGGATAGTAGAACTTACTCATTCGAACGCATGTGAGAAGGAGTTACATTTAAGTGATGCTTAGTATATAATTAAATAAATTTACAATTGAAAGAAGTGGCGGAGTAGGGAGCTATTCATTAGTTTATATGGGGGGAAGCAAATGAATATTGAAATCAAAAAATGTATTAAAAGTTCTTTTTCAGTAATTGGTAAAGAAGGCTCAACGAAAGAGGAAAATGGTTTTGTAAGTAGGCTATGGAAAAATGCCAATAACCACTTTGATGAGGTTGAGTTTCTAGCAAAGAAAGATGAAAAGGGAAATGTTTTAAGCGTTTGGGGATTGATGAGTGATTTTTCAAGAAACTTTAAACCTTGGGAAGAGAATTTTACAAAAGGATTATATTTAGCAGGGATAGAAGTCATGGCTGATGCCGAAGCACCTGATACTTGGATAAAGTGGACAGTTCCTGGATTTGAGTACCTTTATATCAAAGTTGATAATGAATACGAAGAAGCCTTTTCTTATGTTTTAAATTACATGGATAATAATAATATTAAATTAGCAGGTGCTGTGTTTGACTATAATTGTCCAGAGGAAAATGGACAATTGTATTTATTTTTCCCAATTAGAAGATTATAGATAAGCGGTTGGAGTTGTTTTTATAAAGAGCAAAGTTGATAATTTAACTGTCACTCCTTTTGATATATATTATTATTATATTGAAATGGTAGGATATAGCATTATGATTATTCTTTAGGGATTTTCTTTGTTGCTTTCCATTGCAACCATCTAGTATCTAAAACAGTTGATTTATCTCTTGTCATTATTTCATTGCATGGAAATTTATTGCAAGTTCCACAAAATTCTATTTTATGCATATCAACGCAATCAAAAGTATAGCAATCTCCCTTTTGATGTGCTGTACGACAACCAGTACAATCGCCTTGAATATAATCCGGACAACTACCACAATAAAAACCACATTTCCCTATCAGACTCATAACTTGTTTATCATCCATTGAAACTTAACCCCCTGTAAGGTTTATACACAATAGTATTTAACTATAATCTAATAAATCATAGACTATTTATATACCAATTATAGCATTAATTATAAAAAAGTAGTATAATTTAATATTTATGCTACTTTTTTGTGCAGTTAGAGGCTAAGCAAAGGAAATATTTGTTGAATATGGTATCAATTATTGAGGCAGGGTAAGAGAGATGGTACAATATAGACGATGTTTATAAATATGAACCTTATCTTAGTGATATATTTACAAAGAATAATAACATAAGGGCTTGAATTAGAAAACAGTTATAACGGCTAAGAGATAATGGAATATTAAGATTTAAAAGTAGAGGAGTTTATAAGAAAACAGATTAATTTATAACTATAATATGAGAATAAAACAGTTGTTGTTTATAGCGGAGGGTTAATGATGAAAAAAATAATACATATATGTTTTTCTGATAGTGCCATAGGAAGTGTGAAATATGCTATAAAAAAAGGTGTAATTGAAGGTGAAAAAGTGATAGGACTTGTTGATGATTTATCAAACGGACCTATAGATGATATTGCTAATATGAACAGAAGAATTGAGTGGCTTAAAAAAATATATATTGAAGAAGGAAATGAAATTTCTCAAATAATCAAGGATTATTATAAAAAAATTATTAAAGATATAATGAAACTTAAGGATGAAGATATTTATCTATGGTACGGTAATAGCGCAAAGGAAATCTGTGGGATGTTACATATCTTATCAATGCTTGAAGATAAGATTCAGAACGTATATACCATTAATGTATCAGAAATTACTTATAATACTGGAAAAAGAAATGAATATATACCACGAGTTGTAGGAGAGGTTATACCTGAAAAGTTAGGAGAATTTATAGGAAGAAGAAAATCAATGGACTTTGAAAGGTACTCCATTTTAATGTCATTATGGGATAAACTGAAGAGAGAGAATTCCAATCTACGTGTTTATGAGGATAATCAGGTTAAAAGTGCTCACATAGATCACTTTGATGATATGATACTATGTTATACGTGTAAGAAGTTTATGCATAGTGTAAGAACAATTGGAGAAGTTATAGGCAAAGCTGAAAGTTATGTTTCTGATACGTTTATTTTTTGGAGAGTAACAGAACTAATAAGAAATGGGAAAATTTCTTATAGAGGGAATTTAGGTTTTATGAGAGAACTGGAAATAAAAAAGAATAATAGGTGATATTGTTGAAATTAATTTTACATCTGAAAAATTATATTTTTATCTAGTTTAAGTATATGCATGGTTATATAGGTGAAAATGTATGTATAGAACTAGTTAAATATAAAAATATAAAAAGCAGTAGAATTTTTGGATTCTGCTGTTTATAACAGTTGAGTGAAATAAAAACATAATTATAAAATCACCTTAAAAAAGTAATACAGTTACTTAGTGGAATTTGTAAATTAGCATGATATAATCAATATTATGGAATAGATATAGCAATATTTATCAATTGAATAGTTTGGGGGAGACTAATATGAAAATATCAACAAAACTTAGTGCAATGATTTTATTGATTATTCTAAGCACTGGAATGTTAATGTTCTTTACACTATCATCATTAAACAACATATTTGCAAAAGCAGATGAACATCAAACAAAAAATACACCTTTAATGATTACTACATTATCACTACAAAAAGACATAGTTCAAATCCAACAATGGCTTACAGATATTTCTGCAACACGTGCGAAACCGGGATTTGATGATGGATTTGATGAGGCCGCTAAGTTTTATGAAAGTGCAAAAAATAATATTAATAAATTAAAAAAATTAGGTGGAGATGGACAAACTCTAAGCTCAATTTCACAAAATTTAGATGCTTACTATAAAATGGGTATAGACATGGCAAATGCATATATTAAGGATGGAACTGATGCTGGAAATCTATATATGGAAAAATTTGATCCTTATGCAGTGAAAATGGAAGAAAGTGTTAATGGCTTTTTAGAACTAGCAGAGACTAATTTTAATGCTGGAAGTATGAAGATTGAATCAAGTATTAAGGCTTTACATAGAAGTTCATTACTTATATTTAGTATTGTCACTATAATAAGTATTATGATATTCTTTTTTATTCAAAATCTTGTAATTAAAAAAATACATATGTTTACAAATGTTCTTAAAGATATTTCAGAGGGCAATGGAGATTTAACCAAACGAGTTGAAATTAAATCTAAAGATGAAATTGGAACTATGGCAAAATATTTTAATACTTTTGCTGATACTGTTCATAGTATTGTAGTATCAGTAAAAGGGTTATCAAAGGATGTATTCACTTCATCAGAAGAACTAACAGTAAACTCACAGCAGTCTGCAACAACTGCTGAAGAGGTAGCACAAGTTATAGATGAAATTGCAAAGACTGCTATGAATCAAGCTGAAATAACAACTGAAGGCTCAGAAAAGCTTATGGAACTTGGAAGTCTTATAGAAGAAGATTCAAGTAATATAGAAATACTGACAGAGGCATCAGAAAAAGTGAACGAACTAATTAAAGAAGGGCTAGTGGTAATTGATAGATTATCAATGATAACAAAAGAGGTTACTATTGCATCAAAAAGTGTTTATGATAATATCATGAAAACAAATGAAAACTCCAATAAAATTAGCGAGGCAAGTAATATTATTACTTCTATTTCAGAACAAACCAAATTACTGGCTTTAAATGCAGCCATTGAAGCTGCCAGAGCGGGTGAGCATGGTAAGGGGTTTGCTATAGTAGCAGAGGAAATTCGAAAACTTTCTATACAATCTGCAGAATCAACAAAGATAATCGATAGCATGGTTAAAACCTTACAATCAAATTCAAACAATGCAGTAAAAACCATGTTAGAAGTAGATAATATTTATAATGAACAAATTAAAAATGTTAGCGTTACAGATAGAAAATACAAAGAAATTGCAGATGCATTAAAAGAGTCAAATGATGCAGTGCTAATAATAAACGAAGCAGAAAAACAAATAGAACATATGAAAAATCAAGTGTTAGTTACCATGGAAACACTTTCATCTGTGGCAGAAGTAAACTCGGCAGGAAGTGAGGAAGCTTCAGCATCAATAGAACAGCAAACTGCTTCTATTGAGGAAATAGCTAATTCAAGTAGAAACTTATCACAGATGTTCTTAGAGCTTCAAAAATTAATTGAAAGATTTAAAGTATAATGTTTATATATGAGGAATTAGATCTAGCATCTGTGGTCTTGGGGAAACGGGGAATACTAGCGATTCAAAAATTATAAGTACATTTATGAATAATAGCAATATTACTCTAAGGAAGTAGTCTATTTAGTAAGGATATATTATTTATGAACTAGCTAAATAAGAAACAGTGGAATTTCAGGATTCTGCTGTTTTTTTATGCAGTTACAGGCTAAATAAAGGAAATATTTATTGAAAATGGTATTGGTTTATTGAGCGGTGAATGGGGAGGTGGTAAAATAAAGGTGTAACTAGAGAGATGGATATATGGGTAATGCACCAGAAATAAAGAGAAAATAGTAAAGTGGGAGAATAGAATGATTAAAAATGTTGTATTTGATATAGGAAATGTTTTATTGAAATTTGAGCCTAAAACCTATCTTACTACAAAATTTACTTGTGAGGGCAAGGTTGAAAAAATACTAGATTTAGTATTTAGGAGTGATGAATGGTTAATGCTTGATAGAGGAACTATCACTGAAATTCAGGCAATAAAGGTACTTAGTGAAAGACATGTTTTATATAGTGAAGCAATAAAAGATGCCTTTAATGGGTGGTATGATATATTAATACCAATGGAAGATACTATAGATATTTTAAAACAATTAAAAGATAAGGGTATTAATACATATTATTTGTCCAACTTTCATCAGTTAGCTTTTGAGCATGTAATAGAGAAAAATGAGTTTTTTAAACTATTTCAAGGTGGCATAGTATCTTATAAAGAAAAATTATTAAAGCCTGAAAAAGAAATATACATGAGACTACTAGAAGAATATAATTTAAAATCGGAAGAAACTATTTTAATTGATGATACATTAGCTAATATACAGGGGGCAGAGATTGTTGGAATTAACACAATACACTTTAAAAATTCACAAGACTTAATGGCTAAACTTAATGAATTACTAATATTTTAGATGATGAAACATATTTCTCTAAATGCCATAAAAAAACTATGTGTAAGGGAGTTCAAAATGAGTATTAGAAGTGCAGGAATTTACAATGTTATGCAGAATATATGCTACTAATATAATATTCATTTTTGAAGGAGGATTAACATGGGAAAGCTATTGTACCAAATTATATTTAAAGTATCATATTAAGATATTTTAAGAATTTGGAGATGAATTTATGATTGAGTATGTTAATTGTTTAGATAATATTAAAATTGAAAATATAAAAGGATTTTTTGTGGATTGGCCAAATCCACCATCACCCAAGAAACACATAGAATTATTAGAAAAAAGTGATTACTATTGGTTGGCTATTGATAATGATAAAGTAGTTGGTTTTATAACCGCTATATCAGATAATGTTTTAAGTGCATATATACCTTTTTTAGAAGTTCTTCCAGATTATCAGGGTTTTGGTATTGGCACAGAGTTAGTAAAATTCATGATAACCTCATTAAAGCACCTCTATATGATTGATTTGCTATGTGATGAAGATGTAGTTGGCTTCTATAAGGGGTTAGGCATGTATAAATCTCAGGGGATGATTATACGTAATTATCATAGGCAAAATGGTGAGTACAGGTAAGTCAGTTTAGTAATGCAAAATATTAAATAAAAATGGATGCTAAATTTTCATATTAGTGTCCATTTTCTTTGCTTATTTGCATGTTTTTTCCAAGATAAAAAGCTTTAAGCATATAAAAAGCTATGATTTATCACAGAATTATGAGAATGTGGTTGCAGAGATTGTGTAGGTTTGAGAGAGTTAGGAAATCAGGACAGGATAGATGATTAGATAATTTAACAAAATTAAAGTGAATGGTAAACTGTATTTTAATGGCATATTATAATTAAAGGGGCCTTCACAAAATAGTTTACTAAACTTTATAAAATGGTGAGAGACAATAATATAAGTTCATGCTCAACATTAATTTAGGATTAGCGTATTTTGTGAAAGTCCCTTGTGTACTTTGTTATAGTAAAAAGTATTTTTATTCTTTAATATCAATGGCATCTACAGGACATTGATCTCTTCCTTCTACAGCACCATCTTTAAGCTCATCAGGAATATCTCCAGATATAGCCTCAGCTTTATCACTTTCATCAAATGAATAAACTTCTGGGCAAAGACCAACGCAAGCTCCACATGAGATGCAGGTATCTTTATTTACTATTGCTTCCATATTTATTCCTCCTTAACCAAAATATATTAACAAAGTTAGTATTCGCAGGAATTCATTTCATATACATATAAATTAGTATTTAATATATATGGTTCAATGTAATGTAGCCCACGCATATACAAAAATAACTGATTTTAAAGAAAGAGAATTTATATTTGTTTAATTATATAGAAATTATTGCTATAATTGGGATATAAGCAAACTATGATGCAATATTTATTTGTATTAAGCAAAGGGGGAAAAAAGGTGAAACTAAAAGTTTTAGTTGATAATAATACATATATTGACCAATATTATTGTGGTGAACCTGCTGTTTCATATTATATTGAAGATGAGAACACTAGGTTACTGTTTGACGTAGGGTACTCTGACTTATTTCTGAAGAATTCAAATGCATTAGGTATAGATTTAAAAAATATAAGTGCTATTGTTATTTCACATGGTCACGATGACCATACAAGGGGATTGAAATACTATTTTGAACAAAACCGCAAAAATAATGTTTCTATTATTGCTCATCCAGATGCATTTAATGAAAAGGTAGAAGATAATTTAAAAATTTGCTCTCCTATTTTAAAAGAGGAACTAAAAACAAAGTGCAATCTAATTTTTTCAAAAGAACCTGTTAAAGTTAGCAAGAATATAACTTTTTTAGGGGAAATACCCCAAACAAATGATTTTGAAAATAGGAGACCAATTGGTAAACAAATTGTTGGTCAAACTTCAACTGATGATTATGTAATGGATGATACAGCACTTGTATATAAAAGCGAAGATGGCATTTATGTTATTACAGGATGTTCTCATAGTGGGATATGCAATATAATAGAATATGCAAAAGAAGTATGCAAAGATAATAGAGTATTAGGAGTTATAGGAGGATTTCATTTATTTGAAGTAAATAAACAGGTTAATAAAACTATCGATTATCTAAAACAGAACAACATAAAAGAACTATATCCTTGCCATTGTACTTCATTTGCTGTTAGAGCAGAAATACATAAAGTTTTGCCAGTGAAAGAAGTTGGAGTAGGGTTGGAAATAAATTGGTGATATTATAGAAAATGAACATGTGTTATAGTAATAAACATTCTTCATAAAATATAAATTAAGGGGAGTCATTTCATTTTTGACTTCCCTTAAAAATTAATACATCATCAACATTATTTTAAAACATAACCAAAATGTTAAATATTTAAAATTTTATATAGGTAAAATGGGAACATTTTAAAAAGTTAACTTTTTGCATAGGTAACTTCTTAAATAGTTGCATTATATGAGGTTATAAGGTTCTAATAATCTATAAGTGACACTCCAAATCTAACTATAAGCATTTATGAGGTCTGGTTAATCATCAGTGAAAGAGATTTCTGAAGCTTCTACCAATATATAGCCTTTGATTCCAAATAAATAAAATTAAGGTATAATATATAGAATAATAGATAACATTAGATTATTGTGTCTCAATAATTTTTTTATTTGGTGTAAATAGGGAGGAAAATGATGATGGATAACAACTCAATTTTAAATGAGATTTTTAGACTTTTTAGGCTAGATATATTAGAAGTTAATATTAATGAGATTGGTAATTCAACTAATTTAATTTATGATCTACAAGATGAAAACAATGCATATATTTTAAGAATTTCAAAACAACCTTTTTATAATTTGTCACAGTATGAAGCTGAAATGGATTATGTAAACTATCTGTTTTATATGAAAGTAAATGTATCAAAAGTTATTTCATCTATAAATAATAAGCTTGTAGAAGGTATATATGATAATGATGAATGTTATTTTGCTTCAGTATTTGAAAAAGCTAAAGGACATCTTCCAAGAGTAGATAATATTAATGAATGGAGTGAATCGTTATTTTATAAATGGGGAAAGACCATGGGTAAAATTCATTGTTTAACAAAGGATTATAATCCAAAAGACGGAATAGTTAAGAGGAAACAATGGAATGAAGACTTTAATTTTAAAGGAGAATATGCATTTACTGAAAAAGATTGTGTTATTTATAATATATGGACTGAAATAATAAAAGAAATGAATACTTTTCCTAAAGATAAGGACTCCTATGGTTTGATACATAATGATTTTCACCAATGTAATTTTTTTATTTATAATGACGAAATAATCGTTTTTGATTTTGACGATTGCTTATATCATTGGTATGTTTGTGATATTGCAATTTCTATTTATCATTCTTTACAAACAATTCCTATAAATAGTGTACAAGAGCGTAGGGAGTTTGGAGTTAAATTTATTGAAAGCTTTTTAAAAGGATATTTAGAAGAAAATAAAATTGAAGAAAAATGGATAGATAAAATACCATTATTGTTAGAGTATAGAAGGATTTGCTCTTATAACTTTATTTTAGAATTATGGAGAAAGAATGAGCTTAATGATAATCAGAAGGAGTACTTAAAAAATATGAGATATGATATTGAGAATCGAGTGCCATATATTGATATTAACTTTAAGGAGATGAAAAGATCTAAGTGAAGTAGTAGGATTAATAGCAAAAGGGGTGATGGCGCATGAGTAAAAAGAAAACTATATTCATTTTAATTTTTATCCTACTATTATGTATTGGTATATTTTTTAGTTATAAATTTATTAAGGAGAAAAATACTTATTCTAATATTATTCAGGCAAATTGGGAAGTCGAATTGCCATTAGAGTATAAAGAAATTTATTCTATTGATAGTGGACCTAGCTTTTTAGGTGATGGTAAAAGATATCATATATTTGAATATGCTAATAAAGATGAGATAGAAGAGGTTTTAAATTGGCAATCAGGTAAAAACATTATTATGGAATCGAGTGTAATTAGTATATTAAAAGATTTAAAGGTTCCAGATGAATATATACCTAAATTAGAGGGTGATTATAAATATTATTTTAAAACTAAGAGCGATTCTTCAATGCTATATATTGTCTTCAGTGAGGAAGCTAATAGAGTATATATCGTTGAGGATATAAGATAATTTTATAAAATAGAAATACCTTAAAGTATTTCTTGTCTTTAACTAAGATAATGTAGAGATAATTAAAGTGTCCAATATTAAAAATTGAAGGGGACATTGATTTAGGAGAAAGATTAAAAAGGTTAAAGTAAAAATAATTAATTTTAATAGTGTTTCTCAACTTAGCGGAGTGTCTAAGACATTCCTCTATAACAACAAAGAAGTAAAAGAAAGAGTTGAAGAACTTAGAGATAAGCAAGTAAATAAAGCGATAAATCAAAGAGCCAAATATGATAAAACTGCAAAATCAAAAGATATTGTCATTATGGCTAAAGATAAAAAGACTAAGGAACTTGAAGAAGAAAATAAGAAACTTAAACAACAATTAGAAGTTCTTTGAGGTAAATTATATGAAAAGATGTAAAGTGGGCAATTGGAGGAAATTGCGTCCAAATTAATTTTAGGGAGGTATCTTATGTATCAATATTATAAGGGATTGATTATTAGAGAAGGAGCAGATGGACTTAAAGGGGATACGATTAAAAAAATGTACAATGAGGTTGGTTGGGTGTCTGCAAGTCAACCGTCATGGCTAGATGAAAAGTACGAAATCTGCTTTAAAAATTCATCATGGGTTTTCACTGTCTGGGATAAGGAAGATATGATAGCTATGGTAAGGGTTGTATCAGATAGAGTTATGACTGCAACAATCCAAGATCTAGCTGTGAAAGAAGAGTATCGAGGAAAAGGCATAGGTAAAAAACTTGTGGACCTGTGCTTAGAAAAGTTACCCCATGGGAATTGGTGGGTGCATACAACTCCAGAAAATTATGACTTCTATAAAAAATGCGGATTTGAAATTCCTCAAATATCTGATAGTTCAACAATGACATATATGGGATATATTAAGGCTAAATCAGAAGGGCATAGATAGATAATGTTTTACATTTTTCTTAAAATGTGCATCAAATTGTAATTAAAGAATAATTAAGTTATAGACTATATTGTTTATAGGTATTCTATGCATAAACATAGTTATTACAAGGTATTAATACATTGTATACTAGATATGTAAAGGGGTGTATAATATGGAGCCAATTTGGATGATTCTGATTTTTTTAGGAATATTGATAGTGGGTATTTATTTACTTAACAAGATTGACAGTAGGAAAGTAAACTCATTTAACAAGGAAAGTAATCATAACTTATCACAGATACATGAAGATAATAATAAAAACGTACCTAGGTTGTAGAGCAGAATTCTTCAACCTTTTTAATTAAAACTAGTTTTAGTTTAAATTAAATAAACTAATCCATGTTAAGATAAGTCCTCAATTTAGTTTTATAGATTATTTTAAATATATAGTATCCTAATAGTCCACCTATAGTATTTAAAATTAAATCATCAATGTCTACTGATCTTCCTGGAAAACTACTTAGATAAGTGATATTTTCTATTAGCTGCAATACTTCTATAGATAATGAAGTCAAGAAAGAGATAATAATAACATTTTTAATACTTCTAATTTCTTTTTTGTACATTGATAAGTATCCAATAAAAGGCATTAATAATAATAAATTACCTAACAAGCTCCTAAGGTAAAAGAAATGCCCAATATTATTTTCTTGAAGAGATATAAAGCTGTTAATGTAACCTTTAAATGGGACTAGATTAATACCTAATCTTTGATCTAATGAAACGGTGGACTTTAATTCTGTAATACTTTCTCCAAACATTATTGAAATAGGGAATAATGTCACACCAACTAAACCTATTATATATAATGCAAATAAATTAGTCATAATTTCTTTTCCTATTAATATATTTTTACCTTTTCTTTTTCTTATTACCAGGGTTATTACTCTTGAAATAATCCATATAGAAATTCCAAGTAATAGCACTGTATCGAAATCAAAAGTGTATCCTTGTACCAATTTTATACCTCCTTTATACTTATGAAATTATAATGTTAAGGCTTTACATAACCATATGAGTCTAAAGAATATATTGTTTAATTTTAAAGGGCTATATTTCATTAATTAGTTCAGAGTATATGAAGATAGATGATTTTATTTATCTTTACTTTTTAGCAGTATTTCATTACATAGAATTCACCAAGTCCAAGAGGAGTTTCTTGCTGATTTGTTTCTATAATATTAAATCCTTGAGATTTATAGCAGTTTATAGCTCTCTCATTCCATGTTCTAACTTCTAATACAATAGGTTTATTAGGAAATCTCTTTTTACTTTCCATAATAGCTAGCTTAGTAATTATTTTTCCTAATCCATTACCACAATGACTTGGCTTGATTCCAATTCCAAAGGACACATAATCTCCTTTATCTAGTAAACTTATAAATCCTACTAGCTCTTTATTTTCATTATTGTATAAGTAATTTTAATTTGAAATACTTTATTATTGAGTTGTATAAAGAGATGTGCATAAAAATTATTTTATAAACTATGATTTATGAGCTATTAAAGTAAATTCTCCTGGAATATTTTGATGAGAATCAAACCTCGGGCCTTCAACAAGTTTTTCAATGATAAATCCTGCTGAAGCAAAATAAGTGATAATTTCGCCTATTGTCCAATATCTTAATAGGCACTTTGGAAATTCATTACGTTCATTCTCAGGAAAAGTTTTTTCATATGCTACTTCAGCAACCTGTAATGTATTCTCAAAGTAGTCTCCAGTCAGTTCCAATGCATAATCTCTAGTGTCAAAAATATCACGTGTTTTAAATATTTTTCTAATAGGATGGAAATCATTTAGAACTAGTTTTCCACCTGATTTTAGAAGAGAGGATATCTTCTTTGAAACCTTGTCTAAATCTGAAAAGTAATGAAGTATTCCACCTTCTAAATAAACAATATCAAAACTATTAATCATTTCAGCAATATCTAAATCTAAAAAGTCTGATACTATATAGGTTAAATTCACACCAGCTTCTTTAGCGACTTCCATTGCATATTTCTTATGCTCTTTAGAGATGTCTACAATAGTTACATCAGCACCAAGCAATGCTAATGGTATTGCCTTTTTACCACAGGAACCAAGTAAATTAGCAATTTTCTTTTCTTTAACATCACCAAGATATTGAAGGTGGTTTTTCAAGTATTTTTCAGGTTGCAGTATCATATTTTTAGCTACATCACTAGGTAAACCTTCTTCATTTACTCGATATTCATATGCTCTATAGGACCATGCTTTCTTATTTATTTCACCTTGGTCATTCATTAATTATATACCTCCACTTCTATTTTAAATTAATGTTATATCATCTATTATTAATACATGACTTTTTATGCACAATAAATTAATAGTTTAGAAGTAATATGGATTATAAAGAAACTTTTTGGGAAACCATTCATCTAATATTATTCCAACCTCTGAATTCGATAAGGTAATCCACTCCTTAAATTCTAATTCTTCTACTGAGTATACACCATATAAAAGTGATGTAAGCCCTTTTATATCCATCTTTACATGTGATTCTGCATTATTACATTTATTCATTTTTAGGTTATTATCAACAACTTTAAGCTTATAAACACCATTATTCCATTGGCAATACTCATCATGCAATTCTAAAATGATCTCGCCTTCTAAATTCACTTTGATATCATTAACTGCTTCTATTGCTTCAATAATCCTAACCATCCATGGATGGTTATTAATCTTCACTTCGAAGGGTCTTGCTGTATCACTTAACCAACTGAAGAAATTAACGCCATATGGAATTCTTAACTCTATATGTGAGAATTGATCTTTATGCTTTGCAAAATATCTGAATAACATCACTCTGCTTTCTATGTCTTTCCAATACATTTCTGCTACAAAAATTCTTCCGTTCTCTCCAGAATCTATTTTAATATATTTTGCTGCTGCCATAATATTATTATTTTTCTTTATGAACACTACAAGTACACTATCATGATCTTCTTTCCAATATTCACTCGACATATCATTAAGAAAAACCAGTCCATGATGTTCAAATAAATCAAGTTCAAATTTAAATCCTTCAAATTCAGCTTGTACATCAATGGCTCTTACTCTTTTTTCTTCCCATGTACCATCTATTTTAGATACATCTCCTAAATAATGAGAAAATCCATCAAGAGAGATTTTAACTAATAAGTTGTCATTTGTACCAACATAGCCAAAAGCATCATAGAAGCTTTCTTTGAAAGGATGTAACAAACTAACAGATTGTTTCTTTTCTTTCATATCTAAAAATATTGCTTTTGTTAAATCCTTTACATATCCATGTAAACGGTATTCGGGAAAAGTAGCAACATGAGAGACTCCTCCCATCTTCTTAATTGTACCCCTGACTGATTGATTAAAAGTATAGTTCCTTATCATGGATACTAAATTTTCGTCTTCAAACATTCCTAATATTTCATCTGATGTATAGAATGACAGTTCATCTTTGGATGGTGTATTATCAGTCCATTGACGGCCGGTACAATAGACATGTAATTCTCTTACTTGTTCAAGATTATTAGCTTTTACTTTTCTAATTTTCATAATTTTATTCTCCTAATAAAAAAATTAATTGTAATATACTTTTAAGCATAGAATTATCATAGTATGATTTAGCGGCGAAATATAATGTTTACGCCGCTTTGTTTTATTATTTTTTAATAATAGCAATCCAAACTTCTTGATGATTCTCTTGCATATAGCACTCAATAACAGGAAGGTCAGCTAATTCATATCCTGAATTAGGAAGCCATTCGCTATAAAATTGTTTATAAACCTTTTGTGTTGCATCGGGTAGTTCTCCATTAGCTTCAAAGATTGTCCATGTTGCAGCAGGGTAAGAAAACTCCTTCATTCCTTCTATAGGTGGGACATGTTTGCAGTCTGGCATATCAACATGATTTGTCACTGCTACAATATATTCCATTTCTTCAGCCTCTCCCCATTGACCTCCTTGAGCGATTCCTAAAAATCCTGCAGGTCTATAGTCAGGAAAGTTGTCAAAGAACATTTTCATAGTCCCATCCTTCCATGAGCTTTCCCAAATTTGAGGAATTGCTTCAAAGGCTTCGGCTGTTTTTACTTTGTGTGATATCCCCATTACTCTAAATGCAGGCCACTGTTCAATTTGATAATTCATATGATTTTCTCCTTTTATTGTGATTTGAAAGGAAAGTTTAGGACAGGATTTTAACTGAACTGTTTCATTTCTAACACTTGAAGGTAGTACTCCATGAAAATTTTTGAATGCTCTAGTAAAGGAATCTTGAGATTCGTATCCATACTTTAAGGAAATGTCAATTATTCTTTCAGAGCTATTTAATAAATCAAAGGCTGCCATAGTTAAGCGTCTGTTTCTTATATATTCAGATAGAGGCTTGTCCGCTATATATGAGAACATTCTTTGAAAATTATAAATAGAACATCCAGCAATTTTTGAAATAGTTTCATAGTATACTTCACCGTCAAGGTTTTCTTCTATATAGTTTATCGACTCATTTAATTTTTTAATCCAATCCATTCTTCTCACTCCCAATTTAATAGTATCTTTTTTAGAGTATTTGTACTCGATATTTCATGCCGTATTATGTAGCCTCATTAGTATAAATTTATCAGGCGTTTATATTATTTATTTCTACATAGCATAATGAATATTCTTCATTTAACATACTCCATATCTCCTTTAATTTAAACTATTCTCTCTTTTACTAATTATTTGTTAAATGCTAATATAATTTAGATAAGTTAATTTTATCCATATTATAACATAGTTTTAAATAGCAAACTATTTAATTTTTAAAGATCATATTTTACTCATATTTTACTCATATTTTACTATTTAATTCATGATATATTGTATTATAGTGCAAAAAATACCGCATATTCATTTTTGAATAATACGGTATTCAATGATAAACGTATGTAAGATATGATGAGCAGGGTAATATTACTTATATTTTATAAGTTATTTATTCTATCTATAATTAATTCCTGATATATTTACTTTATGTTGTTTTACATCTAACTCTCTAAAGCTCTATAGCTAATTCATAATCATCTTGATTTTCGTGAGCTTCTATAAGTTTTAAGATATTATCCATGGTATAGATTTTAAGGGATAAATCGCTATTTGCCTCTAACATACCGATATATTCTAAGGCATTAGGGGACACACTACCAGTGGTAACGATGATACCTTTTTTTATATTGTTTGCTACCATGGCGCCAACTAGTTTTTGGCATATAACTCTTCCTATAAAAAATTCATCAGAACCATTATTCTCATCCTTATGGGCTAGAGTTGGATGAAAATCATACTTTCTACACTCTACATAGATTTTTTCATCATTTGCATTTGTAAGAATTAAATCAACGCCACCATCGTTGCTAGGAGGAGTTAACTCAACATTTTTATATTCAGGGCTATTTTGAAAAAGCCATTGACAAAAGCCTTCGAATTCAAATCCTGTCAATCTATTTATATTTTCTTTTTTAATTCTCATAGTAAATTTTAGTTGTTCATTTTTAAAGCCTCTTATTTTTTCAATAAATGGAGTAAGACTTTTAAAAAGTATTATGAGAACTATAAGTAGTAAAAAAATCTCATATTTATTCATTATAATCACCTCTGTAATAATTATTGTCATTATAAAAAATAATTAATCAATAAGGGGATATCACCATTAGCAGTTATAGTAAAATAACTATATTCAGATAAAGTTAAATCAATTTAATTAACTTTAAAGATATAAAGAGTAGAAATAAAATTATTAAACTATAAATTAAAGGCCAAATAGAAACAAGAAATTCATTTCTATTTAGCCTTTTGCTATATTAAATTATTTTAGATTTTTATTAAATATATTTTAGATATTTAAATTAATAATGTACTTTTTATAAATCAGATAAACTTCGTACAAACTCTACATTCATATTTAATGATTGTAAAAGTCTCTTTAATTGCATAAAAGCAATAGATGAGTTTGGTTGTGATGAAATAATATTTTTAAAACCAGTATCCCTATACATCTTCATGCAATTTTCAAGAGCTGGAACCATATCTGGTTTTGCAGTTAATAATTCTGAACCTTCAAGGGCAAGAGTAAAATTAGATGCAACTATAGATTTTACAGTCTTCTTATAATCATTTAGGAAATTTTTAGCTTCCTCCTCTTCAAAATATCCACCAATATGGATAAATAAGATCTTCTTAGTATTGTTTAACTCTATTTTATACATTTAAAGTCCTCCTTTAAAATTTATATAAAAAAGCTCCCATTGTATATCCAGAACCAATTGAACAAAAAATAACGAGATCTCCTTTATTTATTTTTTTATTTTCTATAGCTTTATTAAATGCGAAAAATGGACTAGTACATCCAGTATAACCATATTCATCTGCTACAAAGGTGTAAGAGTCGCTACTAAGTTCTACACCTAATTTTATAAGTGTGGATTTTACATCGCTGTGTGAAAACTGTGAAAATAAGAAGTGTTTAACATTCTTTATAGATTCGTTTTCATCTTTTAATAATTTATTAATAAGCTTCACCCATTCATCACTAATATAAGATACATCATAATTTATCCATGCGTATTTTTTTTCATCTACAGTTAGATTTTCATCATATATATGAGACATTCCACATTCAGGAAACACCATATATTTATGATTTTTAGAATCTGTATGGTAAACAGAACTAAGAACCCCGCCATCCTCAGTGTCGCTAGTAAGAAGTACTGCAGAAGCACCATCTCCGGCAGTAGAATTTACTAATTGACAGTCACTTTTAGCTAGCAGTGAACCATATGAGGCACCTACAATTAAAGCTTTTCTATATTTGCTTTTAGCTTTCATATAGGCTGCCACATTATCTATAGCTACCATCATTCCTATACAATTATCATTAAGGTCATAAGTTAAATCACAATTACATGCATCTATAGCTTCTCTTATTAAAAGAGCATTGGTAGGAATTAAGTATTCTAGAGAATCACTAACAAATACAATGATATCTAGTTCTGAAGCTTTAACATTAGCTTTTTCTAAGCAGGATTTAGCAGCTTCAATGCTCATAGTAAGAGCGTTTTCTGTATTGTTATCAATTAAATATCTAGACTTTCTTCCCAAATGATTTAGAAGTTTTTCTATGTCTTGTCCATATTTATTAATATAATACTGATTTTCTACCTTCTTTTTAGGATGGTATATTGTAATTTCTTGAATTTTTATCCCCATAAAGTCGCCCCCAAAGTATGATTAAATATTATATGGTAAATACATTAACATATATACAAAATATTACAACATATATTAAAATATGTCAATGTATTCTTGCAATTATTAAAAAAATAAGTTATTATGTAAAAAGTAACTATATTCTGGCATATATAAATTTTAATAAACAAAATTTACTGGAATTTTATAGTAAAATTCAGCACTTTAAATAAACATTCCGAAACGGCTGAGAGTTAATAATATAAATACTTATTCAATATTTATTTAGATTAGCTCATTTTGCGAAAGCCCCTACAAAATAAAAATTTTTCATATAAATTTCGTAGAAGATTAAAAAAGTCTCTTTAATCATGAAGGTTTTTAATATAAAATATTAGTAAACACTTCAAGGAGGGAACATATGAAGAGAAAAGATTATATTTCTTGGAACGATTATTTTATGAGTATTTCTTTATTATCAGGAATGAGAAGTAAAGATCCATCAACACAGGTTGGAGCTTGTATAGTTGATTGTAACAATAGAATAATTTCTATTGGATATAATGGGTTTGTTAATGGATGTAGTGATGAAGATTTTCCTTGGAGTAGAGATGGGGAATTTTTAGAAACTAAATATCCTTATGTAGTTCATGCCGAGCAAAATGCTATATTAAATGCTAGGGGGAAGTCTTTAGAGGGATGTAGACTATATGTGAATTTATTCCCTTGTCATGAATGCGCTAGAAATATTATTCAAGCAGGAGTAAAGGAAGTTTATTACCTTAGCGATAAGTATTCTGATACGGATTCCACCAAGGCTTCAAAATATATGTTTGAAAAGGCCAAAATAAAACTAATTCAATTAACTCCAAGTATAGACAAAATAGAGATAAATTTAAAATAACCCTATTAAAGAAAAATAAAAAGGAGTATCTCAGAGGAAAATTATGAGATGTCTCTTTTTATTTTTGATAAAACTTCAGGTTGAAGTAAATACTAAATAAATATATTTATTATTATTTATTAAAGGCGGGATGAAATGAAAAATAAAGATTATATAAAGGATTCTATAGTAGTTGGATTTGCTCTATTTGCTATGTTTTTTGGAGCAGGAAATCTTATATTTCCAACATTTTTAGGAGTGGAATCAGGAACAAGTTGGATTACCGGATTTTTGGGATTTGTTTTAGCAGATGTAGGTTTAGCTATATTATCAATCATGGCTGTAGCAAAATGTAATGGAGATATAAGTGAGATATTTGGAAAAGCTGGTGAAAAATTAGCAATTGTTTTAGGTGCTGCGATAATGATATGCCTAGGGCCTCTTTTAGCAATACCAAGAACAGCGGCAACAACCTATGAAATGGGCATTGCACCAATACTTAATGGCGTTAGTCCAATAGTATTTTCTATAATATTTTTTATTATGACAATGATTTTATCTATAAAACCTTCTAGAGTAATTGATATAATAGGGCAGGTTTTAACACCAATACTAATTATAACTCTTCTATTGCTTATATTAGTTGGAATAATAAATCCAATAGATTCTGTTAATGTAGCGGCAAGAATAGAAAATGTATTTGCAGAAGGAGTAATTCAAGGTTATCAAACTATGGATGCATTAGGAGCTGTAGCTTTCGCCTCTATTATAATAACAACATTAATTAATAAAGGATATAAAAGCGAAAAGAAAAAGATAAAGTTAACCTTTCAGGCTTGCATGGTTGCAGCTATAGGATTAGTGGTAGTATATGGAGGTCTTGCTTATTTAGGAGCTACAATTGCAAAAGGATATGAGAACATACCATTAAAAGAAATAGTTCAAACATCAGTAATAGTGAATATAACAGATATACTACTTGGAAAACCAGGGAAAATATTGCTAGCTGTAATAATAGGTCTTGCATGTCTTACAACAGCAATAGGCCTTACCGCTGCAACAGCCCAGTATTTTGATAAGGTATCAAAGGGAAAATGGAAATATAAAGAGATTGTTATATTTGTTTGTGTATTTAGTGGTATAGTAGCTAATTTTGGAGTGAGTAGCATAATAAAGTTTTCACTTCCTATATTAAGTATTATATATCCACCAACAGTTGTGTTGATAATACTATCTTTATTTAGAGATAAAATTAAAAACAATAATGTATATGTTCTTTCAACCTATACAGCTTTATTTGTAAGTGTAGTAACGGTTCTAAATGATATGGGAATAGGAAGTTCAATAGGTATACCAATAGTAACTACACTTCCTTTTGCAAATTTAGGGTTTAATTGGGTAGTTCCAGTTTTAGTAGCAGGCATAATAGGAAGTTTTGTTCCAACAACTAAGGAACTATAATCTAGATTCAAATTAAAATGAATTTGACAAAGCAATTAGTTTAAAAGTCGGAAAATAAATAATATACTATATAAACATTTTATAATAGCTATATGTAAATAAATACTTACAAAGAAAAAGTTCCTATAAAATAAAGTAGAAATATAAAAATAGTATTGAGGGTAGATGTTATGATTAAAGCAATTGAAGATCGTAGAAGTATAAGAAAGTATATGAATAAGCTAGTGGAGGATGAGAAGCTACTACAAATTCTTGAAAGTGCAAGACTAGCACCATCAGGTAGTAATACTCAACCATGGCAAATCATTGTAGTTAAGGAGCAGGAAAATAGGGAGAAGGTTGCCAAGGCTTCTTATAATCAAAAGTGGATGGTCAGTGCACCAGTTCATCTTGTATGTGTGGCAGATATAAAAGCTAGATTGCCTAAGAGTAAGGATCTTTATATCGATGAATATAGCAAGGAGTTTGAAGTGAAGCAAATGATTAGAGACACTTCGATTGCCATTGAGCACATGGCCCTTACAGCTACAGACTTAGGGCTAGGAACTTGTTGGATTGCTTGGTTTGAACAAAAGGACTTTAGACCAGTTTTAAATATTCCAGAGGACAAATATGTAGTTGCAGTATTAACTTTAGGTTATCCAGATGAAGCGCCAAATCCACGTCCAAGAAAGAGCCTAGAAGAAATAGTTCACTATGAGCAGTGGTAATTCAAGGTATACAAAGGCTTATTAGATAGGACTAAAACTGGGGGGGCTATATGAATAATATTGTATATAGAAGATTGACAATAGAAGAATGTGAAAAAATTAAGGAAATTAATCCATGTCAGTATATTGGCAAAGCATGGAGAGAAGTGAATAGAAAGCGTCAATTGATTGAAATAAATTATCAAGATATAGATTGGCCAAATGGATATGAATATCATTTTAGTAATCTCAAGAAAACTATTTTAAGTGATGGCATTGCTTTTGGCGCCTTTGGAGCTGACAATAGATTGTTAGGATTTGCAACGCTTAATAGAAATCTCTTTGGAGAAAGTTTTGATTATGTTTTACTAGACCAACTTTTTATTTCCTTAGAACACAGAAGTAAGGGTATAGGAAAGAAGTTATTTACTCTTTGTATAGATGCTGCAAAACAGTGGAATGCAGATAAAATATATATTTGTGCAGGTTCAGCTGAAGAAACCATAGCATTTTATTTTGCCATAGGTTGCAAAGAGGCAGTAGAAATAAATAAGGCCTTATATGAAAGTGACCCAAGGGATTATCAATTAGAGTATATAGTGTGATACAGGAATTTATAAAAAATGGTTGAAGAGTAGAAAATTTTGATGTTACCTTAATGACAGCAGTAGAAATCATTAAGATAGAGGATTCTGTACTGCTTTAGTACTAGATAATAAAATATTTAAGTATTATAATAGAATATGTTGCAAAAAAATAATGGAATGACATTAGAAGTAAAAGATAAGGAGATACTGATGATAAGAAAATTGTTTGAAGATATATACCAAATAGAAGTGGAGCTTCCAGACAATCCTTTAAGAGCATTAAATGCTTACCTAATTAAAGGTGATGAAAGAAATCTACTAGTGGATACAGGCTTTCGTAAGGTTAGATCCCTAGAAAGCTTAAGAAATAGTTTAAAAGAATTAAATGTGGACATGAAGAATACAGATATATTTTTAACCCATCTCCATGATGATCACGTAGGTCTTGTACCATTTCTTTTAAACTCTGATAATAAGGCCTATATTCATCCTAGAGAAAGTGAAGAAATATGCAATTTAAGAAAAGCCACCTACATAGATGAAATGAGCATATTTAATGAAGCTATGGGTTTTCCAGAAGGAAAGACAGTAGAAGCTATAAAGGCTCTAAGGGATCAAGAAGGTTTTGAGGAAAGCTTCACTGAGCCAGTCTACACAGATATTCAGGATGGAGAAATATTAAAGGTAGGAAAGTATAAGTTTAAGTGTATTCTAACTCCGGGACATACTCCAGCTCATTGCTGCTTATATGAAGAAAATCACAAGATTTTAATTGGAGGAGATTTAATATTAGCAAGGATAACTCCAAACATAGCCTATAATCTTGAGCATTGGATGGAAAACCCTCTTAAAGAATATATGGATAGCCTAGATAAAGTAGCAGCTCTACCTATAGATATGACTTTATCTTCTCATAGAACTATTATAAAGGATACCAAGAAGAGAATAAGAGAGCTTAAGGAACATTACTATCTTAGATTAGATGAAATTATGGATATTTTATCCAGTGGAGAAAAGCTCTCACCTTATGAAATTGCAGGAAGAATGCAGTGGAGTATAACAATTAAAAACTGGGAGGACTTCCCACTAACTCAGAGATTCTTTGCCTCAGGAGAGTGTATGTCTCACTTAGTTTATCTTGAAAAGCAAGAGCTTATAAATAGATTATATAAAGATGGTAAAATCTATTATGTAATATCCAATAAGGGATTGATATGGGCAATGACTAAGCATATTAAAGAGAGTTAAGAAATTTTTAAATAAATATTTTTTATAAAGCAAAAGCTTCTTAAACATATTTTTTTAGTAAATGTGTTTAAGGAGCTTTTGTACATGCTAAATTTTCAGCTACATTACTTTTTACACTTTTATATTAAATAGAGTATAGCAAATAGATAAATATTTTATTATATTTATTGATATAAGTTTCTTTGATTTACAGAATTTCTTTAATATGGAGCACTTTGATACCATAAGTTGTTGTTTCTCTAATAAAAACCCAAACAGATAAGGGGAAAAAGGTAGAGAATTATTTGAATAATTCTCCATATTGTACTTAAAATGTATCCACATTATAATTTAAGTATAGGTAAACGGCCGTTTCTTAAATTTATTGTAAAGGTGGCTTTATTATGAAAACTACAAACGAGAAATTATTAGATTGGGCAATAGACAAAATAAAAAAAGAATATAAAGATGATATTGCCTTATTGATTGGCAATAGCGCATTAAAAATGAAACAAGATACTGAAGGAGTATGCTTTGATTATTTCGTTCCATTAAATGAAAAAGGAAATAACCTTGCGAAGACATTTATCATTGATGGAATAGGGTATGATCTGTATCCGAGGTCTTGGAAAAGAATTGGGAATATGGCAAACTTGGATGACTATAATCCAACTTGCTTAGGTCACTCTCAAATTCTTTATTATAGAAATGAAGAAGATAAAAATCAATTTCTTACTATGCAAAAAAAATTACAGGAAAACCTTGAAAATGTGGAATTTATGTTCAAAAAATCACTTGAAAAGTTAAATGTAGCCACGGAAATTTACCAAACAATGATGTTTGAGGATAGCATTGGTAAAGTTAGAATGGCTGCTGGATTTATAGCTGATTTTCTTTCTGTTGCAGTTGCTTTTGTAAATCAGACCTATTTTAAATACAGTCAAGTTGAGCAAATGAAAGAGCTTTCAGAAATGAAAGAAATTCCTGAGAATTTCATACAATATTATAAAGCTATCATTAATGCAACTTCTGTTGACGAATTAAAGCATTTATGCCATGTAATGATTCTATCTACACGCAAATTTATGATTAAAAATAATCCTAAAAAAGATGATAATATTTATAATACAAACTTTTATAATTTGGCTGATTGGTTTCAAGAACTTTGTTATACTTGGAGAAGAGTTTACTATTATTGTGACCAAAGAGATACTGAAAAAGTTTTTGTATGGGGCTGTTATTTGCAGGAGGAACTTAATACCGTAAAAGAAGAATTTGGACTTAAAGAAATGGACTTACTTTCCCAGTTTGATACAAAGGATTTATCGATATTCCGTCAGTGTGCAGAAGAATTGGAAAAGTATATTATAGATGAAATTAACAAACATGGTGTTGAGTTGGATATATATAATACTGTTGAAAATTTCTTAGCGAAAAATTAATAGAAAGCTGAGGGTTTTTCAATGAAATATAGAAATGCTTCAGATATACTGCCAGACAAATTGTTAAAGGAATTGCAAAAGTATGTTTCTGGTGAGGCATTATATGTTCCATCAGACAAAGAGAGAAGAAAATGGGGAGATGGTTCAGGAGCAAGAAAATTCTATGCCCAGAGAAATGAAGAAATTAGATATAAATTTTTTCATAAAGTTAGCATTGAACACCTTGCAGAAGAATATTGCCTCTCTACAGAAACAATTCGAAAAATTGTTTATAAATAATTTACTCTAAAATAAATGGGGCCTTCGTAAAATATATTACTAATCTTATATAAAATGTTGAAGTGCTTATTCAATATTTNNATTAGCTTATTTTACGAAAGCCCCTTTTCTGTAAATTAGTTTTCTATGATATTTTTATTTTATCATAGAAAGCTAATTTAAGTTATAATTAATAAAGTCTTTTTACAAGGTCAATCTATATATGCTCTGGTTAAGATATTATGGAGTGATAGATATCTCTTGTGAAGCCTGAACTTCCCCTGAGCTAAGTTTTGTTTCAACAACATAAAAATAGGTATTACCAGTATTTGTATTATTATCATCAAATTTAGCATAATCTCCTGTTGCATTTATATCTGTAGCTATATAAGTGTATGGTCCATTAGGAGTTGTAGATCTTTTTATACTGTAGCTTGTATCTTCAGATAAAATAAACCAACCCAATGCAATAGTATCACCTACTTTTTGTATTGTAAGATCACGTGGATCGGAACACATTTCCTTAGAATTAATACTTTCCCCATTATCATTAACTGCAGTAACAACATAATAGTATTTTATTTCTTTATCTGCTGACCTATCCCAAAACCTGCACCCATTAGTAGGTGTATCTAAAAGGTTGGTATAAGGGCCTCCAGGTGTTAAGGATCTCTTTACATTATAGCTGGTAGCATTTTCAACTTCATTCCAACTAATATATACTCCACCATCACGCACCAAACTAGTAATAGTAGGAGCATCAAGATCATTTGTTTTAGGTATATTTGGAGTAACTGTTACCTCATTTGAATTAGATTGTCCACCTAAACTATTTAAAGCAGTTATAATATAATAATATGTTGTGCCACCAATAACGTCATTGTCGGAATAATTATTAGTATCTGCTGGCACTGTAGCAACAGTAGTATATGGACCACCTGCTGTTAAGGATCTTTTTACTTCATAGTTTTTAACATTAGAAACTATATTCCAAGATAATTCAACAATATTATCATTTGATGTTGCAGTAAGATTTATAGGGGTTGTATTTGCATATTTCTTAAAATATGGGTATGTTGCCCCTTCATCAATAGACCAAATATTATTAAAATCCCAGTTTATAAAGGTGTCACTTTGCATCATTTCAGATGTAGATTTAGCATAAGGGCTTGACGATGTAAAGCCTATTACGCTAGCATCATAAAAGCTGCTACCAATAGAAGCACTAGTTTTACCAAGTAAACCTCCTTTACCACTTTCAGCTCCTTTAATAGTTCCAGCAAAATAGCAGCAATTTATTATATTTTTATTTTGTGAAAAACCTAATAAGCCACCAGCATTAGCAGTAGAATTGTGAGTTGCCTC
>DCDL01000047.1 GCA_002316385.1 Clostridium sp. UBA1056
ACTTTAGGCATCTTCAAAAAATAAATAAGTCAGAATGCTCGTCTATTTTGTGTTATACTGCGTCAACATAACCCTTAGATAGTGCTACTATCTGCAGAATCTGTTTCCTTGTTTAAGGCACAATCAAAGAAATAACAAGCCAGTATTTTCGCCTATTTGCCACGATACGTCGTCGTCAAAACCATTACATAGCGGCACTATGAAAGGATTTTAACTCCTAGTCTCGTGACAAATATGCTTCAACCTTTAGCTTGTTATTTCTTTTCAAGTGCCTAACTCAAAATATACTTCCCATCTTTGACTTNNTGACTTATTATTTATTTTCAGATGTCTAAAATAATTAGGGGGAAAGTGTAAATGGGAAGACTATTAGAAATTATTACTGACAACTTAGGGTGGATATTTCTTGTTTTAATAATCATTTGGCTTATTTGTATTACTTGGAAGAAAGCTGCACAGGATAAAGCAATTGTAGTTACAGGACTTAAGAGAAGGGTTATAAGTGGTAAAGGAGGATTTGTAGTTCCATTTTTCGAACAAACTAACAGGATATCACTTGAAAACATGAAAGTAGAAGTAAAGACTCATGAGTCTTTAGATAGTAACGGAGTACCTATAGATACTGATGGGGTAGCTATAATAAAGGTTAAATCAGATTCTGCCAGTGTATTGCTGGCAATGGAGCAATTTAATACTGGAAAAGAAAGAGAAACTATTGAAGTAATGAAGGAAACTGTACAAGATGTACTAGAGGGTAAATTAAGAGAAATAGTTTCAAAGATGAGTATTGAAGAAATATATAAAGACAGAGAGATGTTTGCAAATGAAGTTGAAAATGTTGCAAAGGATGATCTTGAAAAAATGGGACTTGAAATAAAGACCTTCACAATTAGAGACATAGATGACACTAAAGGATATCTTCAAGCTCTTGGTGCTAAACAAATAGCTGAAGTCAAGAAAAATGCAGCTATAGCTGAGGCAGAAGCTAAGAGAGAAGAAATGCAAAAGACTGCTGAAGCAAAGAGACTTGGAATGGAAGCACAAATATTTGCAGAAGCTGAAATCGCTAGAGCTAATAAGGATAAAGAATTAAAAGTTCAATCATTTAAGGAAGAAGAGAAAAAGGCACAAGCTAAGGCAGACTTTGCTTATGAGGTTGAAAAGAATATAGTTCATAAGAAGGTTGTGGAAACTTTAAAAGATGCAGAATTATTTGAAGAACAAAGACAAACTGATATAGCAGAGCAACAAGTACGTAAGAAAGAAAAAGAGCTTGAATCTGCAGTTAAAAAGGTAGCAGAAGCTGATAAGTATAAAGCTGAGCAAGCAGCAGAAGCTGAAAGATTTTTGATGATTAAGAGAGCTGAAGCAGAGGCTGAAACAATAAAAATTAAAGGTATGGCAGAAGCTGATGCTATAAGATTAGTAGGACAGGCAAATGCTGATGCAATGAAGGCTGAGGCAGAAGCTATGAAGAAGAAAGCTGAAGCTTATAATGAGTATGGAGAAGCCGCTATCATTCAAATGTTAGCAGAAAAACTTCCAGAGGTAGCTAAGAATATAGCAGAACCATTATCTAAAACTGAAAAAATGGTTATTATAGATAATGGAGGCCAAGGGGGAGCAGCTAAGGTATCAAAGAATATAGCAAGCATAATGGCTGAAGTTCCAGAAGTTATTAACTCTTTAACAGGGATAGATCTTGTAGATCTTGTAAAGGGATTAACTTTAAATAAAAAAGAAGATGATGATTTAAAAGAGGAAGATAAAACAGTTATTGAACCTGAAACTATAGAGTTTGAAGCATAGAAAAATCTTGTAGTAGAATAAATTTTTAAAATTTAATTATGTAGATAAAGTGACTCTAGACTATTAACTTTTAGTCTAGAGTTTTTGTTTATACATGAATATATTTTATTCACTAAAAAATATGAAATTTATACCAAATACCTTAGTTGTATTGACAAGGGGGATGTACGTTGCTAGAATTGGAAGTAGATATTGGTAAAAGTATGTATAAAAACCTTATTATTATGTTAATTTTTTAGCGAATATAAGGCATAGAACTTTAATAAATAACGTTAATTTTAAAATTGAACCTTTTTATTTAAAAGCTGTAAATATTAGAATGCTTATAAAGGTTACCATTAGGAGGAAAACCATGAATAAGAAACTAAGAGTGATAGCGGCAGTAGTTGTAAGCTGTAGTTTAATGTCATCAACAGTATTAGCAGATGACTTATCAAATGCGAAAAGTAAATCTGAGGAAATTCAAACAGAAATCGAGAATAATAAGACTAAAGTTGCAGAATTGGAAAAAAATAAAGATAACATATTAAGTGAAATTTCAGATTTAGACGGTAATATGGACAAGTTGTATAGTGAAGTTAACAAACTAAACTCACAAATTTCTGAATCAACTGAGAAAATAAAAGAACTAGAGCAAAAATCTAATGAGCTTAGGAAGGAATTAGAAGCTAATAAAGATTTAATGAATAAAAGATTAAGGGTTTTATACAAAGATCAAGGTACAAGCTATCTAGAAGTTTTACTTAGTGCTGAAGGATTTTCGGATTTTTTTGCAAAGTTAGATACAATTAATACCTTAATTTCTTTTAATACTGATGTGATAAATGAATATAAAGTAAAGCAAGAAGAGTTAGGTAAAAATATAGAAGCATCTGCTAATGAAAAGAAAACCTTAGAAGAGGCAAAGACTACAGTGGATGCTAGTTTAGCAGAGTTAAATGCTAAAAAAGAAGAAAAGAAGGGACTTATGGCAAAGGCTGAAGAGGACTTAGGGGTAGCAGAAAAGTTATTAGCTCAAAATGAAGCTGAATCTAAAGAAATTTTAGCGAGTATAACAGCTATGGAAGAATCTGCCAAGAGACCATCTCGTGGAGATTCAAACTCAGTTTCTCAAGCAAATTCCCAAGAGAATTCTCAATCTAACTCTCAACCATCTGGTGGTGAATCATCTTCTAGTCAAGTATCTACTAATGGAATGTATTCAATAACTGGAACTAGATATGCTATAACATCTCCATTTGGATATAGAATTAGTCCAGTAGGCAGAGGTGAAGAATTTCATAATGGAATAGATATAGGTGCTCCATATGGTGCTCCAGTATATTCTCTTAAGGATGGAACTGTAACCTATGCAGGTGAAATGAATGGATATGGTAAAGTAGTTGTAGTTAGCCATGGAGATATTAGTACATTATATGCTCATAACTCATCAATATCAGTAAGTGTTGGACAAACAGTATCTGGTGGACAACAGTTAGCTAATGTTGGGGCTACTGGTTGGGCAACAGGACCTCATATACATTTTGAAGTTATGATAGGTGGAGAGAGAGTTGATTCTGCACCATACTATTTCTAAGATAAATTTATAAAATCATCTCAAACTTTAATTGAGTATGAAAATCTTACTTTTTAAATAGTGTATTAAATATTTTATTATGATTATTATACGAACAAGTTGTTTAAAAGTTAGAGGATTATATTAATATGTTTAATATATATTAGCTAAAAAGCAACTAAGCCTTGGTGCACATACCAAGGCTTAGTTGCTTTTTAAATTAAAGGCTCTGTAGAATTTTACCTAGGCATCTCTGAGTTGCTTTATTTTTACCATTCTTTACAGTACGACTGCTACGCAATAATGACAGGAGAGATCTTCAGCTTTTTATTCATCAGTTATTAATAAATTAAACATAAAAATAAAAAAGTTTTTTAAATTTGATAATGAAAAAAATGTAATTTCTAAAGTTATTATGACTAAAAGGGTTGAAATAATAAAAAATTTCCATGCAATAAAATGTAAATATTCTGAAAATTGGCACAAGAAAAGATAATATAACGAAAAATGAGTTAATTTTTCCCTTGAAATATCTCATTATATTGTTAAAATATTCTCAAAAGTATATAGATAAATTAGCATAAGTTAAGAAATTTATATGCGCGTATAATTAGAAGAATTATATACTAAGGGGGTAATTTAATGAACTTTAAAAAAGGTATATCTATTGGACTAGCTCTATCTATAGCGTTAGGTTCCAGTATGACAGCCCTAGCATCTCCTGATGAGCTAGTTAAGTCCTTGGGAGAGAGCAAAGAAAGAGAGATGGTTTTAGAGGCTCAGATACAGGAAGAACCAGATCTTCAAACACTTAATGATTCTGACCAAGTTAGAATCATTGTAGAACTAGAGAGTGAAGCTGTAATTGAAAAGGCTACTAAGAATGGAATAAAACTCGATGAAATGAATAAGTCTGAAGTTGAAAAATTACAAAATCAAGTTTTAAAGGAACAAAGCTTAGTACAGAGAAAAATGAATTCTAAGAAAATTGACTTTGAAGTAATAAATAGTTTTACTAGTGTAGCTAACGGATTTAGTGCGAAAACTACATTAGGACAAGCTAAGAAAATTGAAGAGATATCTGGAGTTAAATCTGTTACTATTGCTAATGAATATGAAAGACCTGAACCTATGATGGATAGTAGTGGTGAAATCATAAAAACAAAGCAGACTTGGGCTAATGGATATAATGGTGAGGGTACAGTAGTAGCAGTTATTGATTCAGGTATGGATTCAACACATAAAGATATGGTTCTTACAAATGAAGATAAAGGCGAACTTCAAGAAGATGAGATACAAGCTATATCTAAGAAAAATGAATTGCTAGGTACTTATAGAACTTCAAAAGTTCCTTATGGATATAACTACATGGATGAGAATCAAGAAATTTTAGACTTAGGTGAAGGTGCTTCACATGGAATGCACGTTTCAGGTATTGTAGGAGCTAATGGAGATGTTGACAATGGTGGAATTAAGGGAGTTGCTCCAGAAGCACAAATTCTTGCCATGAAGGTATTTGGGAATGACCCATCTATGAGCTCAACTTTTGGAGATGTTGTAGTTAAAGCTATAGATGATTCCGTACTTCTTGGTGCAGATGTTATCAATATGAGTTTAGGTTCAACAGCATCCTTTGTAGATGATAAAGACCTAGAACAAGCTGCTATTAATAGAGCTGTAGAAAATGGTGTGGTTATGGCACTATCTGCAGGTAACGCTAATGTATTTGGATATGGATATGATAATCCATATACTGCAAACCCTGAATATGGTGTTGTTGGTGCTCCAGGACTAGCAACAGATTCTCTTCAAGTAGCTTCTATAGATAATAATAATATTGTTAGTGGATATGGATTAGAGTTCTCAATTAATGGTGAAGATTTCAGAGCTCCATATACAAGTGCAGGAACAGATATATTATCTGTTTTAAAGGGACAGGAGCTTAAAGTAGTAAATTGTGGTTTAGGTGGTCTACCAGAACACTTCCCAGCAGAGGCTAAAGGTAATGTGGCTTTAATTCAACGTGGATCATATGATTTCACATCTAAGATAGCTAATGCTGAAAAAGCTGGGGCTATTGCAGTTATAGTTTATAATAGTACTAGTGGTGGAGATGGGCTTTGGGATATGCCATATCCAGAGGGAGGTACTATACCAGCGTTGTTTATAGGTAATTCCTATGGCAGTAAAATTATAAATCAATTAAAAACTTCGGAAGTTAAAGTTGTAGCAAATGGAAATACTGTATCAGTTGCTAATCCGAAAGCAGGAAGCATGTCAAGTTTTACATCTTGGGGAACAACTCCAAACTTAGAATTTAAACCTGAAATTACTGCTCCAGGTGGAAGAATATGGTCAACAGATAATAATGATAGCTATGCAGATATGAGTGGTACTTCTATGGCATCACCACATGTTGCTGGTGGATCAGCACTAGTACTCCAAAGGGTTGATAAAGATTTTGGCTTAACCGGTGAAGCAAGAGCTAGAATGGCTAAAAAGTTAATGATGAGTACAGCTATAACTCATATAGATAATGGAAAAAATCAGGCAGCAGGAGTTGTTGCAGGAGCTAATTATACATCGCCTAGAAGACAAGGTGCTGGTGTTATGGACCTTCAGGCAGCTACAACTACACCAGCTATAGTTACAGATACAGATACTGGACAATGTAAGATTAATTTAAAAGAAATTAAAGGAAATAGTGCTGTATTTACTATAGAAGTTGAAAATTTTAGTGATAAAGAATTAACATATAATGTAGAAGGTACTGTTCAAACAGATTTAGTGGATGAAAAGTATACCTATTTAGAAGCACAAAATATAGTTGATAAGAATACTAACAAATTCCCGATATCCTTTAGTAACAATGCAGTAAAAGTAGCGCCAAAAGGTAAGACTCAAATAACTACTACAGTGGATTTAAGTAATGCAATAACAGGATTTAATGGAAAGTCTATTGAAGAAGTTTTTGTAAATGGTGGATACGTAGAGGGCTTTGTAACATTAACTGATCCTACAGATACAAATCCAGCTTTAAGTATTCCATATATGGGCTTCAAAGGTGAATGGGATAAGGCTCCAGCTATAGATGCATCAATCTATGATAAAGAAAGAACTGCATTCTATCCATATACTTCAATAGCCACTGATAAAGGTGGAGGTAAATATGGCTTCCTAGGTGTTGATCTTGCAGGAAAGAATCCAGATGGAAATAAGATTGATTTCTCACCAAATGGTGATGGAGCAATTGATACTATAACTCCTGTATTATCATACTTGAGAAATATGGAAGAATTACAAGTAGAAGTGCTTGATAGTAATGGAGAGGTTATAAGAAGTTTAGCACAAGAGTTAAATGTAAAAAAACATTATTTTAATAGAGGTAGAAGTGAAAATTCCAAAATACTTACATCAGCTACTTGGGATGGAACTGTTAACGATAAAGTAGTTGCAGATGGCACATATACCTACAGAGTTAAGGGTAAAGTAGATTATGAAAATGCTGATTGGCAAAACTTTGACTTTAAAGTAAATGTTGATACAACAGCACCTACAGTAAATAAAGTTAATTACAATAAAGATACTAAACAATTAGAAGTAGTTGCAGAAGATAATAACCAGGGACATATTTATAAATATGTGCTTATTAGTGATGGTAAAGCAGTAAAAGAAAATGCAACAGGACAGTTTGATTTAAGTAAGTTAGATTATACAAAGTGCTCTGTAGAAGTTTATGACTATGCACAAAATAAAACATCCGTTAAGGTAACAGAAGCAACTACAGGAGAATACAAAGAACCAACAGGACCAGCTCAGGGAGATACTACAATTCCTACAGTAATGCTAACAGGTCCAGAATTCTTTGGAATATTAAATAATGGTAAAGTAACTGTTGCAGGTACAGTGAAGGATGCTTCTGCAATATCCGAGTTTACTATAAATGGAAAGAATGTACCATTAACCTTTGATACTCATACTGGCCTGTGGAACTTCTCAACAGAAGTAGAGTTAGAAGATGGATACCATAGTATCAAGGTTGCTGCTAAAGATGCTGCAAATAATAAGATAGAATTTGCTCATAAAGTATTTGTAGATACTACAGCTCCAACAATTGAGCTTGAGGCTATACCAACTGAAACTACTAAAAACTCAATAATAATTTCAGGTAAGATAAGTGATAATCTACCAAGCTTAAAAGTTAAGGTAAATGGTAATATAGCAAAAACTATAGCACCAGACTGGTCATACTTCAATGATTTACCAAGTGCTAAATATGATTTGGCTTATGAAGTAAATTTAGAAGACGGTGAAAATAAGATAGCTATCGAAGCTATAGATGATGCTGGAAATACTACAGTTAAGGAAGTAACTATTAATAAGGTTAGTAAAATTGTAGAATCTACTGTTAGATTATATGGAAATAATAGATATGAAACAGCAGTAGAAGTTAGCAAAGCTGGCTGGGATAATTCAGATATGGCTGTAATAGCTAATGGTTTAGCTTATGCAGATGCTCTAGTAGCAGCACCTCTTGCTTCAAACTATGATGCTCCAATATTATTAACTGAAGCTAATGGTCTACCTGATGTTACAAAGGCAGAGCTAAGCAGATTAGGTGTTAAAACAATTTATGTAGTTGGAGGCACAAGTGTTGTGTCAGAGGCTGCAGTTAAAGAAATGACTGAAATGGGAATAGATGTAGTAAGATTAGGTGGAGAGAATAGATATGAAACTTCACTAGAAATAGCTAAACATCTAGATAGACAAAAAAATATAGAAAATATCTATGTAGCAGGTGGATATGCTCCTGCAGATGCTTTATCTATTGCATCTAAGGCAGCTACTGATAAAACTCCAATAATATTAGTAGAAACTAAAAGTGTTCCTAAGAAGGTATTATCATGGCTTAAGGATCAAAAACTTAAATCAGCTTATGTTATAGGTGGAGAAAGTGTAGTTAAAAATTCAGTTATAAAGGATTTAAATAAGATTACATCTGAGGATATAACTAATAATAGAATAGGTGGTGCTGATAGATACGAAACTAATGCACTAGTTATAGAAAATCTATTTGCAAAAGAGCAAAATAGTATATATGTAACTGAAAGTATGAAGTTAGTAGACGCATTAGTAGTTTCACCTCTTGCAGCTAAAACAGGTTCACCGATGATAATAACTAATACTGAGTTATCTGAAAATCAAAAATCTTTAGCAGATAAGATGTTAGTTAAGAAAGTAGTAGAAGTAGGTGGAGAAGTTAGCAAAACTGCTGTA
>DCDL01000027.1:0-601 GCA_002316385.1 Clostridium sp. UBA1056
GAAGCAAAGAACTCTGTTTATGACAGACAAATTAATATAATAAATAATATAGCTGTTATTATAAATGCAGCTATTATTGTAGTATTATAGGCATACCTGCCTCCATTGTATTCTCTTTTTCACACATTTTTAAAAGGATCCTTTAACTCAGCCATAGAAATACCTCCTAAATTAATGAATTTTATTTATCGGAACTTATATATGCAAAATTTTCACTATAAAACTATATAAAAAGTTATCTATGAAACTATGCAAAAAGCTAACTTTTTTCATAGTTTCATATTTATAATTATAAAATTTTAAAATGCTAAAATTCTTTCATTATATTCATTAAAGCATAGTTTCTTTTTAAGTCAGATTATTTACATCACTCTTTTCTTAATTTATTTTGCCATTTATTTTTCAATGTAAATTCATCTTATTATCGAATTATTTTGCATGAAAGTTAAGAGGCCTTAAAACTTATAATCATGCTTTAACAAAATAAAAAGGGCTCTTGCAAAATATATTACTAATCTTATATAAAATATTGAAGATGTACTTTAATATTATTGTTAGCGAATGCCATTTGGATAAGTGAGAATCTAAATCTTGGATTTAG
>DCDL01000027.1:663-34631 GCA_002316385.1 Clostridium sp. UBA1056
CTTATTCAATATTTATTTAGATCAGTTTATTTTGCGAAAGCCCCTTTTTATTTTAACTTATATGATTATAATGTCTTTCTAACTACATCTATAACAGTTCCATCTCTATATTCTACAACTGCAACTATATCTTCAGATAATTCTATTGCTTTAGGAGTTCCTGTTATTTTTTCAGCTATTTCCTTTAGCTCTTCTATAGTTACCACATTAAGTTTTTTTGCTTTTAATTTTTCAATTAAATCAACTCTCTTAGGGTTCACAGCTATTCCTCTTTCAGTTACTATTACATCAATAGTTTCCCCTGGAGTAGTTATAGTAGTTAGCTTATCTTTTATTATTGGTAATCTTGCCTTAGTTAGCTTTGTCACTATTATAGTAAGTTTAGAACCTGCTGCAGTATCTGCATGACCGCCAGAACCACCCATTATAGTACCATCTGAAGCAGTAGTAACATTTACATTAAAGTTCGTATCTATTTCTGTTGCTCCAAGTATTACTATATCTAAGTTATTTACCACAGCTCCTTTGTTATGAGCATTTCCATACATAGAAGCTGACATGGTTATATGTTTTTTATTTTTAGCGCAAGACTCTACTGCCTTTAGATCAAAGCATTGTACATCTAGTAAGCTATCAAATAATCCTTCTTCAAACATATCTACAATGTATCCAGTTATTCCACCAGATGCAAAACTACCTTTGATTTCATTCTTCTTCATGTATTCTCTAAGTTCTGCAGCTACAGCTAGAGATATACCACCGGCTCCTGTTTGAAATGACATTTCATCTTTAACAAGCCCTGAAGCTATCATAGCGTCTAAAGCATTCTTTGCAATTTTAAGTCCAATAGGATCTTTAGTAATTTGTGTAGTTCCTGATACTATTCCTGCTGGATTTCCTATAGAATCTACTTTAACTACATAATCCACATAAACTTGACTTATTTCTATTGGAGAGTTTGGATATGGTACTAGATTATCTGTAATAGCTATTACAGTATCTGCATATTCTGCATCAGAAACTGCATATCCTAAAGCTCCACAGGCAGATTTGCCAGTAAGACCATTTATATTCCCATACATATCACTAGAAGGTGCTCCTAGAAATGCTATATCTATGTGTAAATCTCCACTTTCAATAGCTCTTGATCTACCTCCATGGGTATGCATTATAGCAGGATATTTTAGCTTTCCTTCTGAGATAGCAGCTGCTACAGGACCTGATATATAGTTTGCATATATTTTAGATACAGTTCCATCTTCAATATATGCAACTAATGGCTTATGAGTTGGAAATATAGAGCTTGCTGCTACAGTTAAATCTTTTATACCTCTTTTAGCAATGGCCTCTAAAACCATATTAAGAATATAATCCCCATTTCTTAAGTGATGGTGGAAAGATATACACATTCCATCCCTAAGCTGTACTTTATCTAAAACCTCATCTATGGAGTTTACTAACTTTTCATCTCCTGGAACTACAGGTTTAATTCTTGCTGACACACTTTTTAAAGGCTCCATATTTTTAAAAGCACCTTCAAAAGTCTTTACCTGTCCGTATCCTTCTATATAATCTGGAATCTCTCTTCCTAATATATTTTTCATGTTATCACCTCAATCCCTCATTAAATAAGACCTAGTTTTTTACTTAAATCTACAGTAGTTTTTGCTCTATTTATAACTGGTGCATCTACCATTTTACCATCTAGAGAAAATACTCCTTTGCCTTCCCTTTCGGCTTCCTCCATAGCATCTAGTACTCTTTGAGCATAGATTATCTCTGCCTCAGTTGGAGCATATACTTGGTGTATAGTATCAATCTGTCTTGGATTAATTGATGCTTTTCCAGTCATTCCAAGGGATTTTGCTAATAAAGTATCTTTCTTTAATCCTTCAAAGTCATTTGTGTCTGTAAAAGGAGTATCAATACTATCTACTCTCATGGCCTTGCAAGCTACAGCTACTCTATTTCTAGCATAAAATATTTCATTACCTTCTTTAGTTCTCTTAACACCCATATCAGAGGTTAAGTCTTCTCCACCTAAAAGAACTGCTACTACTCTATCTGAAGATTTTATAATACTATATACATTTTCAACACCATAAGCGCTTTCTACTATTGGTATTAATTTTATAGCCTTATCTTCAAAGCCTTCTTCTCTTTCTATTTTATCAAGTCTACTGCTAATTTCTATAAGTTCATCCTCTGTTGCCTTTGGAACCATTAATGCATCTGGTTTAACTCTAGCAATAATATCTATATCTTCATTAGAAAACTCTGTAGTAAGTGGATTTATTCTAACTACCACCTCTACTCCAGTATAATCAACATTTTTAATTGCTTCTCTAACAAGTATTCTAGCACTATCTTTTTCTGTAAGACTTACTGCATCCTCTAAATCAAGAATTATAGAATCTGAACCTAAGATTGCAGCATCTTGTAGCATTCCTGGATTGTTTCCTGGCATAAAAAGCATAGTTCTTCTTAATTTCATATTTACACCCCCTACTGCGCTCTTTTTACTGCAGTTTCAACTCTAGCTCTTATTGTATAGTCAAGAGCTCCTTTATCCTGAGCTTTCACAATAGCATCTTTTACTTCTAAAGCTTCTAAAGTTTCTCTAATAGCTTTTTCTATTTCTGCTCCAAATTGTTTCATAACCATACTTTCAAGTTCTATGGCTATCCCACCTTCTTCATTAGGCATGATTATAACATATATATCATTGGATTCTAGAGTTCCAGCCTTTGAAATTTTGTTAATTACCATCTAAATCACCTCTACATGTAGTAATTCTTAAACTAAATATTATAAATTTATTTCTATAATACTTAGTCCTAAAAGATAATATTAACTATAATATTATCTATCTATTACTCTCTTCAATTTATTTTTTACTGTTTAAATAAGCTTCTCTACCTACCTCATATAAGTTATTTCCTTCCGAATCTATAACTACAACTATAGGTAAATCTTCTACTTCAAGCCTTCTTATAGCTTCAGCTCCTAAATCTTCATAGGTAACTATTTCTGCTTTCTTTACACACTTACCAATAAGGGCTGCAGCTCCACCAATAGCTCCAAAGTATACGGCTTTATTTTTCTTCATAGACTCTACCACTTCACTATTTCTTAACCCTTTTCCGATCATACCTTTTAAGCCATGATCTAAAAGTGCTGGTGTATATGCATCCATTCTATAGCTAGTAGTTGGACCTGCTGAACCTATAGCCATTCCTTCCTTTGCTGGAGTTGGTCCCACATAGTATATAACAGCATCCTTCACATCTATAGGAAGCTCTTCTCCTTTTTCTAAAAGCTCTGCAAGTCTTTTATGAGCAGCATCTCTTCCTGTATATATAACTCCACTTAATAAAACACTATCTCCAGCTTTTAAATCTTTAACTTTTTCTTCTGTAAGTGGTGTAGTTATTCTCTTTTCCATAAACCTTACCCCCTAATTATAGCTCTATCTCTGCATGTCTTGTAGCATGACAATTAATATTTACAGCTACTGGAAGCCCTGCAATATGAGTTGGATATGTTTCTATATTTACAGCTAGTGCTGTTGTCTTCCCACCAAAACCTTGAGGTCCTATACCTAGTTCATTTATCATAGTTACTAGCTCTTCCTCTAACTTTGCATAGAACGGATTTTCATTTCTTACATCTATAGATCTAATAAGTGCCTTTTTAGCAATTGTTGCAGCCTTATCAAAGGTTCCTCCAATTCCTACACCAACAATTATTGGTGGACATGGATTTGGACCTGCTTCTTTAACTACTTTTATTATAAAATCCTTAACACCTTGAAGTCCATCTGAAGGCTTTAACATTTTTATTTGACTCATATTTTCAGAACCAAAGCCCTTAGGTGCTACAGTAATCTTTAGCTTATCTCCTGGGACTATATTGTAGTAAATCATAGCTGGAGTATTATCCTTTGTATTTACTCTATCTAATGGATCCTTAACTACAGATTTTCTTAGGTATCCATCCTTGTATCCTTGTCTTACACCTTCATTTATAGCATCTTCAAGAGATCCTTCAACAACTTGAACTTCTTGACCGATTTCTATAAATACACAAGCCACACCAGTATCTTGACACATAGGCATATCTTCATTTTTAGCTATATCAGCATTTACTAATATTTTATTTAATATACCCTTTGCAATATCCCAATCTTCTTCCTCATGAGATTTTATAAGTCTATTTTTTATATCACTACCTAAATAGTAATTTGCATCTATACATAATTTTCTTATAGCTTCTGTTATCTGTGAAACTTTAATTTCTCTCATATATAATCCTCCTAAATCCATTAATTAAATACATTATTTATAAGGCTAATTTACTAATGCAGTTTTATTAAAATCCCATGAATAATATTTTTCATTTATATAATTATCATAAGTAAAAAGGCAGTTCTCAATTAAACCGCCTTTTACTTTATACCAAGTGTATTATTTATTTCTTCTATTTACTAAGGCAACAACCCTATTCATTTCATTGTTTACTATCATGTAACCTTCATCAACACCCATACCTGGTTTAGCTAGGCATTGATCTGCTCCACAAGCCATAGCAATGTTAGTGCAAACTTCTGCTGATCTGTTTGTTTCATTACATGTTCCACCACAGTAAGCTCCAACATTTTTCTTCTTACAGTATAGTATAGCTTCTATTGTATTATTTACTCCTCCAAGGTCTGGAGTTTTTATTTGAAGCATATGTCCTGAATTGTTATCTGCAAAGAATGCTACATCTTCATAAGTGTTACACCATTCATCTGCAACTAATTCTACGTTGATATTTCTGTTATCAAGTTCAGCTGTTAGCTCTCTTAAGGCTTCCATTTGTCTTTCTCTATGCTCTACGTCCATTGGTCCTTCTATTCTTAATTTAAATGGTTTAGCAGCCTCTTCTAAAGTTGCTATGTAGTCTGCCATTGCTTTTGTATCACAATCAAATGCAACTCCTATAGTTCCATAAACATCTATATGGAATATTGGATTATAATCTTCACTAGTTCTTAATTTTAAAACTCTATCACTTAACCATTTTACATATTCAAGAAGTTTTTCACCTTTTAAGCCTAACTTCTCTTCTACGTTATTAATTAAAGCATGAGGTAAAACGTCCGCGCCTTTGATAATCATCTTATCAGCATTGCTATATCTGTCATCTCCTGACTGAGTAAATATAGGAATTCTATTAATTTCTACTCCTGTGTTATATTCATCTCTTACAACTTCAGCCATAGTAACTTTTTTAGCTTTAGCTACACCATCAAGGATAGCTTGAGTTATTCCATATCTAATAGCTGTATGAAGTCTTTTTCCACTTACAGTCATTTTATCAAACTCTTCAGCTAGGCTTTTAAAGTTGTTTAATTCTCTACCTATAAGTTTTGGTGCTATTTCCTTCTCTATAACTGGTATAAAGTCTTTAGCTAAGAATAATGGGTCACGTCCACCTGCTCCTGAATATTGAACAGCTGCACAATCTCCGTGTGCTACTTGGCCATCTTCAAGTATTAACATTACAGATATAGATTCTCCTGCTTGTCTTATAGACGTAAATCCTTCAGTAACTGGCTCCCCAACATAAGTAAATCCATCATGACCAGCTCCAGCTTTTATAGCTCTTTGGTCATCAAAATAAAATCCAGTTCTCCCTGCAGAACACACTACATCAACAATTTTCATTTAAATACACCTTGCTTTCTATAATTTAAGAATTTTATATTAGTTCATTGTTAGCTTATAAATCTTATATACTATTTTTCTGGTCTTCCAACAAGTTTTCCTTTTCCTACAGCAAATATATCATCTATAGTCATTTGGAATCCAACTGGACGATTTTCGTATCTTCCTCTTTCGTCTAACTTCTTCATATTGAAAGCTTTAAGCTCTGCTGTAAATGGAACATTTCCAAATTTAAGGTATCTTACTGCTCCATTGTTATCTCTTGCAGGCATCATTTTACCAGCATTATATTTGCTTGGTGCAAATGGAATATCTATAACTCCCATGTCAAATCCCTTAACAGCACCCTTAGCTAAATCACCGTTTCCTACTTCGTATAGCTTATCTACCATGCATCTTGTTTCAGCTTTAATTATTGCAATTTCAGTTCTAAGCTCATCAGATAAGTGCATTTGTTGACCTTTTAATAAATTTAATGTCATTTTGGTTGCTCTTATACCTTGAGCATTTGCTTCTTTAGTTGGTATTCCTATAGCTTCGTGTGGAGTTTTAACTATAACTTTTGTAGCTCCTGCTAATGCTGCAGCTGCTGCTCCTGTAGATATAACCCCAAAAGCTTTAGCTTCATCAGCTGGGAATCCTCCCATCCATTGGTGGAATACTGTTGTTAAATAAACATCTCCATATCCATAAGCTCTTAAGTAATCACTACATTGCTCTTCTAGAGCTCTAATTGCCGCTACATCTTGTATTAAGTTACCACACTGGCCATATCCAACTGTAATATTTTTAACACCTTGCTCTGCTGCAAGTAGTGCCTCTACTATTGCAACTGCATTAGATGTACTTGGTGGTACTAAAGTTCCTGTTAATGGACCAAAAGGCTCTCTATTTATCGCTATTCCCTGCTCTTCATAAAATCCTACTAATCTATCACAGTATTGCCAATCAAGAATAGTTTTTTCTAATGTAACACTTTTAGCGTATGGTATATTGTATGATATACCACCACCTTCATTTGATGTCCAACCTGATGCATGAGTAATTTCTGCAAGTAGTCTACCATCTGGAGTACCGTGTCTTGATTCTAATGGTAAGTTTACAGATTCAAAAACTTGTCTACATCCTTTAACACCATGGTTAACTCCTGGGAATCCATTAAGAAGTGATCTTCTAGCTTTTATACTTTCTTGTATTCCCACTTCACATTCTTCATATCTATTTTGTCTTGTATAACTATCTATTGTTGATGGTAAAAGGTCTGCTCCACCTTCTTTATCTAAATAGTTTAGTAGTTCTATGTGGCTATCTAATAAAGCTACACCGGCCCTAGGTTGAGCTAATGTTATGCCCGCTTCCTTTGCTTCAATTAATTTCTTTGCAAAGTTTTTATGTGCTGGAATTTTTTTGTTGTAGTCTATAGCCTCCTGTAAATCTACTTCTTTACCTGTTGGCCATTGTGCTAAAACCTCTTCTCTTGTCTTAAAAAACTCTTCCTCGGTCCACTTTTTGTTTTTTAGTTCCACTTTAACTTACCTCCTAGTAATTTACACTTCCACTAAATATTTTTTCATTATTCTTACTGCCTTATCGGGATAGTCCTGAGCTAGCAAACCCATTGATGATAATATATAAGTCTTATCCACTAAAGTTTTTGGATTTCTAGGCCTTAAAGATGTCGCATTCTCCTTCTTAAAGGTTCCTGCTTTTAATATTTCGCCTGGATTCTTGCTATGAACTAAAACTCCTCCTGTACCAATAATATATTTTACATCCATAAGATCTTTTCCTAATTGATTGTATACAGCTCCCATAGGAGTATATATGCACTCAACGGTACCACAGTGCCTTTCCATGGAAAGCTCTGTAGCTGCCTTTGCCATAGCTTCATCAAATTTTATATCTTCATCTGTTTCAGGTACCATTTTGATATTTCTATTTCTATATTTACATCTTCCTTCAATGTCTATCTTTCTATCTTTGTCATTTAAATATGCTCTAAGCTTTCTACTACCTGCCGCTTCCCAGAGGGACACTGCTGAATATCTCATACCTAAATCCCCTTCTACAGTTCTCTTAGCAAAAGGTTCTTCTAGTCCCTTCATGTTTACTCCACCCTTAGTTGGCTCTCCATATCCAATAGAGTGTACATCAGTAGTAGCTCCACCTATATCAACAATAATTAAGTCTCCTATACCTTCTTCTTCATCAGTGCCTTCACCTAATACTCTAGCTGCTTTAAGTACAGCTGCTGGTGTAGGCATTAATATTCCATTTATATAATTTTCTGCATTGGATAGTCCTTTTGCATCGGTTATCCTATTCATGAATACCTTTCTTATCTCTTCTCTTGCTGGCTCTACATTTAGAACATTTAGTTGTGGCATAACATTTTCTGTTATGCTGAAATAGAATCCTGCTTTTTCAAAGATATCTCTTATATCATCATTAGCACTTTTATTTCCTGCCACAACTATAGGAAGATTAACATCTAAATCTACTAACATTTTCGCATTATGTAGAATACATTGTTTATTTCCTCCATTAGTCCCACCAGCTAAAAGAATTATATCTACATCAGAATTTTTTATTTCTAATACTTCATCTCTAGTTAATTCATAACTATATACTTTTATAACTCGAGCTCCTGCTCCTAAAGCAGCTCTCTTAGCTGCCTCTGCTGTAAGGTCTGGCACAAGTCCAATTGCTACCATCTTTAAGCCTCCAGCTGCAGATGAACAAGCAAGTTTTTCAACGAAATTTACTTCTTTTCCCTCAAGCTTATTCACGAGTTTGTCATAAGCTTTATTAAATCCTATCATTATGTCATCTTCGATAGTTGTTATATCCTTGGCTGTAGCTAATATTTCTTCATTATCTATATCTACTGCAGTCAATTTGGTATAAGTACTACCAAAATCTAAAAGTAAATATGCATTCATTTAAATCACTCCAGCTCTATTATAGTCCCAAGTAAAATTTACTTCAGTTAATTATTCTATGTCTTTAAGTCTATTCTATTCCTAAATCTTCTTTTAAGTCATGGATAGTAGTGTCTATACTTGTTCCTGGTGGATAAACCCTATTAAAGCCCATTGCTTTAAATCTTGAATGAACCTCATTCCAATCTTGTTTACCTACAACTATATTACCACCAACGTATATAAGAATATCTTTCAATCCTGCTTCATCACACTTTTCTCTTAATCCTCTACAGTCAATTTCTCCATGTCCATAAAGAGAAGAAACAATTATTGCATCAGCATTTGTTTCTACCGCAGCATTAATAAAGTCTTCTTGTGGTGATAATACTCCGATATTGATAACTTCAAACCCTGCTTCTGTCAATGCATAATCCATAATTTTGTTACCAACAGCATGGCAATCTGCTCCAATAACACCAAGAACTAATGTCTTCTTTTCCATTTTTTAATTCCTCCTGAATTAATTTTTTTGATACTTTAATTCTACAATTTTTGACTTAAGTGCCTTCACTGATGTGGAGTCTAAGTTATAAGAGAATTCTATAAGCTCTTTATTATCATTATTTAGCTTACATACATCCTTATATCTACCAGGGGTTACTATTAGTACCTCCGACTTATCAATTACATCTTGTAATTTACCTTCATCAGTTATACTAAAATATTCAACTGATAAATCTCCAAGACCCGCATTATCAAGTGCTGACTTTATTTTAAATATAAACTCTTCAGATAAACAAATAAACGTAAATTTTGTTTCTGAAGGATGTCTAGCAATTCTTACAATGGACTCTAAATTAGGACTTACTGCTACTCCAAGTATTTCCTTTTTAAATCCTGTTAAAAATCCATATACATCATTTACATGATTAAAAGGTGATATTATTACTTCACAAGTCGAAAGCTTGTCCTTTGTGTCATCATTCATTTTCTCTAAGTCTGTTAAAGTGAATGGTATCGTATTCATATTTGTTATTGAGGTTATTTCTTTACTAAACATTCTTGCCTGCTCAATATTACATTCTACAAATGCTGAAGTAACTTTATTCATAACATCCTTTTTCTCATTAACCCTGTTTGTTACTATGTCTAAAAAATCATCTGGATCTATACCACATTCTAAAGCTTCTTCTAGGGCTAAATCTACAAACTTATTTATCTTTCTTCTACTATCATAACTTTGCCACGATACGACTTCTTCAGCTACAAATGTACCTTTTCCTCGAATAGATTTTAATACGCCCTTAGCTTCTAGTTCATTATAGGCAGCACTAATGGTATTTCTACTAACTACTAGCTCTTGAGACAATTCTCTTTCCGTAGGCATCTTACTTCCTACTCTTAAAGTTCCGTCCTTTATAAGACTCATTATCTGCTTTTTTACTTGGATATAGAGAGGTATCCCATTTTTCTTATCAATTGTAATGTTCAAAATTTCATCTCCTGACCCATTGGACTAATGGCTTAATCCAATCCTTAATCATAATATCATATGGACTAATCATTTGCAATTTTACATTCTTTTATATTCTATAAAGAGCCTACCTTTTATAAAAAAAGTAGGCTCTTATCTTTAATTTGCTCCTTCTTTCAAGTAAATGCTTATAGATTCAGCTAAAGCATCTGCTATCTTTTTTTGATAATCCTCATCCTTTAATTTCTGACACTCTTCAGGGTTACTTAAGAATCCACATTCTACAATAACTCCTGCCATATTATCATTTCCTCTTAATACCTTATATTGAGTTCCTGCAGCCTTTGCTGCACGTTTATTGGACTGGTCCAATTGATCCCTTAATGTGCTTTGCATGATATTGGCTAATCTAGCGCTATCTTCATAGTTGGAATACCATACTTGAGCACCTTTGCAATAAGATTCAGGAAATGTATTTAAGTGTATACTAACAAATACATCACACTTTGTTTCTTCTTTTAAACTAACTCTTTTATTTAAATCCTCATGCTTTTTCTCTTTAACTGATTTTCCTTCAGTATAAAGCCCTACATCCTCTGTCCTTGTAAATTCAACCTTATATCCTTGGCTCTTTAAATTTGCACCTAATAACAATCCAATGCTCAGGTTTATATTTTTTTCCGGAGTTCCATCTTTAGATGAAGCACCTCCATCCATTCCTCCATGCCCAGGATCAATGAGTATTACCTTATTTTCTCCTTGATTAGATTCAGCATTTTTATAAGTAGTAACAACGTTATTCACATTAATTACAGACATGCATATGAATCCTAAGATAATTACCGTAACTATAGATATTAATTTAGTGTTCTTAATGGTTTCTCCCACCTTTTTTATTACTCTGTAATTATATTTATTCATTAAGGTCTACTATTATTCTTTTACTCATATAAATAAGAAACCTTTTAGAAATATTATATAAAAGGTTTCTTACTTTAAATTATAAAATATTAGTTATTTTAATTTTCATATATCATTTCTGCTATATTTACTGAGTGGTCTCCTATTCTCTCTAAATTACTTATTAAATCTAAGAAAATTGTTCCTACCACAGCATTACATACTCCAGTACTTAATCTCTTTATATGTGATGCTCTTAATTCTTTTTCAAGAGAATCTATTCTATCTTCTATGCCTCTTATACCTGCAGCCTTCTCTTTATTATAGTTTTTAAAGCAATCTATACTCATCTCCACTGCACTTACAGTATAATCAAACATACCTTTTATTTCATTCAGAGCTTCTGGAGAGAAAGTTAATCCTTTAGCTATCCTCTCACTAGCAAGATCTGCAATATTCTCTGCATGGTCTCCTATACGCTCTATATCATTCACTACATGGAAGTATGCAGCTAGCTCAGCTCTCTGCTCATCACCTAAGTCTGAGTTAGATAACTTAACTAGATATCTTGTAATATCATGTTCTAATAAATTAATTATTCCCTCATTACTATATGCTAGCTTTATTAGCTCTTCATCACCTTGTAAAAAAGAATTCATAGCTACTTTTAGATTTTCCTTTGCTTTTTCAGCCATTCTTGCAACTTCGTTAGTTGTTTGTCCAAATGCTATTGCTGGAGTTTCTAGTAATCTTTCATCTATATACTTAACTCCTGGTACATCCTTCTCATCTTCACCAGGAATTATCTTATTAACAAAAGCAACAAGATATTTAATTAAAGGAAGTAATAGTATTGTGTTTACCACATTGAATAAAGTATGAGCATTTGCTATTTGTCTTGGTATAGCTTCAGGTCCTACATTTGGACTTATTGCTAAAACTATATCTGATAGTAAACTAACTGGAATTATTAAAAATATAATAGCTCCTATTAAGTTAAATAGTAAGTGGATAACCGCCGCTTTTTTTGCAGTTATTGAAGTTCCTATACTAGATATTAAAGCTGTTACACATGTACCTATGTTATTACCTAATAATATTGGTATTGCCACTGTTAATGGTAAACTTCCTGTTGATGCTAATGCTACTAGTATACCTGTAGAAGCTGAAGAACTCTGAAGTACAGCAGTCATCATCAATCCTATTAAAAGTCCTAGTATCGTATGTCCTTCTAGCTTTAGTATTAAGTTTGTAAAGAACACTGAGTCCTTAAGTGGCGACATTGCTCCTGACATAAGTTCTAATCCTAAGAATAGAACTCCGAATCCAAGAATAATTTGACCTACCTCTTTTACTTTTCTTTTATTACAGAAAAGTATCATAACTGCACCAATAGCTAAAAATATAGGTGCAAAAGCATCAAATTTGAACGTTATTAGTTGAGCTGTTACTGTAGTTCCAATGTTAGCTCCCATTATAACTGAAGTTGCTTGATATAAATTCATAAGTCCTGCATTAACAAACCCTACAATCATTACTGTAGTCGCACTACTACTTTGAATAATTGCAGTAACAATTGTACCTGTTAGTACACCTTTTATTGGATTAGATGTTATTTTATCGAAAATGCCTTTCAGTTTATCTCCTGCTGCATTTTCAAGGCCATCTCCCATCATTTTCATTCCATATAAGAAAAGCCCTAACCCACCTAAAAGATTAATAATCAAAAATATGATATCCATCAATTTACCTCCCACAATAAATCTCATTCCACAATATGTATCTTTTCTTTGCTCATTAAAATTCCATATTAATAATACACTATAATCGAAATCATGTTAATACTTATTTACATTTTTAACATGGATTTAACATAACTTTTCTCTAAATAATCATTTATGTAAAAATTTTCGTAAAAATTTTAAATTTATTGTCGTTTTATATAATTTATCTTACGTTTAGCCTACTCTATAAAAACCTTGATCTCTATAAGTATAAGAGATAAAATCTTATACGAGTCTAAAGATAGCTAGATATAGAACTACTCGTTCTATGGCCTCTCAAGGAGCATATGATTATGCACATAAGCTATGTGGGAGGTTATAGTTTTAATAACCCCAATATTTGTTATTGAGAAAAACTTCAAAAAACTTATATGAGTTCTACTGAATAAAATTCATTAATATTCTCTAGTGTAATCTAGGATTGCTAACAGATTTAATGCATAAACTTTACTAAAATTTATTTAAAATAAAAAAATAAGGAGTATAATACTCCTTATTTTTATATAACATACAGTTGTATGTACAAATACTATCTTTTTGAGAACTGAGAAGCTCTTCTTGCTTTTTTAAGACCGTATTTCTTTCTTTCTTTCATTCTTGGGTCTCTTGTTAAGAATCCAGCTTTTTTAAGTTCTGGTCTTAAGCTCTCATCAGCTTTTAATAAAGCTCTTGATACTCCGTGTCTGATAGCTCCAGCTTGACCTGTGAATCCACCACCATGTACATTAACTAAAACGTCGAATTTATCTTTAGTTCCTGTTAATACTAATGGTTGGTTAACTATGAATTTTAATGTATCTAATCCAAAGTAGCTATCCATATCTCTTTTATTTATTACAACTTTACCTTCACCAGGTACAAGTCTTACTCTAGCAACTGATTTCTTTCTTCTACCTGTTCCAAAATGTTGAACTTTTGCCATTATTTATTCCTCCTTACAATACTATATTAGTATTTTAATTCTAATACTTCTGGTTTTTGAGCATGATTCTTGTGCTCTGGTCCTCTGTAAACTGTTAGCTTCTTAGCCATTTGTCTTCCAAGAACTCCTTTTGGAAGCATTCTTCTTACAGCTTCTTCAAATACGAATTCTGGTTTCTTAGCTAATGCTTCTCTGTAAGGGATCTCTTTTAATCCGCCTGGATATAATGAGTGATGTCTTAACATTTTTTGATCTAATTTCTTTCCTGTTAAAACTATCTTCTCTGCATTTACAACTATTACATAATCTCCAGTATCTACGTTTGGAGTAAATTCTGGTTTATTTTTACCTCTTAATATAGAAGCTATTTGACTTGCAGCTCTACCTAAAGTCATTCCTTCAACGTCTACTACATACCATTTTCTTTGTATTTCACTTGGTTTAGCTAAGTATGATTTCATCTTACTACCTCCCTGATTTTTAACAATTATAATTCTATGGATAAAGATCCGGGGCTAATGGATCTTACTCACAAATATTTATTATACGAACAAAATTTATTATAATACAATTTCCCGGGTGTGTCAATGATTTTAAATATTATTAATAATAAACTTCAATTAAACATAAGCCCTGTGGTGGACATGTTTTTCCTGCTTTTTTTCGATCTCTACTTAATATTATTTTAGGTATATCCTCTCCTTCTATTTTACCGCTTCCTACATCTATAAGAGTTCCTATTATGATTCTTGCCATATTATATAAAAATCCATCGGCTGCTATATATACTTTTATATATTCCTCATTTTTAATTATATCTACTCTACTAATAGTTCTTGTAGTAGTTTTAACTGAGCTTCCTATATTCCTAAAAGCTTCAAAATCATGAGTTCCTATAAAAAATTTTGTTGCATCTTTCATTTTTTCTATATCTAGACTCTTTTTATAGTTATATGAGAAATTTCTATATATAGGCATTCTTACTTCTGTATTTAGTATTGTATAGCAGTACATTTTTCCTTTAGAATTATATCTAGAATGGAAATCATCATCACCCTGCGAAGATTTAATTACAGATATATCTTCTGGTAATGTATGATTTAATGCTTCTCTAAATTTTTCTGCAGGAATATTACTATCAGTCTTAAAATTACATACATATCCTTTAGCATGAACTTTACTATCAGTTCTGCTACAACCCACAACGTTAACTTTTTCACCAGTGAGTTTATAGATTGCCTCTTCAACTGTTCCTTGAACAGTTTCCCCCTTGGGCTGCTTTTGCCATCCCATATAATTTGTTCCATCGTATTCTAGCATCAACTTAATATTTTTCATATACATCCCTTTATTCTACTATATCCAAAATCTCATATATACAACTATACCAGTTAGTGCTGCCATTACAACCATTCCAACATAATCCCTAGATGTAATTTTAAGTGTCTTCATTCTAGTTCTTCCTTCTCCGCCTCTGTAACACCTAGCTTCCATTGCCATAGCTAATTCATCTGCTCTTCTAAAGGAACTAATAAATAGTGGCACAAGTAGAGGTATAAGACTTTTAGCTCTCTTTACTATACTTCCGCTTTCAAAGTCGGCTCCTCTCGCCTTCTGAGCCTTCATTATTTTATCAGTCTCATCCATTAAAGTAGGTATAAATCTTAGTGCAATTGTCATCATCATTGCAAGCTCATGGGCTGGTACTCCAATTTTTTTAAATGGTCCTAGTAGCTTTTCTATTCCATCAGTAAGTTCTATTGGTGATGTAGTTAAAGTTAATAGAGATGTTCCTATAATAAGAAATGTAAGTCTTAAAACCATAAATACGGCTGTAACTATACCTTCTTTGTATATTTTTATAAATCCCCATTTCCATAGTAGTACATCGCCTCTAGTTAAGAATACATTAAATAACGCGGTTATTAGCATTAATATAAATATAGGCTTTAGTCCCTTATATATGTATCTAAATTGAATTTTAGATACCATTATAGCCATCACTGTAAATATAAAAATAACAATATATCCTGAGAAGTCTTTTATTAAAAATAAGTCTATTATGAATAATAATGAAAATAATATTTTCACTCTAGCATCTAGCTTATGGACAAAAGAATCTCCAGGTATGTATTGTCCTATGGTAATATCTTTAATCATATTTACTCCTCCACAACTTTATAAAAGGAGCCTAGTTTTTTGCTAGTATCCTAAGTAACTCTTTTTTAGCTTGTTCTAATGTGAAAACATCATCAGGTAATTCAAATCCTCTCTTTTTTAGCTCTCTCATAAGATATGTTACCTGTGGTACTGCAAGACCTACATTTTCTAAAGTTTCTACCTCTTTAAATATTTCCTTTGGTGTACCATCTAATACACATTTTCCTTTATCCATTACTAATATTCGGTCTGCAACTTTTGCTACATCCTCCATACTATGAGATACAAGAATGATAGTCATGTTGTAGGATTTGTGAAGTTTATATAATTCTCCTAGAATTTCATCTCTGCCTTTAGGATCTAATCCAGCTGTTGGCTCATCTAATATTAAAACTTTTGGTTCCATAGCGACAACTCCAGCTATGGCTACTCTTCTTTTTTGTCCTCCACTTAAGTCAAAAGGAGATTTATTCTTATAAGTTTCATAGTCTAAACCTACCATCTCCATAGCTCTTTTAGTTCTTTCTAAAGCTTCTTCATCAGTAAGACCTAAATTCTTAGGACCAAACATTATATCTTTTTCTATTGTTTCTTCAAAAAGTTGATACTCTGCATATTGAAATACTAATCCAACTTTTTTTCTTATGTCTGTAAGCTTAACTCCACTAGCAGTAATATCTACACCATCAACAATTATTTTTCCTTGGTTAGGTTTTAATAATCCATTCATATGCTGTATCAATGTAGATTTACCCGAGCCTGTATGTCCAATGAGTGCTACAAATTCGCCATCATTTATATTCACATTAACATTACTAAGGGCAACCTTTTCAAATGGAGTTTTAGCCATATATATATGAGTTAAATTTTCTATTTTAATTGACATAATTCTCTCACCATCTCATCTATAGTCAATATATCGGATTTTATATTAACACCTGATTTATTTAATTCATAGGCCAATTCTGTCATTTGTGGTACATCTAAACCTAAGTTTTTCATAATTTCTACATTTTGAAATACTTCTCTTGGTTTTCCTTCTACTATAACTTTTCCTGAATCCATAACATATATCTTATCAGCTGCAACAGCTTCTTCCATAAAGTGTGTTATGTACACTATAGTAATTCCATTATTCTTATTTAAATCCATTATTGTATTTATAACTTCTTTTCTTCCAGATGGGTCAAGCATAGCTGTTGGCTCATCTAATACTATACATTCAGGCATCATAGCTAATATACCAGCAATAGCTACACGTTGCTTTTGTCCCCCTGATAGAAGATGTGGTCCATGTTTTTTATAATCATACATGTTTACTCTCTTAAGTGACTCATCTACTCTTCTTCTTATTTCCTTAGGTTCTATCCCTAAGTTTTCTGGTCCGAAAGCTACGTCCTCTTCTACTATGGTAGCAACTATTTGGTTATCTGGATTTTGAAAAACCATACCCGCTTTACTTCTTACATTCCATATGTTTTCCTCTTCACTAGTATCATAACCAGATACAATGATTTTACCTTCTGTTGGAACTAAAAGTGCATTTATATGCTTTGCAAAAGTGGACTTTCCTGATCCATTATGACCTAATACAACTACAAATTCTCCCTTATTAATGGTAATATTAACACCATCTATAGCTAATTTTATATTGCCTTCACTATCCGGAGGATAAGTGTATTTTAAATTTTCACTAATAATCTCTTGTACTTTTTTATTGGATAAATTTGTATTATCCGATTTATTTATTTCATTGTCTCCATTAGATTTATTAATTTGATTATCTCTAAAATTAATATTAGTTTCCATCAATTATCCCTCCATTAGAGAGTTACTATCTAAAGCTCAATTTTATAACAAAACGGGGACTAAGTTAGTCTTACTTAATCCCCTTGAATTATTATACTAATTCTAATACAACAACCTCTGCTCCGTCGCCTCTTCTTGGTCCCATTTTTATTATTCTAGTGTATCCACCATTTCTTTCAGCGTATTTTGGAGCTACGTCATCAAATAAACTCTTAACAACGTCCTCTTCTGTAACAAATGCAAGCACTTGTCTTCTAGCGTGAAGATCTCCTCTTTTCGCTAAAGTTATCATCTTCTCAGCTAATCTTTTAGTTTCTTTTGCTCTAGCTTCTGTTGTTTCAATTCTTCCGTGCTTTAAGAAACTAGTTGTAAGATTTCTAAGCATCGCCATTCTTTGATCAGTTGGACGTCCTAACTTACGTTGCTGTGCCATATCTATACCTCCTTACTCTTCGCTAGGTTTGAATCCCAATCCTAAGCCTTCAAGTTTTTGCTCAACCTCTTCAAGAGATTTCTTTCCTAGGTTTCTTACTTTCATCATATCATCCATTGATTTCTCTGTTAATTCTTGAACAGTATTAATACCAGCTCTCTTTAAACAATTAAAGCTTCTAACAGATAAATCAAGTTCTTCTATAGTCATTTCTAGGACTTTTTCCTTCTTATCTTCTTCTTTTTCTATCATTATCTCAACATTATCTGCATGATTAGTTAATGTCATAAATAATTTAAAGTGTTCGATAAGAATTTTAGCTGATAAACCAATGGCTTCATCAGGTCTAATAGTTCCATTAGTCCAAATCTCTATAGTCAATTTATCATAATCTGTGATCTGTCCCACTCTTGTATTCTCAACTGTAAAGTTAACTCTCTTAACTGGAGTATATATTGAGTCAACAGGTATAGTTGATATTGGCTTATCATCAGTCTTGTTTTTATTTTGAGAAACATAACCTCTACCACTATTAATATTTATCTCCATAAATAGCTTTCCACCATCATCTAGTGTAGCAATATGAAGATCTTTATTAACTATTTCAACATCTCCGTCTACCTTAATATCTTCTCCTGTAACTTCACCAGGACCTTCAGCATCAATATATATTGTTCTTGGGCCCTCACCAGACATCTTAAGTGCTAATTCCTTTATATTTAGAATTAACTCTGAAACATCTTCCTTAACTCCGTGTATAGTTGAGAATTCATGTAAGACACCATCAATTTTAATCGAATTAGCAGCAACTCCAGGTAGTGAAGAAAGAAGAATTCTTCTTAATGCATTACCTAAAGTTATTCCATAACCTCTTTCTAATGGTTCTACAACAAATTTGCCATATGTACCATTTTCAGCGGTTTCAATACATTCTATTTTTGGCTTTTCAATTTCTAACATTTATAACCCTCCTTTTAAATTTAGTGGTTTTTTTATATCGAGGGCAACTGATTACATTATTGACTATTTACTGTATAACTCAACGATTAATGTTTCGTTAACAGGAACATCTATGTCTTCTCTTGCTGGTATTGAAGCAACCTTACCTTCAAATGATTCAATATTTCCTTCTAACCAATTTGGTAGAGTCTTTGGATTTTCAGCAAAAACTTTGAATTTTTCAGAAGATCTGCTTTTTTCTCTAACTGATATAACATCTCCAGCTTTAACAGCGTAAGATGCAATATCTACTTTTTTACCATTTACTAAGAAATGTCCGTGGTTTACTAATTGTCTAGCTTCAACTCTTGAGCTTCCGTATCCTAATCTATAAACAACATTGTCTAATCTTAATTCTAGGAATTTTAGTAAGTTTTCACCTGTAATTCCTCTTTGCTTTTCAGCTTTCTCATAGTATTTTCTAAATTGTCCTTCTAGAACTCCATAGATTCTCTTAGCTTTTTGCTTTTCTCTTAATTGAGTTCCATAGTTTGACATTTTCTTTCTGCTTTGACCATGTTGACCTGGTGCGTAACCTCTTCTAGTAAAAGCACACTTCTCAGTGAAGCATCTATCACCTTTAAGGTTAAGCTTAAGGCCCTCTCTTCTACAAAGTCTGCATGTAGCGCCTGTGTATCTTGCCATTCATTACACCTCCTGTTTATTAAACTCTTCTTCTTTTTGGTGGTCTACATCCATTGTGTGGGATTGGAGTTACGTCTTTAATTAAAGTAACTTCTAATCCTGCAGCTTGAAGTGATCTTATAGCCGCTTCTCTACCTGCTCCTGGACCTTTTACGTAAACTTCTACACTTTTTAAACCATGTTCCATTGCTGCTTTAGCTGCTGTTTCAGCTGCCATTTGAGCTGCAAATGGAGTACTTTTTCTTGAACCTCTAAATCCTAATCCACCAGCACTTGCCCATGACAATGCGTTTCCAGCTGCATCAGTAAGTGTAACGATGGAATTATTGAAAGTAGATTTAATGTGTGCAGCACCGTGCTCAACATTTTTTCTTTCTTTTTTTCTTCTACTTCTAACTTTCTTTTGAGCCATTATATTCCCTCCTTACTATTTCTTCTTACCTGCTATAGTCTTCTTAGGACCTTTTCTTGTTCTTGCATTAGTTTTAGTCTTTTGACCTCTAACTGTAAGACCTCTTCTATGTCTTATTCCTCTATAACATCCGATCTCTTTAAGTCTCTTTATGTCTAAAGCAACTTTTCTTCTAAGATCACCTTCGACCATTATGTTCTTATTTACATAATCTCTTAATGTATTTACTTCATCTTCAGTTAAATCCTTGATTCTTGTATCTGGATTCACTCCTGTAGCTTCAAGTATCTCATGAGATTTTGGTAGTCCAATACCAAATATATAAGTTAGACCTATCTCAACTCTTTTCTCTTTTGGTAGGTCAATACCTGCAATTCTTGCCATCTACAATCTACACCTCCTAAGTATCTCTACTTATTATTTTCATTAACCTTGTTTTTGTTTATGTTTAGGATTTTCACAGATAACCATTACTCTTCCTTTTCTTTTTATAACTTTACATTTTTCACATATAGGTTTAACTGATGGTCTTACTTTCATAGCTAACCCTCCTTATTACTTATCTCTCCAAGTTATTCTCCCACGAGTCAAATCATATGGAGAAAGTTCTACTGTAACCTTATCGCCTGGTAAAATTCTTATAAAGTTCATTCTTAACTTTCCAGAAATATGAGCAAGTATCTTGTGCCCACTCTCTAATTCAACTTGGAAAGTTGCATTAGGTAGAGTCTCTAAAACGACACCTTGCATTTCAATTATATCATCTTTTGACATAAGAGTAATCAAACCTCCTCTATTATATCCTCAACCTGCAAAAATTTTCTTATTTTAGAATCACTGATCTTTACATCAGATAAGATCGCACTTCTAATATCTTCAGCCAATATATCTGTAAAAGATAAATGTTTAATTTTCTTTTTCTTTGGCCTATCAATTTTTCTAAGGTCTCCATCTGAAATATAGACATACTCATCGTCTATTATACCTATAATGATAAAGTATTTTCCTTTATCTCTTCCTGATTTTGAATGTACTACCTTACCTAAAAGGCTGTCATCATCCACACTAGTCACCTCATTAGCTCAAAGTTAGTATTTCTACACCGTCATTAGTTATTGCTATAGTATTTTCATAATGGGCAGATAGCTTTCCATCACTTGTTACTACAGTCCAACCATCTGGTCTAATTTTAACTCTGTAATTTCCCATGTTTATCATAGGTTCAATTGCAAGTACTACACCGTGTACTAACTTAGGACCTTTTCCAGCAGTGCCGTAATTAGGAACCTGCGGGTCTTCATGCATAGAAGTCCCTATGCCGTGTCCAACAAAATCCCTAACCACAGAATATCCAAAATTCTCAGCATGCTTCTGAATAGCTGCTGAAATATCTGTAAGTCTGTTACCCACTACTGCTTTTTCAATGCCCTTAAAGAAAGATTCTTTAGTGACATCTATTAGATGTTGTGCTTCCTTAGAAATACTTCCTACCGGAAAAGTTCGTGCAGCATCTCCATGATAACCATTGAGTATTGCTCCACAATCAACACTAATTATATCACCTTCAACTAATATAGTGTCATTCGGTATACCATGTATTACTACATCATTCACTGATGCACATATGGATCCCGGAAACCCTCCATATCCTTTAAAAGATGGTATAGCTCCTTGTGCTAATATAAACTCTTCCGCAATTTTATCAATTTCTGCAGTGGTTATTCCTGGTTTTATTACCTTTTCAATCATTGCTAGGGTATCGGCAACAACCTTACCAGCACTTCTCATATATTCTAGTTCTGTGTCACTCTTAATATTCATCACTATTTATCGCTCCTAAGATACCACAGATATTCTTAAAAACATCATTAATAGCTTGCGTTCCATCAACTTCTGCTAATAAATTTTTCTTTCTATAGTAATCTATTAATGGTTGAGTTTGCGCATCATATATTTCAAGTCTTTCACTTACTGTCGCTTCATTATCATCTGCTCTTTGTATTACAACACTACCGCAAACATCACATTTTCCATCATTTTTGGTAGGATTATATTTTATGTGATAACTAGCTCCACAAGTAGTACATACACGTCTTCCTGTCATTCTATCTATAATAAAACCCTTAGGAACTTCTATCAACAGGGCAGTATCAAGTTTTAATTTCATTTCTTCAAGTAAAACCTCCAAAGCCTCTGCTTGATTTACAGTCCTTGGATAACCATCTAGTAAAAATCCCTTCTTGCAGTCATCCTGCTTTAATCTATCTTTAATTAAATCGATAGTTAATTCATCTGGTACTAGATGACCTTTATCTATATACTTTTTAGCTTCTATCCCTAAAGGCGTCGCCTGAGAGATATTATATCTAAAGATATCTCCAGTAGATATGTGTGGTATAGAATATTTATTACAGATTGACTTTGCCTGAGTTCCTTTTCCGGCTCCAGGAGGACCTAATAAAATAACTCTCACTAGTATCAACTCCAAATTTAAAATTTTTATTTAAGGAATCCTTCATAATGTCTCATTACTAGTTGAGATTCTAATTGCTTTATAGTATCAAGAGATACACCAACTAAAATTAATAAACTAGTTCCACCAAATGAAATTCCCTTAAAATTACTGAACATAGCTGCTAGTATAGGAACTATAGCTATAATTCCAGCAAATGTTCCACCTAAAAGGGATATTCTTGTCAAAATCTTCTCCAAGTACATTTCAGTTTTCTCCCCTGGTCTTATACCTGGAATAAATCCTGATGATTTATTCATATTTTCAGCCATCTCATCTGGCTTGAAAGTAATTATAGTATAGAACCATGCGAAGAATACTATTAGTAAAAAGTACGCTACTGCATATTTTATAGTATTTTGCTGAAATATACTCCAAGGACTCTTAGTAACAAATACCGCAAAGGAAGATTCTGGCCATATTTGTGCTATAACTGCTGGAAATTGCATTAATGACATTCCAAATATTATTGCCATAACTCCAGAAGAATTTAATCCTATTGGAATATGTGATGATTGACCTTTTACTACTTTTCTTCCTACTGCTTTACCGGCATATTGCACTGGAATTCTTCGTTCTGCTAAATTTATAACAATTACTGTAATTAATAAAGCTAAAGCTACTGCTACGAATATTACAACCTCTACCGGACTAACTTCTCCCGTTTTACGAAGCCCTGCTATTTGATAAGCTGTTTGTGGTAATGATGATACTATATTTACAAATATAATTACTGACACACCATTTCCTATTCCATATACTGAAATTTGTTCACCTATCCATACTAATAATGCCGTACCTGTCGTCATTGTTAGTATTATTAGTAGAAGACCTATTGAACCCTCTATTAATATAGCACCTGAGTTTCTTATTAAGGCATATGCAGCATATGCTTGAATAACAGCAAATACTAAAGCTGCGTATTTAGTATAGTTTTGTATTTTCTTTCTACCTTCTTGACCTTCTTTAGAAAGTTGTTCTAAATAAGGAATTGCAATTGTAAGTAATTGAATTATAATCGATGCATTGATGTACGGAGTAACTCCCAAAGCAAATATACTAAACTTACTAAAGGCACCTCCGGCTATCATATCATAGAAACTTAGAAGGGAACCAGAATTACCACTAACTAAAGTTGCAATCTTACTAGCATCCACTCCTGGTACTGGGATAAATACACCCAACCTAAAAATAACTACTACCATTAATGTAAATAGTATTCTTTTTCTTAGCTCAGGAACTCTCCAAGCATTTCGTAGGGTTGATAACATCTATATCACCTCAACTTTTCCTCCTGCCGCTTCAATCTTCTCTGCTGCAGCTTTGGAAATCTTATTAGCTTTAACAGTTAATTTCTTTTCAATGTTACCATTTCCAAGAATTTTTATCCCATCGTTCACTCTCTTAGCCATTCCAGCTTCACGAAGTAATTCTGGAGTAACTACAGTTCCATCCTCAAATATGTTTAGTCTATCTACGTTTATACAAGTATATTCTTTAGCAAATATATTTGTAAATCCTCTCTTAGGTAGTCTTCTATATAAAGGCATTTGACCTCCCTCAAATCCTGGTCTTACACCACCGCCAGATCTTGAGTTTTGTCCTTTTTGACCTTTTCCAGCAGTTTTACCCCAACCTGAACCAGTACCTCTACCGATTCTCTTAGGAGATTTTTTTGCACCTTCTGCAGGTCTTAACTCATGAAGTCTCATATTTACACCTCCTTAGTTTAAGCTTCTTCTACTTTTAGTAGGTAACTTACTTTATTAATCATACCTCTGATCTGAGGAGTCTCCTCGTGCTCAACAGTTTTACCTATTTTTCTTAATCCAAGAGCCTCTACAGTAGCGATATGATCTTTCTTTCTACCAATTAAACTCTTTACTAATGTTATTTTAACTTTAGCCAAGGTTTTCCCCTCCTATCCTAGAATCTCTTCAACAGTTTTGCCTCTAAGTTTTGCAACTTGCTCTGCTGTTCTTAATTTTGATAATCCATCTATTGTTGCGCTAACCATGTTTCTTGGATTATTTGAACCTAATGATTTAGCTCTAACATCTTTTAATCCTGCAAGCTCAAGTACTGCTCTTGCTGGACCTCCAGCGATAACACCTGTTCCTTCTGAAGCTGGCATTATGTGAACTGTACCAGTTCCAAATCTACCATCTATAGTGTGAGGAACTGTAGTTCCATCTAATTCAACTTTAACGATGTTCTTTTTAGCATCTTCGATACCTTTTCTGATTGCTTCTGGTATTTCGATAGATTTTCCCATTCCAACACCAACGTGTCCGTTCTCATCACCAACAACTACTAGTGCGCTGAATCTGAAGTTTCTACCACCTTTAACAACCTTAGCAACTCTGTTTATGTGTACAACTTTCTCTTTAAGATCAAGTGTGCTAGGATCTATTTTCATGTGTGTACCTCCTTTTTTTAGAATTTAAGTCCTGCTCCTCTTGCACCTTCTGCAAGCATTTGTACTCTTCCGTGATATACATATCCACCTCTGTCGAATACAACTTCAGTAATTCCTGCTTCTACTGCTTTCTTAGCTACCGCTTCACCAACTAGTTTAGCGGCTTCCTTATTGCTACCAACTTTTAGAGAAAAGTCTTTATCTAAACTAGATGCAGCAACTAATGTTCTTCCAGCAACATCATCTATAATTTGAGCGTATATGTTCTTTTCACTTCTGAACACTGCAAGTCTTGGTCTTTCAGCTGTTCCATGAATTTTTTTACGTACTCTTAAATGACGTCTTTCTCTTGATAGCTTTCTATCAGCTTTATTGAACATGAAATTCTCTCCTTTCTAATAGCTATTATTTACCAGTCTTACCTTCCTTACGTCTGATAACTTCATCAGAGTACTTAATACCCTTTCCTTTGTAAGGCTCAGGTTTTCTCCAAACTCTTATATCCGCTGCAACATCACCAACTAATTCCTTGTCGATTCCTTTTATTACTATAGTATTAGCATCTGTTAATTCAAATGTAATTCCATCTACAGCATCTATTTCAACTGGGTGTGAGAATCCTAGGTTTAAAGTTAATCCCTTACCTTTTGCTGTTGCTCTATATCCAACACCAATTAATTGTAATGTCTTACTGAAACCATTAGTTACTCCAATTACCATATTATTTATTAATGCTCTTGTTAATCCATGTAGAGCTCTATGTTCTTTTACATCGCTTGGTCTTGTAACGACCACTTGATTATCCTCTATAGCTATGTTTATATCCTTTACCATTGCTTTAGTTAATTCACCTTTAGGTCCTTTAACTGTAACAACGTTATCTGGTGTTACTGTAACAGTTACACCAGCTGGTATAGCTATTGGAAGTCTTCCTACTCTTGACATAATCGCACCTCCTTGTTCCTAAACTACCAGATGTAGCAGATAACTTCTCCGCCTAATCCTAATTTTCTAGCCTCTCTGTCAGAAACTAATCCTTTAGAAGTTGAAATTATTGCAACTCCTAATCCATTTAAAACTTTAGGGATATCATCCTTACCACTGTAAACTCTTAGTCCTGGCTTAGATATTCTCTTAAGTCCTGTTATAACTCTCTCTTTATTTTGGCCATATTTCATGCTAAGTCTTAACATAGAAACATTTCCATCTTGATATTCTTCTATATTTTTAATATATCCTTCTTGAAGCATTATGTTTGCTATACCCTTCTTTATTGTTGAAGAAGGAACTTCTACTATTTCATGTCTAACAATATTTGCATTTCTTATACGTGTTAGCAAATCTGCTATCGGATCAGTCATATTCATTAATTGTGCCTCCTTTCGCTATGATCTGTATATTACCAGCTTGCCTTTTTGCATCCAGGAATTTGTCCCTTGTAAGCAAGTTCTCTGAAACATATACGGCAAATACCAAATTTCTTTAAAACAGAATGTGGTCTTCCACATAATCTGCATCTAGAGTACGCTCTAGTTGAATACTTCGGTTCTTTTTTCCACTTTTCTATTAAAGCTTTACGTGCCAAGTCATTCCCTCCTTTTATTGAGCAAATGGCATTCCAAGGAATCTTAATAATTCTCTTGCTTCCTCGTCTGTCTTTGCAGTAGTTACAAATATTATATCCATTCCTCTTACTTTATCAATTTTATCATATTCTATTTCAGGGAATATTAGTTGTTCTTTTATTCCTAAAGCATAGTTTCCTCTTCCATCAAAAGATTTAGTAGGAACGCCTCTGAAGTCTCTAACTCTTGGTAATGCTATATTCATTAATTTGTCCGCAAATTGGAACATTTTCTCTTTTCTTAATGTAACTTTGCATCCAATTGCCATGTTCTCTCTTATTTTAAAGTTAGCAACTGAGTTCTTTGCTCTAGTTAATACAGCTTTTTGTCCAGTGATTAATTGCATATCACTTACAGCAGCATCTAAAACTTTAGAGTTATCTTTAGCTTCGCCAACTCCCATATTTATAACTATTTTTTCAAGTTTAGGTACTTCCATTATATTTTTGTATCCGAACTTATCCATCATAGCTGGTATTACTTCACTATTGTATTTCTCTTGTAGTCTTGTAACCATTTGTTAAACCTCCTTTCGCGAATTAAAATGTTTCTCCGCACTTCTTGCAAACTCTAACTTTTGTACCATCATCTAGTACTTTATTGCTTATTCTAGTTACGCTCTTACATTTATCGCAATATAGCATAACTTTTGAGCTGTTAATAGCTGCTTCAAAGTTAACTATTCCACCTTGCATATTTTGTCTGTTTGGTTTTTGATGTTTAGTTACTACGTTAACGCCAGCAACTACAACTTTTCCAGTCTTAGGATAAACAGCTAAAACTTCTCCAGTTTTGCCTTTGTCTTTTCCAGAGATAACCATAACAGTATCTTTCTTTCTAACATGAACTTTCATCTTTGCTACCCCCTATCCTATAGTACTTCAGGTGCTAGTGATAATATTTTATTGTATTCTTTATCTCTTAGCTCCCTAGCAACAGGTCCGAAGATACGAGTTCCTTTTGGATTCTTATCGTCTTTTATAATAACAGCTGCGTTCTCATCAAATCTGATATAAGTCCCGTCTGCTCTTCTCAAACCTTTAACTGATCTAACAATAACTGCTTTTACTACGTCACCTTTTTTAACAACTCCACCTGGTGTTGCACTTTTAACGCTAGCAACAATTACGTCTCCGATGTTTCCCCATTTTCTCTTGGAACCACCGAGTACTCTAATACACATTATTTCTTTAGCACCAGAGTTATCCGCTACTTTTAATAATGTTTGTTGTTGTATCATGTAAATACCCTCCCTTCAGTTAACTATTTAGCTCTTTCCATGATTTCAACAAGTCTCCATCTCTTATCCTTAGATAGTGGTCTTGTTTCCATTATTAATACTCTATCGTTAACTTTTGCTTCATTATTTTCATCATGAGCCTTAAATTTAGTTGTTCTATTAACTGTTTTTCCATATAATGGATGTCTAACTTTAGTTTCAACAGCAACAACAATTGTTTTATCCATTTTGTCAGAAACTACTCTTCCGATTCTACTTTTTCTATTTCCTCTTTCCACAAGATGAACCTCCTTTCAGTATTACTGCTCACAAGCCCTTAATTCTTCTTCTCTAAGGATGGTTTTAATTTGGGCTATAGACTTTTTAACCTGTTTAATTCTCATTGGGTTTTCTAACTGTCCTGTAGCTAACTGAAATCTAAGGTTAAATAATTCTGATTTAAGATCAGATAGTTTTACATTTAAATCTTGAGGAGTACTTTGTCTCAACTCTTTCAATTCATTAGCCTTCATTGATTTCACCACCCATTTCCTCAAAATCTCTTCTAGTAACAAATTTAGTTGTTACTGGTAATTTGTGAGACGCAAGTCTCATAGCTTCTCTAGCAGCTTCTTCAGATACTCCAGATATTTCAAATAATACTCTACCTGGTTTAATTACTGCTACCCAGTACTCTGGTGAACCTTTACCAGAACCCATACGAGTTTCAGCTGGTTTTTCTGTTACTGGCTTATCAGGGAAGATTTTTATCCAAACCTTTCCTCCTCTTTTAACGTATCTATTTATAGCTATTCTGGCAGATTCGATTTGGTTGCTTGTAATCCAACCGCATTCTGTTGCTTGTAAAGCATAATCTCCATAAGCAATGAAGTTACCTCTTGTAGCTTTACCTTTCATTCTACCACGTTGTACCTTACGATGTTTAACTCTTTTAGGCATTAACATGTCAAATTCCTCCTTCCTTACACGTTATTATGAGTTGCTTTCTTCCTTCTCAACTTTTTTAGTCGGAAGAACCTCTCCTCTATATACCCAAACTTTTACACCAATCTTACCATAGATTGTATTAGCTTCTGTAAATCCATAGTCGATATCAGCTCTTAAAGTTTGTAGTGGGATTGTTCCCTCATGATACTGCTCTGTTCTTGCGATCTCAGCTCCGCCTAATCTTCCTGAACATGCAGTTTTAACTCCCTTAACACCTGTTTTCATAGCTCTTTGAATTGTTTGTTTCATTGCTCTTCTGAAAGATATTCTCTTTTCTAGTTGAGCTGCTATGTTTTCAGCCATTAATTGTGCATTATTTTCTGGTGTTTTAACTTCTACTATGTTAATTAAAACAAATTTATTTTTAACAACTTCTTTTAATGCAACTTTAAGCTCTTCTATACTTTGACCGCCTTTTCCTATAACCATTCCTGGTTTTGCGGTATGTATATTGATTTTAATTCTTTTAGCTGCTCTTTCTATCTCAATTTTTGATATTCCAGCAGTGAATAATCTTTTCTTTAAATATTCTCTGATAGTATTATCTTCAACTAAGTTATCTGCAAAGTTTTTCTTATCTGCATACCATTTAGCGTCCCAATCCTTGATAACACCAACTCTTAGGCCGTGTGGATGTACTTTTTGACCCACTCTATATCCCTCCTTCTTACGCTCTTTCTTTAACTATTATAGTTATATGGCTAGTTCTTTTTAAAATTCTGAATGCTCTACCTTGAGCGTGTGGTCTAAATCTCTTTAATGTTGGACCTGCACCTGTATGAGCTTCTGCAACATATAATCTATTTCTGTCTAAATTAAAATTGTTTTCTGCATTCGCAACAGCTGATTTTAATAACTTATTAACAACAACAGCTGCATCTTTTGGAGTATATTGTAATATAGCGAAAGCTTCATTTACATTCTTATCTCTTATAAGGTCAAGAACAATCCCAACTTTCATAGGAGACATTCTTACATATTTAGCTATAGCTTTAGCTTCCATTGGTAATTTCCTCCTTCCCGTACTATCTCATTCTACTTGATTTTTCCTTCGCGATATGACCTTTAAAAGTTCTAGTCAGAGCGAACTCTCCAAGTTTATGTCCTACCATATCTTCTTGAACATATACTGGAACGTGTTTTCTTCCATCATGAACAGCAATTGTGTGTCCTATCATTTGAGGAAAAATTGTAGAGCTTCTTGACCAAGTCTTTATAACTTTCTTCTCGCCAGCTTTGTTCATTTCTTCTATTTTCTTTAGAAGAGATTCTTTTACAAAAGGTCCTTTTTTAATTGATCTACTCACTATTAGTGGCCTCCCTTCATGTAAAGTGGTTATAATCAGAAGAGAATTCATTTCTCTTCTAACTATTTACCATTTCTTTTCTTAACAATAAATTTATCAGAGTATTTCTTAGTTTTTCTAGTTTTGTATCCAAGAGCTGGTTTACCCCATGGAGTACGTGGACTAGAATGACCAACTGGAGATTTACCTTCTCCACCTCCGTGTGGGTGGTCATTAGGGTTCATTACAGATCCTCTTACTGTTGGTCTGATACCCATATGTCTCTTTCTTCCTGCTTTACCTATGTTAACAATTTCGTGAGTTAAGTTTGAAACTGTTCCGATTGTAGCTCTGCAGTTTACTCTTACATATCTAACTTCTCCACTTGGTAGTCTTACTTGAGCATAAGCCCCTTCTTTAGCCATTAATTGAGCTGAAGAACCTGCTGATCTAACAAGTTGAGCACCTTTTCCTACTTGTAATTCAATATTATGAATTATTGTACCTACTGGTATGTTAACTATTGGAAGTGCATTTCCAACTTTAATGTCTGCATCTGGTCCAGATACTACAACATCTCCAACTTTTAATCCAACTGGAGCTATTATGTATCTCTTCTCACCATCTGCATATACAACTAATGCAATATAAGCAGATCTATTTGGATCATACTCGATAGTTGCAACTTTAGCTGGTATACCATCTTTAGTTCTCTTGAAATCTATTAATCTATATTTTTGTTTCGCTCCACCACCGTGGTGACGAACAGTAATTTTACCTTGAGCATTTCTACCACCTGTTTTTTTCTTACTTACAAGAAGTGACTTTTCAGGTACATTTGTAGTTATTTCTTCAAATGAAGCCATAGTCATATTTCTTCTTGAAGGTGTAGTAGGGTTAAACTTTTTAACTGCCATTAGGTTTCCCTCCTTCTTCGCTTATCTGGCTCTAGCCAATAAATGCGTTATATTATTGCATTCCCTCAAAGAATTCAATTGCTTTGCTGTCAGCTGTTAATTTGATAACTGCTTTTTTGAAGTCAGCTCTTTTTCCAATGTGAACTCCAACTCTTTTAGTTTTACCTAAATTTCTTAAAGTTTTAACATCTTCAACAGTTACTCCAAAAACTTCTTCAACAGCTTTTTTTATTTGAACTTTGTTTGCGTGTATGTCAACGATGAAAGTGTATTTTCTATCTGCCATAGCAGCCATACTTTTTTCAGTTATAACAGGTTTTCTTATTATATCATAACTAGTCATTTTCATTATGCATACACCTCCTCAATTTTTGATACAGCATCTTTAGTAATCATTAAGTTTTCATACTTTAATATGTCGTAAACATTTATGTTGTTTACAGGCACTACAGCTATTCCAGGAATGTTTCTTGCTGATTTATAAACATTCTCATTTGATTCAGCTACAACTATTAATGTCTTTTTAGTTTCAAAAGCATTAAGAACTTTCACCATTTCTTTAGTCTTAGGTGCATCGAAAGCTAAGCTTTCTAATACTATCATTTCATTATCTTGTACTTTTGAAGTTAAAGCTGATTTCATAGCTACTCTTCTCATACTCTTTGGAACTGAAACTCTGTAATCACGTGGTTTTGGTGCAAACACGATACCCCCGTGAATCCATTGTGGAGCTCTTATAGAACCTTGTCTTGCTCTTCCTGTTCCTTTTTGTCTCCAAGGCTTAATTCCTCCGCCTCTTACTTCAGCTCTTGTCTTAGCACTTTGGGTTCCTTGTCTTTTGTTAGCCAATTGAGCTAATACAACTTGGTGCATTGCTTCAACACTAACTTCTACCCCGAAAATGCTTTCATTTAATTGAATTTCTCCAACTTCTTTTTTCTCAGTGTTATACACTTTTACTGTAGGCATTCTGCATCCTCCTTTCCTTATGCTTTAACAGCGTTTCTTATTACTACTAAACCTTTGTTTGGTCCTGGTATTCCACCTTTTATAAGAATAATATTCTTTTCTGGTATTACTCTTACTACTTCAAGGTTTAATACTGTAGTATTAACATTTCCCATATGTCCAGGCATCTTTTTATTTTTGAATGTTCTTGATGGGTCTGATGATGCTCCCATTGAACCTACTGCTCTATGGAATTTAGAACCGTGGCTCATTGGTCCTCTATGGAAGTTCCATCTTTTAATAACGCCAGCAAATCCTTTTCCTTTAGATATTCCAGATACGTCTACTTTATCTCCTGCTGCGAAGATTTCTGCTTTTATTTCAGAACCTACTTCGTAAGCACTTGTATCCTCTAATCTGAATTCTTTTAGGTGTCTTCTTACAACAACACCAGCTTTTGCGAATTCACCTTTTTTAGGTTTGTTCACTAACTTTTCTCTTATATCTCCAAATCCAACTTTTATGGCTTCATATCCATCATTTTCTACTGTTTTCTTTTGGATTACTACGCATGGACCAGCTTCTACAACTGTCACAGGTACTACTTTTCTATTTTCATCAAATATTTGAGTCATACCTAATTTCTTACCCATTATAGCTTTTTTCATTTAAATACACCTCCTACTTATTAGCGGATCACCTAGTGATCATAATAGTTAGTAATAGCTTTTCTATTACCCGTACACCATAGTTCAATTTCATGCACTATGTACGATTATAATTTTATTTCGATATCTACACCTGCTGGTAAGTCTAATCTCATTAATGCATCAACAGTTTTTGGTGATGGACTTAATATATCGATTAGTCTTTTGTGAGTTCTGATTTCGAACTGCTCTCTTGAGTCTTTGTATTTGTGTGGAGCTCTTAGGACTGTTATTATATCCTTCTCAGTCGGTAGTGGTACTGGACCAGCTACTTTAGCCCCTGTGTTCTTAGCAGTCTCAACAATCTTCTCTGCTGATTGATCTAATATTGTGTGATCAAACGCTTTTAATCTAATTCTGATTTTTTGTTTTGACATTGTATTCCCTCCTTTTCATCGCACGCTATTACTTCTTACGCGCAACAGCGGAAGTTCTGTAAACTGTTCCTGGTGTTTCTTATTTTCAAGAAACATGGTAGCACTACAGACCCCGTCGCCCAATTCTTGATTGAGCATGCTCGGTTAAGAATTCCCCCGGAAGCCCGGCAACCTCTTACCTCATCGCTGTTACCATACTGCAACTTCTATAGTATACATTATTTTATTAACTTTGACAAGAGTTTTTATTTATTTTTACCCTTGTAGATTTTTAAAGTTTAAAAATTTATTTATGGAAATACTACAGATTTAATATGTACTCTTACTAACTATTCTTCTATATCATTGCCTAAAATTTATATTATATATAAGTCTCAATAAATAAATTCATTAATATCTAAAATTGCAATCAAGTTTAATGTAGAGCTTTAATAAAGCTTTTATATTTTAGATTTTTGAATTAAATATATAATATAAACTGCATTTATGTATTCTACATTATATAATATTTAAATTCAATAGATAACTACGGTAAAAAATCTGTGTTCATAGACTTCCATCATAACCTTTTTCTATTTATTCTTGGATATGAGTAATTAATAACTTCTTAATATATAGTTATATAGTAAGAAGAAATAGGTATTATTATATAAAAATAGAGAGATAGGCGTCCCCATCTCTCTGCTTTACCTAGGTTTTATTGTGCACATTTCCTCTTCAGGATAATAAATAATTTATTTATATCTCATAAACGAATTTTAAATCTTAATTATTTTA
>DCDL01000053.1 GCA_002316385.1 Clostridium sp. UBA1056
AAATAACAAGCCAGTATTTTCGCCTATTTACCACGATACGTCGTCGTCAAAACCCTTACATAGCAGCACTATGAAAGGACTTTAACTCCTAGTCTCGTGACAAATATGCTTCAATCTTTGACTTGTTATTTCTTTTCAAGTGCCTAACTCAAAATATACTTCTCATCTTTGACTTGTTATTTATTTTCAGATGCCTAATAGAAAAATAGAAAGCGCCATCTTTAAATTTAGCGTAGTTTTGTATATTCTATAAGGAGGTAAACAAAATGCGTATAAAAGAATTATTTAAGGAAAAAGAAGTAGATTAAAAATATATTAGCTTTAAGAGAGGATATAAATTGATGGATAGAATCCTTAAAAATAAAGATGAAGTTTTAAGATATTTAGGTTATAGAAACCAAACTTTAGACAAAGTAACTAATGATTTAATTGAAGAAGCAATAAATGAAATGAGAGATTTAATTAAACCTAGATATATATATAAATTCTTCAATATCATGAGAAAAGAAGAGGGAATGTATTTAAGTCATAGTAACTTTAACTTAGTTGGAGAGAATATTAAAAATCATTTAGCAAAATCAGAAGTATGTGTCTTAATGGCAGTAACCATAGGAAATAATGTAGATACCAAAATAAGATATTATGAAAAAATAAGCGTGGCTAAAGCATTAATTTTAGATGCTTGTGCCACAGTAGCTATAGAAGAGATTTGCGAAAATGTATGTAAGGAATTAAAAGAAATAGTGCATAAAGAAAATAAAGTATTAACTTCAAGATATAGTCCTGGATATGGAGACTTGCCTATAGACATACAAAAAAGCTTTTTAGCTATTCTTGATGCAGGAAATACTATAGGACTTACTGCATCATCTCATAATATTTTAATACCAAGAAAATCTGTCACGGCTATAGTTGGCGTTATTGAAAAGGAGGATAAAAATACAGAAGAGATCAGTTGCTTAGATTGCAATAAGCATGATAGTTGCACCTTTAGAAAAGGGGATGATAAACGTGGAAATTAGAGAAAAATTAAAAGACAAAACTTTAATTTTTGATGGTGCCATGGGTACTATGCTTCAAAAGAGAGGATTAAAATTAGGAGATTTACCAGAAAGCTTAAATGTTACTAATTCAAAATTAATAGTTGAAATACATAAAAGCTATATTGAAGCTGGTGCAGATATTATTACTACCAATACCTTTGGCGCTAACGAAATTAAACTTAAAAGTAGTAATTTCAGTGTAGAGGAAATAATTCATTCAGCAGTAGAAAATGCTAAAGCTGCTGATCAGGATAAAAAAGTATATATAGCTTTAGATATAGGTCCAATTGGGGAGTTATTAGAGCCTATTGGAACTTTAACCTTTGATGAAGCTTATAACATCTTTAAAAGGCAAATAATTCAAGGTGTAAAAAGTGGTGTAGATTTAATATTAATAGAGACAATGACAGATTTGTATGAAGCTAAAGCCGCAGTATTAGCAGCTAAAGAAAACTCAGATTTGCCAGTATTTTGTACTATGAGTTTTCAGCAAGATAAAAGAACCTTTACAGGATGTAGTGTCACATCTATGGTAATGGTATTAGAAGGATTAGGGGTGGATGCACTTGGTGTTAATTGCTCGCTAGGTCCCAAAGAATTAGAATCTATAGTAGATGAAATATTAAATATAACAAACCTACCTGTAGTAGTTCAGGCTAATGCAGGTTTACCTTCTATTATTAATGGAGATACGATATTTAATATTTTACCTGAAGAGTTTGCGGTTTACGGAAGAAAGTTCAAGGAAAAAGGAGTAAAAATAATAGGAGGATGTTGCGGAACAACAGATAATTATATAAAAGAATTAGTAAAAGGTTTAAGAGAAGTAGACGTTAAATACAAGAAACATAATTCATTAAGTGGAGTATGTACACCTACTAAAGCAGTGATTATTAATGAGGTAAAAGTGATAGGTGAAAGAATAAATCCAACTGGGAAAAAGTTATTTAAAGAGGCATTAAGGAATGAAGATTTAGATTATATTCTAAGAGAAGCAATATCTCAGGTTGAGTCTGGAGCTCAGATTTTAGATGTCAATGTAGGACTTCCAGAAATAAATGAAGAGGAAATTATGGTAAAGGTTATTAAAGAAATACAGTCAATATTAGATGTGCCTCTTCAGATAGATTCCACTAACCCAAAAGTTATAGAAATGGGATTAAGGTATTATAATGGTAAGGCTATAGTTAATTCAGTAAATGGAGAAACTGCTGTTTTAGAAAGAATACTACCTATAGTAAAAAAATATGGAGCAGCAGTAGTAGGACTTACTTTAGATGAGAATGGAATACCTTCAAGCAGTGAAGAAAGATTTAAAATAGCTGAAAAAATTGTTAACATGGCAGAAAAATATGGTATAGATAAGAAAGATGTATATATAGATTGTTTAACATTAACAGCAGCTGCCCAACAGAAGGATGTAAAAGAAACTCTAAAGGCTCTTTCTTTGGTAAAAGAAAAGTTAAAAGTAAAAACTGTGCTTGGGGTATCTAATGTATCCTTTGGACTACCAAACAGAGAGCTTTTAAATAAAGCATTCTTAGCAGCTAGTCTATTTGCTGGTTTAGATTTACCTATAATAAACCCTTTAGATAAGGAAATGATGAATACAATAGCTGCTTCTAGAGTTTTATGGAATGAGGATAAAGGGGCAAAGGAATATCTAGAATATAGCAAAGATATATCTAAAGAGTTAGTAGCAAATAAAAAACAGGAAAAAAATACTGAGGATGATTTATTCAAAGTTATATTAAAAGGTATGAAGGATGAAGCTAAGATAGTTACAATAAAACTATTAGAATATAAAGAGCCATTACAAATTATTAATGAATATATAATTCCAGCCTTAGATGTTGTAGGAGAAAGATATGAAAATGGAGAGATATTTCTTCCACAGTTGATTCACTCAGCAGAGACAGTAAAAAGTTCTTTTCAAATTGTAAAGGATAAATTAAAGCTAAAAGATAATAAAGAATTCTCAAAGGGGAAAATAATATTAGCTACAGTAAAGGGCGATATTCATGATATAGGTAAAAACATAGTGAAAGTACTTCTAGAAAATTATAATTATGAGGTTATAGACTTAGGAAAAGATGTTTCTAAGGAGAGAATAATAGAGGTAGCTGTTAAAAATAATGTTAAACTTATAGGGCTTAGTGCACTGATGACTACTACCGTGAAAAATATGGAAGAGACCATAGGTGAATTAAAGAAAGTGAAGCCTGATTGTGTAGTTATGGTTGGAGGCGCTGTATTAAATAAGGAATATGCGGATATGATTCATGCTGATTATTATGCTAAAGATGCAAAGGGATCTGTATCAATAGCAAGGCAAATATTAGGGTAAGGCAGTATGATTAATGACCTTAAAAGTATTCAATTTAAGTATGATAGGATATAAATATTTATATAGGAAACATTTTAACTATTTAACATTTTAAAATGTCAAATAGTTAAATGGGGTTTTCGCAAAATATATTACTAATCTAAATAAATATTGAAGTGCTTATTCAATATTTATT
>DCDL01000043.1:0-11521 GCA_002316385.1 Clostridium sp. UBA1056
TATTCCTCCTTATATTAGAAAATAATTATATTTTCACTTTTTTAATGTAAACTTATCCACGTGTGTTGCAAAATAACTGGAGCTCATAACCGGGATTGAACCGGTGACCTCCACCTTACCAAGGTGACGCTCTACCTACTGAGCTATATGAGCATTCAATACATAATGTATTCATTATAAAATATTTTTATCAGTTTCTTATTATATATGATTTTTTTTTATTTGTCAATACGGTTTCATCTTTGTTCTAAGCACTTCTCAAGTTTACGCTTTACCCGTTGAAGTGCATTATCAATAGACTTCGCTTGCCTATCCAAATCAGTTGCAATCTCTTGATAAGATTTACCATCTAGATAGGAATTTAAAACTTCCATCTCTAGTCCTGATAATACTTCCTCTATCTTACTTTCTATCCTTTCCATCTCTTCTCTATCTATTATCAATTCTTCCGGATCAGATACTTTTATTCCTGATAATATATCTAGTAGAGTTCTATCTGATTCTTCGTCATATATAGGCTTATTCAGAGAGACATAAGTATTTAATGGAATATGTTTTTGTCTTGTGGCAGTTTTTACAGCAGTAATTATCTGTCTTGTTATACATAATTCTGCGAAAACCTTAAAGGATGCTAATTTATCATCCTTAAAGTCCCTTATAGCTTTAAAAAGCCCAATCATTCCTTCTTGATATATATCCTCTTTATCAGCGCCAATTAAAAAGTAAGATTTCGCTTTAGCTTTCACAAAGTTCTGGTATTTACAAAGAATGTATTCTAAAGCCCTATCATCTCCTGATTTAGCCATAGCTACTAGTTCTTCATCCCTTTTACCCGTAAATATGGAGTTTAATTCATTATTGCCACTTGTATTCTCCAACAATATCCCCTCCAAAGCATAAATGACCTTAATTGTAATTATACCTTAACAAAATTTATATAGTCAAGATATATTATCTGCTTCTTCTTATCTTTTCTAGCTTTTCTGCCACTTCCTTATCTATGGCTTCTTCAAAAAGATTTTTATTGTGGAAACTATTATTCTCACACTGCTTAGATATACTTTTATTTGTATCTTCAATCCAATGATAAAACTCTAGAGAAGATACCCTATTAGCACCTCTTTGAAATATTAATTGTTGTTCTAGAAAATCAGAAGTAACAACATAAACCTCTGATTTTCTACCTATATGATTTACAGTTCTTTCTATATAACTATCTGCAGTTTCATCATGCTTTGTAAAAACTACAGTTAAATTGCCTCTTCTCTCCTTCTTCTCTATACTTCCTTTTACCATATGTGCATCAAACACTAGTATTATTTTGCATCCCTTAAAGGCTGAGTAGTTAAGAAGTAAGTCTATAAGCCTATTTCTCGCAGCTTCGTAACTATAGTCTTTTATAGTATTTAATTCTGGCCAGCTATTAATTACATTATACCCATCCACAAAAATTTGCTTCAACTCTATACCTCATTTACCCTACTTCAATCTTTGTTTTAATATTTCATAGCTTATCATTCCGCATGCTACTGATGCATTTAGTGAATTAACCTTTCCTACCATAGGTATTTTAACTAATACATCACATTTTGATTTAGTTAGCTTCGAAATACCTTTGCCTTCACTTCCTATAACTAAAGCTACAGCTCCTTTTAAATCAGCATCATAACAATATTGTGTTCCATGCATATCTGCTCCATATATCCATATACCAGCTTCTTTCAATTCATCTATAGCCACATTTATATTAGTAATTTTAGCAATCTTTATATATTCTGTAGCTCCAGCTGAAGTTTTATAAACAGTAGGTGTAACTCCTACATTTTTTCTCTTTGGTATTATTATTCCATGTACTCCACAAACCTCTGCTATTCTAATTATAGAACCAAAATTATGAGGATCCTCTATTTCATCTAGTACTAATATAAAAGGATCTTCACCTTTTTCCTCAGCTTTATTAAGTATATCTGATATATTGCAATAGTTATATGGAGTTACTATAGCAATTACCCCTTGATGCGCACCTGTTTCACTCATACCATCTAATTTTGCTCTATCCACATATTTAACTACCACTGATTTTTCTTTAGCTAAAGCTGTAACTACACTTATAGATCCTTTAGTATCTCCCTGTGCTATCATTATATGTTCTATAGTCCTATCAGATTTTAATGCTTCGATAACTGCATTTCTTCCTTCTATCATATCTTCTCTTGCAGTTCCCCTAAATCCTTCTGCTCTTACATTGCTCTTGATATTTTCATTTCTGTAAGGTTGATTATTTTTTCCTTCAGTGTTTATATCTCCTACAAATCTATTATTATCTCTTCTATTTTTCCCTATACGCTTAGGCCTATCACTGTTTTTACTACCTCTTTTTTTATCTTCCATATCTCATCGCTCCTACTATCTAATTCTTATATATCTATTTTTATAGAGACAAATACTTATTCCTTATTTCTACAGGCTTACCACAAGTCATAGCTCCTTCTGAGCATCTTCCATTTACACAACTTGGACCAGATACTAAAAATAAGTTTGGTGCTACCTTTTTTACTTCTTTCAGCATATCATCTGCTAAATCTCTTATTTCCCATTGAGCTCTCATACAACACCTATGGCTGAAGAAATTCATAAGCTCCCTAGCATTCATTGTAACCACAATCTTCGTTGCACATGCATTAGGAAACACATATCTGGCATCTTCAATAGCTGCTTTCTCTGCTTTAGATCTTAATGATTTTAGCTCTTTTTCTTCAAGTTCCTCACATTTCTTTCTTTCTTTATATTCTTCAATATACTCTTCTAAATTAGAAACTTTAAGTGCTTCCACTAATTTATCATAATCTTCTTGGTCTCTTCTCATAGCCTCTACAAAAATAGCCTTACACTTTTCATCTTTTGCTATAGATGGAGGAATTATGTATTCAAAAGCATCTAATTTCACATATCTTTGACTTTGTTGAGAATAAGAAGCTATTCTGTGTCTCACTAGTTGATGAGTCAAGCTTCTAGATACCCCTTCAATTCCAAAAGTAAAGCTTACATGTTCCATTGGAGAATGGTGACCATAGCTACTTAACATCTTTATAAATTTACTAGTAGCATTTTCATCTAACCCCTCTGTTATTTCATCAATTCCCACTGAACTATAACATAATTTAGCAGCTGCTGCTACTATTTTTTCCGGATTTGGAGTAAACTCCAAAAGTTTAACTTTTACCATTATTATCACTCATTTCAATAATTTTATTAAGTAGGTAATTTAATCTTTCATTCTTTCCTGCAATATATAAATATCCTATTACAGCTTCAAATCCCGTTGCCCATCTATATTCACCGACATCTGCATTTTTAGGTGTGCTAGATTTGGTGTTTCTCCCCCTCTTAAACACTGACATTTCATCTTCATCAAGCATATCTAAGATTAATTTTGCATAATTACTCTGTGACTTTGCTTTAACGTAATTAACTGTTCTTAAATGCAACTGCTGCACTTTCAAAGTTTTATTTTCACCTACTAAATAGGTTCTTATAAATACTTCATATACTGCATCCCCTATAAAAGCAAGGGTTAATGGGTTTATTAAATGTGCTTCCTTTGCACTAAATTTTTCTTTTAATAAATCAAACTCCATATTTTTCTCCTTAACGAGATGAATCCTATTTTAATAATTAAACATAACCATTATATATTTTCATGATTTTATAGTCAAATTTATGTTTTCTATAAGAAATCTATTTTTATTAATACATCACTTCTAGAATTCAACTCCAAAATCCTCTATCACTTAGAATAATACAAGCAACTTTACATTCCATTTTAAAAAATAATCTTCTAAGCTTTTAATATTTAAATTCTAGGATTATAAGAATAGGACCATATTTTATAATAAGTCCTATTAATTTAACTTGTGTTGTTAATTAATAGGACTATAGACAACGCCTGTAAACACTTTACATTTTACTGAGTATCCAAAGTACAAACCCCTTATATTTACTGATTAAGTAACACTTTAGCATTTTAAAATTTTAAAATGTTAAAATGTTACATATATAAAATGTTATATATTTCTATAGATAAAATTTTATATATACCCCATATTAATCAATAGAGTAATTTCATAGAGAACTTTATATTTACCTATTACAATAAATCAATTTGTAATAATACAATTAAAATTTCACATTATTCTCCAAGAACTCTTTTTCTATTCTAGATACTATTGCTTCTATTTTGACTTCTTCAATATCTTGATTTTTTCTTAACTTAAATTCAACTATATCTTCTACTATTTTTTTACCTACTGTTACTCTTATTGGAATTCCGATTAAATCAGAATCCTTAAATTTAACTCCAACTCTTTCATTTCTATCATCTAAAAGTACCTCTATTCCTCTTGACTTTAGTTCTTCATAAATTTTCTCTGCCATCTTCATTTGTTCCTCATCCTTAACATTGGCAGGCATTATTATTACTTTATATGGTGCAACAGCCATTGGCCAAATGATTCCATTTTCATCATGGTGCTGTTCAATTATAGCTGCTACAGTTCTATTAACACCAATTCCATAACATCCCATTACTAAAGGTACAGACTTACCATTTTCATCTAAATAGTTAGCTCCCATAGCTTGTGAATACTTAGTTCCAAGCTTAAATATATGCCCAACTTCTACACCTCTTCTAATATTTATTGGACTTCCACACTTAGGGCACATGTCTCCCTCTGATACAAGCTTATAGTCCCCTACTATACCTTTAAAGTCTCTTTCATAATTTACATTTTCATAATGGTATCCTGTATCATTGGCACCAATTATGAAATTGCTCATTCTAGTAACTTCTTCATCCACAAGCAGTATATCTACTTTTAACCCAATTGGACCTGCAAATCCTATTTCTGCTGATGTAGCGTTTAACACTGTTTCCGCATCAGCCATTTCTAGTTCCATAACTCCACCTAATGCATTAGAAACCTTTGTTTCATTTAAACTTCTATCTCCTCTAACCATTACCCCAATAACTTTATCATCAGCTTTATATATTAGAGTTTTTGCAAACTTCTTATCGTTAGTATTAAAGAAGGCTACTAATTCCTCTATGGTTCTTACATTAGGAGTTTCTGTCTTTTTTAACTCCTTTTCTACTTCTCTCTCTACTTCTTCTAATTTAGATGTCGCCTTTTCTGTATTAGCAGCATAGCTACAACTAGTACAGAAAGCTATTTCATCTTCTCCTATATCAGATTTAACCATAAACTCTGCTGAACCTGACCCTCCCATAGCTCCTGAATCTGCTTCTACAGCACTAAATTCTAAGTCACATCTAGTGAATATTTTATTGTAGGCTTCATACATTTTCATATAAGATATGTCTAAACATTCATTATCTTTATCAAAACTATAGGCATCTTTCATTATAAATTCTCTAGATCTCATAACTCCAAATCTAGGTCTTCTTTCATCTCTATATTTTGTTTGTATTTGATAAAGCTTTAAAGGCAATTGCTTGTAAGATTTAATCTCATTTCTAGCTAAGTCTGTAAATACTTCTTCATGGGTTGGTCCAAGACAAAAATCTCTTCCATTTCTATCTTTAACTCTAAACATTTCTGGTCCCATAACATCCCATCTTCCAGACTCTTGCCATAAATCTGCTGGTATAAGTGCAGAAGCTAAAAATTCTTGAGCACCTGCTCTATCCATTTCTTCTCTAACTATATTTTCTACATTTTTTAATACTCTAACTCCATTAGGCATAAAAGTATATATTCCTGTAGCTGATTTTCTTATCATTCCAGCTCTTAACATAAGCTTATGACTTGCTATTTCGGCTTCACCTGGAACTTCTCTTAGCGTACTTATTAACATTTTTGATAATTTCATTTTCCATTCACCTCATAATTGTATTTATTGATAAAAAAATAGAACCCACCCTATTAGGGCGAATTCTATCGCGGTACCACCTAAATTTATACTTGATTTCATAACGGCTCATGCCGGTAGTTAAAACTACTGTTCAGAAGCAGGTTCAAAACGTGTGAAAATCTTTCAGCCCATGAATTTTCTCTCTGTGGATATGTTTCTACTATTCTTCCTCATCACATATTGATATTAATTTTTAATAAACATTATTATATCATATATCTTTAAATCTTGCTTATATATTTATATTTTATTTTTTTAAAATATTCTCCCCAATTATCATATCTTCTGGAGTTGTAAGCTTTATATTTAAATAACTACCTTCATAAAGATATACTTTCTTATTAAACTTTTCTACGATCATAGCATCATCAGTAACTTCAAATTTAGTCTTTTTTAACTCCTCATGGCAGTTAATTATTATATCGTATTTAAAGCATTGAGGTGTTTGAACTATGAAAGTATCTTCTCTGTTTAAGGTTTCCTTAGCAAACCCTTCCTTATCCTTAATTTTGATTGTATCCTTTGATTTAACTCCACAAGTACATGCACCATACTTTTTAGCATTTTTAATGCCATTATTTATTATCTCTTCAGTAACAAAAGGTCTAGCACCATCATGGATTAATACTATATCACAAGATTCTATTGCCTTTAATCCATTATATACAGAGTCTTGTCTTTCCTTACCACCCTTTACTAAAGCTTTAACTTTTTTAAGGTCATATTTTTCAACTATATTTTTTTTACAATACTCCATATCACTTTCAGCACATAGAACTATAATATTATCTATATTTTCATTATCAGAAAAAGCCTTTATAGTGTGATACAATACTGGTTTTCCTAACAAGGTCAAAAACTGCTTGTTTATGTTTGCTCCCATTCTTTTTCCTTGCCCTGCAGCTAATATTATTGCTGTATTCTTTCTCATAACTCCTCCAACAAATAAACATTAAACTAATTGCCACTACAGATATACTCTTTTTACTAAATAGACTATTGCTCCTTTGGTTTAGCAAATATCATTCTTCCTGCTGCAGTTTGAAGCACTGATGTAACTACTACCATGATATTCTCTCCAATATATTTTCTACCTTCTTCTATTACAATCATAGTTCCATCATCTAAGTATGCAACCCCTTGACCTGATTCTTTTCCATCTTTAATTACCTGTGTTCTCATAATCTCTCCCGGTAATAGGACAGGCTTTACGGCATTTGCCAGTTCATTAATGTTTAATACAGGTACTCCTTGAAGCTCGGCAACTTTATTCAGATTGTAATCATTGGTAATTACTTTTCCGTTTAGCACTTGAGCGAGTTTAAGTAGTTTAACATCTACTTCCTTAATATCCTCAAAGTCACCTTCCCATATTTCTACATTTATACTTAATTCCTTTTGTATTTTGTTAAGTATATCTAGTCCCCTTCTACCTTTTGTTCTTTTTAAAGAATCTGAAGAATCTGCAATATGTCTAAGTTCATCTAAAACAAAGGTTGGGATTACTAAATTACTTTCAATAAAACCACTTTGACATATATCAAATATTCTTCCATCAATTATAACAGAGGTATCTAGCACCTTAGGACTTAATTTATCACTGATATTTTTTGTTTTACCTTCTTTATTAGATCCTATCTTTTTAAAACTTGTAAATACATGTATGATTTCATCCTTTTTTCTTACACATATATCTGCAAATAAAACAGTAATTATTATTGTTACAATAACAGATATTATGGTTATTATTACTGATTCCACTCTAATAAGTGATGATAATAATACTGAAATTATAAGTCCAATCAAGACTCCTACCCCTGCAAATACAATATCTATTATTGGAATCTTCTGAGCAGACCTTTCTAAATACTCCATGGCCTTAACAATGCTTGAATTTATAAACGGCGAAATAAAATAAAATATAAGTCCAATAAAAATAATACATAATATAACAAACATTATTGAAACAAATCCTGTATTGTTTATTCCTAACTTAGGTAAAAGCTCCATAGAATTTCCCCATACACCTAAAACATATCCTAATGTTCCTCCTATTAAGGTAAATAGCCCCCTTAATATTCTTTTTAACACTATAGCACCTCCTTCATTTTTTACACCTCTATTGTGATTATTTACAATTTTTCTCCATAATATCCTACTAAATTAAATATATATTATCACAAATTACATTTCAATGGATTATTAGAATATTAACTAAAATTTGATTAACTGTATATAATATTAACATTTCAATTATTCAACATTCTATCACGAATAACTTCTAGTATGGGAATAATAATTAGTGAAATTAAATTTCTTAGCCTTCACAATTTTTATGTTTTGTCATAAAATAAATTATTAACAGTAAGATTACCCCCTATGAATAATAATAATATTGATATATTATATATTTAAAGGTATTCCAAGTAAGTAACTTTATTTATAAAGGAGTGAAAGTTATGAAGGATCTAATATTTGATGAATTCCAAAATTCTGTAGATAGTTCTTTACTAAGACATAAAAGTATACTTGATATACTAAGCAAATTGCATGAATCTGAAAGTAGAGTTAACAGATCCGTAATAAAGGCTGTTACTAGTTGCGGTTGCGTTAAAATTAAAGCTGAAAAGCAAAACATCAGTTATTCGTTAAGCGATGATAATGAGAATAACTTAGATAAATTAACCTTAGGTGATTTACAAATACCTCTTAGTTCCCATATAGACGGGAAGATTTGTGATAGTTGTCGTAAAGTCATTGAAAGAGAAATAGGCAATCATTTATTTTATATAACTTCCTTATGTAATAGTTTAGATATAAACTTATATGATGTACTTTTAACTGAATATAAAAACATAACTACCTTTGATAAAATTAATTTAAGATAATTTTTATAGCACAAACTTTATTGCTTTGTGCTATATTTGTTTATCCAATATAAATTGCTCTTTTAGTCTTCTTAGGCCATTTTTAATAGTTTTAGCCCTTGCTTCTCCCACTCCATCAACTAAATCTAATTCATCATAAGATGCTTTCATTATACCCTGAAGTCCTTTAAAATGCTTTACCAAATTTTCTATAATTATCGATGGTAGTCTAGGTATCTTATTTAATATTCTATATCCCTTAGTAGATATTAAATTATCAACTAACGGAACTCCACCATATCCTAGCACCTTAGCTATCATATCAAGGTTAAGTAATTCTGTAGCTGATAGTTTTTCTATATTCTTATATACATCAAGATATTTTTCAGTATCACTACAATAGTCGATTACTAAAAGTACTCCCTCTTGTTCAACACCTTTGATTAGCTCTCCTAGTTGCATAGATATAAGTCTACCTTCGTTACCTAATTCGCATATGTACGTCTCTATCTCACAAACTATTCTCATAACCATTTCATTTCTCTGAATTGCTGTGACTACATCTAAAAGTGTTGATAAATCTTGTAGCTCTAATAAATTTAAATTGCCTATTACTCTTTCTAAAACTAATTGATACTTCTCCAGCGTTTGTATAGCTTGATTAGCTTTAGCTAATACCTCACTACTTTCTCTAAGTACATATTTTATATCACCTTTATATACGGTAATTATATTTCTTCTTTGAGATATAGCCACTACTATATCTCCCGTTTGTTTTGCAACTCTCTGTGCTGTTCTGTGTCTAGTTCCTGTTTCTTGGGTACTTATAGATGAATCAGGCATCAACTGTGTATTTGCATATAATATTTTTTTCAAATCACTACTGATAACTATAGCTCCATCCATTTTTGCTAATTCATATATGTATGCTGGAGTATATTCTGATTTTATTGTAAATCCTCCATCCACCATATCTAATATATCATTACTATCACTTAATACTATCAAGCCTCCAGTTTTGGCCCTTAATATATTGTCTAATCCTTCTCTTAGTAGGGTCCCTGGCGACATGATTTTTAGTATTCCCATAAGTTCCTTTTGTTCTTGTTCCCTCATATTTTCCTCCATTAACAATCTAGCCTTTTACTTTACTTTTACTTATTATTAAAAAATCTTTGCTACTGCTTCTCTAACTGTATCAACACCAATTAAATTTATGCTCATACTATTTATTTTTGCTTTATTCTTATTTGGTAGTATTATGTTAGTAAATCCCATTTTTACTGCTTCGTTTATAATTTTCTCTGCATGGGCTATAGGTCTAACCTCTCCAGTCAATCCTACTTCTCCTATAACTAATAAATTTTCTATTTTAATTTCTTTTGCTTTAACACTAGATATTAATGCTAAAACTATTCCTAAATCTCCGTACGTACCATCAATGTTAAGACCGCCTACTACGTTAACATATACATCACTGTTATAAAAAGGTACTTTTAGCTTTTTTTCTAATACTGCTAGTATTAAGCTCAATCTTTGGTTGTCAACTCCTACTGCAGTTCTACGTGGCATTACAGCTTTAGTCTCACTTGCTAAGGCTTGAATTTCTACTAGAATAGGTCTAGTTCCTTCAACTATCCCTATAACCACTGAGCCTTCTTGCTGCATAGACTTCTCTTGTAAGAATACTGAGGATGCATCATTTACCTCCTCTAGACCACTTTCTCTCATCTCAAAAACTCCGATTTCACTAGTAGTTCCAAAACGATTTTTTATGGTTCTCAGTATTCTAAACTCTTGTGTTCGCTCTCCTTCAAAGTATAGAACTGTATCTACCATATGTTCAAGTACTCTTGGTCCAGCTAGTTCCCCTTGTTTAGTTACATGGGCAACAATAAATAATGGGATATTTTTAGTCTTTCCTATTCTCATTAGGTCATTGGTGCATTCTCTAACCTGAGATACACTTCCTGGAGCAGAAGAAATAGTTGGTTTATATAAAGTCTGAATGGAATCTATTATTACAAAACTTGGATTCATTTCAGATATATGTTCTTCAATTATATCTATATTGGTTTCTGACACTACATAAAGTTCTTTTCCTGTAGCCTTCAAACGCTCTGCTCTCATTTTTATTTGTTCTTCTGATTCTTCTCCAGATACATATAAAACCTTTCCGTACTTTGATGAAATATTACTAGCACTTTGTAATAGTATGGTGGATTTACCAATACCAGGGTCTCCAGATATTAAGGTTAATGATCCTCTTACAAGGCCACCACCAACAACTCTATTTAACTCTCCTATTCCTGTGTCTAATCTTTCATATTCACTAGACTTTACATCGGTAATATTCTTTGGTTTATTGCCTGAAGACATAGTAACAGACCTTTTAAAATTGGTTGGTACTTCACTTTTAACTTCTTCTCCCATTGTATTCCAACTATTGCATCCAGGGCATTTTCCATACCACTTTAGTGCTTCATAGCCACATTCATTACATACATATATTTTCTTTATTTTCGCCATACTTTGCCTCTTAACTCCCCTCTATATTTCTATACTAATTTATTATTTCTTAACCCTTAATTAACATCACTTTACAATAAAAATTGTTTTAGATAATAGATTATAGCATTATTAGCTATAAAAATGGGCTTTCGCAAAATATATTGCTAATCTTACATAAAATATTGAGGATGCACTTTAATATTATTGTTAGC
>DCDL01000043.1:11639-22628 GCA_002316385.1 Clostridium sp. UBA1056
AGCTTTTTTTGCGAAAGCCCCTAAAACGTGTATTATCAACATATCATAATTATATACTTATTTTTGTGTAAACACAATGCAGTAACTTAGCTACACTTAATAAACTTAAGTTCTTCATCTTTAACTATTATTTGTATAACATCACTATTTTTGAAATTACCTTTAAGAATCTCATCAGATAATCTATCTTCTATCATATCAGTTATAATTCTTCTCAATGGTCTAGCTCCGTATTCATTATCTTTTCTTTGTTTACTTATGAAAGCCTTGGCCTCTTCTGTGAATTTTAATATAATGTCATTTTTCTTAGCTCTTTCACATAGATTATTTGTTAATATATCAACAATTTTAATCATATGCACCTCATTAAGTTTATGAAACACCACTATATCATCAATTCTATTTAGAAGCTCCGGCTTAAACATATTCTTTACTTCACTAAGTATAACTTCTTTCATTTTTTCATATTCATCGCTACACTCTTCTTTAGTAGATACTCTTTCAAATCCTATAGAATGTTGCTTCTTTATCACGGATGCTCCTGCGTTAGAAGTCATTATAATTATAGTGTTTCTAAAATCTACAACTCTCCCCTTTGAATCTGTAAGCCTTCCATCCTCTAATACTTGAAGTAGGATATTAGATACATCCTCATGTGCCTTTTCTATTTCATCAAGTAGTATAACGGAGTATGGCTTTCTTCTGACCTTTTCTGTTAATTGTCCTCCTTCATTAAATCCTATATAACCTGGAGGTGCACCAATTAACTTTGACACAGAATGTTTCTCCATATATTCTGTCATATCTATTCTAATTATTGAATTCTCATCGTCAAACACAGCTTCAGCTAAAGCTTTAGACAATTCAGTTTTTCCTACACCTGTTGGTCCTAAAAATATAAAACTTCCTATAGGCCTTTTAGAATCCCTTAGTCCAGCTCTTGACCGCCTTATGGCCTTTGCAATAGCTATAACTGCTTCATCTTGACCTATAACTCTTCTATGAAGAATATTTTCTAAGTTTAAAAGCTTATCAGTTTCTGTAGATGTCAGCTTCTCTAAAGGTATTTTAGTCCATGTTGATAAAACCCTTGCAATTTCCGATTCATCTACTGTTATTCTAATCTCTTCCTTACTTTCTACTAAGGTTCTTTTTCTTGAATTTAACTGTTCTCTTAAATCATATTCTTCATCTCTGATAGAAGCTGCCTTCTCAAAGTTTTGAATATCAATTGCATCTAACTTCTCTTCAACCTTTTTCTTAAGCTTTTGCTCTAAAATACCAACCTCATTCTTTTGAGAATATTCTATTCTTCTCTTAGCTCCAGCTTCATCTATAAGATCTATTGCTTTATCTGGTAAATACCTATCTGATAGATACCTATCTGATAGATTTACAGCTGCATTTATAGCTTCATCCGTAATTGTAACTAGATGATGCTCTTCATATTTATCTTTTAATCCTTTAAGTATTCTTATAGCGTCTTCCTTTGATGGTTCTTCAACTATAATTGGCTGAAATCTTCTCTCTAATGCAGAATCCTTTTCTATATACTTTCTATATTCATCTATAGTTGTAGCCCCTACACATTGAATTTCTCCTCTTGCCAGAGCAGGCTTTAATATATTAGATGCATCTATTGCTCCCTCTGCACCTCCAGCTCCTACTATGGTATGAATTTCATCAATAAATAAAATAATATCTTCACTTCTACTTACTTCATCCATTAAAGATTTTAATCTATCTTCAAATTCACCCCTATATTTTGCTCCTGCAACCATAGAAGCCATATCTACACTTATTATTCTTTTATTTATTAACATATCAGGTACATCATCATTTTGAATCTTCTGAGCTAACCCTTCAACTATAGCTGTCTTTCCCACTCCAGGATCCCCTATTAAACAAGGATTATTCTTAAGTCTTCTACATAATATCTCTAGAACTCTTCCTGTATCCTTTTCTCTTCCTATAACAGGGTCAAGTCTATTCTCACTTGCATACTTAGTTAAATCCTTTCCATATTTATCGATCATTGGAGTTTTATATATTTTAGGGGTATATCCTTCCTCAGTTTTTACTTCTGGATTATTATCATTAAAACCAGGATTACTATTTAGTGATATTTCACACTGCTTCTGATCATAAGATAAGATTTTTAACAACTCATTAAAGTTTGTGCCTAAATTATCTAATATTGTATAGGCTACTCCATCTTCTTTTTTAAGGATGGCTAATAGTATATGTTCTGGAGATACAAATTTCTCATCTAACTTTCTAGCTTCTACTAAACTAGCTTCCATTAACTTTTTTGCTCTAGGTGTAAAATATACATCCTCAGGATATATATCTTCATCTCCATAACCAACTAATTTCTCTATTTTATCTTTAACCTTTATTTCGTCAACATGCATAGTCCCCAGAACCTCAGCTGCTATTCCACCCTCTTCAATAATACCTAATAGCATATGTTCTGTACCTACATATCCATGTCTAAATTTTTTAGCTTCCCCGTGGGCATACATCAGTGCTTGTCTTGCTCTGTCATTATATTTATTAAACATTATACTAACCCCTTTACATATTTAGCTAAATGCTAATATTATAATATCTAGTCTATCCATTTCAAGCAATCACAAACCATAAATTGTAATTTTTTTAATATATCTATTTATTAAAAATATATAAATAAAGTACTCCTCCTATTGGAAAAGCACTTTATTTATATATTTTCTATCTTTGTATAACGTAGATATGGCATTGTCATACTCATAGTAATCTATTTTAATACATTTTTCTTCGTAACATCTAATTTTAACATTAAGATTATCATTTAAAGTTACATCTATAAGAACTCCTTCTTTATTGTAAGTAAATTCCTTTAAGTCATTTAATAGCTTGTCTATATTTTCTTTGTTCTTAATCATCTTTTTCCTCCAGTATTGTAAATAATTTAAATTTCGCATAATAGATTATTTAAAGTAAATAAATAATCTATTATGCTTTTATTGTTAAAAATATAACCATTAGCAACTTTAGAGTTCCAACTCTGAGTCATTAAGATATCCATTAAATTGTGAATTATACAATCTAGCATAAATATCACCTTTATTAATCAATTCTTCATGAGTACCTTTCTCAACTATTCCTTTATTAGTTAATACTACAATCTCATCTGCATTTTTAACAGTTGACAACCTATGAGCAACCACAATAGTTGTTCTACCCTTAGATAACTTTTCTAAAGACTTTTGAATTATAAGCTCAGACGTATTATCAAGAGCTGATGTAGCTTCATCTAATATCAATATAGGTGGATTCTTTAAAAATACCCTAGCGATTGATATTCTTTGCTTTTGACCTCCAGATAATTTAACTCCTCTTTCTCCTACATAAGTTTCATATCCTTCTGGTAATGACATAATAAAATCATGAATATTAGCATTTTTAGCAGCTGTAATAACTTCATCATCGTTAGCTTCAGTATTACCATAAAGAATATTCTCTTTTATAGTTCCTGTAAATAAAAATACGTCTTGTTGTACTATTCCTATATTTTCTCTCAACGACTTTAATGTTATCTCTTTAATATCTTCTCCGTCAATAGTAATTTTTCCTTCATTTAGTTCATAAAATCTTGGAATTAAATGGCAAATAGTTGTTTTTCCTCCACCTGATGGTCCAACTAACGCTAAAGTCTTACCCTTTTCTATTTCTAAATTTATGTTAGAAATAATTTCTTCACTGCCTTCATATTTAAATGTAGCATTTTTAAATTCAATTTCACCCTGTACATCTTTAAGTTCTCTTGCATTATCAATGTCTACTATATCTGGTTCAGTATCCATTAGTTCTACAAATCGTTTGAATCCTGACATTCCTGATTGATATTGTTCTACAAAGGATGTTAACCTTCTTATTGGTTGCATAAAATATGCTACATACAAGAAATACGTGGATAGATCAATCACTCCTATTTCACCTCTGTATACAAAGTATCCTCCGAAACCTAATACAACCACATTTAACATATCTACAAAGAATCTCATTCCAGACATAAATTCTGCCATATATTTATAAGCAGAAGACCTACTAGTTCTAAATTCGATATTCCCTTCATCGAATTTTTCCATCTCATATTCTTCATTTGTAAAAGATTTAGCAACTCTTATTCCTGATATGCTATTTTCTAATTTGGTATTAACTAATGCTATTTTTTTTCTAACATCATAAAATGCTTTAGACATTTTCATCCTCTTAGTCATAGTAAATATAATAATTACAGGTATACAGGCAAATACTATTAATGTTAGCTTTATATTTATAGCACATAGCAATGCAAATGAACCCATAAGCATTACTATTGAAATGAATAAATCTTCCGGTCCATGGTGTGCTAGTTCTGATATATCCATTAAATCATTAATAATACGTGACATAATATTTCCTGTTTTATTATCATCAAAATAACTAAATGGCAATGTTTGGAGATGAGCAAATACCTCTTTTCTCATATCGTATTGAAGTCTTACACCCATAACGTGTCCCCAATAATCTATTATGTAATTTGCTATAAGTTTTACTACATATAGCGCTGCTAATACAGATGTAAATATTATTATTGTTCTTAAATTCTTATTAGGAATCGCGTCCTTCAATAAATAATTAGTAAACATAGGAAATACCAAATCCATAGCTGCTACTAAAAACGCACATATCATATCTATTATAAATAGCGTTTTATGTGGTTTGTAATATGATATAAATCTCTTTACCATTAAAATCCCCCTATTCCTCAGTAAAATTTATGAAATTGTTCTGTATACAAGTTTTAAGCCCCAGCAGAAAAATTACTCCTACTGAAGCTTAAATTCTCTATAATCTTTTACAATTAGTTTCTATTTAATATAAAGTAAATCTTAAAATAATAACTCCTTAAAATCAAAGAAATTAATTATTATTTTTACTCATAAACTCTTCTATATCTTCTACGCTTTTAATTATATGAGCAGAAAGATTTACATAACCATCTTCTGTAACTAGAATATCATCTTCAATTCTAACACCAATACCTTCTTCCTCTATATAAAGTCCTGGCTCATCAGTAATAATCATACCCGGTTTAAGCTCTATATTTCGGGGACCTACATCATGCGTATCTAATCCTAATGGATGTGCTACACTATGGAAGTAATATTTATCTAACTCTGAATCATCCTTTATAAGTCCAATTTTTTTACATCCATCAGCAAGAACTTTTTTAGTTATATCTTGTAATTCAGAAGTAGTTACTCCTGGCTTTACAGCTCTCATAGCAGCTTCATTGGCTTCCAATACAATATTATATACTTCTTTCTGCCTTTCTGTAAACTTTCCATTGATAGGGAAAGTTCTGCTTATATCTCCATTGTAGTATTTATATTGAGCTCCTAAGTCTAAAAGCATTAAATCTCCATCTTCAGTTGTAGTATCATTATCTACATAATGAAGTATAGTTGCATTTTTTCCTGTTGCTGCAATAGTTGGAAATGCAAAATCCTTAACTCCATTTTTCTTTAATACATAGTTAAAATATGCTTCAACCTCATACTCCTTCATACCAGGCTTAGCATTGCTCCACATTTCTTTTATACCATCATAGGTTATATCTATAGCTTTTTTAATTAATTCTATTTCGTCTTCTCTTTTTATAGTTCTAAGTAAAGCTATATCATGATATATGTTTTTAATTCTTATATATGGATATCTTTCAACAAGCTCTTTTGCAAAATTTTGAGATGGTGTTTTCATTATATTAAATTCTTGTCTTTCTAACTCTAAATACATATTCTGCATATTGAACCTATCAAAATAACTTGCAACTGTGCTCTCAAAGTCTTTCAAAAATCTAATATCTTCTATACCTGAAACCTCTTTGGCTTCATCTTCACTTATGGTTTCTCCAACCCATTTAGCCATAACGGGATCACTTTCTTGTATGAATAAAATCTCTGATATCTTACCGTTTATATTTACGATCATCATAATTATTTTCTCTTCATCAATACCAGTTAGATAGTAAAAATTTCTATTAGGTGTAAATGGATAAGTTTCATCTGCTGACTTATAAGGAGCTTGTCCTGCAAAAAAAATTGCCATAGAATTACTTGGAATTACTTCCCCTAACTTCTGTCTATTGATAATAAAAAAATTCTTATTCATAATTACTCCCCTTTTCCTTAATATTTTCTATAAACCCTAAGGATTATTATACAACATTTTCCAAGATATATCTAATAAATATTAAAATTGTTAAATGGACTGGATAAAATCCATAAAATAGCCATTGTATTTTTTTCCCTTCAGTTTCATCATAATTATAAATGAAAAATAGACTACTTATACAAGTTGCCTGTAAAAAAACTCTGAAATTTGTTCCATATGGTGTTATGAAATACTTCAAAAGTGGTATAGTATATAAAAAATTTAATATCACTATAGTAATAATTAATTTTTTAAAGTTGTATTTAAACATTCTAAAGCATAATATTATACAAATTCCATACGTAGCGTAATCCGAATTGAACTTCTCTAAAATATATAGTATCGCTATCGTAAGCACAAATTTAGCTATATTTACAGATATCTGAAAGCTTCTTTGTAAAATCTTACTTTCATTTCTTAGCTGTGAAAAATCTACTCTTTTATCTAATACTAATATAATGAGTATTCCTGAGAGAAGTGTAAAAAATACATTTAGTCCCTTAGTATCAAAAGCTAACATATAAGGCACCTGTGATATGATTGCTAAAATAAATAATCTGAATATATATTTTTTAATATTTTTTGTTCTAGTATATCCCTCTGTTATTAAAAATGCATATATAGGAAATGCTATTCTTCCAATAACTCTAAATAGCATCATATTCGGAAAAAATATAGCTCCTATATGGTCAATTAACATAGTTATGCATGCTAATAATTTAAGTGAGAAACTACTCATAATTTAACAATCCCCCAATGATTGATTAATTCCTATTCATTATATTCTCTAACTTGATACTCATGGTGTGATATATCTGCACATTGTACTACTTTATGTCCATTATCATTAAACTCTATAGTTGTAAGGCTTGTCTGCTTTATATATGGCTCCATCCAAAAGTCTTTTATATCTATATTGTTTAAACTACACAATAATGCTTTTATAGGCATGGTATGTGTAACTATAAGAATACTTTTCCCTATATTTTCCTTTACAATTTTCATAATTACTTTATCTACTCTATCAATGAGTTCCTCGATGGTCTCTCCATCTCCTATAGGCTTGTATAGCTCAGGTTTATTCCAATAATTATAGTATTGTTCAGCATACCTTTGTTGCATTTCTTCTTGATTCAGTCCTTGAAATTTACCTAGTTTCATTTCCCTTAGTCCATCGTGACTTACTAGTTCAATTTTCTTATTTTCATTTATTATTTCTGCTGTTTTATAAGCTCTACCACTAGAACTAGAGTATATTTTATCTATATTAATTTCTTCTAATCTATCTCTAAGCCATTGTGCTTGCTTAACTCCTAACTCTGTTAATGGAGAGTCATTCCAACCTTGCATCCTTCCTTCTACGTTCCATTGTGTTTGTCCATGACGGGTTAAATATACAGTTGTTGCCACTTATTCTCCTCCTACACTAAATCAAAACTTACTAATATACCAATTTTAATATAACTTCACTAAATATGCAAATATCCCCTTAAGATTATGCATTTACAAATCATCTTCAGCGTTAAAATATTACCTCATAAATTTATATAAAAAATATACAAATATATACTTTTTAAGTAGTAGTATATATTTGTATATTATCTAAGACTTTAATTCTATATATAATAGTATATATTAATCCTTATAAATATCAAATTCATCTAATTGAAGGTTATTCGGTAGTACCTTCGTATCATGAAATAATTCATCTAACAGCATAAGATTTTCATTTAAGTCCTCCATTTTGTAAGGTCCAATTCCAAATTCTTCTCTTAGTAATTTTTTATCTTCGCTTTGTGGCGTGGATGTAATACTTACCATCCTTTCTTCCTCCTCTCTCCACTATATCAAATTTATCACTTTCTAAAATATTGCATAACACTTTAGCATCCTCTTCTTTGGCTTCACTCATCTCAATATGGAAGTTATCTAAGGGCCCAACTATTTCCATATAATCATGAATAGAACTATAATCGCTTAATCTAATCTGTCCATATATATTCATTTTATACTCTGACATAAACAACCCCCTGCTATATAATTAATTATAGTTTGTTAGAATCCATAGATTTTTATACATACTTATTAAGCACAATATATTTTTTGTAATTTATAATTAATTTAAAGTAATTTAAAGTAATTTAAACTTATATTAAAAATAAACCTCGTGATAGAGTTTCTATTATCACGAGGTTTATTTATTAATATATTATTAGATCCTAAAAATCAAAAATATTTATCCTATCTATGACTATGCGCAAGAATTCTACTTGCGTATAATATATTACTTTATGCTTCCTTTTTACTCTCATTTACAATTTTATCAACTAGCTCACCAGGAACCTCTTCATATCTTTCAAATCTACTTCTAAAACTTCCTCTAGCTCCTGTTATACTTCTTAAATCCGTAGCATAATTGTATAATTCTGATTGAGGTACTTCACTAATTATTCTCTGTCCTTTAGCCCCTGGCTCCATACCTAATATCCTACCACGTTTTTTATTTATATCTGCAATAACATCTCCCATATAATCATCAGGAATATCTATCTCCAAATACATTATAGGTTCTAATAAAATTGGACTAGCTTCTTGAAGACCCTTCTTATAAGCTAAAGAAGATGCTATCTTAAATGCCATTTCTGATGAGTCAACTGGATGGAATGATCCATCATGCAGTGTTGCTTTTAATCTTATAACTGGATATCCAGCAAGGACTCCATGAAGTATACAATCTCTAAGCCCCTTTTCTACAGCTGGAATGTACTGTCTAGGAACAGCTCCACCTACTACTGCATCAACAAACTCTAAATCATCTTCACCATCATTTCTAGGCTCAAATTTAACTTTTACATCTCCATATTGTCCATGTCCTCCTGATTGTTTCTTATGTTTTCCTTGCACATCTGCAATTTTTTTAATTGTTTCTCTATAAGGTGTTTTAGGAATTCTAAGATTTACATCTGCTCCAAATTTATTTTTTAACTTACTTACAAGAACTTCTAGATGTGTTGTACCAAGTCCTGAAATTACTACTTCAGCGCTCTCTACATCTCTAGATATTGAGAATGTAGGATCTTCTTCTAATAATTTTGAAAGACCATTGGATATTTTATCTTCATCACCCTTTGCATTAGGTATTACAGCTCTAGAATATACAGGCAATGGGAAACCTATTCTATCAAATACAATCGGCCTGTTATGAGCACATATAGTATCTCCTGTGCTAGTAAATTGCAATTTTGAAACTGCTCCAATATCTCCTGCCTTTATTTCTGTGGTAGGATATTGTTTCTTTCCTTTCATAAAATATAGTGACCCAACCTTCTCATCTTTTTCCTTAGAGGAATTATAAACTACAGTATCTGACTTTGCAGAACCTGTTATGACCCTAAACATAGATAATTTCCCAATAAATGGGTCAACTATTGTTTTAAATACTAATGCAGAAAATGGTTCTTTATCATTAATTTTTATATTTATAAATGCATTATTTTTAATATCTTTGGCCATGTACAGATTAGTTTCTATAGGAGATGGAAAACATTCTACTATATCCTCTAATAATGTCTCAGTTCCTACACTAGTTATAGCTGAACCACACATTATAGGACATACATCTCCTGTTGATGACCCTTTAATTAATCCCTGATATATATCTTCTTCACTTAATTCACCATCATTAAAATATTTATCTAGTAAAACTTCATCAGTTTCTGCTACCGCCTCCATGAGCATTTGTTTACACTCTTCAACTTTATCTCTTAGCTCTTCTGGAACCTCTCCTTCTTCCATGGTATTAGTCTTAGGATTAAATATTCTAGCTCTATTGGATATTATGTTTACGATACCCTTAAATTCTGCTTCTTTTCCTATTGGATATTGTATAGGTACAACAGACATACCAAACTTATCCTTTAATTGATCTAGAATTTTTTCAAAGTTGCTATTTTCGCGATCTAACTTATTTACAAATATTGCTCTAGGTAATTTACGTTCAACTGCATAGTTCCATGCTTTTTCTGTACCTACTTCAATTCCTGCTACTCCACAAACAGTTATCATTGCCATATCGATAGCACTTAGCCCTTGGATCATTTCTCCTTCAAAATCAAAATATCCCGGCATATCAACTAAGTTAATTTTAACATCCTTCCATTCACAATGAGCTACAGCTGTAGAAATAGATATTTGTTTCTTCTTCTCCTCTACATCATAATCGCTTACAGTAGTTCCATCTTCAATTCTGCCAATTCTATCAACTTCATTAGTGTAATATAGCAAACTTTCCATTAAACTTGTTTTACCAGAACCACTATGACCAATTATTCCTACATTTCTTAAATTATTAATCTTATACTCTTTCATAAGGCGTACCCCCTAAATTAAATTTGGATGTATTAAGTTTATAAAATTGTATTAAATATATAATTTATTCTATACATTATTAAAATCCCCTTCAAATGTAAGAATTTTTACAATATTTAATTAATTTTAATTAGAATAAAGCCATATAATAGCTTTATATCTATTTATATTTATTAAATTAGCTAATATTCTTTCCTTATGAAAATATCTTATAATAATACTGTTTGTGCTTTTTAAATTCATAAATTTTTTATTTTAAAAGAAACAAAAAAAGTGTTGATAAATCATCAACACTTTAGACGTAAAAAAGTAGATAATTTCATTAATTATCTACATAAATTCATTGATTATAAGAAATGGCTCCGCGAAGAGGATTCG
>DCDL01000008.1 GCA_002316385.1 Clostridium sp. UBA1056
GGCTGAGCGTTAATAATATATGGGCATGCTCAACATTTCTTTTAGATTAGTTTATTTTGTGAAAGCCCTTTTTTGAGTATAAAACCTTACATGCATGTCACATTCCCGTAAGCTTTGTAGATAGCAGTATATGCATTATTATTATAAACTAGTGCTATCAGTTTTAAAGGAGTGATAGTTAATGGATATAATTTTTATATTAAAGGCTATTATAATTGCCATAGTAGAGGGTTTAACTGAATTTATACCAGTATCTTCTACAGGGCACATGATATTAGTAGGATGGGCAATTGGTTTCCACGGAGAGTTCGCCAAGATGTTTGAAGTTGTAATTCAGCTTGGAGCCATAATGGCAGTGGTTGTTTTGTATTGGAAAAAGATTGAGGAGAGTATAATTGAGTTCTTTAGTTTTATATTCACCCGAGGGAAAAAAGGAAAAACAGGCTTTAGATTTGGAATAAATGTTATTATGGCGTCTATTCCAATGGCGATTGTGGGAGTGCTATTTTACGATAAAATAAAAGCAAAGTTTATACCTGAAGCTGTTATAGTTGGGTTTATAGTTGGAGGAGTATTATTAATAATATTTGAGAACATATATAAAAATAAGACTAGTAAGGTAGAAGACATAGATAATATAACACCTGGACAATCACTTAAGGTGGGGTTATTACAGCTTTTGGCTGTGTGGCCAGGAATGTCAAGAAGTGCTTCAACAATCATGGGGGGATGGATTGCAGGATTATCAACACCAATAGCGGCAGAATTTTCATTTTTCATAGCTATTCCGGCAATGATAGGTTCTTCAGGAAAGGATTTATTTGAATTTAGCTACTCTATAATGACACCAACTCTATGGATTGCATTAATTGCTGGATTTGTCGTAGCTTTTTTAGTAGCTTTAATAGTTATGAAAAAATTTGTGGATTTTCTGAAAAAGAAACCACTAAAGGTATTTGCTATATATAGAATAGTAGCAGGGATTTTACTAGGAATATTAGTATTAACTAATATTATAACTTTAACATAATAGAGGTGAATAGAATGGGAGTTTTAGAAATAAGTAACTTAAGTAAAGTATATGGAAGTAAGATATTATTCAGTGCCTTAAATAATATAAGCTTCTCCATAGAAGAGGGTGAATTTGTAGGGATTATGGGGCCATCAGGAAGCGGTAAGACAACCCTGTTAAATATGATTTCAACAGTAGATAAACCAACCTCAGGAGAAATAACAATAAAAAATAAGAATCCTTTAAGGTTACAAGGAGATGAACTTGCTTTATTTAGAAGGAGAGAATTAGGTTTTGTATTTCAAGATTTCAATCTGCTTGATACCTTAACTGTGGGAGAAAATATAGTGCTTCCACTTACGCTAGATGGTATCTCGGTTAAAAAACAGGATGATGAGCTTAACAGAATATCAAAAATACTTGGAATAGAGGATTTGCTAAATAAGAGAACTTTTGAAATATCCGGTGGAGAATCTCAAAGAACAGCAATCGCGCGAGCATTAATTCATAATCCTACTTTAGTGTTGGCAGATGAACCTACTGGTAACCTGGATTCTAAAGCAGCTAAAATAGTAATGGAATTGTTTGAACAAGTAAATAAAAAGGAAAGGGTAACTACAATTATGGTAACCCATGATCCTCTATCTGCCAGCTATTGCAGCAGAATTTTATTTATAAAAGATGGAGCTATATACAATGAGATTTATAGAGGGGATAGCAGACAGCAATTTTATCAGGAAATTATTGATGTGCTTGCACTGCTAGGAGGTAGTAACTAATGAATCTTAGAGAGTTTGCAATTAAAAATGTGCAGAGAAATGCAAAAGCATATTTTGCATACTTTTTAAGTAGCACAATATCGGCAGCCTTATTATTCTCTTTTACTATGCTTATACTTCATCCTGATTTTAAGGTAAGTTCTTTTCCTCAGCACATAAAAAATACACTTTATGTCACAATAGTGATAGCATACCTATTTATATGTTTATTTGTGTTTTATTCCATAAGTGTTTTTCTTAAAAGTAGGTATAAAGAATTTGGAATACTTTATATTATAGGCTCTTCAAAAAGGCTAGTACAAAAGATGATACGTATTGAAAATATGCTCATTAGTTCAGTAGCAGCGATTGCAGGTATATTGCTGGGATTAATTTTCTCTAAGATACTTTTCGCCGCCAGCGGAAAGATTTTAGGATATAATGCACTAAAGTTTTATCTCCCTATTAAAGCTATGACTATTACTTTTAGTGCTTTTGTAATGATTGGAATAGTAATTTCAACTTTTTGCACATTTATTATAAAAGAAGATAAAGTTTTAAGTTTAATAAAGGGAACTAAAAGACCAAAATCTGAACCAAAAGCCTCTGTTACTCTTGCTGTCATATGTATATCGCTTTTAGCTGTAGGATATTTTTTATCAGTTACAAGCAGTGAAAAAACAATAACAAATAGAATAATACCTGTAACGGCAATGGTCGTTGCAGCTACCTATTTATTGTTTTCTCAATTAAGCGTATTTATAATCAAGTTACTAAAGAGAAATAGAAGCTCATATATGAAAAAAACTACAATGCTTTGGGTTTCCAATTTACTATACAGGATAAAAGATAATACCAGAATGTTTTTCATAATTACAATAACTTCAACGGTTGCCCTTTCAGCGATAGGATCAGTATATGCTTATTGGAGAGATAAGGAGTACCAAATAAACAGAGACTTTCCGCAAGCATTCTTCGTTTCTAATACTTATAACAGTAAAGATAAAGTTGATTCAAAAGCTGGTTTTATTGAAAATTCGCTGAAAGCTCAGGGGATATCCTACACTAAAGCTAGTGATGAAATGAAATTTGTTATTCCTAATGACGACACAGATAAAGTAGTTATAATTAACGAAGATTGTTATAAAAAGTTAGCATCAGTACTGGCTTTAAATACTATTTCCTTTAATGATCATGAAACTATAAAGTATGTATCTTTATCTGGAGATAAAAGAAAAGATATTAGTCTGAATGATATAAAGCTGGAGGTTACCAAAAAGAATGATAAAGGGATACTTCCTACAATTTATAGAGATGTATATGTAGTTAAAGATGAGATATATGAAAGTATAGCTGGTGATAAGTATTATTTTGCTACATTTAATGTAGAGAATTATAAGGATACATTGAATATATGTAAAAATTTTTATGATAACTTTGGAAATGGTGATAAGTTCAATAATAGTTTTTTGAAAGCGGATATACTGGAAAGTACTAAAATAGCTTATGGAGTACTTTTGTTCAGTGCAATATTTATCGGACTTATATTCTTTGTAACAACTGGAAGCTTCTTGTACAATAAGTGCTACATGAATATTATAGAGGATAAAAACAAATACAAACAGTTAAATAAAATAGGGTTAACTTTTAAAGAAATAAAGAGGATACTAAATATTGAAATAGGAGTGCTGTTTTTACTTCCTTATATAGTTGCTGTAGTGCACTTTGTCTTTGCTATGAGTGCATTAAAATATAGCTTTGACATTGAGATAGTTATTCCAGCATTGCTAGTGGTAGGAATTATGTTAATCGCTCAGATTATATATTTCTTCATTGTTAGAAAAAACTACTTGCTAGAGATGAAAAAAAGTTTGACAAAATAAATAAGATATGTAAATAGAGCTTTATAAGCTATGAATTTTAGAAAAAGTGCTAATCTTGTACGGATGAAGCACTTTTTTCTTTGATTTTAATTTCTATACCAAGACCAAAGAACCTAATCTTAATCTTTCCTCTGTAGTTATTCTTCTTTAAAATTTTTACTACCAAGATACAGTCCGTTGAATAAATTAAAATTAAAATGACAATCCATAGACATAAGTTCGGCAAATATACCATGCTTGTAAAGATTATGAGATAATCTATTTCTGGCGTTTAAATGAATAGACAAAATAAGTTTGGGAAATATAAATCTAAGTATTATAATTACTTTAATAATATTGATAGCTCTATATTTAAATTGTTTTAGGAGGCGCTAACAGTGTATTTAGGAGATTTAAATATATTAGATTTATTGATTAAAACAACATTAGTTTTTATAATAATGTTGTCTTTAACAAGAATATTAGGAAAGAAACAAATAAGTCATTTAACATTTTTTAACTATATTACTGGGGTCACCATTGGCTCTATTGCAGCTAACATGATTAGTAACGTAAGTAAATCTTTCATTGGTGAAATTTTATCCTTGATTTGGTTTTGCGCATTGACTATATTATCCGAGTATATAGGATTAAAATCAGGAACTATAAGAACCATAACTGATGGTCAACCAACTATTTTAATAAAGAAAGGTAATATAATAAAACATTCACTTAGCTTGAATAGACTTAATATGGATGATTTATCAATGATGCTTAGAAAGCAAAGTATATTCTCCATTAAAGAAGTAGAGTATGCAGTTTTAGAGCCAGATGGAAGTTTGAGTGTATTAAAAAAGCAACAGCAACAGAATATAACAAAAAAAGATATGAAAATACCTACAACTACAATAGACTATATCCCATGTGAGATAATTGTTGATGGTAAAATAATAAAGCACAGTCTAAAAGAGTTAGACTTAAATGAAGAATGGTTAAAAAAACAACTGAAACAGCATAATATTAGTTCTATAAAAGATGTATTCTATGCTGAAATTCAAAGTGATGGAACATTGTTTATAGAAGAGAATTAATTGAAGAAGATAAGGAATTATTCATCCTTTGGTCTTTGCACTAAAACTACTAATAAAGGATTATTTAAGAATCTAATGAGTTTATAAAATGTGAAAATATAAGAAAGCTTTAAAGTAGGATATCAAAACTGGTATCCTACTTTAATGTATAGATTATTTTTTAGTAATTCTCCATATAACTCCAGTCTTTGGTATAAATTCATCAGGCTCATTCTCTGGAGTAACTGCGAAATCTAATATATACATAGCATCATCAGGTCCAAACAACACATCTATTGGCCTTTCAAAGCCACCATCACCTGTATAAGAAGCTGCAAAACCAGATTTATTAATAGCAAAGTTAGTTATTGATCCTGTTTGCATATTAATTCTTGATATTCTGTGACCTACTCCAGGAAGAGGTTTACCTCCTGTGGTTTCTGGAGCTTCACTACCATATTCAGCAATATAAGCATCTCCATAGGGACCAAAATCACTATTATAATTAAAGTCAAAGCCCATTATAGCAGAATGTGGAGTAAAGATGGCAAAGGGTTTTGGAGGAATCATTGGATGATCAGCAATTAAAAATTTAGGTTGAGGTTTGCCTTCTGCTTTAAATCTTGATAATGTTACTGGAAGTCCTCCAGTGTAATCGGGCCAACCATACCAGAATCCAGGCTTAATTATTTGGAATTCGTCTGGAGAATTATTAATAGGCCTACTGCCTCTAACATCTGAACCATGGTTTGTACTAAATAACCTATTAAATCTATCAAATTTTAATCTAAAGGGATTTCTAAGCCCCCAAGCAATTAACTGAAGATCTGAACCATCAGGGTTCGCTCTAAGTATACTACCGCTAGCTCTCACAATTCCTTTTACCATTTCATAAGGTTTACTTGGCACACCAAAGGGGGAATATGCACCAGTAGATGCATAATCATTTGGTGATGCAATTTGAATATTCTTGGTTATAAAGTTTTCACCATTGAGAATTATGTCATCCCCAGGATAATCATGAAAGAATGGGTGGTTCTTAATCCAACCGTTGTCCAATCCCACTACACCAGAATTGGTAGCTGTTCCTTGTCCGAAATACATTTTTCCATCACGCCCAAATATTACCTGATTGTTATGATGATCACCAAGACTAGGTAAACCAGAAAGTATATTTTGCTTCGTCCCATCAGGCTTTATTATAGTTATAAATCCTCTGTGAGATACATAAATATTTCCATTGAGATAATTAATACCTGTTAATGGAGGATTAAAGCCTTCTGTAATTACTTCAAAGCCTTTGTTAGAAAGGCGTAGAACTTTACCGCTTCCTGAGATAACTCCAGCATCAGCTACCAGCATTTCTCCGCTCTCTGTAAAAACCATACTTATAGGAGTATCTAATCCTTCTGCGAATACATCTATGTTATAGCCTAAGGGTAATAATATGTCTGAAGGATTAAGTTTTCTCTTGTAATTTTTATTACTTTCACTATTGAGTGTAGTCATATTGTCATATGATTTCTCTTCTCTTACCATAAAAGACTCCTACAAATTTAATAATATTTAATAGTATATTCTAGCAGTTCATTGATGGTTCCTTATAAAGCTACAAATATAGCTAAATAGCTGTAACAGAGAAAAGCTTAAATTCATATAATATATAATTGATTATATAGATTAATTATGAATTAATTTTATGGGGGAATATGAGAATGAACACTAAACCTATTGTAATCGGAGCATTGTTTGCAGTTATAGCAGCTTTATTTCAACTAATACCTACTTTACTTTCGGAAACATTTATATTTTTAACTATATTTAGTGCAGTACCTATTTATATTGTTTCAAGGGTAAATCCTAAAGCCGGTATTTTATCATATTTTGTAGCAAGCATGATTATTATGATTTTAAGTGTGCATGAAGGACTATTTTTTTTATGCACCAATGGAATTGTTGGGATATCACTTGGAATATGCAGTTGCTATAAAAAAAGCAAGACTATTACTTGGGTTTTAAGTTCACTGATGCTAACAATTACATTAAGTATTATGAATTATGGCATAGGTATACCTGTATTTGGTAGTAAAATTCCAGGGTCATTGGCAATTCAGATAGCAATAATATTCGCTGTCTCAACAATTTATAATATTTTTTATTACTATTTTTCCAGTTTCATTTTCAAACTTCTAGAAAAAAGAATTTAATTCCTTAGCTGTCTTGTATGCTGAGAATCCTACTTATTAATGTGAAGTTTTATAGTTATTAACTCTTTAAAATTTAAGTATTTACTTTTATGTGACTTTATATTATTGCAATAAAGTAAAGTATGTAAGATGGGGCTTTCGCAAAATATATTGCTAATCCTATATAAAATATTGAAGGTGCTCTTTAATAATATAAGTGCTTATTCAATATTTATTTAGATTAGCTTTTTTTGCGAAATCCCCTATTTTTATATCCTATTTTCCAAGATACAACTTTAAAAGTTCAGGTTATTTGCTAAATGTTTGGTGTATGATGTTAACAAAATATCAAAATATTTTTTATGACCAAAATTTATTTTAAATTTTCATAATGTTTTAATGTATTAAATCTACTGATATCATTTAACCATAGTAAACGATTAATGAAAATGATTAATAAATAGGAAGGATGATATAAATGAATTACTTTGAAGAAAGCTTAAAATTGCATGAGGAAAAAGTTGGAAAGCTTGAAGTAATAAGTAAGGTAAAAGTTAGAACAAGAGAGGATTTAAGCTTGGCTTATACACCAGGAGTTGCAGAACCTTGTAGAAGAATCCATGAAAATGAAGAAGATGTGTACAAGTATACTTCAAAGGGTAATTTAGTTGCTGTAGTAACAGATGGGACAGCTGTCCTTGGGTTAGGAGATATAGGACCAAAGGCTGGACTTCCTGTAATGGAAGGTAAGGCAATATTATTTAAAGAGTTTGCAGATGTAGATGCATTCCCGATTTGTTTAGCAACAAAGGATGTAGATGAAATAGTAAGAACTGTTAAGCTTATAGCTCCTGGATTTGGAGGAATCAATTTAGAGGATATTGGTGCACCAAGATGCTTTGAAATTGAAGAAAGATTAAAGAGTGAACTTGATATACCTGTATTTCATGATGATCAGCACGGAACTGCCATAGTTGTTCTAGCTGGACTTATAAATGCTTTAAAGGTAGTTGGAAAGAAGATAGAAGATATTAAGGTAGTAGTAAATGGCCCTGGAGCAGCAGGAACTGCAATAGTAAAATTATTATTATCTTCTGGAGTTAAGAATATAATTGCTTGTGATAAGTTAGGTACTCTTTATAGAGGAAATGAAAACCTTGATGAGGCTAAGAGGGGACTAGCTAAGATTACTAATCCAGATAATGTTCAAGGCACTTTGGCTGATGCAATGGTAGGTGCTGATGTATTTATAGGGGTATCTGCTCCAGGAGTTGTATCACAGGATATGGTAAGGTCTATGAATAAAGATTCAATACTCTTTGCAATGGCAAATCCAACTCCAGAAATTATGCCAGAGGAAGCAAAAACAGCAGGTGCAAGAGTAATAGGAACAGGTCGTTCAGATTTTCCAAACCAAATTAACAACGTATTAGCTTTCCCAGGAATATTTAGAGGAGCTCTAGATGTTAGGGCAAAAGAAATAAATGAGGAAATGAAGATAGCAGCGGCTTATGCTATAGCTTCTATGATAAAAGATGAAGACTTAAATGAGAACAATGTAATTCCGTATGCACTAGATAGAACTGTTGCAGCTAATGTATCTGAAGCAATAAAAAAGGCGGCAAGAGAAAGTGGTGCAGCAAGATTATAAAGTAAATAAAAAATAGGAGGGAATTAATATGCAAATTCCGATTAAGAAAACCCTTGATAAAATTCCAGGTGGTATGATGGTTGTTCCTCTTTTTCTAGGGGTATTAGTTAATACATTTTTCCCACAAGTTCTAAATATTGGTGGTTTTACAACGGCATTATTTGGACCAAAAGCATCAACAACAATTTTGGCCTGTTTTATGTTTTTAATTGGTTCACAAATTAACTTCAAATTAGCACCGAAGGCATTAAAGAAGGGTGCATTATTAATAACAGGAAAATTTATAGTAGGTGCTGGTATTGGTATATTTGTAGGAAAAGTTTTTGGACCTGCTGGAGTGTTAGGTTTATCACCATTAGCCATACTTTCGGCATTAACAAATTGTAATGGAGGATTATATGCATCTCTTGCTTCACAGTATGGTGACGAAACTGATGTAGGTGCTTACGCTTTATTATCTTTAAAAGATGGTCCATTTTTTACATTAGTTGCATTAGGTGCATCAGGACTTGCTCAAGTTCCTATTATGTCACTTGTAGCAGTATTAATTCCAATAGTAATAGGAATGATTTTAGGAAATATTGACTCTGATATGAGAGCTTTCCTTGGAAGCAGTAAATTATTATTAATTCCATTCTTTTCTTTTCCATTAGGTGCAGGAATGAATCTTGAAACTATTGTACAAGCTGGAGGACCTGGTATATTATTAGGAATAATAGCTTCCTTAACTGGAATAGGAGCTTATGCACTTCTAAAATTATTTAAAGAAGAGCCTATAATTGGTTTAGCAACAGGGTCAACTGCAGGAAATGCTGTAGCGACGCCAGCTGCTGTTGCAGCAATAGATCCAACAGTAGCTGCTATAGCAACAATAGCTACTGCACAAGTTGCAGCAGCATGTGTAGTATCTGCTATCGTTTGTCCATTTATTGTTTCTTATGCATTTAAGGTACTTAGAAATAAAAAAATTAAAAAATTAAATAGTGAAGCTAGTGCATGATAAAAAATGATTATTAAAATTTCAATACAATATTTTTCTACCTATAATAAATAACATAAAGTAAAGCGAACTTATAAATACTAAATTTAGCCTATGGGTAAGGTTAAATAACATATAATTAGATAGATATTAAATTAAACACGGAAAAATGGAAGACAATAATGAAAGAAGTGCTATATAATAGGATTGAAATATCTATTCCTATAGTAATCCTTCTATCTGTATTCATGGTCTTCTATGATTCCGTGTTTTTTAATTAAAAAACCTAGATTTGCACATATTAAAGTTGGGGTGATGAATGTGAAAAAAACCATGAAATTGCAAACAAAGCTTACTATACTGATTATTGTAGTAGTGTTTATTTCTATATCTATAATCATTTTTTTTGTTACCTCATGGATGAGTAGAAATATTGAAAGCAGGGCTAGAACTAATATTATGAATGTGTCTGAGATGGTAGCACATTCTAAAGAAATAATAGATGAACTAAAGATAAAGGATCCTAACAAAACTATTGGACCCTATATTGATATGCAGCTTAAAAATTTAGATCAGATTCAGTATATAATAGTAGCGGACACTGACGGAATTAGATATTCTCATCCTAATCCACAGATGATAGGTAAAAAATTTGTGGGAGGAGATGAATTTATGGTAGTTAAAGAAGGAGAGACATACATTTCTGAGGCTACTGGAACACTGGGAAAATCATTGAGAGCATTTACTCCAATATATGATACAGAAAGTGGGGAAGAGATAGGCTTTGTTTCTGTAGGTACACTTACACATAGCATTGAAGAAGCTAAGCATATGGCCATATTATATATAATATTAATTTCTTTTGGTGCTTTGGCGGTAGGTATAGTAGGAGCCTTTCTGCTAGCTAATAACATAAAGAATACTTTACTAGGACTTGAGCCTGAGGAAATAACAAAGCTGTATAATGAAAAGATGGGAATTATCGATGCAATTTATGAAGGGTTAATAGCTGTTGATAATAAAGGAAAGATTACCCTTATAAATGATTCAGCACTAAATATATTACATTATGAAAACAAGATTGATAAAAGTGATATTATAGGTAAGAACATAGAAGAGGTTCTTCCGACAACGCATTTGATTACAGTTTTGGAAACAGGAGAATGTGAATTTGGCAAAGAGCAGAGGACAAATAATACTGTAATAATGACTAATAGAATTCCTATAAAAGATAGAGGAAAGATTGTTGGAGCTATTGCTACCTTTAGAGATAAAACAGAGGTGACAAGACTAGCAGAGGAGCTTACCGGTGTAAAAAAGATGGCATGGTCCTTGAGGGCTCAAAATCATGAATTTATGAATAAGCTTCATACTATTGCCGGGTTAATACAACTTGAGGAGTATGATGAAGCACTACAATTTATATCTGATGTAGCTAAAAGCAGATATAAAATAAGCAGTATTTTAACGAAAAGAATAAAGGATCCGTCTTTATCGGCAATATTGCTTTCAAAGTATAACAAGGCTGAAGAGAGTAGAATTAAGTTTAAAATAGACGAATCCTCCAATCTTAGGTACCTACCTCAATATGTGACCTCTGATGAGATCGTATCAGTAGTAGGAAATTTAGTTGAGAATTCCTTAGATGCGGTTAGTAATGATGGAGACGGGGAAATCTATATAAAAATAGTACAACATAAGGATTGGCTTGAGATAAAAGTTAAGGATAATGGTCCTGGAATTAAAGAGAAGTACAGAAATAAGATTTATGAGCAAGGATTCACTACTAAAGAAGGGCAAAGAGGTCATGGCATGTATATTGTAAGGAAAATAATTGAAGAGGCTAATGGTAGCATTGAATTTAAGGTAGATAAAGGAGTTCTTTGGGATATAACTATACCTATGGTAAGAGGTGAACAGCTTGATTGAAGTAATGATTGTTGAAGACGACCCTATGGTAAGAGAGATAAATTCAAAGTTTTTGAAAAAGGTGGAAAGCTTTAACCTGTATAAGGCAGTAGGTAATCTTACTGATGCTAAGAAATTTATTGTGGAAAGGAAGCCAGACTTAATATTGCTAGATGTTTTTCTTCCTAAAGAAAATGGTATTGATTTTTTAAAATGGCTTCGAAATAAGGAAATTGATGTAGACGTAATATTAATCACTGCAGATAAGACTACAGAAAGAGTGCAGGAAGCTTTTAGGTATGGAGCTGTGGATTACTTAATAAAACCTTTTAGCTTTGAGCGATTTAAAGAGGCACTTATTCAGTTTAAGGAAAGGCACTATGGATTTAAAAAAGGAGATGAAATTGAACAAAGTGCATTGGATAAATTAATTTCAAATGCTGCTGTAGTTCAGGAAGAGGAAGGACTTGCAAAAGGCCTTAATAAATATACTTATAAATCTATATGGGAAGAGATAGAGCGTAAAGATTCGGAACATTTTACTGCTGAAGAATTATCGGAAAAAGTAAAGGTAGCGAGAGTTACTATTAGAAGATATTTGGAGTACATGGAGAAAGAAGGAGAACTAGAAAAACTAGTGGAGTATGGAAAGGTAGGAAGACCGCAGCATAAGTTTAGAAAGTTATAAAGTTATATAGAAAAATATTTAAAATGTTATAAAGGGGAATATTTAAATATTTAGCATTTTAACATTACAACATTTTAAAATGTTGCGTTATATAGGGGATTTAAGTAGAATTATCCTTCAAAGCCTTAATAAAGCTGGAATGTTCATAGTAGTAAACAGTACTTTAACCAGTGTTATAGATAAATTTAAACCGTATTAAGAAGAGCGATGATAAGGATATATTTTTGAACTTATTACTAGATTTTTTATAAAAGATAGGATTATAGAAGTTGAAAAGGAAGAGTTTAACCTTTTGTGGTTGTATTTATAATCTATATATGGTATATTTAGGGTGATAATTTTGAAAGGAGTGGTTGCGTATGATTAAGAAGGATAATAGATTTTTATTAAATTTATATATGCAGCTATTCCAGATGAAAGTTATTAAAGTTAGTTTTGTTTTATAGATATATTAATGTTGATGTTATGAATCAATATTATGAAGATGAATTTATTAACCTTGGAGTAGTTTATTTTAACTGTTTCAGGGTATTTTTATACCTAAATTTGGCTTAGCTGCATATAGAAATGGGGAAATTATATATTATAAAGGGGTGTAAAAAAATGACATTTGAAAAGTTAAATGAAAAGTATTTAGAGGATGCAGTTAAGCTTGCGCAAGCACAATACAATATGGAGCAGAAACATATTGAAGCCTTATATGAAAAAGACTATAAAGATGTTCTGACTGATTTATTGAGTAATATTTTTAAGAATAAGCACGGCTTGGTAGCTGTTGAGAGAGGAAAAGTATTAGGATATTTAAGTTTTTGGGGAAGTATGAATGGCCATTTTGGTAATGTTAAAGGTTCATTTTCTCAGTTATTTGCAAATGCTTATTGCGGAGAAAGCAGGGATAAAATAGCATCACTTCTATTTCAATATACATCAGAAGAAATGACTAAGGAAGAAATTTTAAGTTATGCAATTTGTCTATATAGCCATGATGTTGAAATTATAAAATCTTTGACATTGAATGGATTTGGTATCAGGTGTAGCGATGCAATCAGAAATGTTAACAAGCCACTCAATATTAAAATTAACACAGAATATTCTTATGATGAAATACATTATGGGGAAGAGGGATGACTGTTAGCATTAAGTAACAGTTTAGTAAGACATATGAGAAAGAGCCCTACTTATTTTCCGAAGGAGGAGCTTTCAGAAGAGGAATTTACTAAGAGATGCTATAATAGGCAATCACGTTTCTTTATTGCCAAGGATAAATCAGAAATAATAGGATATTTAGAAATTGCCAATGAGGGAGAAACATTTATTACTGGAGAACCAGACTATTTGCATATTTGTGGAGCATATTTGAAAGAAGACTATCGCGGTGAAAATATAATTCAGAGTTTACTTTCCTTTGTTATTGAAATACTAAAGAAGGATGGTATAAAGCGATTAGGCGTGGATTTTGAGACAATTAATCCAACTGCATCAAGGTTTTGGGGAAAGTATTTTGATAGTTATACTTACAGCCTCGTTAGAAGAATTGATGAAAGAATTCTTAGATAAAAAACTAATTTAATAATAAGTATATTAGCATTATGAGATGTTAATTTATTTAGTTGTTTTCCTCTTATGCATAAGGTTAGAATTATTTATAATACTGTTGATATAGACATAAAAAAAGGACTTATTTTAATAAAGTAAGTCCTTGATACTTCTTTAAAGAAGATAGCGAACTAGCATAACTTTACATTGTGCCCATCCCCTGTAGCCTCTCTTTAAACGAGTAATTAACAGTCAATATTTGCTTTTCTTGCTTGACTACATAAATCTCTGACATTAAGTGCGTATTCCTTACCATCTTTGATAAAGTGAGTTCCACATTGTCTAAACTCAAAATGAACTCCTTTAGTTATGCACTGCTCTCGAATAGATAAAACCCAATTGTAATTCAGCGGTCTTGCATTTCTATCAGATTCACCGCCAACTACCACCAATTCAGCATTATCCAGATATTTTGCTATATTTATATCTTCAATAATTGGCTGGCAAATTACATTCCTATGCTTTATTGGAAGGTTAGCAAATATAGGTAGCCTAAAGTCCGCTCTATCTTGATTTTCAACAGTGCAGCCAACAGCCACATTATTATATCCATTGTTCCAGTCATTCGGAATACATTGCAAAAACCTTTCGATTCTCTTTGTGAGAAAAATGAAATTCAAGTCCGAGCGTTCTCTTATCATTTCCCAACATTCTTCTCTCCATTGGTCAGCCTCTTCAATAAGAAAATCTGTAGAAAAGCATAGGCACACGGTTTGACCTGATTTAATTTTATATTCACCTTTTTTATTCTTTGCAACAGGTACATTAAAGTTATCTGTTTTTACAATAGTAGTTGTGTCTACTCCTATTTTGGCATCACCTTTATGAATATAGCAATATTTACATCCTTCGCTATATTTATGACAGCCACGCCACGGATTCCACATTACCATAGCAACACCACCTAAAATTTCGATTTGTCATAATTATACGAAATACTTGTACCAACAACTACATCTTCTATTTTTTAAATAATAAGACAACAATCCAATATTTTTTCTAATACCTTTTCCTTGTCATCACAATATACTAAATGTACCATACTTAATTCTCTTTTTAGAAACTGGAATCCATACTTCATACTTGGCATGCTCTGGGTCTGAATTTAAATACACTTCAATATCTGGTGCATTCCCATATTCATATCCTGAAGTTGGAAGCCATTCAGTTACAATTCTTTTTTCTAGTTCTTGTATAGATTGATTATTTCCTAATATTTGGCACACAATTTTTTGCAATTTTAAATTAATGTGACGAATTAATTATAACATAAGTTTACCGTTATTTTCCAATGATATCTGAATTGATAATAAATTAGCATATAACCATATTAGTAAATAAAATTTCAGTATTAAATGCTATTTTGAAATATATATTATTATGCTGATAACTCTTATCTTACGACACAAAAATGCCGTATGGTTCATTACTGAATACTACGGCATTTAAATTAATTATACTATTTCAATACTTTTATTAAGACGATCTAAATTGAAAAAAGCTTATTCCTCAGCAAACTTTACTAACTCTTCATTAAATTTATCTTTCTCATCGTAGAATACTCCATGGCCACTATAATTAAACGGTATAAGTTTTGAATTTTTAATACTCTTATTTTGTATTTCGCCTAGTTCAAATGGAACAATCTTATCATGAATACCATGAATAATCAAAGTAGGAACATTTATTGTTTCTAGATCAGAGAACAATACTTCATTTATCCAGGTATTTGCAATAGCTGCGGTTGACCATCCGGCTGCCTGTAGACCTAATTGGAAGAACCAATTTGAGAATGGCTGGGTTATATGTTGAAAGAAGAATAAATCTCCAAAACCCTCAAGCATTTTTGGACGATCAGTATATGTTCCATTAATCAGCTGTACGACAGTTTCCTTGTCTAAACCATAAGGAAAACCAGGACGCTTTATGAGACTAGGTGCCACCGCTGCGATGAGAACAAGCTTTGATATTCCATAGCCTTTATGACGAGCCATATACCTAACAGCTATTGCTCCTCCGTTTGAATGCCCTGCAAGTATAATATCATGTAACTTAAGTGTATCAATTACACATCTAACATCATCGGACAATCTATTGAAGTCATAGCCTTTCCAAGGTTTATCCGAATTGCCAAATCCTCTTGTGTCTATTCCAATGCATCTGTATCCCATTTTCGGAAGCTGGTCAAATTGATATTCAAACAATTTATGACTTCCAGGCCATCCATGTATAAACAAAATTGTCTTCTTTCCTTCTGGATTAAGATCCTCAACATAGATTTTTACATTTGGTTCTACCCTAATATAATATCCCAATGATAACCTCCAATAATTAAATAGTTATAATAATAGGATATTCATTTAAAGAAAAATATGTGAATAATATAATTTTTGTGAAAAATAGCATAAAAAATATGCTTTAAAGCTCTATCATTATTTTAATATTGAGCAAGCATTGCAATTAATCGAAATTATTTAATACTTGTAAATGGAATTAGCTTAGCTTAAAAAATATTATGGTGGTTCTATGCCATGGAAGGAAGAAGCTGCTATGACGAAAAAGATATCTAAAAGTAAAAATTATTAATAACAATAATTATATATTAGAGAGGAGACAGGAAAGGATGAATATAGCAAATGCGAAAGTTAATCATGTTATCTAATCTAAAATCTTGTGTGGGAAAATATATAAAAAATCACATAGAGTTGACAAAGTATTATTTGTATTAATATAGCCTTATGATTCTAAAGGTATAGTAAAAAAGACGTTGGTAGAAGCATAAGGCTATTTTATTTGCTATACGCCCCAATCTAATTTTAAAATATCTTTAAGAATTTTTACCTTATCAGCTCCAATTTCCTCAGTCACCTTTTGCTCAAGGGCTGCCTTTTGGGATAGGTTTATCTCATAACATTCCTCGCCTAGTGGAGTTAATTGCAAGCATTTATCCTTATTGTTATTTGTTGAATTTGTAATTTCAATTAATCCTTTTGATTCAAGATTTTTTACAAACTTATGAGTTGCCTGCCTGGAGATATCAACATGTTTTGTAACATATGATAGAGTTGGCTTTTTTTTATATATTCTTGCCATGATATACCATTCAGAGTTTGAAATATAAGTATCATTGTTGTTATTCCATGAGTCTTGGCATATTCTACGAAGTAGAATGTGACGCTCACTTATTAAATCAATTAAATCTAGGCTTTGTAATTCAGAATCCAATCACTTCACTCCAATCATTATATTTACTAAAATAATATACAAATAATATACATAATTCATTAGGGATTGTCAATTTAATTGACAATTTGTTTAAATTAATGTACAATGAAATTAGTCAACTTAGTTGACAAAGTACATTAAGGGAGAAAGTGGAATGTTTAATGTTGGAGAATTAATCATTTATTCAGCACATGGTATTTGCTGTATAGATGGTATATGTGAAAAAATAGTAGGCGGTAAAAAAAGAAATTACTATAAATTGCACCCAGTGGATGATTATTCATTAAGTATAAGTGTACCAGTGGAAAGTGATAAGGTAGCTATGTTACAGCTTGTGAATAAAGAGGAAGCAGAAGAGATTTTAGAATCCTTCAGGGAGCCAGGTATAGAGTGGATAGAAGCAAATAGTGAAAGAAACCAAGTATATTCTAAGATTGTAAAGAATGGGAATCGTAAAGAAACTTCTAAGGTAGTAAGTACTTTAATGAGAAAGAAGAAAAAGATTGAAGCTGAGGGAAGGAAATTTCATGAACAAGATAATAGACTTTTAACCCATACTCAAAGTATACTGTTTACAGAGTTGGCCTTCAAATTAGATACAACTTTTCAAGTGATAAATAGAAAGATTACTAAATTAGTGAATGAAAATGATTACTAAATATGATTATTTACTAATTCAAGCCTATGATAAACAGACTCAGTAGTAGTCAAAATAGGTGATAAGGATGAAGTTAGTAGGATTTCTAGAAATGATTTTGAAGAAGTAAGAAATAATATAGAAGAACAAATTGATGATAAAAAGGCAGGAATTCATAGTAATCATAATAAGGCATCTTCAAAAAATAAATAAGTCAGAATGTTCGTCTATTTTGTGTTATCCTACGTCAACAGAACCCTTAGATAGTGCTACTATCNNATTTATTTTCAGATGCCTAAAGCAATGGAAAAAATAAAGAATAGTTAATAACTAAGGTTGTTCAAAGTTTGAAATATAAACTTTAAACAGCCTTTTCGCTTTGCTTATTTTAAATATTTATGGAATTTGGGGGCGATTTTTCCTCTTGGAGCCAGGAAGTCTTGGGTAGAAAGGAAATTAACTAAAATGAGGTTTAAAAATAATTTGAGATAGAATTAAACTGTAGTAAAGATATAAATAAAAGAAAGGAAGTTTTAAAGATGTGTATATATGTTAATTAAATTCAGTAGAAGATTAAACTTCCTCTGAATTTTATTTTTTGATATTTACCCAAATAGGTATTGACAGGACCATTTAAGAATTGTATTATTGTATTAAGGGATTAGTACAACAACACAATAATACAAAAGAGGTGATTAAATGGCATGGGAATTTAAGGATCAAAGGCCTATATACATTCAACTAATAGAGCAGATAAAACTAAAAATAATATCAGGAGAATACAAGCCCGGACAAAAGTTTCCAACTGTGAGGGAGCTAGCAGAAGAGGCATCAGTAAACCCTAATACTATACAAAAAGCTTTAGCAGAGCTAGAACGTACAGGTTTTGTTTATAGTCAAAGAACTAGTGGAAGATTTATTACGGAGGATGTAGATATGATAAAAAATATAAAGCTAGATATAGCTAAAGATAAAGTGGTAAGTTTTCTTGAAAGTATGAAAAGTTTAGGACTTAGTAATGAGGAAATCATGGAGTTTCTAGGAAAAATGGCAAAGGAGATGAAGTAATGAGTGAACCTATTTTAGAATGTAAGGGATTAGTAAAAAAATATGAGAATAAGGAAGCACTTAAAGGTATTAATTTAACTTTAGAAAAGGGTAAAATAGTTGGACTTTTAGGTCCTAATGGTAGTGGGAAAACAACTTTAATAAAGCTAGCTAATGGCTTATTGAAGGCAACAGCTGGAGAAATAAAGATAGCAGGACTTACACAAGGCATAGAAACTCAAAAAATAGTTTCATATCTTCCTGAAAGAACTTATCTTAATGATTGGATGAAGGTATCTGATATCATAAATTTTTTCAAAGATTTTTATGAAGATTTTGATGAAAAAAGAGCCTATGATATGCTAAGTAAGTTAAACATTGAATCAAATGTTAAACTTAAGACATTATCTAAAGGAACCAAAGAAAAGGTTCAACTTATTTTAGTTATGAGTAGGCAAGCAGAGTTATATTTTTTAGATGAACCTATTGCAGGAGTAGATCCAGCAGCCAGGGATTATATTTTAAACACTATAATAAGCAATTATAACGAGAATGCAACTGTAGTAATTTCAACCCATCTAATAGCAGATATAGAGAAAGTTCTAGACGACGTTGTTTTTATATCTAATGGAGAAATAATGCTACAAAAAAGTGTAGATGAAATAAGAGAAAGTAGCGGAAAGACGGTAGATGAGCTATTTAGGGAGGTATTTAGATGCTAAGAAAATTAATGAAATATGAATTTAAGGCTACAGGCAGAGTAATGCTACCCCTTTATGGAGCATTATTAGGTTTTGCAATTATTAATAAGATATTTATTGGAACTAACATGAATGAAATAAATATGGATTTCTTAGGTGGAATTCCTACTATTATAACAATGTTGGGATATTTCGTAACTATGGTAGCAGTTTTTGTGGGAACAATTTTTATAACTGTACAAAGATTTTATAAAAACTTATTTGGAGATGAAGGATATTTAATGAATACCATCCCAGTAAAAAGTTCACAAAATATAGTTAATAAATTAATAGTATCTATAATATGGACTATAATAAGTAGCTTTATAGCTGTAACTTCTATATTCGTAATGGCTTATCAACCAGGTGTATTTAAAGAAATAATTGCAGGATTTAAAAATATTTATCCTGAAATTGGATTAAATATTTTCGGTATAATAGAATTTATAATCCTTGGAATTGTAGCTTTAGCTCATCAAATTATGATGCTTTATACGTCACTTTCTATAGGTCAGTTGTTTAAATCAAAAAAATTACTAGGAGCATTTGCAGGATTTATGATAATAAGCATTGTTCAACAAGCAATAGTAGGAATAGGTGGAGCTATACTATTTGCAAACGGAGCTTTTGTTAATATATCTGCACAATATGCATTTCTTTGTGCAATAATTATTGGTTTATTTTTCCTCACAATTTTATTCTGTATAACTAACTACATCTTAAAGAACAAACTTAATTTAGAATAGTAATAAAAAATTTAAGCTTCAGTTTTAGTGATAAACTTAAACTGGAGCTTATTTTTTATTAAACTATTTATATATGGAAAGATATATAGGTAACTATTTAGATCAATTGCTTTAGCAGTGGATTTTATGATAAAGTCGTAATAACTTAATTAATTTAGAGATCATTTTATTAAGAGAACATAAGTAAGGATGTGAATGTAATATTATGAAAAGCCAATGGGAAGAAAAATGGTTAGAGGATGTAGAGTTTTTGAAGGAAAATCTCATAGAAAAGCATAAAAATTTATTTTTTAACATAAGTAGGAAAGAGTTTGATAGTAGGATAGATAAATTAAAGTCAATGATAGGTGAGCTTGATTATGAAGAGATGAAGGTAGAGATTTCAAGGGTGGTTGCCTCAATTGGAGATGCCCATACATCAGTTGCATTTCCTGCTAATAAGTATTTGCCCATTAAGTTTTATTGGTTTAAGGATGGGATTTATATTATAAGAACTAGTGAAGCTTATAAAAATTTATTATTTAAGAAAGTTATAGCAATTGAGGATATTAAGATGGATAAGATTCTTCATGAACTTTCAGAAATTATATCTTTTGAAAATGAATATTTTTTTAAGGCTCAGAGTATGAAGTATATGCAGGTTGCAGAAGTTTTATATGGATTATTGATATCAGATTCTATGGATAATATAAAAATAACAACAGAACACAATACAGTTAAAGTTAAAACAGTTAATACCAATGAATTAAAATATTCAGATAGTCAATTGCCATTATATGCAAGAAGATCCAATGAGAATTTGTGGTATGAATATTTAGAAGATAAAGAGGAACTTTACATAAAGTATAATTATTGTAGGGAAGATGAAAATAAAAAAATTAGTACAAAAATAACAGAAATTATAGACTTTATAGAGAAAAATTCTATTTATAAAATTACTATAGATTTAAGAAATAATCTTGGTGGAGATTCCAGATTATTAGAACCATTATTATGCTATATAAAGAATAATCTTAGAATTAATAATAGGGAAAAGCTGAAAGTAATAATAGGAAGAGAGACTTTTTCATCAGGATTACTTAATGCTTATCAATTCAAATTTGAGACAAACTGCGTTATCTGGGGTGAACCTTCAGGAGGAAAACCTAATTGTTATGGAGAAATATTAAGATTTGTTTTACCAAATAGTAAATTTAGTGTTAGCTACTCTACTAGATATTATAAATTGATAGATGATGATACTATTATGTCTCTGTATCCAGATAAGACCCTATATGAAAAAATTGAGGATTATATAAATAAATAATTAAATGATGCTAAAAAGGGGCTTTTGTAAAATATATTACTAATCTTATATAAAATATTGAAGATGCACTTTAATATTATTGGTTGGAGAATACTATTTGCATAAATAAGAATCTAAATCTTTGATTTAGTTATTCGAGCTTAGTTCTTCTAATTTATTAGAAGAACCTCCGAATATTTTATTACTTAGCATTATGAATGGTAAAATCGTAAGTAACACAACTTTTTTGAGTATATATGAGTTGTTGTGTTGTAGGTTTCATCTTGAATAAATGCTTTAGTAAATCAATATTCCGAAGCGGCTTAGCGTTAATAATATAAGTGCTTATTCAATATTTATTTAGATTAGCTTATTTTGCGAAAGCCCCTAAGCTACTTAAATACTTAACATTTTAAAATTTTTTAATTTTAAAATGTTGTTTTATCTATTAGATTGTCATAGTATTTATTCTTCAAGCTCTCAATAAAACTTAAATATTACTGTAACACTTTTAATTAGTACAACAAAATAATTTATAGTTACTAATCTTTAATTTTATACTGTAATATACTTTTAACACTTATCTCTTTAAATTAGAAATTAAACTTCTAGCCATAAAAATTAAAATTATTTTCTATACTTTGAACTAAAGCATTTCCCTCTATTCCCTTGAATATGGAGTCTACAGTATATCCCTTTACTTCATCATAGGATTTAAAAATTTTTTTAGCAGAACTACAATCATTGTATACTTTCCAATACCCACATAGTAAGCATTTTTTATTGTTACAATTAATAAAATCTTTTACATCATCAAGGGGGATCCCTAAAAATACACCTAACTCATGAGGACAATTATATTCTTCATACCTCTTTTTTAACATGATTAGATATTCTATAACAGCTCCATTCTCTGAGTAGCCTAAGCTAACTAAAAACTCTTTATTTCCATCTGTATTTATATATTTTTCAAGTAAATCATTATTATAAATTAATATTATAATTGAATCATTAGATTCTCTTAATTCTATAAACTTAAGATTAATATTTTTTATAAACTCTTTTCCTGTTAAGCACCAATTATTATATAAATCTTCATTACACTTATTAAAAGTTATAGTTGCGGCGGGTTTAACTTTTGCAATAACTAGTGATACACTATAAATTAAAAAGTTTTTGATATACTCTTCGCCATTCATAGATTCCAATTTATTATAAAATTCTAAACATGTCATTTTCATTACCTACCTATAAAAGTGTTATTTTTTTACCAAAATTTATGCACTCATCTTCATCTTCTGGTTCTCCACAAATAATTAAGCAATCCTCTTTTATTTCGCATCCATAAGAAATCATTCTATCTTCCCAGTCTCTCATCCACTTTCCGTCACCCCAACCATAGGAGCCAAATAAAGCTGCTTTCTTTTTAGATATCTTTGAAGATATCTCTTCAATAAAAGGTTCAAACTCAGATTCTTCTAATACTTCATCTCCCATAGATGGGCATCCTAATATAATTACTTCTTCCTCATCAAAGATGTCACTGTTAGCATTAGCAACATTGATTACTTCTGCATTTTTACCACCCTCTCCGATTCCTTTAGCAATTAATTCTGCCATTTTCTCTGTATTACCTGTACCTGACCAATATACTATTTTCATAACATATCCTCCTTAATTGAAAATTATTCTCAATTAAATATTAAGAGGTTTTTACAATATTGTCAATAGTTTTTGATAATTATTCTCAATTATATCTTAATAATTTAAATATGTAATTTTATTATGCTTGTTTACATGCAAATCTATACTCACTAAATTATTTTTAATAACCTAATTTAAAAGGGACTTTTGCAAAATAGATAACTCTATTTTATGAAAGCCACATCTAAAAAGCTGAAATCAATTTAAGATTTCAGTTTTTTATATTGATCTATAGTTGATAAAATTTTATAACATATATTTACAATTGAAAATTTTATAAAAAATAGAGACAAGTTTCACATTTTGTTGTATAAGTTATTTTGAACAACAATCTTTAACAACAGGAGTGAAGTATATGCCTCATATTTTGGAAGTGAGATTAAGTATACCTAAATATGATAAATAAATAAGCCAATGATATTAAAAAAAGATGATTCAATATAGGAATCATCTTTTAACATCTGATGATATTTCTAAAGCTATCCTTGATAAAAGTTACATTTGAAAATATATTCTATAAATATTTTGAAGGATTATCTAAAATCTCTTGAATTGCATTAAAATATTGTCCAACATGTAAGCCATCAACCAAGGCATGATGTACCTGAACAGATAGTGGTAACTTAATTTTACCACTTTCCTCAAAGTATTTACCCCATGCTATTCTAGGAATGCTGTCAACAGGATTCATCTGAATTGGGTGAGTTGCACCAGTAAAAGAAACCCAAGGAATACTGGTCATATATAAGAGATCATCACATCCAGGCTCATCTTCTATAATTATATTATTTTTTATTTTCTCAATTTCATTAGAGGCACTAGTTTTAAAATCATTAAATTCATTTACGAATTTTGATTTACAAAAACTAAATAATTCGCCTTCACCCATTACAGTAAAAGCAGGATTTACGATTTCATGTTCAACCACCTTATCTTCTCTTATTCTATATCGAAATTCTTTTATATCATTTGCTGCTTTTGTAGTAACATACAAAAATGATATGAAAAATGGGATTTCATTTTCTTTAATATAACTATAAAATTTTGTAATATCCACGTTACCGCAAATGTTAAAATGTGGGTAATCAAATCCCTTAAAAAAATTATAGTGGTCTTTTCTCTTCCAGCTTTCTATATCTATAAATTTCATTAATATATCACTCCCCATAAAAATAGTAAAATTTCTAATAAAATAACACAATTCAAATATTATAAATGTAGCATTTATGAGCACTTAAAAATGCCCAGAGTTAGCTTTTGAACTAAATTTCAAAGGATAACATTACCATTATATCACTAAGTTCAAATAGCCTATATTTAATTATAAAATTTTATAATATCCATCTTTCCACAGATAGTGGAATAGAGGTAATGAATGTTTTGTAAGTTATGTTATAATAAGTATTATATAAAATTGTAATTTAATGAACAATAGTTAAAAATTACGACTTAATTGGAATGTTCTTATATTATGAGTATTTACACAACATAGAATCACAATAATAGATTTAAATGAATATGGAAAGCCAGAGATTTATATAGAAAAAGGATTGGTGGGAAAATAAATGTATTTACCCAATAAGTTCGATAAAATACTTGCAGGTATGCAGTTTGAAATAGATAAAGAAGGTATGTCGAAAGCAAAAGTAAAATACTATATTTTATTAGATTCATTATTCTAATTATGAGCATAATGCGCAGTTAGATAAATGTAGGGTTCGACATTGTCCCTATTAGAGGTTCTCGAAGTGCATCTCCAGTTAACTTATGTATTTTTAATAAGGTGGAAACGAAATATAACTTTCGTTTCCACCTTATATTTATTAAATAGCTATTTAATTTTGTTATTTTTATAAGAAGATGCATACTAGCTCAAAAAATTCTCTAATGTCATGGAATCTAAATCTTGTAATTCTTTTAGTATGTTAAACTTTTAATAAAATGTCCATCATATAGTAATATTTCTATCCCAATGTCTATGGGCTGAAATATCGGCTATAAACTTATTTACATACTGATCTTTAGCATCGTAAGTGGTAACTCCAGGCTGATCTTTCATCTCTGGTTTTAACAGCATAGTCATTGACTGTGAAACTAAAATTGGCTTAAAATGTCTATAGGTTTCTTCGATAAATATCTTTCCACGCATTTTGAAGTCAGGGTCAACATTGTCTGAGCCAAGAACGCAGATAGCATCAAACAATACAGGATCTGCAGATAACAAGGAGTGTTTGGGTAGTTGATTTGTGCCATCAGAACCTTTTATTGGACTTAAGTTAGAACCTATTATTTCTGGCATAGTTTTTGCAGCGTTTAAAGCTTTCATCATAGTGTTAAATTCATCTGCATTATATCCTTCTGATAATATTACTCCAACTTTCAATGTATCTGATTTTTTAATAGTATTTTCTTGACTAAGTGCTGGTGATATTTTGTTATATTTTGAGGCTTCACCTTTTGGAATGTTAGCTCCGAGATATTGTGCCACTTGAGTCATCATGTCAATATTTACATTGCCAAACATATCAATTATTTGTTGCCTAATGTCTTTATTGTTTACCTTAGAAAGTTCAAATTTAAATGCATCAATAATATGCTTTTTCTCCACACTACTCATGCTATTGTAAAACATTGCTGCTTGAGAAAAATGATCTTCAAAACTTTTACTTCGTAAGCGGACTATATTTCCTTCTACTTTTTCTTGGTAATTAGCAAAGCCACCTTCGTCTTCACTTACAGTTTTTGGTGTGTTGTTAGATAATGAATTATTATGGTAGCTCACATTAGTAGTATTTATTGTATGCCTTGAATGTCCATCTCTTTGATTATTATGGACGGGCGCTACAGACCTATTTATAGGAATCTCATGGAAGTTAGGTCCACCTAGCCTTATAAGTTGAGTATCTGTATATGAGAATAACCTACCTTGTAATAGTGGATCATTTGTAAAATCGATTCCTGGAACTAAATGACCTGGATGAAAGGCCACTTGTTCAACTTCTGCAAAGAAGTTATCTACATTTTTATTTAACGTGATTTTTCCTATAATCTTTACAGGAACATCCTCTTCAGGCCAAAGTTTTGTAGGATCCAATATGTCAAAGTCTAAGCTAAATTCTTTATCTTGTGGCAATAATTGTACCCCTACTTCAAATTCAGGATAATTGCCTGTATTGATGGCTTCTTGTAAGTCTTTTCTGTTAAAATCTGCATCCTTACCAGCTATTTTTTGAGTTTCATCCCAAACTAGAGAATGAACCCCAAGCACAGGTTTAAAATGGACTTTAAAGAAAGTAGATTTACCACTTTCATTAATAAATCTAAAGGTATGTACGCCAAAGCCTTCCATCATACGGTAACTTTTCGGAATTGCTCTATCAGACATAACCCACATAACGGTATGAGCAGATTCCTGATTATTTGCTACAAAGTCCCAAAAGGTATCATGAGCACTAGAGGCTTGGGGAACCTCCGTATCTGGCTCAGGCTTTACTGCATGAACAAAATCGGGAAATTTAATTGCATCTTGAACAAAGAAAACAGGAATGTTGTTTGCAACTATATCATAATTGCCTTCTTGAGTATAAAACTTTATTGCAAAACCTCTTATATCTCTAACTGTATCTGCAGATCCTCTAAATCCGGCTACAGTAGAAAATCTTACAAATACTGGTGTTTTTACAGAAGGATCTTGTAAAAATCCTGCTTTAGTATATTCTTTCATTGATTCATATAGTTGAAATTCTCCATGTGCTCCAGTGCCTCGTGCATGCACAACTCTTTCTGGAATCCGCTCATGGTCAAAATGAGTCATTTTTTCTCTGAAATGGAAATCTTCCATTAAAGTTGGGCCTCTATACCCTGCCTTTAATGAAAATTCGTCTTGTGACATTGTAACTCCTTGATTTGTGGTAAGATTTTTTCCTTGGTTATCCATTTTAAATTCATCTAGTTGTTTCTCTTTTGCATTTTTTATCTGGTTACTTTCTTTGTTATTTTGATTTTCCATGGTATTCTCCTTTCAAACTATCAACTTTCAAGTTAAAAAGTTGTTTATTATAATATTGTCAACTAAAAAGTATTTATACTACTAAGTGATGCTCTAAATTTCTATTTGGCTAGCAGAAGTTAAGTAAGAGTCCAAATCTTTGATTTGGCTACTCGAACTTACTCATTCGAACGCACGTGAGTCGAGCTTCCTTTATTAATAAGCAACTTCAGTGCCAAGTTTCTTTGGAAAATGCTTCAGGGGATGTACTGGTTTTTAAGTGGATTAGTTTTAGATTTGATTTCAGGGGAAAATTACAATATATATATAATGAATTGAAAGGTTATAGTTATCTAAATAAGTAATTTATTGTAGAATGGCCACAAAATGTTATAATTATCTTATCAACAGTTTGTATTTAAATGATGAAACAGAAATAGAGTGAGTAATCTATAAAGCAAGTGTATGAAAATAAATGTTTCTAATAGGACCTATACTGGACAAAAAGGATTTTTCAATGCTGAAGGGTAGGGTGTTTATGAAAGAGATAAAGGATTTTGATAAGGTTTATAAATATTATGATAAATTTATGGCTATTTTTAAGTTGTATAAGTTTGAAGATATAGAAAGTGCTGCCAATATAGATGGACATGAAGTGGTTGTAGATATAGGTGGAGGAACTGGTTGTTTAGCACAGCATATATGCAATAGCTGTAAGACTGTATATGTGCTTGATGAAAGCGAGAAGATGCTTTCAAAGGTAAAGCAGACAAAAAATGTGATAGTTATAAGGGGTAATGCTCTCAACACTCCCTTTGAGAGTAATTCTATTGATATAGTAATATTGAGTGATGTTTTTCATCATATCAAAGAACAAAAAGAGCTTATTGTTGAGATAAGTAGGATACTAAAGGTTAATGGGAAGGTAGTTATTATGGATTTTCATAGAAAGCATATAAGAACCAGGTTACTAAGAGTATTTGAATTTATTCTCTTTGGAAGATTATTTTTTAGAACTAAAGATGAAGTTAAGGTTTTATTAGAAAAACATTTTCATATAAATAAGTTTTATGATAAGGGCTATTATTTTATATTTGTAGGAGAGAAAATATGTTAAATAAAATATTATTTTACTTGAAGGTTGGGTACAAGCTTTTAAAAAAAGAAGTCGTAAACAAAGAAGATTATAGAGTGGAATATGATAAAGTTTCTTACACCTATGATTATTGGCTTAAAGAAATGGGAAGATATTCGGATAATATTATTCATTCAAAGCACATAGATACGGATAAAGAATTGAAAATACTAGATTTTGCTTGTGGAACAGGATATATAACAAAAAGTTTATTAGATAAATCCGAAAAATATAAAATTACATCTGTAGACCAATCAAGTAAAATGATTGAGAAGTTGAAGGACATCAATGATCATAGAGTAACAATCGTTAACAGTGATGGCATTGAATTTTTAAAAGATTCTAATGAAAAATTCGATGTCATATTTTTTGGCTGGGCGCTTTCTTATTTTAATCATCATGAGTTATTAAGTCTCTTTAATAATGCTTTAAAACCACAAGGTATGTTAGCAATAATTACAAATGTTGATGGAACTTTAGATAAAATAGAAGAAATTTTTTTAGAGGTGATGAGGGAGAAGCAAAAGGAAGTAATTAAACCTATGGATATAAAATTAAATTTGCCTAAAGGAAAAAAAGGCCTAGTTAAATGGTGTAATCAATACGGGTTTAAAGCTTTAGAAGTAAATGAAGGTGAAGTCTTTTTTAGATTTAAGGAGCCAGAGGAACTTATGCAGTGGTTAAATATAACTGGTGCGGCAGCTGGAACTAGAAAAATTTTCAAGAATTACAATGAAGTTAAACCTCTTATAATTGAAAAAATAAAAAAAGAGAAATATAAAAATGGAGTTTATGAAATAAACCATAAATTTGCATACGGTGTTTTTAGAAAGGAATAGGAATGAATGAGTATAAATAATTTAAAAATCATGACAAAAATGGCTATTGATAAAAATGTTATAAAGAGTATATTTGAGATTTACAACATTTTAAAGGAAGATAAGCAGTTTAATCTATTAAAATATGTAAAAATGATGAGAAGTTTTATAAAGGGTGAAAAGATAGTGAATCATGGGGATAAGTATATACTAAGTACCTTTTTACCGCCTTTTCCATCTAAGTCATTTATACAAAACATCCTAGCAGTAGATGAGCCCAACAATATATTTACAAAGCAAATATATGCAAAAAGGACTGCACCTATTTCCATGTACTTATGTATAACAAATAAATGCCCTAATAATTGTCTTTATTGTAGTGCAAAAAATAGAAAAGTAGAAGAAGAATTATCAAAAGAAGAATGGATTAATGTTATAAAGGAACTTCAAGACATGAGGACTCCGATTATTGGAATAACTGGAGGAGAACCTATGTTACGTGAGGATATATTTGATATTATAAGAAATATAGATAACAGAAGTACAGCAATTCTATTTACCAGTGGTTTTAATTTAAGCTATGAGAAAGCAAAAAAGTTAAAAGATAGCGGGTTATTTGGCATTGGCATAAGTTTAGATTCTTATGATAAAAATATACACAATGAAAACAGAAATAATGAAAGTGCTTTTGATTATGCTCTTGAAGCACTTAGAAATGCAAATAGAGCAGGATTATATACAATGGCGCAAACCGTTATATTAAAGGAAAATCTAGATGAGGAAAAATTGCTTAAGTTATTTAAATTAGCTAAAGATAATGGAGCCCATGAAGTGAAGATACTTGAACCTATACCAAGTGGGAATCTTTTAGAGGAAAAACCATTAAAAAATGTATTTTATAGTGATAGTGATAGGGAAAAGCTTATAAAAATACAGCATAAGGCAAACAAAAGAAGTAATTTACCTAAGATAAGCACCTTTGCTTATACGGAAAGTGAATCTAAATTTGGTTGTGGCGCAGGAAATCAACATTCTTATATAAGTGCTTCAGGAGAACTATATCCTTGTGATTTTATGTCTATGAGCTTTGGAAATGTAAAAGAAGAATCTATAAAAAATCTTTGGATTGAAATGAAAAATTATATCGGCAAGCCTAAAATAGGATGCTTTGCTCAAAAAGTGAATAGGGAAGTATTTAAGCAATCAGAAGGTATACTTCCACTTAATAAAGAGAAGGCAATAAGTATTTGCAATGAAAATAAAAGTGATAGATATCCAAAATATTATAGGGATTTGCAATAGTGGCGGAGAAACTTATCGTAAGTAACGTAGACTTTCTTTTAAACCGTTGATATTATAATAAAATTAAATATATATGAATTCCTTCGTTCAATGTGTATGAAAAAGATGAATTAACCAGGTGTGTTTTATAACTGCCTTAGAGCCTATGTTTAATAATTTTTAGTATAATTTGTTAGCAAACTGATTTTATACTATTAAAGTTAAATATAGGCTTTTATCATATATATAAGCAAATTAATAAAATTAAAAAATAAATTAATATTATATTTAATAAAAATAATATTAAATATAATATTGACTTTAATAAAATTAATGTTATACTTAACATTGTTAAAGAGAGGAGGTTTAAAATGGATATTGATAAAATTCCTAAATGGGTATTTGCTTTAGAAAAGGAAGATTTGGGGTTTTTAAAAAATTTTGCATTAAAATCAGGTTCTTTAAAGGAGATTGCAAAATTATATGATGTCTCGTACCCAACTGTAAGATTAAGATTAGATAAACTTATTCAAAAGATAGAATTAAATGATAAAAGTGAGGAGGAACCATTTCAAACATTTATTAAGGGATTAGCAGTAGAATCAAAGATTGATATTGAAACTGCTAAGTTAATTATAGATAAATATAATGAGGAATCGAAGGAGAATAAAAATGAATGATTTAATGGAGCTTATTATAGCATTTGGAGCTGGTACAGTGATGTTAATTACACAACAGTTATTAAGTAAACGTGAAAATTGGATATTAGGAGGTATTTTGCCAATAGTATCATTACTATTTGCAATAGGAGTATTTAATTTGGGAAAAATAGAATTTAGTATAAGGAATTTAATCCCTTTTATTATACTTATAGTTATACAACTTTCTATATGGGAAGAAGGAAGAAAAAAGATTAAAGAAAAGAAAGAGTTAGAATTAAATAAAATGAAGAGTAGAGATTTATAATAGTTTGTTATAATTTTTAATTGAATTTGATCCTATAACTATGTGAATAGTGAGTTTTCTTAAGAGGAAAGCATATACAGAAGAATAAAATGGGAAAACCTTACTTGTAATTGATATGGACAACCATATCATAAGGATGTAATGGCTATTGGAAAGAGTATAATTAGAGTTAGTATTTACATATTGACATATAAATACATATTTAGTAAAATAAATTAGAACATATGTTTCAAGAGATACACAATAGTTAAAGGAGATAGTTTTAGATATGATTAATATATTAAATATTAACAACCTTCCTAATGAATACGTAATAGACTTCCTAGGTAAAGCTAATACTTCTTATTTGGGTAAAGCAACTGGCAGCGAGAAGATTTATATAAATATTGATAGAATATTACCAGGTTCTAAAAGTTCTAAATATCACAGTCATACAAAACAAGAAGAATTTTTCCTGATTCTTAGTGGATATGGAACTTTGAGGATTGATGGCAAAGAATATTTAATAAAAAAGGGAGACTTTATTGCCAAGCCCGCAGGAAAGGGCATAGCTCATGAATTTATAAATACAGGAGATGAAACCTTAGAAATTCTTGATATTGGTACTAAAGAACAAGGAGACATAGTATATTATCCAGATGAAGATGTATATTATTTAAAAGATAATGAACTTGTCTTTAGTGGAAATAGCAATTTAAGTGGATGGGATTCTGAGCCTAATAAATAACTTAGAAATTTACTTATCATAAATAGTGTCAGACATATGAGTTATTATAGTTAATACAAAAGCAGCCTTAACCATTGAAATTAGTTAGGGCTGTTTTTTTATGTACAAATACCTTATCATAAGTAAAACAAATCAGTCTCAAATCCACTAATTAAAAATTTTTAATCTGTTTTAGTTTATTAACATAAAACTTATATAAAATATAAGAGAGGGATAGCTCTTAAGGAATAAGAAATAGATTGAAATATTAATAAATAATTAAAGATAGTAAAACATAATAATTTGGGTATATCATGTCAAGAGTATTGTATTTATATAATATTAAGTATCTGACTATTGAAAATGATAAATGATGAAAAAATAAGAGGTTCGAAAGTATGAAAAGAAAAACGTTATTAGAGAATATCAATACACAAATAAAAAGTGGGAATCATATTATTGGTGTAGCAACAGGTACAGGAATGACAGCAAAATATGCTGAAAAGGGTGGAGCTGATTTTATTTTAGTGTTAAATTCGGGTAGATTTCGGCAAATGGGGAGAAGTTCATTGGCAGGCTATTTGCCATTCTGTAATAGCAATGATATGGTAATGGACTTTGCTTCAAAAGAGATAATACCCTTGGTAAAAGATATGCCTATTATATTTGGACTCAATGCAACGGACCCTCTAAAGAATATGGAAAGTTACATAGATAAAATAAAGGATATGGGCTTTTCAGGTATTAATAATTACCCTACAGTTGGACTTATAGACAGTCAGTTCGGTGAAGCTCTTGAAGAAGAAGGATGTAATTATTTAATTGAAGTAGAAGCAATAAGAATAGCCCACGAAAAAGACATGTTTACAGTTGCCTTTGTATTTAATGAAATGCAAGCGGAGCAGATGATTATTGCAGGAGCTGACGTTATTTGCGTACATTTAGGTCTAACAGGAGGAGGATTGTTAGGAGCAAAAAAAGTTTTCTCATTGGAAGCTGCAAAGGTTAAAGCGGAAAAGATATTTAATAGATGTAATGAGTTAAAGCCAGAGGTAATTAAATTAATATATGGTGGACCTGTGAAAACACCAATCGATGTTCAGTACATGTATAGTAATATTGAAGACTTAATGGGATATATAGGTGGATCGACATTCGAAAGAATTCCATCAGAAAAGTCTATTACAAACATAACAAAAGCTTTTAAAGTTTCAACTCAGCTAGATGAAGATGATTTAATAATTAAAATGTTAGATGGAATTAAAAAGCACTATAATTATGTTGAATTTGTAAAGGAGTATGTTGCTCAAAATTATATGAACGATATTTCATTTCTAGACCTAGCCAAAGTAGCTCATGTATCTAGAGGATACTTAAGCAGTTTGTTTAAAAAAGAAGTTGGTTGTAGTTTTCCAGAGTATCTAGTTAAATTCCGTATAAATAAAGCAGCAGAAATTATAAATAAAGAGAATATCCAATTGTCAGACTTAGCATCATTAGTTGGTTATAAAGATTATGTGCACTTTAGCAAAATGTTTAAAAAGTATAAGGGGTGTTCGCCAAAACAATATAAATTTAGAAATATGACATAAACACAAAAATATAGTACATAGCAACGTTTACATGAAGGGGCGAAAAAAGTATGATTAACTTATAAATATCATACGTTTTATAAGAAGATTATCTTAGTCATTTATCTAACATTGTACAGACTAGATAAAAGAAAATTTATGTAGGGAGATTAAAGAAATGAAGACAATCGCTATTGCAGGAACATTTGACACTAAAGGCACTGAATATTTATACGTAAAAGAACTAATAGAAGGTTTGGGTTTATGTACTTTTACCATTCATACCGGTGTATTTGAGCCATTATTTGAACCAGATGTATCAAACAATGAAGTTGCAAAATCAGCAGGCTCAAACATAGAAACTCTAGTTTCTAAAAAAGATAGGGCATTAGCAACAGAAGTATTATCAAAAGGCATGGAGAAGTTATTACCTGAATTATATAAACAGGGTAAGTTTGATGGTATTATATCCTTTGGTGGAACTGGAGGAACTTCATTGGTAACTCCAGCTATGAGGGCACTGCCTATAGGTGTGCCAAAGGTTATGGTTTCAACGGTTGCTTCAGGCAATACTGAACCTTATGTAGGTACCAGCGATATTATTATGATGCCTTCTGTGGTGGATGTTGCAGGCCTTAACTCGATTTCAACAAGGATTTTTACAAATGCAGTATTTGCAATTGCAGGTATGCTTAAGTTTGAAAATACAAAAGTCGTAGAGAAAAAGCCATTAGTTGCTGCAACTATGTTCGGTGTAACAACTCCATGTATAACAGCTGCAAGGGAATACCTTGAAAAGAGAGGTTATGAAGTTCTTGTATTTCATGCAACAGGTGTAGGTGGACGTTCAATGGAAGCACTTATCGATGGAGGCTTCATTGAAGGCGTATTAGACCTTACTACTACAGAGTGGGCAGATGAAGTTATCGGTGGTGTTTTAAATGCAGGACCTCATCGTTTAGAGGCAGCAGGCAAAAATCAAATACCACAGGTTGTATCAGTAGGTGCCATTGATATGTGTAATTTTGGGCCATATGAAACAGTTCCTGAGAAGTTTATGACACGTAACTTATATAAACATAATCCTTCAGTAACACTTATGAGAACAAATAAAGAGGAAAATGAAGCAATTGGTATGAGACTGGTTGAAAAATTAAATCTAGCTAAAGAAAAAACAGCTTTATTCATACCTCTAAAAGGAGTATCTGCTATTGATCTAGAAGGTCAGCCTTTTTACGGTCCAGAAGAGGATGAGGTATTATTTAATATATTAAAAAATGGTGTAAACAGAAATGTTGTGGAAGTAGTAGAAATGGACTTTGCTATTAACGATGTGGAGTTTGCAGAAGCTGCAGCACAAAAATTAATAGATATGATGAAAAAATAGTAAATTAATAAATTTAAATTATAGAGGGAGGCTTTATTGATGAATACAATGACAAGAAGTGAAATTATGGCAAAGTTCAAAGAGCAGGTTAAAAATGGGCAAACATTATTAGGTGTAGGAGCTGGTACAGGTATTACGGCAAAATTCAGTGAAGCTGGCGGAGCAGATATGCTTATAGTTTACAATTCAGGCAGATACAGAATGGCAGGAAGAGGTTCCCTTGCAGGATTACTATCTTATGGAGATGCTAATCAGATTGTAGTTGAAATGGGAGCAGAAGTACTTCCGGTTGTAAAAAATACTCCAGTTCTTGCTGGTGTTTGTGGAACTGACCCATTCAGAGTAATGGAGATTTTTCTTAAGCAATTAAAAGCACAAGGTTTTGGAGGGGTTCAAAACTTCCCTACAGTAGGATTAATTGATGGTGTATTTAGACAGAACCTAGAAGAGACTGGAATGGGTTATGATTTAGAAGTTGAAATGATAAGAAAAGCGCATGAACTAGATATGCTTACAACTCCTTATGTATTTGACCCTGACCAAGCAAGAGCAATGGCAGAAGCTGGTGCTGATATATTAGTTGCACATATGGGATTAACTACAAAAGGTACAATAGGAGCACAAACAGCACTTACACTTGATGACTGTGTAGAGAGAATTGAAGCTATTATTAAAGCTGGAAGAGAAGTTAATCCTGATATTATGGTAATCTGCCATGGGGGTCCTATTGCTGAGCCAGAAGATGCTGCATATGTAATAGAAAAAACAGAAGGAATTGACGGTTTCTTTGGTGCTTCAAGTATTGAAAGATTTGCAGCAGAAAAAGGTATAAAATCACAAACAGAAGCATTTAAAGCAATAAGGAAATAATAAATATAATTTGTTTTGAAAATATATTAAAAGGTGAACATAGAGCTCAAGTTATAAAAGAATGCTAGGAAGCAGAGAGTATAAGTATAGTATCTAGAAGTATAACCTCAATAATAATATTGAATAGAAAACAGTGGATTGCAAAGGTCATCCCTCACATCCACCAGTAAAACATCCACCACCTGTAATGGCTTAAATAGTTACTTACGGGTGGTGGTATTTTTTGCTAAGAGATGTTAACTTCTATCTATATTAGTAAAATTATTTTAGAGTAAGTGTATAGTAAATTTAATCTACAAAATGTATTGTTCACCTTAAATAAGTATGCTAGAATGTTATATATTGGTTAAAACTCAAAAATATGGAGGTGTAGAGATGATGTATAAAATTTATAAAATTGACTCCAATAATTTGACAGCAGATGAAGTTGAAAACTTATATTTAATCAATAAGAATATAGGGGAAAAATATAATTTTTTAGATCCCTATAAAAGTAGTGATGACTATAAAGCTTTATATTTATCGTCTTTTAATGGAATTGATAATGAGCTATTTGTACTTGAAAAGAATTCTTTAATTTGCGGAATGATTAATTGTGGTAAGGCTGCTGACTGTAATGGAAATGAACAATATAAATTAAATATCACTTTATGCGATTTACCAATTGATGAACTTATGCTTAAGGCTATAAATCAATTGGTTCAAGAGAAACTAGCTCAACATGGTGAAATTGTAGTGGCTACATATAATTATGAATTAAATGAATTAATAAATCAATACAATAATAAAGTGAGCTTAAGGGCTAATTATTACACTTTGAAAAAAGAAGACATTGATATAGACATGCTTAATAAATCAATGAAAGAATTGGAAGTGAAAAATTCAGATCTTTCTATTAAATATACTGATATCATCTCAGAGGACTATATCAAACAATTTTGTGATTTATTTACAGAAACTATGGAAGATATGCCAGATCTTATGGAAGAGGGTTATGTACAATATATTATAAATCCTGAAAAACAAAGACAAATTAATGAATCTAATAAGAAAAGAAATATAACTCATAATTGTTATATGATTCTTAACTCAAATAATGAAATGATTGCTAAATCAAATGTATCTGCCAATAATAACGACACTCGTTTTCCTTACCAATTTATGATTGGAGTTAAAGGATCCTATAGGGGAAGGAATTTAGGAAAATGGCTTTATGCATCTATGTATAAGAGATTATTCGAGACTGTTAATTTTGATAGGGTGCTTGTATGTCATCATCCTGCAAACAAACATGCAATTAATGTTAGTGAATGGGTTGGATATAAATTCAACTATTTAATGACTACTCATATTTTATACAAGTAACAAATATTTCATTATTATGATAGCCATCAGTTTACTAAACTGATGGCTATTATTCTTAAACCTATTGCTACAACCTCAAAGTACCTGAATTATTCCAAAGGCAGTAAAATTTTTTAAAGCTTAGATTGTATTATTGTATTCTTTAATATCTATGTAAATTAAGGAAATTAAAACTTAAAAACTAGTTAATAGACCAAAGGTGGATCTGGTATTTAAATATAAATGAGGTTTAGTGATGATATGTTTTATCAAATCAATATATAGAAACAAAGCACAATGAAGTTAAACAAAATCCAATAAAATCAAACAAAGTACAATAAAGTGCTTTACAGATGTAAAGAGAACTATTATAATTTAATCATAAACTAATTTTGAAAGGGTAGATTTTTTATGGAAAATCAATTTTATACAATAGATAAAATTGCAGAAATATTAGGTATGCATCACAAAACTATAAGAAAATTTATAACAGAAGGTAAGCTTGGAGCAAATAAAGTTGGAAAGCAATGGAGAATTTCAGGTCATGATTTAAGTGTTTTTATGGAAAAAAATAATGTTAGTATTAATAATAAAAAGATTAGTGAAGAGTCAAATATTGATTTTGTTACTAATGGAGAAGTGAAAGATACTATAAAGCAAAAGATAAATGTATCTACTGTTGTAGATATTAATGATGTAGATAAAGAAGAATATTTTAGAATATCAAATACTCTTATAGCAGTAATGAATTGTAAAGATTCCGAAATGGAAAAATCAACAATTAATATGAAATATGATGAAAAAGTAAACAGACTAAGGGTCTTGTTATGGGGAAATGTAAGATTTATTGAAGGTATGCTAAGTTCAATTTCTATGCTTGTGGAACAAACAAATTTATAAGGAGAGTGAATGCTTTGAATTACAGAGTAGTAAATAAAGATAACAATAAATATATTGAATTTGCTTCTGATTTGAGGAAACTTTCTTCAGAGCAAGATGTGCTGGATTGCATATCTAAATGTATGGAAAATGACGTTTATACAATAATACTGCATTCTAATGTATTATCTGAAGATTTCTTTAATCTTAAAACAGGATTAGCAGGCATGGCATTACAAAAATTTATAAATTACCATGTAAAAGTTGCTGTTATTATTGAAGACGAAGAAAAGCTTAATGAGCGATTTAAAGAAATGATTATGGAAGCTAACAAAGGAAATTATTTTAGAACATTTAAGAATATTGCAGATGCTGAAATTTGGATTTCAAAATTGTGATATAAAAGAGGTATAAAATGAAACAAAATATTGTATTTAAAACTCAAGAAGAAAAGGATTTAGAAGAGTCCTTAATAAAAAAAGTATATAAATATATGCAGTAGTTTAATGGTTCTATGATATAATTTAGAAGTTGAAATTATTTAGGCATCTGAAAATAAA
>DCDL01000002.1:0-483 GCA_002316385.1 Clostridium sp. UBA1056
ACTATAGATACTGGTATAGACTATTTAAATGTAGAATTTACTAGAGAAGATGGAACTACTAGAATCTTGTCTATTTGGGATCAAACTGATAGTAGTGGAGTTTCACCAGAAAATATTCGTTACGGTAGCGTATATTCAAATGAGCAAATAAATGCAGCTATTAAATTAAGTAAAGATGGCGGTGATCCATACTCTATTGTTCCTGAAAGAGATACCAACGGACATGGGACTCAGTGTGCAGGTATAATAGGTGCTAGAGGTTACAACAATGTGAAAGGTGCTGCTCCTAACTGTGATTTTATAGTAGTAAAGGTAAGGCCTATAAGAGAATTCTCTGAAATATCGGAGGTCTCATCAACTAGTATCCCAATTTACCATAATACTGATATAGCTACAGCTATGCTCTATCTTGTACAAGAAAGAGCTAAATATGAAAGGCCTATAGTAATATTTTTACCAATGAGTAGTAATCTAGGTGCTCAT
>DCDL01000002.1:681-18273 GCA_002316385.1 Clostridium sp. UBA1056
TATATTGTAAATGGCTCATTCAATGTCTGGATTGATCAACGCCCACTATCTAGACCAGGTACTGCTCTATTAAATCCAGATAACTTTACAACTCTCGCTATTCCTTCTACTAGTGCCACTTCTATTACTACTGCGTTCTATAACCAAAATACCAATACCATAGGCTCAAAATCTGGAGTTGGTTTTACATCAACCAATGAAATTAAACCTGACATAACTTGTGGAGGTGTAAATGTATTAACTACTTCTCTAAACAATACTACAACGACTGTATCAGGCTCTAGTGCCGCCACTGCAGTATTAGCTGGTGCTATAGCTCTTATATACCAATGGGGTATTACAAATAAAAATCTACCTACAATGTCTTCTGAAACTATAAAAACACTTTTAATTAGAGGAACTAAAAAGAGACCAAATGAAGCGTATCCTAACCCATATTGGGGCTATGGTATTCTTGACATGCTCGGAGTATTCGATGCTATTAGAGGAATTTACAACCAGCAAGATATAATATCACCACCTATTGTTACTATCCCAAGGCCTTCTACTCTTTCAAGAAAATGTGATGATAATATAGATACTATACTTCCTGTAAGTCTATTGAGAAGATTAAAATATAATAAATAATTTAATTTTAGGCATCTTCAAAAGGACCATACTATACTAATATCCCCTGGTTTTATTAGCATAATATAGTCCTTTTTTATTAATTTAATATATATAACTTTTTATTAGCTTCATACTACCTGTCATTATATATTCACCCAAATATGCTGGAATTAGAAAACTTTCCAATGTATATATATCCATGTATTTCCTAACTCCTTCATCCATAAAACTAATTTCTCCTTCACCTTCTATACAAGTAAATATAAAAAACTTACACTTGTCACTAGCTTCACTATAGCTTCCATTTATATTATATATATCTATATTAAATTTATCTAAGTTAATGCATTTTTCTACTGATAAATTGTTCTTTATATATATACTCTTAGGCTTGCCTTTAAAATCAATTACATCTAATGCTTTATTCATATGAAGCTCTCTTCCTCTACCATAGTCATAAACTCTATAGGTAGTATCGCTATTCTGTTGTATTTCTGCTAATAATATACCTTTTCCTATGGAATGAAGTAATCCAGGCTCTATTAAAAATAACTCCCCTGGTTTAACTGATATTCTATTCATGTACGCCTCTACAGTACCTATATCACAACTTCTCTTGAATTCTTCTTTTGTGCATTCTCTGGTACCAACAATTATTTCTGATCCTTCCTCGCAATCTATAATATACCAAGCTTCTACCTTGCCATTATCATTTTCTAATCTATGAGCATAATCATCATTAGGATGTACCTGAACAGATAGATTATCATTAGAATTTATAATTTTCATCAATAGTGGAAAATTTCTTTCTTTAAAATCATCTATATATATCTTATCTCCTACAATTAAATTTTTATATTTCTTAATTATTTCAATAAGAGTATTTCCTTTATCTTCTCCATTACTAACTATACTCATTCCATTTTTATGACAGGCAATCTCCCAGCTTTCTCCTATGTTTCCTTCAGGGAGATTTCTTCTATAATTTTCTAGTTTTCTTCCACCCCAAATCTTTTCATAATACAAATTCTCAAATTTAATAGGATACATATTGCCCTCTAATATAAATGTTTATATTTTAAGGTATGCTATGTATCCTAATAAGGTTAATTAAATATTCTTTTTAATAGTGAACCCTTACAAGCCAGAACTTAATATTTTTATCGCTCCACCCCAAGTCCCAAGGTACATCGTTTCTATCTGTATTATGACATGTAACTAAGGCATATCCTCTAGAATCTGCATTAGTTACAGTGGATATATGTTTAATATCACCCTTTTTCTCATAAGCAACAAAGTCTCCTGGCATAAGTTGATAGGAAGCTTTATATACCTTATCATAGGTTCCGTAGGCTATTACTGAAGCTCTCCCGCTATGTACCCAATAGTTCTTAAATTTATCTGCATTTACCCATGATGCAGAAGCTTCTCCTTTAGAATAATTCCATGCTGAGTTTACTTTAAACTTGCCACCTTCATGCAATATCTGCGAAGCAAAATTTGCACAATCTCCGCCCTCTGGATTGAAGTTTCTGTACTCTTTATTATATTTATACCCAAACTCCTCTTCTGTGGCTGCCCCACAATATTTATTAGCGTATTCTACAGATGCTTTTCTCCTTTCATCTAAATTTGAAAAGTCTTTACGCTCTTGGGCTAATATAAATTCCTTCACATCATCTACCTTTAATTTCTCTAAGTTTAAAGAGTCAGCAAAAGGATCTGTGTACCATTCTTTATTTATTAGAAAACTATCATCTTTGCTAATTAAACTAGAAACATGATAAGTCCCTATTCTTGCAGCATTGACTTCTTTGGGCCTATCTTCATAGACATATCTATATTCTGTAGAGCATGTAAAATTGACTTTAAATCCATTCTCCTTCTCACTTATACGATTTACTACTACCTTAGGAATTATTTCAGTGATTTTTACTCCCTGCTTTTGTTCCCAATTGTGCAAATAAATCATTTTTTTCTCTTCATTTTCATAAGCCCATCTACCATACTTAGTTCCCATATCATAAACGGACTTAATACTTTCCTCTTCTCCTGTTACTATTGCTCTATTACGTTTTGCAATGGTCTCTTCAATAAAGTTCCTAATCTCTAGTTTTACTTCTTCATCTACTTCTTCAGCATTAGCTCTAGATAGAAGCACATTTGCAATAATAATAGCTAGTAATATTCCAAATATTAGTTTCCATGTAAATAGTTTTTTTATGGATCTTATAATATTCATAAAGGTCCTCCTCATCTAAAATCTCTCATTAGGCATCTGGAAATAAATAACAACTCAAAGAGGGGAAGTATATTTTGAGTTAGACAAGGAANNATTTTTTGAAGATGCCTTAATACTAATTTAAAGTTGATTCAATAACGCTAATGTACTCATTTATTTTTTCATCTCTTGGAACCTCACCAAACCATTCCATACCATCCTTAAATGTTTCTCCAAAGTATCTTGCCTTAATTAGTATCTCTGGTCTATATTCAAAGTGAAGAATATCAAAATGTCCCCATTTTCCACCCCATACGAAATTATTTTTCTCAAAGGTCTCCACTAATTCTTTTGGGTAAGATAGCATTCTCTTTTCTCCTGCTTCTCTGGATGCCCATTTCCAATAATCACTAGGATTACTATTAAGGTCAATAGCTATACCATAGGCATGTGGACTTAACTTTCCTGTACCTGATATAACCCTATAATTAAAGGTTCCATTAACAGGATTTATAAGTGCTGATACCGCTCCGTTTCCTTGTGCTAATTGTTTTAATTCCTCCATGGCATTCTTTAAACTTTCTGCTGCTCCATTATTTTTATTAAATTGATAACTTTTATAAGGTGATGGAACCCCTACTAAGTTCGATGAAACCAATTTTTCACTGCTTCCATAAACCTCATTCAATAGATTATAATTTCTAAATCTACCAGGGTCTCTATTTATATCTAGAAGTTTATCTAGCATGCTAAGAGGATAAATATCTTCTAATATATCTTGAAGGTCTGCATTATCCATCTTTCCATTGAAATCCTTAGTTCGTTTATCATCATAGAGTATTTTCTTGCCTGAAGTCGTTACAATAAATACCTTACCATCTTCACTTTTTTCAATTCTAGTTATATACTCCGGATATGCCATCATTAAAGTAAGAATATCTTGTTTCATTTTAATATTATATGTATCACTATTTTCTCTTGTATTATCTGCAAATACACTTATATTATTAAAAGGAGTAAGTAATATAGTTAAAATTATAAATCCACATATAAATAGCTTTTTCATATATATCCTCCTAGCAAAGAATTTAACATAAAAATTGGCCTTATAGTTCTATTAGGCATCTGAAAATANNCTATCTAAGGGTTCTGTTGACGCAGTATAACGCAAAATAGACGCACATTCTAACTTATCTATTTTTTGAAGATGCCTTAAATAAAAAATAGACTAAAGGTATCTTTTAGTCTATTTTGTGTAAATATATAATTATTTATAACTGGTAAATTAATGAGTTTTAAATAAAGTTATTTTTATTATTTTTTTCAAACTCTAAGAGTTTACTTTGTATATCTGTATGATTTCCAGCATATCCTACTAGTTTTCCACCTTTACCAATAACTCTATGACATGGTATTACTATTGGAAATTCATTTGCCTTATTAGCTCCACCTATAGCTCTTACACCTTTAGGATTACCAATTGCCATAGCAATATCACTATAACTTTTTGTTTCTCCATAGGGTATATTGATAAGTTCCTGCCAAACTTTATTTCTAAATTCTGTAGTATTTATTGATAATGGTAAATCAAAAACTCTCCTTTGCCCATTAAAATACTCTTTTAACTGAGCTATAGCACTTAAGCATTTATTTACATTATGTTCTAAATTGGACTTATTAAGGCTGTAGTACTCAGTCCATCTATCTTGAAAAAGTTCTATCTTCAATACTCCCTTTTCATCCATAACTACATATATAGTTCCTATAATAGAATCAAAGTAATCATACCACATACAAATCTCTCACTTTCACAATTAATAAAAAATCAAAAGATGCTAACATACATCTATATATTAACATCTTTCTAATTATTTTATAACATGTTTTATTTAATTAAGGTCCCTGCAACCTAATTTCTTCTTCTATTTCAGCTTCTATAGTGCATAAATCTAATCTAGAGTTTATATACTCAGTTTTTAATTTCATGTAGTTACCCCAGGTACATATACTACAGTCTAATACATCTATAAGCTCATCTATTAAACAGCCAACTTCTCGTGCTCTTTTAAGGGCATCTTTAATATCACTTTTACTTGCAATAGTAATACAGTTTACATTACTGGCTGCATCAACTAATATTTTATATGAATTTATAAGTTTACATAACTGATCTATAGTAAAACCTATGTCTCTTCCATAACTCTCAATAACTCTTCTCTGTGCCATAAACTCCTACCTAAAAATGCTTCATAGTAAATATATTATTCTTATATATAAATTATTATTCTAATTCCTCATTATTTTAAAAATATATTTATACATTCTTCTTTAAGTTTCTAGCAGCTACTACATCTACCCCTGTACCTAGAATGTCTTTTACTATGATATCTCCCATAGAAATTGGAGCTTCTACTTCTATAGAATTCAATATTTCCATAGCTTTAAAATTTAATTCCTTTGAAATAGGTTCCTTTGTCTTCACAGGTATAACTGGTAGCTCACCATTTTTAACTTTTACTGTAGTAGTTACAACTCTTACAGGATTAGTTACTTCATTTATTCCATAAACTTTTCCTCTTTTACAGGTGTTTCCTGTAACCTCCATTGTTTCAGTATCTACTTTTAGATGACATCCCATTGGGCAGCTTATACAAATTAATTCCTTTATCATATTATTCACCATCCTCTAGAGAAATTGCTATGTCTCCTGTAATCTTTTCTAGCTGAGTTTTATTAAGCAAAATCTTTTCCATTTCTGAAGGTGCTAAGTGATTTCTTTTAAAGCTTGCTATTTTTTCTTCTCCGCATTTAACTACAAGACTCTTATTATGATAAATATTATTTACTCTCATAAATATAGTCAGCTTATCTTCTACCGCCTCTATATTTAATTTCTGAGGAACTGTGTAATTAACATTTTTACCATTTACTATATTTATATAATTTCCTTTAACATCTTTCCCTTGAATATATTTAGCAGCACAAATTCCAGCATGTTTAGATTCAACACTAACAAAATCTACTAAATCATGAACATGAACCACATTTCCACAGGCAAATATTCCTTCTACAGATGTTTCCATGCTTTCATTTACCACAAGTCCATTAGTTCTTATGTCTTTCTCAATACCAGCTTTAGAAGACAATTCATTCTCTGGTATCAATCCAACGGATAATAATAAAGTGTCACAATCAAATTCTATTTCAGTTCCTTTTATAGGTTTCTTATTTTCATCAACCTTTGTAATTACTACTTTTTCTAATCTCTTTTTTCCTACAACATTAGTTACAGTATGTGATAAATAAAGAGGTATATCATAATCTTGTAAGCATTGAACAATATTTCTATTAAGACCATTAGAATATGGCATAAGTTCTACTACTGCCTTTACCTTTGCACCTTCTAAAGTCATTCTTCTAGCCATAATAAGGCCTATATCACCTGAACCTAGAATTACAACTTCCTTCCCTGGCATGTATCCTTCCATGTTGATATATCTCTGAGCTGCTCCTGCTGTAAATACTCCTGAAGGTCTATCACCTGGCATATTTATAGCTCCTCTAGTTCTTTCTCTGCATCCCATGGCAAGAATGATTGCCTTTCCTTTTAGAACTAAATATCCATCTTTCTCATTTATCATATGAATTTCTTTATTTTCTTTTATTTCTAATACCATAGTATTAAGTTTAACTTCCACCTTAGTGTCATTTATCATATCAATAAATCTTTGAGCATATTCAGGACCTGTAAGCTCCTCTTTAAAAGTATGAAGTCCAAAACCATTATGAATACATTGATTTAGTATTCCGCCAAGCTCTCTATCTCTTTCTACTATTAGTATTCTCTCTACTCCATTATCATAAGCTTCATAAGCTGCTGCAAGTCCTGCTGGGCCTCCACCTATTACTATTAAATCATACATAAATGTTTCCTCCTATTTAGTTCTTCCAATTAAAATATATGAGCTGTCACTCTCTTGAACTATATCTTCCATTGGAACATTAAGTTCTCTTGCAATTATTTCTTGAACTCTAGGACCACAGAATCCACCTTGACATCTTCCCGAGCCTGGTCTACATCTTCTCTTTACTCCATCTAAGCTTATCTTTCCAAAGGATCTATTTATGCTATCTACAATTTCACCCTCTGTTATACTCTCACATCTACAAATTATCTTTCCATATCTACTATCTTTTTTAATAAGTTCTGCCTTTTCCTCATTAGATAGCTCCATAAAATTAATTTGCTTTCTAGTATTCTTGAAGTCTTTCTTTAGCTCAGCATTAAGTCCAGAATTTTTAAGAATTTCTACCACGTCTAAGGCAACTGCTGGTGCTGAAGAAAGGCCTGGTGACTTCATTCCTGCCGCATCTATAAATCCTTTTACATCCTCGGCTTCTTCTACAACAAAATCTCCACAATCAGGATTTGCTCTAAGTCCTGCAAAGTTTCTTATGATCTCTCTAAAATTAATTTTATTTGTAGTTCTTGTAGCAGTACTTCTGATAAAATCTAAGCTTTCAGCTGTATTTGATACATCATCTCTATCATCTACACTTTCTGCATTGGGTCCAACTAATAAGTTACCATGAACTGTAGGGGTAACTAATACACCTTTACCTAATTTAGAAGGACATTGAAATATAGTATGACTAACTACATTTCCTTGGCTTTTGTCCATAATAAAGTATCCTCCTTTAATAGGATTTATCTTAAATCTCTCTTTGCAAACTAGGTTGTGTATTTTATCGGCATAAACTCCCGCTGCATTAACTACATATTTACTTTCTATAATTTCTCCCTGAGCTGTATTTATAATAAAGTGTTTTTTCTTTTCTATTCCAATTACTTGCCTATTTAGTTTAACTTCTCCACCATTTTCTACTGCATTTTCTACAAGTGCTATAGTATATTCGAAGACACCAACAATTCCTCCTGTAGGTGCATATAGTGCTCCCATGACATCTTGACTTAGATTCGTTTCTTTTTTAAGTAATTCTTCTTTGTTTAAAATTTGAAGCCCTTTAACACCAATCTTATTTCCGTTATCATATAATTCTCTTATAGTTTCCATATCCTCTTCACTAAATCCAATAACTAAAGATCCATTTCTTTTAAAGGGTACTGATAGTTCATTGCAAATATCTCCAAACATTTCATTTCCTTCAACATTATACTTCGCCATTAAAGTTCCTTCCTTAGGATCATAGCCTGCATGTACAATTGCTGAGTTTGCTTTAGATGTTCCCATAGAAACATCATTCTCTTTATCAATTATTGCTACTTTCAAGTTATATTTCATAAGTTCTCTAAATATTGAAGCTCCGATTATTCCAGCACCTATTATGGCCACATCATACATTAAAATTTCCTCCTTTAATCGCAAAAAAGACAAGACAAAATAAGGATATAAACCCTATTTTGTGCTTGTCTCTAAATCTCTTATCAGCACTAATAATTCATTTATCCGATAACTATCTGCTCTAATACTCCCATCGCANNCTTCAAAGTTGGAGTAAAGAGCATCTACGTCCCTGGACAACGACTTCTAAAGCTTCGTAGAAGCCAAGAACTCTGTTTATACTAATAGTATATCACTTTTTTAAAAAAGTGTCCATATTTCCGCTACTGTAACTAAAGAATCCATGAAATATGTTTAATATGTTGCTTTTATTCATACTGTAAAGTCTGCTATACAATATATTAGGCATTTGAAAATAAATAATAAGTCAAAGATGGGAAGCCCTTTTATAAATAATCTACTTTTTATATAACATTTCTACATGAGGTATATCATCTTCTAGATACTCTTCTGATACTTGTTTAAATCCAAGACTTTCGTAAAAGTCCTTTATATAAACCTGTCCAGATAATCTAATTTCGGTAGAATTAAGTTTTTCTTCTACAAACTTAATTGCTGCTAGCATCATCCTTCTACTTAGTCCTTTATTTCTATGAGTATCCTTAACTACTACTCTTCCAATAGATATTTCATCATAGGAAATTCCCTTATTGACTATTCTTAAATATCCAACCACTTCATTTCCTTCTTCTAAATATAAGTGATAGGAATTGTAGTCTTTGTCATCACAGTCTTGATAAATACAAGTCTGTTCTACTACGAAAACTTCATTTCTCACCTTTAAAATTTTATATAACTCTTCTGTAGTTAACTCATTAAACTTCTTTATTTTAAATTCCATAGTTTACCCCCCTAAATAAATTTAATTAATCCTCTTCCCATTGTCTAGTTCGATCTACAGCCTTTTCCCACCCTGAATAAAGTCTATTTATAGTTTCTTTATCGTAGGTAGGCATATAGGTCTTACTAGCAAACCACTTCTCTGCAATTTCTTCTTTGCTCTTCCAGAAACCCACTGCAAGACCAGCTAAGTATGCAGCTCCTAATGCCGTAGTTTCTGATATTATTGGTCTAGTAACTTCTTGTCCTATAATATCTGCTTGGAATTGCATTAAGAATCCATTCCTACTTGCTCCTCCATCTACCTTTAGTTTTTCAATTTTATATCCAGCATCTTCAGACATGGCATCAATAACTGCCTTCGATTGGTATGCTATAGATTCTAGTGCAGCTCTTATAATATGATTTCTATTAGCTCCTCTAGTTAGTCCAAAGATAGCTCCCCTTGCATACATATCCCAATATGGTGCACCTAATCCTACAAAAGCAGGTACTACATATACTCCTCCATTATCATCTACCTTATTAGCAAAATACTCTGTATCCACAGCATCATTTATCATTCTTAATTCATCACGAAGCCATTGAATAACCGCTCCTCCAACAAATACAGAACCTTCAAGGGCATATTGAACTTTTCCATCAATTCCTATAGCAATAGTAGTTATTAATCCATTTTTGCTTTGAATTATTTCATCACCTGTATTCATTAGCATGAAACATCCTGTGCCATAAGTATTTTTAGCACTTCCCCTTTCAAAACAAGCTTGACCAAATAAAGCAGCCTGTTGATCCCCTGCTATTCCTGCTATAGGAACTCTGATTCCTCCATTTCCCCCTAAATTAGTGTGCCCATATATCTCTGAGGAATTTTTAACTTCCGGCAGCATTGATTTAGGAATTTGTAATTTATCTAATATTTTTTCATCCCATTTTAATTCCTTAATGTTATAAAGCATAGTCCTTGATGCGTTAGTATAATCTGTTACATGAACCTTTCCATTAGTGAGCTTCCATACTAGCCAAGTATCTACTGTTCCAAATAAAAGCTCTCCTCTTTCAGCCTTCTCTCTAGCTCCATCCACTTTATCTAGAATCCACTTTATCTTAGTTCCTGAAAAATATGCATCAATTAATAATCCTGTATTTTCTTTTATATAATCACTAAAACCTTCATTTACTAACTCATCACATATATGAGCTGTTCTTCTGCATTGCCATACGATTGCATTATATATAGGCATTCCTGTATTTTTATCCCACACAATAGTAGTCTCTCTTTGGTTAGTTATTCCAATAGCTGCTACATCCTTTTGTGATATGTTACACTTTGCCATAACCTCTTGAAGCATAGAATACTGACTACTCCATATCTCCATTGGATCATGCTCTACCCATCCTTCCTTGGGATATATTTGTGTAAATTCCTTTTGGCTCACTCCTAATATATTTTGTTCCTTATCAAAAATTATTGCTCTAGAACTTGTAGTCCCCTGGTCTAATGCAATTATATAATCTGCCATTTTAATCCTCCATCCATAAATTATTTAATATGTATATGTATAAAATTATTCTTATCTATATTAAGGCATCTGAAAATAAATAATAAGTCAAATATACGAGCATTCTGACTTATTTATTTTTTGAAGATGCATAAAATAAAAAGGCACATAAAACTAGCATTCTAGTCTTATGTAGCCATCTCATCTCTCTTCGCCTACATAGCCCAAATCTCTTCTTTTGTAGTAGATACACAGGTTGCTCCTGATTTTAAGGCTGTTATTATCTCTTCCTTACTTTCAATAAGTCCGCCAGCAATTATAGGTTTATTTGACTTTTCTGCAAGCTTCTCTATAACCTTAGGTATAACCCCTGGCAATACCTCTATAGCATCACACTCTTCACCAAGATGCTTTATGGCATTATTTAGTGAAAGAGTATCAAAGATAAACACCCTCTGTATAGCCAATAAGTTATAGGCCTTAGCATATTTAATTACCTGAGGTTTGGTACTTATTACACCCTTAAAGTAAGTTTCTTTTTTTAAGTATTTTATTCCAACTTCTCTATTGGTAATACCGTCTACTAAATCTATATGAACTATACCTATCTTATTTTTAGAATTTATCTTTTCACTTATCACTTTAATGTTAAGTATATCACCAAATAGCACAAATATTACCTGAACATCTGAATCTATTGCTATATCTAACTCTCGCTCATTTTTAACTGCTGCTATTATAGGATTTTCCTCTAATAATCTTCTTAAATCCATATATAACTCCTTCTTGCAACTGTTTTCACATGTTTTTTTAATTATTACATGTTTATTTTTTTTTGTCAATTCAGTTAAAATTTTAATAATAAATAACTCTCACTAAAATATATTCATTCTCATATTATATATGGTAAAAATTTTTAAGGAGATATGCTATGGAAGCTAAGCATATATATAAATCAGATTTACCTTATCCTGAAATAAGTTGCCAAGATAAAAATAAATCTTACGCTAATTTAATACAAGTTAACTATGCTGGTGCTATTTCAGAACTTACTGCTATAAATCAATATATATACCACAGTCTAGCTATATCCGAAAAATTTAAAGATGCAGCACACTGCTTAAAACATATAGCCATGGTAGAAATGGAACACTTAGAAATCTTGGGCAAGCTTATCATAGCTCTTGGTGGAAATCCTCGATTTGAAATCAATAAAGGAGGTAGAGAGCTTGAATGGTCACCTAAATTTATTGAATACGGTTCAAATCTAGCCTCAATGATTCGTGAAAATATAGATGGTGAGAAGGCAGCTATTAGGCAGTATAAAAGTACCATATCACTAATCAAAGATGATAATATTACTAAAATACTTGAAAGGATAATAGTGGACGAAGAAATTCATATTCAAACTCTAACACTACTATATATTAAATTTTGCAAAAAAAAATAGTAAGTTTAAACTTTTAAAAAAGGGGTATAAAAATTATACTCCTTTTTTATCTTCATAAACCTTTGTTCCTGGTAATATAACCTTAAAACAATCCTCTGCCCTAGAATTGATGAAAGTTACATTTCTCTTAAAAGAACTTCTTATTCTACCTAATCCACCTTCATTGTTTAAAAATCGTTTGTTATCATCTAGTGTTACTAGTTTTTCATAAAGCCACATGTTTCTTCTATTATAATTAATTCTTTTACCTATAGAATTATTCTGTATCATTTGCCCTGGACTATTAATAATTATACTGTTTCGAGATATTACCACCTCTATAACTCTATTGATAGAAGAATATTCCCTATACAGCACTGCATTATTTATTCCCTCAACTATAGCTCCTATGGGGTAATTCCTAGGTAATATTTTTTTCAATATACTTTCACTTCTATCTATCATTGATAAAAGATTACCTTGTACAATATTTACCCTCTCCTCTCCCTTTCCTAGCTTATTAGTTATCCTAATCATGTTTTGAGGTATGCAGATACTATTATTATCTGAGAATACTAGAAGTCCTCCTAAGGTACATTTTTCTTCTCCTGTATCCTTATCTGTATACACTATACCAGCACTCTTCATTAGAAATTTTTCATTAGAGCTATTTATAGCTATCCCTTTATTATTAAAATATTTTTTCACTATTTCCATGTTTATAAGATTAATATCACTTCTCACCACTTGGCAAGTCTCAATGTAAAAATCTAAGTTTTCCTCAAAGGCTTCTACTAACTCCTGTTTTCTCATAGTATCAGTAGTAGAACCTCTTCTAATATAAAATGCTCCATTTTCTTTAAGTTGATACGGCTTTTGTTCTCCATCATATATAGTTATAATACAAATCCTTTTGTCCTTTATATTATACTCATCTACAGAAATCGGAATTGGTGGTTCACATCTAGAGGACACTACTTGTTGAACCTGTTCTTCTGTGAAAACTTCACTTTCATCTAATCCTACTATATCTTTTGTTTTATCCTCGATACCTACAACGATATATCCTCTTCCACCCTTTGAATTAGCAATAGCGCAAACATCTTTAGCTAGTTCTTTTTTACCACTTTCAATATCTAAAGATAGTTTCTGCTTAAAGTCTAACTTAAGTCCTTCTTGACGTTTTACTATAGACATTATCTTCTTAATATCCACGCCCTCACCTCAATTCCTATATATTAATATAATATTTCAATGTATGAATATATGACTTTATAAGTATATAAGATTTAATAATTAGGTACTTAATGATACTCCTCCTTATGGATTCTAGTATTAATTATATTCTTTAAAGCATCAATAGTCTTTTCTTTATTTTCATTGTTATCTATAATGATATGAGCATATTTTTTATATAGTTCATATCTTTCTTTATGTAAGTCATATAACTTTTCTTTACCGTCTTTTAAAAGAGGTCTATTTGAAGTATCTAGAGTGCTTATTATGTTCTCTGGTGCTCTATCTATAAATATTATGCATCCACTTTTATACAATATATCCATATTATATTTTCTCTTTATAACTCCTCCACCAGTAGAAATAATAGTATTTTTCAATTTTGAAGCCTCTTCCACCGCTTCAGATTCCTTATCTCTGAAGAATTTTTCACTAATATCAAACATTTCCTTTATGGTCATATTATTTTTTTCTTCTACATATTCATCTAGGTCAATAAAATTTAGTCCTTCTTCTTTGCTGACTATATTACCTAAGCAGGTTTTTCCACAGCCTGATAATCCTATCAATATAATATTATTCAAAACTTTCCTCCTTCCCATGGTATCTGGACTCTTCCTCATTTAATACTATCTTCTATGCCATTCTCCATAAGAGTAATAAATGCCAATTTCATGACCATAAATAAGTTCACTAGACTTTAGTGACAAATCAACGTCACTCTAAAACTAAGTTTCACTTAATAAAACTACTCTACTGAAGCATCATATCTAAAATAGCAATAGCCGTAACACATTCTACTACTGGTACTGCTCTTTGTACTATACAAGGATCATGTCTTCCCTTAATTTCTAATATATCATTATCTCTTGTTTTCACATTTACAGTTCTTTGAGGTAACGCTATAGATGGAGTTGGCTTAAAAGCTACCGAGAATGTAATTGGCATTCCAGTGGTTATTCCCCCTAGGACACCTCCATTATTATTCGAATAAATTTTTATAGTATTATCATCCATATAATATTCATCATTAGCTTCACTACCTTTTAGAGTTGTAATATTAAATCCTTCTCCAAATTCTACTCCTTTAACTGCTGGAATAGAAAATAGCATATGAGATAATACACTTTCTACAGAGTGAAACATTGGATTTCCAATCCCTACTGGTAAGTTAATAACTGCTGCTTCTACAATTCCACCAATAGAATCTCCTAAAGATTTAACCATTAAAATTTCATTTTTCATTTTCTCTTCAATAACATTATTTAAAGTAGGAAATCTATCTTCTCTTAAAGCTTCTAATAGCTCTTTTGTTATATTTACTCTATCAAAACTCTCATCCTTTATACTCCCAATAGATTTTATATGAGCTCCTATATATACATTGTGCTTCTTTAAGATATCCTTGCATATTGCCCCTGCAAATACTAAAAGTGCTGTAAGTCTACCTGAAAAATGTCCACCACCTCTATAATCATTAAACCCTTCATACTTAATCATAGCTGGGTAATCACAGTGACTAGGTCTCATTTTTACCTTAAGTTCAGAGTAATCTTTTGATTTTATATTATTATTCTCGATAATAGCTGATAATGGCGCTCCTGTAGTTCTTTCTTGAAAAATCCCACTCAATATTTTAGGTATATCCTTTTCTATTCTTGGTGTAGATAAAGAGTCTTGACCTGGCGCCCTCCTTCTCATTTCTTCATAAATAAATTCAAAATCTACCTTATGCCCAGCAGGTAATCCATCAATCACAACACCTATGGCATCACCATGGGATTCACCAAAGATTGATACCTTTATTTTATTTCCTATGATTGACCCCATAACATTCCCCCCCCAATTTAATATAATCCTTAAAGAAATTAGGATAAGATTTCTCTATAGCACTAGGGTTATTTATAATAACTTCTCCTTTAGCTCTTGTAGCCGCTATTGCCAAAGCCATTACTATTCTATGGTCATTGTGAGAATTCACTTCTCCACCCTTTAACTCATTAACCCCTGATATTATCAAAGAGTCTTCTAATTCTTTTATATTTGCTCCTAATTTATTTAATTCTGTAGTTATGGCATGTAGTCTATCACATTCCTTAATTCTAAGCCTCTTAGCATTTACTATTCTAGTTTCACCCTCTGAAAGACTAGCTAAAACTGCAAGAATTGGAACTAAATCTGGGCAATTAGAAGCATCTATTTCTATACCCTTAGTTCTAGAAGGATTTACCCTTATGTTTTCTCCACTCTCCTCTATGCTACATCCCATAGCTGTTAAAATATCTAATATAACTCTATCTCCTTGAAGAGAATTTCTATTTAAACCAGAACAAATTATATAAGATCCTAAGGCCCCTGCTACTAAAAGGAACGCTCCTTGAGAATAGTCTCCCTCTATATAATAATCTCTACTATGATACCTTTGATTTCCCTTAATATTAAATTCCCTATAATCATTATTTTCTATTTGTATACCAAACTCTTTTAACACCTGTAATGTAAGATCTATATATCCTTTAGATTCTAACTTTGTGGTTACATATATTCTGGAATCACCATCCAAGAGGGGAAGAGAAAATAGTAATCCCGTTATGAATTGTGAACTAATATCTCCCCTAATTCTATATGTACCACTGGTAAGTTTTCCACTTACCCTTAAAGGTAATCCTCCTTCTGTAGTTGAATATCCTATGCCCTTTTTATTAAAAATCTCATAATAGGGTTCCAGTGGTCTTGTTACTAGCTTTCCTTCTCCATGAAATACATAATCCCCTCTTTTAGTTAAAGCTAAAGGAATAAGAAATCTTATAGTAGACCCAGATTCATTACATTTTAAATCAAGGTTCTTTTTATAGGAAAATATATTACTTCCATCAATAAGCAAACTGTCATCCTTAATATCAATAATTGCTCCTAGCTCTTTCATAATATCTATAGTAGCTTCTATATCTTTAGATAGATGTATATTATCAACTTTAGAAACTCCATGACTTAAAGCTGCAGCAATTATTCCTCTATGCCCTAAACTCTTAGAAGGAGGAACAACAATATTTCCTTTTAATAATTTCGGCTTTATTATAATTTTATCCACTATTTTTCCTCCTAAATAAACTTCTCTAGTTCCTCATGATTAGCTTTATAGATAAAAACATCTCCTATATTCTTGATAAGAATTAAATTTATAAAATTTCCTCTTGTTTTTTTATCTACTGAAATAGCATCTATAATGTCATCTCTACTTTCTCCCTGAAAACTATAAGGCAAACTAAACTTATCTAGCAGCTTCTTTATTCTATGAGATACACCATCTCTGCATATATTTAACTCCTCACACCTAAGTGATATTAAATACATCCCTATAGCTACTGCTTCCCCATGAGAAACCCCTTTATAATTCTGAAGCTTCTCTATAGCATGCCCTATGGTATGACCAAAATTTAAAATCATTCTCTCTCCATTATCTTTTTCATCCTGCTCTACTACCTGCTTTTTTATGTTGCAACATCTGTATATGATATCCTCCATGTCTTCAAATAAAGCCTCGTAGCTTTCTACAGCCTCAAACTTCCTAAATAGTTCTTTATCTTTTATCAATCCATATTTTATAGCTTCTCCAAGACCATCATTTATATATCTTTTCTCTAATGTCTTAAGCACCTGAGGATCTATATAAACAGCCTTAGGATGATAAAAATTACCTACTAAATTTTTGCCCCTAGGTAAATCCACAGCAACCTTTCCACCTATAGATGAGTCTATTTGTGCAAGTAATGAAGTTGGAACTTGAACAAAAGGAATTCCCCTTAAAAGAGTAGCTGCACAAAAGCCCACTAAATCTCCAATCACACCTCCGCCTAAAGCTATAATTAAATTTCCTCTATTTAATTTAAAATCTAAAAGTTCATTATAAAGTTCTACTAAAGTCTCCATAGATTTACTTCCCTCTCCAGGCCTTAAAACTACCTTTAAAACTTCAAACTTCATATCTTTTAAGGATTTTTCAACTATATCACCATAAAATTTATCTACATTTTCATCAGTAATTAAAGCTACTTTATCTCCATCGTATATCTTTGAAATCTCTTCACCCATCTTATTTATAATTCCTGATTTAATAAGGATTTCATAATAATTATTGGGAAGGTTTATTTCTAACTTTTTCATACCTCCTCCTTTCTATTTAAGAGTTAAAACGCTTAAATAATAAAACTACTTTAGGTATCTGAAAATAAATAATAAGTCANNTATTTATTTTTCGAAGATGCCTTATACATTAAATTATATCCTAAGGCCCTTATTTCATCTATTAAGTTTTAAATTTGTATTGAAACATTATTAATAGTTCAATAAATATATCTGACTATAAAATGGGCTTTCGTAAAATATATTACT
>DCDL01000002.1:18328-20624 GCA_002316385.1 Clostridium sp. UBA1056
CCGAAACGGCTGAGCGTTAATAATATAAGTGCTCCTCCAATATTTATTTAGATTAGTTTATTTTACGAAAGCCCCTTCCTTCTATAAATGAAAAACTGCCTCGAAACCTTAATTTTGAGACAGTTCTATCAAATTCAATACATGATAAAATTCTATGTATCTTCTGATTCTATTTATTTAGAAATTCCCTATAGTTCTCTTCTTTAAATCCTACTAAAATCTTATCTCCTTCTATAAGCAAAGGTCTTTTTACTAGCATTCCATTAGTAGAAAGAAGCTCTATGCAGTCCTCTTTTGACATATCTTTAATCTTATCTTTTAAATTCATTTCTTTATAAAGCTTTCCTGAGGTATTAAAGAATTTTTTAATTTCGAGACCACTTTTATCAATCCATAGAGCTAACTCTTCCTTAGTTGGATTATTATCAACTATGTGTCTATCCTGAAAATCTACATTGTTCTCTATAAGAAACTTTTTAGCTTTAATGCATGTAGTACACTTTGGATACTCAATAAACAATATGCTCATATATATTCTCTCCTTCTATTTAAAATGTTTATTTTATTATTATAACAAGATACTTATTATTATACATTAATATATAACTTTCCTATATATTCTACTTGAAAATTTTAACTTAAGGTTTAATTTGTAACTACTTTAACTAATATAGAATAATATTATAATAAATATAATTTATACCCTGTAAGTTGGGTACATAAAGACCTTGTTAGCTTACAGTGTATTTTATTGCCTCAATCTAATTGCAACATTTTACACCCTCATTAGTAAAATAGTGTAAATTATACTATAATAGTGCATATACATTACTATATTGTATATTGATTTTATAATTTAAATAGGAGGATTTTTTTATGAATTTTTTTAATACACCGTCTGTTATGGTTGAAGAAGCAAAAAAGGCTAAACATCAGTTTAATCCTATAATTAACCTACTTATATCTATAGTTCTTATTTTTTTAAGTCAATTTCTTGTTATTATTCCTATGTTTATAATATCTATTATAAGTTTAATTCAGTCTAATAGTTTATCTATTTCTATGGATAATCAAACATTAAGTCTCATAAGTCTATTTAGCACTGGATTTTTAATTATATTATGTATTCTATATTGTAAGTTTATTGAAAAAAGAAATCTTCGTTCTATGGGATTAATAAAGAAAGGCGCTTTTAAAGAATATGGTCTTGGTTTAATAGTAGGTCTTGTTATGTTTAGTGTTATTATATTAATTTTAGTTCTATCTGGCCAACTATCCTTTATTGATGTTACCTTATCTTCTCTTCCTATAATTATTCTTTATTTTCTTGGATTTATGATACAAGGAGCTAGTGAAGAATTTTTATGTAGAGGTTTTTTATTAAACTCCATTGCTGCTAAGAATGGCATTATCCTTGCTATTATTTTAAATTCTTCTTTATTTGGTTTTCTTCATATTTTTAATGCAGGTTTTTCTATACTACCCCTTATTAATATTATCTTAGTCGGCATATTCTTCTCTGTTTATGCTTACCGTACAGATAATATTATTGGAGTATGTGCAATCCATTCTATGTGGAATTTTGCTCAAGGAAATATATATGGAATTCCCGTTAGTGGAATGAATATGGGATCTTCAATTCTTCAAATTAACAACTTTAGCGACTCTTTACTTTCCGGTGGTACCTTTGGCGCAGAGGGTGGTCTAGCTTGTACGATTGTATTAATTATATCTATCTTACTTGTAATATTTGTACCTAGAGCATCTAGTAAGTCATGTTAAATAAAGCTCTATTAATAAGCTGTGATATCTATATAGTTTTCATGTATAAAGCTATATAATCTACTTACTATGCATGCATTTTAACCAAGTCTTACCTATGACATATATAAAAAGTTATCTATGAAACTTTTTATATATGTTATTTTTTAAAATGTTACATATAAAGCTTTTTGTATATTCACCTATTTGAAATGTTAAATAGGTAAATATATAACTTTTTAAATAGTTATGCTGTTTATAAGAGTTTAATGTAGTTTATTCTAGCTTAGACATAGATTAAATTTCTTATAAGGATGTTGCTCCTAAAGAATTTGCTAGTATCTGCTCCTATACTAATTTTTCCTATGATTTTATTGTTTTAAGGCTTAGACATATATGTGCTTATATTAATGATTAAAGCTTTAAGAATATACATTAATAAAAACTCGTAGTTTCTCTTTATATTATAAATAATAAGGGGCTTTCGCAAAATATATTGCTAATCTTATATGAAATATTGAAGATGCACTTTAAT
>DCDL01000002.1:20646-41797 GCA_002316385.1 Clostridium sp. UBA1056
GCGTTAATAATATAAGTGCTTATTTAATATTTATTTAGATTAGCTTATTTTGTGAAAGCCCCTTTGTTGTTACTGTTTATTCTTGAGTTGCTAATTTTTTATAAGTATTATATCTCTCCATAGCATCCTCTTCTGTTTTTGCAAATAGTTCTTCAGCCACTTCTGGGAATACCTTAGCTAAAGATGCATATCTAACTTCGCCTAGTAAGAAGTCCTTAAAGTTTCGGTTTGGCTCTTTTGAATCTAATGAGAATGGGTTTTTAGTTCCTTTCAAGTCAGGGTTATATCTATAAAGGCTCCAATATCCACATTCCACAGCTCTCTTTTCTTCTTCTTGTGAGTTAGCCATACCACCCTTAATGCCATGACTAATACATGTAGAGTAAGCTATGATTAGAGATGGTCCATCATAAGCTTCTGCCTCAGCAATAGCTTTAACAGTTTGGTTTTTATCTGCTCCCATGGACACTTGAGCTACATATACATAACCATAGCTCATAGCCATCATTCCTAAATCCTTCTTCTTAGTTCTCTTTCCTGAAGCTGCAAATTTAGCTACTGCAGCTGTTGGAGTTGATTTTGAAGATTGACCACCCGTATTAGAATAAATTTCTGTATCAAATATTAGTACATTTATATTTTCTCCAGATGCTAATACATGGTCAAGACCGCCATATCCTATATCATAAGCCCAGCCGTCTCCTCCAAATAGCCATTGTGATCTTCTAACGAAGAACTCTTTATCCTCTAGTATCTTCTTAGCTATTTCACTATTTTCCTTCTCAAGAACTTGTGTTAACTTAGTTGCTCTATCCCTTGTGCCTTCACCCTTATCTATGTTATCTAACCAATCTTGTAATACAGGTTTAGCTGCGTCTGAAATATCATTGCTACTAAGAGCTTCTCTTATATTTTGTGCAATTCTTTCTCTTATAGTCTGAACAGCTACATACATTCCAAAACCATACTCTGCATTATCTTCAAACAATGAGTTAGCCCATGCTGGACCATAACCTTGTTGATTAGGTCTATACGCTGTTGAAGGTCCTCCTGCTGCCCAAATTGATGAACAACCAGTAGCATTAGCTATCATCATAGTATCTCCAAATAGTTGGGTTACAAGCTTAGCATATGGAGTTTCTCCACATCCTGCACATGCACCTGAGAATTCAAGTAATGGTTGCTGAAATTGACTACCCTTAACAGTATTCTTATTAATTGAAGTCTTCTTGTTTGCAACTTTTTCTACAGCATAATTCCAAACTTCTATCTGATCATGTTGACTATCCTGTGGCTTCATAACTAAAGCTTTTTCCTTAGCTGGACAAACTTCTGCACAGTTTCCACATCCAGTACAATCTAAAGGTGTAACTCCTATATGGAAGAACATAGGATTTTCAGCTTTAAGCCCTTTAGCATCTAAAAGTTTCATATCCTTTGGAGCATTTTCCTTTTCTTTTTCATCTAACAAGAAGGCTCTAATAGTTGCATGTGGACACACATAAGAGCATTGATTACATTGAATACAGTTTTCTGGTATCCACTGTGGTACATTTACTGCTATTCCCCTCTTTTCAAATGCAGTAGTACCAGCCATGAAGGTACCATCGTCTACTCCTTCTCTGATTAAAGTAGAAATTGGAATAGCGTCTCCTTCCATTCTATTCATAGGTTCCACAATGTCTTTAACAAATTCAGGATACTCATTCATTGTATCTAACTTATCATCCTTAGAATTCTTCCATTTACTTGGAACTTCTATTTTAACTATGGAATTTATTCCTGAATCAATGGCAGCATGGTTCATATTTACTACTTGATCACCCTTTTTACCATAGGATGTTATAACTGCCTCTTTTAAATATTTAACTGCATCTTCAATTGGTATAATATCCGCTATCTTAAAGAAGGCAGCTTGCATTATCATGTTTATTCTTCCACCTAAACCAATATCTTGAGCTATTTTAACTGCGTTTATAGTATAAAAATCTATATCATTTTCTGCAATATATCTTTTTAAATCTGCTGGTAATCTATCCTCCAGGTCTTTTTCTGTCCATTGAGTATTTAAAAGGAATTTTCCTTTCTTCTTTAATCCCTGTAATAAATTGTAGCTATAAACATAGGCTTGATTATGACAAGCAATAAAATCAGCCTTATCAATAGTATAATGAGACTTGATTGGCTTATTCCCAAATCTTAAGTGAGATACAGTTATACCACCTGATTTTTTAGAGTCATAAGAGAAGTATCCTTGAGCATACATATCTGTATGATCCCCAATAATTTTTATAGCGCTCTTATTAGCTCCAACAGTACCATCAGAACCTAATCCCCAGAATTTACATGAAGTTGTACCTTCTGGTGTAGCATCTATATCTTCTTTTGGCATTAAAGATGAATTTGTAACATCATCAATTATTCCTATAGTAAATCTATCCTTAGGCTTATCAGCTTTTAAGTTTTCAAATACAGCAGCAATATGTGATGGAATTGGATCCTTTGAACCAAGCCCAAATCTTCCACCTACTACTAATGGAGCATTTTCTTTTCCAAATAGTGATCTTACTACATCTAGATAAAGAGGTTCTCCAACAGAACCTGGCTCCTTAGTTCTATCAAGTACTGCTATCTTCTTAACTGTACTTGGTATAGCCTTTATAAATCTCTCTATAGAGAATGGTCTATAAAGCCTTACTTTTACAAGTCCTACCTTTTCTCCTTTAGCTCTTAAATAATCTATAGTTTCTTCAACCACCTCTGATACAGAACCCATAGATATTATTATTCTATCTGCATCTGGTGCTCCATAGTAATCAAAGCAATGATATTCTCTTCCAGTCAGCTTAGTTATTTCATTCATATAATTTTCTACTAAAGTAGGAATATCTTCATAGTATCTATTAAGTGATTCACACATTTGGAAATATAAATCAGGATTTTGAGCAGTTCCTCTTGTAACTGGGTGGTCTGGATTTAATGCATTCTTTCTGAAATCTTCAATGGCATTATAATCTACTAGTTTAGCTAATTCATCTTGCTCTATAACCTCAATCTTTTGTATTTCATGGGAAATTCTAAAACCATCAAAAAAGCTAAGGAATGGCATTTTAGCCTTTATAGCACTTAAATGTGCTACTGCTGCTAAATCCATAACTTCTTGAACTGAGCCTTCTGCCAGCATAGCAAACCCAGTCTGCCTTGTAGCCATAACATCCTGATGATCACCAAATATACTTAATGATGAAGTAGATACGGCTCTAGCAGCAACATGTATAACAGCAGGTAATCTTTCTCCTACCATTCTATACATATTAGGTATCATAAGTAGTAATCCTTGAGATGCTGTATATGTAGTTGATAGAGCTCCTGCCTGTAATGATCCATGCAATGCTCCAGCTGCTCCTGCTTCTGATTGCATCTCCACTACTTTAACAGGCTGGCCAAATATATTTTTTCTGCCCTTAGCAGACCATTCATCTACAAGTTCAGCCATAGGTGTAGATGGTGTAATTGGGAATATAGCAGCTACTTCTGTAAAGGCGTAGGATATATGCGCTGCTGCTGTATTACCATCCATAGTCTTCATTTTTCTCATCTTATTACCTCTTTTCTTACAGTTTGAATATATTAATGATGACAATATTTAGACAGATGTCTAATGTCATAATAAACTTTCATAGCTTTATAAAATCCATTTAGCAAACATAAAGCTAAGTAACATATGAAATGTTATTCTTATATCCTTTATATGTTGGTCTAAATAAGCATATATTATGTATATACATAAAAAAACATTAATATATTATTAGCTATAAAAAAATAGGACTTTCGCAAAATAAGCTAATCTAAATAAATATTGAATAAGCACTTATATTATCTAGCAATAATATTAAAGTGCATCTTCAACATTTTATATAAGATTAGTAATATATTTTGCGAAAATCCCATTTAAAAAGTTATTTAAACTTATTAGTATATTATATAATTTTCTATATAGTAGGCTCATGGCTATTCATTGACCATCCATCGTTTCTTACATCATGTATATCTATAAACTCTTCTTTTTCTTCTATATCTTTAAGCTTCTTTATCACTCCATAAGGCTCCTTTAAAGATAATTTATCTCCTCTACCAGATATCACCCATAAAGTTCTAAATCCCTTAGGTGTAACCTTTAGCTTATCTTCACCTTTCCCATCAGTAAAGTATATCAGCAAGTTCGTATCACTATTATTGATGTATTCGAATACAGGAGTAAACTGCGTTCCTCCCCCTGTAGCTACTCTATCTCTTATATCCTTTATAGACTTAACCTTATATGCTCTCTTAATATTACTATCACATTCTATTATAGTTACTTCGCTATTATAATTTTTCACTATAGAAAGTACTTCTTTCATGGCCTGCTTAAACTCAGCATCGCTTATACTTCCACTTATATCAATAGCTACAGCAATTTTAGCTCTATGGCCTCTTAATTCACCTTTTAAATCTAATCTATTGGGCTGTCTTCTACTTCTCCTTGTAACAGTTTTCTTCTTACTACTCTCTAAAATTCCCATTAATTTTTTCAAATATACATTCCATGGAATTTCATTCTCGTTACCTCTTAAAGCTTTTAACATAGATTCTACCTGTATTGGAATCTTTCCTTTACTAGATAGCTCTGCAAACTTTTCTGTAAAAGACTTCATGGCTTTATCGTCTATATCATCAGATTCATCCCAAGTATCATGAGTCTCCTTAGGATCATATTCATCCTTTATATCTCCTTTAGAATCGTCTTCTTCTCCCTCTTTATCTTCTTCTAACAAATCTAACTCTCCTTGAATTTCCCTCACATAGTAATCCATAGAGTTATATGGTTCTAGTCTTAAATTATACTTTGTATTTACCCATTCTAAGGTGGTTGCATAGGATGGCAAATGCTCTATATATTGGTTAGCAACTATATCCATAGCCATATTAACAGCTAAGGTACTATACCTTCTTTTTAACTCTTTTGCTCTTATTAAATGTAGTGCTAAAACATGGTGGATTTCATGTTTTATACTTCCTTGCATCTGACTTATATTAAGTTGTAAAAATATAAGAGGATTAAAATAAATTACATATTTAGCACCTTTAAAATTTATAGCTGTAGGTGTAGCTGTATCATATCTTATTTCTCGTCCAACTTGAAATAAAAAGTATCCATAGAAATTTTCTTTATCCTCCATAAGGGCTAAGTTTACCTTATCTACTAACTTATAAAACTCTATCGTTAAATCTTCTGGCATATCAACTTCAAATTTTTTACCATCTCTTTTAGCTTTAAACATCTCTCCACTATTTACTAGATTAGTTACTCTATTATAAAGATTAACCCTTAACTCTTCAAAATTCTTGATCATAATTATCTATTCCTTTATCTCCGTATAAGCAGCAAAATAAGCCTCTACAAAGTCTTCATTTTTTAATACGAAGTTATATATATTTTTTTGACTTTCCCTCATATCTTGCATAATTCCAATCATTAAATCTATTGGATATAAGTTTAAAAACTCAACAAATCTATCTATAACTTTGCTTACATCTTCGCCTTCTGCCTCTTTGATTTTTCTATTAATGTAATTTATCATATTATTTGCTGTTAAATATAATCTAGTATGACTTTCCTTTGATATTTTTATCTTAATTTCTTCTGATAAATTTGCTTTTTCAAATACTTCTTCTGGAGAAATTAAAGCTGTCTTGTCTGACTCTATGAAATCCATAAGCTGCTCTGCAATAATTCTTCCAAGATTTCCTTTCAAAACATTTAAAAATACTCTTCTTGGTATACTACCTTTATTTTCTTTATACAACTTGTAACTTTTAGACACTCTTTCAAAACTTCTTGGTGTTGCTCTTATATCATCCTCATTAATACTATGGAGATGCTCTGGAAAAGTAGATATAAACTCTATAATTTTTCTATCAACTTCATTTTCTGTGGCCCATTTAATCCAGCCCCTTGCATCGCTTTCCATATTAAGCCACACAAATCTATTCTCCTGAGCAGCATCCATATCTACTACTTGATAATCAAAGTCTGATCCATATTTACTAGATGGGTTCATTGCAGCTAATATTTTAACTTTATCATGAAGCTTATATCCGTTTATCTCCCTATTTAATATTAAGTTCATAAGCTCTTGTTGTACACTATGCTCGCAACGGTTTATTTCATCTATAAATAAAAGTACTTCCTTACCCTCTAAGATAAGATTATCTATTTCTCTAAGCTTGGTATGAATAGCATATATAGTTGCTTTTTTATTAATAAGTCTTCCATCACTATCTTTAATACTATATTCTTCAACAGTGGGTAATCCCCCTATTTCACCTTCCTTTAAAAGGTTTCCATCTATAACAACAAGGCTCCACTCATGCTTTCTTACTAGAGCCTTAGCAAGAGCAGTTTTACCTATTCCACTCTCTCCTACAATAAGAGGTACTTCATTAGTTTCTATTACTAGCTCTACACTTTTTAATGTATCATTAAAGTTCATTTATCATATCCTCCTACATCATCTTTAGCTTTTCATCTATAGCAATTCTCTTTGCTCTACTACTTCCATATTTATGAATAAATATAATCTTATCTATGGAAATATTATTATATTTCTTATTTATGCTTTCACAATTAATAAAATTTCTTACATAGCTATCTTCTATATCTTCACTTGATAATCTTTCTTTTAATACTCCTTCAAGTTCTTCTAGAGATATTTCTTTTATCAGATACTTAATTACTAATATATTTTCTTTTAAAAACCTTATCATTTTTTCCTTACTTAAATTAGAAATAAACTTAATAGCTGCCTCATTATTTCTAATTGCAGAAATTTCAGCTCTCTCACTAGGATTATTCATATATCTTAAAGCATCATAGCTAATATTTACAGCCACTTCCTGTACTTCTTCACAAGGATTCTCTATATATTTGATAGAATCATAGTTTTTTTCTATAGCTAACATCTGAATCTTACAGCTAGGATTCTTTAAATACTGAATAGCCCAGCCCTTTTGTTCAATACCTAAACTTACTAATGCATCACTAGGATTATCTATAAATTTTAATGTATTCCAGCTTTCTTTAACTGCGTACTCCTTCATCTGTAGAGTAGGTTCATCTATAAATTCAATAGCATTTACATTACTTCTAAGTGCCTTTTCTTTCATTTCTTCTGTTGGATTTTTTATATACTGTAAAGCCATACCATCCTTCTCTACGGCTAAAAGCTTCATTTCTTCTGATGGGTCTTTAATAGTTTTTATAATAATTGGATTTCTCTTTACCATTTCCATAGCTCTATTATAATCCATAACATTATACCTCCTGGATTAGTAGCTTTTAAATAAGACTTTTCTTAAAAATCTTATGTTTTATCTAACCCCCACTGAATAATAATTTTATTAAGTAATAATGATTCTCCACTTAATTATATCATTTTATAAAACATTTTAAAGCCTTTATTTAAATAGTTTTTATTATAATTATTGCAAATTATACTTTAGTTTTTGTCATATAAAACTTCTAAGATAATTCGATCTTTCATTAAAATTTAGTTAAATTTTATTTATCTCGGATCATAATGCTGTTATTTCTACTTAATAGAGTTTTAACTGATTACAATTGTTAGGTATCAGATAAAAATTAAAGGATTTTATACCTTCAAACAGATATAAAACCCTTTCCTCTATACACCTTCAAGCCTAGCTATATTATCATTTTTCCTATAAGATACAAGAGTTAATTTATCATTAATCTTCTTTTCTTCTCCTACTTTCACATAGCCCATCTTTTCATAGAGATGACAATTTTTACTCTCAGCTTTTATGGTATCTAGTTCCCACTCTTCTGCCTGCGGATACATAAGTTCAAGTCTCTCCATAACTACCTGAGCAATTCCTATATTCTGATAATCTTCAAGTATATTTATAATATGAAATCTCATTAGCCCAGGCTTTTTCTCATAGACAAATACACTACCAGCTAGACCTCCTTTGTAAAAAATCTTATAGAAATCTCCTATGTAAAATCTTTTTAGGAACCTATCTAAAGTTTGCATCACTGGACTTATTTCATGATCTTCATATTTTTTATATAAAGGCATAAAAACCTTTTTTTGCATAGCTAATAACTCTTCAGCATCATCTTTAGTAGCCTTCTTAAGGGAAATATTTGAATCTATTAATTGAAATAACTTGTCTAAATACTTATAGTATATAAACTCTCCCTTTCTTACCATTTCTTCTACCTCTTTAAAAGTAGCCCACTTAGCTTCTGCTACCTCTTCATGTTGAAGCTTTAAATCACTTATATTAACATTTTGTCTAACAAACCAAACATCATCAAATCCACAAGAAAACTTAACTGTAAATAAGTGTTCTGCTCTATCTACATCTAAATCAATTCCTAACTCTTCCTTAGTTTCTCTTGTAGCGGCGGATATACTATCGTCTCCTTTTATTGCAGAGCCAGCTGCAGCAGAATCCCACATATTAGGCCATCCAGCTTTAAAGGATTGCCTTCTTTGGATTAGTATCTCTCCTTTGTCATTGATAATCCAAACATGAACTACCATATGATAATCCCCTTCTTTCATAGGATTACCTCTTTCATGTATTCTTCCAACTTTATACCTATATTTATCATAAACATCCCATAATTCCATGACTATATCTCCCCCATAACTAAGTTAAGTTTGAAACTTATTTTAATGTCTACTTTAATATTTATACATATTTTCAATATTATATCACACAAATTTAATAGCTTATATAAAAAATAGATATCAATAAATATTGATATCTACTTAAGGCATCTTTGACTTGTTATTTATTTTCAGATGCCTAATACAAGTATTTAAATATGTATTTCAACGGAAAGCATATCATTATTTGTTTCCATTAAAATATTACCTTTATTAGTACTAACTATTTTTTGCACATTATATAGGCCATAGCCTCTACTGGAGCTCTTAGTTGAATATCCTTGACTAAACATAGAAGATATATTTAATTCATTCATGTCTTTTACAGTATTTTTAACAGTAATTATATGCTTACCATTGGTTGAATAATCTTCATCTATATACAACTCAACCAACCTATTAGAACTTTCCTTAGCCGCTTCTATAGCATTATTTAATAGATTAGTTAAAACTATTACCATATCAGATTGGCTAATTTTTATATCCTTTAAACTATTATTAACACTGTATTTTATCTTCACATCAACTTTTTCAGCTTCACAAATTTTGCTATAGATAAGAGCTCTTAAAATTATGTTGTCTATAGTCATTAGCTTTGTTAAAGTATCCTTATATCTTATATCCTCTATATACTTTTTTATTATCTTGCTAACTTCATCATAGTCTCCTATCTGAAGAGTAGAATATATTACATTTAAGTGATTCTTATACTCATGCTCACTAGCTCTTAACTTCTCAATATATTCATTTAGGATTAAGTTATATTTATTTTGAATTTCTAGTATTTCATTTTCCCTCATGATTTTATATACATCCTTGCATAAAATCATGGTTACTATAATAAATACCAACAAAGCTAAAAATAATCCAACTCTTAATTTATTATCTATAAAATGATTATCATTTATAAACATTAATATTGTTAGAATTAAAAATAAGCTGACTATTCCTGTTATTACAATTTTATTATTTAATTTAGGCATAGCTAAAACATTTACTTTTATATATTTAGCAAAGTAATATACACAAATTAGTGTAATGCAAAATGCCCCTAATAATATTAGAGTTAGTTTTATACTTGTTGGATCAATATTTAGTATACCTACAACAATTCCAACAATACTTTCTGCTATCATTAAAATTAATAATGATATAATTACCTTAATTAAAGCTTTATATAAAGTATCTTTATATAAAAATTTATTTATCAGAGTATATACTATAGTCAATACTCCAAGATTAACTACAGGTATATTTATAGCAATATTAAATACACAGGATAATATAACAGAAATCAAAATGTTTTTAATATCAACTTTATTGAATAAAGTATTGCAAATCATACATAATGTAAATAATTCAAAAAAACTATTTGTAAGCATTTATATACCCTAAAGTTTCAAACACCTTATCTTTATAATTTATAGACAAATCTGCTACTTCACTACTATTAATAAAGTATATTCTCCACAATTTAGCATATAGCTTATCTATTTTTTTTATATATTTTGTATTTACAATAAATGACTTATGACATTGCAATATACTATTTGACTCTATCATACTTAGAAGTTTTCCTAGAGATAATTTTACATAAATTACTCCATTGTTAGCTGTAACGATTTTGCACTTTCTAGGTATATACTCAACAAAAACTATATCATCATGATATAGTTTATATGTTATCTTATTTTCTAGGCATATAAGGCTGTGCTTTCGATTATTATTCTCTTTAACTGTTTCATTCATAAACACATTTATAATTCTTTTAATATCTTCTTCACTATATGGCTTTATTAAAAAATCATAACAATGTATATTTTTAAAGGCATCTACCATTTGAAATCCTTGACTTGTTATAAATACTATTCCTTTTAATTCATAGCCTTCAATAGCTCTAATATTTTTAGCTAAATCTATACCCGATCCATCTGGCAAATTAATATCAATAAAGAATAGATCTATATTTTTTTCTCTAATAATCTTTAATGCTTCCTCAACAGAATATGCATTTAGGAGCTCAACATTATTATAGCTTCCTTTAATTAAAGTAGATAAATTATTACTTTGAATAATATCATCTTCTATTAATAATAATTGCATCTTCATCACCCCTAACAATTATAACACAATTTGGGTAACTATTCAGCTATTAACAATACTATATATTAATTTATTAGTTAAATATTAGATTTTCATTAATAAATTTGCTATATACAATAATTAATAATTACAATATGTGGTGGCTGAACAGTTACCAGTTTTGTATAATTGTTATTCAGTTTTTTCTTTTACGTCTAATGGTAATTCAACTTCACCCCAGAAGAAGAAAGAAGGGAATTCTAATGCTACTTCTCCTACTTCCTTACCAGCAGTAGTTAATACATCACTCGCAAGTTTTCCTAAGTCGAATTTTTCTTTTAAATTTTTCATATTGTTTTCCCCCTGTTATTCATATAATATTCATAAACCATGTATAATCCAAAGAATAATACAAGATTTATGTATGTAGAGTTATTTATTACTCGAACTAAAATATATGTGAATAAATATATGAAACTTGTCCTGAATTTTAGCTTTAAGACTGTTTTAGGATCCTCGATTTCCTTAATCTTAGTTCTATATTTTGCTGTAAAAGTTGTAGCTACAACAGATACTAATATTAATCCTCTTATCAATCCAGGTATCACCACTATAGAAGATAAAAAATACATAATCAAATATATACTTATAGTCTTTATAAAACATCTTGCAAAACTATTACAATGTCCACCTCCAAGTTTAATTCTAACTCCCAAAATCAATATTGTAATTATGCAAAATTCAGGTAATTTATTAAGCATAAGGGATATTAAAAGTATGATAATAAATTTAATTCCTTCACCTATAAGAATCTCTAATCCATATCTAATTCTATCAAGATAGTATATATCTTCTATATTAGATTTTAAAGCTATAAAATTTACTATCTTCTTTACTAAAACCCCAATCATAATACCCTCTCTTAGCTTTAAGTTTTAACAAGATTATACAATAGTTTCGTACACTTTGTTTAGAATTTTCACAACATTACCTATTTCATACCTGAAATTACTTATTATCTACATGAAAGCATCATTTATTCCAATTTTATCTATTTTTGAAGTTCTTCTATTAATAGATTAATTGCTTCTAAAACCCTTTTCTTTTGTTCCTCTGTGTTCATATTATTTCTAGCTTCAAGTAAAGATGGACGCAGAGATTGAACTGATGATCCAAACCTTTCCATCCACATATATCTTGGAACCATCCATGTATGAAAGTGGTGAGTTGTATCTTCATTATAAAAGTAATACACAGTGTCTATATTCAAAGTCTTTCTTTGTGCTGAACGTATCTTTGTTAATGTATTTATATAATCAATCTTTTCTTCCTCAGTTAGCTCATCAAAACATTTAATATGTCTCTTAGATGCTAATATTACTAAGCCTTCAATGGGATATGCTACATCCTGATGAGCATGAAAATACTTAGTTTCGTATATTACGCCACCATCTGGTTCCACATCTCCACTAGTTATCGAACAACTTAAACATGGTGTTTCTACAACTTTTCCATTAGATAAAGTGATTTTTCTCATATTCATACCTCCTGAATAGATCTATTAAAATAAATAGTTTTAAAAATTATTTATTTTAAGTATATAAAATTATTTATTTTAAGTATATAAAATTACTTATATTGGTATTTAGTATGTATATTAGATATGAATTTTACCCATATTCATCCTACTGAAAATCATAACAGTTGTATGATATATATACATTAAATTCAATACTTTTATTTCAGTTCCATTGAATTTTAACTTACATGTCCTATATTTAACCTTTCATTCCTAAATCCACATTATAAGATTGTTTTCAGTTATAATCATAGATGAATAACACACTTTCATATAGAGGTGATTTACTTACAACACCAGTAAAATATTAATAGAAATGCTAATCTTAATTCCCTTTCATTAATATATAAAGCACCTCTATATCCATTTTACATTAATCTTATATTTAAAATCTTTTATTGTGAGGTGCCCTTCTGATGAAATCTATAAGAAACGATTTAAAAATTGATTTAATAGCTTCAATTATAGCTATAATAATTTTTTTATTCTCAGCTCCTAAATTAATAAAAAAATCTGACCCTACTACAACTACATTTTTGGGTATCTGTGTATTACTACTTCTTATATTTAATTTACATAAAATTCGTAGTACTAATTAAATAATTGACTTATAAGTTTATATAAATATTAACACCATATAAGAATATATAATTTACAGATTCTACTTTATAATATATAAGTTTTATTAAATTTCTATATTATTTATCGGAACTTATATATATTAAATAAAGGCAATATCCCCCTATATGAGAAATAAAACACAGTAAACCGCTAAAAAATTAGATAGGTTACTGTGTTTTATTTTTATGAATAATAAATTTAACTTTTTAATAGATCATCTTATTTTTTAATCATTTTTGAATAAAATAGCTTTTTCATAGTTTTTATTACAGAATCACTTTGATTATCGCCTATAATCTGCGAAGCACTTTCTTTAACCACATCAGGAGCATTTTCCACTGCGTAGCTTTTATCTGCTACGTTTATCATAGAAATGTCTTCATTTACTCCAGCAAATACGACTACATTTTCACATTTAATTATTTCTGCTAATTTAATCAATGCGCTTCCTCTGGATACATTTTTACTATATATTTTTAAAATATAATAATTCTCATTATATTTTTCATAGGTAACATGTATGTTTTTAGAATCACTACAGCCTTTAAGCTTATGATACAATTTTTCTATCTTCTCTAGATTATCAATAGCCATAAGGCAAATTACATCTATCCCTTGCGGTAGTTTACTATATATATAGTTTTTTAGCGGAAGTACTTTCTCTAGGTTATAAAATCTTTTTTCTTCCTCATTTGTAAAATCACCATAGTAAATATGCATCACATCATTAATAATAGTATGGCTAAATATATTTATAGATAATTCATCACATATACTTAAAATTCTTTGAGTTGTCTCATAACTTATTCCCTGATGGTGAACATAACTTTTCCCCTTAAAGCTGTATATAGCCGCCCCATTCATTGTTATCACTGGTAACTTAATACCTATACTACTAACTATAGACTCTAAGGTTTCTGGCGTTCTATCTGTTACTAGTGTAACCAAAGCACCCTCTTCTATCATTTCCTTTAGCTTTACTTTAGCATAAGAACTAACCTGATTTTTAGAATCCATCAAAGCATTGAATAAAGAGCTTGCAAATAAAATCTTAGTATTTCTTCTCTTAGGTAGCCTCATAGCATTAACACCTAAGGCTACAAAAATTCCAATTAAAGTATCTATAATTCTATTTAAAGCAAAAGCATAAGGAACTACATCACTTCCGTGATTTACAGCAACACTTAAAAACACTACACAACTAATATATGATGCTGTTTTTTGTTCAAGTAGTATAGTAGTATAAATTAAAGGTATAATAGCTACAGAAGTCAATAAATATCTTAGCCATGGCATAGCTTCAGGTATAAATCTTCTTTCTAATAGTAGTACAACAACCCCAAAGGCACCACCAATTAAAGTCCCAATGGTACGATTTAAGCCAACCTTCTTAGTACTTTCTACGCCTTGCTGCATACATAAAATTGCTGCTATAGCAGAATAAAAAGGCATTCCTGTCCCTCTTATCAAATAAATTAAAAAACATATAAAGACTGCCACTGCCGACTTTATAATTCTCATTCCTATCCTTGGCATTAAACTCTCCTTCTTTAACTTATGATTTCTACTACATTATAACACGAGTATTTATAAATTTTTATATCTAAACGTATTCTAATTATATGCATAAATCAAACCTTTATTGCATATATCTTTCTTGTTCCATGACAACCTATCTTAATATTGACATCTATTTCATTTAATCTTTATAATTATTCAAAATACCTATAAATCTTATTGACATTGATTTTATATATCTTGTATACATATAAGTATAGCTATACTTTAACATGTTTTAGGAGGGACAAGCTCATGCTAGAATTTTTTAAACTTATACCTATAATTATTATGATTATATTTCTTTGCATCGGAGTTGGTATCTTTCTGCTTATTAATAAGATATTTAAATGATTTAATTTTAAAAGCTTTAATTTACCTTTTATAAGAATTAAGATAATATATGTATATAAACTTATTATCCGAATCATATTAGGAGGTTCACATAATGAATAATTTAGACTCTAAAGAAAACTTTTTAAAATTAATTAACACTTCCGAATTGCTTTTATGCTTTTTTACTGGAAAATGTTTTTGAGGAAGTGACGCCCTATTTTGTAAAGTAGATAATATGCTCTCTAGTTATCCTAAGGTTAAATCTATAAAAATTGATATTGATGAGTCTCCTTCCTTATGTGCAGAGCTTTCAGTTTTTATAGCTCCCACCATTCTAATCTTTGCTCAAGGTAAAGAAACCTTAAGAGAATCTAGATTTATCGTTCTTAATGAACTAGAGAAGAACTTAAATAGATATTATAATTTGATATTTGAATAATATAAGAAAATAGGAGACATATTACTGTCTCCTATTGTTAACACTGCTCTAAAATAATAGTCCTACTACAGAATGCATGTCTTTCGTAAAACTTAAGTACATCCTCATTTCCTACAGCTACTCCTATTATTTTTTTACTAACCTTGTTATCATCTAGCCATTTAATGGCTCTTTTAATAAGTTCATCACCAATCCCATACTTTCTATATTCAGGCTCTATATATAAGGAACTAATTTCTCCTATATAACCACTATTTATTGTAGAAACACAATATCCAACATATATCTTTTTGTTTTTGTCTTTAACTAGATTAATATTTATATTCTCCTTCTTGTAAGCAAGAAATCCATCACTTCTTTCCTTAAAGGAGAACTTCTCATATTTTTCTTTAAAGTTTATAGAATTATTTTTATGATGATTATTAAGTTTATCCCATAGTGGACCTACATATTCTAATATTTCCTTTGACCCTGATACAATTTCAATATTAAACATTTTATACATCCTCTTTCACTATAAAAAATATCTATTTTTTTAAATAATACTCCATGACATTCTTGACCATAGCTGTTGGTATTGAACTACCACCTCTATCCTTAACATCTTCTATTATCATAGATATAGCAATTTTAGAGTCATCTGTATTTACAGCTACAAACCATCCATTTTCTTTTCCCGACTCATCCTTTTGATCTTTTTTTATCTCTGAAGTTCCAGTTTTACCAGCAATATTAAATCCGTCTACCTTTGCATTAGCAGCTGTTCCATCTGCATCATTTATTACAGCTGAGAAAGCATCTACTAGAGCTGGCACTTTTTCTGCCTTTATAGCACTTTTCCATACTTTTGCTTCTCCATTTTCTCCAACGTTAAGTCTTGGTTGCATTATATCTCCATTGTTTCCTAATGCACTATATGCTAAAGCAACGTCTAATGGTGACATAAGTACCTCCCCTTGACCATATCCTGTATCAGCAAGAAGTATCTCTTTACTTAAAGTTTTATCATTACTAATCTGAGAAGACTCCATTGGGTATTCAAAGGTTATCTCTTCTCCAATACCAAAGTTTTTAGCTCCATTTATAAAAGCATCTTCCCCTATATTTAATGCTACTCTTGCAAAATATATATTATCTGAGTATTTTACAGCATCCCTTAGGTTTATATCTTTACCAGGATCCTTTACCCTTGTAATCTTGTATCCTCCCCATGAAGCATCCTTTTGCCACTCTAATCCTTTAATATCCATCCCTTCTTCTGGATTAAGTACACCTTCATCTAGTCCTATAGCAGCTGTAACAAGCTTCATTGTAGAACCTGGTGCATATACGTTATTAAATCTATTATCAAATTGTTCACCATCAAGTTTTTCCCATTGTTCTTTTATGGTTTTTGTTTTGTAAGTTACAAATACATTTGGATCATAAGAAGGTGAGCTTACCATAGCTAAAACTTCTCCTGTTTTAGGGTCTACTGCAGTAGATGCTCCCTTCTTGCCTTTCATTTCACTATATATCTTAGCTTGAAGCTCTGGATCTATTGATAGTTTTATATCTTGTCCATTTTTAGCTTCCGTCTTAGCTATAGAGATTTTCTCTTCGCCTCTTTCGATATATATTTCTCCACCATCTTGACCCCTTAATGTATCCTCATAAACCTTTTCAATGCCTGCCTTTCCAATGAGACTTGTATGTGAGTATCCCTTATCCTTATTATTTTCTAATTCTTCTGCTGTAATTGGTGATACATATCCAATTAAGTTTCCAATAGATTCTCCTCCAGTGTAAACTCTAGAGTTTTTATTGTTAATTTGAATGCCTTCTATACCGGACAAGTTATTCAGCTTTTCAGAATCATATTTAAGTACAGAAACTATTGGTACAAGATGTTCTGGATTAGTATTAGCTGCAAGTTGCTCTTCTATATACGATTCACTTATATCTAATATAGCTGCCATGGACTTTATTTTTGCAACCTTTTCATTCTCAAATTTGCTTGGATGAATTCCTATAGACTTCACCATATCATCCTGTGCTAAAAAGTTTCCATTTCTATCTAATATACTTCCACGTTTAGCATAATAATCATCAACTCTCACCTTATCTTCTGGTTGCATTTGAGGGAATATTAAACTTTCATTCCATTTTATTTTATAGGCATTATCTTCTTTAACTAAAGTTGCTTCAAAATCCTTAAGTTCTATTTTTCCCACCATTGTATTCATAGTCATAGTAAATGGTATTTCTAATGACTTTTTATCTCTTTCTTTTTCCCCCACTATTTGAATATCCATATTACTGGCTTCAATAGCACCATATATGTTATTGTATCTTTCTAAGAACTCCTCTTCGCCTATATAGGATTTTGAATCAGTTGAAAGCATATCGTACATGCTTTTAAAGTCCTGCTTAATCCAGACATCCTTATAAACATTAAAGGCATCCTTTATTTCATCCTTCTTAGAGCACCCTGTTACCATAGCTATACATATAATTATAGTTCCAATAAACAGACTCAGTTTTTTCAAATTACTTTTCATTAACATCCTCCTTCCAAAGTATATCTACATACTGATTACTTTTAAGTTTAATCGTAAGCTCATCTCTTTTATCTTAGATAAAACTCACTATATCTATTGTAAGTTTATATATACTTTTATTCAATAAATTTCCGTAAATACGAAATTGAAAATTTTGAAATTTTCCAAAAATTGTTCTGCAATAGATATAAAATAAAGAACAGCCAAAGAATTCATCATTGATACTCAAAATGAAGATAATCTTTATCTTCAACGAGATGAAGGAACTAAGCGATTTCAAGAATCTAGATTTAGAACATTTGTATACTGTGAATTATATATTTAACATTTTACATATTTAGCATTTTAAAATATTAAATATGTAAAATGTTAAAATGTTTCTCGGTGGGTTTCAATATATCCTAAATTATAAATAATAGCCATACTTATTTTAGTTTATAAGTATGACTATCATTTTTTAATTGCATTAAAATTTATATCTCTATTTCCTTGGAAACTGATTTATTTACATTCTTAGCTGAAGCTTCAATCAATTCTCTTTGTTCATCTGAAAGGCGTTGGCGCTCTAGTGCCATCGCCACCTGGGATACTATCATCCTTAAAAAAACCTTATTATCTTGAGTTAGCATCTCTTCATCCTTGCATGATATTCCTATAACACCTAGGACTCTTCCCTGCGAAATTACAGGCATATAAAATCCATCTGAACCCATCAATGTATCTGTACCAGCTCCTGCTCTCTTTTTATTTACAAATACCCAGCTAGCAACTGCCTCCTCGTCCTTGCATTGAAGAAGACATTGATTACAATCGGAACCATTGCGTAGCTTTAATATTCCTTCTTCTCCTTTTGCAGGGTCTTTTGTATAGAAAATTACAGAACGATTAAATATCGTTGTAATATACTCATTAGTAAGATTAACTATATTTTCAAGACCTCTTGTTATTAATAACTTTTTGTTTATTTCATAAAGTACTTGTGTTCTCTGCTCCCTTGAAGCTGCACTTCTTGCCTGCTCTTTAATCCTTAGCGTTAATGCACTAGTTATCAAAGCTACCATCATCATTATCACAAAGGTAATAGGAAATGTAGACTTCATAAAATCTAAAGTGTAGTAAGGATAAATAAAGAATATATTATAGCATAATACACCTATTACAGAAGCTGCAATTCCATAAAAATATCCTTGGGTAATTCTAGATACTATTACTACAGAAAGAATATAGACTAATGCTATATTTTGTCCAGCTATATCTATTTTATTAATTATCATTCCTATTAAAGTTGTTAAAACAAATATTCCTGTAGTTTTCATGCTATCACTCCATGAAAGCTGAAATTTTTTACTGCCCTTTGATTTAGTTGTTTTCTTATATACCTTAGTGTTTTTTAAATCTGGAATTATGTGAATTTCTACATCTGACATCATTGAGATTAATCTATCTTCAAGTTCTTCATCAAAATAATTCTTTATTCCTTTTTTATTTCTACTCTTTCCTATTATTATATTAGTAACTCCAGTAGTCTCTGCGTACTTAGCAATAGTTAAGGCTATATCGCTTCCATATAAAACTACAACTTCAGCTCCTAGCTGCTCTGCTAAAGTCATATTATCTCTTAAAATTTTACTATGCTTCTCCCTATCAAAGTGCTCTGAAGTCTCAACATAAATAGCTGTCCAACTACAACGATAAGCTTCTGCCATCCTAACTGCTACTCGAATATTTCTAGCTGATGAAGGAGAATCACTTAAAAGCATAAGTATTTTATTTGAACCTCCTACAACTCCATTCTTAATAGAATTATCATGGTATATTCTATCAGCAGTTCTTCTCATAGATATTTCTCTCAATGTACTAAGGTTTTGAATAGAAAAGAAATTATTCATAGCTGTAACTACCCTATCTTTTCGATATACTTTTCCATCTTCAAACCTCTTTAATAACTCATCAGGCTCAATATCTATTAGTTCTACCTTTTCAGCTGAATCAAATATATAATCTGGCACAGTTTCTTTTACTGAAATTCTAGTTACTTCTTTAATAGTATCATTGAGACTTTCAATATGCTGAACATTTACAGTAGTATATACATCAATTCCTGCATTCAACAGTTCTTCTATATCTTGATATCTCTTTTTATTTCTCAATCCACTTACATTAGAATGAGCTAGCTCATCAACAAGTATTACATAGGGCTTTCTTTTTAATGCTTCATCTAAATTAAATTCATTAAGACATATATTTTTATACTTTACCTTCTTTACTGGTATATACGGCAGTCCCTCAACTAGCCTCATCGTCTCTTCTCTAGTATGAGGTTCTATATATCCAACTACCACATCAACACCCTTATCCTTAAGAATATGAGCATCCTCTAACATAGCATAGGTCTTGCCTACTCCTGCTGAATATCCAAAGAATATTTTTAACTTTCCCTTACGTTTATTTCCTTCTTCTTTTTTAACTTTAAGAAGTATTTCATCTGGATTAGGTCTTATATCAAACAAATTCATCCCTCCTTCATATATACAAATTGGGTGGAACAAATTTTCCACCCTAGTACAATATTAAGAGTCTATCATCTAAATAAGTCCATCAAGCTCTAGATTAACCATTAATACATTTACAGTTGGTTCACCTAAAACACCCAAGAGTCTACCTTCAGTATGATTCTCAATGATTTTTCTAACTTCTTCCTCTGAAATTCCTCGCGCAATAGCTATTCTATTTACTTGATACTCTGCTGCTTCTGGTGAGATATGTGGATCAACACCACTACCTGAGGCTGTTACCAAGTCCATTGGAATTTCAGCAGTATTTTCTGGGTCAATCTCTTTAAAGAAGTTTATACGTTCCTGGACTAACTCCTCTTGCTCTTTTGAAACTGGTGAAAGATTAGTTGGAGATCCGCTATCTGGTCTTCCAATAAGATATTTAGGCTTTGTAAATGTCTGAGCTATAAGCTCTGAGCCATAACTAACCTCTTTCCCATCTTTCAAAGTAACGGTTATTATACTTCCATTGGCTTTATCTTTGAAGGCAATCTGCGACACTCCTGTAACTATAAGTGGATAGGCTACTCCACATATTAGTGTCAATGCCAAAATACAAATTATTGCTGGTCTTAAAACTTTTTTCATATTTATGGGTCTTTCGCAAAATAAGTTAATCTAAATAAATATTGAATAAGCACTTATATTATTAACGCTCAGCCGTTTCGGAATATTGATTTACTAAAGCATTTATTCAA
>DCDL01000002.1:41809-55431 GCA_002316385.1 Clostridium sp. UBA1056
AATAATATTAAAGTGCATCTTCAATACTTTATATAAGATTAGTAATATATTTTACTAAAGCCCCTTCACCTCCTAATTTAAACATAATTTCATTTAATATTGACACTTTTATACTACTCCACAGGCTGTTAGTATCATATCGATTAATTTTATTGCTATGAATGGTGCTACTAATCCACCTAAACCATAAATAAGCATATTTCTTGAAAGCAATTTTCCTGCTGCCATCTCACTATATTTAACACCTTTTAATGATAATGGTATTAATGCTATTATAATTAATGCATTATATATAATAGCTGATAGAATAGCACTGGTTGCACTAGTAAGTCCCATGATATTTAACATTGATAACTTAGGAAAAATCCCACAAAATAGCACTGGTATTATAGCAAAGTATTTTGCTATATCATTAGCTACACTAAAGGTAGTAAGGGCTCCCCTTGTCATTAAAAGTTGCTTTCCTATTCTTACAACTTCAATAAGCTTTGTAGGACTTGAATCTAGATCTACCATATTTCCAGCTTCCTTAGCTGCTTGAGTTCCTGAGTTCATAGCTACTGCTACATCGGCCTGTGCAAGAGCTGGAGCATCATTAGTTCCATCTCCAGTCATCGCTACAAGGTGTCCTTTGGCTTGATAATCACGGATAAGCTCTAACTTAGCTTCTGGAGTTGCTTCTGCCATAAAATCATCTACTCCAGCTTCTGCAGCAATTGCCGCTGCTGTCATAGGATTATCACCTGTGATCATTATGGTTCTAATACCTGCTTTCCTAAGGTCATCAAACTTTTCTTTTACTCCATTTTTAACAATATCTTTAAGATAAATTACTCCCAATACCTTGTTATTCTTAGCTACTACTAGTGGAGTCCCGCCTGCATTAGCAACTCTTTGTACTATTTCTTCACATTCATTAGGATATACTCCACCATTTTCAGTTACGTATATCTTTATAGCTTCAGCTGCACCTTTTCTAATTTTATCGCCACCAAAGTTTATTCCACTCATTCTAGTTTTTGCTGAAAACTCGACAAACTCAGCATTCATATTTGAAAGATCTCTTCCTCTTATTTCAAATCTTTCTTTAGCTAATACAACTATACTTCTTCCTTCTGCAGTTTCATCTGCTATGGATGATAACTGTGCTGCATCAGCCAATTCTTTCTCTGTTACACCTTCCACTTGTATAAATTCACTTGCTTGTCTATTTCCAAGAGTTATAGTTCCTGTTTTATCAAGAAGCAATACATCTACATCTCCAGCTGCTTCTATAGCTCTACCACTCATTGCAAGTACATTAGCCTGGTTCAATCTACTCATTCCAGCTATTCCTATAGAAGATAATAGAGCTCCTATAGTAGTTGGTGCTAAACATACAAGCAAGGCTACAGTATTAGTTAATGATATGGCACTACCTGCACCTTCTTGTTTACTTACAAAACTTGAGTATGGTAATAAGGTTGCACATACTACGAGAAATATAATTGTTAATGTTACTAATAATATTTGAAGTGCAATTTCATTAGGAGTTTTCTTTCTAGATGCCCCCTCAACCATTGCTATCATTTTATCTAAAAAACTTTCTCCAGCTTCTGCTGTAACTTTTATCATTAACCAGTCTGATACTACCGTTGTACCTCCTGTTACTGCACTTCTATCCCCACCTGATTCTCTAATTACTGGAGCAGATTCTCCCGTGATTGCACTTTCATCTACTGATGCAACCCCCTCAATTACTTCTCCATCCATAGGTACTTGCTCTCCAGCTATTACAAGTACAATGTCTCCTTGTTTAAGTTCACTTGAAAGTACTTCTGTGCATTCAGAATCTACATTTGCAGATTTTAGTTTTTTAGCTTTCACATCTCGTCGAGAAGCTCTTAAACTATCTGCTTGAGCTCTTCCTCTGCCTTCTGCAATAGCTTCTGCAAAATTAGCAAATAATACAGTAAACCATAATATTAATGCTATTGTTAAGGTATACCAACTTGCTTCATCCTTTATTCCACCAAAGGATAATAGATATAAAGCAGTTGTAAAAATAGCTCCTATATAAACTACTAACATAACAGGATTTTTAACTTGTACTTTAGGTGAAAGCTTTTTAAATGATTGTTTTATTGAATCTATAAACATACTTTTATTTGAATTTACTTCTTTCACTTTTTTCACCTCTATCTAAATGTTTTAGCAAACTCAGCTATTGGACCTAATGCTAATGCTGGTAAGAAGCTTAATGCTCCTACGATAATCACAACACCAATTAATAGCCCGATGAACATTCTGTTGCTTGTCTCAAGAGTACCATCACTTTGTGGAATGCTCTTCTTACTAGCTAAATTACCACTAAGATATATAACTGCTATCATAGGAACAAATCTAGCTATAAGCATGGTTAATCCCCCTATAATATTTGTATATGGTGTATTAGCATTAAATCCAGCAAATGCACTACCATTATTTCCTGCCATTGATGTAAATGCATATAAAACTTCTGAGAAACCATGTGCTCCTGAGTTAGTTAACCACTGGTTTACGTTTGGTAACATCACAGTTAATGCAGTTCCTAGTAACATCAATAGTGGTGGTGTTAAAATGACAATACATACCATCTTCATATCAAAAGGTTCTATTTTCTTACCTAGATATTCTGGTGTACGCCCAACCATTAGTCCTGCAATAAATACAGTTAGTATTGCAAAGGCAATCATTCCATATAGCCCACATCCAACACCTCCAAATACAACCTCTCCAAGCTGCATTAAGAACATTGTAACCATACCACCTAGTGGAGTATAACTATCGTGCATTGAGTTAACTGAACCATTTGATGCTGATGTTGTAGCTGCTGCCCAAAGAGATGAGCCTCCTATACCATAACGAACTTCTTTTCCTTCCATACTTCCAGAAACAGCAACCCCATCAAATTTTGGAGCTCCCATAATTTCGCTAGCAGTGATAGCTACTAGGCATGCTATAAATATAATAAGCATAGCTTTAAATATTGCTTTTCCCTGCTTACTGTCCTTAACTGCAAATCCAAAAGTAAAACAAAGTCCAGCTGGAATTAAAAGTATTGATAACACCTGGACCATATTAGATAATGGTGTTGGGTTTTCAAGTGGAAACGCTGAGTTTACTCCAAAAAATCCACCTCCATTGGTACCAAGTTGTTTAATAGCAATTTGGCTAGCTGCTGGTCCTAGAGGAATAGTTAAAGTCTCTCCTGTTTCTAGAGAAACTACATCTTTATATTCCGAGAAGGTTTGAACAACTCCTTGTGATACTAATATTAAAGATACTACTAAAGCTAAAGGTATAAGAATGTATAAAGTACTCTTTACCAAGTCACTCCAAAAGTTTCCTATAGTTTTTATCTCTTTACCTGTAAATCCTTTTATCAAGGCAAATAACACTGCGATTCCTGTAGCTGCAGATACAAAGTTTTGTACATTTAATCCAATCATTTGAGTTAAATATGATAATGAAGATTGTCCTGAATAAGCTTGCCAGTTTGTATTTGTTACAAAGCTAGCAGTAGTATTAAATGCTAAATCTACACTTGTACCTGGTATTCCTTCAGGATTTAATGGTAATGCACCTTGTAATAGATGTAATGTAAAAACAATTATAAATCCGAATATACTAAATGCTATAGCAGATATAGCATATTTTTTTGCATTCATTTCTTCATACTCATTTATCCCCATTACTTTATAGATAGTTTTCTCAGCAGGCCCAAGTATTTTTGATAGAAATACTTTCTCTCCCTTCATAACCTTGTACATATATTTCCCAAGCGGTATACCAAGGCCGACAAGTAAAACTACATATACTACATTTTGTAATACAGTCCAAATCATAATTTCTCACCCTTAAATAAAACGTAGAAAAGATAAATTAATAATAAAATCATTAATATACCTGAAAATGCTAAAATAACTTCCAACTTACGTCCCTTCTTTCAATTCATTCCTAACATAAATTAATTCTATCAGGGGGCATATAAAGATTGTGTAAAGAAAATATATAACTCATTAAGGTTTTATAAGTATTTATTTTTACAGATACTTCCTGTAATAATTGATAAAATATTTGTTATTTTACATATCTTTTAATAAATAAAAAAATAGTATTTATACACTTGGTTTTTATCCAATGCACAATCATTAGTCTTACTAGCGATTATTGTGATTGGTCTATTTTTAGGATTTAAACGAGAGTTTTCAAAGCTAATCGGATTTTTGATTATCGCACTGATTGCGGTTGGTCTGGTATTCAATGCAGGAGGGGTAAAAGATGTACTTCTGAACCTATTCAACAAAATCATTGGAGAGTAGGAGGAAGCTGTATGGAAATGCAAGTCTATATTGCCAATTTAGGCAAATATAACGAGTGTGAACTTGTTGGTGCATGGTTCACTTCTCCCATTGATTTTGAGCGAATCGGTTTAAATGGTGAGTATGAGGAATACGCTATACATGACTATGAACTCCCTTTTGAAGCTGGAGAATACACACCTATCAGTGAAATTAATCGCCTATGTGAAATGGTTCTTGAATTAGAGGGAACATCTAACTCAAAGAAATTCAAGGAATGTGGTTTAGTAGTTTGGAAGAATTGCTGGAAAATAAGGACGACATTATCTGCTTTAACGATTGCGATTCTATGGAAGGTGTAGCACGTTAAACAGGGCAATTAGGAGAAATCCCCTCTAACCTGCAAAACTACATAGATTATGAAGCATTAGGTCGTGATATGGAAATTGAGGGTAACTATCTTATTACCTCACATGGTGTATTTGAATACCTACAATAGGAATTATTTTATTTATTAAGGTATGATATAATAATTAAAAAGCATGGAGGAAAGAAATGAAAAAAAGATGTGAATGGGCAAATACCAATGAACTAGAAACTATTTATCATGATAATGAATGGGGAAATATTGTTCATGATGACAATAAATTATTTGAAATGCTAATTTTAGAAAGTATGCAAGCTGGTTTAAGTTGGTCTACAATCTTAGCTAAACGTGATAGTCTTACAGAAGCTTATGACAATTTTGATTATAAGAAGATTGCTAATTACTCGCAAGAAAAAATCGAGCAATTACTTTCTAATGAAGGTGTTATAAGAAACAAATTGAAAATTAATTCTGCTGTATCGAATGCAAAAGCTTTTATAAAAATTCAAGAAGCTCATGGAAGTTTTGATAAATATATTTGGGAATTTGTCAATAATACACCTATTGTTAATCATTGGAAACATATAAAAGATGTTCCTGCTTCAACAGAACTCTCTAATATAATTAGTAAAGATTTAAAGAAACGTGGATTTAAGTTTCTTGGAACAACGAGTGTTTACGCATTCATGCAATCCGTTGGGATAGTTGATGACCATATGGATTATTGTTATAAGAAAAAGGATTAATAACAAATATACTATACGAAAAACCCTTAGCATAAACTAAAGGGTTTTATATTTCTACACATAATATGATATATATCATTTTCTTTAACTATGTTTGTATGAATATTAATTTTCTTTGTTCTATTATTCTAAGCTTTGTAATAAATTATCTAAATTCTGTTTAAGCTCATTTGCTTCATCACAAGAGATATTAAGCTTACAAAATACTTCCCCTGGCACATCTAAAATCTCGCCTTTTAGCTTTAATCCAGCTTCTGTTAATTCTATTATAACTACCCTATCATCATTTACATCTCTATGCCTTGTTATTAGACCCATGCATTCTAACTTTTTTAATAATGGAGTTAAAGTACCAGAATCTAAGTGTAGTCTTTTACCAATCTCTTTAACCGTCATCTTTTCTTCTTCCCACAGTACTAGCATGGCCAGATATTGGGTATAAGTAAGATTGTGCTTATCAAGGATAGGTTTATACAACTTTATTACCTCTCTAGATGCCGCATATAGAGAAAAACATATTTGGTTTTCTAATTTAATACACTCACAATTTTTCATATAAATTCCCCATTTCACAGAATGATTTATTAAAATTAACATTTAATAAATCATGTGTTTGAGATTATTTTACAATTTTAAAACTTATATGTCAACACAACAAATAAATTGAATAATATGATAAATAATCCATACAAATATATTTAGATTTACTTTTTCTTTGAATCTACATAAGAAACTGCTGATAATGCAGCTACATTTCCTTCGCCTGCAGATTTTATATATTGATAAGGTCTTCCTACTATGTCTCCTGCTGCAAAGCAACCCTTTAAGTTAGTTTTCATCTGTCTATCAACCTCTACATGATTATCTACAATCTTTAATCCTGGAACTAATTGACCTGGAGATATGCTGTCTCTTAATATAAATAATCCATCTGTAGTAATTTCTCTTGTCTTTAAGATTAACTTTTCTACTTTATCTTCACCAATTATTTCTACTGGTGTATCCTTTACTATCTCTATAGATGAATCTACTTCTACAGCTTCTTTATACATAGGAACATAGTATACCTTTGAAGCTAAAGTGGCAATGAAGTTTGCTTCTTCCTCTTCTTTTTTGCTATATGATATTATTGTAACTACTCTGTTCTTATAAAGAGGAGCATCACATGTAGCACAGTATCCTACACCCTTACCCAAAAGCTTCTCTTCTCCTGGGAATAGGTTACCATACTGAATTCCTGTAGCTAATATTACAGAAGTCGCTTCATACATTTTATCATTTACCATTAGAGCAAAATAATCTCCCATAGCATATATATTATTTATTTTTTCTTCTGTTATCTGTATGTCCATAGATTTTAAGTGATTGCTAAATGCCTCTTGAATCTCTTTACCACTTTTACCATAGAAACCTAGGTAATTATTAATTTCATGAGCTTTTACTAATTTATTTGAGAGTTCATTGCTACCAAATATTACGAAGCTCTTATTTCTTATTTTTGCATTTAAGGCTGCAGATACTCCTGCCGGTCCACTACCAACTATTGCAATATCATATCTTTCACTCATGGCTTCTTCCTCCAACTTACAGGTTAAAAATATAGGAATACACTCCTATATTTTTATTATAGATAAGCTTCTACAGTCTCTTTTATTTTTTCCTTTGGTACAAAACCTACTATAGTATTTACATTTTTTCCATCTTTGAATACTACTATTGTAGGAATTGAAGCTACATTATATTTCATCGCTACATCAGGGCATTGATCTACATCAACCTTAATAAATTTAACCTTTCCATTCATTTCAGTTGATAAATCCTCAAATATTGGAGCTAGCATTTTACAAGGTCCGCACCATGTTGCGAAAAAATCTACTACTACTACACCACTTTTTATTTCCTCATTAAATTCATTTGAATTAACTATCTTTACCATTCTTATTCCTCCTAAAGTTCATCTTTGAAATACCATTTATATAAATTGAATTTTACGCAATTTAATTTGTTAATACCAATTTACATGTTTATAGTGTAAATGTCAAGTAGCTATTTAGAAATTATTTTTACTGTAAAGCTATATTATAATATATAGCAAAATCTTACATCTTAATATTTAATAATAGTAAACCCGCTAAACTTATTATTTGATACTTAAGTAAGTTTTATTTACTGAAATAATATTTTTTCATATGCAGTTTTTAACATTTAATAGACTTTATAATCTTCCTAACAAGATTACATAAATAGAATTTTTATTGCTATAATTTTAAATACAACACTATGATATTTTAACTAACTTGTATTATATAATTAAGCATATCTATTTTTTCATAGCTTAAGTTCTTATTATATCTCTCAAATTCTTTCTTCAGAAAATCTATGTTAGAATAATATTCATCTTCTATTTCCTCCACCTGCTCCTTCGATAAAGATTTTAATATATTTGCTTTTTCAGCTTTATTCTTAAACATCAAGTCACCAAGAATTATTTTACCATTACTCTTTAAAACTCTAATCATTTCTTCTATAGCTATAAATTTCTCCTCTTCATTTAAATGATGAAATGCATAAGTAGAAACAATAATATCAAAATATCTATCACCATAGGGAATTTTTAGAAATTCGCCTATTCTTACCTTTAACTTAGGATATTTCTCCTTAGCGACACATAACATTTCTCTTGATTGATCTACTCCTACTATGTTATAGCATTTTCCCAAAAATTTACTAGCTAAGTTTCCAGTGCCTACACCGATTTCTAGCACTTGAGGCTTATCTATACATGAACTATCAGCTAATTCATACACTCTTTGTAATATCTTTTGATAATTTTTATATATTTTTAGCTCACCTCTATCTTCTGATACAGACTTATCATACGTTCTAGCCCAATTGTTAAAGTTCCATTTATCTCTCCAATTATTCTTTATATCATTTAATTTATTTGCTTCACCTATATCATATAATATATCTTCATTTACATTCTGCTCTGCCTCATAAAGTTTATCTATTATATTCTCCAAAGATTTTCTTATAGTACTTAGTCTATGAATTTCATCATTAACTACTTCCCATTGATTGTTAAAGTAATTTAAGTAACTCATATTATCATAAGATTTTAATATATCTCTAACGTCCTTAATTGATAGACCTATCGACCTATAAAGTAATATTGATTGTAGCTTCATTATATCTTCATGATTAAACTTTCTATACTCATTATCAACATCTCTTAATGGATTTAGTAACCCCCTTTTCTCATAAAATCTAACTTTGTTCGTAGTTATATTAAACAATTCAGCCACTTCACGTATAGTATACATATCATCCATGATTTCAACCCCTTAAATATTATCTTATTAATATTTATTGTAAACTTTCGTCTAAGGCTAAAGTCAAGAATAAAAAATCTATTTCTAAATCATGCTATTAATTAATCACTTTATATTTTAAAGTACATAAATTGTATTAAACAGCTTTAAAAGGAGGTATTTGATATATTATGATAAATAATATTATTTGTCCATATAATCCTTTATATCTTAAAGCAAGTAAGAACTTTAATCTAGCCATAAAGAAATTTCCCAAAGCTATAATCTTTTGTTTTTCTGAATATGATATTTCAAATGCATTAAGATTTGTATTATCCAATAATTTGCCTTTTAGAATTAGGAGCTGCAGACATGACTACGAGGGAAATTCAAATATAAATAATGGAATCGTAATAGATATAAGTAATATTAATTACGTTTTGATTGATAAAAATAACAATACTGCTAAACTAGGCGCCGGAATAACAAGTGGTAAAATGTACTCAGAATTAGTAGATAGGGGCTATACAATTCCTTCTGGAACCTGTAGCGATGTAGGCTTTAGTAGTTTAACTAGCTGTGGCGGAGTAGGCTTTGCATCAAGACTTCTTGGTCTTTCCTGTGATAATTTATTAGAAATAGAGATGATAAATTATGAAGGTAAAAAATTAATTGCAAATAAAATTTTCAACAAAGATTTATTTTGGGCTGTAAAAGGTGGACTTGCTTCAAACTTTGGAATACCAGTATCCTTGACTTATAGAATTACTCCAATATCCTATGTCTCAACCTATATCATAGAATGGGATTATAGATATTTTACTGATGTAACAGATTCATGGCAAAAATTTACACCTTATACAGATCCTAGATTGACAACAAGTTTAACCTATGAAAAAGAAGCTAATGGTAATATTTCATTATTATCTCGTGGTCAGTTTTTTGGTAAAAAAGGTGAGCTGACAAATATACTAACCCCTCTTTTAAGGGTTGCACCTATAAGATCAATAGAAATAGCATATGTACCATATAAAGATGCTATAGCCAAATGGAATAATCCTTGCACAGGGCCTAGAAAATTCAAAGCGACTGGCTCATTTATCTATGAGCCACTATCTAAAGATATATTGGATATTTTAAATAACGAAATGATTTTTGCACCTAAGAATTCTAGACAATTCTATGAATTTATAGGGCTTAACGGAAATGTAAGTAAAATTAAATCAAATGAAACCGCATTCGTTCACAGAAATTCATTGTATCTATTAGAAATAGAATCTATTTGGACTTCTAATAACTATAGAAATACTAATGTAAATTGGACAAACCATATAAAAAAATTACTATCTACAGTTGGAGTAGGAAATTATAGAGGTTTTACTGACTTTAATATTATAGATTGGCAGAAACAATATTACGGAAATAACTATCCTAAGCTTAGAAGAGTAAAATCTAAATATGACCCACTAAATATCTTTAAGTTTCCTCAATCTATAGAACCATACTATGAAACAATAATTTAATAAAATAAACTTCACTATAAGAACTACTTTATAAGTACCCTTAAAGTGAAGTTTCAACTCTAATTTAAATATAATGTTTAAAGTTACTTTGAATACTATTGATGATATGACTAAATCTATAATCCTATTAAAAGACCTGCAATAGTTCCACTCAAAAGATTTGCTAGAGTACCTGCGATTATTGCTTTTATACCTAACTTGGCAACTTCATGCTTTCTTTTCGGTGCTATTCCGCCAATCCCGCCAATTAGAATAGCAATTGAAGATATATTGGCAAAGCCACATAATGCAAAAGTCATTATGGCTGCAGTTTTCTCTGAAAGCTCTCCTATCATAGGCCCTAATTTACTAAATGCAACAAATTCATTTAAAACTATTTTTTGTCCTAAAAGTGATCCTGCAGTTAAAGCTTCATTCCAAGGAACTCCTATAATTGCTACTACTGGTGAGAATATATATCCAAGTATCATTTCTAAGCTTAGTCCATTAATACCTATAAGCCCACCAATAAATCCTATTATTCCATTTACTAAAGCTATAAGAGAAATAAAAGCAAGTAACATAGCTCCTATATTTAAAGCTAAAGTTAATCCTTCAGATGCTCCCTTTGCTGCTGCATCTACCACATTAACTGAATCATCTTTTCCTAATTCAATCTTATCTTCTAACGCTTTTGTATTATTTTCTGGAAGTATCATTTTTGACATAATAAGCCCTGCTGGAGCAGCCATAAAACTTGCTGATATCAAATATTCTAATGGAATTCCCATAAGAGAATATCCAACTAAGACAGAACCTGATACTGAGGCCACACCCCCAACCATTACAGTAAAAAGTTCAGAGGTAGATAACTTATGAATATATGGTTTTATTAAAAGTGGCGATTCTGTTTGTGATAAAAATATATTTGCAGCTGCTGATAAGGTTTCAAGCTTAGAGGTTCCTAAAAGCTTTGCTAGAGCTCCACCTATTACCTTTACAACAAATTGCATTATTCCAAAGTAATATAGTACAGAAACTAGAGAAGAAATAAATATAATAACTGTCAGTACTTGAAAAGCAAAAATCATTCCTCCATCTTTAGGTATAATCGCTCCAAATAAAAAATTTATCCCCTCATTTGCATATCCAATAATTGATGTTGCTAGTATAGCTACCTTTTCCAAAGCTCTCTTTCCAATAGCTGATTTTAGAACTATTATAGCAAAACCTAATTGTATTAAGAATCCTATAATGATAGTCCTCCAGCTTATTTTTTTCTTATCATTTGATAATAAAAATGCCACTACAAATATGAATATAATACCTACAATGCTATTTAATATTCTCATTGCATCACCTTATCCTTTACAGTATTTCTACTATATTGTGCTCTGCAATAAATTTACCTATACATTAGAATATTAAAGCCTTTGTATTAATTCTATTGATTTTCCTTAATCCTATTTCTTATCTTTAGTAAATAATCTCTCATTTCTAGTACTTCTTCTTCCGTAAAATTTTTAAATACTTTATCAAAACCCTGATTAATTTGATTTCTAAATTCCTTAGCAAATTCTATCCCTTTATCTGAAAATGTAACATAGGTATTCCTTTTATCATCTTCATTCTTAACCTTTTTTACATATCCAGAGCTCTCTAGCCTTGATACTATACCCGAAACAGTTCCCTTTGCTAAAGACATCTCATCGCACAATTGAGATATATTAACCTTCCCCTTATGTGCAATTAGTTTAATAACCATTATCTGTTGATGGGTAAGTCCGCTATCTTTTAAATTCTCACTAACTATACCGATGGTGCTTGCATATATATCCTTTATGAGCATTGATATTTCAAACGAATCATACTTCATATAAACCTCTCCTAAATTTAACTATTATATTTTAGCTTAGTATTTTCAAAATTTAATGAGTTAATTAAGAAAGATACTCCAGCCATAAATAATGCTCCGCCTAATCCCATATAAAAAGTTCCCACATAAACAGGATTAAAAACTCCGAGATTTCTTATAGTTATTCCAAAGAATATCATAAATCCCATTATACAATAGCTTTTAAAATCAAAGAATGAGAATACACAATGTTTTTGTAAGCTACTATTTATAATTCTTCTAGTATGCTTTCTAGACATTTTACTAAATATGAATTTAAAGAATACATAAAACACTATGCTAGCAACAATTAAGCTAATAATCCAATTGCCATGATTTATTTGTACATCTCCTTGACCTAATGTAAATACTCTAAATCCTGCAAATCCCCAAACTAATCCTGCAATTAATAATAAAGTTTTCTTTCCTACCTTTAGAATATATTTATCTAAATTTTTCATTATATCATCTCCTATAAAACAAATTAAAATAGTTTGCATTAGAACAATTTGGTTCCTATGCAAACTATTTTATGCTCAATTATTAAATATGTCAATTACTTTTATAAAAAAATTAATTTCTATAAACATTGCTCTAGGTACAAATTCTAAGGAATGTAAAATTTATACTTACCACTTTTCACTTAAAACAATAATGTATGTATATCCGTATAAATATAGGCAAATTAGAATAAACTAATTAAAACTTAAACTAAAAAGGAGTGTATAAAATGAAAAAATTTTTTAAAGCTTCATTATTTGTTTTACTTTTATCCATTATATTTTTATCCCCTATTCAGGGTGAGGCTATAGAATATATATCCTTAAAAGACAAACCATTTACAAAATCAATGACTGACTTACAATGGGCAGAAAGAAGACTTTGGATGGATCATGTATCATGGACTAGAAGTTTTCTTATAAGTGATTTAGCTTCCCTAGAAGATAAAGATGATGTATTGGAAAGACTTCTTAGAAATCAAGATGATATTGGTAATTCAATTAAGCCTTACTACGGTGAAGAAGCTGGAAATCAGCTTGCATCATTATTAAGAGAACATATAACACTTGCTGGTCAAGTTACCGATGCAGCTAAAAGTGGATCCAAAGAGGATTTTGAAAAGTATAATAAGTTATGGTACGAAAATGCAGATAAAATAGCTGATTTTTTAAGTAGTGCTAATCCAAACTACTCAAATAAGACTCTAAAAGATCTGTTACATAAACATCTACAACTACTTACGGATGCAGTTGTTGCAAGAGTAAATAAGGATTGGAAAGCAGATATTAAAGCATATGATCAAGGTGTAGATCATATCATTAAGCTGGCTGATACAATTTCAGAGGGAATAATTAAACAATTCCCAGAAAAGTTCAAACAATAATTATATAAATCTATACTTAAATTAATTCTTTTAGGCATCTGAAAATAAATAATAAGTCAAATATGGGAAGTATATTTTGAGTTAGACAAGGAAACA
>DCDL01000002.1:55490-84263 GCA_002316385.1 Clostridium sp. UBA1056
CGGGTAGTCATCAGATAACACAAAATAGACGAACATCCTGACTTATTTATTTTTTGAAGATGCCTTACTATTAAATCACATAAAAATGTTATAAATAGAATAGCTAAAGCATCTTTCTATGCTTTAGCTATTCTATATTAAACTTCCTTACAATATATAAAATAAAAGACTATGTTTATTTTATATTCTTATGGAAACTATAAGAATATAATTATAAATTTTTATGGAGGAAATATGAGAATACCAGAACATATTGGAATAATTCCTGATGGCAATAGACGTTGGGCTTTATCAAATAATTTAACTAAAGATAAAGGATATAAGCACGGTATAAATCCTGGCCTCGAATTATTTAAACTTTGTCAAAAGGAAAATATAAAAGAAGTAACATTCTATGGTTATACTGTAGACAATACAAAGCGTCCATCTGATCAAAAGCTTGCATTTATACAAGCTTGTATTGATTCCGTTATGCTTTTAACAAAAGAAAACTGCGAAATATTAGTTATTGGAAATACTGAAACAAGTTCTTTTCCAAAAGTTTTACTTCCATTTACCACTAGAAAAAAATTTGGTAATGGTGGTATTAAGGTAAACTTCCTAATCCATTATGGATGGGAATGGGACTTAAATTTATTAAAAGAGTCTCATTCCTCTAATAAACACGTTCTACCTTATATACATTCAGAAGATATTTCTAGAATTGACCTTATTATAAGATGGGGTGGTAGAAGAAGGCTTAGTGGTTTTTTACCAATCCAATCTGTTTATTCTGACTTTTACATAATAGATACCTATTGGCCTGATTTTACTTCTAAAGATTTCTATAATGCTTTAGATTGGTATAATGAACAAGATATTACTCTTGGTGGTTAAAATGAGCTCACTAAAAGGGGTTTTCACAAAAAAGCTAATCTAAATAAATATTTTATATAAGATTAGTAGTGTATTTTGTGAAAGCCCCTCAACTTATGCAAAATCATTTAAATATGAAAGTATACTTTGTAATACTAAAACAATTGTATATTAATTTCTTAATTCATATATAGATATTCCATATTAAATACTTCTATAATAACACTGCCTAATTATAATATAGTATTTAGATTATCATCATATAAATTATTTCTAAATACTTTATACTTTATACTTGGATTATCTTTTTAAATGTCTTCATTGAAATAATTGCACTAACTCCAAATATAAGTATACTTACTAATACACTTATAATATAAGTACTATTTAAATCTATAGATAGAAAATCTCCTAGAGTTCTAATAGCAAAGTAACTATGAATTAAGCCTACTACTACTGGTATTACATAAAATAATGCAACCTCTTTATTTATAGACTTTCTTAACTCTTTATTAGATGCTCCAATGTTTAATAATATTTTATACTTACCTTTATCTTCCTTTGCATCACTGTATATCTTAATATAAATTATACTAGCTTCTGCTAAAATAAATACTAAAAATAAAAATGCTCCTATTGCATAAATACCTTTCATCCATTCAATTCCCTTACTTTCATATATTCCTACTGTGGCATGAGTTGTTTCTATATCAATATATTTACTTAATCCATTTGTGATAGATTCTAATTTTTCTATATTAAGAAGTTCTTCTTCATTATATATCTTAATTCCATAGAAATTAATTAATTCACTCTTAGTTTTTATTTTCTCGTAATTTTCATCATTTACAACAATAGTTATATAATTTAACTCTGCTCCAAATGTACGTAGCCTAATACCACTTTCACTTACTGTAAACTCCATGTTATTTACAGTTATGTTATCATTGCTACGAAGACTAGCTATTGTTCCTGGTCTCTGAATGAAAATTACTTGATCATCCTTAACCATATCTTCATTTATTTTGCTTAGGCTATCTGCATTCTCATTTATCTTTAAAATATCAATTAATTGATTATAAGATAATACTATATAATCATCATTATAATAATCCGGTACATCTTTAAATGTACTTTTAGACTTTAAAACCTGAGTGCTTAATTCATATTTTTCTTCTCCAATACTAGATAAAACTTTCTTAATATCTTCTTTATTGTTTATTTCATTTGATGAAGAAAAAGATATTGAATATAATCTATTATTAGCATCTGATTCATCATATGATGCCTTCATTGCAACTGACGTACCTAATACTGTTACCGTACATGCTGTAAGAATTGCTATAGTTGCATAGGTTGTATAATTTTTTCTTAATCTATAAGCTAAATTATTAATAGTTATTATGTTTTCCCCATTATATAAAATAGATTTTCTTTTAATAAAGAAATTAAATACTACTGGTAACACAGTTCCAAACAATCCGTAAGTACCTACACAAACTAAAAGTAATGTAGTAAATGCATTCATTTTATCTTTAAGTATTAAATAATATCCAACTATAATTAAGACTAGTGATATAAATGAAATTATATATATCTTCCAATTTACCTTAGGCATTTTTTCTGTTTTCTTACTATCATTTAAAAGGTCTATCACATTACTTCTAATAATACTTATAAATCCTTTTAAACTCATAAATAGAAATATTCCAAGAAATATTAAAACCGTATATACTATTGAGTTTAATGTTACATTAAAAGTAACATTTATATCAAACTCAGCTAGCTTAAATACTATTATTTGAAAGAACTTAGATAATGCAATACCTATACCTGTACCAAGTAAACATGAACTTAATCCTATAAGCATAATTTCAATAAAATAGATTCTACCAATTGTAGTAGAGTCTAATCCCATAAAAGTATAAATACCAATCTCTTTTTTTCTATTTCTCAAAAATACATTTGATGAATACCATATAAAGAAAAACATAAATATTACAAGTATTAAAGTTAACATCTGTATTATAAGTTTTGTATACTCTTCATTTAAATCACCCAAGTACTTCAAAGCATTCCCATCCATCAGTATCATAAAGTTACTTAGGATAACCACTGAAAATACCATTGAAATAAAGAACATTGTATATACTTTTATGTTATTTTTAAAATTGTTATAGGATATTTGAAAAACACTCATTACTTAGCACCTCCTAAAGATGCTAATAAATCTATTATCCTTCCATAAAACTCTTTTCTATCAGTCCCCTTATTCAATTGGCACTTTATTTCCCCATCACTTAATATATAAACTCTGTCTGAATAGCTGGCACTTAGTGCATCATGGGTAACCATTATAATAGTTGCCTTCTCTTCCTTGTTTACCCTATTCAAACATTCTAATAAATCTGAAGATGACTTTGAATCTAAAGCTCCTGTTGGCTCATCTGCAAATATAACCTTAGGATTTGTTATTAAAGCTCTAGTGGCAGCCCCTCTTTGCTTTTGCCCACCTGATAACTCATAGGGATATTTTTTCAAATGATCTTTAAGACCAAATAAGTCTGCAATTTTTATAACTCTGTCCTCTATGTCCTTACTTTTTTTCTTACCTAATGCAAGAGGTAATGCTATATTATCCATTAAGTTCATATTATCTAAAAGGTTATAATCTTGAAATATAAATCCTATATTATCTCTTCTGAGTTTAGATAGCTCTTTATTTTTAACTTTAGTTATATCTACTCCATCTAGTATTATTTCACCTTTAGTTGGTTTATCTAATGTAGATATCAGATTTAATAAAGTACTTTTTCCCGCTCCTGAAGGGCCCATTATAGAAATAAAATCTCCTTCATTAACTGTAAGAGAAACCTTATTTAAAACTTTATTCCTAAATCCTTTAATTCCATACTCTTTATCAACATCATTTAATTTTAATATTTCTTTCACTGTTTTTTCCTCCAATATAATTACACTTAATTTTTATTAGATTCATATCTAATCCCTAATTTAATTCTAATAGTTTTTATATTGGTTTTCCTTCACTTAAGGTTACTTTTAAAGCTCTAACATTACATTTTAGTAACATTGAAGTTTAATCATAACCTTTTTCATGTAATTAATCCTGTAACTAGCACTTCATATAGGAACCTCTTTAATTAAGTCAAACTTTTTAGATAATCTGATATTTTATAAAATCTTATTTTAAAGACTGTAAATTCTCCTTGAATTGATTCAACTTCTATTTTGTGCTCTAACCTTTCTATAATTTTTTTAGAGAAGTATAAGCCCATACCAGTAGATTTATATACTGTATTTCTTCCATTAGTTCCTGTAAATCCTTTATTAAAAACCCTATCTATATCCTCTTTAGCTATCCCTATTCCATTATCCTTGATGTATAACTCTACATACTTTCCTTCATCTTTAGCATAAAATTGTAACTTTCCAAGACCTCTTATATATTTAATAGAGTTATTAATAATTTGATCTAAAATATAAGATAACCACTTTTTATCAGTGTAAATATTATAACTTAAATCTTCTATTTCAATTTCTATATTATTTTTAATAAGGAAAAAAGCATTATTCTTTATACTTTGTTTTACTATGTCTTTTAATATTTCTTCTTTAATAAATATATCTTCAGCCGAAGCTGTGGATCGACTTCCATACATAACCGAATTCACCAAAAAATTAATCTTCTCAACTTCATTTTTTACACTAAGTCCTATATCCTCATCCTCTATTCTCTCCGATATGATATTTAAAGCACTTATAGGAATCTTTATTTCATGAACCCATTTAGAAATATATTCTTCCATATCCCTTAAATTTTCTTCATATAATTTAATATTTTTATACTTGTCATATTCTTGGCTCCTAATAATATAAGTCATTATTTCTTCTTCTAATGATTCACCATTAATATCATTAATTGCAATCTCTTTATTATCATCCATCAACTTATATAAGTCTCCATATGCTTTTTTAGACTTACTATATTTCATAAATATAAACACTAAGTATATAGCTGTAATAATAAAGTCTATATAGATTAAATCTCCTAAATTATTCTTGAATGAAGTTAGACAAAATAAAAATAAATTTACTACTGCAAATATAGTTACAAAGCATACTATACTTAATGATTTTTCTTTAATAAATCTTCCTATGCCCATTAAACCATGTAACCTATACCTTTCTTTGTTTTAATAAAATCATCAAGTCCAATTTCTTTAATCTTATTCCTAAGTCTTGTTATGTTAACTGTTAATGTATTATCACTGACAAACTCATCGTCATTCCAAAGGCTCATCATAAGCTTATCTCTAGATACAACCTTTTCTCTATTCTTAATTAGAACAGACAATATCTTAATTTCATTTTTAGTTAACTCTATAGTATTATTACCGTATTTAAATGTACATTTTTCTATATCTAAAACTGCATCATTGTAATAAATTATAGACTCACTACCTGCATAATCATATGTCCTTCTAAGCAATGCATTTATTTTAGTTATTAAAACTTCTATGGAAAATGGTTTTGTAATATAATCGTCTCCTCCATTATTAATACCCATAATTAAATCCATATTAGAATCTCTTGATGATAAAAATAAAATAGGTACTTTTGAAACCTCTCTAATTTTCTTACACCAATAAAATCCATCATAATAAGGTAAGTTAACATCCATTATTACCAGCTGTGGCTCTTTTTCTATAAATTCTTTTAGTATGCTATCAAAATTTTCTATTAAATTTACTTTAAATCCCCATTTATTTAATGATGAGGATAACGCCTTTGATAAATCTAAATCATCCTCTACTAATAATATCTCTTTCATACTTTCTCCTTTTATCTTTAAATATTAAACAAAATATTACATTTATTACATTATACAATAAAAACTAAATACCTCAAAATACATGAAAATATATTTTCTCATCTATGATAGCCTTAGGAAATACTCTATTATAGATAAAATTTCTCTTTATTCCCTTAATTATATACACAATATTGGCCTTAATTATGATCATACTGTATCCAAACTCTAATATCTTCATATTATAATATTGAGATACATTTTTTAAATCATAGATAATTTATTGATGTATTTTAAATTCATTTTATATTACATACTCCCAAAACATAAATTTAGGAGTAAATATAAAAAATGAGGTAATATATATGGGTAGTCATAGAAAACGTCATTCTAATCGTGGATGCGGATGTGATTGCTGCTGTTGCTGTAATACACATTCATGCTGTGACAGATGTTCACCCTCTTGTTGTACAGGATTTTCAAACTGTAACTGTAATTCTAATTTTGGTTGTGGTTTTGGTAATAATCAATGGTTATTATGGCTAATATTATTGGGTTGTAGTGGTTTCGGCGGTTTCGGCGGTTTTGGAAACAATTGCTGTAGACCCGGATTATTCTGGTAGTAACTTAAGGAATTTTCATCTTAGGGTGAATCATAAGTTTAATATAAAAAACACCCGATTAGCTAAACGCTCTTCGGGTGTTTTTAATTTTTCTCTTTAAGATTTCATTACTACTTACATATGTAGCCTTGGATTTGCCTTATTATTTAATATAAAAATTAATATACAGTCATATGTCTCTATTCACAAGTAGCTTCATTTGCTTCTATCTCTAATTCTTTTGACAAATCTCTCATATCTCTAGCTTTATCTTTAAGTTTTTGATCTGCTTTGCTTACGATTACTCTTCCCAGCCATAATTTAGCATTTGCATAATCCCCTATTCTTCTATATAACTCACCTATAATATATTGTAAAGAATAAATGCTCAATCCGTATATTGGAGTTCGTTCCTTTTCATATGCAATAAGAAATCCTTTAAGTGCTCTTTCTAAAAATTCTCTCTCATATTCTTTATTTTCTAAAAGCCTATACATCCAAGCAATTTTTAAACAAAGCACCGCCTTTGTACTATCTTTAAATTCTCCTAGTACTGCATTTAGTAATGCAAGCTTATAACGCTCAATGGCAATTCCTTCATCATAAATTTGAGGATATTCTTTCCCTTTCCATTTATCACCTACATTTGCAAGTATAATCTCGCATTTATAGGATTCTATTTTTTGAAAATCACTTTTTAATGCTGCATATCCACATGCTGGACATACCAATACCTCATAAAAATATGGATTTATCACATCATATCTTATAAAACCATCTGTATCTTTTGATTTTACTTTGGGAACATAAGCCTTTACAGTTCTACTTGTAAAAGCTTTTGAACAAACTGGACAAGTAACCTTCTTATCATAAAGTAATGTATTTATATCAACTTTTGTCGATTTTTTATCTTTTGTTCCCTCATCATACTTATCTTCTTCCTTTGTGTATAACTCTATATTATCTTCATAATTAAGTCCTAAGGATTTTAACGAAGAAAAAATTTTATTCACCCTAAGTTTCCCCCTACTTTAGCCTTATTTTGCATTTTACACACTTATTTCTACTATAAATAGTTTTAGTATGTAAATTTTACTTCTAAAATTATATTATAAACTCATACCTCCTAATGTTCAAGTGATTACCTGTATGTTCATGACCATATAGATACTATGACCTCTACTGACTTCTGATAGTCCACCATACATAATTGCATGGGTTGTTACTTTTAAATTCATATCCATAAAGCAAATATTTATATTTAATAAACTAACTCATTACTTTCTATGAACATTTGGATCTGACAATTATAAGATTCTGTATCGAAAAAATCTAAAAAATAGTAGCCCCATATGTAAATGGGAAGCTACTATTTATACATTTTTACTTATCCTTAGATAAAACTCTTTAAGCTAATACAGGTATCATGTCATCGTTATTTTCTAAGTTATTACTATCTTTTTCATGACTACCATATGCGCTTTGTATAGTTTCATTAATTTCATTATATCCATCTTTAACTACATTTTTTATATTAGATGAAGCATCACTTATACTACCAAATACAACTTTGCTTGCATCTTTAACTTCAGCTGCAACTGTTTTTATTGTAGCAATTACATTCTTGCTAACTGATACAACTGCATTTTTAACTTTTTGGATAGTAGACAATGAATTTTCAATATTATTTCTTATATCTTTGTAGTTCTTTTTAATTTCATTATATCCTGTTGTAGCTGTATTTTCTATTTCTTTTATTGGTTCTTTAACGAATTCTACTCCATCTTTCACCATATCACCAGTTTTAACTACTTTATCTATAATGCCGTTATTTGAATTGCTCCACTCAGACTTAATTTCATCCACTGATGTTCCAATTTTTTCTACTGCTCCCTTAACATCTTCCCCTATTGAAACAACTGTCTTTGATCCTGTATCTATTATAGATGTAGCTGAATCTTTAATATCTCCAGCTACTTTTTTCAAATCGGCGGCAGTAGTTGTTACTTGCTTAAAGGTACTAGCTATTTGTGATGCAGTATCTTTTACTTTTTTACTTACTGAATCTGCCACGTCTTTTATAGTTTTTGATACAACCTTAGCAGTATCAACAACAATATTTGATACTGACTTTACTGTCTTAACAACACTTTCACCTACAGAAACTGCTGTTTTAACAAATTTTGAAACCTCATTAGTTACATAAGAGAACTTATCGGCTACTGATTTAAAAAATCCTCCTATTGAACTCTTAGTTGTCTTACTTTCTTTAGATGCAACCTCTGAAGAGTCTTTAACATCATTAACAATTGAAGATTTATATTCATCTTTAGCTACTTTCATATTGGTAGCTTGTACATCTGAACTTAAATTGTTATTTTCTATCTTTCTACCTTTACTTTTATTATCATTGCTATTGTTGATAATATTTGCATTTAGGTTAACATTGTTAGTTATTTTCATAACCTTTCACTTCCTTTTCTTTTTACTTCTTAAATAATATATAATCACCATTAAGTGCTTATATCTTGTAAAGTTGGATTTATAAGCTAATATCTCATTTCTCCTTGTGACGAATACACTGAATTTTGTAATAATCTAAATTGATCTTCTAATATGAATTCGCCGTCTATAAAGAATTTCATTGTCCAAGTTCCAAAAGGATATTTACGGGTATTATCTTCTAAATCTATCCAAAACCATAACATTATTGGTTCTTTACTATTTGGTGGCATAAACAAATTATTCTCAGTTACTTGGAATAACTCTCCTACAGGTGTATACCATGCTGTTGTCACAGTGTGTAAGCCTGTTACATTGGTAAATTGAAATCTTGTTACTATTTTTTTATCTAAAGCCATATTAAAAACTTTTTTATTTACGATATTTTCTTGCTCACTTACTGCAGAACCTATATTGTATTTTTCTATATGTGTTGTATATTGAGTATTATTATACAATCTCTGATCATTTTCATTAATCTTAACTATAGACCAAAGTTCTTCATTATCATCTGGTAAATATATATTTGCAGCTGGATCATTAAGCTTTAATTCCCCATTAATAAGAAACTTGTAGGGATGTTCACCTGTTTGCAAATCACACTTAAATGTCCATTTATTATTTTCTTTAACCATAACCCCTTTGTTATGATCATAATCATTAAACTTTCCTATTACAGATATGGTCTCAATTGGTAAATGATTATGTTCCTCATATTGAAAATTTACTTCCATGATAAAAACCTCCTATATGTTATTACGTGATGTAGTTCTTTTAAAAATATTTCACTTGCATTAATATTGCTAACATTATTATAAACTTTAGACTATATGTACTATAATTATAAATTATTTCCACGAATTCTATTATAGGTATTATATCATATTAAATCGAATTATCAATATTTATATCATAATTAGAAAGACTAACTGCACGAAAGGGGTATTATTGAACATAAAATTATAATATTTGGTGTATGCTGGAATAGCCTACGTCATTTATAATGTTATTCACTGTAGCAGTTATGACGTAGACTTTTTAAATGCTATTATTTTAAAATCATCTATGTAAAACTTATCGAAATTCTAAAAGATGTTTCTGATAAAAATTGTCTAAGACAAGACTAATTATAGAAATAAGATATTTGTTCCTATATAACAAGATCAATATGGTGTATTGTACCTGCTGTTCCATCTTCCTTTAGAAAAATACTTGAAGATTTAATTTCCCCTAAAGCGGTATTTTGACTATTCTTTATACTATATTCAGTATCAATATTTCCAACATATATTGCCCCGACTCCTACCATACCTAATGCTAATAATTTATCATTACCGTTTTCATCTTTAGTCCATATAGATAATTTATCCCAAATACTGTCATTTTCATCAATCCAATTATTATTGTCTGTATCATATTGTTTAAGTTCCTCAAACCCATTACCAGTTGATGGTCCAAATAATTCCTTTCCATCATTTATCACTCCATCATTATTAAGGTCTAGCGCTAAAAAACCACTTCCTTCTGATACAAATGGAATATTATCCTTAATTCCATCTAAGTCGATATCAAATGAGGTTTTGTTATCTGTTAACTCTAAATTTTTGCCTGAATAATTAATTACAAGTGGGTCAATTAGAGCATCTCCAGCCTTAATATTAATATTAGTTTGACTTATAAAATTCCTGCTCATATTTAATTCTAAATCTAAATCAATAGTTCTTCCATCTTCCGTGCTCACTAAACCCTTCGCCTTAAAATTCATTTTCTCTGTTTCTTGATAAGTGGAGTTAAAATTATACTGTAATCCCCATCCTTGCCTTTGAACTGCAGTTGGGTTGTTTTTTGAATCCTGTATAGATTTAAATCTCTCTAAAGTCACTTGATCAAATTTTTTTATTTTTAATTTGTCAGGGATAACAATTTTAAATTTTTTACCTGTAAGTGCTGTAATAAACTCTTCAAGCATCCTTATTTTTTGTTTGTCTTTTTCAAATATTGCTAACTCAACGGTATTATCATTGTTGATCTCATCTACCTTTTCATTATCCATTTCGTTAATAGCATTTTTTTTCGGAGAATCTAAAGCCTTCTTTGATAGCTCTAAAGAATCCTTCTTCTCTTTTGCTAAATTTTCTAAATTTGCTATATCTCCATTTCCTTCGATTTCAGTGACATTATTTCCATTCCAATATTTAAGTCTTTCATTTGATGTCTTAACTTCTGTGTAACTATGGCTACTTGTCATATCCACCATATAGTTTCCAATTTTCATTGCTCTCCACCGCCTTAATATTTATTAGTATATTTAATTTATCGTAATAAAATATACATACTTAATATTAATTGGTTCGTATGTAAATAATAACCAATAAGTATTGATGAGAAAGTTTTATATGCTGAAAGGAACTACTGAAGTGGCTACAATCCAAAGAAAGTATATTATTTAAAAATTGTCCATAAACGCGTTAAACCCCTTGACATTTGTCAAGGGGTTTAATGTTTTCTTTGAATAATTTAATCATTAGACTATTATATATATCTTAATTAATTATGAAAGCATTTTTATGCCGCATCTGTAGTTATTTTTAAATTTTTATTGGTGCCTTCAACGCTTTTAGGAGATTTTATTTTAGCTACTATGACAACTGAAACTATACACAATATACCAATAACTATAAATATAGGTTTAAACCCTCCTACTAAGCTAGCAATAACAGATCCTGAAAGTGCACCGAATCCAAAACCTTGGTATATAATACCATAATTTTTACTATGATTTTTTAAACCAAAGAAGTCACCTACTATAGCTGGGAAAACTGTAATGTTTCCACCAAAACAAAATGCAATTCCAGCAACACATGCAAAGAAAATTCCAAAGTTTAAATTCACAAAGCTCAATATGAACACTGCCATTGCAGTAACTGTAAGAGTAAACAATACTACTCTTAGTCTGCCCACCTTATCTGATAAAGCACCTAATATAATTCTTCCAGAGGTGTTAAATATCGCAACCATAGCTACCGCATTTGCAGCTACCTCAGGGCTAAGTCCAGCTAATTGAACTCCAATATCTTTAACAATTCCTATTAGGTAAAGACCACTCATACATGCTGTAAAGAACACTATAAATAAAAGATAAGCTTGTCTAGTTTTTAACATTTGGCTTACTGTAAAGTTGTTTTCATTTGCACTATTATTGGCACTTACTTTTTCAACTGGTGCATCTTTTAATAATTGGGCTCCAGTAAATACCAAAACCATTATCATAATACCCCAATATAAGAACGCTGCAGACACTCCCTTTGAGCTTATCAAACTTGCATTAATATACTTAAATATTAGACTTCCTGCCCCATAGGCTCCTACTGAAATACCTGATATAAGCCCTTTTTTCTCTGGAAACCACTTTATACAATTAGAAAGGATAGTAATATACGCAATACCATCTGCTGCCCCAACAATTAAACCAGCCATAATATACAACATAGATATGGATGTTACCTTAGATGTTAATATTAAACCAGCTCCCATTATTATTCCAGCTATTGATATAAGCTTTCTAATTCCTAGTTTATCCTGAAGCTTCCCTGCAAATAATGTTGAAAATGCTAAAGCAAAGCTTGTAATTGAGAATGTAAGAGCTACCCTATTTAGTTCCCAACCAAACTTATTTACAAGAGGTTGATTAAATAAACTCCAGGTATATATTGTTCCAAGTCCTAATTGAGCAATTACTGTACCTAATACTATTAGCCAACGATGTCCTGATATGCTTTTCATTTTCAAGATCTCCCTTCACTCACTCCATAATTTTATTTTTATTACTATAATATTAAAGTAAATCTTTACAGCATTATAAATACTTGCCGCTTTATATCCTTTACTTATTTTAAATTATATATTAGTAATCTCTAAAATTATTAATTAGTGAGTGAAATGCAAAGAACATTACATTAAATACATCAATACACTAACTGACTAACATTAATATCTCTGATGTATCATTCAACCACTATCTAATTTTACTCTAATTATATATTCATCAGTTGTCTAAATTCCTTTAAATTACTTCTACTTACTGGTACTTCATAATTTATGCCTTGAAGTTTTAAATTATAGGTATTATTAAACCAAGGAATTATTTCTCTTATTTTAGTTATATTAACAATATAAGATCTATGACATCTAAAAAAACGGTCCTTTGGTAAGCTATTATAAAATTCAGTTATACTCACCCCTACTGAATATTCTTCATCTTTTGTGAAAACATAAGTTACTCTTTCTTTAGAAATGCAATAGTATATATCGTCTAAATCAACTACTATTATTTTTTCGTTCTTCCATAAATTTATCTTGTTAGCTATACTACTTTTATGTAAATTATCTTTTTCATTATTATGGGTAATTTCTAACTTTTTTAGCATAGATATAATTCTAGATTCATGGTAGGGCTTTAATATGTAATCGAAAGCTTCTATCTCAAATGCTTCTACAGCATGTTCTTTGTAAGCTGTTATAAATACTATATAAGGCTTTCTAGAAAATTTACTTATATTTTTAGCAAGTAATACCCCATCAAGTGAAGGTATATTTATATCTAAAAAAATAATATCTATTTCATTTTTCTGAATAAATTTAAGTACATCTATTCCATCTTCAAATTCATCTACTATTTCTATACTACTGTAATTTTTGATGAAATATTTAAGTTCTTCCCTTGCTAAAAATTCATCTTCAACTATTATAGCTTTCATAAGATCTCACCTCTTTATATAGAATTCAATTTTAGTTCCTTTCTCAAGCCTTTTTATTATAAGTCCTTCGCCATAAATAAGTTTAAGCCTTAAATAAACATTGTAAAGACCAATTTTATTTTCAAGCATTGTATCACTATAAACTCTCTCTATTATATCTTCACTTATACCAATACCATTATCAATAATAGTTATTTTAACCTTTTCATTATGCTTTTTTACACTAATGCTTACAGTTCCTGTCCCTTTATCTTTTAAAATGCCATGAACTATAGCATTCTCAACTAAAGGCTGTATTAAAAGGCTAGGTATTCTAACATCTACATCATCGATGTCATAGATTATATTTAATTTATTTCCAAACCTAGCTTTTTCTATTTCTACATAATCCTTCACTTGTTTAAGTTCTTTTTTTATATCTATAAATTCATCATTTAGTTCTAAATTGTATCTTAAGTAACTAGCTAAATTTATTGTAAGTTCCCTTGCTTTATCAGGATTTATTCTTATACAGGAAGTTATAGCATTTAATGCATTAAACAAAAAATGTGGGTTTATTTGAGTTTGAAGTGCCTTAATTTCTGATTTGTTTGCCATTTCTTTTATTTGTTCGATCTTTGACAACTCCATTAATGTAGAAATAATTTGTGAAAGCCCCACTGCAAGACTTTGCAATGAATAAGTTATTTTGTGTTCTTTTCTATAGTATATTTTTAAAGCTCCTATAACTTCATTTTTTTCTTCAAGTGGTATTACAATAGCTGATTTTAGCATTGCACTTTTATCCTCTATGTTATGATTTCTTATAATTATTTTTCCGCTCTTTATTGCTTCTTTAGTTGCTTCAGTTATTATTTCATGGTCTACATTATAATGCTCTTCTCCAACTCCCACATAAGCTAATATATATTTTTTATCAGTTATAGCTACTGCGTCGGCTTGTATATCTTCTTTTATAATATTACATATCTTATTTAAAGAATCCTTATTAGTAGCTCTAAAATATGGGAGAGTTTTGTTTGCAATATTAAGTGCTAATTTTGCTTGTTTTGCAGCTATCTTTTCTTTATCATCTTCTACACTTTGAACCAACAAAACAATAAAACCTACACTAATTTGCCCTAGTATCATAGGAATAGCAATTTTAGATACTATATCAATGCCTAATGAATGAGGTTTACTTAATTTAAGTATTAGTATCATCGTAATCATTTCACTTAGCATTCCTGCACCTATACCAGCTATCCATCTATACTTCCTGCTAACCTTTTTATTTATATATCCTGAAACTATTCCTGCAGTTATGCTACTAATAAGACAAGGTATTGAAGTTATACCATTTATATCTATTAAATATCTATGAATTCCCGATACTATCCCTGTTACGATTCCTACAATTGGACCAAATATTACTCCTCCAGATACTATAGTAATTGTTCTAACATTTACTAATGATCCTTCTACATTTACACCCGTATAAGTTGATAGTATGGCAAATATACTAAATACTATACAAATAATTACATAGTCTTTTCTTTCGTAATTCTCCTTTAAAAATATTTCTCTAAAACTTTGCAATCTAGTTATAATAAAGAAGCATATAACAAGTAATGTAGCCCTATCTATAATTTGAAATAATATATCATATATATAATACAACGTAAATTCATCTCCTTTTTCAGATAGTAGCAAACTATAATACTAATTTTATACAATATATTATTTGTTTTATTATAGATTTATATTAACAATATAAAAATTTTTAACATATAAAAGCTTAAAATGTACCCTATAAAATAGACTTTTAAAAAAAGTCTATTTTGTAGGGTACATTTTCTTTACTTGCAGCTACCACAAATAATTTTTCTGTAATATAGTTCTCTTTTCTGTATTAACGCCATATTCTTTTTCTAAATATTTATCAATAGAGCCGTATCTTTCTTTAATTGTATTTAAAGCACTTTCTATATATTCTTTTCTTACCTCCATAAAGACTTTGAAAATTTCTTTGCTGTCGTCATCCATTACAAAGTTACCAAGAGATTTAAATAATGCTTCATTCATATTGGAGCGATATAAATTAGTTAATAAATAGTCTTCTATGACAGTTTCCTCTTGTACTCCTAATGCTAGTAATATTAATGCAGAACCTATACCTGTTCTATCTTTACCAGCTGTACAATGCTGAACTATTGGCATTTTATCTGGATATTCGATATATTCCATAAGCTTTTTAAATGCCTTGTTATCAAATACCATCTCTCTATAACACGTTTTAAGAAGATCCTCTAGATTTCCTAATGCTTTTAAGCTTTTACTTTCCTTAATCAAGGAAAACATATCAAAATTAACATCACTATTATCAAAAGATTTTATTCCAGAAATATTTATATTTTCAATTCCATCAATTGATGGATCTGGTTTTGCATTAACTTCACCCTTTGAGCGATAATCCAAAATTGTTTTTATACCTAAACTTTTTAGATATTCTATATCCTCTTCCATTAAACCAGCTAACTCATCAGAACGATAGAAGATATTCCACTTAACTCTTCTACCATCCTTTGTTTTATATCCTCCTATATCACGAAAGTTACTAGTACCCTTAAACGGTATTAATACTTCTGCAACTATTTCTGAAACATATCCCTTAGCTTTTAAAATAAAATAATTCCTTCTTTTAGTATCTGGATCATGAAAAATAACTGTGGTCTCTCCTTCTACAGTTGTAATATATTCTTCAATTCCATTTATCTCAGGAGTTTTATTCCAATAAATCTTAACCTGGTTAAGTTCTTTTTCTGACTTCCAGCTAATATTTATTTTGTTATCATTAATTCTCATAATCTTTACATTTTTAAAATATTTTTTTTCTCTCTCTACCTTAAAAAAGTCCATACTCATTCTCTCCTTAACACAAATTACATTTTGTTCACTATAGAAAATCTAAAAACTAACATTTCTTATTTACATTAAACTTTACTTTTTTATAAAATTCACTACTTAAAACCCATGGCTACTTTAACCACTTCCATCTTTTCTTTAGATGTTAACATTTCTAATAATTTAAATGCAACACCTGAAGCTGTTTCTGGACAATATGATGTAATAATATTTCTATCAATAACTATAGGTTCGTTTATCACATTAACTCCAAATGTTTTTAACTCTTTTTGTCTGTACCCATCTTTTAAATGATATGTGGTCGCATTTCTATTCTCTAAAACACCACTTTTACCTATTGGTAATGCCCCTACGCATATAGTTGCAATTATCTTATTTTTATTATCAAATTGTCTTATTAGTTCCAAAAGCTTTTCATCATAAGCTTCTTCATAGAACCCAAACTCTTCAAATCCACCTGGAATAGCCAATGCATCATAATCATCAACATTTATCTCATCTACTAACTTGTCTACACCAATAGGAATATTAAATGTACTCATAACTTGCTTAGTAAATCCACAGGTTACAACCTCTGTGTCATATCCATAATCATTTCTAGCCCATCCTAACACATCAACAAATACACTTAGCTCCATGGTTTCAACACCCTTAGCTAAAAATAATAAAGTCTTCATAGTATATCCTCCCCAATCTACTTATTTATCTCATTATAAATTACATATCATATATCAGTATAATTCATAAAAAATGGAGCGTCTATCAATAGATGCTCCATTTTAGCTTACCTCGTAATATAATAATTGTGAATATACTTCAATTATTAATTGCTTAGTCTTAATTAGCTATCTTATTTTTAGGTACAATCAAATAAATATGCCTATTTTACACTTAATTGATAAGTTCCTTGACCACTGTAGTTATAAACTTCAATATAATACTTTCCTGGTTTAGCTGTAAAAGTAGTGCTTGCATTTTGCCCTACTAAATTTTTAGGGTATTCTATATAATTATTCAAATCTGATTCATGATACACCTTCCATGACATTCCTAAACCATTAGCTGCATTTGTTGATATATTTATTTCCTTTTCACTATCCACATTAAAGCAGAATATATCCTTACTATCTTTTCCTCCTAATTCTGCATCAAGTCTTGAATTAATAGCCATTAAGTTTGCCATATCAAAACTATTATTATCCTCTACCTCTTTAATCAACGGTTTTTGTTCTACAGTTTCTCCATTTAAGTTTCCTTTTATAGTTAATTGGTAATCATCCTTTGCTCCTCCAACTGAATATAGCTTTACAAAATATCTACCTGGTTTTGCATTGTATGCACCTGATAAATTTAAACCATCTTTCTTACTCATATAAGCAACTGGTTCATCCAAATTATTCTCACTATACAATATCCATGTTGAGTTTGACAATCCATTAGTTTCAACATTAATATCTATAACCCCTTTAGATGTTACATCAAAATAGAATATATCAATATCATTAACATCTAAACTACCATATACTGATTTAGATGTCACTACTGGTCCATTTGCTTTATCAAAGGTATTATTAGCTTCTGTTTCACTACCAATACCTTCATTATTATCAATTTGTCCTGGTAATACCCCATGAATAGTTACATTCCATATTACATTTCCATTCTCAACCTTATAATCTGTCATATAACCTGTTAAAGTATCATACCCTGTCCATGTTTTTTCTGATAAAGTTTTAAGTCCAGCATCTAATTTATTACTCATTTCTTCTTTATCAACTTTTTGACCCTTACTTGGGCCTGCGTTATAGGTTCCCTCTAAGGTAAAGCTTCTGAAGAATTGTGATCTATTTATATTAGTAGTTACTTGCTTTAATCCTAAGACACTTGCTATATCAGAATAAATTTCATTTTGATTTTTATACTCATGGTTTATTAAATAATCATCAGAAACTAAAGGTATTGTTAATTCATTTGCATTATATTTATCTACTAAATCTTGCATATGACTATCATAGTTTAAACTCAAGTTAGTGTCGTTTGCATATATTTCTCTTATATAATCATATCTTTTAACATCATCATTTTGTAATGTAGTTACAAAATCATCCATTATTTGCATTTCATTCTCATACATATAATGTTTTAGAACATAAGCATATCTATAGAAATCAAATTGTCCTGATTGATAATTAGCATACATTGTGTCTTTTAAGCTATATCTATAGACTGGATCTGTCCATGCTATATTGCTTACCATAGATGCTCTTGGTAAAATTCCATCAGTACGAGTTGAACCTGCAAATAACTCTGCTCCACCCTCTTCAAACCAAGTCAATCTACCATTTCTATATATTTCAGTTTTTCCCCATAATCCTGGTACTATATATCTACTCTGTAAATAATGGGTATACTCATGACGGAATAATTCTTCTAAAGTATATATACTATCTTCTGGTGTTCTTTCATAAGTAAAAAATGTTCCTGTACCTTCTATATAAATACCACCATTATTAGTATCTAATCCATAAAGCATATTATTCATTGCATATTCATTTGGACTATTATATATTACAATGGTTAAAATATCATCTGCATTGCCTACTTCTAGCGGTTCATCATCTCCAACCACTCTATGGAATTGAGCTTTAACTTCCTTAGCTGCCCAGTATAATCTTTTAATCTTCTCTTCAGCAACCTTATCCCCTGCTTTTACAACAATTGTTTCATCATCAAAAGTATAAGTTTTAGGTAAATATTTTTGCTTTCCTGCCTCTTTTGCATCTTCATAATTAATATTATTACCATTATAATCTATACCCTTATACTCCCAATCTATTGATGACATGCATTGGAAGTATTGATAGCCAAGATATTCATATAAAGTTAATCCCTCAGTAATAACTCTTAATCCTTCTCTAGGATTAGTATGAACTCTACCTACTTGAGCAACTTTAAATAAAGAGTTATTGATAAGTGATTCTGTGTTACTATTAACCTGCCCATGTAATGCTAATCTACCCATTTCATTGATGTAAGTATCACACTTATTTTCCCACTTTGTACCTTGGAAACTCCAATTATTATGAAATCCATACAAATATAAGTCATAAGAAGGTCCAATAATTAAATTGTATATAGCAATCTCATAGGATAAATTACCCAAATAAGACTCTATGTTATCATTGTAACCTTTCATTATGTTTGCAGCAGCTGTAATTATTTTTGGATCAGTATAATATTGAGATAATAATCCAAAGCCTTGTAATACATATGTTTGTTTTTCTTCCCCAATATTAAGATTTGGATTACTAGCCATAGCTTGAAGTGATGGCTTTAACTTTTCTTTATATTGTGCTGTAGTATATTTTTCTAAATCATTATTATAAAAACCTAAGAAATATGCCGCTCTTACAACTTCAATTAATGTTGAAATCCCTTTATCATCAGTTGCTGTAAAGGTTTTACCACTCTCTCCTATTGCTTTAATTAATTCATCCATTCTTGCATCATCATTAAAAAACTCAAAGGTATCATCATTAAATGAATATGGATTTTCTATAGTCTTATAAATCTGATTAAAGTCTATACTTTTAAGAACATCTATTAAATCAGTATAACTTAATTTATTTAAGTCCTTAATTGTATAATATGCTTGTACACTTCTTATAGATTCTTCTGATTCACTGTCACTAGCTTTATCCGATGGACCCACTGGTTCATTTTTACTATTGACCTTTTTTGCAGTAACCTCATCATTAATACGTAGTACATCCCCATAGTCATTAATCACTGTATTGTTTTTGTTAATCTCATTCAGCATATTGTTTTTTGAGGCATCAAAAGTACTTAAAGAATTTAATTCTTCGTTTCTAGTGGCTGAATTTATTTCTGCACTTGGAAAATTAGTAAAAAGAACACTTGATATAACCATACCGGCCATTACTTTACAGAATGTACTCTTTCCACATGAATAAAATGGTTTTTTCATCATATTGCTTCCTCCAATATTATTATTTTATGTATCCAAAACCAAAATTAAGAATATCTCGGAAATTAGTTGTCTAATAATCCATTTTACAAATTAATATTTCACGTTCTCAATACAAAGCCTCATTTATAAAATACTTTATTCAATTTACTACAGCATAACTATTTCGCATCTTCCTTACCATATTTTAGGTTTTAGTTTACATCCTATGATACTCATTCTACCATATAATTATATCTATTTTAACCATTTTTGTTAAATATTTCTTGTCGATATCATTTTCAATTATTCTCTGTATAGTTATCTATTAAGTCAATTTCTTTATCATCATATTTATTTTTTTGTTGCTATTTATATTATTAAACTAGTTTTGAAAGATAATCTTTTTATATCCAAATTAACTATCAAAATTAATTTTCTTGAAATTAACATAGAACTTAATGGCAAAGAGAAAAAGCACCAGTCCCTCAAAGACTAATGCTTTATTCCACATTACTAATATCATTACTTTATTCTTCTACCTTTAATTTTATTGGAAACAATAAATCTAATTGATGTTCATCACTTTCTGGCCAATTAAGATTTGAATGATAAATAACCTAATTTACTTATGATATGTTTTTGCATAACTACTTCAAGTGAGATTTTCTATGTTTTATTACTAGTATCTTCATATCTCCTTTAAATATAGTGTATAAAAGTTTAACTTTCTACTTTATATTTTTAATAACAAATTCATGCATACGATCTACTGTAAAACCTAATTTTTCATACAAAAACTTTGCTGGATTTCCTTCAACTACCCATAGAGTCACCTTTTCACATCCTCTATCTAGTAGCTTATTAACAGAATAGCTTACTAAATTTTTGCCGTATCCCTTACCTTGCTTATCTACAGCTACTGCAACTCCATCTATTTCATTATCTTCGATTCTTGCAACGGCTACTATTTCATTATTATTTCTTAATATAAATATGTTATTTGCATTTTCTTTATATGCATTTTTCTGTTTTTCACTAGGAGAGCCCAATGTAGACTCTAACCCCACCAATAAACGCATTTTATGAAAAGCCTCACTAAAGATTTTCTGACATTCATAATAATCCTTATCTTCATAATTCATAATTTCATAATTGTCTACTGTCAGTTTATCATCACTATAAATCATGAGACTTGAGTAAAACCAATGTCTATATCCATTTTTATATAAAAACGATTTTTCCAATTCATTATCCTTAAAATCACATACTACTTTCTGAACGCCAACACTTCTCATATTGTCCTCTAATGCTTTCAAAATCATAGTCCCAATTCCTTCTTTTCTTCTTGATGGTTTCACATATAATGTCATGCTGCTTTCTTTATCTTCATCAGCAAATACTCCTACAGCAATAATTTCTTTTTCATCCTCAACAATAACTCCGTGATTTGGGCATTGTTCTAAGCATTTAATTATATCTTCTTTTACAAAATTATTTCCTGAAATAAGTTCACTTATTGCTGATTTATATTCATTTTTATACTGTTTAACATTTAAATCCATAAGCTTATTATTTTTCCATTTATCTTTATTGAGTTTGTAATAGTAAAATTTCTGACTATCAATCTCAATAGTACCCATTAATCTAAAACCACATTTTTGTATTACCATATTTGAAGGGATATTATATGTTAATGCAGTGGCATTTAACACATCAGTATTAGTGTTCTCAAATAAGTATTTAATTAGACCTTGAACAGCTTGAGTTGCATACCCCTTACATGTATAATTTTTTGAAATAGCATAACCTATCTCTCTATTTGGCGGAGGTAATTCATCTTTTAAACCTGAAGTAATCCAACCAATAAGCTCATTTGTCTCTTTTAATATAATTCCTAATCGCAGAGCATGTCCTTTAATATTAGGGATATTAGGAACAGCCTCCAAGAACTCTTTATTCTCTTTAATTTCGTATTTAGTTAACCATTCTCTACGTTTCTCCTTTGTTGCTATCCAATCAGGTAGAAATTCCTTTATTTCAGATTGTAAAGTAATATTATATATTGCATCCAAATCTTCCATTTGGAACTCTCTTAGTACTATATCCATACATTCTATTGTAAAAACATTTTTTGAATTTGCGTTATTAAGATTTGTAGCATTTCTATTAGGCATAATAATTATCATTCCTTTCAGTTACTAAGTAAATTTCTTAATATTACTTTGCTATTTTAAAGTACTCTTCCTTAGTTAACAAATGATTCCTTATTCCATAATAGCATTAGACTTTTTATTAGAACAACCTAATACTTAATTCATAAATAAAAATGCGCCACCCACTATAAATTAGACAGCACACTTTCTATTATCATATGTTCTTTTTTTGTGAAATAATTCTTTGTATAGTTTTTGGTGACAAATAATATATTTCTGAAAGACTTTGAATAGATATTCCTGATAAATAATCTTCATATATCCTTCTATTTCTAGCCTGAAGTTCCTCTTTACTTTTAGTAAGTTCTCCCCATGCTATTTTATTCTCTTCTTTCTTTGGTATATAAATATATTCACCGTCAACATATTTTTGAATTATTTTTAATATATCTTCAGGGAAAATATCCCTGGCATTTGCATAGCTCATTATATGCTCCTCCTAAATGTACTTTTATTTTAGGATTTGAGCAAAGGCTATTTTATACTTTTAATCCTTAAATGATACACAATAGCCTTTGCTATGCATACATAACATATTTCCTCATATACTATGCCCCTTTCTCCCCTAGCATTTATAACTTTTTAAATATGTTATAAAAGAAACAATTACTTTTATTTTTACTTATATATACAATTATAATATAGATTACCAATAGATGTCCAACACTAGCTATTCAATTACTCATATTAATTGTGAAATATATTTACACAAAAAATTATCCACTATTGTAGAATAATTTATCTAATTTACAATAATGGATAACTTTCAAATCTATGTATACACCAATTTCATCAAAATGAACTGCTCTTGAGGAAGAAGTTTTTATTAATCCAATAATAACACTAACTTTAACTTATTTTAATAGGTGAACAATTACCCAAGCACTCTTCTATATCATTTATGGTGAATTCACTACAATCTTCTAATTCTTCTCTTATTTTATCTTGAAGTATTGCTATTACTTCTGCATCACTTTCTACACTAGATTTCAAAAATTTAGGTAAGTTGTCTCCTATTTTTCTTTTAATCATTGTATCCTTTAAAAATGTCTTTAATATGTCTTCTGTTAACTGTAATAGTTTTTTATTTAAAACTTGATTTTTAAATATGGTATCTATCCAATCAATTACATTACTATCGCAATTTATTATATCTTTGTTATCTTCATTTACTAAATTTAATTTTTCAAATATAAATAAAAGTATTTTAAAATAGCAACTAATAAATAATAAATTAGCTGATTTTACCTTATCATCTTTATTATGCTTCATTATATTTTTAGAGTAATACATTACTGCATATGGAAATAAATAATATCTTGGATCTTTAGGGGTTGTCTTATCATTAAATAATTTATCATAATAGCTTCCGCCAGGTACTAAATTACCTATGCTCTTAGCTTTTGCTGGTTTAAAATGAATTCCTGCTGCAAATGCTTTTACTACATCTTTCGCAAAAAAGGCATTACTAAACTTTTTATCAAATAAATATGAATAATTTTTATTTCCCTGCTTTTTATCTTTTTTATCTATTTTATCTTTTCTTTGTATAATATAATTATAACCGAGCTTTAGAAATTCTTTTTGTAATTGATAATGAAACTCTTCTAATGCATAAAAGTCTTTACCAGTTACTGCTGTTTGGCTATTCGTATATTTCGTTATTTTCTTTCTTTTTGTACTATTTATATCTTCTATTATTTTTACTAAAATAGTACCTTCTTGCTTATTTCTCTCTTCAGGACTTTGATTTTTCCATAATGAATATATAGTACTCGAGGTTTGACATCCATTAACAATTTGTGGAGTTTCTATAATCATTGATGCCCCTCCATCTTTCAACTCTTTTATTTCGTCGTATTTATCACATACTATAGTTATTCCATTATTATAAAACCAAAACTTTTTAGGATCATCATTATATGTCCTCTCAATCTCTTTGTTAACTTTATTTCTCTTTCCCAAGAAGTTTCTTATATTTGAATAAAAAAGAAATTTCTCTTTTTTATTAATAAATGAAGCTAAGCTTTTTAAAGATACTTCTGCTATTATAGTGTTATTTTCCTTATTTTCAAAATATCTTTCTAAAATTAGCTTCATTCTTGTACCTTGAAACTTTTTAGGAACTATACTTCGTGATTCATCTATAAAATCTTCTATATTATTTATATCTAATATTCTTATTTTGATTCTTTTATTTTGATTTGACTCTTTTATTACTTTTTCGACTTCTTTGACATGTCTAACTATAACTTTCCAATCATTTTCTGCAATTATATCATTTGTAACATAATATATATCTATTCCATCAAGTTGTACTATAAGATTATATATATCTTTTAAATCTTCTCTCGAATTTTTATCTATACCATCAACTATAATGTGTTGTATTTGTGCTAAAAATCCTGCTATAGCTTCAACTGAATTTGAACTTAAATATTTAGTTTGTATTATACTTATAGTATCATTTTCAACAAAGGCTGCATCTATTCCGTAATCATAAGCTCCGTCACATTTTAATACTCCGTCCATTAAATCATTCTCTTCAATTTCGGTATCTGATTTATCAAAAATATATGATAATGTCCAGTTTAAGAATCTTCTTCCCTTCTCAACTGAACTTAATGTTTCATTGCCTATTGCTTCACTTATTTGTTTTTCTATGTAATCAGTTATCATTCTATTTCATTCCTCCTAATTCGTGTTACTCCATATTATGTCAACGGAATTATTTTGCATTAGGCATCTGAAAATAAATAATAAGTCAAAGATGAGAAGTATATTTTGAGTTAGACAAGGAAACAGGTTCNNAAATAGACGAGCATTCTGACTTATTTATTTTTTGAAGATGCCTTATTAAAGCAATATTCACAATATCATCTTTGAACCTTTATATATAATTCTCAATGACACATTTACTACCAATTCTAATATCCAAATTCAATAAAAGCCACATTTATTTAGGAAACTCGACTCACATGCGTTCGCTGAGTAAGTTCTGCTACCCAAATTTAAAATTTGGAGCATCACTTATGGTACGGTTCTCCCTTTATTATCCTATATCCTCTATATATCTGTTCTAAAAGCATTACTCTAAATAATTGGTGTGGAAAAGTCATTTTAGAAAAGCATATCTTGTAATTAGCTCTTTTTATAACTTGTTCAGATAGTCCTAGACTTCCTCCTATTATAAATACAAGATTTGAGTTACCTTCTAAACCGCAGTTATCAATGAAATTTGCAAATTCTTCTGATGAAATTTGCTTTCCTGTTAAATCCATAGCTACAACATAGGCATTATCTTTTATCTTAGATAAGATATTTTGGCCTTCTTTATCTTTTATTTGAAGTTCTTCCTTTTCTGATGCATTATCTGGTGTCTTTTCATCTGGAAGCTCTATTATCTCTAATTTGCAATATCTTGATAGTCTTTTGGCGTATTCATCTATAGCATCTCTTAAATATTTCTCTTTTATTTTTCCTACTGTTATTAATGTTATATTCACAAGGTTTCCTCCTAGAATGTTTTAATATAATTACTAAAATTAGTATATATCTAAATGTTGTTTATTAAAAGTAAAATATATATCTACCTGACGTACCTATGATTTTATATTAATACTGCCCATGTTAATTCAGAAAAATTTATTGAATATTTTATTATGAATAATTTAGAATCATATAGCTAAAGTTATAGTACATACTGATTAAATATTATATATGAGGTGCTTAAACATGAAAAAAGTTACTAAGTTTAATGTGTTTATATTCTTAACGGTATTTCTATCTATATTATTTTCTCTTAATTTCATTGTTTCTTATGCTAGTCCAATCTCGAATGTAAATATAGTGTTAGACACTTCTGGTACGCATGGATTACCTAATCATTTTCGTAAAAGCACAGATAAGATTTCTTCCACTAAAGCCCAGAATTTAAATCTATCTGGATTAGATAAACTTAATATTTCTGGTGGTGGACAATTTTCAGAAACTGGGCTTTCCTTGATAAAAAACTCTATAGATAATAAATTCCCTATAACTGTTATTGATTTAAGAGAAGAATCCCATGGATTTATTAATGGACTTCCTATAAGCTGGGCAAATGCTAAAAATAGTGCGAATCAAGGTTTGACTCCAGAAGCTATTTTTGCTGACGAGAATTCAAAGCTAAATGCTATTCCCCTTAATGAACCTATCATTTTATATAATAGTAAGGATACTATTATACCCTCAAAAGTTCAAAGCGAGCTTGATCTAACTAAAGCCAATTCATTATCCTACATTCGCATTCCTGTAACTGACGGACACCTGCCTTCAAATGATATGGTAAATTATTTTATTGACATTGTAAAAAATCAACCCGAAAACAGCTGGTTTCATTTTCATTGTAAGGAAGGCATTGGCCGTACTACTACCTTTATGATAATGTATGATATTATGAAAAATTGTAAAGAAGTTAGCTTAAATGATATTATTACAAGACAAATATTACTATCACAAATTAATGAAAAGGATGCTAACGACTTTTATAGTGGAAGAAGATTTGAATTTTTAAGTAATTTCTATAACAAGTGTAAATCTAATGATTATAATGCTATAAATCAATGTTTTAATTCTTATAGTAATAATTCCTATATCAAGAATTCAATAATACCAAAATATTTATATGTTATATCTCAAGATGGCATGACAAAAGAAGAACAGACTATGGTAGCTACCCTCCAAGGAGTAGTAGCTACTAAATCTGAACATCAAATTTATACTCTTAGCTCTACAGAACCTGACTATAAAGTATGGCTTAAAGACCTTAAAGACAACTATGATGTTAACTACGAAATTATTAAAGATCCTTGGATATTATTAAGTAAATTTAGCTCTTATGTTAATGGATATATATTATATAATGATACTTCTGAAAACCCATCTATAAATAATGCATGTTCTCTCGCCTCTTTAAAGAATTCAATAGCTATTGATGAAAAATTAGAATCTAAGGTTAAGAATCATGGTATAACAAATTTAATTTACGACTGTAGAAATACAGATAAATATTGGGCATATGATAATCTATGGAACTCAGGATTAAATCATTCTACCGTTATAGAATTATCTCCTGATAAGCCTATTTCTTTAAGAGATTATGGAATTATATCAAAGTCACTAATTTTCTATGAAGATGATTTAAATGACTATGCTCTAAGAAAAAAAATTTTTAGTTCTATGGATGATGGTGGTTGTTGTCTTGGTTGGGGTCCAGATGAATATAATAATGTAAGTATAGCTTCTCAATATGGTATTGATATGATTGCATCTGATTGGAGTTATAATTTATCTGCTTTAAGCTCATTTCCCACAAATACTCAAGTTCAAAAAACTACTGATAATATCCCTGCAGAAGATGATGTTCATTATGTGACCTTTATTATGTCAGACGGCGATAATCAACAATGGTATCTTGGCAGTAATTATGGATCTGAAAAATGGTATGGCTCTTCTTATAGGGGTAACTTTAACCTTGGCTGGACTATTAGCCCATCTATCTATTATCTAGCTCCAACGGTTTTTAATTTATATTATAAAGCTGCTACCTTTGGAAATTATAACGATAACTTCTTAGTTCCTCCTTCTGGAAATGGTTATATCTATCCAAGTAAATTCCCTATAAATAAATTAGACGACTATACCCAAAAATTAAATGCTTATATGAAGGATGTGGACCAAAATTACATTACCGTAATAGACGATAATTCTTTTTATAATAAATCTCTATGGGATAAGTATACCTACCATACAAATATAGATGGTATCTTCTATCTTAACTATCATAAACATAATGATTATAATGGAGAAATTATTTTTTCAAATAATAAACCTATAGTATCATGCCGTGATCTCCTTTGGGCTGGAATTGAGGACGAATCACAACTAGTTGAAAACATAAATAATAGGATAAAAGATGGACATACAAATATACATACTCCAGAAGCATATACCTTTGTCTATGTTCATGTTTGGAGTAAAACTATGAAGGATGTACAGAACTCTATAGATAAATTAAATAGTAATCCTAAAGTAAGAATTGTTACTCCAGATACTTTTATGAAGCTAATTGAAAAGAACTTAGGCATCTGAAAATAAA
>DCDL01000001.1:0-23821 GCA_002316385.1 Clostridium sp. UBA1056
TTTGAAAAAGATGGGAGTATTAGAGCGGGTAGTCATCACATAACACAAAATAGACGAGCATTCTGGCTTATCTATTTTTTGAAGATGCCTTATATATTAACTTCCTTAAAGTAAGTTTTAAATCCTTAGATTACAACTTATAATATTGTTTACTAAAAATAATATTATATTAGTACGACATCCGTACTTTATCTTTAAGTAAATAGTACTACCGTCGTACTATTTTGTCAACTATTTTAATTAACATATCTATCTTGATTAAAAAGCCTATCTCAAAATAATTTTAAAAATTAATGTTTCAGACTAGCTACAATTAATATTGCGCTAAAGGTATTAGTAAAACATTAATTTAAAATTTAATTAATATGAGGTAGGCTTTTTATTTCATATCTTATTTTTCAGTTTTCAAAAACCACTTTTCTATGGCTATTCTTAAGCTTCTATCCATTTCATTCGCAAAATCACAACCAAATTTTCTACCATAGAGATATTGTCCAAAGTTTTCAGCATTATAAATATTAGTTTTTGGTGTATTGCCCTCTAATTCCTTATACATGTCTTCATAGTCTTCTTTTGACAGTTCTTTATATTCTTCATCAAAAACTATATATTTTTTATCAAATCTTGATTTTGCGCTGCTATGATAATCCTCTGGATAGTATCCTAAACAAAGCATTGCTACTGGCATTGCCCAATTAGGTAAATTAAACATCTCTCTATGAGTTTCGTAATTTTCTACTATATCTCCAATATAACAAGTACCAAGTCCTAAAGATTCTGCTGCTACTACTGCATTTTGTGCTGCTATGAAAGCATCTCCTGCTGCTAAGAAAAGCTGAGCTAAATCTGGAGTTTTAACTTCTTTATTTTTCTTTGCACAATACTCTTCAACCCCACTAACTTTAAAATATCTGTTAAGCCTATAAGTATCTGCTACAAATATAATTACCACTGGAGCATTTGCTATAAATGGTTGATTATCGCAGGTCTTAGCCAGTTTTTTCTTTTTCTCTTCATCTCTTACAACTATCATAGAATACATCATTACATTTCCTGCTGTAGGAGCTCTCATTGCACTGTTTAAAATTACATCTAAAATTTCATCACTTACCTCTTTACCTGCGTATTTTCTTAAAGATACCCTCTTATTAATTAAGTCTATAGTTTCGTTCATATTCCCATCCCCTATCTTTATATCTTTTAATTTAATTATTACCACTATTTTATCACTAATCATTTTCCTTCTAAATATAAAGTTAGTGAATCTTATAGAATAACTATATTATATATTTATTTTTATAAATACAAAGATAACTGGCATATATAGTTAAGAAAAACAAACACTTATATTAGTAATACATTATAAAATAAAAGTAGTAATAATAATATTATCATTACTACTTTTATTTTGTACTTATTACAAAAATTAATATACTTATCTCTGGTTTTTACACATTTTCACAATACTACTGGCGAGTTTTCTTCATAGATTTCCTCTTACTTGAAGTTTTGCCCTTCTTGCTATCAAATTTGCTTCGAGCCTTATCATTTAGCTTACCTCTAGTATCAGAATTTTTGCTTCCATTACTACCTGCACCTTTAAAATTATCTTCCTTAGCTTCTATAGCTCTGCTCTTAGACGTATTTTTAACCTTTTTACTTTCTGAATAATCTCTTCCCTGATTTTTTATAGATGAAGATACTTTAGCATTACTATGTTCTCTGTCTCCCTTATTACGTTTACTATAGTTCCCAGTATGGTTAAGATTTTTCCCATGTGTTTTAGGTCTTATTAGACACTTTGGTCCATTTCCTATTAAATCTTCTCTTCCAGCTTCTACTAAAGCTTCATATACTATATCATATTTTTTAGGGTTTCTATACTGAAGTAAAGCTCTTTGCATAGCTTTTTCTCTTTTAGTCTTAGGCACATATACTTCTTCCATTGTTAAAGGATCTACTCCAGTATAAAACATAGCTGTAGATAAAGTTCCTGGCGTTGGGTAAAAGTCCTGAACCTGCTCTGGCTGATAATTAATATCTCTTAAGTATTCTGCCAGCTCTATAGCTGATGCTAATGTACTTCCTGGATGACTAGACATTAAGTAAGGTATAATATACTGTTTCTTGCCAACTCGTTCAGTAAGTTTATAGAATTTTTCTACAAACCTATCATATGTCTTTCCAGATGGTTTTCCCATGTACTTTAATACTTCTCCAGATACATGTTCTGGAGCTACCTTTAATTGCCCACTTACATGGTGTTCTATTAACTCTTTAAAAAAGATATCCTTTTTATCTGCCATTATATAATCATAACGTAATCCTGAACGTACAAAGGCTTTTTTCACCTTAGGCACAGCCCTTATCTTCCTTAAAAGTTCCAAATACTCAGTATGATCTGCATCTATATTTTTACATGGTTTTGGATATAAACATTGCTTATGTTTGCATGCTCCGTGCTTAAGTTGTGTTTTACATGCCGGTCGCCTAAAGTTTGCAGTAGGACCTCCTACATCGTGGATATACCCTTTGAAATCTGGTAAATTAGTTATCTCCACAGCTTCCTGTAAAATAGACTCTTCACTTCTACTCTGAACTATTCTTCCTTGATGGAAAGTTATAGCACAGAAAGAACAGTTTCCAAAACAGCCTCTGGAACTTACTACACTAAATTTAACCTCCTCGATAGCTGCTATTCCTCCAGCCTCCTCATAACAAGGATGATAATTCTTTGTGTAAGGTAACCCATAAACATGGTCTAGCTCTTCTCTGGTAAGAGGCATCTCTGGTGTATTTTGTACCACATATCTATTATCATGCTTTTGTACTAATGTCTTTCCTCTCACTGGATCTTGTTCCTCATATTGAATTTTAAAGGCTTTAGCATATTCCATCTTATCTGAAGACACAGCCTTGTAAGATGGTATCTCTATATAATCACTTACATAATCTAAATCATCTATCATATAGCATGTTCCAGGTACATGTCTTATATATTGTACCTCTAATCCATCATTTAAACAGTTTGCTACCTCTACTATTTGCTTTTCACTCATTCCATAGATAAGTAAATCTGCACCACTATCTATTAACATAGATTTCCTTACCTTATCATTCCAATAATCGTAGTGAGCAAATCTTCTAAGGCTAGCTTCAACTCCGCCAATTATAACTGGAATATCCTTATATGCTTCTCTAACCTTGTTACAATATACAATAGTAGCCCTATCAGGTCTTAACCCCATCTTTCCACCTGGAGAATAAAGGTCCTTTTCCCTAAGTCTTTTAGCTACAGTATAATGATTTACCATAGAATCCATATTACCACCATTAACTAGAAATCCTAATCGTGGTCTTCCTAGCTTCATAAAATCCTCAGTACTATGCCAATCTGGTTGTGGAATTATTCCCACCCTATACCCAGCATCTTCAAGAACTCTAGAAATTATAGCTGTACCAAAACTATGGTGATCTATGTATGCATCTCCTGTTACTATAATAAAATCTAATTGCTCCCATTGTCTCTCTATCATATCCTCTTTACAAATTGGTAAAAATCTATTTTCTGACATTTTATCACCTACTTAAATATAGTTTAAATTTATAATTCAACTCAAGGTTTAATTATACTATAAAAAGAATCAAGAGACTATTTCTTTTACAAAATAATCTCCTGACTCCAAATTAAATATATTGGTATTTTATAATAGTTGGCTAAATTAATTTATAACGTTACTTAAAACTCTCAAAATATATTAAGCTATTTTAGTAACTTCTTCTTCCAATAACATCTGTGCAACGTAGTTAGCTAAGTCAACAACTCTTGCTGAATATCCCCACTCGTTATCATACCAAGATGCTACCTTAATCATGTTTCCATTCACCATAGTTGATAATCCATCTACTATAGAAGATCTGCTATCTCCTTTAAAGTCTACAGATACTAATGGTAATTCACATAATCCTAATATTCCTTTAAGCTCATTTTCAGAAGCCTCTTTAATTACTCTATTTATTTCTTCTACAGTTGTTTCTCTTTCAACTTCACATACTAAATCTGTGATAGATACAGCAGCTGTTGGAACTCTTAATGCAAATCCATCTAGTCTACCCTTTAATTGAGGTAATACCTTTGCAACAGCTTTAGCAGCTCCAGTTGTAGTTGGTACTATAGATTCCCCTGCTGCTCTTGCTCTTCTTAGATCCTTATGAGTCTTATCAAGGATTTGTTGGTCATTTGTATAAGAGTGAACTGTAGTTATAAATCCTTTTTTAATTCCAAATTTATCATCTATTACTTTAGCTACAGGTGCTAGACAATTAGTAGTACATGATGCATTTGATATAATTGTGTGCTTTGATAAATCTAATTCAGAATCGTTTACACCCATTACTACTGTAATATCTTCATCTTTGCCCGGTGCTGTTATTATAACTTTCTTAGCTCCTGCTTTTACATGGTCCATAAGCTCTTCTTTTGTCTTAAACTTTCCTGTAGACTCTATAACTAAATCAACTTCTAAATCCTTCCAAGGAATTTCTCTCGGAGAATTACATCTTGTTACTTTTATTTCTTTATTATTAATAATTATTGAATCATCCGTTGTCTTAACTTCTCCTTTGAAGGTACCAAAGCATGAATCATAGACAAATAAATGTGCAAGTGTCTTTACATCAGCTCTAGCATTTATAGCTACAATATTAAAATCCTTCTCTGGATTCTCACATGCTATCCTTAAAAAAGTTCTTCCGATTCTTCCGAATCCATTTATTCCAACGTTTATCATAATTGAACCCCCGTCATTCATTGTTATACTCTTTATATCAATATAGTATATCACATTAAAATACGTGTCAAATATAATGCATCATATTTTTTCTTAATTTCCCATTAAAATATATGTTTTCCTCCAGTTTTCTTTTATTTACTATCATTTTCATAATTATGTTATGTAAAAAATATTTAATTTACCAAGTTATCCAAGTTATCTATTAAATCTCATTAAAATCTCTTTATTCAAGCTCAATATATGTGCTATACTTTTGACATTGTGATACACATTAAAATAAAAAGAGGCCTCCTCAAAATAATTCACTAATCCTTATAAAATGTTGAGCTTACAATTTAATATTATTGCTAGTCAATACCACTTGTTTAAGGTTAGTTTGTTTTGTGAAGACCTTTTACTTGTTATTTTTAAAGATGAGCTTTAAGTTTAGCTGTAATATCTTCTGAAGACATATAACCTACCATTCTATCTACAGGAGTTCCATCCTTTAGAACTACCATAGTAGGTACACTCATAACAGAGAATTTTCTAGCAAGGGATCTACTTTTCTCAATATCTGATTTTAGAAATTTAACTTTACCACGAAAATCCCATTGAACATCTTCTAAAACTGGAGATAATCTTTGACATGGTCCACACCAAGTAGCAAAAAAGTCTACTAGCACTAACCCACTTCCAGCTTCGATTTCAAAATTATTTTCATCTATAACTTTCATAATAATTATCCTCCTATTCACTAAATATTAATACCTTTATTTTACTATAAATCCATAAATTTTAAAAGCATTCTTTTATTTATCATCTAACCTTATTTTATAACCTTTATACAATTCTTAAAAATACTTTATGAGTTATTATTAATCTAAGGATTTCAAAGATTCTACCATATGAATATTTTTAAGTTTATAGTACATTCCCATGTTAACTATTCCAGTAAATAAGGCAGCCCATAAATAACTAAAGTTAGTAGATTTTGTACCTTGACCACCTCTACGCTGTCTAAGCTGTATAAAGTCTCCAATGTTTTCTGGATTATTTGGCACAAATACCTTTGCTTCTTTTTCTATATTATCTTTAGAAGCTATCACATTAAAGTTTCTAACTGGCATATATTCATTTATTCTATCATCCTTAGATAAGTTAATTAAAATATTTTTATATTCTTCTTCCTTTACGCTATTTTCTAAATCTAAGGTCATATCAAAATTATAAATTTCTCCAAATTGTTTATCTACAGCACATACAACTTAGGATCTTTTGTATCATTAATCTTTTTCTCTACTTCTAACTGTAATTGTTGTTTTTCAACTTCTGATATAATTTCATCTTTAAGTTTTTCTTGTAAAATCTCTAAATAATTTTGTGAAGCTTTAAGTCCATCTTCACCCTTTCTAATCTCTTCTTCCGCAGCTTTAAACTGAGTTTCTGCAGATTTTTTAGTATTTAGAAACTCATTATATTTTTATTATATTCATCTTCTCCTACTTGAATACTATTTTATCCAGCTTTTATTTTACTCTCTACATCTAATACAAAAGCATTAAAATCAGTTTCCTTCTATAGCTATTCTCTGCTGTTCCCCATCTGAAAGCTGTTCTGGAAAGTTATTCCTTATATCCTTTGATCCTACAGCTTCTAAAGTCTTCTCAACATCTAGAGAGCCCTTACAAATTTGATTTAAGCTTTAATAAATATATACATAAATTTTTCTCTTTAAAGTTTAGTATCTTATTAAATTTATAATAACTCAACATTTTAACTATACTTTTACTAAACATTAAAACTCATTTAACACATATTTTAATCATAAAAACAGGTTATATATAACTAATTAACCTAAAATTTTATAGGAATTAATTATAATATAACCTGCTCTTCATCTTTACATATTCTAATGATTTTTATTTACTATTTTTCTAGTTAATGTTCCTATAAGCGGAATTTCATACTCTTTATATTGATAGCATTTTATCATTGCAATAATCTCAAATATAGTTATAACTATAGCAACTATAGCTGTTATAATTCCTGCTAATACTATAGTTCCTAGCGCTCCATAGTAAAAAGGTCTAAAAAATAACATTCCTATGCTCCCACCTATAATCATTAATATAATAATGTTAAATGCAATTCCTATAACATTAATTAGAAAAGCCTGCATAGAATGAAATTTTACAAAGTGACTATCTTTTTCTAAAATATAGATAACAATAGGTGCAAGCCATGATATAATTTTTATTCCTGGAATAAAGATTACAACTATAGCTGCTCCGTAAGCAATCAATGCCATAAGATTAGCATCTACATTGCCTATAGAAGACTTATGTGGTTCATAAATATTCATAAAATAACCTCCTTTTATATCCCTTATAATTATATTATTTTATATCTATTATAATTATACTATTTATTAATAGTATTCTAATTACAATATATTTTGAAATGAATCTTTATAAAATATACACTGAAGCTAATATATTCAAAATACCCTCTTTTGAATTTCCATGATTAGCATCTGCTTAAATATAAATATTTAAATAGTTAAAAAGTTTCCTATACAAAAAGTTAACTTTTTGTATAGGAAACTTTTTAAAATTTATTCTTTATATAATAGTACATTCAATGGATTTTCCTATAAAGACTTCATTGTCAGTTATAATTGTAGCTTAAATTTTACTATAGTTCTTAAATAAAAAAGAATGTGTAAGCCCCATAAATATAAATTTATAATACTTACACATTCTTTTTATAAAGTCTTATTTATTTCTTACATATATTAAGTTATATAACCTGTACTTATTTAAGCTGACCATGCTTTTCATAGTGTGCAACTTCTTTTACTTTATTACTATCATCTACGAAAACTACTGTTGGCTTATGACTTTTAGCGTCTTCCGTATTCATTTCGCAATAACTCATAATTATAACCTTGTCTCCAACTTGAACACATCTAGCTGCTGCTCCATTAAGACATATAAGGCCGCTGCCTCTTTCTCCTGCTATAGTATAGGTTTCAAATCTACTTCCATTATTTATATCTACAATTTGAACCTTTTCATATTCAAGAATTCCAGCTGCATCAAGTAAGTCTTCATCAACTGTGATACTTCCTACATAATCTAACTCTGCTTGAATTACAGTAGCTCTGTGTATCTTTCCCTTTAACATTGTTATTGTCATTATCTTTTCCCCCTAGTTATATGTGATAAGTAAAATTATCAATTAATCTTGTTTTTCCAAAGTATACTGCTAATGCTACTAGCACATCTTCTTCTATTTCATGGACACTTTCCAAAGCATTGCTACTTACCACTTCTATATAATCAATTTTAGATAATTCTTCATTCTCTATATTCTCTTTAATTAGCTTTTTAATATTATCAGCATTTCTCTCTCCAGCATCCATAATCTTTTTAGCCATAGATAGGGATTTATTAAGTACTAACGCAGCTTTTCTTTCTTCTACAGATAAATAAGTATTTCTTGAACTTTTAGCAAGTCCATCTTTTTCTCTAACAATTGGACATCCTACTATTTCTATATCAAAGTTTAGATCCCTTACCATTCTTTTAATAACTGCTAATTGCTGAGCATCCTTTTCGCCAAAATAAGCTCTATTCGCTGGCACAATATTAAATAATTTAGAAACTACAGTACAAACGCCTCTAAAGTGGGTTGGTCTACTACTTCCACAAAGTCCAGTAGTTAGACCTTCTACCTCTATAAAAGTTGAGGCATCCTTATAATACATGTCTTCAATCTCTGGGTGGAATATTAAACTTGCGCCAGCATTTTCACAAAGCTTTGAATCTCTTTCTAAATCTCTAGGATATTTATCTAAATCTTCATTTGGCCCAAATTGAGTTGGATTTACAAACACACTAACTACTACCATATCATTTTCTGATACAGCCCTTTTAATTAAGCTCTCATGTCCTTCATGTAAGTAGCCCATAGTTGGTACTAGCCCTACTTTTAAACCTTCAGCCTTCCATCCCTTAACTATTTCTCTTACTTTTGATACATTATTTAATATTTCCATAATCTTACCTTCTTTTTAGTTTAATTTTATAGTCTATTTATATTTGATCTACTTTTAATAAAGCTTAGATATAACTTCTTCACTTATTTTAAATACATGCTCAGGTGCTGGAAAAACTCCTGTACTAACCTCTTCAATATATCCTTTAAAGGCTTCAGTCATTATAGATCCTAAATCTGCATATTTCTTTACAAACTTAGGTGTAAAATCGCTGAACATCCCTAGCATATCTTGATATACAAGGATTTGACCATCACAGTTAACCCCTGCTCCAATCCCTATAGTTGGAATTGATATCTCTTTACTAATTATCTCAGCTAACTTAGCAGGTACACACTCTAAAACTACTGCAAAAGCTCCTGCTTTTTCTACTGCTTTCGCTGCTTCGATAAGTTCTTTAGCTGCTTCTTCACTCTTTCCTTGAACCTTGAATCCACCTAAGGAATTTACTGATTGAGGAGTTAATCCTATATGTGCCATTACAGGAATAGAGGCTTTAGTTATAGCTTCAATCCTATCGCACATATCAACTCCTCCTTCTAGCTTTACAGCTTGAGCACGTCCCTCTTTCATAAGGCGACCTGCATTAAAAACAGCATCATACACAGAGGTTTGATAAGACATAAATGGCATATCTGCAACTACTAAAGCATTTTGTGCTCCTCGTGCTACAGCCTTTGTATGATGAATCATATCCTCCATGGTAACTGAAATTGTATCTTCATAACCAAGACATACCATTCCTACAGAATCCCCAACTAAAACTCCATTGATACCTGAATTATCCATAATCTTAGCCATTGAATAGTCATAGGCAGTAAGCATAGTAATTTTTTCACCTTTTGCTTTTGCTTCCTTAAATGTTATAATCGTATTCTTCATTTTACATTTCCTCCCCTAGAAATTCTTCTATTTCTCTATAATCTTTGTTTGGATTTTTTTTCTTTGCCACCTTTAACAAATTATTGTTTAAAGCCCTATATAAAAGTTTATCTTCCTCATTTAAAGAAAGCATATGAGTCTGCATGGTAGATAAGTCTCCTCTTTCCAATGGACCTGTGAGACTCTTTACAGTACCTGAGACTTTTATATTTTCGATATTATTGCTTATAAGAGGATATAATGCATCAATGGCTAACTCTTCACTAAAGCCACAGTGTTTTAGATAATCCACACCATTATTAATAAGACCTAAAACCAAGTTACTACTGATAACTGATGCTAAGTGATATAAACTCTTATTTTCTTTATCAATTATTTTCACCGAATTTCCTAGCGACTTAAAAAGCTCAGTGAATTTATTGATATATTTTTCATGACCTTCAATGGTTATAAAGGCTTTTCTAAAATTTTTAAAGGAATTATATTTGTCTGATATGGCAAACATAGGATGTATAGAATATGGGTAAGCACCAAACTTACTTATATCTGAAAAGATTTCCGAAGATAACAAACCACTACAGTGGCATATCAATTTATTATTTATAGACAACTCTTTAAGCTCATTCCAAACCCCTTCAATTTCTCCATCAGGGGTAGTAATAAAAATTACATTACTTTCTTGCACTAGCTGTTGCAAGTTTAAGAAAGCTTTTGTGCCAGTAAATTCTGCGGCTTCTTTAGCTGAGTTATGATTCTTACTATAATATCCAGTAAGTAAGATACCATTCTCTTTAAAGTATTTTCCTAATGAAAACCCGACCTTTCCGGCTCCAACAAATCCAAATTTTATAACAATCACTCCTCACTTTATTTATTTTCTTAGTTCATATTAAAACAGTAAATTCAATCTTTCTGTACATAAAAACTAAAAATCATGTGAAGCAATTTGTTATCTAAGTCTCATTCCAAAAGATATGAGCTGTCCGTAAAACTTTTCTTTTATAGTCCTCTAAAAGTGGATGACTATAGATATAAATTAAATATAGGTGCAGTTATTTCTATACTGCCCATAATTACTTATATCACAATTATAAAAGGAATTCAATGTTTACAATTTCTATTTTTTGCGACTCAATTTTAAATAGAATAAAATCTTTGCAGAATAATAATACTAATCTATGTTATATTATAATAATTTTATTTTTGAAAGGAGTAATTTTTATGAAAAAACATATAATCAGACATACTAAATATTTATTGTTATTACTGTTACTAATTATATTTACAGTATCCAGTCCCATAAATATTTTTGCTATCGATGACACTTCTTCTCAAGATAGTTTTCTTGTCATTGATACAAAAAAGCAACAACCATTGCCAAGTCAATTTAGGATTATTCCATCTCTAAATATATCTGGGAGTGCTCAATTTATTCCATCTCAAGTAGAGAACATAAAAAAATCCATAAACAAAGACGATATTTATATAGTTGATTTGAGGCAAGAATCTCATGGCTTTCTAAATGATATTGCAGTTAAATATTATAGTCCATCTAAAGTATTAAATAAAGATTTTACTTCTGCTGAAACCCTTGCTGATGAAGAAAATAAGTTCGGAGCCATTACTCCTGGCACGGAAGTTAATCTCTATAATAAACGTGGAAAACTTCGAGATACCATCACCATAAAAACTTCAGAAATTGAATCTGATTTGGTAAAAAAACATGGACTAAATTACATTCTATTTGCTACAAGAGATGGCCATATACCTTCACCAGAGGTAGTCGATGAATTTGTGGAGTTTGTTAAAAACCTCCCTAAAACTACTCATCTTCACTTTCATTGTGCTCATGGAAAAGGAAGGACCACTATGTTTATGGCCTTATTTCAAATGATGAATAATGATAGTGGTAAAACTTTAGATGAAATTTTAGAAGAACAATTAGAAGCTGGAGGAATAGTTCTTACAAACAATACTGCTAGAGCTGAATTTCTACAATCTTTCTATGATTATACCCTCGAAAATTCAAAAGATAATTATAAAATTCCTTATTCTAAGTGGATTTCTCAATAGAAAGTTTAACTCTTAATTATACAAAAACACAGTAGACAGGTTAGGCTAAATACCAATTTATCTACTGTGTTTTTTAGTTCTTTTACATATTATTTTTAACTCTTAAAATTCTATAAACACTTTCATTAATTCTTTTTTCAGAAATAATACCATTTCTAACAGCTTCTATAACTCCATCTATAGCACTATTTTGATCATCTATACCTGTAGACACTATTATTAAATCATCTCCTGCTTCTATGGCTTTAACTGCTGATTCAGCAGTTGGATACTGCCCTTTAACCCCTTCCATAATCATATCATCCGTTACTACTACTCCATTAAATCCTAACTCTTCTCTTAAAAGCTTTGTAACAATATTATTAGATAGACTTGCCACATATTCACTATCTAGTTGAGGTAAATATAGATGACTTACCATTATCATATCCATGCCATTATCTATTGCATATTTAAATGGAATTAATTCTAAATTTTTTAACTCATTAAGGGATTTGTTTATAAACGGTACTGCAAAATGAGAATCCACATCCGTATCTCCATGCCCTGGAAAATGTTTTCCTACTGCTAAAACACCAGATTTTCTTAAGCCTTTATACACTTCTGTACCCATGGTCTTAACAATTTCAGGATCATTTGAAAATGCTCTAATTCCTATGACTGGATTATTAGGATTAGAATTTACATCTAGTACAGGTGCAAAGTCCATGTTAAATCCTAAAGATTTAATAGTTTCACCTATTACTTTTCCATGTTCAAATGCATAATTTAAATCTCCAGTTGCTCCTACGTCCCATGCAGACTCGAACTGCCCCATTTCTTTAGGAATTCTACTTACAATTCCACCTTCTTCATCCACGGACATGAAAAGCTTAGGTTTATTTTCCCCATTTAATGCATTTAAACTTTCTATTAATTTCTTAGTTTGGTCTACAGTATCAATATTTTTACTAAATAATATTACTCCTCCAGCTTTTTTATTTTTTATTAAATTAGCTATATTATCATCAACTTCATAACCATTAAATCCAACAATAAACATCTGCCCTACCTTTTCCTCTAAGGTCATATTGTCTATCTGATTTTGTATTAAATCTACTACTTTTTGCTTTTCTCTATTATTATCCTCTCCTGAATCTTCCTTAGATTTATCTCCTGTTTCTATTTCATTATTGTCTTTCACGTCCTTATTTATAAGGCTACATCCGCAGAAGAAAATAGATACTGTACAAGCAATTGTAAAGATTTTTATAAACATAATTAATTTATTTTTTATTCTAAATTTATTCTTATTAACCTTCATTATTTTATACTCCTTTAATTTCCTATAATAAAATCTACAAAATAAACCACACTAAAATTGTATCCAAATTAATTTATTTTTAGGAGGAATTTTTATGACAAAGGATAGTCAACCTGATAACAAACAAGCTAGAATGGAGAAATGTAATTATCAGACACCAATTACTAGTGAGACAGGAAAAAATCATAATAGAACTGCTAAAAAGCACTCCATCAAGAGAGAAGGATTTCAAAGCCCACATATAAACTAAAGTTGCAGCTTAGATTCTATGGGCTTTCGCGAAATAAGCTAATCTAAATAAATATTGAATAAGCACTTTAATATTTATATAAGATTAGTAATATATTTTGCGAAAGCCTTTTCTTTAATATTTCCACCTAAAATGTCCTACTATTTCTCCTTCATTAAAAATAAATGGACATTCTGGAGCTCTAGGCGGAGTATTGTGAATTATATATGGAATTCCTTTACTATCACTTTTATCTGAAATTATAGCTACATGTTCATAAGGTTCTAAGCTAATTACTATGTCTCCTGGTTGCCACTGATTTAAAATTTCTTCATCCTCCCAATTAATTTCTGTGGTGATTGATTCTGCATAACGCTGAAAAAACACCAATTGATTAGGGACTCTTCTAAAGTCAATATTAGGATCTTGCTTCCCATTAACTCTTGAATAAAGCTCTGTATTATCTTTTATATCCTTATCAATTAACTCTTTAAGATTTATATCAATATTTTCAAAAGCTCTCCATATTACATCAGTACATACACCTTCTTTTTTAGGAGGATAGCCTCCATCATAGTAATTACTCTTATATTTAGTTTTATTTTTTACTTCCTTTCTAGCTCCTTTGACTAAACCTATGGCATCATAGATATTATTATTTTTATCTACTTTGCTGTATTCCTTTTCTTCACTATTTTCTAAATTTATTCCTAGTGCCCTTTCTATATTCCAAAAGCTAGTTTCAATTCTACCTATGACGAATCTTCTAAATGGATCTATATTAACCATACATATTAAAAATATTAATATAAAAATATATAACCATCTACATATTCCTTTAGTAATAGATTTCATAATCTCCTCCTGAACATGAATACTTTAAGCTTTTTATCCTTAATCCTATAGTTATGGTTTACTAAATAACTTAAATGTAATATTTTAGGCATCTGAAAATAAATAATAAGTCAAAGATGTGAAGTATATTTTGAGTTAGACAAGGAANNTGACGCAGTATAACACAAAATAGACGATCATTCTGACTTATTTATTTTTTGAAGATGCCTTATATATAAATATAATAATCTTACTCTTTTACTTCTTCAACTAAAATTCATGCTTTATTTTAATTTGCTATTTATATAGATTAATATATTATTCTTTTGTCAGGTATTAACACCTTTCTTCAACTGTAGTAATATATGTATGTACGGAGGTGTATTAATTATGATTTATTTTGCTCATAGAGGTGCTAGTGAAAAATATCCTGAAAATACTTTACTTGCCTTTGATAAAGCTATTATGGCAGGTGCAAAAGCTATAGAATTAGATGTTCATAAAACAAAGGATAATAAGCTAGTAGTTATCCATGATGAAGATATCAAAAGAACCTTTCAAGGTCAAGGCCTTATAAAAGACTTAACCCTTGTTGAGTTAAATTCTTTGAAGTCTAGGGATACTGAGTATGAAAATAGCAAACTATGCAGAATTCCAACCTTATGCCAAGTTCTAGAGCTACTTAAACCTAGTAAAGCATTTATAAATATAGAACTTAAAACTGATGTTATTCACTATGAAAATATAGAAAAAGATGTGATAGATTTAATAAAAAAATATGATATGGAAGATAATATATTGCTTTCTAGCTTTAATCATAAATCTCTTGAAATATGTAAATCTATAGATGAAAACATAAAATTAGGAGTTCTATTTCATAAAAAAATAGACAATATAATTGATTATGCTAAAAATCTAGGTGCTTATTCTATAAACCCTAACTTTTATTTAGTGGATGAGGTTTTAATAAGTGTTGCTCATAATAATAATCTAAAGGTATTTACTTACACAGTAAATAAATCCTTTTTAGCTACCCGCCTCGATAGAATTGGCTGCGATGGCATTTTTACAGATAATATAGAAAAATTTATTTAGGTGTTTATGGTGGACTTTTAATTGCCTGCAGTGTTTTACTTAACAATGTAATTAATAAATAGTATTTTAATTATTTAGCGTCAATTTAAATAAAAAAGATACGAATTCATTGACTCACAATTTAATAAATTCGTATCTTTTAAACTATATGCTATAAAATATTAGTTATAATTAATCTATTATATCTTTACTAATTTTTTAGTCTATTTTTATTAACTACAGTAATATTTCTCCCCTTCTCCTTAGCTTCATAAAGATTTCTATCAGCCCTATATATTATCTCCTCAGTATTTACCTCTAAATCTTCAAAACCATATACTCCAAAGCTACAGGTTATATTAAATTTATTTTCCTTATATTCAAAGGTTGTTTTCTCCAGCTCTCTTCTAATCCTTTCAGCAATAATCTCAGCCTTCTCTTCATCTGTATTACTTAAAACTATTAAGAATTCTTCTCCACCATAACGTCCAATCCAGTCATTGCTATTATTTCTAATATATGAAGATGCAATTTTAGTAAACTCCTTTAATACATTATCTCCAACTATATGACCATAGGTATCATTAATTTCTTTAAAATAATCTATATCTGCCATTATAACAGACATAGGTTTATGTTCTCTTACACATTTTTCAACATCAACCTCTAAACGCTCTCTTATATATCTTCGGTTATATACCCCTGTCAAATCATCTCTTAAGGTGGTTTCTCTTATATCATTAAGAAATTTCTCAATAGATTCCACATATTCCTTATCTCCATTTATAATAGAACCCCCTTGTGATATGTCCTTTAAAATCTCAACTACATAAGTTTCCTCCATAATTGTAATAGGAGATGCTGTAATTAAAAAAATTTTATTGTTGTTATACTCTATCTTTACTAAAGTTTCATTACTTTCATATGCCTTTTTAGAGATACAATTTTCACATATCTCATTTCTATTCCATAATTCATAACAGTTCCCTTTAGTTTCAATAATATTCCCACTGGTTGATATAACTTTATTTTTTATAGGATCCACTATTCTTATAATATCATATATATTTTTAAAAATTGAAAGTCTCTCTTTAATATCATCTATTATATCCATACTTCAAAACCTCCTTTTAAAAAATCTGGCTTAATCCTTTATATTTTTTTATTCCTAGAAATTTAATGAAGTATTTGACTATAATATCATCTATGCAATATCTTTCATATCTATTAAACAAAAGTAATACAAAACATACTACTATGCTATTCTTCTATAGGAAATACGTCTATATACTTATCTGATGCATCCTCAGTCAAACGTTCTACACTCATAAGCTTTTTATTAATCTGTTTAGTTCTTGTCCCTACAAGTTTATCTAAGTCTGTACTGGCTTGATTCAGCTTCTTCTGTGTAGCTTTAAGTACTTCTTCAAATTTTCCAAACTCTGTTTTAACTGCTCCAAGTACATTCCAAACTTCACTTGATCTCTTTTCAATAGCAAGAGTTCTAAATCCCATCTGTAGACTATTTAAAAGTGCCGCTAAAGTTGTTGGACCTGTTACATTTATCTTATACTCTCTTTGAAGAATTTCAACTAAATTAGTTCTTTTAACTACCTCTGCATAAAGTCCTTCTATAGGCAAAAACATAATTGCAAAATCAGTAGTATTAGGTGGATCTATATATTTATCTCTAATATCCTTAGCTGATTTTTTTATAGCTGCTTCTAGCTTTTTATATGCTTCTTCAATTGAACTTTGATCTCCTATCTCATAGGCATCTACTAAGCTATGATACACATCTAAAGGAAACTTTGAATCTACAGGCAAATACACTACCTCAGAAACTCTATCCTTTCCAGGAAGCTTTATTGCAAATTCCACATTATCTCTAGAGCCATTTTTAGTTGCCACATTTATATCATATTGATCTTTAGTAAGAATTTGATCTAGAATTCTTCCCAATTGAATCTCTCCTAATGTTCCTCTAGTTTTAACATTAGAAAGTACCTTTTTTAAGTCTCCTACACCCATAGCTAAGTTTTGCATCTCACCTAGACCTTTATGTACAACCTCTAATCTTTCACTTACTAGTTTAAAAGATTCTCCCAACCTCTTTTCCAGAGTACTTTGTAACTTTTCATCCACAGTTTCTCTCATTTTTTCTAATTTATCCTCAGTGGATTTAAGTAGTTCACCTTGTTTTTGGGATAATTCACCAAATTTATCTTTTTGGAGATTATTAAACTCACTTACACTTTTAGAGAATTGATTCTCAAAAGATTTAAGTGACTTTTCTATAGTATTCGAATAAATATCTAATTGATTTTTCTGAAGATTTGCTATTTCACTCATTCTAGCTAAAATAGATTCACTTAACCTCTGTATTTGAACGTTTAACTCAATTCTAGCTTCCTTCTCTCCACTTCTAGTTTCTTCTCTATTTCTAGAAATCTCATCCCTAAAGGCTTTTTCTAATTTATCAACACTTTTATCTATATCTCCTATTCTTTGATGTATTTGCAAAATAGAATTTTCAATATCACCTGGACTACCCTTCTTGATTCTATCTCTAGAATTATTCCAAGTTAAAGTAAAATATATATTTACAATTAATAATATAACTATAATTACCAGTAGAATCTCCATAAACTCATCTCCAACTCTTAATCTTAATCTAAAGTTTCAATTTATATCTAATGTCTTATTCATAGACTTATTATTTAAAAACTAAATTAAAATCTTAATTTTATTTATGCCTTGCGCTAAGGTAAACTAATAAGTATGAAAATATGTTCCCTTAAAACATTATATCATTCTCCAACATAAAATTACAAACCTAATAAATATAAACCTATAGATAAACTTATAAATTTTAGCTTACTAATAAAAGCTATTGCTTGTATATATTTACTAGCAATAGCTATATCTCACACTTTATTAAATATTCCTCATAAGTACAACTTTAAATTCAGTACCCACTCCCACATTGCTTCTAACTTCAACATATCCACCTTGAGCTTCAATGATTGATTTACTAAGAGATAACCCTATGCCCACAGAATCAGATTTTCCGCCCTTATAAAATCTCTTGAAAATATTAGGAAGATCTTTTTCATTAATTCCTTCTCCACTATCTCGTATTATTATCTTTGTATTTATTGGATTCTCTTCAAGATGTATATAAATTTCTCCACCTTCACTATGTTCTATGCCATTCTTCACTATATTAATTAAAGCTTCTCCTAACCATTGCTCATCATAATTAAACATAAATTTCTTATTAACTTTCTTATTGGTTTTATCTGCTAGACTTTTATTACTAGTGAAATCTTCTTCGTAGATACTATTTTTAAATGATATATTTACTTTGCTTTCAGCTGCCATCACCGCCAAGTTATCCATAACTTCATAAATAGTATTAATTAAACTATTCTGCTTTATATTAAAGTTAATGGCTTTTGCATCTACCTTAGCTAATTTCAGCATACTTTTTATAAGCCAGTCCATACGATTTAATTGTACTTTACTGCTATCTAAGAATTTCTTCCTATTATCTTCACTAATTCCCTTCTTGCTTAAAATATCATTATAAACTATAAGGGCAGATAGTGGAGTTTTCAATTGATGAGATATATCTGATAATATGTTTACTAGAAACTCCTTCTCCTTCTTTAAATCTATCATTTGACTTTGTAAAACTTGCCTCATATTTTTAAATCCATAGGAAAGTTTTGCAAAATCTCCTTCCTTTTCTTCATAAATATTTACATCATAATTTTCTTCTAGTATTTCCTTTGATGCCTTTGTTAAGTTTCTTACACGACTATATATACCACTATATTGAAGATAATTTAAAAACATTAATAAAGCTCCAAAAGTAATGCCTATAAGTATTAATATAAATCTACTACTTTTGAAGGCTTCATTTATTCCATTTAAATATATTATATTTAAATTATCATTGTAACCATATTTTTTTAGAATTCTTTCTCCGGTTTCTATTTCCTCCTTCGCAGGCACTTTAAAAGCTGCCTCTATTAAATCTACCTCCATACCGGGATATTTTTCCATAACAGTTGCTACCATAGCAGCTCTGCCATCTATGTATTGATTCTTTATACTATTAAAACTAAATGTAATACCTATGTTCACTATAGCTATAAATATTATAATTGCAACCATTAATACCATGGAACTCTTTTTCAACTCAGGATTTATAAAATTTCTCATTCACTTCTCCTACTTTCCATTAACAACTTCTCTTGACCATATATAACCTAAACCTCTTTTCGTAGTAATGTATTCAGGCTTACTAGGATTATCCTCTATTTTTTCTCTAAGCCTTTTAATATAAACTGAAAGAGTATTTTCTTCCACATAGGCTCCCTCATCTCCAAATAATTCATTCAATATATTTTCTTTACTAAGTAACACACCTGGATTCTGTAAAAATGTTAAAAGGAGCTTATACTCCTTTGCTGTTAGTGATAGCTTCTCATTATTTTTAGCTACCTCCACATTAGATGTATTAACAACTATATCTCCGCATCTTAAAATATTTAAATTATTATCTCCTCTACCAGCTCTTCTTAGGACAACACGAATTCTTGACATTAACTCCTTCACTCTAAAAGGCTTTGTTATATAGTCATCTCCACCCATATCTAATCCTAAAATCACATTAACCTCTTCATCTAAAGCAGTTAAAAATATTATGGGAGTATCCTTTTTTTCCTTTACATATTTACAAAGATCATATCCACTTCCATCAGGTAAGTTTATATCTAAAAGTATCAAATCAAAATCTTCACTATTAAACTTTTCTTTTCCCATTTCTATAGAGCCCACTCTATAAACCTGATATCCTTCCTCTTTCAATGTGTATTCTACTCCTAAAGCCAATGCTTCATCATCTTCCACTAATAAAATCCTATTCATCTTAATAACTCCTCTATAAAGAATTTAGCCTATTTATTATAAAAAATTTAATTCAGATATTTAACCTGTATTTATATCTTAATATTCTCACTAAAATTATATACTATTAACCTGTTGTGTTAGTTAATTTATATTTAACATTATTTACAAATAGAAAAACTCTAGCATATTATGTAACTTATCATTATACAATGCTAATGAAGCAATAATAAGGGAAACATAAATGCTAAAGTTCAATAATCATTATAATACAAAAATAAATAATCTTAAAGCTTCTATTACTATTATCTTTGTTATAACTTTATATATTTTCTATTTTAAAGTAATTATTACTTTATCTATCCATACTAGACGGGCTATTATTCATTTAAATATATCTACTCTCCCCTTATACCATCAATAATATTTTCTTTATTTAATCTTCTAAGAGGTATTAGTGCTGAAACATATCCCATAATAACTACAGCTATTATAGCTATAATAATACTCTCCCAAGGTAATATAAACTTGAAATCTCTAATGTTGGACATTGGATTATACAATACATATGATAATATAGTACCCAGTATGGAGCCAATGATTCCGCCATATAATCCAAATAATACTCCTTCAAAAGTTATCATCTTTTTTACTTGTTTCCTTGTCATTCCTATAGCTTTTAAAGCTGCTATTTCCTTACTTCTGAGAAGAATATTTGTAGTTACTGTATTCACTATATTTACAGCACTTATTAGCGCAATTACTATTGTAAAGCCCATAAGTAAGATGCTTATTTGCAATTTGAATGCCTTATCGCTTTTAGCAGCCTCAATCTTATTATTATAATTAAGCCCTGCATTAGTATTTTCTATCTTTTTTAGAGACTCATCTATTTTATCTACATAGCTTTCATCACTAATCTTTATTCCTATACCATCAATTTTAAAATTTTCCATCTGCTGTGGATTGCCTTCTATTATATTTTTAACAGTCTCCTTGCTTCCTATAACATTCAGTATTCCTTGGTACTCAACAGAATTAAATGGCTGTACATCTACAATTGCTGCTACCTTAACTTTTTTAAGATCTTTACTATTAAATTCCTTTTGTCCATCTGAATACTCAGCATTACTAATCAAAACTTCATCTCCAACCTTAAGTTTAGCCATAGGCGCAATAAGACTTCTCTCCTCTCCAAAGAATATTGTTTCTCTAACTATAATAACTTCTCCATCCTTAAGATTATCAATACTACCTTCTTTAATATATTTTTTAGCTGCTTCTAATTTATTATCCTCATAGGCTTGAAATACAACCCTAATTTTAGACTTATTTTCTCCATCCACTTTACTATTAAATAAATCTTCACTATCATTTTCTGATGCCCACTGTCTAACTTCTTTCGGTATAGCAGAATTATCAACAAACCCTTCCATTGGAATATACTTATAATTTATATATGTTTCCTCTATTCCTGGAATACTCTTTACTTCTTCAATGATTTTACCATCTATATCCTGTCGCTCATCAGTATTGTAGTTTTGAAATATACTAAATGCCATGTCATTGTCTTCTGTGACCTTTTCTGCAAAATTATTAGAAAACTTAGCAAAACTCGTAAAGGCTACAAATAAAGTTACGCTTATAGCCATAGATAATACAGTCACATAAAATCTTCTTTTATTTCTTTTTACATTTTTTAAAGCTATGGCAGTATCGACTTTAAGTAATCTTCCTAAAAATTTACCACTTTTATTTTTCTTTTCTTTTTTAATTAAAGATTGGCTACTTATTGCAACTAAAGGTGATATTTTCCCTGCACTCCTAGCTGGTAGATAAGCTGAGAAATATATAGTTACAGCTCCTATACCTCCACTTATCAATAGTGTTAAAGGTGATATTACCACTTTAAGGTTTGAAAAATCTCCAAAACCTGATATTTTACTAAATGTAAAGACAATACAATATACAGATACTATTCCAAAAAATATTCCAAGTGGAATACCTATAAGTATCATAATAGATGCTTCTCTAATTACTAGGGTCATAATTTGTTTTTTAGTAGTTCCAATAGCTCTTAACAAGCCAAATTGCTTCATTCTCTCTGCTATACTAATATGGAATGCATTATAGATAACCACTACTGTAGCTAAAACAACAATTCCTATGACAATAAAAGTTACACTATATATAGACCTATTTAGTCCTCCATTACTAGATTCCCCTGTAAGCCTTAATAACTCCTTATTTTGTTCTACTTTACTTTTACCACTAACTAGATTAGATATCTCGCTGATCACTTCTTGTTTATCCGCTTTTTCATTAATTTCAACTAATACTGTAGAGTCTTCTTTTATAATACTACTATTTTTTATCAAATAAGCCTTTGATATGCCTTCACTTTGATTTTTCCAATCGTCCTTAGCTATTCCAGACAAAATATAATTTCTTTCATTTCCAGTTTCATCTTGTATTTTAACTACATCTCCAACTTTGATTTCTTCATTAAAATATCTAAGAATCCATCTTTCAATAACAATTTCATTATCGTTTTTAGGTAGTTGTCCTTCCTCCAAATTTACATTCATCAGCTTGAAGGCTGCCTCATTTAAATAATTAAGTTGAATACTCTTATTTTTAATAAAAGGTACTGCATCTTCACTAACCATAACTCCTATGGAATTTACCTTAGGATTAGTCTCAATTTTATTTATTTCATTCTCAGATACATTAGTTATAGCTACATGAAAGGCTCCTATTGTTTTCTTTGTATTCTCTAACATTGAATTTTGTACTGTTAATATAAAAGTGCATATAGATGTTATAAGTGCAACTGATAATATTATTCCTATTATAGTTAATATAGTTCTTTTTTTATTATCCTTTAAGTATCTCCAACTTAAAGTTTTATAACTGCTAATCAATGTTTATTCCCCCTATGCCATAATTTTATCACTTTCTATTTTCCCATCACTTATGGTTATAACTCTATCTGCTTGCTCAGCTACCTTACTATCATGGGTTATAAGTATTAGAGTTTGATTGTATTTTCTTGCTGTAACCTTTAAAAGTTCTATTACCTCTTTAGAATTTTTACTATCTAAATTTCCTGTTGGCTCATCTGCAAGAACTATAGATGGTTTATTAATAAGAGCTCTTGCTATAGACACTCTTTGCTGTTGTCCTCCTGAAAGCTCTGCTGGAATATGTTTTCTTCTATCTTCTAGTCCAATCATAGATATAATTTCATCTAAGTATTTCTTATCTACTTTTTCACTATCAAGAAGAGCTGGTAAGGAAATATTCTCTTCTACATCAAGAATAGGCATCAAATTAAAGAACTGAAATATAAATCCTATATTTCTCCTTCTAAAAATGCTAAGTCCAGTTTCATTCTGTTTATATATATCTATATCATTTATAAATACCTTTCCTTCTGTAGGAGTATCTAAGCCCCCAATTAGGTGTAGTAATGTAGATTTTCCAGAACCAGAAGCTCCAACTATAGCCACAAATTGTCCTTTATCAACACTGAAACTAACATCATCTAAAGCACGAACCTGATTATCCCCTTGTCCATAATATTTCTTTAAGTTTTCAACTTTTAAAATCTCCATGTGTAATTCTCCTTTATTCTATATTTACATTTTTATTTTAGGCATCTGAAAATAAAT
>DCDL01000001.1:23946-49272 GCA_002316385.1 Clostridium sp. UBA1056
TACTTATTTTTTGAAGATGCCTTATAGTCATAATAACTTGAATATCAGTGAAGTTAATAATTTTATTAAAAAAATCATATTAACCCCTTCATTCTCTTTACAAATATCATTATATATATTAAAAATCTCTTTCACCATAAACCTTATCTTACATAATCAATAATTATCTTACAATTTAGTCATATAAGAAAGAGTGTAGTTAAATCCTATGAACAAATTTAACTACACTCTTGTATTTCAAAAAATTATTTTAAATTTTCCTATGTATTTTAAATTATATATATTATCTTCTTAATAAATATAATATGGTGTTGGATCTATTTTCTCTCCGCTAGCATTGGTAACTTCAAAATGTATATGTGGTCCTGTTGAATATCCCGTAGTTCCCACTAAGGAAATCTGTTGTCCACCTTTAACACTGTCTCCTGCACTAACTAAAAGCTGTGAATTATGAGCATATAAGCTGCTAATGCTTCCATGATTTATTACTACTACATTTCCATAACCATTCATCCAACCTGAATAAGCTACAGTACCATCCATCAATGAATGTACACCCGCACCTTGTGGCGCTCCAATATCAACGGCAGCTTGAAATTCTTCCTTACCGCTAATAGGATTTGTCCTCCATCCATAGCCTGACGTAATTGGATAAGCTATATTTCCAGTTATAGAGGAAATTTCACCATTAGATGATACTTGATTAGATGATACTTGTTCACTCTGCGAGTTTACTGAATCTCCTCTACTTGGCCTTTTAGCAGCTTCTTCCTTACTTTTAGCAGTTTCCTCCATATTGTTGATTATAGCAACAATTTCTTGAAATTCGGATTCCTTTTGGGCTATCATTTTTTCCTGAACATCTATATCCTCTTCTATCTTAGCCATCATCACAGATTTTTCATTTTTCTTGCTATCAAGCTCTTTAGATTTTGTTTCTTTTATAGCCATATTTTGCTGTAGATCTTCTTTTTCATTAGATGCAGCTTGTATTGTTTCCTGTAGCTCCTTTTGGCTATTTGCAAAATCAGATAGTACTCCCTTATCGAAATCTAGAATAGTTTTAACCACTTCTAACCTATTAAAAAAATCAGAAAACCCCTTAGACTCCAAAAGAACCTCAATATAGCCTTGTTCTTGATTTTTATATAGAGTTCTCATTCTTTTATACATGATGTCCTTATTATCTTCTAAATCTTTTTCTAGCTTTTCAGCCTTTTCATTAAGGTCCCCTATTTTCGTAGTAGCTTTATCCATGTCTAACTTCAACTTATAAATTTCATTATCTAAGGTATTTATCTCTTCATTAAGATCTTCCATATTCTGAAGAACATCTTCTTTATTCTTTTCTAGCTCTTTTATTTTTTCCTTGCCACTACCTATTTCCTCTTTAATACCACTTGACTGTTGTTTCTTATCACTTATTTCATCTGCCATAGCACTGGTGGCAACTAGATTAGTGCATATCATTACTGAAATAATTAACTTTATTTTCTTATTCATTAGTTTACCTCTTTTTAATCTTATTTAGCTTATAAAATTTATTTTTTCCGATTTATTCTATGTCACCTCCTTAGTCCAAGCATTCATGGGTATATACTAACTTCTTATAAATTAAATGTCAACTGCTTTCCCTATATCAATATATGTAGTTAAAGCTTATTCATAAAAAAAATGCTGCAAAATAAGCTAATCCTAAATAAATACTGAGTATAACTTTAAAATAAAGTTATACTCAGTATTTTATAAAGATTAGCAATATATTTTACAACAGCCTTTCAGCCCAATTATGCTTAAAACTATATATTAGTCATATAAATCTATTTATAAATCTGAAGTTGATGAATGTTCAAATCTACATATATCGTATCCTGATACACTTAAACTAAAATCCTTATTTTCTCCTCTACCTATATAACCTTCATAGTTATTATTGAAAGTTATAGAATTAAAACTTTGCTCTCTCTCTAAATTTTTATCGCTAAAGTGTGATTCACCACTATTATTTCTCAAATCAACCTTCATAGCATATTCATCAAAATTGGTTTTATATTTCACGTCATGTCCAGCTAATACAACATTTTTTCCTACTGGCATATAAGATTCCATATTTATATAATTGGCATTGACAGTAACATTATTAGGTAACGCCTCTCTTCCCTGATATTCTTTGTAAGTGCCTCCTGAGTATACCTTTATATTGTTGCAATCTATTCTAACATTCTCAGCATTTATAAACTCTCTTAAATCCATCTCTAAATAATTATTAGTTTTAATACTTATATTTTTAAGGGTATTATTGTATGGTAGGTCTACATATCCATCTCTAGGGCTTGCAAATATCAATGTATCCTTTAAAACTTTACTATTCTCTATTGTTAGATTTGTGTCATAGTTACCATTAAAATTAATATCTACTCCTGACGGAACTTCTATAATAATTTGAGCATTGTCATTTCTTTCTTCCATAAGGGTATATATAATTGCATCATATGACTTTTCAAAGAATCCTTTTATATTTTCCGCTTCAAAGAAATTATACATAGTTCTATCACCTACTACTTTAAGTCCCTTTGTATTTGCATCATAGGAAGTTTCTACCTTCATATCATTTTCTAGATATTCTAGGACCTTAACTCTAGCATTTTTATCCGGTGAAGATTTAATTTCTACATTATACCCTTTACTTTCTAAGGATGAAATATCAATGGAATCAACCTGTTCTTCAGTTACAAATACTTCTCTTTCCATTGGAGCTGCATTTATTACATTTCGTTGAACTCTATAGGCTTCATTTACAACTTTCGGAATTACATAGATTCCACTTATTATAGATCCTACAATTCCTATTGTAATAAAAACTCCAGCTACAATAAGAGATTTTTTCCATCTATTCATTAGACTTTCCCTCCTCATCTTCTTTATTTTTTATTTCTTCTTCATAATCTACATCTATAACTTCTGTAAATACAGGCTTTTCATTATAGGTTTTATCTTCTACAGAACTTTCTTCTACCTGTTCATTCTCCTTCGAACCTTCTACTATATATTTCTGATTAAAGGTATCTTCATAACCAGTATGATCCTCATTAGCTCGTTCTTCATTTTTTTCAGTAGTATTCTCACCATTTCCTACATTGTTTTCTTGTTCATTTTTAACTCTAATATACATATTTCTAGTTTTAATCCAAGATATATACTGAACTACTAGGTATTTTAATCCTTTATATACTAAACAGTAAACTGTCCAGCCTAAGATAATAAATCCAGTCCACGCTATGCAAGCAAAGAACCCAAATATTCCCATGGATATATTAATTCCACAAAGAAAGGCAGCTCCTAGATAACCTATAAAGTTTGCAATGGATGCTCCAATGAGGCCTAACCCACTGAATATCATAGTCATAGCTATAGTTAACGCTGGGAAAAACAGCATGACACTTATAACAACTATTATTAATTTCACTCCAGCAGAAGATATCTTTCCATTAATTACTGAATTAGAATCTAAAAATTCTTTAGTTTTATTACCTATTTTTTTACCTTGTCTTTTTATATTTTCCCAAAGGCTTTTAGCTCTCTTAGAAAGCTTATCTTTAAATTCATTATTTGTATTACCTGTAGTTTTTCTTTGCCCCTTCATCTCTTCAATTAGCTCATTAGCAATACTTTTGGGAGATCCTAAGCTTTTTATAATCTCCTCATCACTTTTTCCTTGAAGTTCTCCATTTAAGAAAAACTCCTCATAGTCTCTTAATATATCATTTATCTCAAGCTCACTAAAAAATCCCTTTAAATAATCCCTTAGTATATCTAGAAAATCGTTTTTACTCATTATTCTCTCTCCTTCCTATAACATTCTAAAATTAAATTTACATCTCTTACGAACTCATCCCACTCTTTAACTAAAGTTCTTAAGTTATCTCTTCCATAACCTGTTATTCTATAATACTTTCTGTCAGGTCCACCTTCTGACTTCATCATATAAGTCTCAAAATTTCCTTCTGTGGTAAGCCTTCGCAATAGTGGATATATGGTACTTTCTTTTACTGACATAACTCTTGAAATATTTTCTACAATTTCATAACCATACATATCTCTATCATTAATAAGTGTAAGAACACAAATTTCAATTACGCCCTTTCTGAGTTGTGTACTCATATCTAACCCTCCTTTATTAAATTTTTAATAATAATATAATTTCTCTTTGCAATAACCTTGGCTATTTTCATACTATGCAAAACACAATAGTTCCTTAAAAATATAGAAGTTACTGTGTATTACACAACACCTCCTAAAAAATTCATAAAATTACTATGTAAAACGTAGTAGTCTTTTTAAAATTTAGTACTACGTTTTGCGTAGTACCTTTATATTCTTATATTATCATAGTATTACGTTATACACAATAGCTATATATTAAAAATATCTTTAGAAAATCTAAAGATTTTCTAAAGATATTTAATTCAATAAATCTCATAATATAGTAACTTGTAGTGATGCTTAATAGCACTACAGATAACCCCATAAAAACTTTACATTTTACTACACATTTAAAAACTATATACCTAATTTCTCTAAAGAAAGCAGCATCTTAACATTTTGCATATATAAAATGTTAAGATGTTAGAATTTTAAATAGTTAAAATGTTAAGTAGTTAAGATTTTATATATTATCTATAGCCTTCATATACTTCTTGAATCTTATCCCAATTAAATAAGTTCCAAATGCTATTAACATAATCTGGTCTTACATTTTTATATTTTAAGTAATAAGCATGCTCCCAAACATCTATAGTTAAAATTGGCTTTTTACCTACACTTAAAGGTGATTCTTGGTTTAAAGTAGCCATAACTTCTAATTCGCCATCTTTATTTAATACAAGCCATCCATAACCTGAACCAAACTGTCCAACAGCAGCCTTAGTAACAGCTTCTTTCATGTTTTCAAAGCTTCCAAAAGCTTTATTAATCTTTTCAAGTAATTCCCCTTTTGGTTCACCTTTTCCACCTGGTGTTAAAATACTAAAGTAGAAGTTGTGGTTTGCAACTCCTCCACCTTGGTTAATAACTCCTTGACGAATTTCACTTGGAATACTATCTAAATTCTCTAATAGTTGCTCTAAAGTTTTACCTGTAGTAAGAGCTTCCTGCCCTTCAAGTAACTTATTAAGATTATTTACATAAGTTTGCAAATGTTTGCCATAGTGAGTTTCAACTGTTAAAGCATCAATATATGGCTCTAAGCCATTGTACTCATAAGGTAATTGTATTTTATCATATATCATTTTTCTCCACCTAACCTTTCCATTTATAACATATGCTTATATTTTACCACTTTTCATCCATATAAGCACTAGCAAAAAATTTTATATCGTATTTATTATTATAATACATTAAAGATATTATTCATTAATATAGCATATAAATTTAATATACTAAATATATTTTCTATAAAATGTTATAACTACATTATATAAGGAGGATATTTATGAAGTCTGCACTATTTATGTGGGAATGTATTGGTGTAATTATGATTTTTCTAATAGGTACCATAATTCACTTTGGCTATGAAATGACAAACAAACTAACCTTTACTTCTGGTATATTTGCTGTTAATGAAAGCGTATGGGAACATTGCAAACTTACCTTCTGGTCGCCTTTAATATTCGCACTTATAGAATACTTTTTTGTTGGTAAATATGTAAATAATTTTTTATTTGCAAAGACTTCAAGTGCTTATATAACTACAATTTCCATGCTAGTTCTTTACTATAGAACTCTTAAAAATAATAACTCACACTCTCTTCTGAAGGATTTAATTATTTTTGAAATTAGTATTATAATAGGACTACTAGTAAGCTACAATATAATGTTACTACCTAAGCTTCCATCTGTTATGGATAAAATAGCTATAATCATGCTATTCATTGCTACATTTATCTTTTATTTATTTACTTATTGTCCACCAAAACTACCTATATTTTATTGCTCTGTATCTAACTCTTACGGTACAAAACACTAATCTTTTCTATTATGTAATAAAATAGGAACCTTCATAAAATAATGAGTATGAGCTATTATTGTTAAGAAAGGGTTGATCCATAATAATATAAGCTTATGCTCATTATTAATTTCAGATTATCTGCTTTATGAAAGCTCCTTATTTAAATTTGCTATAACTTAGGTATTTCTATTATAAATTCTGTTCCTTCATTTAATTTGCTTTTTACTTTTACTGTTCCTCCATGAGCCTCTATTATTGCCTTAGATATAGTAAGTCCTATACCTGCTCCTCCTGTAGCTCTAGCTCTAGATTCATCAGCTCTATAGAATCGTTGAAAAATATAAGGTAAATGTTCCTTAGAAATTCCTATGCCATTATCTCTTATATTTATTATTGCCTTATCCTTTTTATCACGACAAGTAACTTCAATTATTCCTCCTTGTTCAGTATACTTTATCCCATTAGAAATAATATTTACTAAAGCTTGAATGATTTTATCCTTATCTGCAGCTACCATGGAACTTTCTAAAATTCTTGTTACATTAATATCTTTATCATGTAGTTGCTTTTCAAAATTTATTAAAACCATTTCTATTAAATCCTTTATATTTACTTCGCTTCTATTTAAAATCAAATCTTCACTTTCATACCTAGAGAGATGCTCTAGGGATCCTACTAACCGACTTAATCTTTGTACCTCCTCATGGATGCTTTGTAGCCTTTCTTCTGTGGGCTCCCAAATTCCATCTATTAACGCCTCAAGCTGACCTTGCATAGTAGTTAAAGGGGTTCTAAGCTCATGGGATATATCCTTAGTTAAGATTTTTCTTATTTTTTCTTCCTCATCTAAACTATTTGCTAAAGTATTTACGGAATTAATCATTTCCTTAATCTCTTTAATATTACTTTCTTCTTTAATTCTATTTTTATATTTTCCTGTAGCTATGAAATTTGTAGCCTTAACTACACTTCCTATGGGTTTACTTATGGATGTAGAAATTAAAACTCCTATACATATGGAAACACCTAAAGAAAAAATTCCTACAAAAATTAATATATTATCTAAGGTTTTGAAAAAACCTACATCTGAATCATTATAATAAAGAGGTCCATAGTATCCTATTTCAAGAGTTCCTACAGAATTATCATCTATTTTTAGATTGTATGTTTCCTCAGTATAATCTCCCTGATATCCAGGATTTATAATGTTCATATTATAACCCATCCTATCCATCATAGCCTCACACATACTGCTATTATGAGTTTTAGCACTCCATATCACATTATCTGATACATCTTTAACCTTTATTATGAAACCATTATCTATAGCTTCAAGGCCTATTTTTTCTATATCTTCTCTACCCCATGCTCCATTTTTATAGGTATTACTTATATCTCTAATTAGTACATTCTTTCTCTCTTCTATTATATCTTCTAGATATCTATTAAAGTTTTCCTTCATAAACATATGAGATGCAAAGCTAATTAAAAATATTATAGTCATGGAAAATAATATAAAAATTAAAGTAAGTCTATGCTTTAGCTTCATTGAATCATTCACCACCAAATTTATATCCTATACCGTGGACTGTTATAATGTATTTAGGATTTTTACTATTATCCTCTATCTTACTTCTTAAATTTTTTATGTGAGAGTCTATTATTCTATCATAGACATCACTATCATCACCTAGAGCTCTATCTAAAAGTTCTGCCCTAGTGAATACTTTCTTTGGACTTTCACACAATGTTAAAAGTATCTTAAACTCTGAAGGAGTTAATTCTATTAAATTATCATTTTTTCTTACCTCATAGTTATCTAAATTTAAAACTAAGTTTCCATTATTGAATCTTAAGATATTATCTTGATTATAGTTTAAAGTTCTTTTTAATATTGCATTTACTCTAGCTACCACTTGCTTAGGACTGAATGGTTTAGTTATATAGTCATCGGTACCTAGAGAAAAGCCATTTAAAATACTTTCTTCTTCAACCTTAGCTGTTAGCATTATTATAGGCACATCTGATTCCCTTCTTATGGTTTCACAAATCTTTTCTCCTGATATATCCGGTAACATTAAATCTAATATTACTAACTTAGGATTATACTGTTCATATTTATCAAGAGCTTCATTTCCATTAAGTGCAGTTATGACTCCATAGCCGGCCTTTTTTAAATAAGCTTCTAAAACTTCCAAAATTTTAACTTCATCTTCCACAATAAGTATATCTATTTTCATATATGGTCCTCCATAAATTTAAAATCATTATAATGTTCTTCTTAATTATAATAAATCATTATGAAGATTCTATGTAGAATCCTCCATAAAATCTTCACAACTTAAATATATACTTTAGTTACTATCTTAAAATTATGTATGAGGTGATAATTTTGTCTAATAAGTCTATAACTCTAAATATTGATAATATGGTCTGTAATTCCTGTGAAAATATTATTAAAAAACATTTTAAAAAGCTTTCTGGGGTTACAATTGTAAAGGCAAGCTACAGCAAGGGGACGGTATATATTGAGTATGATGCTGAAGAGGTATCCTATTCGACTATAGTTTACACCATGGAGAAAGCTGGTTATAAGGTTACTGGTGATAAAAAAAAGAGTGAATCAGAATTTCTTCCCATTGTTGGAATAGTTCTTATCGCTCTACTTATGATCCGTCTTGGCAAAGGTACTGGCGTATTTGACATGTCTTCTGCTTTAAGTAATAGAGTTAGCTATATTGCTCTATTTACCATTGGGGTTCTGACTTCTCTACACTGTGTAGGTATGTGCGGTGGAATAATGATGTCACAAAGTATTACTTCTCAAATAATTCCTGAAAAAAGCAAATTTAAGCCAGGTCTTATGTATAATTTAGGTCGTTTAATTTCTTACACTATCCTAGGTGGTATTGTAGGAGGTATAGGTGAGGTGTTTTCTCTTTCCTTTGGTGCTCAAGGTCTCATAGCAATAGTTGCAGGTATATTTATGGTAATTATGGGACTAAACTTATATGGCTTTAAAGCTTTCAGAAAATTTTCTGTAAAACTTCCTTGGAATAGCTGTAATTCTCAAAAAAAATCTAGAAATCCTCTTATAGTTGGATTATTAAACGGATTTATGCCTTGTGGTCCGCTGCAAACCATGCAGCTTTATGCTCTAGCTTCTGGTAGTGTTATAGCTGGTGCAACATCAATGTTTTTCTTTGCATTAGGTACAATTCCTTTGATGTTAGGCTTTGGAGTTATCGCTAATCTGCTTAATCAGAAAAACTCTAATAGACTAATTAAATATAGTGGTGGTATCATCATAGTTCTAGGAATTATCATGGCCAATCGTGGGGTATCCTTAATGGGAATTAATGTAATGCCTAACTCCCTATCTTTAGGTGGAAGCAACAACACAAGTGTATCTGAGAAGGCTTCAGTGAATAAAGCAACAATTTCTAAAGGAAAACAAACTATAAAAATTGCTGCTACTAATCAGGGATATACTCCAAGTACAGTTTATGTTCAAAAGGGAATTCCTACTGAATTCATAATAGATGGTGAAAGTATTAACTTCTGTAATAATAAAATTGTTATTCCTTCTATGAATGTTCAAAAAACTCTATCCTCTGGAGAAAATGTAATAGAATTTACTCCTGAAGGCGGAGACATAAACTACAGCTGCTGGATGGGTATGCTTAGAGGAACTATAAAAGTAGTAGATGATTTAAATTCTATAGATGATTCTACTATACAAAATGATATAGATAGTGAATTTTACTATCCTTCCAATGATTCTAATAATCAATATTTTAATGGTGGTTTTTCTTGTCACTAAAAATTAAGATAAAATCTAAAAAATAATTCACCAGTCTTTATAAAATGGGGCTTTCGCAAAATAAGCTAATCTAAATAAATATTGGAGTGGCACTTATATTATTAACGCTCAGCCGTTTCGGAATATTGATTTACTAAAGCATTTATTCAAGATGAAATCTACAACACAACAACTCGTATACACTCAAACAAGTTGTGTTGCTTACGATTTTACCATTCATAAATACTAANNTGCAAATGGCATTCGCTAACAATAATATTAAAGTGCATCTTCAATATTTTATATAAGATTAGTAATATATTTTGCGAAAGCCTCATTAATTTAAGATTAGCTTATTTTCAGACATCCTTATATTATATTTCTATGATTATTTTATAATCTCAATTATGGCAATGCTTTACTAAACCCCTCTTCAAAGAAGTTTAAACTATTTATAACTACTAAAAAGTCTTCCCACCATTTTTGATGGCATCTCTAATTAGTTTCTGTGCCCAAGATTCTAAGTTTTCATAGCCTGGTAATTTATTAGTGTTATTCTTAGCACATTCCTTATATTCCTTTGCCAAGGCTAAATAAGCATTTACATAGCCTTCTTCTTTTACCTTCTCTTCAATTCTATGGGCATAAGTTAGATTTACATTTTTTACTTTGGCTATCATTTCATCTATGGTATCATCATTGCCTAGACTAAGTTCTTTACAAATACATCTTATTTCTTCTAAAACATCTAAAGCCCATTGAGATTTTGATATATATTCTCCATCCTTTTTAAGCTTAATATCTTTTTTACCAAACTTAGCTATTAGATTTTGATTTTCTAGAGCCTCCTCTTGCCACATATCATAGGAGCTTTCATCTTTTAATAGAAGAAATAAATTAAATATTTCTAGGAATTTTAAATCACCTAAACTTATTCCTCCCTTTTCAAAAGGATTAACATCTATAGTTCTATATTCTAGATACTTAATTCCATCTTGAAGTAGTGAACTGAAGAAATCCTTTGGATTTTTAGGTTTTAGTCTTATTTGGCTATATAGCTCCTTATGACTTTCTATAAGTCCATCTCCTATAAACTCCTTAAGACTTTTTACATAACCTTCTACACTGCTATAGCCTGGAAATAAATCCACTAAATTTTTATATCCACATTCTCCATTTCTATAAGAAATCCCACCTTCATGGGAATAGCTATCTATAGCTACTTCCTTAAAACATTTTCTACACTCGCACTCTTCTATATAAGTTGAATGTAAAGTTGTAGTGCTTCCTAATAAATATACTATTAGCCATCTATAACGAAGATAATTTCTTGTAATCTTTAGATAAATATCATCTTTAAAGGTTTTATAATCTAAGCTATCTGAAACCTCTTTATAAAGTTCTTTAATTAACTCTTCATTAAAAGAAAAGTTATAATGAATTCCTGAAATTAACTGTTTTTTTCCACCATATTTATCTAATAACGTTTCTCTATACTTTGTAGCCTCCTTAGAGGATTCATCTTCTCCAAATTCAGCTACAGGTATATTTTCAGGTATTATACACGGCATAGACTGTGGCCATAAATACTCTGGTCCTATCTCCTCCACCACAATATCATAAAGTACATTTAAAAAATTATATACCTCTTCTACATTATCAAAGGGTGGAGTTATTACCTCCACTTGACTCTCTGAAAAATCTGTAGTTATATATGGATTCTTACTCTTTTCTCCAAGTCCTTTTGGATGGGGCTCTAAAGATAATCTCCCATCATTATCTACTCTTAGAGCTTCTCTTTCTATGCCAAAGCTTCCTAAGGGAGCTTTGTTATCAATTAAACTTTTTATCTTATTTATCATTTATAATATCCTTTCCAGTCTATATTCCTTTAAATCTAGACTTGTACTCTTCAACGTTAAATTCAGTGATAAAAATAATTTCTTATTTGCCTAACTTATATATTATATATTATTTACCTTTCAAGTCTAATTTACAACTTTCTAACTATATAATATAAAATATTATTGAGTCATTGTCTACTATAATACTATGAATTAAAAAATATTATTTAAATAAATTTCAACATTTTTTTAAACAAAGTAAAAAGAGATATTAAAAGTAATCTTCTTTAATATCTCTTTTAGATATAATTATATTTATTTAAGACTTTAACTTAAAGCTTCAGAAATAGTTACTAATACTTTACTATCCACTTCAGCAACTATATTATGATCTATTCTTGCATCAAAAGGAAGAAAATCACCTTTCTTTAGTCTAAATTTTTCTCCTGTTTTAAACTCCATAATTATAATGCCCTCATAAACTTGAACTGATGCATAACCATTATAAGTATGATATGGCTTGCCACTTCCTGCTACAAAATTAAAAAATATAGTTTTAAATTTTTCATTAGCTACTATTACTTTCGTTCTAGCATCTATCTCATCTATACTTAATGGTGTCAATACATTACTATCTAAACCCATTTAAATTCCTCTTTTCACACTTATTTAAATATATTTTTCAAAGAATTATCTTTATAATATTAATTTAATGCAGCTAATAACTTTTCTATATCTAACCCATGAACTAAAGCAGCTTCTGCTAAAGTTTCTGCTTGAGCTGATGGACAACCTACACAGCCCATGCCAAAGCTCATTAAAATCTCAGCAGCTCCTTCTTTCATTCTAATAACTTCACCAATTGTCATATCTTTATTTATCATATTATTTTCCTCCTATGATTTTAATTTTTACTATTTAAACTAATAAGTGTTATAAATATTTTTCTTCTAATTCTTTTAATATTGCTATATATTTCTCCATAGTTTCAGTATTTGCACCTTCAAATTCAATACAATCTGCATTTACCTTATCCATAGTTTCTTGTTTTAGCTCTCTAGCTGCAAATTTGTATATTACATTATCTTCTTTATCTATATGTCTCTCTAATAGATGAGTATAGGAGATTGCATTAGCAATAACATCTAATATAGCTTCTTTATTGCCAGATTTTAAATTTTCAAGTGCTTCACTTAGTCCTGTAATATATAGTCTTCCCATATCATGTTCTACAAGCATTCCATATTTTACAGTTTTCTCTGCTACAAGTCCAAGTTCATCTACCATTTTATTAAAAAGAATTACCTCTTCCTTTTTATGATGATGAGCATCTGCAAAATTTCTAATAAAATCTATCATTTTATAAAAATCTTCATAGTTTACATTCTTCTCTTCTAAAGCTTTATAAGTAGCTTTTCTAACTACATTAAGCATACGTTTAATATATTTATGCTCTTCCATCATTAAATCTATAGCATTCATTTTTTCTCCTCCTAACCTTCTATTTTTTCTTAATTTCCTGAATCCCATCTTCTGCCTCTATATATTCAAAGTCACTGTTAACTTCATTAACAAAAGCTTTAATCCATAGCCCTCTTAAGTTGTAGAAATAAGAAACATCACCTGATTCTTTATCCCATATATCCTTATGAACACAAATTCTTCTCTTCCACTGCACCATATCTTCAATAGACATACTAATTTCATTTACTCTGTCACATGGCATTCCATCTAATATATAGTCGTTTACTCTATCGTATATATCCATAGCATTAGCCGCTGCATCTCCCTTTTCTTTAACTTCCTTTGCAGCCTTTATTCCCTGATGAATATAAATATTTTCTAATTTAGCTTTAGCTTTTTCATCATTATTAAATAATTTAGTTGTCCAAGCAGCCATTCTTCCTTCTGCTGAATGAATCTTTCCTTGTAACCAACCATGAATATTACTTGTATCTATCATATCTTCTAAAGGAAGATTAAGTAGCTTCTCTCCATGCTTTTCATTGATTTCCTTAGCTAGTGAAGCTACATCTAACCCTTCCTCCTTAGCTAGATTAATTATTTCTTCTTCTAATCCCTCAAACCATAGAATCTTGTTAAATAACCAATAATGTATTTTCCCTAAATATAAACTCATACTTTCTCCTCCTATTATTTAAATGTATCTAAGCTTATTCCTACATTTAGAAATCATATTAAATTTGCTTTTTATTGCTAAATTCAATATCTTCCTATAACATAATTCTTTAGCTAAATATATTTTAACCTGCTTAACCTATATTAAACTTCTTAAGCAGTTTATATTTTATTAATCTCTACATTTATGATTTTATAGTAATATACATATAAACTCTGTAACATATGTTACTAATATAAAATTTTAAATTTTATCCTATTTTGTTTTGTACAATTCTTAATTGTAATTTCATGCTAGCTAACTCTATGCAATATATTTAATTTAATATTATAATTAGCATATATGTAAATTAAATAAGCCCAATACTTAACAAAGAAATAATAAAAATAAACGTGAGGTATAAAGTAATGATTGGATTGTCAAGAGGAATTGTTAAACTAGCTCCATATACTGATCAGTGGAAAGATGAATTTAATAAAGAGAAGAATCTTCTTAGTTCAGTAGTTGGGGATTATGTACTAGCTATTGAACATGTAGGAAGTACCTCTATAAAAGGTCTAGATTCCAAACCTATTATTGATATAGCCATGGGAGTTAAATCCTTAAATGTAGTAAATGACTTTAGAGAACTATTAGAATCTATTGGTTATAACTATAGAGGAGATGGTGGAATCGAAGGTAGAGTTTTATTTGCCAAGGGCAGTGAAGAATTAAGAACTCACTATCTTCACGTAGAAGCTATTAATAGTAACATGTGGAAAAATCATATATACTTTAGAGATTATCTTCGCCTACACAGTGATTATGTCAATGAATATTCAAAACTTAAAAATGAGTTAGCCTTAAAATTTGCAGATGATAGAAGTGCCTATACAAAAGAAAAGGATAAATTTATTAGTATGGTTTTAGAAAAAGCTATGAAGGAGTTTTCTAAGGATATGATTCTTTAATTTTATTATCTTTTCGTGCTATTTCCAAAACTCACTACCTGCCAATAAAGATAAATATACATCCTTTGAAGTAAAGTCATTTTCCTTTAAGCTTAACTGTAATAAAAAATATGATAAGTTTTCTATCCATATTTCATCATCTGAACTCAAAGCCTCTTTAACAGCATCCTCAAAATATGGAACAAACTCAGCTTTAGGTATTGTTCTTAACAGTTCCATTACTACATTTGAACCTGGCCAATTAATATCTTGTAGCCATACTAATAATCCAGGTATTGCTCCCCTTATCCTAGAATAGCCCATTTTAAGCAAGACCTTTGCTGCATTTTCCCAGTATTCTTTACTAACTGGTTGTAATAAATCCTTTAGATCTAAGCTTTCAACTGAAGCAAGCTCATTTATAGTTTTATTCTGATTATTTAAAGAAGCATTCCAACTGAGATTTAAAAAAATATTCTTATCCATTTTACTCCTCCTATTTTCTACTAGTAGTAGGTATTGGTGAAATTAGATATTAAGGCTTCAAAAGATATGATAACAATACAACCACTTCACTAAAAACGAAAGTTTTTAATAATTCTTTATTCAATTAAATTTATAATTTAATCATAGTAAATTTAAAATTCATATATCTATTTCTATCTTTTTCTAAATATTATTAAGCTATATTTTATTTGAATTTAAAGATTTTATCTATGACCACATAATAATCATTGCTGTAAATAATAATGCTAATACTATTGTAATTATACCTGATACTGTTATAAGCTTTATTTTTTGTTTATCTCCAGATTTTCTTACATTTAAAAATCCGATAATAATAAAAAATATAGTAAAAACACATACTGATATTGGTATAAACAAGCTATGTGAAATATTATTATAATTTTCTTCATAAAGTATTATTATAATTCCCGCTAATATACATACTATATAAGCCATACTATCATAAGTTATACTTTTAGTACTTTTATATGATTTGTATATTTTATAAATACTAGCAAGTATAAAAATAATAGCTATTGCAATAATCACCTTTGAACCTTTAAATAAGTTATATAAAACTAAACCTAACATAGCTAAGATTATACCTGTACTTGGTTTCATTTCATTCTCTTTCATAGATATTCCCCCTACTTAATTACTTAACTGTTCATTTGCATAATCTGCAGATATATCATTGAGGGCGTGCTATAATATTATAAATCAAAACTTCTTCACTATGATTTAGCCCCAAAAACCAATTAAGTTCCTCATCAAAGATTAGACAGTCAATATCTTGCCATGGCTCTAATTGCTCAACATATAAACATATTTGTTCAAAGTTAGTAATATAGATGGTTTTTAGCCTTTCATGATACATAAAGAGACTCTTTTCTTTCGGTATATTTACTTTGCGTAATCGTTCAAATGGAATTATTTCATCATATCTATTTAAATGATTAATGAATAGTATTCTCTCTGGATAGTTTTTGTCTATGTAAATCTTTTTAAACTTACCTAGAATTCTATCTGCTTCATTAAATTCCATTTCATCTCCATTAAATTTATACATCTTTACCCCTCCTAGTAAAATATCTTATCAATCTTTTAATATTAGTTATCCCCAAAAATGTATCCATCCGCCCCATTAGCTTTTCCATTAGACCAATCTCTCCATTTTATATGAGGCATGTTATACTCGTTATCAATTGGATGAATCTCATATCCATACTTTGGTGCGTCAATCTCATACGTTAGTCTTTTCCTCAATTCAGGTCTTACATCATTACTAAATAAGTTGTGTTCTAACAATTCTCCTGTTTATCCAAGTAAACTATCCGCATTGATAAACCTACCCACTCAGGATTATAGCAACGACTTTGTAAGTAGTAATATCCAGTATCTGTATCATACTTATATACTATATATCTATATGGATTCTTTACTCATACAATGTCTTTAAGTGTTTCAGCTATAGATATTAACTTACCTCAAATGTCGTAGATATAAGAAACAATTTGAGTTCTATTAGTTATTTCTTCATAATCTACCTTATTTCCTTCTAGCATGCATTTAAATGACACTCTAAACCCCTGATTTAGCTAGTGTAACTTACTTGTATAGATTAGGATAGACTTTTTCTAAATAGGATTCTATATTTTTTCATATAAAGTCAAGATAATAAACTTATTATCTTCATATATAAAGAAAGAAAGTTTCATTATAGTAAATATAACGAAACTTTCTTTCTAAATTTATTATTAAATACTAATAATAATTATTTCATTTACCTATTTTCTAATACTATCCAACACTAAATATTGTTCTACAATCATTTTCGTCGGTAATATATTCAATTTCATCAAAACCTTTTTTAATGCAATTGGATTTAATAATTTCTATTATACTGGTACTCTTTGAATAGATTTCAAAATAAGCACTATCAGAACATAATATAACTAATTCACAATTACTTTTTAAAAAATCATCATAACAATTAATATTATCTGAATAATTATTATCTGTATATGCTTTAATATTAGCAAAAATAGACATATAATAGTTAATATTTATTAAACTAAAAAACGTGCTTCCGTCAATAAATTTTTCTATAAATAAATTGTCATCATTACTAAGATATACTTCATCTTCTGATACATTCCAATATAATCTTTTAACATCAACGCCATCTAAAATAGTCGCAAATATTGAATCATCACATTTATTACGTATAAAACTAATACCTCTCATAATTAGCCTCCAAAAATCATAATACCCCCTCTACTAAAAGCACCTCCAAGTGGTACAATACTCATATCATCTGCAAAACCAACTCTAGTAATGTCATTTCCCACAACCCAGGCAATTGCAATACCAGTTGTAACCATTATTCCTACACCTATAACTGGTTTTGTTATATCACTGTACCAATTATTATTTTTTACATTTATCTCAAATTAAAAACCTAGCAGAAGTCTAGTTCTTCTAACTAGGCATAATAAAGTTTCATCTACTTACATATTAAGCTAATTTGATATTTTCACTTCTAATTTTTTAGATAAATTCATCTTGTGTACACTCTTATTTCCCTTAAAGTGAAGCCTACTAAACCACAATGAACTATAATTGATTCACTATCAACAATTATTAATTAAAAGCATCTAGTTTTATAATTATGCAGCTTGATTAAGCTACTTTTGTAGTTAGTTGTTTTCCATTATTTTTTTATTATTCTATATGATATTCATGTGCTACAACTATAAGTGAAGCTTCATCTTCCTCATCTGTATTTGCAAATACAAACTTTCGACATGGTGCAATATCTTTCATTTCACATATTGCGTATAGAATCATTCCTACAGGTCTTTTTTCAATAACTTCTTGTACGCTTAAAAATCTAACACTAATAACTTCTCCTTCTTGACTCTTAAGCAATACTGTAACATCATTACCGCTATTAATTATATTTTCTACTTTACTATCATGCACTTTATAATTCCCAACATATCCAATAAAATCACTATTTTGCATTATATCATCTCCTAATATTTAAGATATCTTACCATCTAAAGTTTTGCTAGTTACCCTATTTAAATTATCATAAGTATAAGCTACTGTATTTCCATTACCATAGGTAGCATTTTTTAATACTCCTAATATATTATCATAGTTGTTTGTTATAAGTGTATTGCTTCCTACTGATACAGATTTTTGATTTCCATTTCCATCATAAGCAAAGTTATAGCTTGCGCTATTATTCTTAACATTTCTAAAGTAATTTTGACGAATTGTTCATGGTAAAAATACTCTAATTATATTTATCAACTCTACATATTGATTTAATATTATAATTAGTATCACTAGTGTTTAATTAATTATATAATAAAAGAGTTTGTAAGATATTTTACTCTTATAAACTCTTGTTTAATAAAATATATATTTATTTAAAGCCATCTCGAACATTATTCTTATAAACCTAATATTTGTTTTTTCTTTGCATCGAATTCTTCTTGTGTTAATATTCCTTCATCAAGCAGATTCTTCAATTCACGTAATTGATCGGCACTACTTTTACAATTTGTTTCAAAACTTGTGGCATTAGAGATTGTACCCGCCATTGTGTTTCCAAGTGCCATACCTGCACCCAATCCAGCTAACCCACCTTCTTGTTTTGAAGCATCACGCATTGCTCTTGCTGTTTGATATTTCATGAATGTATTCATGTCTTTACTTGCCATTCCGATTCCAGACTGTTCATCAATCATTTGTTCTACTTCATCTGGTAATGATATACTTTCAATTACAACGTTACTAAATTCAATCCCCATTTGTGCCGCTTTAGTGTTTGCTGTTTTTTGAACTACACTAGATAATTCTCTATACTTAATAGCTAAATCCAGTATAGGCATATTTGTTTCACCTATTGTAATTACAACAGATTCAGTAATTAAAGATGATAAATATTCAATAATATCATATGTAAGAACTTTCCCCTGTGTACCAAACAATTCCTTCATGAATTTTTCAACATCAACAATTCTAAATGCATATTTTCCAAATGATCTTATTCGCGCCATATTAAACTCGTTATCACGTTTAATAATTGGAGTTTTTGTTGCCCACTTATTATCTATAAATTGCCTTAGACTAATAAAATATAGATCAGCTTTAATAGGAGAATTGAACCCATATCCAAATGCCGTCAAAGCTGATAAGATTGGTAAATTATCAGTATTCAAAGAATAGGTTCCTGAATATAATATATCTGCCAACTCCCCACCTTTTAAAAATATAGCTGCTTGACTTTCTCTAACAATTGCTCTAGCCCCTTGCTTAATCTCATTATTAGGACGATTATACTTATTGACAATAATCTTATTGCTTTCATCTACATATTCAATAACATCAATAAATTGACCTTTTACAAAATCCATAATACCCATAAATTTCACCTCCTATTTTAGTGGTAATCCGTTACTATCTGTAAATGAACCACCTGCAATCAAGAAAATATCTATAATCCAACCAATCCCAAATATTCCACCGGTAAAGAGATAAAGTAACCCCATGCCTGTTTTACCAACATAAAATCTATGTGCCCCAAAATATCCTAAAAGAATACATAGAATCAATGCTACAGTTTTATCTTTATAACTTGCTGAGTGCATAAATCCACCATTAATCGCTGAATTTGTAACCGTATTATTAATAATTATCTGAGGTTGAGGTTGTTGTTGAGATTGAGGTTGAGATTGAAATTGTTGTTGATATTGTTCCTTATTAGTATTAATCTGTGTAAATGTTGCACCACAATATGCACATTTTCCATTCTCTATAGGTGCACCACATATTGAACATTTATCCATATAAATATCCCCCTTGTAAATGATAAAATATAATTCCTTAGTGTAAATTATATACCAAATATCAACTTATTACTAGTTAAAGCATAATGTAACAATAATCATATTGTTACATTAATCTCTCTAACTTTATTTTATAATTTTTATAAAAAACAGGCTTTAGATTTATAAATACAAATCTAAAGCCTATTTTCATTTGTTTTAAAACTATAATTATACTACCAAAATTAAAAATTTGATGACTGTCCTAGTGCATTTCTATCTAATTTCTTGTACTCTTCCAACTACACCATCCTCAAGCATTACCTTAATACCTCTTGGATGTACTGATGAATTAGTTAATAACCTCTTAACTATTCCCTCAGTTAATTTCCCAGTTGCTTGATCTTCCTTCTTTACTACTAAGACCTTTGCCCCTACCTTTATATCTGATCTTTTAGTTCCATCCATAATTATACTCCTTATTTCTTAAACAAATCTCCTAATGCTGCAAATGGATTATCATTAGCTGCTTCTTGTTCTGCTTCTTTTTTCATCTTCTTCATGTAATTATTAACATCTCTCTTATCTACTTTGCCGCCCTTTTCAAATCTCTTATTAAACTGGGATGCCTTTTCTCTAAAGTTACAGTTTGCTCCTGGACATACATAAATTTGACCTTCTCCATGTCCTTTAAGCATAAGTTTTTTCTTACACTCTGGGCAACGAGCATTTGTAGTTCTACTAACACCTTCTCTGTGACCACATTCTCTATCTTGGCACACATTCATAACTCCAGTTTTAGTCTTAACCTCTAACATGTATTTTCCGCACTTAGGGCATTTTGCACCTGTGACATTTTCATGGACAAACTTATTACCATTGACTTTAACATCTTCAACTAGAGCTCTTGAATATCTTCTCATCTCTGCAATGAAGTCCATAGCATCTTCTTTCCCCTTGCTAATATCCTCTAGTTGACTTTCCCATTTAGCCGTTAAAAGTGGTGACTTAAGATCGCTTGGAACTAATTCTATAAGCTGTTTTCCCTTAGAGGTTGGAACTATTTCCTTTCCTCTCTTTTCTATAGAAAATGAATTAAATAATTTATCTATAATATCTGCTCTAGTAGCTACAGTTCCTAGTCCACCTGTAGCATTTAAAGTCTTAGCTGCATCCTTACCTACATTAATATACTTATGTGGGTTTTCCATGGCAGAAAGAAGTGTTCCTTCATTGAATCTTGCTGGTGGCTTAGTTTGACCTTTATTTATATCTACAGAGTTTATTCTTAGTTTATCTCCAACATTAAGCTTTGGAAGCACTTGATCTTTTAAACCATCATCTTCACTTGAATCATCTATGTCTTCTCTATCATATAGTGCTTTCCATCCCTTAGATTTTATAACCTTACCCTTAGCTATAAACTTTTCTCCGGCTATTTCTGTCACTATATTAGTTTGTAAATATTCAAAAGGTGGCATCATAACACTTAAAAATCTCTTAACTACTAAATCATAAATATTTCTTTCCTCTGAACTTAAGTTAGACATATTAAGACTTTGCTCTGTAGGAATTATAGCATGGTGATCTGAAATCTTACTATTATCTACAAAACTCTTACTTGGAGTAATTTTTCCCTTTAAGATATTTGTAGCTGCTGCTCTATATGCTCCTATAGATATAGCTTTTAATCTTTCTGGTAGTGTAGCTACTATATCTGTAGTTATATATCTTGAATCAGTTCTTGGATAAGTTAATATTTTATGATTTTCATAAAGTCTTTGCATTATAGAAAGAGTCTGCTTTGCAGAATATCCCCAAATTTTGTTTGCATCCCTTTGAAGCTCTGTTAAATCATAGAGAGCAGGAGAAGGCTTCTTCTTTAAGCTTTCCTTTACATCAATAATACTTGCTTCTTGTCCTTTAACCTTCACTAAAATTTTATTGGCAGTTTCTTCATTAAAGGTACTCTGATAATTATTTTTATCTACCCATTGAAGTGAAAACTCTCTGCCCTTTGCAGTAATTGTATAGTAATCCTTTGGAACAAAGTTTTTAATCTCTTCTTCTCTTTGAACTATCATAGCTAGTGTTGGAGATTGAACTCTTCCAGCCGAAAGCTGAGCATTGTATTTACAAGTAAGAGCACGAGTTACATTAAGTCCTACAAGCCAATCTGCCTCTGCTCTACACACAGCTGCCTTGAATAAGTTATTATAATCTTTACCTGGCTTTAAATTTTTGAATCCATCTAGAATAGCCTTATCAGTTTGAGAAGAAATCCATAATCTCTTTAGTGGTTTTTTAACCCCAGCTTTTTCTATTATCCAACGTGCCACCAGTTCTCCTTCTCTTCCAGCGTCTGTAGCAATAACTATTTCATCTATATCACTTCTTAGCATTTGCTTTTTTACTTCATAAAATTGCTTTTGAGTCTTTTTTAAAACTGTAAGCTTCATACGTTGTGGAATCATAGGTAAAGTCTCCATGCTCCACTTTTTATATTTTTCATCATAATCCTCAGGGTCTTGAAGCCCAACTAAATGACCTAAGGCCCAGGTTACAACATAATTGCTTCCTTCTATATATGAATGTTTATTTTGATTACATCTTAAAACCTTTGCTAAATCTCTACCTACTGAAGGCTTCTCTGCTAGTACTAATATTTTTCCCATTTTTTACTTCCTCTCTTATCCTTTAGTATCTATATAAAGTATTATTTACTTATCACACTAAATCTTATCTTTTGTATTATACCATACTTTACCTTAGTATAAAGAGAAATGGTAATAGATGATTTCTATCGAATAGAATTTTTTATTAAAGTTAAAACTTCATAAAATAAGGCTATCAACCAAAGTTGATAGCCTTACTAATATATTGATTAAACCTATTTTACATACATTCCACTTGGTTTTTCAGATAAATTAACCATAATATTCTTCATTTGAGTATAAGCATCTAGGACAGATTTATGAGTTTCTCTACCTATTCCTGAGTTCTTATATCCTCCAAATGGTGCTCCAGCTGGGAAATTATTATAAGTATTTACCCATACACGACCTGTTCTAATGCCTCTAGCAACTTTCATAGCTTTATTGATGTCTTTGGTAAATACCCCTCCACCTAAACCGTATTCGCTATCATTTGCCATGTCAATTACTTCATCTATTGTCTTGAATTTAATAACAACTCCTACAGGTCCAAAGATTTCTTCTCTAGCAACTCTCATATCATTAGTAACATCTACAAGAAGAGTTGGTTTCATGAAGTAACCTTTAGCAGCATCGCCTTCAGTGTATCTTTCTCCACCTGTAGCTACTCTAGCTCCTTCTTTCTTACCTATTTCTACATAGCTAAGAATTTTATTAAGTTGAGCTTCACTTACTTGTGCTCCCATTTGAGTATTACTATCCAATGGGTTACCTACCTTAACCTTCTCGAAAGCTTCAACTGCTTTTTCTATAAATTCATCATAAAAGTCTTCCTGTACAAAAATTCTAGATCCTGCTGAGCAAACTTGACCTTGGTTAAATAGAATTCCTAGTTGAAGTCCTTCTAGGGCTATATCTAAATCTGCATCTTTAAAGAATATATTAGCAGATTTTCCCCCAAGTTCTAGCGTTGCAGGAATGATATTTTCTGCTGCTGCAAGTCCAATTTTTCTACCTACTTCTGTGGATCCAGTGAAGGCTAATTTATTAAGGCCTTTATGATGTTGTAGATATTCTCCACTCTTAGAACCTCTACCTGTAACTATATTAATTACACCTCTTGGAACTACATTTTCTATTAATCTCATAAGCTCAAGTACACTTAATGAAGTTGTACTTGATGGTTTAAATACTGAAACATCTCCTGCCGCTAATACTGGAGCAAGCTTCCATGCAGCCATTAAGAATGGGAAGTTCCAAGGTACTATTTGTCCTACAATCCCAATTGGCTCTCTTAATATTATATTTAAAGTATTTTCATCAAGCATTGTTGAGCTACCTTCATCTGAACGAATAACTCCAGCAAAATATCTAAAGTGATCTGCCGCTAGCGGTATATCAGCTCCTGTAGTCTCTCTAATTGGTTTTCCGTTATCCATAGTTTCAATAGTAGCTAAATACTCTGCATTATCACTAATGATATCTGCAATTTTGTTTAGCACATCTGCTCTTTCAGCAACTGTTGTTTTTCCCCAAGTTAGGAAAGCTCTTTGAGCTGCTTTTACTGCATCATCTACATCTTTTTCTGTAGCATCTGCAATTTCAGCTAAGAATTCTCCAGTAGCGGGATTGTAAGTTTTCAAAACTCCTCCATCAGAAGCCTCTCTCCATTGACCATCAATATATAGTTGATATTTTTCTTGTAATTTTATATTCATAGTAAATCCTCCTTGTGAATTCTCATAATGTTTTATATTTTTCTAATTTGTTTTTTCTATCTCATAATGTAATTTTATTATAATCACAAAATATATTTTTAGAAAGTAGGCACTTTATTCTTACTAACTATATTTTTAGTGCCATAGTATCATAAAGGATACTAATATGTTAGAATTAAATAAATAATATTAGGAAATTATATATAGTACAATATAAATAGTAGATTTTTAATTTTAACCTCTATGAAATTCATGATATAATGCAGAGGATGTTATAGACTTTTTTATATAGTTACTTTTTGTACTATAATATAATAAATATACTATTAGGGCGGTGAATATAATGGATAAGAATTTGATATGCATATTTCCTAGACATGAAGAGTGTCATATGAGGAATCAATGAATTAAGTACTCTACGTGCCCCATGGTGGTGGTACAAAATCTCCTATCTGGTAAATGGAAAATATTAATTTTATGGTACTTAAGTTATGGCACCTTAAGATTTAGTGATATTAAAAAGAGATTGCCTAAGGTAACTCAAAAAATGCTGACTTCACAATTGAGAAGCTTAGAAGAAGATAAACTTATATCCAGAAAAGTTTACCCTGTAGTACCCCCTAGGGTTGAATATAGTTTAACTGAAGTTGGTAAAGAAATTATACCTATTCTTGAAATGATGCATTCCTTTGGAAGTGAATATTTAGATGCAGGTTTATTAAATACTGAAGAAAAGGATGAAGATAGCACTCATTTAAATTAGTTAGATCTTTCTATTTAAACTTAGGTAATAATTGAAGAAATACATATAAAAAGTGGCTTTCGCAAAATATATTGCTAATCTTATATAAAATATTGAAGGTGCACTTTAATATTATTGTTAG
>DCDL01000001.1:49312-116268 GCA_002316385.1 Clostridium sp. UBA1056
TTGTTGTGTTGTAGATTTTATCTTGAATAAATGCTTTAGTAAATCAATATTCCGAAACTGCTGAGCGTCAATAATATAAGTGCTTATTTAATATTTATTTAGATTAGCTTATTTTGTGAAGCCTCTTTTTATAATAGTTGTGTAATCTAAATATGTTGGTAGCGTCGTAATACATAATGTGAGCTTAAGATATTCAGAAAGAAATCCAATCGTTACTTTGATATGGCCCTTATTTGTACTATACTTATATGCTTTTAACTATCTAAAATATTGTGATTATACCATTTTGGCTCTTCCAATGTAAAAAAATTAAAATCATCATATATCATATTTTTTCTTTCTATCATGCCTTCAACTTCTTTCTTTGAATATGGTTCTGCCCATAATACAGAATATAAACTTGTATAAGCTAGATATAACTTAACTCTCTTCCAAAAATCCTCTGGTATTTCCCCATTGAAATATCCTTGAATTTGTCCAATAGCAAATTCTCTACTATCTTCTCTTGTAAATACACACATAGGTATAAACTCCCTATAAATGTCCTCATAGTCAAATCGATTAAAATCAATAATAAATATATTTTCTTCATTAATTATCATATTTCCCAGGTGATAATCCCCATGCATAGAGCAACCTTAGCAGAATCAATTAAGTATAGGTTGTCCATTATATACTTAATTGATTTTTCATCCTTTTTCTCATAATACTTAGAGTTTTTATATCTATGAATTCTATCAACTATTTTCTTTTTTTCTTTAATATTAAAGTCCAGATTTTTATCTATTGGAATTTCATGAATCTTTCTTAATGTGTTACCTGCTTCTACTCCAAGCCTAAACTGTTGATCTTTAGTATAACATCTAATTATTTCTGAAGCATCTTAGCCTTCTATACATGTATATAGCTGAAATACCTTATCATCATATATTTTAAGGTCTAAAAAATTGGGTGTATTGTTACATACCTGTCCAATTAAAGATACTATGTTAGCCTCTTTCTTCTTTGCTTCTACCTTTGAAATATGAGAAATTCTGAGTAGTAGCTTTTTATTATTACTAGTATAAATAATATATTTTTCATCTGCTGACCATCCCTTTTTAATCTTCTCTATACTTTTAAATGTATCAGCATATTTTAGATTCTTAATCTGATTTAATATATCCATACTATCACCTTTAATTATTTTCTTTTATCCATTTAGACTTTAAAATTGACATTTCATATAGACTCCAATACCTATCATTAGCCTTTCTTGCATCCTTTAGTAACTTTTCTATTGCAAAACCAACCTTCTCATAACATCTAACTGCACCCTTATTAAAATCAAAAGCTCCAAGAGTTATTTTTTCAAATCCTTTATCTTCAAATCCAATTCTTAAGATTTCCTTTAATGCCAAAGCACCTATACCCTTGCCTCTTTCCGTATCTTCTCCAATTAAAAATCTACATACCCTAGCAATCTTATTTACTCTATCTATTTCACGAAGCTCCACTGTTCCTACAACTTCTTCTGTACTAATGGAAACTATCTTGTATATGTAAGTATCTACTACATCTTTACTTTCTTCCTCTAAAAAATACTTTTCAACCTGAGAAAGGGTTAATGGATATTCATATAAAGGTCCAGCCCATTGTAACAGATCATCAGCAGATTTATTACGATTCCACTCTACAATTTTATTTAAGTCTTCTTTTTTAATTAACTCTAATCTTATCATTTTTGTATCCCCTATTTTTTCTAATTGATGTTTATTAAAATCTCCTTCAATGGATAGCTTTCAATTTCATCCTATTTAAGTCATACAATAATATCTGTACATCTACTCCATTACATATAATTTATTAATTATTATTTTTTTTCATACTTTGTTTCAAAGTCTCTAAATCTTATATAGGCAAGCAATAGCCCTAGTAATGGGCTATCACTTTCATGAACAACTATTCTATACTGAGCTACCTAAAGAAATTTGGTTATTAAAACTATAATTCCTATAATCAGAATTATATAACCTAATGCATTAAAATTATTTTTATATGATGGATCTGTTTTAGCTTTTGTAACTATTTTTGTACCATTCCTTGCAGATAATTGCCCTGGTTGATTCAATAATACAATGCTAAAAGCTATAATTAGAAGACCTCCAACTAACTTACCATCCATTTATAAACCTCCCATAACTTTCCTAAACACAGCAACATTTTAAAATGTTATATATTAAAAAAGTTCCATATTTAAAATACACATTCCACCTCTTTTATATCTGTGTCTACGATTCTAGTTCTAGTGTCTGATTTTGCTATAAATATTTCTTCTCCATTACTATCTATACAATAGGAAATAGGAATAGATATACCACAATTTCTGTATGAACCATCTGCATGACTTGTTCCAATTACAATGGTTTTATATGTTTTAGCAATATTTTTTGCCTCTGTTATCCACTGTTCAAATTGTTCATCACTAAACATTCCTACACCAATAGGATGAGCAACAAGCTCCATTTGATCAGTAACTTTTTTTAAATCTCTAGCCCCTTTTAAAATTTCCATACATAGCACATATCCAATATTTATTTTATTATGTCTAACTACTAAAGGAGAATATAATTCCTCACTTTCATCTGGTGGAGTTTTAGCTCTTTCTAATATTTTTTCTCCATAATTATTTATTATCACAGCTCTATCCTTATTGTCTAATCTATAAGATGTGATAATCATCACATTATATTCCCTAGCAAGATTGCAAGCATGTTTCAAACTCTCTTTGCTTGATAAATATCCTTCAGGATATAGTACAATATCAACTTCTCTGTTTAATCTTATCTCATTACTAATCTGTTTAACTCCATTTTCATGAAATGGCTGTCCTATTAATATTTTCATACTCACTCCTCCATTACCTATCACTCATGATAATTTTGTATTAATTTAATTGTTAAAGTTTATTTTTATACTATTTTAAATCCTTTATAGATTTAATTACATGATACTTACTTTTGACCTCTTCACTATTGTATCTATCAATTAGAGTTAGAATCATTCCAAACTCTTCCGCAGCAACAAGATTTGATTCACTATCATCTATAAAAATTACTTCCTCTGGCTTTACTCCTAGCTTGCTCTAACTCAATATCCCTAAATTGAAAACTTGGCTCATTTAGGATTTTAAAAAATTAGGTGTAATAAACCATTATCCTGTACTAGATACATTTAGAGTTCTTCCAAAATCAAATAAAATATCCTTAACATTGTTTATATTCATTATTAATTTCCTCCAAATTTTAGACTACATCTGTACCTTTATCTTCTAACTTCTTTAAAATATCATCTAATTTTTTATCCATTTCTTTATCTCTCCTAAGAAAGCTTTTCCAACATTGTATCCCCTTATATAAAGCTATTATAATTGTCGGATATATAATAATATTAACAATACTAGATATTGTTATTGCATAATCAAACTTCATATATAATCTCCTATTAATTTCCATATCTTATTAGTTGCATTACCCTATATCCATCACTAGTCATACTACTTTATTGTGCTATGTCATTTTTCTCTTTTATTATTTTTTCAAGATTATCTATTCTCAAGTTAATTTCCTTAAAATGTAATAACATTCTTTCTTCATGCTGTTTTATTTTGTCTGGAATATAAACTATAATATTAAAGACTATCCATATACTTATTATAATTAGTATGTATTCTATTTTTCTCACCCTCACTTAAAATATTTTACATTATAGGTTTATTATAACTTATTATTAACTATATCCCTATAGCTTTTACGTAATTTTACTCTTTCAAATCTTAAAAAGATTAATTCTAAAATTTGTCATCTTCAGTTAAAATGAAGTATATACTTTAAAATGAATGGTGATATAATTTATTTATTGCTAAGTATCATTTAATTAATTTTGTGATAATCTCTATGTGAAAACTTTGAGATTATCACTTATAAAACTAATTTTTTATTGTATTAAAGGGGGATTTCAAAATGAAGGTACTATTAATAAATGGTAGTCCTAATGAAAAAGGATGCACTTATACTGCTTTACATGAAATAGCTAAGGAGCTTGAAAAAGAGAATATAGAAGCAGAAATATTTCATGTAGGAAAAGATCCAATTAGAGGATGTATGGGATGCGGCCATTGCTATAGAAGTGGTAGTTGCAAGTGTATTTTTAATGATGATACTGTTAATATTGCTTTAGAAAAAGCTAAGGATATGGATGGATTTATCTTCGGTTCTCCAGTTCACTATGCTAGTGCTTCTGGTATGCTTACATCATTTTTAGATAGATTCTTCTATGCAGGAAATGGTTTTGAATATAAACCTGGAGCTGCTATAGTGAGCTGCCGTAGAGGTGGTGCAACAGCTGCCTTCGACCAATTAAATAAATATTTTACTATTACCAATATGCCAATAGTTTCTTCTCAATATTGGAATATGGTTCATGGTAATACTCCTGAGGAAGTTGTACAAGATTTAGAAGGAATGCAGATAATGAGAACTCTAGGTAAAAATATGGCTTGGCTACTTAAATCCATAGAAGCAGGCAAAAAATCTGGAATATCCTTGCCTGCAAAAGAAGAAAGAGCAAGAACTAATTTTATAAGATAGAATAAAATCAAAAGTGCTTTTGCAAAATATATTACTAATCTTATATAAGATATTTTGCTAAGCACTTTTAATTTATATTATAAAGTTTACTTTATTCTTCATATCCCTTTGGATTTTGGCTTTGCCATCTCCAAGAATCTTCACACATTTCTTTTATGCCCTTTTCAGCCTTCCACCCTAATTCCTCATTTGCCTTGCTTGGATCTGAATAACAAGTGGCAATATCTCCAGGTCTTCTAGCTGTAATTTTGTAAGGAATTTCTCTTCCACTAGCTTCTGAGAATGCCTTAACTATATCAAGGACACTATAGCCTTTTCCTGTTCCTAGGTTATAAGTTACAAGGCCAGAATCAGTTTTTAACTTTTCTAAGGCTTTTAAATGACCTTTAGCTAAATCTACTACATGAATGTAATCTCTAACTCCTGTACCATCTGGAGTATTATAGTCATCTCCAAATACACTAAGCTCTTTAAGCTCTCCTATAGCGACCTTTGTTATAAACGGCATTAGGTTGTTTGGAATGCCACATGGGTCTTCTCCAATGGTTCCACTTTCATGGGCACCTACTGGATTAAAGTAACGAAGTAGTGCTATATTCCATGAATTGTCAGCACTATATAAATCTCTCAAAATTTCTTCTAACATTAGTTTAGTTCTACCATATGGATTTGTTGCAGAAAGTGGAGCCTCCTCAGTGATTGGAATAATTTTTGCATCTCCATATACCGTAGCTGAAGAACTAAATACAAAGTTCTTAACTCCGTATTTTCTCATAAGTTCTAAAAGTACAAAGGTACTAGTTAAATTATTATGATAGTATTCTAATGGCTTGGCTACAGATTCACCTACAGCCTTAAATCCTGCAAAATGAATTACTGAATCTATGCTATTTTCACTAAATACCTTGTCCATATCTTCCTTGTTTAAAACATCATATTTATAGAATTTAGGTTCTATTCCTGTGATATCTTCAATTCTATCCTTAACTAACTCTTTACTATTACTTAGGTTGTCTACAATAATAACCTCATACCCCTTTTTAAATAGCTCTACAGTAGTATGACTACCAATGTAACCCATTCCTCCAGTTACTAAAACTGCCATGTAATACACTCCATTCTTAATTTATTTATGTCTTACTCTAATTTATATTCGTTTATAATCTAATAATTCTTAATACACTACCTTGCATACAATTATATCTCAAATTGTAAAATTATAAAAGAAAAAGAGCTATTAGTCTAGCTCTATTTTTAGAATATTCAGGAATTCATCTATTTTAGCCCTATCAGCACTATAGAAAACTTTATTATCTATCTTTTCCATATACACTAACTTAGCTAAAATCAAGGCATTCATATGATATGAAACCGTAGCTGTAGTAAGTGATAATCTATTGGCAATCTCTTGACCAAACATAGGTTTTTCCTTTAGCATTTTGATAATGTTAAATTTACTTTTGTCACTTAAACATTTTAACCTATTGTTTAAAAGCTCTATTTCAATATCCTTTCCTCTTGAAAGTTTTAATAATTCATAGAACTTCCATCCAAAGTACATGTATTCTACTTTATCTTTGTTAAATATAAACTTTCTATTAGACATAATAGATATACTATTATATCTAACTATACTAATATATACATGAATATTCCTTTCCCAACTTTCAAGATCTTTAATTCCTGTTATTTCAGATATAAAATTTTTATTCTCATTTATTAATGCTTTTAACTCATCAATAGATTTTAACAAATCCTTTTCCATAACTTTGAAAGCGTCTTTAAATATGTCTATAGATTCTAAAATCATATCTATTAATTCAATCAAATATTTTTTAGGATCCTGGGCTATAACTGTAATCCACCACTTATCTTCATCTGTTAAAGCACACTTATTTATTAGATAAGGCATGAATTCTTTATCTGCATCCATTTCTTCTAGCTCACAATCTTCAGCATAATTTGCTTCACTTAAAATATCCTTTTTAGTAAGTTCAATAAGATAATGTTCTTCTAAAGAAAGTATTCTTTTTCTACCTTCAATAAGATCTGAAATAGGCATATTATTAATAAACATAGCAGCAATACAAGGTGATTCTTCATTTTCACTAGTAATATCTTTAAAAAATACTTTTAACCTATCCATGGATATCTTATTTTTACTTTTAAATCTATCAATGAACTTAAAGTAATTCTTGAAGTTTTTATTTATATATTTATCTACATCTACACCGTTTTCCTTTAAGCCATCTCTCAAAGATTTTACTAATTTCTCTTCATTTACTATAAAATAAAGAGTATTTTTTACTTCTTCTACTATATTAATATTGTCTTCTATTATATATTTCATATGCTGTCTATTACTCCTTGCTTAAACTTTTCTATGGTACTTTCGTAAAACTTTTTATATATTAAGATTATTTAAATCTTTTCTAGATCCTTATATGAAAATCCTTTTTCACTGGTTTAAATAAATAATTTTTAATGACTAAATTAAAATTATTTTTAAATTTCCTGCATGCTTTTATTATAACGTTGACATAGGAATAATACCACCATGCCTATCCCAAATATTAAGAATAGTTGAGCTGTGCTTAGGAATACACAAAGACTTCCTACTACTAATGATCCTACTGGTGTTGCTGCCATACATAATGAATTAAGTATTCCTGCTGCCCTTCCCAAATATTGTTGCTCTGTCTTTTGCATAAAAGTTATATTTACTATCATCATAAATATACTAGCAGATGCACCAAATAAAAAGGCTACTAAAATGATAGCACCATAAAGGACTAAATCAATACCTATCATAGGTACAAATGCTAGAGATAAATATGCAGTTCCTAGGATTACCCCTGAAATTATAAATAAATTAATTCCTTTAAACTTTTCTGCTATTTTAGGGTATATAGCACCACCAATTAGCATCCCTGTAGTTAAACTAAAACTAATCATTGCAACTACTTCAGGACCCTTTAACAACTCCTCATTTACATATGCAACTTCTAAAGTGTTAAAAGGTATTAGAAATAAATTAATTAATGCGGCAAATATAGTTATTGACATTAAAATTTTTCTATTCTTTAAATAGATAAATCCATCCTTTAAATCTCCAAAGTACCTCTTAATATTTAACTGTTGCTTCTTTAGAATCTCTTCTTTATATCTAACGATAGCCATAAATATTCCGCAGAGATAAAAGCTAACTGCATTAACAATCATCCCACCCCCAATTCCAATAATTGCTATAATTCCAGCTGCTACAGCAAGGCCTACTAGTTCCACAATTCTAGATAGAGTAGATTGTACAGCTCTTGCATATGCAAACTTCTCTTTTTCAATAATTAATGGATAGGCTGCAACTGCTGCTGGTCCTTCAAAAGACTCAAAGGTAGAATTCATAAAGGTAAATATAAATAAATGATATGGCTTAAGTATACCAAATATAAACATTAATGCTGTGATAGTTACTACGATGGCTCTTCCAAAATTACAAATCACAACTACATTTTTCTTCTTTTTATAGTCTACAAACACACCAGCAATAGGTTGAAATAGTATTGTTGGAATAGCATTAACTCCAAAAAGTAAGGCCATTAATGCAGTACTGCCTGTAATTTCATATACCATCCACCCATAAGCAATGGTATCGATAGAATCCCCAAATCTTGAAATCAGATTTCCAATGATAAATAAACAAAAATTTTTATCCGTAAGTATGTCTTTATATCCTATTTTTTTCTTTTCTAAAGCTAAATCCATGACTACACCTCTCTTACATAATTTATATATTCTTAAATTATTTTCCTAATACTAGTCTATTCATTAATTAGATTATTGTCAATACTAATTAGATAATCATCTAATTAATTTTAATTTTTATTTAAAACAAAAAAGATTAAGAAGTATTAAATCAACTTCTACTAAAGTGTTTAATACTTCTTAATCTTTTACTTATAATACTATGTTAATTTTATTTATTGTTAACTTATTTCTCCCTTATGCTGTTCTTCCTTATTATTTAAATATTGTATAAATAAATCTACAAGTATTGGATCAAATTGTGTCCCAGAGCATCTCTTTAATTCTTTAATAGCATCCTCCTTACTCATAGCCTTTTTATATACTCTATCATGGGTCATAACATCATAGGAATCAGCAATAGTAATAATTCTTGCCATTAGCGGAATTTCTTCTCCTGCAATACCTAATGGATATCCACTACCGTCCCACTTTTCATGGTGGGTTAAAACACATTTGGCTACATTGATTATTTCATTAGAAGCATTGATGATTCTAAAGCCCTTCTCCGCATGAGTTTTCATTATCTCAAATTCATTTGCTGTCAGCGGCCCTGGCTTTAAAAGTATATCTTCTTCAATAGCAATTTTCCCAATGTCATGAAGTCTAGCTATTAGCATTAGCTCATCCATTTGAGAACTCTTAAATCCATATCTCTTTCCTATTTCCAATGCATAAGACTCCACTCTTTCAGTATGCTCCTCAGTCTCCATATTCTTAGCTTCCAAACTCTTTTTTAAGGAGTTCATCATGGAGCTTCTAACACTATTATGCTCTAAAAGCTTTTGTCTATATACTCTATCCTCTACTTCTTTAATACACTTATAAACATCTTCTTCAACTGAGTATTTAGCCATACTTCCAAGAGCAATACTAAGTTCAATGTATCTATATTCATCCTTCTTACATTCGCTTCTTATTGTTTCTACCATTCTTTCACAACAACAGTCATTACAGTTAGGTAGGAGTATCATAAATTCATCTCCACCCCATCTAAAGACAAACCCTTTATCATCACAAGCTTTATTAAGTACACTAGCTATACTTTTCAGTAGCTTATCTCCCTCTAGATGTCCAAAAGAATCATTAACTAACTTTAACCCATTTACATCTCCCATAATTATACCTAAAGGAAGATGCTCTTCTTTATTTAATTCCTTTATCTTCTCTTCAAAATAAGTTCTATTATATGTTCCTGTTAAAGTATCATTATAACTTAAATATCTAAGTCTCTCCTCTAACTTCTTTTGATTAGTTATATTTCTAGCTAGTCCAACAATTCCCCATACTTCACCTTTCTCATTTATTACAGGTGCTTTAAAGCTTTCTTCTATAACTCTATTGCCATTGTCATCTAAAGTTACCCCTTCAATATATTTTTCTTCTTTGCTATCCATTATTTCTTTATCTATTTTAATAAAATTCTCTGCAATTTCTTTATCTGGATAAATCTCTAAATCAGTTTTTCCAATTACATTTTCTACTCCAAATCGTTTGTAATAATCATTAAAATTTTTGTTGCAACCAATAAATCTTGAATTCTTATCCTTATAAAATATTACTTCTGGTAATGAGTCTATGATAGTTTTAAGAATATTTTTTTGGTTTTCTAGTTGAAGTTCTCTTCTTTTTTTTTCTTCAACATTTACAATAACTCCACCTATAGCAGCAGTTCCACCATTTTCGTCCTTAATCGGAAATATATGTACTTCTTCTGATTTATTTCTAGTAAACTCTTCATAGATACATACTTCTAATTTATCTAAACAATCTTTTACTCTTTTATTACATACACTTGCAACTTTATCTGGAAATATTTCTTCACAGGTCTTACCTTTTACTTCTTCGAGGTTTACATTATAATTTTTTTCACAAGCCTTATTAATAAATATAATCTTTTTATCTCTATCTACAATCCATGCAGACCATGGCATACTCTGTAAGTACAATTCAGCTAACTCCATCTTTTTCCCCCACAATTCATAATCACTTTATTTTATCACCTTTATTTATATAATAGCTACCTTTTTCTTACTATATTATGTATTTTACCTTAATTCTCTCCCCTATATGTAATATTTAACTTATATATTGTATAACATAAACTCCTTAATTTCTTAATATTTCTTTATTTATAACTATAATATTATTCTATACTTTATATTTTTATGTAATTATTTAGTATTTGTAAATTTAAAAATATTAAATGGACTACATGAATAATTCTTAAGTCTTAATTGTTAAAACTTATCATCCTTCACATAGTCCTATATATTGAATTAGCTTAAATCATAATCTTCTGCCTCTTCTTATTAATTCTCTTTGTAGCCTAAGTTCAAACCTAGAATCATTAGCTATATAATAGCTTAAAATATCACTTATAGTTTCTCCATCTAATCCGTTAATTCCACCTCTTCTATCTATTTCATCCTCTATTATATCTAGAATGCTTTCTTCCATAATTTCATTTATTAATTCCTCTCTATCTCTTCTTTCTTCCTTCAGTCTTTCTCTTCTCTCTTCCTCTTGATAAGCTTTTACCCTTTCTTCTCTTGTCATATACTTATTAATTCGTTCTTTTCTTTTTTTCTTATTTCCACTAAAAAGCCATCCCTTATTGCTCATATATCTGCCTCCATAAAGTTTATATGATGTATTTAATATTCTACATTCAAAACTAGATTTTAAATGATGCAAAAATTATTCTATATAGTAAATTCCATATCTTTATCATAATCTGTTCTAGCAATTAAATATCTCTTTAAAATTTTAGAACTATATACTCTAAAATCTAAGGAAGGTTGCACCTTTATAGAATAGTTTGCACTAACTATGGCACCTCTGAGTTCTTCTACGGTATGGCATGAGCTATTCAGTTCAGTATATATTCCTCCCAATTGTAATGGTGTGTGGCTGTCACTACCTGTAATTACATTTATCCCTATTCTACTAGATAATTCAAGCAACTCTCTTTTTGCTTCTTCACCTTTTTTAAAGATATCTTTGGCATTTAAATCTAGGGCATCTAATCTCTTTAATAGTTCTTCCGGATGATTACATAATTTATGGCCACTTCTAAAGGGATGTGCACCTATTTTTAAACATCCATACTCATCAGCTAAGTCTAATAAACCCTTAAATTCTATTAAATTTTCTCTATCCATATGAGGCTTTAACTTTTCATGAATTTCTAATATAGCTTCTCTGTTTCCTACTAAAACAACATGTCCCTTATCCTTTATACTTACTTCCATAGCTGGAAAAATAGAAACTTCTTTGACTAAATACCTATCTCCTTCATATTTATAATTCTCCTGAAGATATTTATATATCTCTTTGAAATTTATAGCATTAAAATGTTCACACATAACTATTCCATGTAAATTACTTACCCTTGCATATTCAATTTCTTCAATAAAAAATCTCTCATTAAAATCTTTTCTCTTACTCAGCAGTCCATGGACATGAAAGTCTATGTTCATACTAATTTCTCCTTACAAAATTACTCATAAAATCTCCATAATATAGAGATAAATTCTATCTCTTATTATTATATAGAAATTTAACTAGTAAGTTACCAATTGCTAACTACTTCTTCTAATTCTTCTGTACTCCTTCTAGTATCTTCGCTTATCTTTTCATAGTTACCTTTTACTTTAACCATCTAAACTCATGGGCAACATTATCTAATAACGAAGAAGCTATGGCATTATTTAATAAATACGTGAATAATTCTATTTTATAAGAAATAAACTAATCATAAAAAGCACCTTCTTAGGAGTTAAGAAGTTGCTTTTCTACATATCCATTCTAATTATTAAAATTTCTGATAATCATACCTTGTGATTTAGTCATATGGAGACTTTTATAGAAATCTACCCATTTTTCATCACAAAGTAAATCAATCATATATAAATGTTCTATTTAATTCTTCACAAATTCCTCTATAACTGATTTAGCTTCCTCTTGATTTTCCATATATAGCATATGCTTTCCCGAAAGAACCTTAGTCTTCATATTAGGAAATCTAAAATTTTCATGATGATTTGGTCCCACTGCATAATCTTCATCTCCAGCTATTACAAGGACTGGAACAGTTATTTCTTTAGTAATATCAAAATAACTATTAAAGTACTCTTTATTATTGAAGGCTTGATTTGACATAGTTCCATTGAAACTATCTATTGTGTTACTTACTTCTCCTAATTTTATAAAGTTGTTATATTCTCTATATTGAAGCTTATAAAATATTTGTTTTTCAAGAAGTATAGTAACTATCTGCTGCCACCTTTTCATATCTGATTTATCATCTACAGACTTTAACTCTTCATCTGATAATAATTTTTCTCCATAATATATTTGCTCTTTAAAAGATTCTCCTATGCTAAGACTAGAATTTAATAAGATAAGTTTGTCCACAAATTTTTCATACTTGTGAACATAATTTGTAGCAATGATGCCTCCAAAAGAATGTGCCATTACTATCCATTTTGATATTCCTAATTTTATTCTGATTTCTTCCATATCCTCTACCAATCTGCTAATAGAATAATCAGTTTCTTCATCACCTTCTGATCTAGCACTTCCTCTTTGGTCAAAGTATACAATGCTCATAAAATCTTCTAAAGTATTTCCACCTAACACTTCGAAATCAAGGCTTCCTTCTCCTGGTCCCCCATGAACAAATATACATGGAACCCCATGTCCCGACTGCTTTATATATAAATTAACCTTATCATTCATCTCTAGATACATTTCATATTCCCCCATTAATTATTTACCCTAAACTATATCTCAAAGGTATTTTCCACTACTCCAGGCAATATGCTATAAATTGATTTCCCAATCTTATCTTCAAAATACTTTTGAATACCTAAGGTTGATTGCCACCTTGGCACTGAATATTCATTTACTCCACCTCTTAAAGCCATATCCACGATTCTTTTCTCCATTAAACAGAATCCACTTGGCAGGGATATATAATCACATAGTTTTATTAATTTATCATAATCTGTATCCTCTTCTTTTGATAAATATTCTATTACAAAGTCATGCTCTTCCTCAGTTCCATTCCAATTACCTACAGTTACTACTTGATTGTTGTATTTGAAAGCTGTATGACTTAAGCAAATCCTTCCTACTGCTTCATATCCCTTACTAACTATATATTTATATCCATCTAGACCATGCCTCATTCCATATCTGCCTTCTCTTCTACCTATGTCATGTAATAGACCGAATACATATGCTAGTTCTGGATTTAAATCACAAGTTTCCTGTGCAATTAATCTTGCTCCTTCAGCTACATATCTTGAATGCTGTACCCATGGACCTGGATTAAGCATTTCTGCTTCTCTTAAAATTAATTCAGCCTCTTCTATAGTCGGTACTCCTTCTTTATTGTAATTTCTCATATTACATACTTCCCTTCAGTTTTATTTTCTTGCTTCTAAAATACCAGCCTTTGTAGTTATTGAAATATTCCTATTTTTCTCAATATAATTCTCTATATGCTTTTCCAATTTACTTCTCTTATCTCCTACAAGAATAGAACTTCCTTTTATTGTAGATGCCTTATATGAAACCACTGGTTCAGCAGTATCTACTATGATCTTACCTTCTAAAGTCTTAACATTAACATTACTAAAATACTTTTTAAGCAAAGTTTGTCCTTTTTCTAAATCAAATCTTTCACACATACCATTATCATGTAGTTCAAGTTTAGAATCAAAATTTTTCATAAGCGCATTTAACTCAGTCATAGCTTCACAGGAGTTAGTTGTTACATAAAATATTCCACCTTTAACAAGTACTCTTTTTATTTCTGCTATAGCCTTTTCTATATCTGGTATAAGATATAGCATGTGCCTTGCAATAACTACATCGAAGCTTTCATCTTTATATGGAATGTCTTGTGCATCAATCTCTTCATATAAAAAATTATGCTCTATACTATTTAATCTATTTTTAGTACTAAGTAACATTCCCTTTGACAAATCTGATAAAGTAATTTTCCAATTGTCATTTATATTGCTATTATTCTTATACCATAAGTCGCCTGTTCCACAGCCTAATTCCAATATTCTTGCATTTTTAGGAAACTTCATTTGATTAAAACACCAATTAGTCCAATCAGTTTTATTGATATTATAACTATGCAGTTTTCCTCTCAAATTTAAAATTTCATCCGTTTCATATTGATCTCTTACCCTATTTTCCATATTAGTTATCTTGATGATATCAATGAGTTTATCAACTTCTAAAAATCCACTTTTATTTATTTGACTTTCCGCCTTATTAAAAACAGTCATAACTGATTCAATATGTCTTTTCTTTTCCTCTAATGATTCTTTTTGAATTGCAATCATATCCTCTAGGTTTTCTCTCTTATTATATAAAACCTGATTTATTTCTTTTAGTGACAGGCCAATAAACTTCAAAGTAGTAATTTGTTGAAGTTTTAAAAAATCATTCTCACAATAAATTCTATATCCAGATTCAGTTTTTTGTTTTGGTTTCAATAGGCCTATCTTATCATAATGAAGTAATGTCTTTACAGTTACTCCTGCTCTTTCAGCAAACTCACTTATTTTCAAGATACTACCTCCCTTTGGAGTTATTATAAACTCAGCCCTTAAGGTAGAGTCAATATTAATTCATGATTAAATTCTTATATTATAATCTCTCACTTAATCTATCAACATACTCTTTAGCTTATTTTAAACCAAGACCAGTAGCTATTCTGTATCTTTTAACAGCTCTAACTTTCTTTCCTTGTGAAATAAGCTCTCTTAATTCTTCATCTATATTTTCTGCTTCTGGATTTTGTACTCCTATATGTTTCTCAATTCTATATAAGCTTGCATTAATGCGTGCAATATCTTTCTGTAGTTGACTAACAATGGAAAATACAATCCCTAACATTGCACACCCCACAATTATCCATATTGTTTTATCATCCATATATTTTTTCTCCTTAATGTTTAATAATTATTTTTTTAGTTAGTTTATATATTAGTTTTTATCTTTGCATAGTCTTTGAATAAAAATTTATCTATCAAATTTAATCTTTAAAAAATCTTATTTTATACTATTTATTTTTCTCTATAGCATACACATAGTGAGGCATCTCAATATTATAATAGTGCTTTACAAATTCCCCTTCCTTGGTCATACCTACTCTCTTAGCAACCTGTTGCGATGAATAGTTGTTGTCTCTAATTATACTTATAACTCTATCTCTATCAAGATAATTAAAGGCATAATTTCTGCAAGCTATTGCAGCTTCCGTGGCATATCCTCTATGCCAATACTTTTTCTTAAGTAAATATCCTATTTCTAGTTCTTCTTTACCTTCTACACATTGAATTGTAAGACCTGCCTGTCCCACAAAACACTGAGTTTCCTTATCTATAACTGCCCAAAGTCCAAATCCAAATTGTTTATATCTATGGAACTGCTTGTTTAACCACTCTTCAACCTCATCATTATAAAACCCATGCTCATAAGCATACATAGTTTCAGTATCCTGTAAAATTTCACAAAGATCTTTATAATCTTCTTCAGTCATTTCTCTTAAATAAATTCTTTTAGTTTCTAAAATCTTTTTCATATATTTTCTCCTACATGTTACTAATATATATAGATGATAATAACTTTATTGTATTATATGTTGTATCAGCATCCTGTTTAATTCATCATATACAACATCTATTCGAATACGTTTGGCATTCTTATATTTAAATATTTTCTCTATCTTAAGAACTCAAAAACAATATAAGCTATGAGGCCCACAAATCCATGCTAAAAAGTATCCAAATATTTATAAAATTCTTGGAGAACATACCTAATGCAAGTGTCTAATTAGTTTCTTCATTAATTTTCAATATCCCTTATTACAGTATTAATAATAGTTTTTCTTTTATCTCCACTTATATTATGATATATATCTTCTTCCTTATAATCAGGTACTATAAAACTGCTATTAATATTCATTAGCTTAGCTAAGTGTATATTAAAATCATAATGACTTACTGGTTTCTCTCCAGCTATATTCACTATCCCAGTAAAATCACTATATGCAAGTTCAATTATGGCATTAGCTAGATCTTCTACATTAACAAAGCTAGCATACATGTTTGCTGTTCTTGAATATATTTCACATCTTTGGTAGATTTCAAGTAATTCCTTCATTCTAGAATCCATTTCACCATCATAGTCATAACCATATATACTCCCTGGTCTTACAATTACATAATTAGAATGATTTTTAACTATTTCTTCACCTTCAATTTTACCGTTAACATACTTTGAAAAATATTCATCAGGCATACGTTTATGAGGAATTACATCTTCAGTTTGATTCTTTCCTTTTCCAATTGTAGTAGAAACATAAATTAACCTTACATCTTTAGAAATACTACTAACTATCTCATTTATACCTACTTGTGATAAATATATTTCATTTTCTACATCATAAATGCTACAAATAGTTATATCTGGTTTAAATGAAAGCAACTTCTTTATGTCTAATTTATTCAATACATTGATTTGTGAAAGCTCCTGATTACCTGAGCTATAGCAAGTTCCATAAATATCATCATTGCTTGATTCCTTAAGTTTCTTATATATTGTATTTCCTAAATATCCGCTTGCACCTATAATTAATATCTTCATAATTATATTCCTTCCTTAAAATACATAGTAAATACCTTTTATTTATTACACATCTGATTTGTTTTTAGCTTTCTTTTGAAAGAAATGGTTTTCAAAGTTTTGTTAACATTATTTTATATATATCATTTGCTTTATATTTAACAAGTCTTAAAACCCACATTCTTCATCTACTATAAATAACTTCATTCTATTTTTATCTACTTGTCCTTCAATTATTGAAATAACGTTACAAACTCTTTCCTTTGATATACAATCTACACATTTATTTAGAGATACACATGGTGGATTATAGCCAGCCCTCTTTGCATTTAAAGGACATGCTACGTTCTTAACTCTTTCTATTCCTTCTTCAACATTTTCTACAATCTTATTTTTACCTACAACTACAATAACATTATCTGGACCAAAGGTAATTGCTGCTACTCTATTCCCACTATGATCTACATTAATAATTCTTCCATCAAGGGTTACAGCATTGGAGCCAGTAATATACCAATCGGTTATAAGAGCCTTCTTTTTCAATAGCTTACACTCCTCCTTAGTTTTTGCTAGCTCCTTATCATACACTATATTTCCTCTATCCATCAGTGATTCTACTATATTCATTTTTTGAATAGTAGCTGAATGACCAATTCCAATGGTACATTCTTTATCTACAATTTTTAATATATGATTCTTAACTTCACTTAAATCTTCAAAATATTCAACCTCTATATTTCTCATCCTAAAATTTTCTTTTAACTTATTAACAATATTTATATCTATGATTATACCTCCATAATAATTTTATATAGAAAATACCGTATATTCCTTAATGAATAGTACGGTATGTATACAATTAATTACTCACCATATTTTATACATTTAATTTTATCATCATTGATTTCTAACAAAGCATACTCTGCATTTTTTAATAACTTCTTATAACAATAAGCAAAACTTAAATTATCACATATAAAAGGAGCCATACATTGAATTAACCCTCCATGACTAACTAAAACTATATTTTCATCAGCTTTCATCTTTAAGGACTCAATGAGTTGTAAAAATCTTTCCTTAATTTCATTGTAACTTTCACCATCTTCAAATTTTACATCCCACTTTTTATCTATAAGCCATTGATCTACAATTTCTTGCTCCTTCTCAAATGTACTCTCATCACCTGTTTCCTCTAATATTCCTACATCAAATTCCCTTAAAGCTCCAGTTATTTCAAAATCTAAATTCCACTTATCAGCTATTATTCTTGCTGTTTCCTTTGCTCTCAGTAATGGACTAGAATAAATCTTATGGATTTCAATATCTTTAAATTCTAACAATAATCTATCTACTTGTTCAATTCCCTTTTCTGTTAGTCCATACTTTTCTCCTCTGTTGTATAAAATGTTTAACATGTTCGCTTCGCTTTCTCCATGTCTAACTAACCATACTTTCATATTTCCTCCATATAAATGCACTTATTAAACTCTCGTACTCCATTACATCAATAAGCGTTATTATAAATTATTATATATGCTGATTTGCTTCAACTAGTTCCATTTCTAAGTAATTATCAATAATTTCTCTTAAGATATTAATAATACTTTAAAGAATTTTACTAATATCTTGCAAACTCAAAATCTAATTCTTCAATGCTATATCTCATTTTGTCTCAAATAAGTTTTATTTAAAATTTACTTATTCATACACTTTAATATCCTTCTTTAGTTAATTATATTTATAGTACTATCCTCTTGATATTTTTCACGTATTTTTAAAATAACTTTTTCATTTGCTAACTTATCATAGCTACTATAAAATTTAAACAAACTCTCCCCCTATCATCATATACTTTGTTATTTCATTATACAAAATAATTAGCTTTTCTACAAATATTTTCTATTTTTGTATATAATAATTATTTCAAAAGTTTTATACATATTTTTCAGCATAACTTCATTTATATTTTTACTTTCCTTAATTCTCGTTTTGACTACATAACTTAGAATATAAATATTTTACTTAGTTACCTCCACTAATAGTCACTCTATGATCATCATATTTTAAGATATTCTTACTTCACTCTGCCCATTGTAATACCCAATTTTCCATAAATAAAGCAACTTCTTAAATAGTTTCATAGGCAAAAAGTTAACTATTTAACTTTTTAACTTTTCTCCTATAAAAATATATAAAATTTAAACTCTTTAAAATTTTACATATTTCTATTAAATCATAGTAATTTTCCTAAGCTATATACTTTTTGACATAGTGAATAAAATATAATATAAAATACCGCATATTCTTCTTTGAATAATACGGCATTCTACATGTAGTTATATGAGTGTTTTTTATTTTATTGTTAAGATAAGGTATCTATATTAAGTATTTAGTAAACCAATTATTAACTAAATCAATTAAAATCTCATACTCTTCTAGAAAGCTATGACTAGCACCATCAATAACCTCTAATTTAGAGTTATTAGAAAGTAACTTCATTGCCCTTCTAGATCTTTCACAAAGAAGCCTCTCCTCTTCATCGCTATTCCCATGAATTATTAAAATTGGACAGGTAATATCCTTTAGAAGCTCCTTTTGATTAATTGACCCGAAATCAGTTAACATTTGCTTATCAATTATAACTTTTTCTCTTAATCCATCATCTACAGTTTCTGTTATATGTCCTTTTTCATTTAATTCTTCCATTTGCCCTTCTGTAAAAATTTCATTCCAATTATAATACATTGAATCGGTCAACGCTCCTGATAAAACCATTGTTACAATTTCAGATGTAAAACATCTTAGACATACTAATGTACCAAGACTATGTCCATATAAAGCAATTTTTTTATATCCTTTTGATTTCATGAATGTGATTGCAGATTTTAAGTCGTCTACCTCATTTTCAACTTTCAAATTTTCATCTTCACTTTCTCCACAGCCACTAAAATCAAAAGTAAAAGCATTAATACCAGACCTATTCAATACTCTAATCAGTCTTTCAAACCTTCCTTTTGAATATCTATTAGATAGAAATCCATGGCACATAATAATTATAGAATCACCTTCTGATGTATATAGGTTTCCAGCTAATGTTAAATTTTTAGAATTATTAAATGTTAATCTTTTCATATAAATCTCCTTTAATTAAGTATATCATCTTAACTCTTTAGTATTTATAATTTTCATTGCACATCACTATAATATAAGCTTCTATTCCTCAACAAACTTCATTATTTCTTCATTAAATTTTTCTTTCTGATCATAAAATGATCCATGACCACTATATTTGAATGGTACAAGTTTTGAATTTCTAATACACTGATTTTGAATTTCACCTAATTCAAACAGTACAACCTTATCATGAATACCATGAATAATTAATGTTGGAACATTTATTGTTTCTAGATCAGAAAACAGTACTTCATCTATCCAAGTATTTGCAATAGCTGCTGTGGACCATCCCGCTGCTTGTAATCCAAGATTAAAGAACCACTGAGAAAATGGTTCAGATATATATTGGAAGAAAAATGTATCTCCAAAATCTCTCAGCATTTTGGGACGATCAGTATATGTCCCTTCAATAATTTTGATAACATCTTCTCTATCCAATCCATAAGGAAAGTTTTCGCGCTTAATAAGACTAGGTGCTGCTGCAGATATAAGAACCAATTTCGATACCCCATATCCTTTATGACGAGCCATATATCTAATAGCTATAGCTCCTCCTGTTGAATGTCCTGTCAGTGTGAAATCTCTAAGATTTAGAGCTTCTACTACGCATCTAACATCATCTGATAAGCGGTCATAGTCATATCCATTATAAGGCTTATCAGAATCCCCAAAGCCTCTAGTATCTATTCCTATACATCTATACCCATACTTTGGAAGTTGGTCAAACTGATATTCAAATAAATTATGACTACCAGGCCAACCATGTAAAAATAGAATTGTTCTTTTTCCTTCTGGATTAAGATCCTCTACATAAATTTTCACATTCGGTTCAACTTTAATATAATATCCCACCTATTACCTCCATCAATGAAATAAGTATATTGACAGATTATTCACCAGGCAATATTTTGTGAGTATTTTTATGATGATTGTCCAATATATTATCAACTTTTCAATAAATCATCATTATCCAATTTGAATTATATGCGATTATTAACTAGTAACTGTATTATAAAATTCTTTTAACTCCCTTTTAAATATATTCTTTAATTAGTTCCATTAATTATAAAAATGTATTTAAAATTAAATATGGATATTACACTGTGGTAAATAATGGTATAATGAATTTATAGATTATTAAATCTGATTAATGTAAACATTAAATAACAATTAATAAAATTATAAAAGCACAGTTATATATCAAATGAATTATTCTAACAAAGAAAGGAGTTAATACTATTATGGAAAGCATTAAATCAATTATTTTAGAACCTCCTAGATAACATGTATTCTTTAATATTAAGATTCCAAGAGGTCCTCCTTATATAATTTCATAAATCTATTTAATAACTCTATTAAATTTTAGGAGGACAATACAATGAAAGAAGTAGAAAAGCTCATATTAAATAAAGAAAGTGAAAATCATACCATTTTATGTATGGCTGATGGAATTTCAATTCGTAAGATGGGGGATACATCTTTTGACTATTCCTTAATGGCGAAATGGTTAAGTGACCCTGAAGTTCTTTTTTATTATGAGGGTAGAGATAATGCTTTTAGCATAGATAGAATAAAAGAAAAATACTCTCCAAGAATTTTAGGAGAAGAAGCTGTTACTCCTTGTATTATTGAACTTAATGATAAACCTATTGGCTATGTTCAATATTATTATGAAAATGAAAAGAAGGAACTTGGAGCTAAAAACTATGAAACTCCCTATGGAATTGATGTCTTTATAGGAGAAACAATTTATCAAAATCAAGGAATGGGAACAAAAGCCTTAAAGCTTTTAATTAAATACTTATTTGAAGTAAAAAATGCTGATGTTATTCTCATAGACCCTCAAACCTGGAATAATCGTGCCATTAAATGTTATGAGAAATGCGGATTCAAGGCTATTAAAATCCTTGAAAAAAGAGAACTTCATGAAGGTGAATATAGAGATAATTTAATAATGCATCTAGTTAGAAATTAATACATGTACTTACTATTTAATTAAAAATCTTATATAAAAGGATGTGTTTTTTTGAAAAATTATTCTTTTCTGGATTTAGGTAAATATTTATTAATTACTATTCCCGCATCCTATTTGTTAGGAGTAATAATTATGTTTATAATTCAATGTTGGAGGTTTTTTATATGAAAGAATGGTTACAAAGAGAATCTATTTCTAAACCAGTATTTTCGCTAATGATTATTTTAATCTCCATTACATTTGTTTTACATGGAGGAATTTTAATTTTAAAAATGGGAATATACTCCGGAATTGGCGTGGGAGATTCTATGATGAAAACTTTATCAAATGAATCCAAACTACTTTTTATAAAATCTGATTTCAAAGAAATTAAACGAGGAGATTTGGTTACTTTTCCCATCAATCGTAATGGAGAAAGTCTCCAAGCTCTTAAACGAGTTGTAGCACTTCCTAATGAGACTATAAAGATTAAAGAAAGTAATGTATATATTAATGGAGAACTTTTAGATGAACCCTATGCATATTATATTCAACCAAGTAAAGATGATTTGAATCTCACAGTGCCAGATGATGGATACTTCGTCATGGGTGATAATAGAATTGTTAGCTTAGACTCTCGCATATTAGGATCAATTTCAAAGACTTCAATAGATTCTGTAGTATTAAAATTTAAGAAATAGCTCCTAAATAATTGTTATACATTAAAAATAGGAATAGATATACTCCTAACAATATATCTATTCCTACAATATTAAACCTCATTCAATTTTATTTTGTAAATTCATTGCTTTTCTTATGGGGCTTTCGCAAAATATATTACTAACCTTATATAAAATATTGAAGATGCACTTTAATTTTACTTCTTAATTTTCTTCTAAAAACTTAGCCATTAGTAGCGTGTTTATATATTCACCTTTCATTTTTATGTTTTTATTCTTTCTTCCCTCTTCTATAAATCCAAATTTTTTATAAAGTGCTATGGCTGGTATATTCTCTTCAAATACCTCTAATTCAATTTTCTCAACTTGATTTTCTTTGCACCACTTTATAACCTCTTCCATTAACAAAGTCCCTATTTTTAGACCGCTATACTCCTTTAAAATTGTTATTCCAAATTCTGCAACATGGCTTATTCTCTTAGTCTTACTCTTTTGTAATGTGGTAGATCCTACTATTTTCCCCTCTACCTCTGCTACTAAAAATAAAGATGTCTTTTTAATATATTCTGCCTCATCTTCAGCTGTTAAATCAAATTCCTCTGGCTCTTTAGGAAAGAAACTTACCTCACCCATTACCTGTTTCACTAACATTACAATCTCATCTGCATCTTCCACAGTGGCATTTCTAATTATAAGTTTATTGTCATTTTTTATTTTAAGCATATTTATAACACCTTTCTATAACCGTTAAATTTTTAATAAACCTAACCATTTTATTTACCTTTCTACTGAACCTATACCTTCAACTTTCCTTAAATATTCAATCATCTTTTCATCATCCTCATTACAGTAAGAGTATCCAAAATAATTTACTACATCAATAACTAAGATTCTAATTTATTTAAGGATATATTTTTATAAGATTTAACTAAAATTCTAAACGAGTTATTATATTATTACTTATAATCAATATTTTACCACATATATCTAGATTAAGAGTAGAATAATTTTTTATATTTTCATACATGTAATCATTTACTCTAAGCCATAAATAAGGTAATATTATTATATACTATACTTACTTTTTTTAATAAATCTTATATAAATTGGACTTATCTAATCATCTATTATTTAATGAAAGGATTGGTGGATATGAATAAAGACTTTTTCAAAAAAAATAGGCTTAAGTTATTAATGGAGTTAGCCAATGGATCTATATTAATAATGTTTGCAGGAAAAGCACCAAAGAAATCAAACGACTACAATTATAGGTTCACACCAAACAGAAACTTCTATTATTTATGTGGAATTGATGAGGAATACATAAATCTTGTAGTTATTAAAGACAAGAGTGGGAATATAGATGAAAGAATTTATATTAGACAGCATGATGAGAAAAGATCTAAGTGGATAGGAAAAAGCATTAGTGTAGACGAGGCTAAAAAAATATCAGGGATAGATGATATTAGATATATAGATGACTTTAATAGTGACTTAAATAGTCTAATTTCAACTAAAAATTTAACACATATATATTTAGATCTAGAGAAAGATTCCTATGAAGATAACTTAACTCCTACAGGCCACTTTGCAAAGGATTTAAAAGAAAGATACTCTCAAGTTTCTGTGCATAATGTATATCCTAAATTATGCATTTTAAGAATGTGTAAAGAAAAAGAGGAAATAAAAGAAATTAAAGTTGCTATAGAAAAGACAAGATTAGGAATAGAGGCTATGATGAAAAGTGCTAGGCCTAGTATTATGGAATATCAACTTGAATCTTACTTTGACTTCGAACTAAAAAATAATGGTGTGAAAGATTTTTCATTCCCAAGCATAATTGCAAGCGGACAAAATGGAACAGTTCTTCATTATGAGGATAATAATTGTGAAATTGAAGATAACTCTTTAGTTTTATGTGATGTTGGTGCTGCATGGAATTATTATCATGGAGATATAACAAGAACTTTCCCTATTAATGGTAAATTTACTGAGAAACAAAAACAAATATACAACGTAGTTTTAAATGCTGAGCTTGAAACCATAAAAGCACTTGGACCTGGACATACATTTATATCTATAAATGAAGTTACGAAAAAAGCCTTAGCAGAGGGTCTAATTGAGCTTGGTATAATGAAGGATGAAAGTGAATTATCTAATTATTATTACCATCAAGTAAGTCATCATCTAGGATTAGACACCCATGATGTAGAAGATTACGATGCCCCATTTGAAGAAGGCATGGTACTTACAGTAGAACCTGGATTATATTTATCGGAGGAAGGCATCGGCATAAGAATAGAAGATGATGTAATTATAACTAAAGATGGTTGTAAGGTCTTATCTGATGGAATTATAAAAACTATTGAAGATATTGAAGAATTCATGAAAAATGCTAAGAAGTAAATAAACTTCATATAATTATTTAAACTTTTTAAAATAGAAGTAGTGGATTTATATAATATAAGGAGAGTAAATAGATTTGTGTAACCACAAATTTATTTCTCTCCTTTTTCTTAATATATAATTCCTTATTTTAGTTTTTATTTGATAATTAAATCTCCAAATAGAAAATTAAAGGTTTCATTTGATATACTTGTAAACTTTCTAGGTGTAGAATATTCGCTTTCTAAATTAAGACTTTTCCATGTAGCAGTCCAAATTAGATATTTATCTAATGGTAACATATCCTTTACCTTCAGATGACACCCATCTCGAACTAATAAACCATCCTTAGCTATTTTTTCAATATCAAAGTATAATCTTACACCAGTTCTATATTCCTTATCTTCGTCCATGATAATTTTATTGCTCTCCTTAGATAATATAACAATCTCACTTGAAACATTACAATTTGAAAGCATAATATAATCCCTATAATCCTCTGGATCTCTAAGAAGTTCACCAATTGGCTGTTTTGTATAATTACTTTCTTCTTTTTTTAGCCTATTCCAAGATTTTAAGCATCCATCCTTTTTTATTTTCTCCCACCCTTCCCTTGTAGTACTATGTATCATAACCTTAGGTTCATTTTCTCTTAATAATGCTTCATTATAATGATGATTTTCATAAGCTTCCTTTGCTTTAATTAAGTCTTCTTCATCTACTGATAAAATCATATTCTTACAGTAGCTATTTTCATATTCTATAAAATCCATGAGGTTCAATTCCCACTGAGTATGCTTTTTACTAACCTTTAAAGAATAAACAGATGAATTTCCCTTACCATTCACAATTTCATAATTTTCAGAATTAGTCAAACAAAATACAATCCAATCACCATTGTATCTTTCTTCTGTGAATGGATTAATATGTTTTGGCTCAAACCCTGGCTCTGTTATATATATCAAAAGCTTTCCCCCATTCTTTTCTTTAGATAATTGCTACTAATTATTATACTTATTTTTATAATATATTATATCATATTTTCTAAATACTCATTATTAAATTTTTATTTAATAACGTACTGAGTTTAATAACTATAATCTATTTACTTTACATCTTCCTGATAGTATTATTCATTCAATTCAACTTTTTCTCCATTGGTTTCAGTTACATTTACTAGTGTAATCTAAGATTATAAGTAAATTTAATGTAGAAACTTTATTGAAACATATATATTTAAAAACTTATTAGATTTATATAACTAAGTGCAAAGATACTAATCAAGTATTTATTCAATATACCTATTATCTATTTCTTAAAAAGGCGTATACCAATCTAATGAATTGTAGTAAAATATTTCTAACGAGTTCATGCCGTATTTACTTTTCTAATTGGTAAATTTCATGCTATAAGCTACAATTATTAAAATGAGGAAGTGATGAATTTGGATAAAAAAATAAAGGAATTACTTAGTAAACAAATTTTAAAAGAATTAGCAATAAGATTTGGAATAGATGTGTCTACGCTAAATTTAATTGGATTTTCTCAGAACTATGTTTATGAATATAAACGACAAGAGAAATCTTATATCTTAAGGATAACCCATAGCTCACATCGAAGTGAGAATCTTATAAAAGGAGAATTAGATTGGATTTCATATTTAACTAATAATGAAATATCAGCTTCAAAACCTATTCATTCCCTATCTGGTAAGTTGACAGAAACATTACATATAGAAGATTCATATTTTACAGCTACTTCTTTTGAAAAAGCAACGGGACAAAAAATTGGATATCCTGAATGCATTAGCAATAAGGACTTATTTGAGGAATGTGGTAAACTAACAGGAAAAATACATTATTTATCTAAAAAATATGAGCCTTCATTAAAAGAAATTAAGCGTCATGAATGGTCTCATAATTATTATTTACAAAACATAAAGAAATATATACCTAATGGCCAATATAAAATTTTTAAAAGTTATGAAACTATAGTAAATAAAATAAATCAACTCAACAAAGATTCGGATTCCTTTGGAATTATTCATGGAGATATTAATGTTGGCAACTTTTTATTAGATATTAACGGTATTAATATTTTTGATTTTGATGAGTGTCAATATAGCTGGTTTGTAGAAGACATCGCTATTCAATTATTCTATATTATTTATGTATTTTTAGATGATAGCATAGATCAAAGAGAAGATGAAAGTTATATTTTTATGAAAAGTTTTATGAAAGGTTATCTTAAAGAAAATCATATAAATGAATATTGGCTAAAACAAATTCCTCTCTTTCTCCAGCTAAGAGAACTTATTGTTTATATAGGAATGTGCCGTGAGTCAGATTTTTCTAACATGAATCAATGGATGAAAGATTATATTTCTCAAAGTAAATCTAGAATAGAACAAGGAATTCCTATAGTAAGTGGAGCATATTTATAAAAATCTATTAATTACTATTTTAAACTATACAAGAACTTTAAATTAGGAGGGTACTATCATGGATCTACTTGGAACATTCTCATATGTATGTTTAGGATTTCTCATTGTGAATTTATTATATCTACTTCTTTCAAAATTAAAAGGAAAAGGCACCAATTCTACTATCGTTTTAATAAACTCTCTCTTTCTAGTAATTATATCAAATCTAAGTATATGGCAATCTGGTATATATGTTGACGAATATAACCTAAGTGGTGACAGTATAGCCTTTTATATCAATCTTTTAAATATAATTATTTTTATTATTATTGCCATTATTTCTTCTAAGAAAAATGTAAGTAAACATTAAAGGATATGCTTGAAATGTCCTTTTTTATCGCTATTCACATTATGACATATACTTAAAATTCAAATACAGAACCTTTATTTATTGTAAATTTATAATATATAGAAAAATCATTTACATTTTATTCACTATTTTATATAATGTAATTAATTAATTAAAATAATCCGTTGAAGAGGAAGAGTAACTAAATTAAGCTTCATTACAGAGAGTTAGCAGTGGTGAGAGTCTAACAAGAAAAAATTTAGCCAATGGGCCTTTGAGGAGTAAATCAAAATCTTTTTAGAAAGTAGTGTTTACCGTGGGCTGCACGTTATAGCAGATAGGGTATGTTAGTACCTGAAAGAGTGATGAAATTAGGTATAACTTTATACTTATATTTCATAAATTAGGTGGTATCGCGGTTAACTTCGTCCTATTTATTTAGGATGAAGTTTTTTTTATTTTAGGAGGTGATGATGATGTTATGAAATTATACAGCAGAAGCTGATATAGAAAGTGAGTGGATAAAACTTATAAGAATTTTTAGGAGGAATTTAATTATGAATGAAAAATCTAAAACAAAAAAATTAGTTATTAATGCCATGTTACTAGCTATCGGTGCTGTATTGCATCAAATTACACCTGCCTTAGGTCTACCAATGGAACCAGATATGGCATTAGCTATGTTATTTACAGTAATGATCTTAAATAAAGGTGACTATAAAACCTGTTTAATATCAGGTATTATAACAGGTATTTTCACAGCAATGACAACAAAATTTCCTGGTGGACAATTACCTAATATAATAGATAAATTTATAACTATAAATCTAGCCTATATAGCTATGATGTGTATTTTGAAGGTTAAAGCCATAGGTAAACTTAGTGAGAGGAAGCAAAATAATATCTTAGTCTATACAATACTACCTGTAGGCACCCTAATAAGTGGTACGTCTTTTTTGCTATCCGCTAAATTATTAGTTGGTCTTCCAGCACTCTTTACAGTATTATTCACAGGAGTTGTACTTCCTGCTACAGTTATTAATTTAATAACTGGCATTTTTCTATTTAAAATTGTATTGATATCTTTAAATAGAGTTTCTTATTCTAACTAAATATAATTATTTACAATGACATAAGTAATAACTCCTGGTTATAAAATAATGAAAAGAGGCTTTCGCAAAATATTTTGCGAAAGCCTCTTTCTCATTCTTATTATATACATAGCTCATATAAAACTATGAATGAACTTCTCCATGCAAATATAAAATATTTTAAAGTTTAAATAATTAGCAATTCTACCATTCTATAATCATTTTCCATCTTTCATAAGTTTTAAATAATCTTCTTTTGTTAATCCAAATAGAATCTCATCATAATATCGTCCATTTGTATAGATATTTTGCCTGCAAACCCCCTCCTGCTCACAACCAAGTTTTCTGTGCATATCAGCAGAACCTATATTTCCTTCTATAATACTTGCACAATATTTATTTAATCGTCTCTCCATAAAAGCATATTTAAGAAGTATATTCATTGCAGCTGTTCCATAACCCTTACCACTATAATCCCTATCGATTAATGTAGCGATTTCAAAGGTCCCGTTTTTTTCGTCTATGCTATTTAAATTCATTCTACCAACATGGATTCCATCTAATGTCTCTATGGCAAAATAAATTCTACCATTACCACTGGATAAGTTTGCAATTCTTTCAGAATATGTTTTTGATTCTAGAATTGTTGCTGGTAGATGAACCTCACAATCTGCTAATCTTACTGCTGAAGTATCGAAATTATTATAATAATCCCATTCCCAATCATCAGCACTCCAAGCTCTTAACCTTACTAATTCATTCTGCCAAAAATAATCATCATATAGTATTTCCCTCATAATAATACTCCCCCAAATCCACTAATTACATATTATTTATGTTATTTTCACATTTACACAACATTAATCAATTCTCGAAATTTTATTACCATTTACAATCTAAATAGTTACTCACCTTACTACAGATTATTTAAAAGTATTTTCTTTAACATTTGGAAGAACTTCGTAAATTGAGCATCCGATTTTCTCTTCAAAATACTCTTTTATTTCAAGTGTTTTCTTCCATCTTGAAATAGTATATTCTTGTACACCATACCTACAAGCAACGTCCACAAATCTTTTCTCAAGTAAGCAAAATCCTGTTGGTAAAGCTAGAGCATCACATAATTGCACTAATAAATCATAATCATCATAAACAGCGGAATTAATAATAGCTTCAGTCATTTCATACTCTTCCTTTGTAGTGTCCCATTTACCTATTGATGATTTAATATCTTGTATCATAAATGAATGAGTTACACAAATTCTAGCTACTTCATCATAACCTAATTCCATACAATATTTATATCCAGCAATCATATGGCGTTCTGCAACCACTCCGACTCGTCTACCTATATCATGCAATAGTCCTAAAATATAAGCTTTCTCTTCATCTAAATCCGGACAATGCGATGCTATATTTTTGCAAGCTAAAGCTACGAATTCCGAATGCTGTTTCCATTGTCCAGGATTTAGTCTTTCAGCTTCTTCAAGAATTTTTATAGCTGTATTTTTATCAGGATACTTTTTACACATTGTAGTGCTCCTTTCCTTAATAACCACAGATCAATCTATATTAACTTGTCCATTTAATAATTTCATTGAATTATCAAAATGAATACCAGACATATTGTTGACTCTTGCAATATATTTATTAACTTCATCAATCCCACACCACATAATATCATCAACTTCATTAGAGTTATTGAACGGTTTTGCCTTAACAAAAGCAATGAATCCAGCCATTATTAATTCCTTAGGTTTAAAGTAGTAACTTTCTACATACTTCATTTTTTCAACTTGCTGACCTGTTTCTTCTAAAACTTTTCTTATTACTGTTTCCTCCAATGTTTCACCATTGCTAACATAACCAGAAACTACTCCCCAATGAGTTTTAGAAATATAATTTTGCTTCAATAGCAATATTTGATTATTTTCGTTAATAACCAGAACTTCAACACAGCTTGCAGGTCCATCAAAATATGGTCTATCACAATCTATGCAATATCTTATTAATCCTTCATCTCCAATACTTTTTTCATCTAGCTTTTTACCACATATAGGACAACAAATAAATTTCATAAAAGAATCCTCCCCTATATCTTTCTACTAAGTTGCAAATTAAATTCTGGATTTGTTACATATGCTAAATATTGAATAGTGCCGTCAAAATCTAAATAGGCTTGAAATCTTTTACGAATTGATGAGGCTGTAATCATATCCAGAACTTTATCCTTTTTTACCCAACTTGATTCTGAATTCTCATCTGAAATACACAAATCACCATCTACAAATGTACAAATAAAATCCATCATTACCTTTGTAGGTACTGTCTTAACTCCGTTATATCCTTCATGCGTTGCTGTATTTGAAGAAATAGCAAAAAGTTTTTTTACTGTAACATTAATTCCACTTTCCTCTTTTATTTCTCTTACAACTGCATCAATAACATTTTCTCCAACCTCAACTTGACCACCAGGAAAAACCCAGCCTCCATGATGGGTTTTAACTAATAAAATCTCTTCTTTATCATTTTCGACTACTCCTGCTCCTGTAACAATATGTGTTGGCATAATCATATATATCACTCCTTATTCAATTATCTAGGTATTTATGCCAGATTTAAACAGTACAATATTTTATCTTTTTATTTTTCTCCATGAGCTTTCCTCTAATCCGCTTGCTTTTAAATACTTACAGAATCTTTCAAAGCATTCCATCATAGCAGCTATAGCCTCTTCTGTTACCTGATAGTTCTCTTCCCACCACCAGTTTTTTATTATCAATGGTTCATTTCCTCGATGCATTTCAGGTTCAAATCTTGCCACCAGTTGATCTCCGTATAAAACAGGCAATACGTAATATCCATACTGCCTCTTTGAAACAGGTTTATATACTTCCCAACTATATTCAAAATCAAAAATATCTTTAACTAACTTTCTGTCCCAAAGAAGATTATCAAGGGGAGCTAGAAAACTTGCTTTTTTATCAATATTAATTTTAATACTTTCTAGCATTGGAATATCTTCAGATCTGATATAGAAAGTTTCATTTAATCCATCTACTTTTACAAAAGCTATTTCTCCTTCTTCAAGAAGTTCATTTAATATCTTCTTTCTAAGGGTTTTATCGGATACAAAATTGCCAAGCCATCCTCCCCCATTTCTCTCCCAATAGATTCCTATACTTCCTACTCTTCTTTTAAAATACCACTTATAAAAATCATTATCATCATTAAATGGTTCTTTCATTTCTAGTATCTCTGTAGGTAGTAGATTTTCTACCAAGTCATAGACCTTCTGAGTATTCTTCTTTTCTTTAACGCCTAAAATTCCGCTATTCCACATATAACCCATAGTAGCACTAGAAAGTTTACCATGGCCCCAAACTCCACTTTCTACGCGTCCAAACTCTAGCTTTGAAGGTAAGGTAGCACCATTTTTCTCTATATATTCTTTTGCTGCATTAACATAGTTGATTGCTTCAATTGAATTCCTATAATTCAATACTCTCTCAATCTCTTCTTTTCTCCTTAATCTCACTCTTTCAAAATAAGGCCAATCATTAACAGAATAGATAGCCATCATTTTATCCCAACCATCTATAAGTTCTCTTTTATCATAAAGAAGGTTTTCTAGCATCATAGGATCATAATTTTCAATTCTTGATTGAAGTATAAGATCTGCATTTCTTCCTACCATATTTAAAGGATCATATTGTATGCATCCTACTCTACTTATAAATTCCTTAATTCCTTTCTCTCCACTAAATGGCTTTGGCCAATTTAACCCTTGATATACTACCAAGAATTTTCTTAGTTCTTCCTTGGTCATATTAATTTCTTGCATATTCTCTTTTCCTCACTAAAACATTATTTAAATAAGAAAGTTATAATTTTCAAACAAAGCATAACTTATGAACTTCTAGCTCTTTTACAGGCATAGCAATCTCAACAAAACCAATTTCCTCATATCTGCTATTTTCAAAAACCTTATAATTTTCAATAACATATCTTGTAGCCTCTACTAATGCAGATTCTTCATCCTCACTTCCTAGCATAATCGCACAATGTGGCACCCACTGTCCAGCAGTGTAATATTCCCATCCATTAAGGTCACAGAAATCAAAAGCTTTGTGCACCCTTTTATGTAAATTTATTAATTCATCACATACCACTGGTGCAAGATATACAGTTCTTGTATTATTAAACACTCCTATACTAGATAGTAGAGCTGGAAAAGTTCTTGTATCCTTAACAATTTCTTTTAATATCTTGTCACATTTTTCAATATCTATATCATTAAAGATAGCTATTGTAATGTGGGGGCGAGTCCTCCACTCTAAATATTTTTTACTTATTCCTGCATTTGCAATTCCTTGCGCCAATTTAAGTATCTCTTCTTCTGTATTCTTATCAAAATATAATTCTACTGCATATCTCATACTTCTCTCCTTCTTATAGAAATATATCTTATTGAAAGTTTCATATTATTCAGATAATAATCCCGCTGAACCTCTATAATAAAATAGCTATATAACTATTTTATATACAACATGTTAAAATTTTAAATAGTTACATAGCTTCATATTTTAATATTAAAAGTTTTCTATTTTTATTTACTAGTTTGAATAACGCTTCTAACATATTCTTTCATGATTATTCGATACTCTTCTGGTCTATAATCCATGCCATCTATAAGCTTAATCATTTCATCAGCTGAAATATATTTAACCCCTTCTAATTCCGACTTTTGTATTGTTAAATCTAAAATATTAGTATCTTTACATAGTACAAAAATATCAATGAAATGATTATATTTTTCCCACAAAACTCTTTTTATAAAAGCTATATCATCTATTTTTATACCTAGTTCTTCATCTATCTCTCTAATAATAGCTTCTTTGCTTGTTTCTCCAGCCATAACATGTCCCATATGAATATCCCATCCACCAGGCAAAAATTGTTTTGTTTTCGCTCTTTTCTGAATTAAGAATTCTCCCTTTGAGTTATGTATATATGCATGTGCTCCTAAATCATATTGTCCCTCTAAAAGCTCTTCATCTTTTGGTGCTATTTTACCACTTTTACTTCCATCTCTATTTAAAATATCAAAATACTCCATATATGTTTTTCTCCTCAAACAATACTATTACCTTTAATCCCCTCCTTTTATCTTTAAAGCCTTATTAATAGTTTCTTTTATAACAGGGCTACAACATTTACCTACAGGATTGTTAGTTTCACATTTTCCATTTTTCATTGCCCCTGTAAGTCTTATAATATCTTTAATATCTTCTGCTCCATCTACAATCACAGCGTTGATAACTTGCTCTTCTGTTACTTTGTTGCAATAGCATATGTATTTAGGATTAGCATCTTTCTTATACCAGATAGGCATTTTAATGTGCTGCCTTTTCAATATTATATTTTTATTTTCATTAAAATAAACAACGTCACAATCTTTATTAAGACAAATATGATAATCTTCTTCATATAAATCATTTATAATATCATCTTTAACAAAGTGTTTAACAGTAATATACTTAACTTGTTGCGTATTTCCATTACATATAGGACATAGAGTAACCTTCTCCACTGAACTAGTGGCCTTTCCATTGTTTGATCAGCAATTAGCTTTAGCATTTATATTTTGCATTATATCTACCTCCGAATTTTATACTTATAGTAAAAAATTATATTGTTTAATTTTATATATTATAGCATATCTTCAAGTATATAACTATGAACTACTCTGGTTATCCTTGGTTATTTCGTCTATAATACAACTAAACTTTAAAGTAAAAATACCGCATATTCACTTTGAATAATACGGCATTTTAATGTACTTTATAAATATTATATTAGTTTTATAATATGACTAAGGCTTATCCCATCCATCTTTTGTAAGTTCCAAATAGGTATCTTCATCTTCAAGATAGGTTGGTCTTGGCTTACTTACAAACCCTAGCTTTTCATATAAGGTCCATGCCTTTTTATTTGCAGGACTTGGTTCATCATAAACACAATTTACTTTTCCACCTGGAAAACCTACAAAAACATAACTTCTCCATTATTCCAAAGGCTCTTTATATCTTCTAAGTCACTCTCTGTTGTCTCTTTAATTGTAACTTTTCCTGTATACATAAATTTCCCACTTTATCCATACGTATGCTCTGCAAAACAGGCAATTTCAACAAAATTATTTCTTTCGTATAACTTTTTAGCACCAATATTAGATTTTGCAACTCGTAGTCTTATGTTCTTAATAGATTTCTCCATACTCATATTTCTAACGCAATTTGATAATATATAGCTTCCATATCCTCTATTTTGAAATACTGGTTTAACAACAATATCTGTTATATAATTATCTTCGAAGATATATGCACCCACTAATTCATCCTTTAGCCAGAATGAACATACTTGACCATCTTTATTTAAATCAATGAGATTTTCATTAAATCTATTTTTATTTATATCATAACTGTTTATTTGCCACCCATTATCTACATATAATTGATAATATGAACTATCAAATAGATCAACAAATTCTTTCAGCATAGAATTTTCAAACCCTCTAATAGTTAAATTATAATCATTTAATTCAGGTAGCTCTTCTCCAATAAATTCAAGATGATATCCTTCCATATCAGTTTTAAAACCTAATTTTTTTACTAAATCAATTATCTTTAGATTATTTCCATATACGTTAAAGCATATTTCCTTTGAGTTTAATTTTGAAATATATTCGTTAGTTTTACTATTTATTACTTCTAAAACTTCCTCTATACTATCCTCATTAAGAAAAGAAGCATAAAAAATGCAGCAATCATCGCTATTAACCACTATAAATGCTCCCTTATTTGCCTCTGTTACCATTGAATATAATATCTCAACTTGATTATTATTAAAGGCTTTATTTACATAATCTTTTGCATGGGGCGATATATTTTCTATAAAACTTAATATTTCTTTAATTTCCATTCTCCGATCCTTTCATGGTATTTATAATAGGTATTATCATTTTTCTTATCTCATTTAGTTTTATATGATTAAAAATACTTGCATTATAAAATTAATTTATCTTTCATTATACCTCTTGAATATTAGCTATCTTATTGAGAATTTCAAGTGTAAATCTCCTAAAATCCCCATCAACATAGCAACTATTTAAAATTTAAAAAAGTTAAATATTTGAATAGTTCTCTTTATAACATTTTAAAATGTTTCTTATGTGAATGCGTATATATTTATTTAATGAGGCTTTGTATCTTGGTAGAGTATTTATTATCTACGTAAAACCTTAAATCTTATTTTTATTTTTTAAATGATCGTAAAACCCTTGCTTGTCCGTCCATTGAATCAAATCAATTTCAAATCCATCCGGATCTTTTATATAGAATTGCTTTGAAAATTGTTTAACTATAACTTCCTGATTTTGTTCAACATATCCCTTTAATTTCAAGGTCTCTAACAATTCATCTACATTTTCAACGTAATAGCCTGCATGTCTAAAATTTTGATTTTTTTCTATTGTAAAGTTATCTTTTTCAGAAATAAATAACTTATGCCCTTCGCCTTTAAGAATTGCATATCTTTTTCCATTTGTCTTTGTACCTTTATCAATACATTCATAGTCAAGAATATCTCTATAGAAAACTATAAATTTATCAACGTTCGAAACATATCTATTTAAATGGTCTATGCTTCTCATTCCTTCACTCCTTTAAACATCTGTGTATCTCCTAGTAATTTAACTTCGTTATTATCAATAATTATTCCTCCAGTATCTTTAATTGCATATACTGTATCTATTTTTTTATTTAACACTTTATTTATATAGTGTTTTTGTATCTCTGTTTCTTCATAATGGACTTCAATATCAAAATTTTTAATTAAGTTTAATCCTTTATTATATGAGAATGTATCGTAATCTTTGTCAGGAGTAATATGATACTCTAATATCTGAATCATTGCTCCAGCACTACTTCCTATGATAATTCCTTTAAAATTTTCAATTTCATTTACTAAATGAAACTCCTCTAATCGATCCATCATTTTATCAGGTAATCCTCCAGTGAAAAATATTATGTCACTATTTCTTACTTTTTCTTTTGCTTCTTCCTTTGTATCTTTAAAATAATTTATCCAACTTATATTTTCTTCTTTAATTCCATAGCTTAAAAATGGTAGAACAATACTTTTGTAATATGCTCCATCTTCTCTATTATATGCACATTGCCATTCCGTATGGTTACTTATCTTTTCACCAAAAGAAAATGGTATTATTAAAACTTTATCATTATAATTTATATATTTTTTCACTTCATCTTTCACCCATTTTTCATGAAAATTATATAAACTAAATAACATATTAACCATTAATAACTCCCCCTATTAATTTCATATCTTATAAATACTATACATTATATAAATAAACTTTGCTTTCAAGTTTAAATACCTCTATTTAACAATTATAACTCTACATCTAGTATAAATGTAATAAAATCTATATAATACTTATAAATCCCAAAACGTTTAACTATAAACATTGAAAATTTATTTTGTTTTCTATACAATGAGAATAATATCAACCCAACAATCTTAACAGAGATTTAACACCAAACAAAATATAATGAAAAGCGGTGATGATTATGAGAATTCTTGTTGTTGAAGATGAGCTTGATTTGCAGGAAGCGATTGCAGAGGGACTTCGTTTAGATGGATATGCAATTGATACCTGTGATAACGGTGAAGATGCCTATGAGCTTGCTTTCATTGAAAACTATGATTTAGTTATACTTGATTTAAACCTGCCTAAAATGGACGGGATTGAGGTTTTGGAAAAGATACGGGAAGAAAAACCTGATTTAAAGGTGCTTATCCTAAGTGCAAGAAGCAGTGTAAGCGACAAAGTTAAGGGATTGGATATGGGCGCAAATGATTATTTGGCAAAGCCCTTTGACTTTGCTGAGTTGGAGGCAAGAATCAGGAATTTGCTGCGGCGTCAATTTGTTCAGCAAAACAGTCTTCTAACTTGTGGTAGCATCAAAATTGATTTATCAAAGCGTATTGCTTTTGCTGAAAACATTGAATTGTCTCTTACTAAAAAGGAATTTTCACTTCTTGAATACTTTCTGCTTAATTCAGAACGAGTTATCAGCCAGGAGGAATTGATGGAGCACGTTTGGGATAATAGCATTGACTGCTTTAGCGGTGCCGTTCGTGTTCATATTGCTACACTAAGAAAAAAACTAAAAGCCGTTTTAAGCTATGACCCAATATGTACAAAAATTGGCGATGGTTATTCTATTTCATCAAATGGTGGTGATTTTTAATGTCCAAAAAACTACCCATAAGGCTGCGACTTACAGCAATGATAGTAGCATTGCTAACGGTTTGCTGCGTTGGACTAACTCTAATACTCAATCTTTCTGCCAACAAAATGGTAGCGGCATTAATGGTACCTGCACAGGATATAACTCAAGGCGGTAGTATGTACGAAAGCATACAGCCTCCGTCGGATGCAGCGTCTATGGGTGCACCTGATGACTCTCAAAAAGCAAGGATGGATTTCAGACTTGAAAGCATTTTGTATATGCTTTCAGTTATTATGGGCGGCGGAGTTTTGACATACTATTTATCAGGAAAAGCATTAAAGCCCATTGATACACTAAACGGTCAAATCAAAAACAGAACGGTACATAATTTGTCCGAAGCAATGGACGTTCCGCCAACCAATGACGAAATATCCGAACTAACTGAGTCGTTTAATGAAATGACGGATAAACTGAATCATGCGTTTATGATGCAGCAGCGTTTCTCTGCAAATGCAGCACATGAACTAAGAACTCCGCTGACGGTGCTTAAAACAAAAGTTGATGTTTTTAAAAAGAAAAACACACATTCCAACGAGGAATATGATGCATTGATTGCAACCTTTGAAAAGCAAATAAATCGCCTGTCCGAGCTTGTTCATAACCTGTTAGATATGACAAATATGACGGATGAATTTGAAAACGAAAGAGTTTGTATCAAAGATGTTTTGGATGATATTGTCACAGAGCTTTCAAGCATTGCCGCTGAAAAGGATATAACGCTCACTTTAGATTGCAACAACAGCGTTGTTATGGGAAACACCGATTTGCTGCACCGTGCATTCTATAATCTGATTGAAAACGGGATAAAATACAACATGAATGGTGGCAATGTATCAGTTACTGCTTCTTCGAATAAATTGCATACCGTAATAAAAATTTCTGATACAGGTATCGGTATACCTAATGAGATGAAAAAAAATATCTTTGAGCCCTTTTATCGAGTGGATAAATCCCGTTCACGTAAGATTGGCGGTGCGGGATTAGGTCTTGCTATCGTGGAAAGTATCATAAAAAAGCATAACGGAAAAATTGAAGTTACTGATAATAAAACTGGCGGCACTTACTTCAAAATCACATTAGATAAATTGGTATAAAAGAAGAAAAAAGACTTTGAATTTGGGCGATTAACGCCGGTTCAAAGTCTTTTTTATATGAAAGACTTCCTCTTAACATGGATTTAACATCATATATAGTACAATGACGACATCATAGAAAGCAAATTGTTGCTTTACAAAAAGGAGTAAAAATGATGTTTAATATTAAAAATGTTTCAAAGAAGTATAATGGCGAATTTGCATTGAACAATGTGTCGCTTACAATCGGAAAAGGGTTAAACTTTATCGTGGGTGCTTCGGGCAGCGGAAAAACAACCTTGCTTAAAATCATCAGTGGTATGGAACAGCACTTTGATGGAAATGTGTTCTATTGTGGCAAGGATATAAAAGCCTTAACAAGCAATGAAAAAAGTTATTTTTACAATAACGTTTTTGGATTTGTGTGGCAGGACTTTAATCTTCTTGAGGATTTAACCGTACTGGAAAATATCCTGTTACCCGGATATCTTAAAGCAAACCAAAATATAAAAACCGCTGAAAAAGTATTAAAGGATCTTAAACTTTTGGACATTGCTCAAAATCAGGTTAAATATCTTTCTGGAGGACAAAAACAGCGCGTAGCCATTGCTAGGGAATTGATGAAAAATCCTCAGGTAATCATCGCTGACGAGCCTACCAGCGCATTGGACGAAAAAACATCAAAAGAAGCAATGGATATCTTGAGAGCAATTTCTAAAAGCAAAACTGTAATTGTTGTTACACATGATACTTCTTTGATAAACAAAAATGATAATGTTTTTGAGCTTGATAAAGGTGAGCTTATCACTCCTGCTGATAGTTCGGTTACAAAAATTCCGGAGTTTAAAATGCAAAACCCATATACATTATCATTTGGTAATGCAGTTACTGTTGCCAAGACAAGTATCAAGCGAAACTTTGGCAGATTTGCGGTATCTGTACTTACGATTATGATTGCGGCAGTGTTATTATTGACAACATTCAGCGGATCAATAAACAGCAGTGGTCAAGCTGCATTTAACAAGCTGTTTGATACCTACGGGGAAAGCATTTTAGACATCAGCATTGTGAACAGCTTTACCAGTGCAGGCGGAACGGACGATAATAAAAACGATAGCCCCAACGCAGATGTATCACAGGATATAGGAGGCCTGTATGAAAAATACGTAGCTGATGAAAGAGTAGAGTTTACTGCGTTTTTGCAGGCATTTGAAAATATAAAAGTTAATTTAGATGGTAAAACATATAAGATTGACAGCACAGGCAGCGTCCCTACTATAAATAAGCTTATATCCGGCAGAATGCCAAAAGGCGCAGATAATGAAGTGGTTGTACCCGAAAGCTTTTTGAAAAAAACAGGTCTAAGTAATGACGATATTATCGGCAAAGAAATTGAGTTTTCTTCCTCAATGTACAATTTGGATACAGGCAGTCCAGTACTTAATGATGCTAAAATTAAGGCAAAAATTGTAGGTGTGGCAGATACAACAGTGATTTATGAATATAACGGTGAAATGATGGAATACTCCGTTGACGATTCTTTCTTTTTCAGCAAAGCGGCTCTTGATGATATGAGAAGTCAGGCAAGCTTTCAGGAAGATAAAATCAACTTTCTTATTCGTGCAAAAACTCCGGCAGATATGATAGCGCTGAAAGATGAATTAAACAAAAGCGGTATCGTTCCCATTGGCAGATTTGAGCTTGTTGAAGATATAGTAAGACTTAATTCCCAGACAACTGGGCAATCAGGCTCTGCAAGTATAATTATTGGGTTGTTGTCTTTTGTTATGGTTATTGCCATATTCCTTATCATCGGCGTTATGAGAAAGCGAGAATACGCAATCTATAAGATCAGCGGATTCGGCAACGGTCATTTAAGTCTGATTAATCTTGCTCAAACTCTTACTCAAGCTATTACCGCAATTGTGTTACTGCTCATCACTTCACCACTGATCAATTTAGCCACAAAAGCCTTATTCGGTGCTAATATTTTAAGTGCTAATATGCTGTTTACAGGAGCAGCATTAGGAGTAGGTTTAGCTATTGTTGCTTATAGTATAACCTCGATAGTGTATATGAAAACAAACATCATATCGGCTTTAAAAACAGGTGACAGATAATGATACAAGTTGAAAATCTTATAAAAAAATACGGTGACACAGTTATCTTTAATAATGCAAGCTATACCTTCCCTGACAGAGGCATAGTTTGCTTGCTTGGAGCATCCGGCTGCGGTAAAAGTACACTTCTGAATATGCTTGCTGGCTTTGACAGTGATTACAGCGGTAATATTACTGTCGGCGGTGTGCAGCTAAACGGATTAAGCGATGATAAATTATGTGCTTACCGTAGGGATTGCATTGGTTTTGTCTTTCAAAATTATCATTTGCTAACTGGATATACAGTGCTCGAAAATATCCTTTTGCCTTGTGAGTTAAGCAATGAAGAAAAACATACCAATCTTCAAAACGCAAAGAGTTTTCTTAAAACAGTTAAACTCTCTGGAAAAGAAAATGAGAAGATTGAAAATTTATCCGGCGGTCAGAAGCAACGTGTTGCCATTGCAAGAGCCCTGATGGGTAATCCCGATATAATTCTTGCAGACGAACCTACAGGTGCCCTTGACCGTAGCAATTCGACTGAAATAATGACCTTGTTAAAAGAAATCGCAAAGGACAAATTAGTGGTTGTTATTACTCACGATCAGAAAATCTGCGATTTTGCAGATGAGATTATTTCTATTGAAAATGGTATAATCGCCTACAAGAGTGCTACTGTTCAAAAAGATGAATCTAGCAATAAAACAATCATTCTCAAGCCATCAGCTAAAGTGTCTGCGTTTAAGAGAGGTGCAAAAAACTTTAGGGTGCACCTGAAGCGATATGTCGCTGTCAGCTTGGCGATTTCGATTAGTGTTCTATGTTTTGTGTTATCACTATCTTCTGGAAACATTATGGAGCAATCTATTGCGGATTTTAAAGCAAAGAATACAGCGTTTAACAACGGATATGTAAAGTCGGAGAGTGGTACTGATGTGTTTGACTTGCTCAAGGCTGATGAACGTGTCGAAAATGTTTATCTGCAGTATAAAATCAATGACATTACTTTAGACTTTAAAGGCAAAAATGAAACGATGGCGGAAAAGTACCCTATGCCAAAAGCTACAGAAAGCATGTCATACGGAACAATGCCCAAGACGGGCCAAAACGAGATTGCACTTTCACCCAGCCTTGCGAAAAAGTTTATGAGCAATATCAGCGATTTGGTCGGCAAAGAGATAACTCTTATTTTTGATGATAAGGAATACGAACTGACGGTAAGCGGTATCTTTAATGCGGGATATGACGACTTTTTCATAAGTTCTGATGTTGAACAGAAGTTATATCAGAATATCAAAAATGATGAATATTATTCCGTCAACTATGATGTGAAGAATTTTGAAGATATTGTTCCTGTCAGCCAAATGCTGAATTACAAAAATATTGCCAGCAAGAATGCGTCAAAAGAAGTAGGTGCATTACAAAGCACGTTTCAAAGTCTTAGCCGGCTGTTTCTAATCATTTCTGTTTTAATTTTGACAATTGGATTATTTATAAGTGTTATACTACTTGTCAAACTACAAAATTCAAGATACAAAGAATTGGGGTTGTTATCTGCACTGGGATTCAACAGAAGCACGATACAAAAAATGATTATCAGTGAGAATGTTATTTTATCAACAATGGCAGGTATTTTTAACGCTGTATTAATTGGCTGTACATATGTGATTGGGTTGAGTTTTAATTTGCCAATCAATATTTTAGGGCTACAAGTAGGCATTTCAATTTTATCCACAATTATCTTAATAGTATTTATAATCTTATTTGCAAGTCATAAGCTTATTCACACAGAACCTGCTGTTGCACTAAGAAAATAAGGCGCAAAACGGTCAAAGATAGTCCTATATATACACAATCTCAGCAATTATTTTGGCAATCATCCTCTCGATAGTTTTTGTTTTTGCACGAATTTATCCTTTCCGCAATTGGAAAATTGCTGATTTTGTGATAGTTCTATATTTTAAAAATCTATTATCAATAAAATGTTTGTAATAAGCTATGTAATCAGGATAATCTCTGCAACTTGTAACTACTTTAACACTATAGAATAATATATATAGATAAATAAGTTTTGGAGATGTAGGTTTATTAATGGATATCTTAAATACATCTAGAGAAATTAATAACTGTAGAGACGCTTACCTTAGCGAAGATTATATCACTCTATATGTTCAGTATGACAAAAATCTGATTGATGAACTTAAAGATATAAATTACGCATGTGCTTATCAGATAAATCCTTTAATCTACATAGTTTCTGTACATACTGATCACTATGTAGATTTTCTTAATAGATTCAGAAATATATTAGAAATAGATGTTAGCTATCCTTATACATTAACAGCTATCCAACCAGTAAATGCTGCTAACATAACTAAATTTCATGGAGAAGGTTTTTTAAATCTTACAGGAGAAAATACCATAGCTACAATTATAGATACAGGTATAGATTACTTAAATCCTCAGTTTCAAAATGATGATGGAACTACAAGGATTGCTGCTATATGGGATCAAACTATTCAAAGTAATCCTACTACTAATAATGCCCCGTTTTTCGGAACTGTATATACTCGTGAAGATATTAATAAGGCTATTCTAGCATCTTCAGAAGGCCGTAATCCCTATGATATCGTTCCTTCACGTGACGAAGTTGGCCATGGTACAAATATGGCTGGTCTAGTTGGTGCAAAGGGATTAAATGGAGTGATTGGTGGTGCTCCTAAGTGTGAATTTTTAATTATAAAGCTAAAGGAAGCCAAAACAAGTAATCTTAGATTAGTTGGAATTAATAATAGAAAAAATCTACTTATTTATGAAGGTCTTGATATTTATCTTGCAGTACAGTTTGCAACTCAATTCAATTTAACTTCAAGGACTCCTATGAGTGTTTTATTACCCCTTGGAACAAATTGGGGTGGTCATGAAGGCCTTTCTTCCATAGAACAAGATATTGACTTCTTTTCTTCTAGACGAGGCCTTGCTTTTGTAACTAATACAGGGAATCAGGGTGCTAGTCTAATACATGTCGATGGCAGATTTTTAGAAAGTAAAACTTTACAAGTTGTAGAGTTTATTGTTGGTGAAAATGAAGATAATTTAGTCCTTATGTTGTGGATAAAAAGACCTGACAAGATATCTATATCTATAATTTCTCCTAGCGGTGAAATTGTAGAACCTTCTCCCTCTATTCCTCTACATCAATTTGAGGTAGCTAATCTCGTTCTTGAAAATAGCATAATAAGTATTTTATTTACTCCTGCTGAGTTTGCAACTGGTAATGAATCCATATATATAACTATTAGAAATCCTAAACCTGGTCTCTGGCAATTAAGGCTTAGGGGAGATTATATTGTTCATGGTGTTTATAATATGTGGCTACCACAGAGGCCTCTTATACAGCCAACTACTAGAGTTATAAATCCTAGTCCATATACCACATTACAAGCACCTGCAAATGCTCGTAATGCAGTGACTACATCATTCTACGATCAAAATAATAATACTATAGCTGTGGAATCTGGTCGTGGATTTACTGCTGATAATAGAATTAAACCTAATTTAACTACTGGTGGTATCAATGCATTAACTACTGGATTAAATAATGAAAACATTGTACTCTCTGGCGGTTCCGTAGCTGGAGCCGTATTATGTAGTGCCACTTTACTTTTATTACAATGGGGCATTGTACTAGGAAATGATCCTAACATGCATGGACCTACTATTATTTCTTATCTCACAAGGGGTACTAGCAAAAGAGCTGGAGACATATATCCAAATCCTCAATGGGGTTATGGCATGTTAAATCTTCAAGGTTCCTTTGAAAATCTTAGGTCTTCACCTCTACTTAGATCTTCTAGTAATTTCAATAGTCACGAAGAAAACCATCTTCCTTATAAATGTTATATTCAAGTACCTAAAGAATTATATCAAAGAATAGATGACATCACGAATAATGAGAATAGAGTCTAAAATTAATTAATATTGCATTAACCGTTCATATTTTAATTGGATTCAGTCTCCAGTTATATATTACTATAAAAGAAATAGGCTAGTAAGAATTTTATTTTCTACTAGCCTAAGATTTCATATCTATTGACTTAAGTATACTTTAAGAAGGTCTTTCAAGAAATCATTTTCTCTAGGTGTTGATATTATATTAAATCCATGCTCAGAACTTATATTAACTTTTCTTCTGAAATAAATCTTATTGGTCAAAATTCATATAAGCTGATGCTTTCAATTTATTTAATATGATACACATTTAGCTCTAATATATCTCCACCATTAGTCTCTACTTGGTTGAACCCAACTTCTACTCCCCCAAGAGATTTAACTAACTGAATACTATTAGGATTACGACGGTCTGCCTCATAAATAAAGTAATCTAACTCCATGTGTTTACGACAAAAGTTAATTAGACCAGTAAGGGATTCATATCCATAACCATTACGTTGGGCACTCTTTCGTATCCATAAACCTACTTCAGGTGTTTTAGTATATAGCATACGAATCTCTATACTTCCAATAAAATTATGTTCTTTATCTAGAATACAACATACTAAATTTGTTCCATACTCTTTAAATTCTGTAAAATTAGAAATAAATTTTTTTGTACTATCTAGAGTTTTAAAAGGCTCCGGATATTGATACTTTGCTATTTCATCATCAAATTCAGTAAAATAGTCATATGCAAATTCTTCGGAAATAGGGACAAGAAGTAATCTACTTGTTTCTATCTTAAATCCTGCTTTATTAATAATATCCCTTATCATACTTAACTCCTTTATATCTGAAGAATACAAATAATCTTAATGAAATTATACCACATATATCCAACACTATATTACTGGGTTTACAAAAATACTATCTTATCTCAAAATTTGCTAGATAATTTCTTATATATTCCTATTGTGAATCAAAAATACCATAAAATTCATTTCTGAATAATACGGTATTTAAATAAATTATTTGTTTTTATAACTGAGTCGTTAGATAATTGCATTGCTTTTAAAATATATATTATTAAATAATTTATGAAATAGTAACTTTAAATTAAAAGTATAGTTTCTATTATTACTTAAATTTTACATACTCTTTTTAAATATTTTCAGTAAGCGCAAATAGTGATTAGCCTCACGTAAAGTATGATCTCCCAACAAAGGTATTATTATGGATTTGATCTTACATTCTAATATTCCTTGTGTACCTTGCGCTTTGAATTTCCTGATTCCCATAGTTGCCTCAAGGCTTTCGTCTGTAACTTCAGGAATTGCCATTGACTTGTCCATGGCCTTCTTTGATTCCATTAGTAACTCATCAAATTCATTTGCAAAATTATTTGCTGTCTTTATAAGTTCCTCTTCAGTTGGATCAAGTAATCCTCGAATAAACTTTGCATGCTCAGCCATAATTCTATTCCAGAAAGTTTCTTGCTCATAAGCTTCTCGTTCCAAGTTTATTTCTTCACGATTTTGTAATCTTTGTATCATTTCAAAATAAAAATTTGCTTCTCTTAAAATATGATCTATAAGTAAAGGATAATTAACTGTGAATACTCTGCACTCTAAAACATCTGATAACAATTTCGTTTTAAACCGTGCTAAAGCTCTAACTAATTCCATTCCAATCTCGTTAATTCTATGCACTCTCTGTTCTAGCCTTTGATCATATTTCATCGGCGGAGCTCCCATCAATCCTTTCTCAGCCTCAGTCAAACTGGTAGGAATAGCTACTCCTGTATAATATGCTGATGCCATTTCAGCATTTAATGTATATGGTGTTACAACCTCACCAGACTTTAATACACTAGGGCTAACAACGCCGTTTGAAAGTGATATAACATCGCATAAAAATTTGTCAAACTCCATTCTAAATCTGTCTGCTTGCTCCATAAGTTTTGAGTTCTTTGGTGTAAAACCTATTTGCAAAAAAAATGAATGCTCCTTCATAATCCTAGCAAAAAAAAGATGTAACTCCAATGATTGTCGTATAAATTCAGTATTAGATAGCATAGCTTACCTCTCTTAATATAAAATAACTGTTGCTATCATTATATTAAATGTATATATGAAATGTTACTACCTATTACCTAATTTTTAGTATTTATAAATCCTAAAATAATAAAATTATCTTAAAAATTGTTTATTCATAATTTTCTGTTTTCTTTAAACGTATCTCTTTAATTTCAAGGCTTATAATAATCCATCTATATTCTCATATTAAAATATATTAGATAATTACTTATTCCATTCAGATTTCAATATAGCATATTCATATGTGTCAAGCCACATAGGTTGTCCATCACTATCAACTTTAAAATAAACATTTTGTAGTAGCAAACCTTCACGCCTCATTTTTAAACGTTCAAGGAGCTTCCAAGAAAGAGTATTCTCTGGACTACACATAGCAACGATACGTCTTGCCCCTAAATCTGAAAATGCATAGTCAAGCAATCTCCTTGAACCTTCTGTAGCATAACCTTTTCCTTGATACTTTCTATTAAAAACATATCCTAATTCCCAAGTATCAAAATCTCCTTCTGCTAAATATAGATTCCCAATCAGCTTTCCACTTTCTTTTAAGCAAACTGCATAAAATAATTCATTATTTGCTCTGTTAATTGCTTCTTCCTTAGCTTCATTTTCAGAGTAAATATGGTAAGGTTCAAATTTAACCACTTCTTCGTCACATAAATATTCATATAAATCTTGCCAATCGTCCTCATTAAATTTTCTAATTACTAATCTATCTGAAACTATATTCTCCATTTTATATTCCTTTCTATTCTATAGGAGATACATACCTCCTCTAATTTTAACTACTTTACAAACTTCTACTTTCATGCAAATTCCTCCTTTCCTAAAATTTAATTCACATACATCTTATACCATGTAATTCTTATTTAAATATATTATATGATTCATGAATTAATCAAGTTTTACTTCTTATTATATATTTGGACACTAAGTTTCAATATTTCTGATATACTAAAATCTAAAGAAACATCCCAATTGAAGATTCTATCTCTTCATGAAACTTATATCCTACACTATTATAAACTGATAATGCTCTTTTGTTTGCACTCCATACTTCCAATCTTGATTCTTTAATATTTAAATTTTTTAAACCTTCAAAGGCTCTTATAATTAAACTTTTACCAATACCTTGTTTTCTCCATTCCTTTGAAACAAACAAATCATCTATCCAACCATATTTATTATTTAATTCATCTTCCTTCACGATAATAACTATATTACCTATAATTTCATCTTTATGTTTAGCTGCTATACTGAACCACTGATTTTCACTTCTTAATTTTTTTAAATCCTCAGGAGAATAACCCCATACAAATACCTTATTTTGTTTTTCAACTAACTGCTTTATCTCATCTTCATCGATAAATTCAAGGCTTACAAAATCTATACCATTAATATCTTGAATTTGGAAACTCTCCTCAGTTATTTCTTTTTTTATTATGTGCATTCCTTCATCATGGTTGAAACCTTCTTTAGAAGAATAATATGCTATATTCTCTTTATTATCTGAAAAACAACAATGATAAACTCTTACATCAACATCCTTATTCTCTTCTTTTATAGCTCGTGAGCGCTTCATTATTTCATCAAACATCTGATCTTTTAGCTCAATTTTATTTTCAACATCTTTCACATTAATATCAATATAAATATTTAATCTAGGTTTTTCATGTATATCAGAAGGTCTAAAAGGAGAAATTACAGCTTCTCCTACTAAATTATTATCTTTATCATAAGCCTCTAAAATATCTTTTCTTTCACTATTTTTAATTGTATACATCGTAGTGTCCCCCACTTTCCATCTCTATTTTTCATGCTATAAATTAGTTTTAAGAAAATTATACCATATTATACTAAATATTCATCTATTAATTTAATACTTTTACTAACTATATTTCTAATACTCCATTACTTAATCTTAAAAAATCCTATTCTCATGTTAAAATTTATTAGATAACTCTTTATGCAGTTAAATTCAAAATTAAAACTACCATAAAATTCATTGCTGAATAATACGGTAGTTTAGTTAATTATTTAATATTTATTTCGCTTCATTATCATCAATAATTACTGCTTGTGCCACAATCACATCTTGCCCATTAAAGGTACATGATGGAGATCCATATAATTTATAACCTTCATCAAGCAGTTTAGAAATTCTCTGACAAAAACTTGCATCATCTTTTCCAGTAATTAATCGGTATCTAAGTTTCGTTTCCATATAAATACTCCCTATTAATAATCAATATTTTTATTTATATATATCTTCCTGTTACAGAATTTTTATTGGATCTTATATCATCTGAAGTACCCACAGCAATTACCTTTCCTCCATTAATCCTCCTTCTGGTCCAAGGTCAATTATCCAGTCGGAAGCCTTTATAACTTGCTGATTATGCTCTACTACAATTACTGTACTTCCTGAATCTATCATTCTGTTTAAAAGTAGTGGTTTGGATAGCATACATTCTATGTAAAAGGCCTCCAGATATCTTTTCAGGTACATCTACTATTTCACCAAGCTGTAAAACACTACATAGCTTTTCAAATTGCAGATTATAATGTATATCACTAATTCTTTATACTCCCTATATTCATGTACTCCTCATGCGCCATTATAAACTGTCAAATAATCTATAGATTTACATATCTTCATACACTGGCTTTCCTTCAATGAAGGTAGAAGTAATACCAAGCTTTTCAAAGTAATCACACATCCTTTGACATGCAAATTTTTCAGTAGAATAGTGGGTACCTCCTAAAACATTAATACAATTTTTTTGTTCAAGCTCATGAACTTCTAAATAACTTTCATTGTTTACTGATATGCCTGTGATAAGAACATTAACATTGTTTTCAAGCATTTCATAAACAGTATCTTTATTATTACCACCACCTGCTACGATAGCTACTTTTCCATTCCCTATATGGTTATCTCCGTATAGATAAAGCTCCGTATCATGCCCTAATACTTCTGAAAACTTACTATGTAATTCTTCCACGGTTTTACACTTGGTTTTTCCAATTACACCACTTAAAGATCCACAATACTCCTTAAAAGGTTTTTCAATTTCTATATCTAACGCATCTGCCAAAGTCTTACTTGTTGAATATTCACTAAAGTTATCAAGAGGTACATGTAAATTATATATAGATATTCTATTTTGTTTAAACTTTTCTAATAAGGCTTTATTCATCTGATAGAAGGGCTTTGCTCTTCTAATATCCCAAATAGATGGATGGTGTAAAAATAACATAGTATCTGTTACTCCATTATCAATAATTTGCTGCATAATTTCTTCCGTTGGAAATACAGCAGTGTAGACTTTATTAATCTCATCTGCAAAATCACATACTAACCCCATGCTTCTTACTTTAAAATTTATTGAAAGATAATTCTCCACTTCACCCATGAATCTTGCCCAATCATCACTTAATCCATTGAAGATAAAATCTCTTTCTAAATGATTATATAGTTCAATAGCTCTCATAAAATCTCCCCTCCTGCTCCAATATAATTATATTTCATTTGTTTTATTTATTCATAAATATCTATTAAATCATCATCAGTTCTTAAATATAAAGACTAACTTATAGTGCTCTTTCCACTTTTATGAATTCCATTTCTCCCTTAACAGTTTTCCCCATAAACTCATCAGTAACTTTAAAATCTAGACTTTTATAAAGTCTGATAGCTCGTTCATTAAATTTAAGGACAGAAAGCTCTATATCTTTTAAATTATACTTATTCTTAGCAAACTCCAAAAAAGCTTCTAAAAATTCTTTTCCCATACCCTTGCTAGTTAAATTAGGTCTCATTTGAATTGAAAAACTAACTTTATCATTAAGATAAAGAGCGCAATTTCCTACTAATTGATTTTTCTCATCATAAATTACATATGCATTATCATCTGTAGGAAAACTTTTGATATAATTTATCTTACCCTCTGATAGATCATTATCAAAAAATGAGTAAATACCTTCCCTTCATACTTCCATGTAAGTATATCTTCAACATCCTTCTCTGATACTCTTCTAAATTCATATTTTTTAATTTTATCCATCCCCAAAACTCCCCTTAATAGAACCTAAATTTCTTTACTTTTTTGTTCTTTTAAAATGATCAAAACCTAAATTTTGATTATAATACATATCATAACACGTATTTAATTATATATAATAATTATACACCTATATACTCGTTCGAAATAAACTTCCGCATATGGCTATTATTTATTTCAATTATAAATAAAAATACCGTAAAATTCGTTTGAATACTACGGTAGAATAAACTGTTTAATTATATAATTCTCTAGAAATTATAATAAGATCGATGAATGAATTACTATAAATTATGCTCATAACCTAATTGTACATAAATATTCCTATTAATATAATTACAACTGGTATCATAACTACCATACTACAGATAGTGATGAATGTCTTTACTTTGTTATCGTCTTTGAAAATCTTCTTAATTGCCATATATATAACTATACCAATAACTCCTCCAATAGTATTAGTAATAATATCTGTTATATCACTAGCACCTATTCCAAATACATATTGACTAACTTCAAAGATTAAACTTATTATGATTATTTTATAAATACTTTTAGATACTTTCGAATTTTTACCAGACATATTTATATAAATTCCCAATGGAATAAATAAAATTATATTGCCAAAGATGTCTAATCTATTATAATTTCCATTAAAAATATCATAAAATGGAATTAAATTAAGAGTTCTGGAACAATACCTATTGCTACTAAGTAATTCCAGTGGAGATACATATTTAAAAACAATGTTCCATAGTATAAATATAATATAGAATAAAAATCCCAAAATAAAGAGAATATTGATTATTTTTTTCTTCACGCTAAAATCACCTCAATTAAAATAATAACAATTTATTCTTAAAATAATTATATTAATAATCTATTATAAGCATGATTTCACATAATCCAATGGTACATCCATTCTAATAGCAGTTTCCTCAATTGATAAGCCACTATCTAAAAATCTTCTGACAACCTTAATCATATTTTCTCCAACTTCAATAATGTGCCTGTCAGGATCATAAAATCGAACAACGCGCTGTCCCCAAGAATGCTCTATCATAGAATGTACATAATTAATGTCTCTCATGTTATTCAATCTTTTAATAAAGCTATCAAAATCATCTTCTTCAAAATATAGCTCTGATTCATTTCCCCCAAAAACAATTTCACTGTCTTCTTTATGAATAAAAGTAGACCAAGAGTCTTTTGTTTGTGATGCAATGCCTCCTGTTAAAGTTATATTTGCTCCAAAATCTTCAATAACTTTTAAACCAAGCACTTCATAGTAAAATAACTTTGATTTTTCTATATTAGAAACAACTATCAACGGATTTAAAAATTTCATCTTACCCCTCCTTATTGAAATTATAAATATATTCACATTCCTTATCTTATAACAATTATATAGCATTTTATCTATTTATTGTATTTATTTTTCAATACCATGCTATCAAATTTTTAAAGGACAATTTATCTAATAATGGAGGTCTGTTCTATCATCTTGTTTATTTCTTAATACAATTTAATTATAAAATAAAAATACTGCATATTCATTTTGAATAGCACAGTATCTTAAGAAATAAATTCTATAGTTAAACATTAATACTAAAGTCCAAATATAGTTTTATATATTATCTTATCAATAAATGGTGCTATAAAGAAATTTAACAGAATTATTATACTAATAAAAATTTCAGCATTATATTTAATAAATAAATTATCACTGGTGCTATTTTTAAATTTAAATTTTGAAGTAAGTTTTTTAAATAATAAAGAATAAATTATATAACCAATAGCAGCTCCTAATGTATTCATTATTAAATCATCAATATCTGCAGCTCTAATGTTTAATAATTGAAGTATTTCAATTATCAATGATAATCCAAAACCAGTTAATACAGTGTTAAAAAAACTCTCAAACTTTTTCCAAAGACTTGGCAGCAATACTCCCAATGGAATAAAAAGAATTGTATTTGTAATTAATCCAAACATATTTTCCATTTGCCACTTAAATGGTATTAAACTAATAGTCATATCTCTCTGGGAACCTATATCTAGTATGTTACCAGGCCCAGTAATACTAAGCACAGCCCATAAATAATAAGTAAATATATACACCCCTACAATAAATAGCTTTGAAACTTGTATTTCATTTTTTCTTAGATATTTTACTATGAAAATATTGTACAATATGATTCCTATTGTTATTAAAAACAATAATCCCACTACAAAGACCCCCTCTCAAAAATATATTTTATCTTCTTAAATATATTTTACATATAATTGTTTAAGAGACTCTTAAGCATTTCTTACGATATTCTTAAAATGTATATCATTCCAATTTATTACAGTCTGTTTCCTAATTATAATGATTATATATTAATTGTAATAAAGCTCTTTCAGCCTTTCCAATATCTAAAATCTTCAAATAAAAATACCGTATATTCATTTCTGAATAATACAGTATCTTAAGAAATTATTTTGTTTTAGAGTTATTATACTATATATGAAGAATGTACCTAGAAAACCTAATTCTTATATATTATCTTAATGTCAATTAATTCATATACCTTTATACTTCTGTTTTTCTACGTATACATTGTTCTCTATCAATGCAATAATCACAGTCTTCTCTGTTGCACTTCTCTATACACATCATATCTCCTTTTTCATTCTTAGATTTAAATTTAAATATAAGCATAAATATGACATATATCAATAGCATTATCAAAATAATTGCTATCATTGCTTATTCCTCCTTTATTTAATTCCATAAAATCACCATATATCTATTTCCTAATAATATGATGTTAAAACATCTTCTCATAAAAGTATTTCTATATCTCTATAAAAATTTTACAAAACTTCTTATCCTATCCTGAGAAAAGTAGATATATATCCTGATTTAAAAGATTAATTTTATTATTAGAATTAATTTCCCATGATTCATTTTCTGTGTAAAAGTGAAGAGTATTTTTACATTCCTCCTATAATCAATGTAAAAACTATTGAAATTACTATTGAAAAATTTAATGTCTTTCTAGCTTTTACTATGCTTTATATTCTCCACATTTAATATTTTAGCTGTTAACATTATAAATTTCTATGTTAAAAAACACCAACTAGATCATCTTCATTTGCTCTATCCAATATTTGTTTTATCTTGTCTAAGTTTTCTTTAGTATTAAATGTTATTAGAAACTGTCCAATAATTATTGATACCTCCATTTTAACTCTCCAATGTTTCTTATTTTATTTTCAAAATTTAATTAAAAAAATCTACACCTAATTTTACTATATATTGCCAATTATTTAAAATTATATCATGTTATTCCAAATGTATATATTTGTTATTCTATAATTTAGATAATTATTTTTTCTAGTATCTTATTATTAAATTTTAAGGAATATTGTTCTCATCTAAAATCTATTATCTAATTCTTCATATCGTTTATTACAACATAAAAATACTGTAAAATTCATTTCTGAATAATACAGTATTTTAGTCAGTACTTCATACAATTAAATCTAATTTTAACCTTGCTTTTTGAATATGTAACACCCTTATTTCCCAACAAATGTAGCCATTCCATTATCACCACTATAAGGAGGAGCTCCTTTAACAGTTACATAACAAATTATTAGTTTATATTCTTCACCTTTAGGAATATCTTGATTAAAAGTTAGAATAAATGTTTTTGCTGAACCATCTTTGGATTTAATTTTTACCAACTCATCGGTAAGAGAATTACTTTCATTCACCTTATCATTTTTACCAAGGGTAGCTATATGCTTTGGCTTAGCATTCTTCATGTCTTGAATCCAGTAATTAGTTGCCTTTGTCCCTAGATTCATATCCACATCCCTATCATAGTTTATTTGAATTTCATTAGGTGAAATTTGCTCAATCTTTACTAGCTTTGGAATAGGGAACTCTTCATTCTTAACAGTGCTTAAAGAAGTGATAGAAACACCAATAACAGGTTCAGCACTTACATCAACGCACCAAAAAGACTGTAATGTCATTAAAGTACATACAATTAAAAAACAACTTAAATATTTCTTCATGATTACCTCCACGTATAATATAGTTAATAAATATCGTTGCAGAGTTATCTTTCCCTATATTCATTAGATATATTAATCTAAAATAACTTATTTAACATCTTATTATTTAGTTTTAAAAAAATATTATTTTTATAACACTCTAATATAAACTTTTTAGCTAAATATTGTAGTTAAAGATATAATTCATATTCCTGCTGTCTTCTATTCCTATAAAAATATCTATACATTCTAAATAAATCGAATAGAAATACCGCATACTCATCTTAAGAATAATGCGGTATTTTAAATTTTATATTTATTTTATATAGGGTTAATGAATCTATTCTTATCAATAGTTAATTAGACTAATTTATCGGAAATTGTAATTCTGTTACATATTCATCAGGATTCTCTGTTGCCCATTCACCTTTATGATATATCTCACGAATGGGTCCACAGATTGAATATTTATTTTCAGAAATCCATTCATACATAGTTTCATAGGTTTTTCCAATGGTAGTAAATGAACCATTATGAACTATGCAAGCCATCTTTTCAACTACAGGTAGTTCATATACTTTAACACTATCACTCTCTGAAATTAATTTTGTTATGGGCTCCACAACCTCCATATCCTGTATTGAAGTGTTATCTTCATGATAAAGTGTCATACATGGAATTGTACGTTTTCCCTTTTCTTTATCAATATGCGCATTAACTTTAGTCCATAAACTTTCGCAAAATTCATCGTAAGTCTGTTTACCACTTTTTACAAAAGAGTTTCGAAGTGATGCAACTAATATTTTTTCTACTTTTTTAATAGAAATTTCGTTCATAGCAGGTATGCCTCCATTCTTTATTAAAAATATATTTGTATGAAGACGTTGGAGCCTACTTGTTTCTAGTTCCAGTGCCTTTTCAAGTAATCCTGCTTTAACTTCCAAAATTTTTATAAGGGACTCATTACTAGAATTACTTTTAAAGAAATCATTAATTTCAATAAGTGAAAATCCAGCATCCTTTAAAGCAATTATTTTATTAATGGTTATAAGTTGATTTGCATCATAATATCTATAACCTGTAAATTTATCCACATGTATAGGCTTTAAAAGTCCTATATTATCATAATGATATAGTGTGTTAATTGAAAGTCCACTCATACGTGAAAATTCACCAATCTTAAACATAATTTCACCTCAACAAATAAGCTCTACAAGTGCGCACCTTGTCTCTAAATATATTATAAAGTCTTCGGTAACCCAAGAGTCAATAAGAGAAATCCCTTTAGGCTACCATCTAATATAGAGAATTTTATCTAGAAAAATATATAAATATTTAAATATGGAACTTTTTAAAATTTAAAAAAGTTAACATTTTCCCTATGAAGCTATTTAAAAAGATAACATTTTAAATAGTTGCTGTATTCATAGGATTTAAACTATATTCCCTCTAATTATATCATTAATGTTTTTGCTCATATACTCCCAAGTGCCTATAAAATCCTTTAATTCTTCACGGCCTTTATCTGTTAAACGGTAATACTTTCTAGCTGGTCCTAGAGTTGACTCCTTCATAGTTGAGGATATGAAACCATTCTTCTGTAGACGTGTATATAATGGATATAGAGTTCCTTCTGAAATGTCAGTAAATCCATTTTCTTTTAGGATTCTAGCGATATCATATCCATAAACCTCTTCTTTTAAGTCTATAATTCTAAGAACACAGCCCTCCAAACTCCCTTTTAATAACTGTGATTTATTATTCATGGTCTCCTCCTTCTACTGATTTCTATTTTCAACGAAATGCTGTATGAAACAAATAATTATAAGTATCCCCATGAATATTAGATAATTAATTTCAAAGAGTACCTTTGTAAAAAATAATTTAGTTAATACAAATATAGCTATTAGTACACAAAAACCTATCCATAATAAAAAGGTTACCTTTATTTCAGTTTTTTTATCATCAGAAAAAAGCTTATCTAACGCAGCTGCATTTGATAATAAATAACTAGTTAGTGTTATTGCAATAAATGTATTTACTACCATGGAAACAGTTACCGGTACTGTAAATACTCTACTTCCATTTACCCAAGCTCTAATTAGATATCCCACAAGCATTTCAAATATTCCTGTAAAAATAAAAATTATCAATGGCAATCTAGAAACTCTCCAGTATATTTTCTCTATGGCTGAGTACCCCTCCATGGTTTCATCTATAAATTCATCACAAAAGGAGTCTATATCATTATTGCCTAATATGTCTTCTACTGCAATACCTCCTTCTTCTGCTTGTAAAAATAAATCTAAACAATGATGGATAAATTCTTCAGCATCATGATCATTAATTTTTGAAAATCGAATCCTAAATAAAATATTTTCAAATTTCTTTTCGTTTTCTTCACTTAACTTACCAATAAACTTATTAACCTCTTTAATATATTGTTTTGTTTTCATAAACTCACTCTCCAACCTACTCCATAGTATTATTTATTACATGGTATCTTGCAATGCAATATACTCTTTTCTATATTGTATTGCAAGGTAGATATGTTGTCAATAAAATTTATACCATACTTTTCAATCATTGTAGTATAATCATCCATGTAGAGTATTGAAATTTCTGAGGGAGTAAGTCACTTAAATATAAAAAATTTATGAATATGGAGGTGCTAAAATGGAGTACATGGGGGATCTTGAATATTGGGATGAAAAATTTAAAAATAGAAGTAATAAACCATTAAATCCCGAAAAATCATTAGTGGAAAATATAAAATACTTTAAGAAGGGTTCAGCTCTTGATATTGCGTGTGGAGATGGTAGAAATACCTTATTTCTCCTTGAGAATGGATTTAATGTGACAGGTGTTGACTTTAGTAGTAATGCACTTGCTCGTTTAGAAACCTTTGTCAATCTAAAAGGTTATTCAGTTAATACAAAACAAGTTGATTTAAGTAAACCTGATTCACTAAATGATATTGGTATATTTGATAATATTTTAATTAATCATTATAGGTTAAATAAGGATCAACTTGAGAATATCGGAAACCATATAACTGATAATGGTACATTATTTATCTGTGGTTTTGGACATAAGCATAAAACTGATTCTAAAATTAGAAAAGATGATTTGATTTATTCAACTGATTTAGAATATATAAATAAATCCTTTGATTTAATTAAGTATATTGAGACTCAAGATGATAGAGGATTCTTTGTCACTTATATTTTTAGTAAGAAGAATTAATAAAGCTATTACTTCTTTTTATTTTATATACTTCTTATAATTATCCCTATACCAATGATATATGATACTATTAAAATTATCATAGTCTTTAAAGTTTTTAATGCAACGTCTTTTCATCAGATTTACTGATGTTACAGCATTATCTATAAAAATATAAAGCCTTTAATAATAAAAAAGTTTCAACTGCATTTTAAATTTTGTACTGCAGTTGAAACTTTAATTGGGGTAAATATGAACGCTATGCTAATTTAGCTTAATCTATACTTATATAATATCTAATAAAGAAAATTTATTAGAATATGATGTTTTACGTAAAACTAATCATAGAAGTTCTATTAAAACTTATATATTATTTTTGCCTTATTCCATCAATTTTAATGGTATAGTCAACGCTACTAGAACTATTTAAAGAGTATAGTTTGATAAAATATTTACCTGGTGTAGCCTGAAAGCTTCCACTTTTTCCGTCTACTTCGTTACGTTGGTTCCAGCAAACATATTTATTTAAGTTATCTGATTTACATACTAACCAAGTATATTCTTTCTGAGCACTTCCTATTTTTATATTTACATTAGATGCAGTATCTACATCAAAGTAGAATATATCTGAATCCCAGCCTGTAGCTAGGTTGCCTTTCGCATCGATATTGTTATATATAGCTACCTTTGCAGATTCAAAATCATTGTTTGGTTCTACTTCCTCAGTGATACTTGGTACTTCTGGATTATCGTTTGTATTAAATTTTATATTTATACTATAATTTGCATTTGATATAGTCTCGTCTGATGAATACAGCTTAAGGTAATACTTTCCAGGAGTTGCATTAAAGCTTCCTTTGCTTATATCACCTTCAATGAATTTCTTCCAACAAACATAGTTGTTTAAGTCATTTTCCTTAACAACTACCCAAGTTATTTTAGAAGAATTTCCTGTGACTTTTACATCAATTTTACTATCTTTATCTACTTGAAAAACAAAAATATCTTCATCATCAACATTTTCTATAGTACCAGTTACATCTTTATCGTTAACTATAAATCCATTAGCCTCAGCATAAGTATCATTTGATTCCTCTTCTGAAGTTATTCCACCTGCATCATAGGCTGGATTAATCTTAATATTAAATGTTGCTTCTCCAGTTGCACCTCTGTTATCTGTAACTTTAAGAGTAACAACATAATTTCCTTCTTGCTTATACACATGAGTAGGATTCTTATCTGAGCTTGTAGATCCATCTCCAAAGTCCCAAGCATAGGATACTATATACCCATCTGTATCTGTAGATTTACCACCATTAAATGAAATTAGCTTATTTACTTTTACATTGGCTGGAGCATCTATATTGGCAGTAGGAACTTTATTTTCTTCTCCTGAGTCATCGTTTAAAAGTCCCTTAAATACTAAATTATATTCATATTTTCCGTTAACTACTTTATAGTCAGTGAAATAGCAAGTTACGGTTTCATAGCCTGTCCACCCTTTTGATGATAGATTTTTAAGCATTTCATTAGCCTTTTGATTCATTTCAGCAGTGTCCTGTAATCTTCCCTTTGAAGTTCCGCCTACATATTTACCTGAGATTTTAAAGGAATTAAAATCTTTTGAATGAATTTTTTCCTGGGCTACACCACTTATTCCACTTACACTTACTATGTCAGAAGAAATTTCATCCATAGTTCTTTTAGCATGAGTTTGAGTATAGCTATCTGATACTAATGGGGTTCCTATGGTTGTGTCCGATATTAATTGTCCCATATATTGTTGATACTCTCTATTTTTATTTGAATCCGCCTTTAATTGTGAAATAAGGTTTCTATAACTTGTTATATCATTTTTAATTAAAGAATCATTTATTTGATTTAATGACCACATATCCTTATTATACATATAACTTACAAGGGCAAAGCCGTAATTGTAAAAATCCCATCCATCGCTATATTTGGAGGATACTGTCTTACTTAATGTAAACCTATTAGCTTCATTCTTTGCAAGTTCACTTACTATAGATTTTCTTGGTTTTACTCCCTCTGTACGCGTAGAGCCTGCAAAGAATTCTGCTGAACCTTCGTCAAACCATGTCAAATCTTCTTTTTCATAGAATGGACCTTTTCCCCACATACCTGGAACTAAATATCTACTTTGCAAATAGTGAGTAAATTCATGCCTAAATAATTCTTCTAAGCTATACCTACTATCTTCTGTAGTTCTTTCATAAGTGTAGAATGTTCCTTTAGGTTCTATATATATTCCACCATTATCTGTACTAACATTATTCAAATAGTAATTTACTCTATATTCTGATGGTGAGTTGAAGATTTTTATAGTTAAAACATCATCTACGTTCCCAACTTCTAATGCTTTATCGTTTCCAATTACTCTAAAAAATTGTGATTCAACTTCCTTCGCTGCCCAGTAAAGTCTTTTTGCTTTTTCCTCTGAAACATTCTCTCCAACTTCCATGACTATTGAACCATTATCAAAGGTATACTTATTAGGTAGATACTTTTTATGCCCTTCTTCTTGAAGTTGTGCATAGTGTATGTTTTCTCCACGTGAGTTTATACCTTTATATAAACGCTCAATTCTATCTGCTGCTATAAAAAAGTTCTCTGAATATTTAGGAGCAGTGTCCATGATATCTGTTAATACTCCAACAAACATTTTAGGATTGCTGTAGAAAACACCTAACTTACTTACTTGATAAACAGCATTATTAACTAGCCATTGGTTACCACTACTAACATTATTCATTAATGCTATTTCTTTAAATTCATTTAAGAAGGTATCAATTTTACCATAGTAAGGCATTGAGCTAGGATCTTTTTCATATGATGTGGAAGTTATATAATAGGATATACCACTAATTATTTCATAGATAGCCTTAGACTTTGATAAATCAGCACCATATGTCTCCATATTGATTTTGTAATCTCTTAATATCAATGCCGCTTTATTAATTACTTCTGCATTACAAGACGTATTTCCAATTAAAAGCCCTAAACTTTTAATTACACCATTTTGCAGTTCATTTCCAAATTTAAAGTTAGGATTTGCAAGCATTGAATTTAATGCTGGTAAACATAGATCTCTAAAGCTTCTATCATTCAAATAGCTTAATCCATTGTTATAATACCCTAAATAGAATCCAGATCTTAAAACTTCCACTATGGTAGGGATACCGTTATTATTAGTATCTGTAAAGGTTTTAGCTTTTGCATCTAAAGCACTTATCATATATTTTACACGATCCTTATTACCATAAAATTCTTGTGAGTCTGCAGAGTACTTAAATAGTCCATCGATATCTGTCCACTCTAAAGTTGAAATAGTATCAACCATTTTTTTATAATCCATTGCTGAAAGTTCTTTTAATGTATATTTGCGCTCAGCTTTAACTGCATTTGTATCTATACTTTTTTCTTCTTGAGGTTTGATTAAGCTGACATCATCTACTTTAGCTTCCTCCAATGTTTTATCCCTAATAAACTCTTCACTACTAGGAGTATTTTCATTGCATGCCCCATAAGGTTCTAATTTTGTTTCTATATTTTCTCCATTCTTTTCTGACGCTATACTAATTGGTATTTTGTCCATATCATCAGCAGTCATGGCAATAACTCCAGTTGATGTATTTACCACTATAAATACACTTAAACATGATAGTGCAACATTTCGTTTAAAGTTTTTCCTTCCCATAAAATTGCTTGGATTTTCATTTAATGTCAGTTTAATCTTGTTTTTCATTTTAATACCTCCAATGTTAAATTTTTATATTTCTTATTATTATACTACTCTCATGAATAATTGCAACATTTTTTTATCTTTTTTTATATAATTATGAATATTTTTAATATTGTTTTACTATTCTAAAATTGTATTGAATTTTTAATACAATTTCCATTTTCACTATTTTAGATTCAAATAATACAGAGAGAAATTATTCACTTAAGTGTATAACCATAAATATATTATTTACTATATTAAAATTGCTAACATGATGAATTAGAGAGCATTCTAATTGCTTTTTCTAGTCTATATATTTATCAATAAAGTAATGTTATAGGTATATAGTTACAAAATTTATACATAGAAAAATCCTTATACTCAGATAGCATAAGGATTCAATAAAAACCATGATTAAGCAGATTATATAAGTAACTCTAATTTCATACTTACTATATTAATGAAAGTTATTAATAACCTAATTGCTCTCCCACAATAATTACCTTAATTCTATTTTTAATAAACTGACCTTTTATAATTGTGAAATCATTGCATATTCTATTAGGACTTTTGCAATCTACACAATATCCTAAGGTTGTACATGGTGTATCTCTATTTAGTCTCTTTGCATCAATAGGAGCAGCATAATTTCTAACTCTGCTCTCTGCTTCTTCAATATCTCTTACAATTTTATTTATTCCAGCTATTATAATAACTTGCTTTGGACCATAAATCATTGGCGCAACCCTGCTCCCATTACCATCTATGTTATATAGCTCTCCATCTTCCGTTAAAGCATTAGTACTACACATAAATGTACTTGCAGAAAAGTTTTGTATATAGATCTCCTTCTTTTCTTCACTGGTAATGCCTTCCCTGTACTTATCCAAAAACTTATAATTACCTTTTCGTAAAAAATCTATAACTCCAGTTTCAAATAATGTCATAGAATCACCTACACCCACTGTAGATTTTTCTTCTATAAGCTCCTTTAAATGCTCTATTACCCCACTTTTATCTTTAACAAAGAAGCCCTCCATGTTTCTTCTACTTAAATTCTTTATAGTTCTATCAATCCGTTTCTCCATATACCATAAAACACTGTCATCCATTAAAAGCACTCCTTTCTAAAATAAAAAAAGTTTTTATCTTACTTATTAATATTATTTCAAATAAACTTATTATAACATGTCCCATGAAACTCTCCCTATTTAGTTTTCAAAAATGTCTCTTAGTATATTTCAAATGGTATTCATAAAAGACAATAATTAATTTCTATTGATTATTATATTGATAAGCATTCAATAACTAAAAATTTAAATTGTAAAAACCATTTCAATATATAGTATTAAATGGTAGTATTGTATAGTAAAGTTAATATATGAATACTTAATTCAAAGATTATTTTTATTCTGTGAAGGTGGTAAAGTTATGAGCGAATCATATTGGAACGGAAGGTTAGACTTTTTAAAAGCTATACGTACTGGTTGGTGTAATGATGATTATATAGAGTTTCTCGTAGAAAAAGTATGGAAAATTAGTAACCCTGTAAATATCATTGATTTTGGTTGTGGCTTTGGATATATTGGGCTACTGTTATTGCCTATATTACCTAAAGGAAGTACATATACAGGTATTGATATTAGTGATACCCTTTTAGATGATGCAAAAAATATTTTTGCAAATTCAGGATATATCACTAAATTTATAAAATCAGATTTGAATGAATATATACCAACTGAAAGTTATGACTTAGCTATATCACAAGCAGTTTTAAGACATATACCAAATGCAAAGAACATTCTTGAAAAAATGATACAATCAGTTGTAAGTGGTGGCTTAGTTGTTTGTATGGAGGGTGACTTAGAAATAGAAAAGACTGGGCAATATTTTAGTGGCTTAGATTATATGGCCCTTGACATGATGACCTTACATCGAAAAATGTATAGAAAATAATTGGAAAATGGTGGAAGAGATTATAGATTAGGTGTTAAAATCCCTACATTTATGCAAGAGTTAGGCTTACATGATGTTGGGGTTAGAATGAACGACAGGGTTAAATTTATTAATCCCCATGGAAATAAAGAAGAACATAACAAGCAATTTGATGCAATTACTAGTGCTTGGCAATGGAATAAGCAGTTATCAGAAAATGAAAGAACAGACTATATAAATTCTCTGATAAATAGAGGTTTAAATGAACATGAAGCTGAAATGTATGTAAATGGTGAATCAAGAATATCTGAATATGTTATGAATAATAAATATAATGCCTATATTATTCAAGAACCATGCATCCTTATATCTTATGGAAGAAATTTTTGAGAGGTGTGATTTAAGATTGAAAAAATTTATTTAGTAAGCCCTTCAATGAAGCATAAAGAATCCTATAAAGAAATGATGATAGAATGGGAAAAGTCATATGGTTATCGATAATAATCCAAAAGAAAAAGAAGCCATGCAGGGATATAATATAATAGTTGTTTACAATAATACCTGCGATCAACTGTTAATGTGTAAAAGAAAAAAAGATCCCTATAAAGGGTTGCTTAATTTAGTTGGTGGAAAGATAGAAATTAACGAAAATGGATTAGATGCTGCATATAGAGAGCTTGAAGAAGAAACAGGCATTTCTAACAAAGATATTATTTTGACTCACTTAATTGATTTTACCTACCATATACATAACTGTTATGTTGAAGTATATGTAGGGAGATTAAATAAGGAATTTAATGTACATGGAGAGGAAAATGAATTATTATGGACAGATATAAACCATGATTTTTTTGATATGACACAGTATGCAGATGAAGGTAATATTGGCCATATTATTGAACATGTTAAAATATCAAAAGACATGCTTTTAAATGTTACATACTCAAATAAGCATAACCTTTAGATATTAAAATTACTTACATGTCAATTTTATAAACTTTTGTACAAAATTAATGATTTCCATTTGAAAATGCATAAACTATATATTATATGTCTATAATTTAATTGAATTCACTCTCAATATGTACTGATACGAAAGAAAAGGTAGCTTATGGCTACCTTAATTTATTTTTAAAGATTTATTATAAATATCTAATTTTTATATTTATTCCACTACGATATTTCATTTTAGTACTCAACTTTTTCTACAGGATATTATACATAATTCATTAATTAATTAGACATATACTATTGACTTTTTTACATATAATTAATAAGTTTTCAAATTTATTGTAAACACTTAATTTCGATAAATTATTTTAAATATATTATGTTAGAATAAAAATATAATATTACTTACATTAAAATTTTACGTTTTACATTTTCATTTAATTTTAAATTCTAAAAGATAAATGCTGGTTACAACCTACGTTTCCAGCATTTATCTTGTTTAAAGAGCAAACATATACGTTCATCTTAATTTTTTAGTCATAACTTTCCTTTTATTTAATATATTTTAAAAGAAAGGAGCGATGAAAAAATGGGTAAGCAAAAAAGAGGTAAGGTTATAAAAAAAATTGCTGGATGGAGAGGTACATGCCCTCTATGTGGTAGAAAGCGCGTAAAATTGGTTTGGACTAAAAAGTCTGAAGATGGAAAAGTCATGAATATCTGTAAGCTCTGTTCATCAAAAATAACTCAGTAGAGCCTATGAAGGAAAGTCTGCAAATTAAAAATTATGTGAGCTTTCTATAATAGCAATTCTTCCTTCACTACGTTGTAGATAATTTAAAATCTTACTCTTAAATAAATTTTATAAAGGGGCTTTCGGAAAGTGATCTAATCTAAATAAATATTAAAGGAGTACTTATATTGTTAAAGTGCATCTTTAATATTTTATATAAGATTAGTAATATATTTTGCGAAAGCCCCTTATCTCGCAACTGTTTAATAGAGCATAATTATAAAAAACTGTATCTGATTTTAATTTCATTAATATTAAATACATAATATTACAATGACTACACTTATGAACATACATGGTATATACATACTTATTTACATTTTGTTAAAAATTATGTATAATTATGTCGGAACCCACTTACATATTTATATATTTTTTTATATAATTGGACTTATTCCCAAATTTCACGTAACCTGTTAATCTTAATTTTATTTTATCCGATGACTACCCTCTCTAATACTCCCATCGCACTC
>DCDL01000001.1:116408-116811 GCA_002316385.1 Clostridium sp. UBA1056
TGAAGCTTAGAACTCTGTTTATATAAAGTAAAGTATAAATTTGTTTGCTATGTGTTCTATTAATTATATTTTAAAAAATGTGAGGTGTCATATGAATTTTAAGAAACTTCTTAACAAAACTAAACTTTCCGTTGCTATTTTAGCAACATTAAGTGTATTTATACTAGGCTGTATAAATACACCAAAAGCATTTGCATTATCGATGAATGGTAGTGGAACAACTTCTGATCCCTATATTATAACTTCCGCTGAGCAATTATCAGAAATTCGTGATAATCTTTCTGCCAGCTATAAGTTAGCAAATGATATAAATCTAGACGGTATAGATTTTATTCCAATAGGAAATAAAGATGTTCCATTTACAGGAACATTTGATGGTAGTGGCTATACTATAAAAAATTTA
>DCDL01000028.1 GCA_002316385.1 Clostridium sp. UBA1056
TAGTAATATATTTTGTGAAAGCTCTATTCTTTAAATAAGAGATTAAAAAATATATTAATATATGAAGAATTTATGGTAAAATTATTGATATTTTTGACTTATACAAGAAATTATATTAAAAAAAACATAAAAATTTTGGTATTTTTATGTTGACTATTTATTTATTGTTATGTATAATTAATGGCAAGATAAAAATAAATATCGTCTTATCACGAGCGGTGGAGGGACTGGCCCTTTGAAACCCAGCAACCTGTATATATATACTGAATCATATATCTTTATATGTATATCATGGTGCTAAATCCTGCAGCTTTATATAGGCTGAGAGATAAGAGAATGAATTGGCATGCATGAATTTATGCACTAGGGATTTGTTCTCTAGTGCTTTTATTTTTATCCGAACAATTAAATCTAGATTTAAGATAGGATATCTACAGTAAAGGACGGTGCTAGAAAATGATAGAGATATTGAATATCAATAAGAATTTTAGTGTTCTAGAAGTTCTAAAGAATGTATCATTTACCATAGAAGAAGGCCAAGTATATGGAATTATAGGTCACAGTGGAGCTGGAAAATCAACTATGCTAAGATGTATAAATGGATTAGAGAGCTATGATGAAGGCAGTTTAAAAGTTATGGGAAAAGAAATTTCTTCTATGACAGAAAAAGAAATCAGAGAATTTAGAAAAAATGTAGGAATGATATTTCAAAACTTTAACCTACTTAAGAGGTCTAATGTATATAATAACGTGGCATTGCCTTTACAATTATGGGGATATGATAAAGAGTATATAGAAAAAAAGGTAGAAGAATTGTTAAAGATTGTTGGATTAGCTCATAAGATAAAGTCTATGCCTAAAGAGTTAAGTGGTGGAGAGAAGCAAAGAGTAGCAATTGCAAGAGCTTTAGCCTTAGAGCCTAAAATTCTACTTTGTGACGAAGCAACATCAGCATTAGATCCTAAAACTACGAAGGATATATTAGAGTTATTATCTAAAATTAATAAGGAGATGGGCATCACTATTGTAATGGTAACTCATCAGATGGAAGTAGTAAAGTCAATATGTGAGCGTATAGTGCTTATAGAAGCCGGAGAAGTTAAGGCAGAAGGAAAGGTAGAGGAATTATTTTTAAGACCTGGATATTCGTTAAGAAAGTTTTTAGGAGAAGAAGAAGAAATTCTATTTCAAGATGGAGTAAATATTAAAATATATTTTCCAGCAAACAAAAGTGAAGATTCTTTTATAACTAATATGGCTAGAGATTTGAACGTAAACCTATCTATTGTATGGGGAAAGCTAGAAAAATTTAGAGAAAATGTATTAGGTTCATTAGTTATAAAAGTTGATGAACAATATAAAGAAAAAGTTATTAGTTACTTAGAAAAGAATAAATTTCAATGGGAGGTGCTATAGTTATGACAATGGAATCACTTATACAGATCCTTAGTAAAGCATTAGTAGAAACTTTAGTAATGGTGGTATTATCTACACTTTTTGCAGTATTAATTGGTATGATTTTAGCTATAGCTCTAATATTAACGGATAAAGAAGGTCCACTAGAAAATAAGTATATATACAAGATATTAGATATAGTTATAAATATTTTAAGAAGTTTACCTTTTGTAATTTTAATGGTAGTAGTAGTGCCTATTACTAGAGCTATCGTAGGAAAGTCTATAGGAACTTCAGCAGCTATAGTACCTTTAACTATAGCAGCAGCACCTTTTGTGGCAAGGATTATTGAAACTTCCTTAAAGGAAGTAGATAAAGGAGTTATAGAAGCAGCTAAATCATTAGGAGCTACTAAGAGTCAAATAATATTTAAAATAATGATAAAAGAAGCTTTACCATCTATTGTTTCAGGGCTTACATTAACTATTATAAGTATAATAGGATATTCTGCTATGGCTGGATCTATTGGTGGAGGAGGCCTTGGAGCAGCAGCTATAACCTATGGATATAATAGATTTAATACACCAGTTATGGTATTTACAGTGGTAGTTTTAGTTGTATTTGTTCAATTAATTCAAAGTCTAGGGAGCTATATATATAGGAAGCTAAGCTAGAATTTTAGACCTATGAAAGTTATTATCGAGGGGGAATATATATGAAAAAATCAGTAAAGAAATTACTAAGTTTAACGCTAACATTAGCTTTAGGAGCAACTTTAGTAGGATGTGGAGCTAAGGACAATAAAAACTCAGATTCTAATAATAAAGAGAAGACTATAGCTATAGGAGTATCTCCAGATCCTCATAAAGCTATAGTAGAGAATGCTATAAAACCATTACTTGAAGCAGAAGGGTATAAAGTAGATGTGATAGAATTTACAGATTATGTTTTGCCTAACACTGCACTTGCAGAAGGGGAGATAGATGCAAATTATTTTCAACATGTACCTTTTCTAGAAGCTACAGTAAAGGAAAAATCCTATGATCTTTCCTATATAGCCAAGGTGCACATTGAACCAATGGGTCTATATTCGGAGAAGATAGATGATATATCAGCTATCAAAGAAGGAGGGGAAATAGCAATTCCTAATGATCCATCTAATGGAGCAAGAGCCTTAAAACTTTTAGCTAAAAATGGAATAATAGAAATTCCAGATGAAGATTTAATAACAGCAAAAGATATTACCTCAAATCCTAAAAATATCAAGGTAACAGAATTAGATCCTGAACAATTACCAAGGGTTTTAAAGGACGTAGATGCGGCAGTAATAAATACTAACTACGCTTTAGGAGGAGGACTTAATCCTTTGAGAGATGCATTAGTAATAGAGGGTGGAGATAGCCCATATGCTAATATTATTGCAGTTAGAACAGAAGATAAGGAAAAGGAAAAAATAAAGGCTTTAACAAAGGCAGCGACCTCTGAAGAAGTTAAAAAATATATTGAAGACAATTATAAGGGAGCTATTGTTCCAGCATTTTAAGTTTAGAAATAAATTAAATAAAAATATTAAAGTTAAAATACATCCTTAATATTTTAATTAGGATGTATTTTTTCTAGAAAAAGTGCATACAATAGATATGTATGAATGGATATAATATGTATTTTTAATAATATATTTAAATTTTTATTGCAAGTTTCGAGATATGAAGGTATAATTTGTTTGCAAAGAATACATAGTTTTGATAAAATATCATTGTTGACGTAAATTAAGTAATTATAAATATTAAATTTACTAATTATTTTTATTGTTACAACTTATTATTCGTATTCATAACTACATAAGGTATTAAAGTGCTTTAAATAGGTTATAATAATTTTATTAGCAAAGGCTATTATATATTGGGAGGTTACATTATGATATCAGCTGGAGATTTAAGAAAAGGAACAACTTTTGAAGATGGTGGACAAGTTTACACTGTTGTAGAATTTTTACATGTTAAACCAGGTAAAGGTGCTGCCTTCGTTAGAACTAAATTAAAAAATGCTATAACTGGAGCAGTTACAGAAACAACTTTCAATCCAACTGCTAAATTCCAAGAAGCAGTTATAGAGAGAAAAGAAATGCAATATCTTTATTCTGATGGAGAGTTATACTACTTCATGGATCAAGAAACTTTCGAGCAAATTCCTTTAAACTATGACAAAGTAGAAGAGGCTATAAAGTTCTTAAAAGAAAACATGTTTGCAATTATTAAATTCTACAAAGGAGAAGCTTTCTCAGTAGAAGCTCCAAACTTTGTTGAATTATTAATTACAAATACTGAACCAGCAGTTAAAGGTAATACTGCAACTAACGTGTTAAAACCAGCTACAGTAGAAACAGGAGCAATAGTTCCAGTTCCTCTATTTGTAAATGAAGGAGACACAATTAGAGTTGATACTAGATCAGGAGAATATATGGAAAGAGTTTAATCCATATAAAGCTAGCTTTCATCATTGAAGGCTAGTTTTTTTGATTGATACTTATATTTATACTTCATGCCACTTTGTAAAAGTGACTATTACAAAACAGTATTTATATAAACTATATTTGAGTAATCGTTGAAAATTATCTATATTAACGTATTTTAATATAGAAGTATAATTAAGAAAATTCTATAACATATATTTACAGTGACAGCATAGAAGTAGATTTTAATCTATAAAATATATTGTTAAAAATAAGTGCTTCATACCAT
>DCDL01000018.1:0-9959 GCA_002316385.1 Clostridium sp. UBA1056
ATCTTTGACTTGTTATTTATTTCCAGATACCTGATATCAATAATACTTTGATTTTATCAATACTTCTCAGTAGTTCTTTACTAATTATAAATTGTATAAATACACAATAATAATTAATAATATTGAATTAAAAGTTACATTATATATATATCACACTTTTTCATTCACCACAAATAGACATTTACATTCTACATCACGCTATTAATTGTATCTTAAGCAATATCTTTTTTCAATATAATCATTCTAAATAAAGTGTCAAACTCTCTTTAACAAAATTCTTTTTTTCATTCAAAAAAACATGCTAGTTTCTTTCAATAATAACCTGTTGACTCTATCCCTATTAAAAAACAGCTTGAGTTCCATTAGAGTCTTCTGTTTCTACTAATCTATCTGCTAAATCATAGGTATATTTTTAATATATATCACAATCTAGGATTTCACTAAAGTGCCATATAATAATTACTTAAAATTGTAAGTTATATTAATTGAGTAAATTGGATAATTAACACGATTTAATAAAATCTTATCAAATTGATTATTCTTGACCTCCAGACTTCCGAACTTCCACCACATTCAAACCTTTGATATAACTTGCATTGAACCTCCTAGAGCAAAACTATATTTTTATAAATAATATAACTGCTACTATTACATGCATTCAAATTCCTTTATTCTATCATTTTCATCAGTTATATATTCTATTTCTTGAAAATTGTTATTTTGCGCATTTAGCCTTATAATTTCAATAATCTTCATAGATTTCGAGTATATATCCACATAGATAGTATCACACATTAAAAATACAAGTTCACAGTTACTATTTAAGAATTCATTATAATTTTTTACTTGTTGGATATTAGTCTCACAAGGAAAAACTTGAAGATTTAGAGCAGCAAGATAGTATGGTGATTTAGAAATTATTTCATTAAATTCTTGCCCAATATATATATCTGAATCAAATAAAAAATCACCTTTCTCAAGAAATACCTGGTCTTCACTAATTCTCCAAACATAATTATCCTTATTTATTCCATCAGTTATTTTGTTAATAAAAAAATTATATTCATTTGGTATTTTAAATCTTAATCCTCTAATCATATTAACCTCCCAAAATTATAGTCATTCCTTTTCCTATACCTGATCCAAGTGGAACAACCAAGAAATCATCAGCTACTATAATGGTTATTCCAATTGCACATACAGCAACTAATCCTACACTACATACACCTTGAACTATATCATAAGCCTCACCTCTATGTGGCATATCACCATCCCATTCCCAATCATGAAAGTAAGGGATTTTAAGTTTTGGATGATGATCAGGATGCCCATAATGTGTATCCCTTTTCGCTCTACCATATTCGTCATATTTTCTTACTGTTTGCTCATTTTATGTTTTTTGTTTGGAATTTGCCTTCGCACCACTCATTGGCAAACTCTGTGAAGGTGCTTTTGTGCGGCCTTTGCCATAGCCCTAGCTCATCTCATCACAGATGTTTCTTCACCCTGAGTGTATACAGGTCTAAACCCAGATGGTTCTTTTGCTGTAACAGGATTATTATTACAATAAGCAAATATATTATGAGATAACAGTGCTCCTACATTTCCATCGAACGCATCCGCATTTATAAACCTACCCATCTCAGGATTATAATATCTTGATTGCAAATAGTAATACCCTGTCTCATTATCATATCTATAACCTCTATATCTATAAGGATTCTTTTCTCCTAATATTTCATCTACTGATATAAATATTAATTTACCTATTTCTTCATGAACTACATTATTTCCTTCTATTGAGGTTAGATTCTTCCACCTTCATATTTAAATATATATTAACCTATTGTGCTAATTAAAGACATCATAGGTAATAATATTATTTATATTTCACCTTTATCCATACATAGAAAGATAGATACCACCAATTTCCAATAAATGGACCAACATTTTAAAATGTTAAAATGTTAAATATTTAAATAGTTTCCATTATAACTTTTTAAAAGGTTATAATGCTATATATAATGTTACATATATGAACTAAATAATTCTTTTATGAAAATTAATAAGTTCACCTAGCACAACAAGTTATATTAATCATCGGTTGTTACTTTTTACATTAAACTTATCATTAAAAGCCAGTAAAGTGAATAATTCACTACTACTGGCTTTTAATAATTCTTTATTCAGTTAAAATTACAATTTAATCATAGTAAATTTAAAATTTATCTACCTATTTTTATCTTTTGCTAAATATTATCAAGTAATATTTCATTCAAATATGAAGTTTTCATTTATGATCACACAATGGCTAATACTAGCATTAATACCATTGATGCTACTGTAACTATGCTAACTACAATTAATTTTTTTGCCTTTGCCTTGTCTCCTGATTTCCATCTACCAACTACTATGACAACAAACATCATTGTTAGCAGTGTGAATATTATTATTGGTATTGTAAGAAAATTAAAATGATATTTTATAAAACTATCATAAAAAGCCTGATGCAAAATACCTATAATCATAAGTATTATTCCTATTATCAATAGAATATTTTCTTCTAATTTTGCTTTTCTACCTTTATTTAATTTATATATTCCATAAATAAATAACATAATTAAACCGATAAATAATATATAAATTGCATTATGACCCTTTAATAAATTATATAAACCCATCCCAAAAACAGCTAAAATTGGACCTATAATAAGTTTTCTTTTATCGTCTTTCAATATTAATCCCACTTTCTTAGTTACTTACATTTTCCTTAAACATATCTACTGAAATTCCTATCAGAATTCCTGTTCAGTTAACAAAGCTGTTGGAATAACTGGTAGTGCACTTGCTCCAATAAATACTCCTGCAGATACCAACACATATGCATTCAAAAACCTTTCAATCTCATAACCGTAATATTTGGGATGTACGTTCATTATTTCTTCATGAGATGCTCTTTTTCCTTCTATATAATTTGCTAACAAATAATATAATTTTATTATTAAAAAAGCGATAGTTATTCCACTTGATTGGAACAACTATCACCTTTATAGGTAATTACTTTATAGTTTTGAAATTACTTATTTCCATTTTTTACATATAACTTTAAAAATGCGCACCACCCTACTATATTAATAAGGATACTATTAATCCCTTAATCATTAAAGGGTAGTTCTCTTTGTATATACCTATTACACATACAATCATCGAAATGATAATAGGTACTAAGCCTATTGATAACCAATAATATTTCTTTATAAAAAATATTATTTATTCTTATCCTTAATATTACATTGAAAAAGAGTGCTTCAAAAATTTATTTGAAACACTCTTTTTCTGATACTATGTGCTACAAAGAGCCTGAGCATATTCCATAGCCTCTTGTATATTGGAAAACTGATAATCTTTATGCCCTTCATAGAATGTCCTCAAAAGATTACCTCTGTTCTCTATGTCATTAATTTTAAAATATGACTGTCCACCATCGTCTTTAGGATTCAACAGTTTCTCTTCTACTACCTTTATTGCTCCATTAGAATCCTTATTGTAAATAACAATATTTTCATCCTTTATTCCTATAAAGTAAGAATCTTCTTTGTAGTTATATCCTTCTACATCCTTTATAAATACCACATTTTCTTTTGTGAATTTCTCTATCTTATATCCAAAGCTAGAAAATATCTTTTCAGCCTGCTCTTGGTTAAGACCAATTAGATCATCTTTTTTTACATTTATAGTTTGGTCTAATTTATCATTAATTTTCACTTTATCTAATGAGTTTTTATAGTTTAATATGAACTCTATATTGCTTTTTTCTGAAATTACCGCATCATTCATATTCATAAAACTAGCTTGAGTTGCTTCACCTAAAATTCCAGTTCCTCTCTCCTTGGAACTTCTTAGGAAGGCTATACTCACAGTATAGCTAATTAAAAAAACTATCATACCTACAGAGGCTATAAAAATGTATAATCCTTTATTTTTTTTATATCTTTTAAACATACAATCCCTCCTACTAGGGATTGTATCCAGTTTTTATATGTTTATACATCAACTTCTATAAATATCTATAAATTATTTCCTTCCAATAGCCTTCCATTAAAGAGTATATGAAATTAACCTAAAAATATACACAGTTATTTAATTACATGTCACAATTATTTAATTACATGTCAAATTTATTTAATTACATATCACATTGTTCAATTTCTATAGTAAAGCTCCTACAGCTTTCACATACTATAATAGACACAATATAACTTTCATCTATACTTCTATTCTTCTCTAATCGAGAATAAGTAGTATTTTCAAAGTCATTGCTTATGTTACTCATTATATATTTTCCTTCTTTAATAAACATATAAAAATGATACTCTAAAAATCTATAATATTTTTTATCTACAGTCTCACTATTGCTACATTCTTCGCAATTATCAGCATAATACTCATAATCAAATTGCACCTTTTCTTTAGCTTCTGCTAAAATTTCTAACACCTTTTCTATGTTAAAGCCTTCAATTTCATCAGCTTCCATATAAGAAAGATTATCCTCTGATAAAATAAACTCTTCATCGTTATGTTTAAATTTAAAACTCTTCATATTTTTCTCCTTAAATCTCTAATTTAGGCATGTGAAAATAAATAATAGACCAANNGATTTTAACGACGCAGTATTCGTGGCAAATAGGCGAGAAAACTGATCTATTATTTATTTGATAGTGCCTTACTCTAAAATATCACATTATTACTATTATATATTATTTGAAATTATTTAAACAGTTTTATTCATAAGCAATTAAAATTCTTATCATGATGTAAAATTTTAATCTTGCCCTTTAACACTAATTCTGTCTCCAGCATATTCTATTACTAGATTAGGATAAGTTATCAGGAGGCTACAAATGATTGAATTAACCGCAATACATTATATTTATTTAATCTTTATAATACTAATTTTAATAGTAATGATAAAAAAATTAGACTGCTCTCTTATTTGCATTGTTGGAGTAGTATTAATCGCATTAATTAGCACTAAGTCTATTCCTACATCTTTAATTAGCATTTTTAATAGCTTTATTTACTCAATTACAGAGTTATTGCCAACAATACTTATAATATCTATAATTGCTAGTTTAAGTAAGGCTCTTTCCTATATAGGAATAAGCAAAGTTATGATAGAACCCTTTAGTAAGTTTATAAAAAATGATTTTATAGCCTTTTGGGGTATAGGTATAATAATGATGATATTTTCCTATTTTTTCTGGCCATCTCCAGCTGTTGCATTAGTTGGGGCAGTGTTAGTACCTGTTGCCATTAAATCCGGTCTTCCTGCAATAGGTGCTGCTATAGCAATAAATCTTTTTGGTCATGGTATTGCCTTATCTACAGATTTTGTAATTCAAGCCGCTCCCAAACTAACTGCTGATGCTGCTGGTATTCCTGTGTCTGAAGTAGTTAAAGCTAGTGTTCCTCTTATAATTATTATGGGAGTTGTAACTACAGTTACAGCCTTTATTCTATTAAAGAGAGATATGAAGAATGGAACTCTTGAAAATCTCACCTATACTGAGTACTCAGAAGAAGTTGAAGTTACAGATGAAACTCTTTTAAGTAAAGGCTGGAAAACCTTCTTCGCTGTATTAATTCCCCTTTTATTTGTTGTTGATGTATTTTTAATGCTTCTTTTAAATTTAAAAGGTGGAGATGCTACAGCACTAATCGGTGGTACAACCTTAATTGTGCTTATATTAGTATCTATAAAAACTTATAAAAAAGCTTCTTTTAATAAGATCACCAGCCATTTAGTAGAAGGACTCCAATTTGGATTTAGAGTTTTTGGAGTTGTAGTTCCAATTGCTGCCTTTTTTTATGTAGGTGGCGATGGATTCACAGCTATTATAGGAAACTATTTACCTACAGGTTCTTTAGGTATAGTAAATGATTTAGGTTTTGCTCTTTCTAATGCAGTTCCACTAAATAATGTATTAAGTGCCTTTGGTGTAACTACTGTAGGTGCAATCACAGGACTAGATGGTTCTGGATTCTCTGGCATAGCTCTAGCAGGCTCCACTGCAAATTTATTTGGAACTGCCACCGGTGGCAACGTAGCTACCTTAGCAGCTCTTGGACAGTTAGGTGCTATTTGGGTAGGTGGCGGTACCTTAATACCTTGGGCTATAATTCCTGTTTCTGCCATATGCAAGGTATCTCCTTTCGAACTTGCAAATCGCAATTTTAAACCAGTAGTTCTAGGTTTAATTGTTACTACCTTAGCAGCTCTATTCTTCTTATAAAAAATATTTTTTATTATTTATTGACACCTTTGTAACTATATCGTATTATGTGAATATAATGATATGGAGGTATATAAAACATGAATAAAGATGACACATTTTTAACTAATCCAAAGGTCTTTGAAGAAAAAGCAAATATTTTAAAAGCATTAGCCCACCCCGTAAGGCTTTGTATTGTTAAAGGTCTCATTGATAATGGTGGAAGCAATGTTACTAATATGCAAAGTTGCTTAAACATGCCTCAATCAACTATATCACAGCATATTGCTAAATTAAAAGCCTTTGGTATTATAGATTGGCAACGTAATGGCTTGGAGATTATATATAGTGTTAGTGATGAGAAAATAAAAGAACTAATAGAAGTTTTATTTTAATTATTTAAGAAGTCGAAATTCTTTAGACTTCTTTTTTATAAAGATTTATATCGTATTATTGTGATATATGAATATTGAGATATATTTTAATTATTTTCTACATTTTATATGATTTAATTTTGAAAGGGGACTTTAATATGAGTAAAAAAGTTATTATTGTTGGTGGAGTTGCTGGCGGAGCTTCCACTGCTGCACGTCTAAAAAGATTAGATGAATCTTTAGAAATAATTATGTTTGAAAAAGGCGAGTATATTTCCTTTGCCAACTGTGGACTTCCCTATTATATAGGAGAAACAATAACGGAAAGAGAGAACCTTCTAGTTCAAACAGTAGAAGGCATGAGTGCTAGATTTAACATTGATATAAGAAATTTCAGCGAAGTTATTAAAATTGATAAAGAAGCTAAGAAGGTTACTGTAAAAAATCATATCTCTTCTCAAATTTATGAAGAAAGCTATGATGTACTCGTTTTATCACCTGGTGCTAGCCCAATAACTCCACCTATTCCTGGACTTAAGGAGTCAAATAATTTATTCACTCTTAGAAACATACCAGATACTGATAAAATTAAAGCTTTTGTTGATAATTCAGCTCCAAAGGAAGCCTTAATTGTGGGTGGTGGATTTATAGGACTTGAAATGGCTGAGAATCTTCAGGAAAGAGGAATTTCTGTAACCATTGTAGATATGGCTGATCAAGTTATGGCTCCTTTAGACTATGAAATGGCAGCTATAGTTCATGAACATTTAATTCAAAATGGAGTTAATTTAATTTTTAAAGACGGGGTTAAATCCTTTGAAAATAACGGTAAAAAGGTAGTCTTAAGTAGCGGTAAAGAGATTGCTACAGATATGATTATTTTATCAATAGGTGTGGCACCTGAAAGTAAAATTGCTATAGATGCTGGACTTAAAGTAAATAATAGAAAAGCAATTATTGTAAATAAGGAAATGAAAACCTCTAATGAAAATATCTATGCTCTTGGTGATGCTGTAGAAATAATTGATTATATAAATGGTAATCCAACTATGATTCCACTTGCATGGCCTGCTAATAGACAAGGGCATATTGTCGCAGATAATATCTGTGGTAAGAAGGCTGAATATAATGGTACCTTAGGTTCTTCTGTAGCAAAAGTCTTTTCACTTACTGTTGCAACTACAGGTAATAATGAAAAGACGTTGAAAAGACTTAACTTAGAATATAAAGCTATTCATTTGCATCCAAATTCTCATGCTGGCTATTATCCTGGTGCCTTCCCTATTTCTCTTAAGATTTTATTTAATCCAAGAGATGGAAGAATATTAGGAGCACAAGGAGTAGGTCTAGATGGAGTAGAAAAACGTATTGATGTTATAGCTACTGCTATAAAGGGAAATCTGAAGATAACAGACTTACCTGAACTAGAATTGTGTTATGCTCCTCCATATTCTTCTGCTAAGGACCCTGTTAATATGGCTGGATATATAGGAACTAATATAATGGATAATTTAATTAATATTATTCAATGGGATGAAGTTGATACATTAATAACTAATAAGGAATTTATACTAGATGTAAGGGAAGAGATGGAATTTGAAGTTGGTCATATAGAAAGTGCTGTAAATATCCCTCTAGGTACTCTTAGAAATAACTTAAATAAAATACCTAAGGACAAAATAATTTATGTTTACTGTCAAGTAGGTCTTCGTGGATATATCGGTTGTAGAATACTTTCTCAATATGGATTTAATTGCGTTAACTTAGACGGTGGTTATAAAACCTACTCTGCCGTTAAATCCTCTATGGAGTCTTTAGAAAATATAAACACTAAAGAGAGCTTAGAAGAAAAAACTCCAGAATGTTGTTGTGAGTCTGCTACTTATTCTGCTATAGAAGAAACACCTACAGCTGCTGTAAGTCTTAATGCTTGTGGACTTCAATGCCCAGGACCTATTAGTAGAGTTTTTGAAGAAATGGTTAAACTAAATGATGGAGATATATTAGAAGTTAAAGCTTCTGATCCTGGTTTTCAGAAGGATATTAGTAGCTGGTGTGACAAAACTGGAAATACCCTTATAAAAGGTGAATTTAATAAAAAAGAAAAAGCCTTTGTAGCACTAGTAAAAAAAGGTATCTCTTGCGATTTAACAAGAAGTGCAACTCCACCTAGCTGTGATACTTCAAAAAAAGATGGCGCAACCCTTGTAGTTTTTAGTGGTGATCTTGATAAGGCTATAGCATCCTTTATAATCGCTACCGGAGCTGCTTCCATGGGTAAACCTGTTACCATGTTCTTTACCTTCTGGGGACTTAATATCTTAAAAAGGAAGGATAAGCCTTCCGTTAAAAAGGATACCATGGAAAAAATGTTTGATATAATGCTTCCTAGCAATACAGGAAAACTTCCTCTATCTAAGATGAACATGGCTGGTATGGGTCCTGCTATGATTAAAAATATCATGACTAAAAATAATGTAGATGACATTGATACTCTTATAGCTAATGCTCTTAAGATGGGAGTTAAAATACTTGCTTGCTCTATGTCTATGGATTTAATGGGTATTAAACGTGAAGAATTACTTCAAAATGTTGAAGTTGGTGGAGTTGCAACATATTTAGCTTCCACAGAAGATGCTGGACTTAATTTATTTATATAGATTAAATCTTATAACTAAATAAGTTTAGTTATATAATTCATTATTTAAATTTTATATTTCAATTTAAATAAATGGCTATCTTTTTATTGAGATTAGCCATTTATTTATTTTAAACTAATTACATCATAGATATATTAAGTTATTCTTTTTCCTTAGGAGATTTAATTCCTGCCTTTGAAGATATATGATCCTTTACATTTCCTGTCTTAGGATTACTTGAAGTATGCTCATGATTTTTATGATTTTTAGCCATGTTTAATACCTCCTTTATAATAATTATCAATATTATTATGTGTCCAAACATTCAATATATACTCTTAATAATATGGTAATACTTCTTTCTACGGAAGCTAATCCTTTACTTTCCATAATATTTTTTCATTTAAAGGACAAACTAATTATATAGTTATTTTTTAATAATTTAAGGAGGTGTTTTTATGGTTGATAATAATAAAAGTCGTCTTAAAGATAGAAAAAAAAGTCAAGCTGAACTTAGAAAAATGTATCCTAAGGATGGTGCAGATGTAGGAATAATAAATGGAGTTAAAATAGGTTCCTATGCTAATAGCAAGGATCATTCCGGAAAAAATGAAATAACTTACTAATAAAAAGAGACTTTTGCAGAATATATTACTAATCTTATATAAAATATT
>DCDL01000018.1:9998-20388 GCA_002316385.1 Clostridium sp. UBA1056
GCGTTAATAATATAAGTGCTTATTTAATATTTATTTAGATTAGCTCATTTTGCGAAAGCCTCTTTTTCATATTTTCATTTAGCATATTTTAACTCAATATTAAAATTCATTTCATTATTTAACAACTTAATTTGTATATATCCCATTTAAAATGGAGCTATTGTGCCATTAAAAATAAGAATTAAAGATAGTATAGCCATAGCTATTATTACTCCAAGAATAATTTTATCCCTAACAGTTTCAAAGCACTTTTCTCCCTTTTCTCTTTTAGCTTTTATATATACTAATGTACCTGGAGCGTATAGAATAGCTGTAATTAATAATCCAGTAAGCCCACTAGCATAAATTAGCCAACAACCGTATATGGTTCCAAGGATTCCTATAAATCTAGCCATATTTGTGGTCTTAGTGCTTTCTCCTACAAATCCATCCTTTTTAAAAGCAATTAATAAATAGTACATTGCACTTAGAAGGTATGGAATCATAATCATACTAGCTGAAATTGTATAGAATATTTGATAGGTTGATTTATTTAAATAGGTTATTATAAGAAATAATTGAATTATTCCATTTGTTAAATATAGAGCATTTACAGGGGCTCCATTTTTATTTTCCTTAGCAAAAACCTTAGAAAATACTCCATTCTTAGCTGCTAGATAAGGGCACTCTGAGGATATTATTGTATATCCTAAAGTAGCTCCAGCAAGAGATATAATTACTCCTATATTTACAAGAGCTGCTCCCCAAGGTCCAACTACACTTGCTAGTATTGCTGCCATAGGTGGATTACCTAGCTCTGCAAGTTCTGACCTTGGCATAACTCCCATACTAAGCATGGATACCATTATATAAATTGCTATTACAGATAAAAATGCTGTTATTGTAGCTTTTCCAACATCCTTAGAACGTTTAGCTCTTCCTGAAATAACTACTGCTCCTTCAATACCTATAAATGCCCATACTGTAGTTCCTGAAGTAGCCTTAACTTGCTCTACAAAGGATAATCCTCCTGGCTCTCCCCAGAAATTTGCCATAAATATTGATGGATCAAAGGCTCTTATAAATATTACTGCAACTATAAACACAAGAATAGGAATAACCTTACTTATAGTTACTGCTAAGTTTATACCAGCTGCTTCTTTTACCCCTCTTAACACTAAGTAATTCATAACCCAAATAACTAGAGATGCACATACTATAGACCATAGATTATTTCCTGTTCCAAATATAGGTATAAAATAAGATATAGCTGCAAATAGCAGTGTTGCATAGGATACATTGGCAAGCAGTGCACTTATCCAATATCCCCAGGCAGAGTTAAATCCTACATAATCTCCCCAACCTTCATTAGCATAGCTATATATTCCTCCTGTTAATTGAGGCTTAATCTTATTTAGTCCAAAGAAACACATAGTAAGAGCTAGCATACCTATTCCACAAATTATCCACCCTACTATTACAGCAGCAGTATTTGCTCCATTAGCAGCCATGTCCCCTGCTAAGCTAAATACTCCTCCACCTATAGTTGCACCTATGGCAACTGCTGTAAGTCTTGCATATCCTAAGCCAGATGATTTATCTTGTAAATTGGTGTTATTCACCATATAAAATCCCCCTATTATTAATTAAAACCTAAGTGATAAGCAGCTTAATCCACCATCTATTTTTCTATACTCAGAAGTATCTACTTCTTTAACTTCATAGCCAGAATCCTCTATAGCTTTTTTAGTTGTTGGATATCCTGCAGGAACTATAACTATGTCATTTACCCAAATACAATTAGCAGAATAACTTTCATCCTCATTAATTACAACTTTATTAAAGTCTTTAAATATTGGACTAGTAACAAATTCTCCAGCTACAAGTAAATTGTTGTTTTCTAGATAAGCAAGTCCAGTTTTAAGATGTAATACTTCTTTTAAAGGTACAACTGAACCATCTAATCCATATTTTCCCAGTATATCAATTATTTGTTTTGCACCTTCTTCATTAGTTCTAGCTGAAAGTCCTATATAAAAATGATCTCCTACCATCATTATGTCTCCAGCTTCAACGGTACCAGGCTCTTTGATATATTCAATATTCTTATAGAACTTCTCTAAAGCTTCTTGCATATCTTTTTGCAAAATTTCATCTCTTCTACTCAATGCACCAGGACGTGTAACAATAGCACACTTTCTTGTACAAAGCACCACATCTTCTACAAAGCAAGAATCAGGAAAATCTTCATTTGCTTCTAATACTGTAACATTTACACCACATTCCTTTAATGTTTCAATATACTTGTCATGTTGTTTTAAGGCTAGCTCATAATCTGGTTTTCCTAAACTAGCTGTGGTTATCCCCTCTGCCAAAGCTTTACATGGTCTTCTTACAATTACATTCTTAAACATCTCAATTCCACCTATATACTTTTATTCTCTATAGAATATGAAATCTATTCCCTTAATATTCATGCACTTAAATATTATAATGTACATATTTTCTGTCATAACTTTCTACATTTATTACTTTATTTCCTTTTTGCTTTTCTGAAAAATATGGTATGAAAAAACTTTTCTTTTTAATATCTTCCTTGAAATTCATATAAAAAAGCTATATAGCTATAGAATCTTTCTTCTATGCTATATAGCTTCTTAACTTTAATTATTTACTTCCTTTTAGGTAAGCTTTTAGACTTCCTTAATCATTAAATTCATTATTGTAATTCTCTGTACTTATACTTCTCAATAACTTTATCTAAGTAAATTTTTATAACTCCCATAATTGGTACTGCCAAAATCATCCCTATTATGCCAAAGAATCCACCACCAATAGTTACTGCAAGAAGTGTGAGGATTGGACTTAACCCTAACTTTCCACCAACAAATTTAGGCTCTATAATGTTTCCTTCGATTTGTTGAAGAATTACTAAAAATACTAAAGAATACATTGCCACAGAAGGACTATAGAACATGTTTATAATCACTGCAGGCACCATACCTATAATAGGTCCAAAGTAAGGTATCATATTAGTTATTGCACATATAACTCCAAGTAACAATGCGTATTTTGATCCTACCAATGATAATCCAATAAAGCTTACTAGACCTACAAAAAAAGAATCAATAGATTTAGCTACAATATAGCTACCCACATTAGAATTAAATGTTTTGCATACATCAATAACTAAGCTTGCTCTCTCTTTTTTTAGAATTATATTAGTAATTTTCTTTATATAACTTAATATACCCTCTTTATCAATGATAATATATACAGATATGATTAATCCTAAAACTACATTTACAATTAGGGCAGTTAAAGATAATGTTGTACTCAATATATAATCTAATATAAATTTAGCAAAACTACCTAAATGAGGAATTATCGAAAGTAATCCCTCTTGAATTTGAGCCAAAGAAGTACTTTCAATACCACTGGCTATACTTAAAATCCAAGCTTCTACTTCTTTCGAATACTGAGGAATTTGATTTATTATCTCTATAATACTATTAGTAATATATGGCACTATCATTATAACAAAAATAACAGTACCACTTATAGCTACTCCATAAATTATAAGTATGGTTAACCACCTTTTACACTTTAGCTTTCTCTCCATGAAATCTACTAGTGGAGATAGAATATACGCTAAAATCATTCCTATGAAAAATGGAGTTAATAGTGATAATAATTTAGAAATTATCCCAAAGAAATAACTATAATTATCTACAAATTGAATTAAAATATAGGATATAAGGAAAGTAATAATTAATCCTGTATAAAATTTTATATTCTTCAATAAAACACATCCTTATTAACTAATAGCACATATAATATCATAAATTTATAATGAACTTCAATAGAATTATCTTTATTTTTCCACTTAAATTTTAAATTTATTGTAAATAATCTCTCATTCTAGCACAATTACTCATAATTCTGATTCTTAGCACCACATCCTGGTTCAAGAATTAAAAATAAAAGTTACTTTTAAAGCTATAAATTAAGCTACTTAAATGAATTGTTTAGATTTTATGAGGACTATATATTTAACATTTTCCCTATTTAAAAAGTTAACTTTTTAAATAGTTACTCAAATGGTAAAGTTTTAGTGATTTGTCTATTGAGATAGTTTGAGCTAAGTATATATTACATTAATCAAAATCACCTTATTTAGGCCTTATATAAATAAGGTGATTTGTTTATATTTTATATTAATTGAAAGCTATTAACCTTACCATCTCGTTAGAAATTCAGCATTGCGATATATATTCTGAATAATGCCATCATCTTCAAATATATCTATATCTACATATTTTATCCTCATATTAATTATATATAATTATCCATAAGTATTATTTACAAAGGTGAAAAATAGGTTTTATTTAAATCTATCCTAATGAAGTTTACTTTTTACGAAACTAAACAAATAAGTATATAATTGTATACCTATTAACTAAAATTTGAAAAAGTTAATAAATTATACAAAAATGTATTTCAAATTTTTAAAAAATGATTTATAATTACTTCAACGTAATATTCTCAAAATTTACAATAATGAATAATGCCCATGAATTACAGTCAGTTATTATATTTTATAGAATACCTCTGAAGTATATACCATTATATTATAAATTAACTTATGAAAAAGTTGAGTTAATTTATCAAACTTCCATTTTATAATAAATCACCTATAGATCTAATGAGGCCTCAATTTGCACTTCTCAGAAGTAGGTATATACTTAAGAAGTTTATTAAGATTTTCATATAGTATAAACACTTATATTTTAATCATCAAAGATAATCTGCTTTAATAAAATGCTTCTACCAACAAAATCAAGACGCAGGAAAATTATCGTAATTAAATATTGACCATAAATAAGTTATAGTGAAACTCATGACAATGACATCCTCTTATATCATTTGTATTTTCTCAAAGAATCAATTATAAGACGAAATTAGGGGTTATATTGTTTTTATTAAAAACTCTAGAACTCTTGATGTATAAAAAATTTTAAAAAAGTATTGTGTAAAAATCTTTACACTAACTACTTTGTTTTGGGGGGAAGAAAATGAAAAACAAAAGACTTTTAAGTATCGCATTATCAGTTTCGATGTTGCTTGGGACAGCCGGATCTACAATATCAGCTTATGCTGAAACCATGGGTGAATTTAAAAATCCACTAGGTACTATTCAAAGAAAGGGGTATAGTAGCGAAAAATTTACGTCAAAGCCACTAGTAATTTTAATCGACTTTCCAGATTACAAGTACACTGAATTAGACACAAGAGAAGACTGGAGAATTAATGCTTTTACAGGAGCAGAAACCACTGCTGAATTTTATGAGAAGTTATTCTTTGGAGACAACACTTATAAAACCTCCGATGGAAAAGAACATATAACCGTAAATAAGTTCTTTATGGAAGAATCAGGTGGAGCTTATGAGTTTAAAGGAAAGGTTGTTGGTTGGTATACAGCAGATCATAATGCAGCAGAATATGGTTCTAATGAAGGTGGAAGTGATCAACCAAGAGCTAGAAATTTAGTGAAAGAAGCCATTGAAAAAGCATCAAAAGATTTAGATCTATCTGAATTCGATATAGAGGATAAATGGGATTTAGATGGAGATGGAAATTATAATGAGCCTGATGGAATTATAGATAGTTTAGTTGTTCTTCATCCAGGCTTAGGAGAAGAATGGGGTGGAGGATCTTTAGGTAAGGATGCTATATGGCCTTTTAGATGGGGCTTTAATATTTTTGGAGAAGATATGACTAAACTCTCAGTGGAAAGAAGACAAAATTTAGTTTCAAAAAATCCTACAGTAACAGATAAAAATAATAAAACTTTCGCAATTGAAGATTTCACAGTATTTGAGCAAGATTTACCAGTAGATCTTTTCAATCATGAATTTGGACATGTTCTAGGACTTCCAGATTTATATCATCATTCTTCAAACCCACCAGTAGAGAATTGGTCTATAATGGGCGGTAGCTATACAGGGGATCCAAGAGGTTCTCAACCAGTAAGTTATGGAGCTTATTGTAAGGAATTCTTACAAAAAGATTTTGAGGCAAGAGGTAGGGTAGCTAATTGGCAAAATTCTAAGATTTTAAATCTAGAAGATATTGATGAAAAAGGAATAGATATAGTTCTAGATCAAGCGACTTTAAAAGGGCAGAACAAAGATGCTATAAAAATTAAATTACCAGAAGCTCGAGGAAATCAAATTGTGACTCCACCAGAAGGAGCAAAATGCTATTTTAGTGGTAAAGGCAATTATTTAGAAAATTATATGACTTTAAAAGAACCTATAGATTTAACTAATACAACATCACCAAAGTTAAGTTTTAAAACTTGGTATGCAATAGATCCTTATTTTGATTTTGGTTCAGTACAAGTAAAAGAAGTTGGTACAGATGAGTGGATAACTATACAAGATGAAACTGGACTAACTACAGATAAAGTAGATCAATGGATAATAGACAATGATCCAGATACTATAAAAGATAGAAATCCAGGCTGGGGATTTACTGATTACTCATCTAAAAAATCAGATAAATGGTTAGATGCTACATTTGATTTAAGTCAATTTAAAGGCAAAAAAGTAGATTTTAGATTTAGATTTAGATCAGATTCTAATACTCCAGAAGAAGGCATATACTTCGACGATATTAAGATTGTTGATAATGGTAGTACCCTATTTGCTGATAATTCAGAAGGAGAATCAAAATTCAACTTAAATGGATTTAAACAAAGCGATGGTATAGAAGTTTACGATCATTATTATTTATTAGAGTGGAGAAATAGTGGCGCTGGTACTTTAGTAGATCAAGGTTTACAAACTATTAATATTGGAAGACGAAGCCTTGAATATGACCCAGGTTTAGTAATGTGGTATATAAATGGTAAATATGATGGTTTTAAACCAGATCAAGATACAAATGAACATCCAGGTGAACTTTGTGTTGGAGTTGTAGATGCAGATCAGAATCCTGTAACATATAAGTATACTTATGGTGAAAGTGGAGCTGACAAAATGAACTACCAAATGCATGATGCTGCATTTAGCTTAAGACCAGGAAGCAATCTTGAAGTCAAGGGTGGTTCTGATAAGAATACTTTTACTGTAAATGATAACAACACTTTCATGAATCCAGTATTTAACGATAGTAATGATTATACAGCAAATTACTGGGGAAATCCATCAGGATTAATATTAAAGAATTATGGATTAAAAGTATTTGTAACAGATGAAAGTAAAGATAGAAGTACAGCAAAAATCCATATAGCTAGAGAGATTGATGGTTCTCAATACACATTACAAGAAAATGATTTAATAAAAGCAATAAAAGTAGAAAATGACAGATTATATATTACTTCAGATGATGAATATTCAGAAAAAGCTTATGTAGAATATGTAAGAAAAGATAATGCAAAACAACAATTAGTATTAAACTATAAAGATGGTAAATATGTAGGAAATGCGGAATTCTTAGCTGAAGATAATGAATGGAAAATTAGTCATGTAATCTTCATAGATAAAGCTGGAAATGCAAAAGCTATCTACAATAAAGATGTTCAGAAAATATACGGTGCAGACTTTGCTAGTATAGGAGAAGAACCTGTAAAACCAGAACCAGAGGATCCAGATAAAGAAAAACCTACAAAACCAGAGCCAGAGGATCCGAATAAAGAAGAACCTGCAAACCCAAACCCAGAAGAACCAATTAAGCCATCTAAAGAAAAGCCTGATAAGAAGTTACCACAAACAGGAGCAATGGTAGGAAGTGGACTTATCATACTAAGTGGAATAACTTTAGCAGGAGTTGGAGCTATAACTTTAAGAAAACGAAATAAAAAGAAATAAAACAATATGATGAAAGAGCTTATCATTAAGGATAGGCTTTTTCTATTTATTATTTGAAATTCAAATACAAAATCTTTTAATAACATAAAAAAGTCACCATATCTTATTGATAGAAGGTGACTTTTAAATCTTAATATATATCTTTAGCATAAAGCTAAATTAATGTATATCTCAATTATAATTTATTTTATCATTTAATTTTATTCGCTCAAATCATTGATATTACTTGGCTTCTACTATTAACCTTCCCATCCTTCTGGGAATCCAGCATTGTGATATACATTTTGAACATCATCATCATCTTCAAGTACATCTAGCATCTTTTGGAATTTAGTTGCAACTTCTTCACTGATTTCAGTATATGTATCTGGAATCATCTTAACATCCGCTTCTAAGAATTCTATTTCATTAGATTCTAAGGCTTCTCTTACTATACCAAAATCTTCTGGAGTTGTAGTTACTACAAATACTTCATCTTCAGCCACAAAGTCCTCAGCACCTGCATCTAAAGCCATCATCATCAGTTCATCTTCATCTACTGAATCAGTTTTTTCTATAATGATTTCTCCTTTACTTTGGAACATGAATCCTACGCATCCAAGGGTTCCCATGTTTCCCCCTTGCTTAGAAAATGCATATCTAACATTTCCCGCTGTTCTGTTTTTATTATCAGTAAGACATTCAACTATAACAGCTATTCCTTCTGGTCCATATCCTTCATAGATTATAGTTTCATAGTTTACTGAACTTAACTCTCCTGCTGCTTTTTTAATTGCTCTAGCAATTGTATCATTAGGCATATTAGCTGCTTTTGCTTTTGCTATAACGTCTCTAAGTTTAGCATTTGAATCTGGATTGGATCCACCATTTTTAGCTGCAACAACTATTTCCTTACCTATTTTAGTAAATATTTTACCCCTTTTAGCATCTGCCTTGCCCTTTTTAGCTTGGATATTATGCCATTTTGAATGTCCTGACATAGTAATTTCCTCCTGTACTATATATAATTGTTAACTTTAAAATCAATGTACCTATTATAACATAATATGCCTAATAATTTCAAATTTCAAGACCTATTCTTCAATAGCTCTATAGTATCTATGGCCTTCTTTAAATAAGTACTCTTCATCCTCTTCAAATATAGTAACTTTTCCATTGGTAGCTTCTATAAATGCCGCAATTATTATTTTCTTATTTTCAGTTTCTGAGAATAGCAATAACTCTACTTTATCCGTATATATGGTATCTTCAATATGCCAATTCTTTGTACCACATAGATATTGTATCTTGCCTATTAAGTCATAATCTAAAGTAAATCTTAAATTTAATCCCCTTACCTTTTCTACAATACCAGCTTCTTCAATGGCTGTAGAGGCTCCTTTAGAGTAAGCTCTTATTAATCCGCCTCCCCCTAAAAGAATACCTCCAAAATAACGAGTAACTACCACTACTACATCTGTTAAATCATTTTTCTTTATAACTTCTAATACTGGAATACCTGCTGTTCCTTGTGGTTCACCATCATCACTGTACCTTTGTATACCTTTATTTTCTCCAACTATATAAGCATAAACATTATGGGTTGCCTCTTTATGCATGCTCTTTATTTCATTTACAAAGTCCTTTGCTTCTTCTTCAGTATTTACTCTCTTTATGTAACCTATAAAAGTAGATTTTTTCTCTTGAAATTCTGAAGTAGCACTTCCCTTCACCGTAAAATAACTCATTAATTAAGCCCCCTTTGTAAAATTTAAATTTAGGCACTATCAAATAAATAATAGATCAGTTTTCTCGCCTATTTATTTCTTCACTATTTATTTGCTCTATATAACTCTCACAGGCTTTTTTAATATACTCTTTATCAGTGCTATAAAATAAAGCTTTTATTTTATCATCTGCTTCTCCAGTACTCACCTTTTGTAATGATTTCACTGCATAACTTATAACTTGAGGATTTTTATCCTCTAATGCTCTAATAAGGGCTCTCTCAGCTCTTGGATCACCAATCTTTCCAAGAGCTGAAATAGCCATTCTTCTGATATTTACATGATTATTAACTGTTGCTTTTATAAGAATCTCTACAGTTGCACTACTTCTCAGTTCACCCATAATCCATATGGCAGCTTCTTTATCTTTAAGTCCCATTTCCATATAATTTTTAACTAAAAAATGAGTTAGCTTTTCTTTATTTACTCTGTCTAAACTATTTAAAACTAGGATTCTTTCTTCCTTAGCTGCTACAATTAAAGATTTAAATAAATCTGATGTTGATTCACTTTTAACTAAAAATCTATACTTAATTTTACTACTTATAAGGTGCTTTTGAACTGTAGGTCTATCTAAATTTCTAATTTTACATATAGCTTCTATTGATTTTCCCTCTAAACTTAGAAAATAGGTAATTTCTTCATCACTATAATTTTCAATGAAGTTCCAATCATATTTAACTAATCCTGTACTCAAATTTCTCCCCATACTCTCCCCTTCATTTATTGTTTTAATCTTTAAATTTATAATCTTAGGCATCTGAAAATAAA
>DCDL01000018.1:20452-54530 GCA_002316385.1 Clostridium sp. UBA1056
ATTTTTTGAAGATGCCTTAACCTATTAATTATCCTTTAATAGCTATTCTATAATATATTTAGAACTTTTATTATAAACTTCGTCATCACCTTGGACTACAAGTATAGTACCTTCCTCACCATATTCTTCACTTTCTACCATTGCATTTCTATGTAAATATGCCACTGCTGAAGAATCACTATAAGGTATTAACACCTTGAAAGTTTTCAATTTATAAGGAAGCATTTCTGTGCATTTATTTAATAACTCTTCAAAGTTAATCTTTTCTCTAGCAGATACCTCTAAAATAGAATAATTATTAAAGCTTTCCTTTAAGGAACTTAAAAGTTCTTCATTAGACTTATCAATCTTGTTAAGTACTAATAGGGTTGGCTTATCTCCTGCCCCTAACTCCTTAAGCACTTCCTCTACCACAGTTATTTGCTTTTCTGCCGTATCATTAGATGCATCTACTATATGAAGTAATAAATCGGAATAAACTACTTCCTCTAAAGTTGATTTAAATGCTTCTACTAAATCATGAGGTAATTTTCTTATAAACCCTACAGTATCTGTTACTGTAGCAACTCTATTGTCTGGAAGAACCATAGCTCTTGTTGTTATATCTAAGGTTGCAAATAGCATATCTGCCTCAAAAACCTTTTCCTTTATTGTAGCTGACTTAACTGGTGAGTATTCACAAAGAGCATTTCTAAGGGTAGATTTTCCTGCATTTGTATATCCAACTAAAGATATCTTAGAAATATTATCTTTGCTTCTTCTTTCTCTTTGAGTTGCTCTTATACTTTTAATCTTTTCTAATTCTTTATTTAAATCATAGATAGTTTCTCTAATTTTTCTCTTATCTGTTTCTAGTTTCTTCTCCCCAGGTCCTTTTGTTCCTATACCTCCTCCAGTTCTTGAAAGCATAGTTCCTAGTCCACTAAGTCTACTTAATCTATATTTAAGTTGAGATAACTCTACTTGAATTTTAGATTCTTTACTTCTAGCCCTTCTTGCAAATATCTCTAGGATAAGAGTAGTTCTATCAATTACCTTTGTTCCTATAGCTTGTTCTAGATTCCTTACCTGTGAACCTGATAATTCCTCATCAAATATTACTACATTTGCTCTTAATGACTGCCTTAAATAGGCTATTTCTTCAACTTTACCACTACCTATAAAATAAGCTGAATCAATCTTATTACGTTTTTGAAGAATTTCATAAACTGGTTCTACATCACAAGCCTTAGTAAGTTCTTTTAACTCTGCTAAGCTTTCTTCATCTTCTATAGAAATTAAAATTGCTCTTTCTGAGTTATCCTCCATTATGTTATCTACTTTAAAGATATCTTCAATATACTTAACCTTATCTAAAAATTTATAATCTAAAGCTTTATTAATAGTTAAATTTTTGATTTCTTCTTCTATAAGGATATTATCCTTCACATCACAAAAACCTATATTATAAACCAAAGGTTTATCCTGTGATACTCCAATAGCAACTATACAATCTAGCTTTAATTTTAGTAAAGCTGATATATCTAGAGCTGATAATTTAGGATTTCCATTAGGATGGGTATGTATTACTCTCACTTGAGACAATCTACCTTCTCTAGTGTCAATAATAGGAACTTCTACTGTAGAGCTATCTCCTATAGCAACACTAACTACACTTCCCTTTCTATCTATAGCAACACTTATCTCTCTTTCTAATTCTAAAGTAACCTCTCTTAAAAGTTCAGCTAACTCTTCTGATAATATATCAGATTTATGAAATTTCATATCATAGATAGTTTCTAACTTTTTCAAGATGAAGTTTTTAACTCCATCAATATTTCCATTTACCATATACTCATCTCCAAACTTTATTTTCTCTTAATTAAATAATTTTTTATACTAATTTCTTTACATTAATTATTGTTCTATTATACATTTTATATCATAAATACTTAGACATGGAATAACTTCTGAAAAAATAAGAGCATTTATGCTCCTGACCAATTAAGCAATATTAAGATAACTTTTTAACGTTTAATAAACTTATTGTTTTTATGATTGATAAAACCTATTACCTATTTATACTATTGACATTTTCACCTTAATTTTATACTATGAAAACATTAATGTAAATATAAATTGAGGTGTGATTACATGGAAGATAAACAAAGAAATATTCTCTTTTCTAGAGAAGAAATCAATGAAGCTGTAGTTAAGATTGGCGCAAAAATTTCTAAGGACTATGAGGGAAAATCTGTTTATGTATTATCTCTACTTAGAGGAAGCTTTATATTTGCCGCTGACTTAGTTAGAGAAATTACTGTACCAACAACTATAGGTTTTATGACTACATCAAGCTATGGACATGGTGAAGAAACTAGCGGTACTTGTAAAATAGTTCAAGATGTACCTGACAGTATTGAAGGTATGGATGTACTAATAGTAGATGACATTGTAGATAGTGGTATTACTATGAACTTTGTAGTAGAACACGTTAAAAAATTAGGAGCTAAAAGCGTAAAATGTTGTACTCTTTTAGATAAGCCTGAAAGAAGAGCTGTAGAAATTTCTCCAGATTACTGCTGCTTTGAAATTCCTGATTTATTTGTAGTTGGCTATGGATTAAATTATGGCGACTTATATAGAAACATCCCTTACATATTTAACTGGGAATCTAAGTAATATTTTACAAGGTGTTTTAAGCCCTAATGTATAATAATTTAAAAATAAAATACACACTATAAACCAATATTAACATATTAGCTTATAGTGTGTATTTTATTTCATATATTAATAAACCTTTTTATATCACTTTAATTTTCTTATTTAATAGCCTCTACTATTAAAGGAAGTGCACTACCCGTATACTTACTTCTTTTAAAGTCATCGTATATTTCAACTTTTTCAAAACCTATTTCTCTTAGCATCTCAAATAGTTCTTCATTCTTCAGCATAAATAAATCTACTGTATTTTCTAAGATTTCACTATTTTCCTTATCAGTTATTCTACCTATAAATTTTACAAAATCACTTCCTGAAGTAATTTTATAAAATCTTTCAAATCTTACCTTAGGTCCATCAATAAGCGGAAGTTCCGTAATATTCTCTCTTTTTACTTTATCAAAATTTATGGTCTGAATACATAATGGAGAGTCTTTTTTTAATACACTATAACAACTTTTTAAAAACTCTCTTATTTGATTTTTACCTCCTAAATGAGGAAGTACATTTCCTATACACACGATACCATTAAACTCTTCTCCGAAGGTTTCAGATATAGTTTTCATATCCATAACCTGAAATTTTAAACTATAACTTTCCTTATACTTTTCCTTAGCTAATCTTATCATTTCTTCATCTAAATCTATACCTAGAGCTCTATATCCTTGTGAAGATGTATATTCAGTAGTTTCACCTGTACTACATCCAATATCTAAAATAAAACCTCCTTTATCTATGTTCTTTAAAGGAAATTTCTTTTTCCCTTCTGGTGCTGGAAAAATATCATCATAATATTTAGCTAAAGCATTATAAAATTTTACGCATTGATCCATTCTATTTCTCTCCTGTTCTTTAATTATTTATTTTATAAAGTTATCCTATTTTTATAGTTTCACTATGTAAATATTATAATATTTAATAAATCTTGTCTGTATTCTATATCACTCTTTTAGTTTCCATTAAGATCCATTTGTACCGCAGTGTTAGGTACCCTCCCAACTATTATAGTTTCTACTACGGGTATTTGATTAACTATTTCTAACTCATTAGATGATACTGCCATAATCATCTTTACTTTGGTTGTAGTTTCTATATAAATTTTATGCCTGGTTTGATTTATTCCTGCATCTTCAAATTCTGATATATATCTAGTAGTAATATGGCCTATTGGACGCATTCTTATTTTTACATCTGGCCCAAACCTAGCTAAAATATTATTTTTAGTTACATAACCCATGGGAACTTTTATATCAACTTGAGATTTAAGTTCTAATTCTTCTTGTGCCTTTAATACAGTTAATGTAGCAATTTCACTAAGTTTTAGTGTATCTGCTGTCATCATTATGATATTCCCATCGTTATCCTTATCAAATTTTATTATATCATTATAATTAAAGTTTTTAGAGTATTCTTTAAAAATCGTTTTATTTATTGTGCTTGTCACTTCTGCTCTCATCTGTGCATCAGCTACTAATTTAACTGTAGGCATTATAACTTTATCTAAGGTATATACAAAAGTTATCAAGGATGTCATAATTAAAAAAATTATTATGGTAAACTTTACCTTTTTTGATGATTTCATAGTATTACTCCTTTACAAATGTGATATAATGTTAATAAATTTATATATACTCGTATAAAAACCACTTATTCTTTAATCTATGTATATGTAAAAGAATTCCATCGAAGAATACTATGTTGTATTTATACTCGTGTATAAGTTATAATATATTATCGAAGGTATGTTCATCATAAAAGGAGGATAATATGGGAGAGAATAAAAAAAGAGAATCTAAGCAAAAAAAGCCCAAGAAAAAAAGTCGTAAAACCATGAAAATAATATATATAGTTTTATTACTTTTAATCATCTCTTGTGCTGCTGCTGGTTTTGGTATTATATCTGGTATGATTAAAACAGCTCCTAAGCTTGATCTTGATATATTTTTATCTAATGGAGAAACAACATTTCTATATGACAATAAAGGAGCAGAGATGGATGAGTATAAGGCTCCTGAAAAGAGAATATCTGTGGATATATCTACAGTACCTAAATATCTCCAGGATGCTTTTGTAAGTATTGAAGACCAAAGATTTTACGAACACAAAGGTGTTGATATTAGAAGACTTGGTGGAGCAGTAATCCAAGATGCTAAAATACTTCTTCATTTATCTAATGCTGAAATTCAAGGGGCATCAACTATTACTCAACAATTAGTTAAATACAAGTTTTTTCTTGAAGATTCTTTAAATAACAGAGCTAATGTAGAAAGAAAAATTCAAGAAATTTATTTAGCTCGTAAAGTAGAAAAACTTCTATCTAAGGAACAAATTCTTGACGAATACATGAATACCATATTTTTAGGTGGTAATGCCCATGGAATCGAAGCTGCTTCAATCATGTATTTCGGAAAATCTGTAAGCGAAGGTTTAACCCTTAAGCAGTGTGCATTTTTAGCAAGTGCTGCTCAAAATCCAACAGTATCTTATACAAACGCTTACGAAGCTTTTGAAAAGGGTGAGGCCTTTGATTCCCCAAGAACTAAGGTAGTTCTTAAGAAAATGCGAGAGCTTGGAAAGATAACTCAAGAAGAATATGATGCTGCTTTAGCAGAACCCCTTATGTTAAATTTCTCAACTTTAGAAAGTGACAAAATGGCTTATGAATGGTTTTCAAGACCTGTAATAAAACAGGTTGTAAAAGATTTAATGAAAACTTATGAATATACTGAAGCTGAAGCCTATGAAAAAATTGCTTATGGCGGTTTAAGAATATATACTACTATGGATAGAGAACTTCAAGATTCAGTACAAGAAATTATGAACAATTATCTTACAAATATTCAAGGTTCTAATACTGGAGGAGCTCAAGCTTCTGCTGTAATAACGGATTATCTTAACGGTGAAGTTAAAGTTATGATTGGTGGTGTTGGTGATCAACCAGCTATGTCTTATAATAGAGCTATTTCAGTTGGACAGGATGGTCAAACCTTCCTACGTTCACCAGGTTCTAGTATAAAACCACTTACTGTATATGCACCAGCTATTGAAGAAAAAGTTATAACTGCAGGTTCTGTATTTGTAGATGGTAATTTACCAACTTCTATAGGATCTAAATATCTAACTTCAGATGGTCCATATAATCCACAAAACTGGAATTATAAATTTGATGGATATATAACCGCTCGTGAAGCTCTTGGATTATCTAAAAATACTGTAGCTGTATCTATAGTTGATAAAATTGGTTTAGATACCTCTGCAGCCTATGGAGAAAAATTTGGTTTAAGCTTAACAGACAGAGATAAAACCAGTATTTCAGCTTTATCTCTAGGTGAATTAGATGGTACTACACCTTATGAAATGGCTCAAGCCTTTGGTGCCTTTGGAAATCAAGGAAATATAACTACTTCAAGAATATATACTAAAGTCACTGATAAAGATGGTAAAGTTCTACTTGAGCCAAAACTTGAATCTACTCAAGTAATTTCACCACAAACAGCCTACATTGTCTATGATATGCTTAAAGATTCTGTAAGCAATACAGGTTCCTATGCTAAATTTGGCAATATGGAAGTTAGAGGTAAGACTGGTACTTCTGAAGAGTATAGAAATCTTTACTTCAGTGGACTAACCCCTTACTATTCAGGAGCTGTATGGATGGGCTATGATGATAATAGCTCCCTACCTTTTATTAGTAGTAACATTCCAGCAGAACTTTGGGGTAAGATTATGGCAGCGGCTCATGAAGGTCTTGAATATAAATCTCTTGAAATGCCTAGTGGTATAACTAGTGCTTATATTTCTAAGGATTCTGGAACCCTTCCAACAGAGCTTACCAAAAGGGATCCAAGAGGAAACAGAACTTACTCTGAGATATTTATAAGTGGAACTGAACCAACAACTTTAGATAATGTCCACGTAGAACTCGAAGTTGTAAAGGGTGCCGACGGTAAATACTACCTACCTTCTGATAAAACTCCTAAGGATAAAATACAAAAAGTAGTATTTATAACTCGTGATTCAAGTATATATACTGGTGATATGGCAGATAATGCTTATCTTGCACCTATAGGGAAAGATCCTACTGATTATAAATATGAATCGAAGGATAAGGACAAAGATAAAGATAAAGATAAGGATAAGGATAAGGAGAAAGATAAGAATAAGGATAAAGATCCTACAAAACCTGATGATCCTACAAAACCTGATGATACTTCAAAACCTGGTGAGACTCCAAAACCTGGTGAGACTCCGAAACCTGATGAGACTCCAAAACCTGGTGAGACTCCAAAACCTGGTGATGAAGGTGACGGCTCTGGTACTGCTACAAATAAACCTCTATCTTTAAACAAGATGTTAAATATCTATTCTACGATTCCTAAAATCTTTAGTAGTAATAGTATTAAAGGGTAAATCATAAAATTAAAGTCTTATTAAGTTTTAGAATCTAAAATGTATCCTATAGAATAGATAATTAAAAAAGTCTATTCTATAGGATATTTTTATTTATAATATAATAAATAGATGAACCTTGTTTAATACAGAAATTATCCTTTAATTTCTTCTAGTTTTTTTAACTATCCTTGATATGATACATTTTATTTATATATTTGAGAAAATTTTTTTATTGTTTTATTTAGTTTTAGAATCGAATAGAACTGACATTAAATATCCAAATACTATAGCTGCAGCTATACCTGCAGAAGTAGCACTTACACCTCCTGTAATAATTCCTAATAACCCTATTTTATCTACTTCATCCATAACTCCTTTAGCTAAAGAATATCCAAAACCAGGAAGTGGAACTCTAGCTCCTGATAATCCGAATTCAGCTATCTTTTCATATATACCAAAGGCTTGAAGAACAACCCCTGCTACTACAAAAATTACTAATATTCTAGAGGGAGTTAATTTTGTAGTATCCATTAAAATTTGTCCTATTACACAAATAATTCCACCTACTAAAAAAACCTTTATAAAATCTATCCACATATTTTATTCACCCCCAAGCTCTAGGGCAATTGCATGAGCTATACCTGGTATAGTTTCACCTTGAAAGTTAGATATAGTACTTAGAAGCGCTCCTGTAGCAATTAGCAATACCTTTTTATATTTTTTCTGTATCATTCCCTTGTAAATCATACTACTCATTACCGTGGCACAGCACCCTGCTCCACTACCTCCACAGTTAGTTCCTTGACATTGGGAATCAAATATTTCATCACCACAATCAATATAATTTGGTGCTATATTATACCCATATTCTTTTAATAACTCTGTGGTTATTTGTTTACCTACAGAACCTAAATCTCCACTGACTATAATGTCATATTCACTAGGCTTTCTACCAGTATCCTTAAAATGTTGTTTTATAGTATCTACCGCTGCTGGCGCCATAGCTGCTCCCATTTCATTAGGATCTGTTATACCATAATCCTTTACCTTTCCAAATGTAACATGAGTTACATGAGGTACATTATTTCCCTTTTTAGCTAATACTACTGCTGCAGAACCTGTAACCGTCCATTGAGAAGCTAGTGATCTCTGACTTCCCATTTCTAGAGGTAATCTAAATTGGCGCTCTGATGATGAAAAATGTGATGAAGCTACTGCTAGCATATGATTTCCTAAATCCGCTTCTAAACATATTGAAGCTAAAGAAAGAGCTTCTATAAATGTGGAACATGCTCCATATAACCCTAAAAATGGAATATCCACTTCTCTTGCCATAAAACAAGATGGCATTAATTGATTTATTAAATCTCCAGCGAACATATAGGATATATCCTGCTGTTTAAGGTTTGCTTTTTTAAGTACTTCTTGAACTGCATGAAGCTGCATTTTGCTTTCGGCAGCTTCAAAGGTTTTACAACCACATAAATCATCCTCTAAAATTTCATCAAAATTATCATTTAATGGACCTTCTCCTTCTTTTGGTCCAACAATTGTATATGTGGCTATAAGCCTTGGTTTTGTCAATAATTCTACTGTTTGTAATCCTATTCTTCTTCCCATAACATTACCACCTAAAAATATAATATAATATTCCAAGTATAACAGAGGAGCTAATACTATAAACTAGCACAGGACCTGCTATAGTAAACATTTTTGATGCTACTCCAAATACATATCCTTCCCTTTTAAACTCTATAGCTGGTGATACAATAGAATTTGCAAATCCTGTTATTGGTACTACAGAGCCTGCTCCAGCATAGTCTCCAATCTTATCATATATACCTACCCCTGTTAATAGCGCTCCTAAAAATATCATAATAACTGTTTCCCACGCCATAGCTTGTAATTTATCTTGACCTAAATAAATCAATGTTTTAAATATGACTTCACCTATTACACATATCAATCCTCCAGTCCAAAAGGCTTTTAGACAGTTCTTAAATATATTTGGTTTAGGTTTTGAACTTTCATATGCTTTTTGAAATTTATCTTTTATTTTACTTTCTTTTACTTTCATCATTATCCTCCTAACATAAAAGTTGTAAAAGTATTAATGATATTATCTGCATTTTACTAAAATTTAAACAAAAAAAGATGCTTACGCATCTTTTTCAAATTTATAAGGCATCTGAAAATAAATAATAAGTCAAAGATGGGAAGTATATTTTGAGTTAGACAAGGAAACAGGTTCNNGATAGTAGCACTATCTAAGGGTTCTGTTAACGCAGTATAACTCAAAATAGACCAGCATTCTGACTTATTTATTTTTTGAAGATGCCTAAATTAAAAATTATCCTGATAGCCTATCTTTCATGATTTTTAAAACCTTTTTCTCAATCCTAGACACTTGTACTTGACTTATTCCCATCATCTTAGCTACTTGAATTTGAGTTTTATCTTTAAAATATCTAAGTATTATAATTTGTCTTGATTTAGCATCAAGTTTATTTAAGGCTTCTTTTAAAGCAAGTTTATCTATTACCTCATTATCCTCTTCATAATCCTCACTAAGCTTATCAATAAGCAGTACTGGCGCTCCATCATCTTGATGAATTGTATCATATAGATATTGCATACTACTAGCTGATTCTAGCGCAGTGATTATGTCTTCCTTATCTACCTTTGAGTATTCAGATAACTCTTCAATGGTAGGCTCCCTCCCTAAAGTTTTAGTCAATGCATCTTTGTCATAATGTAACTTTCTAGCTGTATTTTTAATACTCCTACTTACCTTTATTATTCCATCATCTCTTAAAAATCTTTTAATTTCTCCTATTATCATTGGAACGGCATATGTAGAAAATTTAACATTAAAATTCTCATCAAAGTTATTTATAGCCTTTACTAAACCTATACAACCTATTTGAAATATATCATCGTACTCATAGCCTCTATTTAAAAACTTTTTACTTATAGAAGAAACTAATGGTAAATTCATTTCAGTTAAATAGTCTAAAGCTGCATTATCTCCATTTTTAGCTCGCTTTATAAGTTCTTTATTATCGTCATAATTATAGTTATTATTTCTATGAATTTTCTCACTCATACTTTTCACCTATCTTACAGTGTTGAAAGCTTTTTTCATCGTTACAGTTGTTCCCTCACCTTTTACAGATTCTACTACTAGGCTATCCATAAAAGTTTCCATAACTGTGAAGCCCATTCCTGATCTTTCTAGGTCAGGTCTAGATGTATATAGTGGTTGCATTGCCATGTCTACATTATCTATTCCCGTACCATTATCTATTACTTTAACTGTAAGTTCATTCTCAATAATTGTGGCCTCTAATTTTACAAAATTACCTTCGCTTTCGTTACCATAACCATGAATAATTGCATTGGTAACCGCTTCTGATACTGCAGTTTTTATATCACTAAGCTCGTCTAATGTAGGATCTAACTGCACAGCAAAAGCCGCTATTACAACTCTTGCAAAGCTTTCATTTTTAGATAAACTACTAAATTCAACTTTGATTTTATTTTCCATATCATTAATTCCTCCCATTAAATGTTCCTTAGCGCTTCTTCAATATTGTCATACATTGAAATTATTTTGAACATACCTGAAAGTTCAAATATTCTCTTTACTGTAGGTGTAACATTGGTTAAGCACACCTTTCCCCCTCTTAAGGACAGCTTCTTATATCTTCCAATTACAGCTCCGATTCCTGAGCTATCCATAAAGTTCACTCCAGAAAAATTAAAGATTAAATTCTTATACCCATCTTTATCTAAAATATCATCAACTCTAGTTCTAACTTCCTCGGCACTATGATGATCAAGCTCTCCCTGAAGTGTAACTATAATATTATCATCTAAAGGTTCAAACCTAAGTAACATATACTTCCCTCCAACCTATATTATATTCATAAATTTTTACATTTAGAACATACACTAATTATACACTAAATTTATAAACTATTACAGTTTTTACCATAATTTCTTAAAGAAATTTAATACAAAAACATCAAATTATCTACAGAATTTTACGGCTAACTTCTTCATTATTTTACATTTAGTCATATTTCCAATATTTTCGCAAACCTTTGCTTTAAAAATTAATGATTTACTATAATATAGATTTTAATATTATTACTTCTTAGTATTATTATTTTTCATATATTGGGTAAGAACTTCATAATTAATAACTATATTTATAAACAATTCTACTTAGAAAAAGAGAATGTACCTCAATAGATATAATTATAATCCCTTGAGACATTCTCTTTATATAATGTGTATAATTATCTTAAGTTACATATGTTGGTTTACAATAGCTAATATCTCTTGTTGCTTTTTCATACCATCTTCACTTAATCTTTTTAATTCACTTCTAATTTCTTCTGTATAAGCTTCATCTTTTATAGAAGAAAGGTTTATTTTTACGTTTAAAATTGCACCTTCTATAGCGCTTTGAGCTAATAATGCTGCTACACCACCATCAGATATAGCATTCTTATTACCATATTTAACGGATACTAGAATTCCTTCATATATTTCATAAGCTCTTCTAGCTACTTTTAATGGTACTTGTGTTGCCGCCTTATAGCCTAATTGTATTTTACTGCTTCTTGCAGCTTTTTCTTCATCAGTATCTTTAGGCATCTTAAATGCAGCCATAAGATCATTAAAAGCTTCTGTATCTTCATTCATAAGATCTAGAAATTCATCCTTTTCTTTTCCTGATATTTCTAAATATTTATTTACTAATACCTTTTCTTCATCGTTTAATGCTTCATAAGCCTTTTTACCTACAGTTAGGTTAAAAACCATTGATGATAATGCACTAGCTAACGATGCACAAAGAGCTGCTACACTTCCACCACCTGGAGCTGGTGAATTTGAGCCTAGTTCTCCAATAAACTCTCTTACAGTTTTTGTATCTAACATAATATATTCCTCCTATACTTATTTATTTTTTTCTCTATCTACAACTATCTTACCATTTTTTATTACCTTGTCCACAGAATTTATTCCAAAATGGTAAACTAAATAATTTAAATTCTTACTATTAAATATAGCTATATCAGCCTTCTTACCCTTTTCTATAGAGCCTACAGATTTTTCTCTATTTATAGCACAAGCTGCATTTATAGTCATAGCATTGATTATCTCATTAGGAAGCATTCTCATACCAAAACAAGCAAATGTCATAACATTTTGCATAGATTCTGTAGGAGATGTTCCAGGATTACAATCTGTTGCAAGAGCCACTGCTACATTATTGTCTATCATATCTCTTGCTCTAGCAAATTTACCAAGCATTAAATAGAAAGCCGTGGATGGTAGTAATACTGCAACTACATCATTTTCACTTAAAGCTTTTATTCCTTCATCCGAAGCTGCTATTAGGTGTTCTGCAGAGATACACTTTAATTCTCCTGCTAATTCTGCACCCTTAACAGATTCAACTTCATCTCCGTGAAGTTTAAGCTTCATACCATATTTTCTACCACTTTCAAGAATTTTTCTACACTCTTCCGTAGTGAATACTCCTTCCTCACAAAAGCAATCTATAAATTCTGCTAGGTTTTCTTTTGCTATATCTGGTATCATCTCTTCTACTACAAGTTTTATAAAGCCTTCTCTATCCTTTTTATATTCCTTTGGTATAGCATGAGCTCCCATAAAAGTAGATACTACATCTATTGGGTGGGTTTCGTTTAGTTTTTTATTTACTTTTAATATTTTTTTCTCATTTTCTAGATCTAAACCATAGCCCGATTTGCTTTCTACAGTGGTTGTACCGTGGTTTAACATTATATTAAGTCTATTACTAGCTTCCTCAGCTAATTCATCTACAGATGCTTTTCTAGTATTTTCTACAGTACTTAATATACCTCCACCCATATTTAGAATTTCAATATATCCTACTCTATTTAATTTTAAAGGTAACTCATTTTCACGGCTTCCACTATAAACCAAATGAGTATGTGGATCTACAAGTCCTGGTGTAACTGTTTTACCTTTCCCGCTAATAACTATGGTATCTTCATTTATATAAGATTCATATTCATTGCCTTTTCCTACAACGGATATTATGTCATTCTCTATAAATATGAAACCATCTTCTATAATCTTAGCATCATTCATTTCTTTGCCTTTTTTTCTATGGCTACCTTCACAGGTAACTAGGCAATCAATATTCTTAATTAATATAGACATGTTGCTCAACTCCTAAGCTATTACTATTCGCTTATTCTTCTTTCTAGTATTTGATCCATAGAGAAATTTTCTATTTGTAGATAGTATTCAGCACTATTAACTAAAGCGGCCATTGGTACAAGCCCTATAACTTCACTTCCTATTACTGGTACTCCATAACGTTTAGCTTCCATTTTAACCATTTCGAAAGCTCTATAAACTGCTGTTTTTTCATAGTTTACTAGATTCATTGATACTTGTGCTATGTTTCTATCTTCAAGCATTACTCCCATAGCTTTTGCAAATCTTAGGCCACCACCTAAATGTCTAACTGTCTTAGCAATAGTGTCTGCTATCTGTAAATTGTCTGTACCAAGATTTACATTGAAGGCTACTAATGGTTGTCTAGCTCCAACTGCAACACATCCACCTTTAATATTAACTTCTTTTGGACCATAATCTGGAGCCCATTTATCTTCTTTTATCTTTTCAAAGAAACCTTCATATTGGCCTTTTCTAACAGTTGCTAGATTTTCTCTATGCGGAGCTGTAGCTGCTTTTTCATATAAATATACTGGTATATTAAATCTTTCTGCAATTACCTTACCAACTCTATTAGCTATTTCTACGCACTCTTCCATAGTAACTCCATCAATAGGTACAAATGGAACTACATCTAGAGCCCCCATTCTTGGATGTCCACCTGTATGAGTACTCATATCTATATTTTCATAAACTTTTTCTGCCATATTTATTATAGCTTTTTCTAGAGCTTCTGGTTCTCCAACTACAGTAACAACAGATCTATTATGATCAGCATCACTAGAATAATCTAGTAATTTTACTCCATCTACTCCTCTAAATACATTTACTATAGCCTCAATTTTTTCTTTGTCCTTGCCTTCGCTAAAATTAGGTATACATTCAACTATCCTTGCCATAATTAATTCCTCCTATTTATTTATAGTTGATACCAATATTTTTAGATATAAATATTGGTATCAAAGTTTACTTTAATTATATTAATTTAAATTCATATAAAATCATTAATGTTACATTAATAATTAACCTTAACTACTTCTTCAACTTTATTAGCTAGTTTTCCACTATGAAGAAGCTCAGTAACCTTATCTATCTCTTTGTACATAACTACATCATTTTCTATAAAGTCAACTACATCTCTAACTGCCTCATAAGCAACTTTAGTGCCTTTTCCTAATGTATATTCTTCTCTAAAATCAATAGCTTGGCATGCCGCTAAAACTTCAGTAGCTACTACTCTCTCTGCATTTCTTATGATATCTCTCGCCTTTCTAGCTGCTATTGTTCCCATACTAACATGATCTTCTTGATTAGCAGAAGATGGGATTGAATCAACACTAGCAGGATGAGCAAGAACTTTATTTTCAGAAACTAAAGCTGCTGCTGCATACTGAGTTATCATAAATCCTGAATTTAAACCACCATGTTTAACAAGGAAAGCTGGAAGATCATTTAATTGATAATTAATTAATCTTTCAAGTCTTCTTTCAGATACATTGGCAATCTCACTCATAGCTATACCTAAGAAATCAAATGTTAGTGCCATAGGTTGTCCATGGAAATTTCCACCTGAAATAACATCTCCCTCTTCTGTTACTATTGGATTATCAGTTACTGAATTTATCTCTATTTCTACTTTATGTTTTACATAGTTTAATGCATCCTTAGAAGCTCCATGAATTTGAGGTATACATCTTAAGGTATAAGCATCTTGCACTCTAATTTCTCCTTGATATGTAACAAGAGAGCTTCCATCTACTAAAGCTAATATATTCTTAGCTGTCTCTATTTGACCTTCATGAGGACGTATGTTATGAGTTCTTAAATCAAAGGCATCTGTAATTCCCCTTAATGCCTCTACTGTTAATGCGGAAGCTATGTCACCACTCTTAACTAAGTTTATTCCGTCCCATAAAGCTAAAACTCCAATGGCAGTCATAACTTGAGTACCATTAATTAATGCTAACCCTTCCTTAGCTATTAATTGAACTACTTCTATTCCAGCTTCATTCATAGCTTCTCTACCGCTTATTATTTTTCCCTTATACTCCGCTTCTCCTTCTCCTATCATTGGTAATACCATATGAGATAGAGGCGCTAAATCGCCAGATGCTCCCAAAGAACCCTTTTCTGGTATTATTGGATGAACTCCTTTGTTTAACATAGCTACTAAAGTTTGTATGGTAGATAATCTTATTCCTGAATATCCCTTAGATAAAGCATTAGCTCTAAGTAAGATTATCGCTCTTACTATATCTGTGTCAAGACTATCACCAAAACCACAAGCATGAGATATAATTAAATTTCTTTGAAGAGTTTTACAATCCTCTCCGGATATAGATACATCAGAGAACTTTCCAAAGCCTGTAGTTATTCCATAAACTACTCTATCCTCCTCTACAATTTTATCTACAATTCCTCTTGATTTTTCAACTCTTTTTATGGCTTCTTCACTAATCTCTACCTGAAAATTATTTCTAGCTACATTTACTATATCTTCAATTCTTAGGTCATTGCCATTAATTATTACTTTATTCATTAATATTCCCCCTTACAATATACTTTCCCTATATAAATACTATTCTTTATAAAATCAAAATAACCTTTTAATTACTTCATCAGAATATTATGAATATTTTTAATGTAGTATCATTTTAACTTGTTAAAGAGTTTATATATTAATTAAAAGCAATTAAAACTAAATGCTTCTTTTAATAAATACCTACAGCTTGTAAATATCTTTCTTATATTTCATATTTATATCAACTATTCTGATAATAAAAAATACTGTATAAGAATGATTTTAAAATCATTTTATACAGTAACTCTTAATTTTTTACAGTATCCTTAGCTAATTCAATCATAGTCAGAATAATAATAGCACTCCCTACAGCTATCTTAATAGACATAGATTCACCTAACACAATTACACCTAAAATTAAAGATACTATAGGCTCTAAAGCACCAAAAATAGCTGCATTTGTCGGTCCTATAAGCTTTACACCCTTTAGAAATGCCATCAATGCGACAACAGTGGATATAAATGCAATCAATAGTATGGATATGATTCCATAAAAATTGATTGGACTATCAAAACTATTAGTTATAACACCTATAGTACTTCCAACTACTGCTGAAATTATAGATATGTAAAATGTTATAACATAACTATTTATATTTTTGATTTTTTCACTAGAAGCCCCAATCACATATATTGCATAGCATAGAGCAGATAGCAATACCAACACTACACCTATCTTGTTGATATTTCCCACCTTAACATCTAACATTATAAATACACCTATAGTAGTTATGATTAAATATAAAAACTTCTTAAATCTAAACTTTTCTTTATATACTATTATAGATAAAATCATAACCATTAAAGGATATGTATGCAGTATCATCCCTGCTATACCTACATCTATATAATTATAGGCTATAAATAAGAGTATAGATGTCATTGAGTATCCTACTCCCCCTAAAAATAATATAAGCTTTATTTGCTCTTTATTTAATTTAAGTGAAAGTTTCTTGCTTTTTATATAGAAAAAGAGTATTATTGATGCAAAAGTAAATCTTAGTGCCAAAGTACTTATTGCATTTGCTCCACCCTTATAGGCTAATTTAGCTAATATTGGCATTATTCCAAAGGCTATAGATGCTATAGCAATATAAAAAATTCCTTTTATTTTCTCACTATTCTTGTCCATAATTTTCCCCTCCCCACTAACTCATAGTATATATTAAAATTTTAATATACTATGAAAGGAATATAAAAAATTAATTCTATATTTGCTCATAGCTACTACTATTTATAGCTGTGTTCGCGCTATTATTATTTATAACTACATATCTCTTATCTATAACATCGTAGCCTTTTAAATACCTGTGTTCTACTTAATAATATTTTCTATTCTCACTTAAAAAGCGCCTTCTCTTTTAAACACTTTAAAAGCAGTAGTAAATAGTATTTTAATATCATACCATATAGAAAAGTTGCTTATATAAGTTAAATCATAATAAATAGTTTTTCCTAATTCTATTTCCCCTCTTCCGCTAACTTGCGCAAGTCCTGTTATTCCAGGTAATACTAATAATCTTTGATAATAATTTTCTGGATAATACTTTACAACATCAGGTATTTCAGGTCTAGGTCCAACTAAGCTCATATTTCCAAATAAAACATTAAATAATTGTGGTATTTCATCAAGGCTTGAGTTTCTTAAAAAACTACCTACCTTTGTGATTCTGTTATCACTCTTACTTTGAAATACAAAGTTATCCATATTTGTTGGGTCTAATTGTAATTCTCTTTTACTTTCAGCTGATACTACCATAGTTCTAAATTTATATATAGTAAAATTTTTTCTATCTTTTCCTACTCTAACTTGTTTAAATAATATTGGTCCTTTGCTATCTAATTTTATTGCTATAGCAATAATTAAATATATAGGAAGCAAAATTACTATTCCTATAAGTGATAATATAATATCAAAAATTCTTTTTACAAAAAACTGAAATTTCTTTTTTTCGATTTTTTCCTTTACATCTATTATTATATTATTCTCCAAAATAATTCCTCCTTGTACGAACACAAACCTATTATATCATTTATTTGACAAAAAAAATATTTTTTAATTATTATGAATTTATTAACTTATACTTATATTATGTGAATATATAATATGTATTATAGATATTACATCTCAGATTTCATACAATTCTAATTATTTTTTATTATTCTATTAAAATTAAAAATTAAAGGACTTAATTCTACTTAAAAGAACTAAGTCCTTCAACTTAAATATACTTATTTATGATTTTCATTTATGATATCTGTAACTGCATTAATTACATCTTGAACATCTTCATCAGTCATCTTTGGATATAATGGTAATGAAACTATAGTATCAAAGTAACTTTCAGCTACTGGGAGGTCACCTTCTTTATATCCATAAGTTTCTCTATAATAGCTCATTAAATGTACAGGTATAAAGTGGACACTAGTACCTATATTAGCTTCTGCCATAAGTTCTATAAATCTATCTCTATCAATTGTAAGCTTATCTAACTCTAATCTTGTTACATAAAGATGCCATGAATGAGTAGTATAATCAGCTTCTGGTGGAAGTTTAATTCCATCTAGCTTAGAAAATGCCTCTTCATATTTCTTTACAATTTCTTTTCTTCTATCTTGCATAAAATCTAACTTATTCATTTGTGTTTTAGCAAGAGCTGCTTGAATATCAAACATATTATACTTATGACCTGGGTATTCTATATCGTATCTCCAAGCTCCACCTTTTCCGTATCTGTTCCATGCAGCTTTGCTCATACCATGAGTTGACATAACTCTTGCTTTTTCAGCTATATCTTCTCTATTAGTTGTAAGCATTCCGCCTTCACCTGTACATATATTCTTAGTTGCATAGAAACTAAAGGATGCACAATCACCTTTTTTTCCTATTAAGTCACCTTTATAGTAAGTATCAATTGCATGGGCTGCATCTTCAGATACAAAAAGATTATACTTCTCTGCTATAGCTCTAATTTTATCCATATCACAAGCATGGCCTGTATAATGTACTGGAACTATAGCCTTAGTTCTATCTGTTATTTTTTCTTCTATTTTATTTGCATCTATACAAAATGTATTTGGATCTACATCTACAAATATAGGCGTTGCACCTACATGAATTATAGTGTTAGCTGTAGCTGCAAAGGTAATCGGAGTTGTTATAACCTCATCTCCTGGTTTAACTCCACCAGCGATTAAAGCAATATGTAATGCAGCCGTAGCCGAATTCATCGCAATAGCATATTTAGCACCTGTATATTCTGCAAATCTCTTCTCAAATTCAATAGTCCTAGGCCCTTTAGCTACCCATCCTGATTTTAATGTTTCCACAACTTCATTTATGTCATCATCCTCAATTAGTGGTACTGAATAAGGTAAAAAAGTTTCTCTGTTTCTATACATATAAATTCTCCTTATCTTGACATTTCTGTGTTTTTATTCATTTTCCTATTTGACTTAAATAAATAAAAATGTATCAGTCCTTCTAGAAATCCAATTCCATAACTAATATGTAATATAGGAAATATTATGGGTGTATATTTGAACAATTTTCTTTTTTGTTTTGTAAGCTTAAATGATTCAAATAAATCACTTATTATGTATATTCCTAATACACTCATCCATATATAAAATATTGGCTTAAATAATATACTTAATATAATTCCTAAAACATTTCCTAATACAAACATCATAGGAATTAAATGTCTTATCGATGCAGTTTTACCATGTTTCTGCATAACTCTGACTTTCCAAAATCCATATTGATAGTATTGTTTCCATAATTTTTTTAATGAACCTCTGCTATAGTAAACTGATTTAATACTGGGTGATAATAATATTTTATATCCGTTTTTTATCACTCTAAAATTCAATTCATCATCTTGGTTTCTAACTAATTCATCATCGAAATATCCTACTTCATTCAAAACTTCCTTCCTGTAACCTCCAAAAGCTACAGTATCAACAAATACTTCATGTTGGGCATATCTAAAAAGTGCATTTCCAACTCCAAAAGGCGAACTCATTGCAAGCGATATTGCTTGCCCAATTTCATTCTCACTTATTGTTTCTATTGGACCACCTACACAACCTATTTCCATATCTTTATACAACAACTTTACATTATTCTCTATAAATTTTTCATCAGCATAAGCATGAGATCCAAAAATTATTATTATATTAGAATTACTGTATTCTATCCCACAATTCATGCCTTTAGGTGCCGTCAATTCTTTATTATCTATCAATTTTACATTTTCATAATTACTTTCATACTTTTTTATTATTTCTCTACTTCCATCTATAGACATGCCATCACAAATCAAAACTTCATATAAATTCTTTGGATAAGTTTGATTTAAAAATGAATCAATACACTTTCCAATATACTTTTTTTCATTTCTACAGGGTATTACTACTGAAACTGTTTTAGTAAATTCCATACTTTCACGTCCTAAATAATAAATTTATTATATAATTTTCCTTCCCCCTATCTGTAGATTTAGTAGTGTATCATTTCAGTTTTATTTATAACTATACAAAATGTATTTAGATCTACACCTACAAATACAGGGGTTGTAGCTACATGAATTAAAATATTATCTGTAGCTAATAAGTCGAAAAAGTTTCTCTTTCTCTAAACATAATAATACCTTCTTTAATGTATTACTATGATAATCTATCTTTCAACTAAAATATTTTTATATACTATCTAAGTTCTAAAGCTCTAGTATATATATTATTTACATTATTAAAGTTATCTACTACATTATAATTTTCAATAACAAATTTCCTTCCATACTCTCCCATTGTTCTTCTTAATTCTTTATCTATTATTAATTTTTCAATAGCATTTTTTAATTGACTCACATTTTTTGTTTCAACAACTATACTACTATTGTTAGGACTCGTAGCTTCTGGCAACCCTCCCGTATTAGTTACTATAGTAGGCGTACCACAAGCTTGAGCTTCTACTGCTGAAACTCCAAAACTCTCAAATAGAGAAGGTATTACTGCAATATCAAATTTATTAAAACTTTCTACGACTTTTTTTTGATCAATATATCCTAAAAATTTTACTCTATCTTCTATAAGCAATTCTTTACACAGCTTTTTTAAATTTTCTTCTAAAGGCCCTCTTCCAGCCAAATGAAGTTCTATATTATTGTATTTATTACATAATCCACCAAAAGCTCTGATTAAATACTCTATCCCATATTTAGTATCAAAAGTTTTTATTGCACCTATTATAACTTTTTCTTTCTCCTTGTATCTACTATCAAATGGTTTAAATACATTAATATCAACTCCAAAGGGAGTAATTTGTATATCTTTATATGTATACTTTTTAGTCTCCTCTGCCATAGCCTTACTAGTAGATAAAATGAAATCTGCCCTTGATAAATTTCTCTCTAAGAACTTTTGACATATTATATTTTTATTGGGAAACTCATAAACATCACTTCCCCATACCGATATAATATAAGGGTGAAATCCAGTTAACCCTCCAAGAAAACCATAACTAGTAGCATAATGAGCATGTAGAATATCTGGTTTAATTTTTCCCACTAACTTTCTAACTTTAGCAATAAATTTAAAATACTCAACTTTATATAGTATACTTTCTTTTCCTACTTTTTCTGAGTCAACATTAAAGCTATGAACTGTTACTCCAGGTATATCTCCATCATTCAAAGATATTACATGAATGTCATATCCTAAGCTTTTAAAAAAAGAACACCATTTCTTAGTATGTACACTATTTGCATCAGATAAATAACAAATTCTCATATTTACTCCTTCTATCTTAAGTCTACTTTTGGTATAAACTGTTGATAACTGTGCTTGCTCTTGCTTTCCATGTATTTTTATTGTAAGCAACCTCTAAATTTCTTAACTTATCATTATACTCTATAATATAATTTTTTTCTATATAACTTAATATACTTTTTATACTTTCAAAATTATAATCAGTAGTGTATCCTATTCCATTATTAATTATAAACTTTCCACAAGCAGTATTATTAATACCTAATATAGGCTTTCTATAAGATATATATGAAAATAATTTCATTGGCATTGCAAACTCCCAATATGCCGTGGGCTCTATAACCAAAGAAAAAATATCAGCATTTAATGCTTCCTTATCAAGTTCATTTCCACTTTTATGAATTACACGTATTCTGTCATTTAAATAATGTTGATAATAATCTTTATTTGCTTCCCAATCATCAGGTCTACAACATATATCTAATTCAAATTTTTCATTTTCATAGATAGCTTTAACTATCATCTCTATGTTATATAATTCTTTGCTCAATCCACCTACATATAATAATCGTATAGTTGAATCTTGTTTTAGATTTCCATTATATAATAATTTATGTTCACATCCTGAAGGCAATGGTAATACAGGTTTGTTTAAATTTAAAGGAATATATTTTTCCATTTCTTCGGATGGCAAATATAACACATCAATTATATTTCTATATTGAATTAAATCATAATAGTAAAATGTATATGCAACCATTTTCTTTATAAATGAAACGCTCTTTTTATATTGGTCAAATCTCCAATGTATATCTCTATAGAATACTCCTATTTTTATATTTCGCTTCTTGCAAAATTTAAGAAATCCGAAATCTAAAAAAGGATATACAGGTAAATGATGTGATTCTGTAAGTAAAGTAGGTTCTGTAGAACTTTCCATATAAACAAAATCATATCTTTCACCATTTTTTATTTCTCTCTTTATTTTATTTATTATATCTTTTCTTTCTTTACCATTTCCTTCTATAACGGATACTTCATAGCCAGCATCTTCAAACCCTTTAATTATATTAACTGGTCTTATATTAGATGCACTTGGATGATCCCTATTAATTTTGAATGGATAGTATATTATACATTTATTCATATATAAATCCTGCTTTCCAAATATATCATAAATTTTCTTTATAATTATATACTAATAATTATATTTTCTACAACTAATTTAAAATGTTATTATTAGCTAACCTTATATGTGGCAAATTTAATCCAAGTAAACCAGTTATTGTTCCACTCAAGCTTCTTCCCATAAGAAATGGAAAACAATTAGGGAATAAATCAAAATGTTAAGTTAACCCTCACTTACTTATTTTTCATTTCCTTCATATCCATAGTAGAGAACTTTTCTAGCGGAAATTTAATAGGCATTCCTGTTGCTGTAGACTTATATGCAGCTAATATTATTTCCAATGGTTTTTTAGCTTCTTCTCCACTTACAAGTGGCTCTCTATTGTCTATAATAGAGTCTACTACATCTTTGAATAATAAAGTGTGTCCAAATCCATAAACGCTGTCCGGATCATCTTCTTGAGCCGCTAAAACTTCATCTTCACTTTCTTCTGAACCTTCAATTCTCCAAGTTTCAATTTTATTTACTGCAAGACCACCTATACAAACTGCCGCCGTTTCTCCAAAAATACTTAAGGTTTCTTCCAAATTCTTAGGATATACACAAGCACTACCTTCTATTATTCCTACAGCACCATTTTTAAATCTTATTACTATAGCACCAAAATCTTCTGCTTCAATATCTCTAAGGAATGTATCACATTGAGCGTATACTGTATCAACTTCTGAACACATCATCCATTGCAGTAAATCTATATTATGAATACATTGATTCATTAATGTTCCACCATCAAGTTCGTAAGTTCCTCTCCAAGGTGCTTGCTCATAATACCCCATATTTCTATTCCAAAGTATTCTAGCTGTACCATTAACCATCTTTCCAAATCTATTTGCTTCTATTTCTTTCCTTAACTTTTGAATAGCAGCATTAAATCTATTTTGATGTGATACACATAGCTTAACATTATTTTTCTTAGCACAAGCTATCATTTCATCAGCATCTTTAATTGATAATGCCATTGGTTTCTCAACTATAACATGCTTACCTTTATTCATACAGTTTATCGCAATTTCAGGATGATAACCGCTTTCAGTTGCTATATAAACTATATCTACATTTTCTTTCTCTAACATCTCGTTATAATCTTTATATATATTTACTGTTGCATTCTTACCCAACTTTTCAATATATTCGTCTTTTTTTGCAATTGCCTTTTCTTCAATAGGATCACAAGTTGCCACTAGTTGTAAGGTTTCTTTATTATTTATTATTGCTTCTATTCCCTTATATGATATCCTTCCACATCCAATAACAGCTACATTAAAATTTTTCATTATCAATTCCTCCTAAAAATTTATATATACTTAGCAATTTCTTTTCTTCTTGTTTCCAATTAAATTCTTCTGATATAGCTTTTATACCATTTTGACCCATTTTCTGCATAAGCATATCATCTTCTAAAAGTTGTGCTATGCTTTGCGCTATTTCATTTTCATCTAAAGGATTAATTATCAGCCCTGAATTGTATGATGTTAAATATTTCTTTATAGGAGGCATATAACTTCCTATAACAGGAATTCCACAACTCATATATTCAAATTGTTTTGTAGGAATATTTTTGAAATACTTAGGCTCAGGTAATAGTGGAACAAGTCCTATTTTAGATTTGTACATATATTCTCTTACCGTATCATGATCTACTCTTCCAGCAAATGTAATGTTTTCCTCCAAATTATTTTCATTAATATACTTCATTAATATATCTTCACATTTAGCATATCCAAATGGCCCTACAAATATCATTTTAATGTTATGATACTTTTCATCATTTTTTAAAATCTTAATTGCTTTTAATATTTGTAATGCTCCTCTTTCTATGGTTATCCCACCTTGATATATAATATCATACTCTTTATCTATATCACATCTTTTCATAGGATTAAATTGAGTATAATTATGTATAGCCTGTACATTCTTGCATTTATAGTCAAATCTTTCTTTAACAGCTTCATCAGCTGTAATTATAAAATCAAACTTTTTTGATATAAAAAGTTCGCTTTTGTCTGCCATAAATGTTGCTAATGGTTTTATTAGATCTGGTACCTTCTTTGACATCCTAACCATATCGGGGTAATGTTCATGCACATCATAAACTATTTTTGAATTAGGCAATTTTCTCTTTATCTTTAATGCTCTATATATAACTTCAAAATCATGAAAATGATATATATCTGCTCTTTCTTCTATGGCTTTTTTAATTATCAAATCCAAAATAAGAAATCTGCCTTTTAACCCTTTTGGTTGAGGTATGCCTTTTATCTTTATTCCAGAAACCATATCAAATTCTTTATCATAAGGACCTATTATAGTAATATCATTACATATTTTTTTAAGAGACTTTGCTTGCTTATAGAATACTCTTGAATCAAAAGGACTATGACCCGTGGTTAGTATACATATTTTCATCCTATATATTCCACCTCATCTCTTCTACTTACATACCTCTAAATATTGCTCTTTTAGACTTATAGCACTTTTTTTCCAAGTATATTTAGTGATAATTTTATCTTTTGCTAATAATTCCATATTAAATCTTGAGTCATCATTATTTATTACATATTCCATCTTAACTGCTAAATCATCTACATCTTTTGGATTTACCAGTATTCCGTCTACCATATTCTCAATTACATCCTCTATGCCTTGCCCTTTGCAACCAATAGCTACTTTACCTTGAGCCATTGCTTCAATATATACTACACCAAATCCTTCCTTGTAACTTGGAAGAATGAAGAAGTAGCATTCCTTCATATATTGCATTAATTCTTTGTGAGGTAGTTTACCTTTAAAAATCACCTTATGTTCAATACCCTTGTTTCTCGCAAGTTCTACTAGGTTCTCTCTTTCTTGTCCTTGTCCAATAATTACTAATACTAAATCTTCATGTTGTTTGTGAATCCTAGCAAAAGCCTCTATTGCATAGTTAATCCCTTTAGTTTGTATAAGGTTTCCTGCTGTCAAAATATATCTTTTATTCTTAAACTCTTCTCTTATTTGATCATTTTTTTCAACTAAAATATCTTTTTCATCAACTCCATTAGGAATTACAACATAGTTTTCTCCTAAATCGGAATATTTCATAGCATCTTTTTTCAATTTATTACTTACAAAAATAGATTTATATGAAGTATCTAAAACTTCCATCACCCTTTTTTTGCATTCTTCACTAAAGTTAACTGTATAGTTCATATCTTGACCATGAATAGTTACAAACAAAGGTTTATTATAAGATTCATTTAACAACATAGCTCCATATCCATCTGGTAGAGCTACATGAGCATGAATTATATCAAATTTAAAGTCCTTATATATATTTCTTACTGTCTTTTTAATTCCTTTATAAACTTTATGCCCTTCTGATTTAAAATCTATATTTCTAGGTAAGAATATAGCTCTAGGATAATATACTTCTATACCATCTAAAATAGCTTTTCGAGGTATATCATAATACTTCTTATACTTAGTTGAAAATAAAGTGAATATAAAAGGTGTGTATGGTACTGGTGATACAACCTTCACATTTATATCTGGAAACTCTTCTCTCATTGATTTGACCTGTTTATGAACAAATATGCCATTATTTTCATTAAAACTATTAGGATACATATGTGATATTATCAATACATTCATAAGTACTTCTCCTCATAGCTTTTAGATACAGCACTAGGAGTGTGTTCTTGTGCTGTATCTAAAAATATTAATTGATTAAAGTTTATTTATTTTATCTCTATTATTCTTAACATTTTTTGTAGCATTTCTTGTATCATACAGAAGTTTAGCTCTATCTACCATTAATTCGTAATCATAGCAGCTATGATCTGTAGTGATAATAACTATATCTGCATTCTCGATTTCTTTTTCCCAATCTAAAGATACATATTCAACGCCTTTATGTTTAAAAGATGGTATATATGGATCATTAATCATTATATCTGCTCCATTTTTCTCTAATATCTCAAGAACCTTTAAGGTTGGAGACTCTCTCATATCATCTATATCTTTCTTATATGCAGCTCCCATAACAAGTACTTTAGCACCATTTAATGCCTTTTTATGTCCATTTAAAAGCTTCATAACATTCTCAACTACAAATTCTGGCATAGAATCATTAATTATGCCTGAAGTCTCTATAAGTTTTGTATGATAATCATACTCTTTGGCCTTCCACTCTAAATAGAATGGATCTAGTGGTATACAGTGACCACCTAAACCTGGACCTGGATAAAACGGCATAAATCCATAAGGTTTAGTCTTTGCTGCTTCAATTACTTCCCAAACATCAATGCCCATTCTCTTACATAATATTGCCATTTCATTTGCTAGAGCTATATTTATATTTCTAAAGGTGTTTTCAAGAATTTTTTCCATTTCAGCTATTGCTGGTGAAGACACCTCCATAATTTCTCCATCAAGTACACTTCTGTATAAAGTCCCTGCAACTTCAGTACAATCAGGTGTACATCCACCAACAACCTTAGGAGTATTTTTAGTGTTATATTCCTTATTACCCGGATCTACTCTTTCAGGAGAAAATGCTAAGAAGAAATCTTCTCCACATTTTAGTCCATTTGCTTCAAGAATTGGTTTTAGAACTTCATCAGTTGTTCCAGGATAAGTTGTACTCTCAAGAACTACAAGCATTCCTCTTTTTAAATACTTAGCTACATCCTTTGTTGAATTTATCACATAAGACAAGTCTGGCTGCTTATAAAGATCAAGAGGTGTTGGTACCGCTATACATACTGTATCTACTTCTCCTATAAAACTAAAATCAGTAGTTGCTTTCAACTTTCCTGATTTAACAAACTCAGCTAAATCATTGTCTACTATATCACCTATATAATTTTCTCCATTATTCACCATGGCAACTTTTTTATCTTGAACATCAAATCCTATAACTTCATACCCAGCCTTAGCTTTTTCTACAGCAAGAGGAAGTCCTACATATCCAAGCCCTACTACACCTAGTTTAGCTGTTCTATTTTTTAGTTTTAATAATAATTCTTCCTTTAATTGACTCATACTTGTTCCTCCCATAGGTAATTTATTACATTACATACTTTGTTACATATCTTAATCTTTTTTTCTTTTATATGTTGGAACTTTTTCTTCAAGCAATCTTATTATTTCCTCTTTAGTCATATTATCTACATTTCTAAACCCTTTTATAGACTCCTCAATAAATTCTATAGTAGCATCTTTAGGTTTTTCAACAAAAATCTTATTATGCTCTGTAGACGTAAGGGCTACTTCGTCCATTAAAAGCTCTTCATATAGCTTTTCTCCTGGTCTTAATCCTACATACTCTATTTTAATATCTACATCAGGTTTATATCCTGATAAGGTTATTAAATCTCTTGCTAAGTCAGCCATTTTAACTGGTTTACCCATATCTAATACAAATATCTCTCCACCTTCTGCAAGGCCTCCAGCTTGAATAACCAGTTGAGCAGCCTCAGGAATAGTCATAAAGAACCTTGTTATTTCTGGATGAGTTACAGTTACTGGTCCTCCCTTTTCTATTTGCTTCTTAAATAAAGGAATTACTGAACCATTACTTCCAAGAACATTACCAAATCTAACAGCTACATAATCAGTTTTACTAACTTCATTAAAAGCTTGAATTATAAGCTCACAAAATCTTTTAGTAGCTCCCATTACATTGGTTGGATTTACCGCTTTATCTGTACTAATTAAAACAAACTTCTTAACATTATATTTATCACAGCATTTAGCAACATTATAGGTTCCTAAAATGTTGTTTTTAACTGCATCACCCACATTTCCTTCCATTAAAGGTACATGCTTATGGGCAGCTGCATGAAATACAACTTCTGGTCTATGCTCATTAAATATTTGATCTATTCTAACCATATCTCTTACAGATGCAATAATAACTTGTTTATTTATTTCTGGATAATTTCTGTTAAATTCCATCTCTAAATCATAAGCGTTATTCTCATAAATATCTAGAATTATTATTTTCTTAGGTGAAAATTTAGCTATCTGCCTAATAATTTCAGATCCAATACTTCCACCACCACCAGTAACTAATATGGTCTTATTTTTTATATATCTGTCTATATGCTCTGATTTTAACTTTATTGATTCTCTTCCTAATAAGTCATCTATATTTATATCTCTCATATGATTTACATTTATATTGTTATCAATAATTTTATATATACCAGGCATAATTTTAATATTTTTTGTTACTTGTTTACATATGTCTAAAATTTCTTTTTTAGTGTTTTTATCTACTGATGGCATTGCAAGCATTATCTCATCAACCTTATTTTGCTTACAGAAAGATATAATCTTATTTCTATCTCCTACTACCTTTACTCCATGAATTCTCTTACCTATTTTGTTTATATTGTCATCAATTAATCCAACAATTTTGTAATTCAAGTTACTATTATTTTTTATCTCTTTAATAAGTATAGCTCCAGCATCACCAGCACCTATAATTAATAAATTCTTTCTCTTATTAAGTTGCCCTTTATCTTGGCCATTATTCTCCATGATTCTATATAGAAATCTAACTCCTCCCAAACTTATTACGCTCAATAACCAAAAGATAATATGAACCGTAATTGGGAATCTAAAAAATACACTATTTAGCATTGTATGGCTTATAAAGTATCCATAGATTATAAACACAATATTAGAAGCCGTCATGGAATATACTATAGATAATAACTCCTCTACAGATGCATACTTCCAAATATTGCTATACAATTTAAATATCATATTAAATACAATGGTAAATACTACAACCGGAATTATTGACAATAAGAAAAACTCCCAGTAATCAGGTTCAATCCTAAAATCAAACTTCAGTAATAAAGCTAAATATAAACTTATTACGACAAGAATTACATCTAATACTATAATTTTATTTTCCTTTTTCATAATTTCACTTCCTAAATCAATTATGGTAATCAAATAAGTCAATATCTTTAAAATGTAAATTTCAAAAGTTTATCACAGTTATTATACTGTTTTTTACATATAAACACAATTCTATTTAAAGTTATTCATAAAATATTATCTAATTATTTATACTAATTATGATGTATTTTTACATTTTATAAAGTAATTTTATATTATTTGATTATCCTAATGCTTTTTCGAGTTCTCTAACAATTTCATCTTCAGGATTTAATTTCTTAGCTATATTTAAATGTATTTTCGCCTGATTAAAATCCTTAATATTTATATAGCACATTATTAAATTAGTGCATACTTCTATAGACTTAGTAACCTCAAAAACCTTTCTTAAATACTTAATAGCAGTTTCAAAGTCATTCAAACAAGCATAATTTATTCCTAATTCATTAAATACTTGAACGTAATTGCTATCTACAGATAAAGCTTCATTTAAATAGTATATAGCTTTTTCATGGTTTTGTAAAACTCTATAAGAAACTGCTATATAATAAAATATTTCAGCACTATCACCTAGCACATCTATCAATGGCAATAGTATTTCTAGAGCTTTCTTTGGTTCATCATATACAAGCTCCCTACCTTTGTCAAAAGAATTAATTATCTCTAAGTTTTCTTTAAGTTCCTCTACCTCCTCAGTGATGTTGCCTCCCAAGGATATATACTGTTTAATATTTAAATCAGCTTTTTCGAAATTCTTGTCCTCGTAATTTACTAAACCTTCATAATAATACGGCTGTGGATAATCCTTAATCTCTTTTCCAAGTTCAATAAGTTTAATAAGTTCCTCTTTAAATATGCTATTAATTTTTCTCATTCCATCTACTAATATAAAAGCTTTATTTAGATTATCTTTAGTAATTTCAATTTCCAATAATCCTTTTAATAGTATATATCCATCTTCATACTTTTTATTTTTAATGCTTTCAAATATCTTTCCTTTTATATGATTAACACTATTAGGAATAGATTTAATTATTTCCTTATATACATGATTAAACTTAAAGTTTTTGTCTGCGCCTAGTGCATAAAACATTCCTTCTATAAAAAAATTAACTGGAATATTAGCTAAATCATCCCCTTCTTTAGCTTTGGAAACTATTTTATCTGAATTAACAGGCAAATATACATTTTCCTTAAATGTATATTCGTTTATTTTACTACCTTTTTTTATTTCAAGAAATAACATTTTCTCAAGCTTTTCTAAAAAATAATTTTCATTACTCATTAATGCACCTTCTTAACTCTTTATATTTTTAATTTATTCCACTTACCTATATTACCATCTAATTAATTTTTAATCATCTTTTTTTTGCACAAAGTAATATTTCTTAATTTTTTTATATTTTTTATAGCACAATTTATATAGATCTATAAACTTATATTATATTATACATTTATAATACCAATAGTTGATATAATAATTAAAACCTTATAAATATTTAATTATAAACTAAAATTTTATTGCATTGCTACTAATATTATTCTATAATGAATTTGTTTTATAATCTTATAAATATTATATTTGATATAAAATTTATTATAGAGAATTTCTATAATTCTATTGTTTGATATCTATATACTTTATATAAATTAGAAAGAGGGTATGGAATTGTATAAGTTAAACCAAAATGAAACCCCATTATTTGATGCTTTAATGGAATATGTGAATAGAGACACTCTTCCATTCCATGTTCCTGGGCATAAAAAAGGTGTTGGAGTAGATACAGATTTTAAAAACTTTATGGGCGAAAATCCATTTAAGATTGACGTTACAGTTTTTAAACTAGTAGATAGTTATCACCACCCAACAGGTCCTATAAAAAAAGCTCAAGAACTAGCTGCCGATGCCTATGGCTCAGATGCATGCTTTTTCTCTGTTCATGGTACATCTGGAGCTATTCAAGCAATGATTCTTTCTGTAGTAGGTGCTGGGGATAAAATAATCATCCCTAGAAATGTGCATAAATCTATTACTGGTGGAATTATTTTAGCTGGTGCTATTCCTGTGTATATGCAACCTGAATTAGATAAAAAGATTGGAATTGCAAATGGAGTTACACCTGAAACTGTAAGAGCTACATTAGAAGCTAATAAAGATGCTAAAGCTGTTCTTATAATTAATCCAACCTACTATGGTGTATCTACAGACATTCAGCAAATTGCTGATATTGTTCATGAATATGATATTCCTTTAATAGTAGATGAAGCACATGGACCACATTTAAATTTTAATAAAAAGCTACCTATGTCTGCCATGGAAGCTGGTGCGGATATTTGTGCTCAAAGTACTCATAAAATTATTGGTGCTTTAACTCAAGGATCACTACTTCAAGTTAACTCTAAAAGAGTTAGTATTCCAAGGGTAAAACAGGTTTTAAACTTAATGCATACCACTTCTCCTTCTTATATTCTAATGGCTTCATTAGATACTGCTAGAAGACAAATCGCGCTACATGGAGAAGAATTACTAGATAAAACTATAGAACTTTCTAATTATGTTAGAGCTGAGGTTAATAAGATTCCTGGTTTCTACTGTTTTGGTGAAGAAATTCTTGGAGTTCCTGGTGCTTATGCCTTTGATCCAACTAAAATCACTATAACCTGTAGAGACTTAGGTATAACTGGCTATGATTTAGATATGATTTTATCTAATAAATATCATATCCAAATGGAACTTTCAGATTTATACAATATTCTTATAGTAGGCTCCTTTGGAGACACTGAGGAAGGTATGGAAAGACTTCTAAAAGTCTTAAGAGAAATTAGTGATGATTACTATGGAAAAGGTACTGCCAAGGCAGACTTTATAGATATACCTCCTATTCCAGAACAAATACAAATTCCTAACGAAGCCTTCAATAGTGTTAAAACTACTGTTAGAATTAAGAATAGTGTAGGTATGATTAGTGGAGAATTCCTAATGGCTTATCCTCCAGGTATACCAGTACTTTGCCCAGGAGAAAAGATTACTCAAGAAATTGTAGATTATGTACAACAACTTAAGGATACTGGCCTTTACGTTCAAGGTACAGAAGACCCAGAAGTTGAGTATATAAATGTAGTTAAAGATGAAGACGCTGTTTTCATTAATGTTGAGTAAATATACTAAGAAATATAACTATAAAAAGTATGAAGCTTTCGCTTCATACTTTTTATTATTCAATTAGCTTATTTATTTTTCTTATTTCTTAATTCCATCAATTTATATTCAGCATTTATCTTTCCTGAGTTCTCTATACTTTTCATATATTGTCCATAAGACATATTTATAATAGTTTCATAAGCTCTGATTAAACTTTCAAAATATCCCATCATATAATTTACCTTCATCAATGGATCAGTATAGTTAACATTAAATCTTATGGAATATTGTTTTCTTACTTTCTCCGCAGCTTTCTTTAGATAGTTATAACTTGATGCGCCCCTAGCTATCAGCTTTACCTTCTCATAATTACAGTTCATAACCTCCTTATAAGCTGGCATACATGTATCTATTATATTTTCATCAAAGTATTCCTGTTTTGACATGGCTTCTTCTACTATCTTAAGAAAAGCTTCTAGTTTTATGTTTGTATTAGCTCTAAGGTCTATTAATTTATTTAGTATATCTTTAACCTTCACAACTTCCTTATGCTCAATATCATATTTTTTATTTCTTTCTTCAATAATGTCAAAGCCTTTCATCATTAACTTAAAATCAACCTTATTTTTTTCTACTTCTTCATCATTTTGAAGTGCTCTAATAATACTATCCTTATCATCATTTAAAAATGCATCCATAAAGAAAAATATTCTTCCAAGCCTCATTATCGTTTTTTCATCTTCTACTACTTTGTTATTGGAGTCAATATATATATATCCTTTCTCCTTACGAAGAACCTTTGCAGCACCTTTTCTTTCAAAAATTACTTCTTTATATGTATTTCCTGCAAACAGTACTGGATCAGACACCTTGATATCTTCAAATGATTTGCTATATTTCTTTACAATCTTTATTTCTTCTGAATTAGGCTCTTTATATATTCCCATCAATTCTCCTCCTATAGTAATTTACTCATACACTGTTTGATTTAATAATTAATTTAATATTCACTTATTCGTATTAAATTAATGTTATAAATTTTTATTATAATATATTATATCAGAAAATAATGAAAATCCTATAAATTTATTGTATATAAAAAAGGCTTTCGCAAAAAAGCTAATCTAAATAAATATTGAATAAGTACTTATATTATTAACGCTCA
>DCDL01000018.1:54593-57166 GCA_002316385.1 Clostridium sp. UBA1056
ATTCGCTAACAATAATATTAAAGTGCGTCTTCAATATTTTATATAAGATTAGTAATATATTTTGCGAAAGTCCCTTTTATTAAGGTCTCATTTTAAGGAATAATATTAAAAATTAACTTAAACTTTATACTTCCTTAGCTTTCCATTCCTGCTGCTAATGCTTTCTTATTCAATTCAACAGCTTTGCTTGGAACTAGTGAAGCTACAACTTCCTCCCAATTTACCTCTTTAATATCCAAAGCCTTAAGTAGGGCTCCTAGTAATACTACATTTTGTGCTTTTATATTTCCCAGTTCTTTTGCTATTTCTGCTGCTTTAACTATAACTGTGTTCTCTACTGTGGACTTTAGCACTTCATTTACAGCTTCTGGATACTTTTCTTGCCCTATTAATACTGGTACTGGATGAATTTCATAATCATTTACTATTAGGTGTCCTCCCTCTTTTAAATAAGGTAGTGCTCTTAATGCTTCACTTTTTTCAAAAGCAACTATAGCATCAGCCTTTCCTTTTTCTATTAATGGAGAATATACTTTTTCCCCAAATCTAACCTGAGTAGTAACACTTCCTCCTCTTTGAGCCATTCCATGAACCTCTGACATTTTAACATCATATTCATGTCTTAATAAGCCTTCAGATAATATCTTTGAAGCAAGGATAGTACCTTGTCCTCCTACACCTATAAATAATATACTTTTTACTTCCTTCATATTATTCACCAACCTTTTCTATAGCATCAAATGGACAAACTTGCTTACATACTTCACAACCATTACACATGCTCTCATCTATTTCTACTATACCATTTTGGAATTTCAATGCTGGACATCCTGTTTTTAAGCACATTTTACATTTTCTACATTTTTCTATATCTATTTTACACTTTAAGTTAGCTCTTTTCTTTAATATCTCTTTGATTAGAGCACAAGGTTGTTTTGTAATAATTACAAAAGGTTCTGTGCTATCATGAGCCTCTTTTACAGCCTTTGAAGTTTCTTCTATTTTATATGGATCTACCACCCTTATATTTTCCTTTTTAATACCACAAGCAAGTACTAAAGCCTCAATATCTACTATTGGAGCTTCCCTATTTTGAAGTGTTTTACCTGTTCCTGGATTCTCTTGGTGGCCTGTCATTCCTGTGATTCTATTATCAAGAATTACAGTTACTATTGGTGTGTTATTATATACACTTTCTATTAGTCCAGTTACACCTGAGTGGAAGAAAGTTGAATCTCCAATAAATGCAAATACCTTCTTTCCTTCTCTATTAGCTACCATACTAGCTCTTTCCATTCCAACTCCTGCTGATACAGAGGCACCCATACAGATTACCGTATCAGTTACATTAAGTGGTGCATTCATACCAAGGGTATAGCATCCAATATCTCCAGAAGCTATTACATCCTTATATTTAGATACAGCATAGAATATTCCTCTATGAGGACATCCTGGACATAGTACTGGTGGTCTTGAAGGTGGATTAGTCTCTGTAGTATAAGCTATTTTGTTTTCTTCTCCCAAAATACCTTTTCTAATTATCCCTGGATTTAACTCTTCACATATAGGTATTACTTCCTTCCCTATACAATTAATTCCTAACGCTTTAACTGCATTTTCCATATAAGGATCATTCTCTTCTACTACATATAATTTTTCTACCTTAGATGCAAATTCTTTAATCATTTCATCAGGTAATGGGTAAGAGAATCCTATTTTTAGATATGATGCATTATCTCCAAAGACTTCTTTACAATATTCATAAGAAACACCACTAGTAATTATACCTATTTTAGTATCTCCCATTTCGATTCTATTAAGTTTTGTATTATTAGAATATTGTCTTAGCTTTTCTAATCTTTCTTCTACCTCATAATGTTTAATTTTAGAATGACCTGGAGTCATTATATATTTTTTAATATTTTTTTCATATGGTTTTACTTCTACAGTTTGTTTATCTCCAACCTCTACTACTGTTTTAGAGTGAGATATTCTAGTTGTAACCCTAAATAGAATTAAAGTATCAAACTTTTCACTTATCTCATATGCTTCTTTCATATAATCAAGACATTCTTGTGAGTTTGATGGTTCAATCATTGCAACTTTAGCATGTGGAGCATAAAATCTATTATCTTGTTCATTTTGAGAAGAGTGCATTCCTGGATCGTCGGCAGTTACTACTACAAATCCTCCATTCACTCCTTCATAGGCCATAGTAAATAATGGGTCTGCAGCCACATTAAGTCCTACATGCTTCATTGTAGTAAGTACTCTTGCTCCTCCTATAGATGCACCTGATGCTACCTCAAATCCAACTTTTTCATTTGGTGCCCACTCTGCATATACACCTTCATATAATGCAAAATTCTCTAATATTTCTGTACTCGGTGTTCCTGGATAAGCTGATGCAACATGACATCCCGCTTCATAGGCACCTCTAGCAATTGCTTCATTACCAGTCATTATAACCTTTTTCATAGTCTATTCCCCCATTACAATTTATCTTATTAATAATTAATTAATACCCTATCTTCAATTATTCCCCAATAATCCTTTAGGCATCTGAAAATAAA
>DCDL01000019.1 GCA_002316385.1 Clostridium sp. UBA1056
CTAAGGGTTCTGTTGACGCAGTATAACGCAAAATAGACGAGCATTCTGACTTATTTATTTTTTGAAGATGCCTTACCCTAAAATGCTACCTAATGCTATTGAATAAAGCTTTGATTTAGCACTATCTGCTCTAGAAACTAATACTATAGGACATTTTGCACCAACAATTACTCCTGCACTTTCAGCTCCTGCAAAGTAAGTCATAGACTTACCTAAGAAATTTCCAGCTTCAATATTAGGTACAAGAAGTATATCTGCCTCACCTGCTACCTCACTTACAATTCCTTTATGAAGAGCGGCTTCCTTAGATATAGCATTATCAAGTCCTAGAGGTCCATCTATAATACAACCTTTAATTTGTCCTCTTTTATTCATTGTTGAAAGAGCTGCAGCATCTAAAGTTGCTTGCATAGATGGATTAACCACTTCTACAGCACAAATTGGTGCTACCTTTGGCATGTCTATTTCTAGTGCTTTTGCAACTGTTACTGCATTTTTTATTATTCCAATTTTATCTTTTAGCTCTGGATAAGTTACCATTCCTCCATCTGTAAGAAGTAATAGCTTCTCATAAGATTTAACATCATATATCATTACATGAGATAATAAGTTATTTGTTCTTAAATTTGCTTCTTTATTAAGTACAGCCTTTAATAAATCCGAAGTCCCTAATAACCCCTTCATGACATAGTTAGCTTCACCGTTTGTTACCAATTCTACAGCCTTTGCTGCAGCCTTAATTATGTCACATTCATTAATTATTCTTACTCTTGATAAATCTATATTAGCCTCTTTTGCTATACTCTTAATTTCCTCTTCATTTCCAACCAATATAGCGTTTATAATATTCATATCTACTGCTTTTATTACAGCTTCTAGAACTACTCCATCTTGTGCTACTGCTACTGCCATGGTTTTCTTTTCTTTTCTCTTTGCTAATTCTAGTAATTCTTCTAAACTTTTAACCATACCATCACCCCTTATGTATAGGTTTACTTAAATAATCATAAATTAAAAACTTTTATAATATTTTATATTTTCTTACTTTTAAGTATAATCTGTAATCTTTCCCTAGTCAATTTTAGTTGCTAAAGTGTGTTAGTGGTTACTTATTTATAATTGACCCATATTTTTTATAGAACTCCTTTATCTGAGAAGATTTTTACTATATTTAGCAAGTAACAACTTATAGTTTTAGTTTCTCATAATTAATAAATGCTAGTTTATTTCCATATTAAATGTTGAAATATAATAAAAATTTAAGGTCATAATAATTGTGTAACAAATTATTATATATTTAAATTAAATATATAATTTGGTTTACCGTAAAAGCTACCCATATTTGAAAGGAGAATTGAAATGGATAATAATAACTTAAATCATGCTAAAAAACAAAATGCACAATCAAGAGCAAACAACAAAATGAATACTACTTTTACAAATGATGCAACTTCAGCATCTAGTATAAGTGGCATATCAGATTCAACTAACTTTAGTAATTCAAGTGATGAGAGTTATCTACAAGAAGTACGAAGACAAAATGCCCTATCCAGAGCTACAGATCCAACCTACCAAGAAATGTATAGCATGTTTGGTATGGGTGAAAAGAAAAATAAGTAAATCTCACTATAAGCGTTCCAAACTAATTTTACCTTAATTATTTAATGCCGTAAAAGAAACTAGCCAAAGTAGAGTTTCTTTTACGGCATCTTTAATTGATTTTCACCTATTCAAATTTCTCTTACAGAAGATATAGGTAACAAAAGAGCCTATATCATCTTTAGTCTCAATGAACTTAACTAAATTAAATGATTTATTTATTTCTTCAAAATCAGTTGATTTAATCAAATCCTCTTTTCTAATTTTCGAGTCAAACTTATGTTTATCTCCAAAACCACAGATGAATAAAATACCATCATCAGTTATATGATTTTTTATATTAGCAAGTTGCTCTTTGTTTAGCCTATAATGATTAATTACAATATTATCGAACCTACCTAAATCTTTTAATGAATCAGTTTTACTTAAATCAACTTCTTGTGTGCTCACATTTGAAATCCCTATGCTAATTAAAGTTTACATATAAAATTCTATGGTTAGTTATAAATCCTGATTTTTCTAAAGTTTTCTTAGATGCTATATTTTCCACATCACAACATGCCATAGGAATTAAATTTTTCCCATAACAGTGTTCTTTTAATTGAGTGATAATATAAGCTCCAATGCCTTTCCTCCTATATACTTCAACTACATGCATTCCTATATCTCCATATTTTCTTCCGTGTGTTTTAATTATTCTAAATTCACCTATCCCAAGTAAATTGTCACCATCATATAATACAAATAGCTGATCATTTCCTATTAAATCTTCATAATACCCTTCAAATGCAGAATCACATTTGTTTTTTATAGAGTCTATATCACCCTTTTTAGCTAATCTGAAAGATACGTCTCTAAAATTATCTAATTCATATTTTACCTTTTTATTATCAATAAAAAGATAAGAATCTATAGATATACTTTTCTGATAGTCAAGACATAAAGCCATAAATTCTGATTCTTTAGTTGAAACTGCAGCTTTTTCTACCATATCACTTGTAATAACATATTTGAAAATCTCTTGTGCATGTATAAAATATTTTTTGGAAACATAAAACTGTATTAATGTTTTACGTGAATCCACACAAAAGTGACCTGCTATTTTATCATTATACATAATCTCATAGCATTCTGAACTACTAATCTTTACATTTTGCCAATAACCATCTATCGGAATTGTTAAAGTCTCAATATAGTCATTTTGTAATTTACTTTTCACTTCTGCTGATACTATTTTTTTTATTTCAATCATCATCTTACCTCCCTCTATAATCTTTAATTTACCTTTACTAATACATAATTAAATCACACTATTTAGATAGTGGATTGCTATATTCTCATTAAATTCAAAATCCAATATTAATTATATATAAAGTAACATACTTGTGATTTAAAACAAATCTTTAATCCATATTATAACATATTTAAAAATACCTTACTATTCATTTATTCAAGAATAATATTTACTAGCTGCTTATTAATATATATAAATAGACTGTAATGTAATACACAATTGTAAAATTATCAAATAGAAAGGACTGAAATAATATGAAGTTTATAGACTTATTATATACCTTGTTATCAGTTATTTTATCAACTATTATATTCATCATAGTATTAAATCCATTAAATGAAGGTATGTTAAAATTATTTGTACCTTTACATAAATTAGTAAGCAAAGTAAAGAAAAAAAGTTATTTAGAAGTATTATATTTGTTATTAGTCTTCTTCTATGTGTTGCAATTAAAGACTTTTTGAATTTGGAATAGTTATAGGATTTTTCAGTGGTTTAGCTGATGTTATTTTTGGTACAGGCATGGGAACAAAAAAGAATCTGAATGTATAATACTCTTGTAGTGTACTTCTTAATTATTTTGAAAACAATTATTGGCTTGTCATAAGTAGACAAGCCAATTTTATACGCATTAATCCTCAATATTATCTAACATAGACATAAATTATATTATTTATTTGCAAAACAAAATACCGCATATCCATTTCTGAACTGCCCCCTGTCAAGTAGACAGTGGAAATAATAAAAATTTACTTAAGCGGCTAAAGCCCGATATTCCATTGGGCTAAGGCCGTTTAATCTTTTTTGCAATCTCTTAGTATTATAGAAATTAATATATTCATCTATCGCATTGGACAAGTCATCATCTGAATAATACGGTATTATAAAAGTTATTTAAGTTTATTATTATTGTATTCTATATGTTTCTTACAAGTTTATGTAACAGGAAGTCTACTCTTGATAATTGGTATACTCCCTCATTATCCATAATAAATGCTATTTTCCCATTAAGAATTAATATTCACTTTAGATAATATTCCTTTGTCCATTGAGAATACTTCATCACATAAAGCGTTAATATCTTCCTTGTTATGACTTGCAATAATTATTAGTTTTCCCTCTTCTTTTAATGACAACAATAATTTTCTAATATCCTCCACGCCACTATTATCTAGTCCATTCATTGGTTCATCCAGAATAAGTATTTCTGGATCTTCCATTATAGCCTGCCCAATACCTAATCTTTGTTTCATTCCTAAAGAAAATTTCCCTACCCACTTTTTACTATTAGGATCTAAACCTACCCTATTTAATGTATTAATAATTTGCTCTTTTCCAATTTTATTCTTTATCATTGCAAGAATTTGCAAGTTTTTGAAAGCGCTATAATTAGGTAAAAAGCCTGGATTTTCGATTATAATTCCTGCACTCTCAGGAACATCTACATCTTTTCCAATTGTCTTATTATTAATTTTAATATAACCCTCTGTTGGAATAACAAATCCACATAAACACTTTAATAACATAGACTTACCTGAACCATTTCTTCCTATTATTCCATAAATTTTTCCTTTTTCAAAACTTATAGAAATATTATCCAAAACCTTTATGTCTTTAAATGATTTACTTAAAGAACTAACTTCAATCATACTCATATCAATTAACCACCTTTTATTATTTTAAATTACATATTTCTATAGGCTTCTTTTTACTAAAAATAACCGTCAAACTTATTAAAATAGAAATTGCTATAATAAGTACACTAAAAACATATGCAAGAGAAGGCATAGTAGCAGTTTTATCAATACCTATCTTATCTAAGGATGCCCATGAAACAGGTGAAAACCATAATAGCTTATAATTATAATTAGTTAAAGTATCAAAAAGAACTAAGACTATCCCTGTTAATATACCTAAAATTTGGGAATTTGTAAAACTATTTATTACATAGATTAAAATTCCAATAAGTGTTGCCACCAGACTAGATAAAATATATGTAATAAGCATAGCTTGTAATGGAGTGTAAAAATTTATCACTTTGCCAGCAATCCACACTTTATAGCTAATAATATCTCCTACATTAGTAAGTCCTAACGTTCCTATAACCTTTCCCCAATCTAAATTAAATTCCATATATCTCACATTAAAGATAATAGTTACAGCAATTATAAATAAAAAATATAAAAATGAAGCTAAAAATATATAAGAAATTTGACCAATATTCCAAGATTTTCTTCCTGACCTAATCATCACATATTGTTGTGAACTGTCAATAAACGGTGCATCACAAAACAATAAAATAACACCCATAAAAATAATTCTTTTTATATATTTTTGAGTAAAAAGAAATGGAAACATCCAAGGAGATACTTTATAATTTACAGCATAGGCAAATTTAATAATCTCATTAGTATAATCAAATACAAAAATTGAAATTAATATGAAAAGTACCCAGATTCGATAATTAGAGTACCATTTTCTTATGTTTTCATTACATATATGCATGGATTGCTTATATAAGTTCATTTCCAACTCTCCTTTCTACATTTTTTATAAATAACTTGGATATAACTATTGTTAAAGATATAAAAAATATAGCTGTATAAATTATAGTTATAGTAGCATTTTGATTAAGCACATTATATCCTTCTGCCAAGCAACGAAAATTAAAGAACGGTGGTAAAAACTCTCCAATTTCCCCCAATATGTAGTAACTTATAAAAGGTGCTGCAATAGCTACAAAATTATTTGGTATATAAGATGATATATAAAGCCCCACTGTTGACCAAAATGCCGTTGACAAACTGAATAAAAATGATTTTATAATAAAATATAAGATAGGAGTGTTACCCATTAATATATATCCATAAGGTTTATTCAAAGCAATTTCAGAATTTAAACTAGTTGGAAGTAAAGGCATTATTAAACTTAATACTAATAACAAAAGCATTAACCCAAAAAAAACCGCAAAAAATGTTACTATAATATTAATAATTACTTTAGCTTTTGCATAAGCTTTTATTCCATCTCTGATAATAATATCTTGAATAAAATTATTATTTAAATCACTACAAAATGTTGAAATATATGACATTGGAGCTAAGAGTATAATCATATTTTTAAAAGCACCTAACCCAAATAACATACTAAAAATAGAAGTTATATTGCAAGATGAAAGATTTTTTACTAAATCCTCATAACAACTCATACAACAGAAAATAGTTATAAGTGGAATTGTTATCCAAAACAATGGCGATGTAATTGCTCTATATAGTTCTGTTTTTAAAATTCTGTTTTTCATTCTAATTCCCCCTAAAACATCATTTCATTTCCTTACCTGTAATTGCATCAACTATGATAGCTCCTGTTTCTGTTTTCACCTTTTTACTATTACTATTTCCATCATTTATGGTGTGCTGTGATTCGGTTAAAAATACCCATGCTGGTGTTAATATGAATTCTCCTAATTCTCTATTTTTTATTCTTGGAATATATTCTAAATTTATGTTAGTAACTTTAATTGGAGATGTAAGAATTATATTTTTGTATTTATCTTTTACAACTTCTAAAGCTTTTGAATATTCAATACAGGATAAATTTTCAGTATCTAAAGAAACTGAATCATACATTGAGAATGCCTCAAACTTTACAATGCCATTTTTATTTACCACTGCCTTTACTACACTTTCCCTTAAATGAGAATTGTCTGATGAAAGAATTAAATCTCTAGAATATATAGGAATATTATTTAGACTTGATTTAAAAATAATTAAATAAGCTTCATCCTCTTCTGTCCAATTTCTTTTACCTGTTCCTGGCTTTAATTCCTCCCATTCTGCATACTCTTCATCTGTCATATAATTATTTTCTGCCTCTTTTAAAGAAGTTACATCCAATGAATATACTATAGGTTCATTATTTAAAGGTAAATTTAACTCTTTAGCAACTTGTCTAACTTTATCAATGCTCTCTTCTTTATTTAAAGATGTTAATGTATCCTTAGGGAATTTACGTTTCATCTCATTAAATAAATGCTTATCTGATTCATACATTAAATGAGAATAACTAATATCCCGTACATGAAAACTTAAATAATTTTCACCAATGCTTAACCATTTATTATTTTTAGTGGTTATACCAATAGTTTTATCGTTACCTGTACCATATTCATCTCTTGTATCAATAATATCATCCTTAATGAATATATTACATATTTGCTCCTCATCATATTGTTTATATTTTACATTGAATACATTATAATTTTCTGCATCAAGAACCTTTGTTTCAGCATCTATGATTAAATCTTCATCTAGCTGTTCTGATATATGGCTAGGGAAATTTTTCAACTCAGTCTTACTCATCTTATTTTCATTAATATTATCTGATGAGCATCCAGTTAGTATTAATGACAATGCTATTACACTTAGTAAAATCTTATTTTTCATATTTATTTCTCCTTATATAAGAATCCAAATCAATTACTTAACTTAATTTTAGTTATTTTTAATATATTATGGATACTCAAATCTGCAAGGCTGTGTATAATGATCATACTAGTCTCAGATTAATCTATATTTGATTACCTAATACATCCCACTAAATCATAATAAAAAGCATGTATATGGTAATATATAGATGAAAAAAACAATATATATTAGCAATTTACATAGCACTTTTCACGTTGAATTAACGCTAGTATAAATAGCTATTTATAAACTTGTATTAATTTTTAACAAAAATACCAACTCAAAATTTTTATCACTTCTAAACCAATATGTAAATGTATAATGTTTATGTATTTTTTATAAATCTAATTAAACAAAATTTAACATAATACGCATAAGAATTCAAACCAAGCAATAGGTTTGAATTCTTATATTCTTTATTATATCTTATGGGCAAAATGTTCCAGAAACATTAACTGTATGTCTATCAGTATCTGCAAGTAATTTATAGTATTCACCTGGTAGATTTAAAAGCCAATCATACTTGAAAGCTCTTTTTCCTAAAGAGTATACTTCATTCCAAGAACTAACTCTATCTCCATCTTCTTTAGCCATACTATAAAAAAATGTACCTGCATCATTGTAATTCAGATTACCACCCGTAGTGTTAACATACCAATAGGTGTCAAGATCATCTTTCCAACCAACATCAGAATACACCCTTCCCTCATCTCGATCTAGGTAAGCGGTAATATTAAAAGGTGTATTTCCCGCAAGTGCAACAGTTCCAATACTTGATAAAATAATTGCTCCACATAAAATACCCGTAATTTTCTTTTTAAACATTAATAACCCCTTCTTTCTTTTCTAATTCATTGTTTATATTTCATATAATAACAAAATATTCATAATTTGCAAACACAAGATTGGTATTTTTTATATATTTTTGAAAATAATCTATTTTTTTATATACTAAATGCAGATTAGTGTCTATATTTATGTAATTTTTATAAATCTAATTAAACAAAATTTAGCATAATACGCATAAGAATTCAAACCAAGTAATAGGTTTAAATTCTTATATTTTTTATTATATCTTATGGGCAAAATTTTCCGGAAACATTAACTGTATGTCTATCAGTATCTGCAAGTAATTTATAGTAGCTACCTGATTTATTCTCACCATTATTATAGGCGAAACTTCTGCCTCCTAAAGAATATACTTCATTCCAAGCACTAACTCTATTTCCATCTTCTTTAGCCATACTATAAAAAAATGTACCTGCATCATTGTAATTCAGATTACCAACCATAGTGTTGACATACCAATTTTCATCTGAATCATCTTTCTGACTTTCAGTAGAATATACCCTTCCCTCATTTACAACTAATTCAGCGGTAAATTTAAAATATTTATTTCCCGCAAGTGCAACAGTTCCAATACTTGATAAAATAATTGCTCCACATAAAATCCCCGTTATTTTCTTTTTAAACATTAATAACCCCTTCTTTCTTTTTGAATTTACTGTTTACCTTTCATATAATAGCAAAATATTAATAATTTGTAAATGCAATATGGGCTTTTATATGTTTTTTATACAAAATTATTTATTTTTTACATTTAAAATACAAATTAGTGTCTATATTTATGTAAATTTAAATTTTCGCTAAGAAAAGGATGAGAATTAAATTACTTTAATTTAATTTTAATATATATTATTCTTAGCCTAATAATTTCTTAAATATATTGGGCATCATCATGTGATTTATACAATTAATTTAATTAAATGTAAAATATATACACTGAAACCACAATAATATCTTTGGAAAATAATTGTATTTATTTTAATTAAAAATTATTAGCTAATAATCATTGCGCTTCTGCATATTTTTATATTTTTATGTTCTTAGTAACTTAGCCAATTGTTAGTAATGATTTTGAGTTTCCTAGCTAAAATATAATTTTAAAGTAATATAATGCAGTTAATATACGCAGACATAAATAAAAAACGGTAAATGTAAATTACAATCATTTATATAGATATATTAAGCGTGAAATACATCTATATAAAAAAATAATCCCTTATTGTAAAATAATTCATGTATTTTACAATAAGGGATTATT
>DCDL01000041.1:0-48043 GCA_002316385.1 Clostridium sp. UBA1056
GTTCATATAACTTAACAGAACGTTTTATAGCAAAAGGAGAAAATAATGATAGAAGAAATATTAGATTTTAATCGTGCTTTTGTATCTGAAAAAAAATATGAGTCTTATATAACCAGTAAATATCCTAACAAAAAGGTGGCTATTGTTACTTGTATGGATACTCGTTTAACAGAATTACTTCCAGCGGCGTTGGGAATAAAAAATGGTGATGCGAAAATCATTAAAAATGCTGGTGGAACCATCTCACATCCTTTTGGGAGTGTTGTCCGTAGTCTATTGGTTGCTGTATATGAACTTAATGTAAATGAAATCCTTGTAATTGGACATACGGATTGTGGAGTTCAACATATGGATAGTGAAAAAATGCTTAAAAATATGGAACTGAGAGGTATTCCTCATGAACGAGTTGAACTAGCCAGAGATTTTGGTATTAATTTAGATGAGTGGCTTAGTGGCTTTGAGGATGTTAACGCCTCAGTACAAAGCTCAGTAGCTTTGTTACGACGTCATCCCCTTATGCCAGAGGATATATCAATATATGGATATATTATTGATTCTGTTACTGGTGAATTGACACCTGTTTTGAATGATTGTAACTAATAAGCTACTAAAATAATTTAAAATTACTTTTTATACCTTACTGTGAGATGCATAACGCAATTGAGAGTAAGGTATTTTTTAATCTATTTATATAGACTAAATAGCTATCGTTTTTTACATATAACAATAATTGTTTGTTGAAATAAATTATTTTCAAAGTTAAAATATAAATAAAGTATAAATAAAATATAAATAAAAGTAAGAAAAATACAAAATAAGTGGAGAAATAAGGTATGAAGAAAAAATGGATCGGTATTACTGTAGTTATAGTAGTTGTTATGAGCATAGGCATTTTTACATATAAAAATTATATAAAATACAATGATACAGAAGACGTTATTGTGAATGAAAAGAATAAATATGATGTATCGGGAGAGATAAAGGATGCATTAAATTTATTAAATGGTAGTAAAAAAGCAGAAATCATAACTAATGTGAAAACTTCATCTAATATAGTTGCTTTATCCTTTGAGGGAATGACAGATGTCACTACAATGGAGAAAATAGTAGACTTATTGGATGGATATGGAATAAAGGCAACTTTTTTTATTCCTGGCGTTAAAGCAGGGGAAGATCCTACTACAGTACAAAATATTAAAAAAGCTGGTCATGAAATAGGAAGTGAAACTCTTTCAGATACTAAATATATGGAAAAGCTATCTCAGAAGGAATTAGTTACTGATTTTTGTCGTGCTAATAAAATATTAGAAACTATAATTAAGGAGAAATCAACTTTATTAAAATGTAAGTCTACTACTTATACCAATGAAGTTTTAGCTTCAGCTTATGCTTCAGGAAATAAGTATGTGGTGCATAGTGACCACTATATTAGTTATCAAAGCTTTAAGGATTATGAGCAGGTTCAGGGGTATGTAAATGGATTAGATAAAGGAACTATCATTTCTATTAAAGTTGATGGTGTTCTTGATAATTTTGAATATGATATTGAAAAGAAAGAAGGAAGTCCTGTAGTAGACAAGCAGGCAGGTATAAAGGAATCCACTAATGAAGAGAAAGAAGAGATAACTGTTGTTAAAATAGTAGAGTGGCTATTAAAGGCTATAGATGAACAGAAAAAGTCAGTGGTGAAAGTAAGTGAATTAGCTGGTATGAATTCTATAGATGATAAATTATCACCTGACAATATATCAAATAAAGAAGAGATTTATATAGATAAGAGCATTAAGGAGCAAAATAATAATTTTCAAGGAAATAACAAGGAAAAGAGTCCTTTAGATTTAATGAATTTTAAAGAATCAATAGAGGAAAACAATGGCAAACTTGCACCTATAGTTTCAGAGTTTTATACTACACAGAAGGCTTTATCATATACATTTAGAGGTATAAGTAATGAGGCTGTGTTAAGTGAAGTTTTATTGTCTTTAAATAAAGCAAATGCAAAAGGAACCTTTTTTGTGACAAAGAATGAAATAGAAAAATATCCAGATAGAATCGCTAAGATATTAAATGCCGGTCATGAAATTGGCAATGGAGGTATAACAACTAGTTCGGAATTATTAAATAAATCTACAGAAGAGATATGTAAAGAAATATATGAAGTAGATCAATTATTAAGAAAGCAAGGAATAAATACAAAAGCATATATGCCAGGCTATGGCTATGTAGATGCAGAGATTAAAGAGGCTTTATCTGTAATTAATAGGATGGACAACAATAAAAAGTATGAGTTGTTTACTTATTCTAAAGCACCTATTAATAATAAGTATAAAAATATGAGTGCAGAAGAAATTGTATCTGATTATTTCAATGTAAATACATATATGTCATTAAGAAAAGGAGAAATTATTTACTTTAGATTAGATACAGATTTATTTGAAAATAGCACTACTGTAGGAGAAATAATTGAATTAGTTACTAAAAATTATGTACAAAACGGATATGTTAATAAATATAATAAGTCATCACAATCCTATGAGTTAGTTCAAAAACCATTAAACTATTTAGTTAAACCTTTAAGTGAAATACAAAGTACGATAGAAACAGTTTCTCAGTTAGGTAGATATAGCTTGCAAAGGAATAGTAGTAATTTATTAAGTAGAAGAACTTACGAAGAAGCGCTATCTGTAATGAAAACTAATTACATTGGAAATGAAAATGTAGATTTAAGTGATTTAAGTGAAGAAGAACAGCAGGTAATGGATAAAACAGGAACTATTGATACTAATGGAGAAAATGTAATTTTCTTTACCTTTGATGATTGGGGAGGAGACCCTGTTGCTAATGAAATATTAGATGTACTTAACAAGCATAGAGTAAAGGGAAGTTTCTTTGTAATATCAAAATACACTGATATCAATAATGGTGTATCCAATGTTAATCCAAATCTACTTAGAACTATTGCAATTAATGGTCATGATATTGGAAGTCACAATTATAATCATGAAACTTTAGATACTAGTAAGGAGGAATTGAAGGATTCATTAGGTAAGTCCTATGATGTTATGGCTAATGTTATAGGTGATTTAAATTCTTTAAGACAATATTTTAGGCCACCAACTTTACATGTAAAAAAATCAGGATTGGCAGAGGTATTTGAAAGTGGATTTAAATATTCTATTAGCGGAAATATCTCTACCCATGATTATGAGAGCACATCTGCACAAGAAATTGTTGACTCCATAGAAGAAAGCTTGATTAAGGGGAGAGGAAATATTATTGTAATGCATATGAATAATCAAAGCTATTATACTGCAGAAGCTTTAGATATTTTCTTAACTAATAACGAAAATGGAGTATACGGAGAAAAGTATAAAATTGCGAAGTTAAGTGATTACTTAGAAAAATAATTTTTATAGGATTACGAAGAATGTTAAGAATGAGGTTAAAGATAATATGAAGAAAAATAAAAGAGATAAAATCCAAGATGTTCTTCTAAAACCCCGTAGTGACAGACGCTTACTGTCAAATGTTCCTGATAAGGAAGAGATAAGAAGCAATGTTGATCGTAGAGGATATCAAGTACTAGATGAATATAAAGGAGATCCTAATGCATTTATAATGAGCAGGAATGCTGGCATAAGATACGTAATGCAAACGGGAATTAAAATTATCTGTAAAGGTAGCAATGGCAATAATAATTTTATGGTGAAATCTTTAGATATTTCTACTACAGGAGTTTTATTAGAATTAGAGAATGAAGAGCAATTAGATATAATAAATAATGCTAATAACATAAAGCTAAAATTTAAAATATTACCTGGCTCCATGCCAGAAGGCTATGAAATGAAGGTTAAAATAAAAGGGGAAAAAATTAGAGATTCTATTTCTCCTGAAGGAAAAATCCTTTGTGGAATAGAATTTGAAGAGACTTTATCACAGTATTCTAGTAGAAATAAGGATAGATATGCACTAGTTATCTCTAGTTTTCTTTTATTATTTATTACATTATTTATTGTATTAATGCGTGCTGAGAGTGTTATATATTTTAGGTTTAATAAATGGATATACTTATATAGCATCATTGCAGCAGTATTTTTACTTAGTAGGTATTTATTTGGAATGTTATATAAGCCTATGTCTATAGATGTTGATTATACACCAGGTGTAGCTATTATTATTCCATGTTTTAATGAAGAAGAATGGATTGAAAGAACAATTTTAAGTTGCATTAATCAAGATTATCCTATTGATAAATTGGAAGTTATAGTAGTAGATGATTGTTCTAATGATAGGTCTGTAGAAAAAATTAAGGAAACCATTGCTAAATTAAGTAATGATGCAGAGAGATTTGATACAAAATATAGATTGAAATATTTTGTACAAGAAGAAAACCTAGGTAAAAGAGATGCTCTTAGTAGAGGAGTTAAGGAAGCTAAGCATGATTTAGTTGTATTTGTTGATTCAGATAGCTTTCTAGACCCTTTTGCCATAAGAAATTTAGTTCAACCCTTTAAAGATCCTAAAATGGGAGGAGTATCTGGAAGAACTGATGTGGCAAATACATATACTAATGTTCTAACTAAGATGCAATCAGTGCGTTATTATATAGCGTTTAGAATTATGAAGGCAGCAGAAGCATATTTTGATGCAGTTACATGCCTATCAGGACCATTATCTTGCTATAAAAAGCAAATAATCTTGGACAATATGGATTCATGGTTAAATCAAACCTTTTTGGGACAGAAGGCAACCTTTGGAGATGACCGTGCCATGACTAATTTCGTATTAAAAGGCCATCGTACTAGTTATCAGGATACTGCAATTTGTTCTACTATTGTACCTAATAGATATAAGGTATTTCTTAAACAGCAGATGAGATGGAAGCGTTCTTGGTTAAGAGAATCAATAATCGCAGGTAAATTTATGTGGAAGAAGGAGCCCTTTATGGCTGTGTTCTTTTATATGGGAGTAGTGGTTCCTATTGCAGCTCCAATAGTTGTTACATATAACTTAATTTATGTTCCAATTATGCACAATGTGTTTCCCACTACATTCTTAGTAGGAATATTGATGATGGCTTTATTAATGAGTTTTGCTCAGATGTTTCTTAGAAGAAGCACAACCTGGATTTTTGGAATGTTATTTTGTATTTATTATGAAGCAGTATTATTATGGCAAATGCCTATTGCTTGGGTAACATTTTGGAAGTCTACATGGGGTACAAGAATGACACCTAGTGATATAAAAGCTCAAAAGAAAAAGGCACAAAGAGTGGCTTCCAATAAGTTAAATAAAAGAGGAGGGGAAAAGAGTGAAAAATAATACTTTTTCTCCTAAAAGAAAAGATAGAGTTAAGATAGTAAGAGGTATATTACAAGGTATTATTTTAATTATATTGTTATTAGTTATAGTAAAAGCCTTATTTTCATTTTCTGTATATGAGCCCTATGATTCCTCCAAGGTAAATAGTAGCCAAGATACTGGGTTTATTGCAGTATCTTATTTTGGAGTTGATCGTACAGGTACTGATACTTTAATAAGTACTAAGCAGTTAGACGAGCATCTTAAGGCATTAAAGGATAATGGATATGTAACAGTTACTCAAAATGATATTATGGATTATTATTTAAAAGGTAAGCCATTACCATCTAAATCCTTATTTCTGTTATTTGAAGATGGTAGAAGGGATACAGCGATATTTTCTCAAAAAATTATTGAAGAGTATAATTTTAAGGCAACTATGTTAACTTATGCTGATAAGTTTGCTAAGGAGGATTCAAAATTTCTAAGTTCAAAAGATTTATTAGAATTAGTTGATAGCTCTTATTGTGAATTGGGAGCAAATGGATACAGGTTAGAATATATAAATGTATTTGATAAAGATTCAAATTACTTAGGAAGATTAAATTCATTGGAATTTGCAGAAGCTGCTTCAAAGATTGATAGAGAGTATAATCACTATTTAATGGATTATATAAGGGATGAATATAATATCCCAAAAGAGTCTTATGAGGAAATGAAGCAACGTATTGATAACGATTATGAGGCTTTATCTAAAGTATATACTGAGGAAATTAATGAAGTACCTAAGCTATATGCTTTAATGCACTCAAATACAGGGCAATTTGGGACAAACAATAAAGTAAGTGAAATAAATGGTAAATGGATTAAAGAATTATTTAGTATGAATTTTAATAGAGAGGGATATTCATTAAATTCTACAGATAATTCTATTTACGATTTAACTAGAATTCAACCACAGTCCTATTGGTCAACTAATCATTTATTAATGAGAATTTGGGACGATACGAAACAGGACATTGAATTTGAAGCTGGAGATAAAGAAAAAGCAAGTAAATTTAAAGAGGTATCAGGAAAGGCCGAATTTAAAGAGGATACCATAATATTAACATCTTTACCAGAAGGAAAGGGAACACTTAAATTATTAGATAGTGATGATTATAAAGATATTAAGGTTTCAGTAGTGCTTAATGGAAATGTTATAGGGTCTCAAAGTATTTATTTAAGATCCAATGAAGATCAAAGCAGCAGTATATGTGTTCAACTTATAAATAATGTAATAAGTGTTATTGAAACTTCAGAGAGAGAATCTAATATTATATTTTCATTAAATCTAAGTAAAGATGATAAGGAAAAATTTGATATAAAGGATACTGGAAGTAGGGAGATGGACATAACCTTAGATGGCAATAAAATTAGTATAGATATGGATGGTTCTACTATTGCTAAAGATTTAAAAGTAACGAATGAAAATGAAGGAAGTGTTTATTTAGAATCAGCTTGGGGAGAATATGGTTATAGTCAAAGAAATATTGTAGATGATGTGTATGATGGTGTATTTAAAAAGCTTAGAATAGCTGATGTTAATGATAATGAATTGTATGATAGCTCGCTAAAGGGCATTGACAGTGTAATTTATTCTATTAAAAATTCCTTTAATAAAGTTATAGATTGGTTTATTAAGTATTTATAGATTATAGAGGTGTCAAATGAATGAAAGGGTAAAAAACACTGATGTTTTACTTATTATAATCTTAATAATAAGTATGATATTGTTGAGCGGATGTTCAAAAAAGAATAATATTCCTGAAAATAATAAGAAAAAAAATCAAGAAACAGTTATTAATGAGGATCAAGAAATATTTGATGAAAGCATTGATAATTTATCAGCATGGATTGCTTATTGGGATTTGAATGTTCAAGGGGAGCTCAATACCCTAGATAAAAAATTAAAGGAGCTTTCATATTTTGCAGCTTATTTTGATTCTAATAACAAACTTATAATGCCAGAGAAATTAATAAATTACTATAATAAAACAAAAGGTGAGGAGTATATTAAATATCTAACTATTGTTAATGATAAAATAAATAGTGATGGCGGCTCTTCATTAAAGGATACAGATTTGTTGAGAACATTATTAGCGGATTCTAATTCAAGGAATAAACATGCTAAAGAAATTATAGATTTAGTATCTCAATATGGATTTGATGGTATAGAAATTGACTATGAACAAATTAAGAGTGATATGGAATTATGGAATAATTACATGTTGTTTATTGAAGAGCTATATAATGAAGCACAAGCTGCTGAAATTAAACTAAAAGTGGTATTAGAGCCCAATACACCCTTTCATAATTTAGGATTTATAGAGGGGCCAACCTATGTAATGATGTGCTATAATCTTCATGGTGGTTTTAGTGAACCAGGGGAAAAAGCAAATCCACAGTTTATAGGAGAGTTAATAGATAAAATGGAAACAGTACCAGGAAATAAGAGGTTTGCAGTGGCCACAGGTGGCTTTAATTGGGGCTCTGATGGAAAGGTAGCTGCCTTGTCTGAGGTAGAGGCTCGAGCTTTATTAAAAGAATATAATGTAAAGGAAAAACGAGATGACAAAAGTCAATGCTTAGTATTTAAATATACTGATGAAGCTGGTGTTGAACACGAGGTATGGTATGCAGATAAAAACACTTTAAGTTCATGGATGATGATTATAGAAGAAAGAGGATATGGTATTAGTCTTTGGAGACTTGGTGGAAATGTGTTTCGTTAGTTTATAATATAGAATTTTCAAAGTAATACTATATAAAATTTCATAGGATAAAAAGAGTGATATTCTTGAAGATAATAAATTTAAAGGAATATCACTCTTTTTAATATAAGGCATCTTTAAAAAATAAATAAGTCAGAATGATAGTCTATTTTGTGTTATACTGCGNNCTCAAAATATACTTCCCATCTTTGACTTATTATTTATTTTCAGATGCCTAATATTTTTTGTAATTGTAAGGTGGATAACCTAATTTATAATTATTTGACAAAGGATATTTTTAGAAATTATAATTAATGTGGTACATATAATTATATATGATTAAGATAGTGTTAATTTTTAAGAAAGTATATTAGTAAGGCAGTATGCTGCAACAATATACTTTGAATACTGAAAAAAGTTATACTCTTCACAAACATATACGATTAAATTTTTAAAAGATGGAGAATAAAATTTTAAAATTAGATATTTAAAGACTATAAAAAGTAAATATGGGGGATAAAGAAGTGAAATTCAACAGAAAAGATATAATAAGTTTTCTTTTTCCAGAGCTGCAGATAGTTGAAACTATAAAAGAATGTGGTTTTATAACAATGCCAAATAAAAGTAATAAGGAAAAGAAAATACAAAATATGGAACAGGCATATAATGAAGTTAGTACCTATTCCAAAAATAATCTTAGAGAAATGAATAAAACCACACAACAAATTCCAGTTAATAAACTAGATAAACAGCAGAGTGAAAATCTAGCAAAATACCAACATAAAGATACCTCTAAAGTGAAGACTGATGATATAGTAGATGCATTTAGTAGTATTAGAGAAGAAATTGGAACCTTAATTGTAGGACAAACAGATTATCTGGATAATCTCTGTACTGCATTTAAGCGTCCATTTATAACAGGATATGACAACTTAAAACCTAAGAATGCTATTATTATTCTTGGAAATAAAAGTACAGGAAAACATAGTAGCATATCTTGTATTGCAGATATGCTTAAACAGAGAAGAATTATTAGTAGCAATAATATTTTAAAAATAGACCTCTCTTTGTATGCTACAACTTCGGATTATGGAGTGTTTTTATCTGACTTATATAAGTGTTTATATGGAGAATCTGATATTGCAATGTTTGATAACTGTGATAAGTGTCATTCTAGTATTATTGATGTAATAGAATCATTGACAATCACTGGTAAATATACTCTTGGTTCAAGATATGTATTTCAAAATAACAATCTTGTTGAATCAAATGGAATGCTTTTACAAAATTCAATAAGTGAGATAAGTTCAAATAATAAGTATTTTGTTTTTGTATCAGAGAAATCAGAAAATGATATGTTGAATATTTTTGGAACAAAATTTATGAATTGCATAGGAGATATACTTCATACTAAGAATTTTAATTATGAGGAACTTAGAAAGATATCATTGATACTAATTGAAGATTTAAAGATAAAATGCAGTAAAAATCTTTCAATGAATATAAGCTATGAAGATGCTATTTCTGAGCTAATTATATCAAATTATAAAGTTGTATCTGGAATAAGTAGTATGAGAGATTTTGTTGATTCTAATATATATAAGCCATTAGCAGAATTTAAATTAAAAAATACCATTGAAGATAATAATGTATTTTTATCAGTTAATAATGGTGAATTAATGGTACAAATTGATGATAAGTTTATAAAGTTAATTGATATTATGCCTCAAAAGAATGTATGCGGTATTGATGATGTTAAAAAAGAACTAGAAGGTATAGTAGGGATTGAATCTGTAAAGCAGTATATTTGGGGGCTTGAAGATAATTTGAAAATTCAAAGATTACGAGAAAATGCTGGGTTTAAGGCTACTAATATTTCAATGCACATGATATTTACGGGAAACCCTGGAACAGGTAAAACTACAATTGCACGGATAGTTGCTAAATATCTAAAAGCTCTTGGAATATTATCACAAGGTCAATTAAGAGAAGTTACTAGAGCTGATCTTGTAGGTCAATATGTTGGGCAGACAGCAAAATTAACTAATGATATTATAAAATCTTCTTTGGGAGGAGTTTTATTTATTGATGAAGCTTATGCTCTTTGTAGAGATAAACATGATACCTTTGGACTTGAAGCCATAGATACATTAGTTAAAGGAATTGAAGATAATAGAGAGGATTTAGTTGTTATCTTGGCTGGATATAAAGAAGAAATGGAAGAGTTTCTAAAGACTAATTCAGGTTTAAAGTCACGTTTTCCAAATGTAATTGATTTTGAAGACTACACACCAGAAGAAATGTATGAAATTTCATTTATTACAGCAAAATCTAAAGGATATAAGGTTTCTGAAGAGTGTAAAGAGCAACTCATAAAACTATTTGAAAAAAATCAAATCAAGGGCAAAAATGATAGTGGAAATGGTCGTCTTGCTAGAAATGTAATAGAGAAGGCTATACTTAATCAATCTAAGAGATTGATAGTAGATACTAATGCACCAATGGACTTATTATGTTATGAAGATTTTAAATTTGAAGAAGTAGGTAATTTTGATTTAGAGGAAAGTCTTTCTAAGATTATTGGACTTGAGAACGTTAAAGAGTTTGTGAGAACTCAATATAAGTTATTAATTGCACAAGAAAAACGTAGAAAGGCAGGAATGATTGTAGATACAGCACAAGCTTTAAACATGATTTTCAGTGGAAATCCAGGCACTGGAAAAACAACAATAGCAAGACTTGTTGCAGATATGTTTAAAGAGATGGGCTTGTTAAAGTCAGGACATTTAGTAGAAACTGATCATAGTGGATTAGTGGCAGAATATGCAGGACAAACAGCTAAGAAAACTGAAGAGGTATTTAGATCTGCTTTAGGAGGTATCTTATTTATTGATGAAGCCTATGCATTAGCAAATGATAACAGTGGTTTTGGAAAGGAATCAATAGATACTCTCGTTAAACTTATAGAAGATTATAGAGGAGAAATAATTGTTATTCTTGCTGGATACAACAAGGAGATGGAAGAGTTTTTAAAAACTAATTCTGGTCTTAAATCTAGATTTCCACTTAATGTAAATTTTCCGGATTATTCAGCAGACGAGCTATTCGAAATAACTTTAAAGATGATTAAAGATAAAGGTTTTAGTCTAGGAGATGATGGAGTTGGTGGATTCCTTAAGGAGGAAGTTATTCTATTGCAGAAACAGTCTAATGAACATTCTGGTAATGGACGTATGGTAAGAAATTATATTGAAGATATAATGAGAAAGCAATCAGCAAGAATTGCAATGAATGATATACCTATAAATGAAATGAATATGATCATAAGTGAAGATATACAATCTAAAGATAAATCAATAATTAACTTTGATTTAGAAAATGAATTATCTAGAATTATAGGACTTGAAGAAGTTAAAGAGTATATATGTAGTTTAAATGCAAGACTTAGAGTGCAAAGAGAACGCAAAAAACTTGGTCTTGCAGCAGATAATACGCAGACGTTGCATATGATATTCAAGGGGAATCCTGGAACAGGGAAAACAATGGTTGCAAGAACAGTAGCAGATGTTTTATATAATATAGGTGTAATTAAAACAAATAAGCTAGTAGAAACAGATAGGTCTGAACTTGTTGCAGGATATGTTGGACAAACAGCAATAAAAACTAAGGAAAAAGTCATGGAAGCTATGGATGGTGTACTGTTCATTGACGAAGCTTATTCACTTTCACAGGGTGGAACTAATGATTTTGGAAAAGAAGCAATAGATACATTAGTAAAACTAATGGATGATTATAGGGATAGAATAGTTATCATATTAGCAGGATATAGTGATGACATGGATGAATTTCTTAATGTAAATGCTGGATTAAAATCAAGATTTCCTAATATAATAAAATTTGAAGATTACTCTACAGACGAGCTAATGGAAATATCTGAAATGTTGTTTAAGAGTAAAGGATATGAAATGGATTCATTATCTAAAAATAAACTTAAAGATATATTTGATATAGTAAGACTTGAAGCACAGTTTGGAAATGGACGCTATGTACGTAACTTGTATGAAAAGACAGTGAATAACCAAGCAATGAGGCTAAGTACGGATATGGATTTAACAAAAGAGGATTTAATTACAATAGTTGATTCTGATATAGAAAGGTTGTGATGAGATGAAAAAATTAAAAAGTTTAGTAGGAAATATAGTAGCAACTGTTTATTTTGTTTTTCCAATGTGTCTTGTTTTATTACTGTTAATTATCATGCCATTAATTTTTCTAACGAATGTTAGTACAGTTAGAAGTTCGGGATTTGCTGGACCTAATACTGCAACTGCATTTATAGGTACTTGTGGGCTTTTTATTGGATTATCTCTTCTTATACCACCACTTAGAAAGATGTATAGAGTGTTACCATGGTTATATTCCTTTGTAAAAATTCTCTATATAAATCTAATAATTGTTAGTATTGGACTTGCCATATTAAATATTGGTTATCAAGTTCAAAACGATGCTCGACATACCATGTTTTTCATTTTGATGATAGTACAAGTAGTAGCCTGTAGAATAGTAATGTGCATTTATTTCAAATTGAAGCCACCAAAATATATTGAAAAGAGGTAAATTTATGAGCAATAAGCAAGAAAATTTCAAAAGTAGAAGTAATAAAACTATGGAGACATCTATGAATACAAATGAACAGTTAAATATTTCCGAAAATCAATATAATGAATCGCAATTTGATGATAAATATGAAGAAAAATACACGATAAAAGAAGATGAAAAAGATTTTATCGAAAAAGCTGAGAAAAAGAAGTTTGATAAACCTCTTAAGATATTTGGAACTATATGTATAGCTGCGGCAATAGTTGCATTCATTTTCACAGGAAAATCGACAGTAGATACTTCAGAGTCTGCTAAAAATGCATTGAAAAATAAGGTATCTACAGCTGCTTCAGCAGGAACTATTCTATTATCAAAAGATGAAAATGCTCAAGCACAGGATTACACTATTACACATAAATCTAATGCGAATGATACTAAAATTTGGGTTTGGGATTATGCCGGTGAGGATGGTGACTATGTACAAGTACTTGTAGACGATGCTCCATTAGGGGAAGCATTTATGATTAAACACAAACCAAAAGAAATTGTTGTACCAGCAGTAGGGAAAGTTCAAATAAAAGGAATAAGAGATGGTGGTGGTGGTATAACCTATGCAGTTAGATATGATGTTAATGGAACTAGCTATTTTAATGGTACCCCTGAAGGTGAATTAAATACTTATACATTAATTAAAGAATAAAAAGTAAAGTTGTTAAATATTAAGATTAAAATGAACCCTATAGCTTAGCGCTTTGAAAGTGTCTGTTGCATAGGGTTTATTTTAAAAAATTAAAGTTTAGTATGTAATTTATTTTATGAAAGGTTAGTTTGAAAAGATGAAAGAAATAATCTTTATATATAAGCTTTAGGTCTTTTCAAAAACGGTCAATGGAATTAGAATAAAATTAACCATATTTATTTCGCTTTATGCTGAATGCTTATTATGAGAGGATGAAGAGGTAGTAAAGGACTTAAATGGGAAAAATAGCACTATAACTAATAGTAGCATTAATGTAATTCTTAATAGAATAGAGAAAAAGAAGTTTAAGGATGAAGTTAATATAGAGCAACTAATTGATATAATAATTTGGTGTGGGGAAGGCTATATAAAGGAAAAGTAATATAAATCTCATATAGATATTGACGAAGTTGAAAAGGACTATGAAAATATTATAGACTTTTTTAGGAAGGGTTCTTATAAGGAGGAATATTTGCCGTGAATGCTATTGAAATTAAACAATTAACAAAGGATTACGGAAATAAAAAGGGGGTTTTTGATTTAAATATTTCAGTGAAAAAAGGTGAAGTATTTGGATTTTTAGGACCTAATGGTGCAGGAAAGACTACCACAATTAGAAATTTATTAGGATTTATTAGACCAGATCAAGGGAGTTGCACTATTAATGGCATGGACTGCTATAAAGATGCTGAAAAGATACAAGAAAGTTTAGGTTATCTGGCAGGTGAAATTGCATTTTTAGATGATTTAACAGGTAAGCAAATGATTGAATTTATTGCATCTATGAAGAGATTTAAGGATAAAACTAAAATGTATGACCTGATGGAACGATTTGATTTAGACCCTAAGGGTAAAATTAAGAAGATGTCTAAAGGGATGAAGCAGAAAGTTGGAATTGTCTGCGCATTTATGAATGATCCTGACATTATTATTTTAGACGAGCCAACTAGTGGTCTAGATCCTTTAATGCAGAATCGCTTTATTGATTTAATTTTAGAGGAAAAAAGTAAAGGAAAAACAATTTTTATGTCATCTCATATTTTTGAGGAGATTGAACGAACTTGTGATAAGACAGCCATTATTAAAGATGGAAAGATTGTAGCAATTGAGGATATGGAAACTTTAAAGGAGAAGAAAAGTAAATTCTATGTAGTTACATTAAATTCTAAGGCTGACGTAGACAGATTTGTAAAAGAAGGACTAGATATAGTTGATATAAATGAAAGAAAGGTTACAGTTTCAGTTAATGGAGATGTACTTTCATTTATTAAGCTAATATCCGGCTATAATGTGAAGGATTTGGATACTAAGTCTAAGACACTAGAGGAGATATTCCTACATTTCTATGGAGGTGAAAAATAATGATTTCTTTACCACTTTTTAAAAGAAATATGATATCTGCCGGAAAATTATCTATTATATTTATTGCAATTTTAACCATGTATACATCCGTTATTATTTATATGTTTGATCCAGAGCTTGCCGAGATGCTTAATCAATATCAACAGATGATGCCAGGGGTTATGTCAGCTGTGGGAATGTCAGGTGCATCAGGTACTTTAATTGAATTTATCCATACTTATTTATATGGATTCTTAATGTTGATTTTTCCTATGATTTTTGAAATCATAATTATAAATAACTTTGTAGTGAAATATGTTGATAGTGGCTCTATGGCTTGTTTATTAGCTACTCCTAATTCAAGGAAAAAGATAATAATAACTCAGTTATTATCAATATGCCTAAGTATAGCATTTTTAATTGTTGTTATAACTGGAGTAGGTTTAGCATGTAGTGCAGCTATGTTTAAAGGAGAATTAGATATATCAAAATATATTCAACTAAACTTTAGCGTATTGTTATTACATTTTGCAATAAGTGGTATTACATTCTTTGCTGCATGTTTCTTTAATGAGTCCAAAGGATACTTTACCTTAGGAGCAGGATTACCAATTTTATTTTATCTTATTAATATGTTAGCAAATATGGGAGGAAACTTAGAAAATTTAAAATACGCTACTATATTCACTCTATTCCCTGGAGAGAAAATTATATCTAGTGTCAGTGGCGTTTTTTCATCAAATTTAATACTTGCTCTTATTGGAGTTATTTTATATATAGGTGGAGCAGCATGCTTTGTCAAGAAGGATTTACCACTATAAAGTAAAATAGGTAATGACAAAATGAACTCAACGAGACTTGTAAATTTATTCTATTAATATAGAGTTATAAATTAATACAATATTTTAAAACGGATAAGGTATAGAGAAAATATGCTTTATCCGTTTTAAATTTGTCTTATTTTAAATTTGTCTTAATAGTATCGTACATTTTAGCTTAAAAGTGAATGTTTTGATTGAAAAAATGTCTTTTTTGTAATAAAATATTTTATAGTATAAATATTTCTATAAAATTGAAAAGTAGGTAGATATAATGTTTGACTTTAAATTTGATTGGCAAGATGATTTAAATACACAAATTAGTAGTATTGATGAGCAACATAAGGAACTTTTTAGAATTGCTCGTAGCATAGAACAATTATTATTGACAGGATGTATAAATGTGGAATTTAAAAGACTCTTGAACATAATATGTAACCTTAGGGAATATGTATCTTACAATTTTTATGAAGAAGAAATGCTTATGAGAAAATTTAATTATTCTGATTATGAGGAGCATATTAAATCTCATGAAAAGTTTAAAAATACTATTATGGATATTGAATTGTCAAAAGTAGAAGAAAAACCTTATGAGGAGCTAAAGAAAATCAAAGACAATATACAAGATTGGATTTTCCAACATATGATGATTGAAGATATGAAAATGGCAGAAGAAATATTAAAAAGTCAACCTTGCATTTAGTAATGCAAGGTTGACTTTTTAATTCTATTTCTTTTTTCCTAAAATACTTATCAAATGTACAAATAAATTAATAAAATCTAGATATAGTCCTAAAGCAGCAATTATAGCAAACTTATTTGTAGTAGCATGGTCATAGCCATAGTTTCTTTCATGTATTAGCTTAACCTTCTGCATATCATAGGCTGTTAATGCACAGAAAACAGCAATACCAAAATAATTAACAAATATAGATAATTCACCGGAACCTATAAAAATATTAAATAGGCTTGTGATTAAGATTCCCACAACACCCATTATAGCAATTCTGCCTAGGGTTGATAAATCTTTTTTAGCCGTCATACCTATCATACTACAGCAAAAGAACATGGCAGCAGTTACTAGAAAAATACTTACAATAGATTCAAGGCTATAGATAACAAATATAGATCCAAAGGTAAGTCCATTTATAATGGAATAAGCTATAAACATTGCAAAGGCACTCTGAGTAGATAGCTTATTTATCTTTCTGCTAAGTACAACTACTAAAGCTAATTCTGCAATAATTACACCGATGAAGAATGTAGGATTACTATAGATTATCATCATCATAGAAAAATTAGTAGAAATAAAATAGCCTACAGCGAAAGTAATTATTAACCCAATGGCCATATATAATAGGGTTTTATTTATAAAATTATTTTCGCTTTTACTATATGAAATTTCATTCATAATATCACCTCTTTAATAAATATAATATATGCAATATTATACTATAAATATAGAATTAATAAATACATTATATTAAATAATTAAGTAAATCCCAATTAGGTGATTTTAAAGAATGCTTTTACATTTTATTTATTATGCTTTCTCTTGACATTATTCATTATGAAACCACTTTCAGGTAATGTTGGAATTTTTACTATACTATAGCTTAAGTCTTGCTTAGGAACTTGAAACTCAATTTTGTTAATAAGAAAATCTACACTCACTTTCATAATTTCTATAGTAATGTTTTCACCAGGACAACGATGTCCTTTTGCAGTTTCACCACCACCTTGTGGAATAAAATCAAATAAATTTTTATCCCAGTTTTCAAATCGTTCAGGTCTGAACTCATAAGGATTATACCAAATTCTTGCATCATGGTTTGTTCCATAAATATCAAGCAATACAAGGATATCCTCTTTAAATTCATAATGGTTCCATGTAAAATTCTTTTTAACTCTTGCACCGAGGAAAGGGGTAAATGGATAGTAACGTCTCACTTCTTCCACAAACATTTCCAAATCATTATTATTACCCTTAAGTAATACATCTTTACATTCAGGATGTTCATGTAAAGCTAAAGCTGCAAAGGTAATAAAAGTTGAAATAGCAATAATAGGCCGTATTACATTAATGAGTTCTATAGCTGCTATTTGATCATCCAATTGATTACCATATAAATCTTTATGAAAAGCAATTTCATAAAGCGGTGATCCTTCTTCAGCTTTAAACTTGCCAGCTCTTAGATCCTTGATAATTTCTTTTATCCAATCTTCAGTTTTAGATCTAGATTTTCTTCCTTTCCAGTATCGTGGTCCAATTCCTCCAAAGGCGTCAACCATATCACTAAAATCATCTGCTTTATCTTTTGCTTCTGATTCTGTTAATGGAACTCCAGCCCAGTAACATGCTACCCAACATAAAATCTCCTTTACTTCATTAAAGAGCACAACCTCATCAGAATTTTCCCATTTACTAATGCGTTCTTCCAATTTTTCAATTGTAAGTTTAGCTAGATATTTTTGATGTGGTGGTGTCATAAGAGACATAAAAAGAAGTTTACGATGAGCATGAGCTTCACCATCCATACCTTGAATTGCATTTAATCCAAACAATGTTTTTTGTACTCTTTTAGGTACAGCACCTTGTCGTTTGAATCTTTCGGAATCGTAAAACATTTTGGCAGCTTCTTTCCCACTAATACAAACTACTTTTTGTCCTAAGAGATGAGTTTCAAATATATCAGATTGATAACTATCAACATTACATTTTATAAAGGTATATCCCTTTTTTAGTAAGTCTACAGTATTATCTAGACCTTTATCATGTGGAATTTGTTCATTCATTTATTTTTCTTCTCCTTTCTATTTTGCTAAAGAAAGAATTTTTTATATAAAAGCTCTCTAGCAACTTATTATTCTCATACAAGCAATAAAGTATTCATTATTAATAGGCTAACTTTTCCAGGGTCTATTCCTATATGTATAATAAAAACTAGAGATTTATAATTATATGCTTTATTAAGGAAAAGAAGTAATGAATATAAAATAATTATAAATATAAAATAATTATAAATATAAAATATAAAGTGAATTAAATATAAAAGGTTTAAGATTTTGGATAGAGAATTAAATAATCAAGAAACAGAATAAATTTGGAAAAATTTAAGAGAAATGATATAATACTCAAGTAAATATATGTACTTTGGGTGATTATATTATATAAATTGCAATGCACATATATGATAGCTATAAATACTAAACTTGAATTATTATATATAAATACTATTTTAGTTAAGTGGGGATGGGTGAGAAAATGGAGAAAATATTAATTACAGGAGCAGATGGATTTTTTGCTTCAAGGTTTATAGAATATTATAGAATGAAATATAATATCATAGCCCTTGGAAGAAAGGATTTAGATATAACTGATGAAAAGAAGACTATTGAGGTTATAGAAAGGAATAATCCAGATTATGTAATACATGCTGCTGCTTTATCTGATACAGGAGCTTGTGAAAGAAATCCACAGTTATCCTATGATATAAATGTTAAAGGAACAATTAATATAGCAAAGGGATGTAAAAACTCCAATAGTAAATTAATATACTTTAGTTCAGATCAAGTGTATAGTAATAATAGTTCCTCAGGGCCTTATAATGAGGAAAGCATTTTAACGCCTAAAACAGTATATGCTTTACATAAGATAGAAGCTGAAAAAAGAATATTAGAATTAGTAGATGAAGCAATCATTTTAAGGATTACTTGGCTTTTTAGTCTGCCAGAGAGAAATAAGAGAATAAAGTCTAATATTATTTGGAATGTTGTAAAATGTGCTATGGAAAATAAAACTATAGAATTTCCACAGAGTGACTATAGGGGAATTACCTACGTATATGATTTAATTGAGGTATTTGATAGAATTCTTAAAATACCTAGAGGTATTTATAATGCTGGCAGTGAAAATGATTTGGGAGCCTATGATATTGCTAAGATTGTGTTCAATGAATTAAATTTAGCTGATATGATAGAAGAACTTCTTGTTAAAAATAACAATATGCATCGAGATATAAGAATATCTAATGATAAACTTAAAACATATGATGTACACTTCCCATCTACAGAGGAAGCAGTTAAAAAGTGCATAAAAGACTTTTCTTTTAAGATGGAATAAAGGATTTAAGAATATCATTCTAACAATATAATAACATTATATTAAACGATGGATAAGTCTTACAGATGATAAAAAGGTGTTGCAAATTGCAACATCTTTTTTTGTTTAAACATGTGTATAAAGTAGATACCTATAGTAGTACGAGGATAAAGACATTTTGGTATTAGTATATAGATGTGAAAATTTTTAAAAAGTTAAGTATATAAAAAGTTAAATATATAACTTTTTATATATTCCCATAGATAAAATTTTTCTTCCATTTAACAGTTATTTACTGTATTATTAAAATATTACTATATATTTGACTTAAGAAATAAAATTATAATATTAAGTGAGGTGTAAGATAATGTACCTATTCCCTAAAAACCTATATACAGATGTAAGAATTGAGACAGTTATCAAAACTAAGATTGCATTAGAAAACTTTCAGCTAAAACAAAATAAAGTGAGCACAGAAAAAGGTGCAATGATTCGTATTTTTGACGGAGATAGATGGTATTATAGTGCAACTACAGAAGTTGATCATTTACAAGAAGAAATTGATAAATTGGCAAGAATGGCTACACTTAATCCTAATATTGATGAACATCCAGTAGTAAAGAGAATAGAGGTAAATAAAGAGACATGTCTAAGATATGTAGACTGTGATATTTCTAAAATTAGTAATGGTAAGAAATTAGAAATGCTTAATACTTATATTCCTATACTAAAAGAAGAAAATGAAGTCCAAGTGTCAAAAATGTTTTATCTAGATAACCATACGGTGAAGCATATTATTTCTAGTAAAGGTACAGATGTTACTTTCGATATACAAAATTGTGCTATAGCAGTAAGGTATACTATAAAAAATAATAATATACCTTATAGTGGAGCAGAAGATGTATATAAAATGAAGTTTGAAGATTTAGCAAATCATCAAAAAGAGATACTAGAAATCCTTAAAAAAGATATAGAATATAACAAAGATGCTGTACCAGTTAAGCCTGGTAGTTATACATGTGTACTGTCTCCTGTTACAACAGGTGTATTTGCCCATGAGAGCTTTGGACATAAAAGTGAAGCGGACTTTATGATTGGTGATGAAGTGATGAAAAGAGAATGGGCTATTGGTAAACAAGTAGGTGCACCTATTTTAAACATCATAGATACAGGTTTATTAGAAGGATCAGGATATGTTCCTTTTGATGATGAAGGATGTAGAGCTAAGGAGAATTACATTATTAAAGATGGTATCTTAAAAGGGAGACTACACAGTAGCTATACAGCAGCTCTTTTAGAAGAAGAACCTACAGGAAATGCTCGTGCTATGAATTTTGAATTTGAGCCTATTGTTCGTATGACAACCACTTATATAGGAGCTGGAAACTTAACTAAGGAGGAACTAATAGGGGAGATTAAAGAAGGAATATACATTGATGATATAAATCATGGATCTGGAATGACAACCTTCACCATTGCACCAAGAAGAGCATATATGATACGTAATGGAAAATTAGCAGAACCAGTTAGAATTTCTGTAATAAGTGGTAATGTTATGAGTACCCTTTATAATATTGATGGTATTTCAAAGGATGTGGAGTTACTTTCTTTTGTTCTTGGTGGTTGTGGTAAAATGGAACAACATCCACTTAGTGTAGGCTTTGGTGGTCCATATATTCGTGTTAATGGCATAGTGGTTCAATAGGAGGATAAAGGAAATGATAAAGGAATTATATAAGAAAATAATAAAAGAAACATCCTTAAATGTGACTCAAAGTAGAATTGATTCTGTAAGAAAAAAGACTATTACTAAAAGTGGCTGTAGAGTATATAGTGATGGGTATATTGGAATTGAAGGTACGTTAGGAGAACCTACAGAGGATACATGGAAAAGAGCAGAGGCTAATTTGTCAGCTAAAGTTCCATATATCTCTGAGCCAGAAAAAGATATGAAGCGTATTAGAGATTTAAGAAAACTAAATATAAGTGATAAAGAATTTATTAGTACTATGGAAAATATTTTAGACACTTTGCATAAGGAATATCCTGATTTCATCTTTAGTAATAAAATTAATATGGTTGAAACAGAAATATCAATGACTAATGATGTTGGACTTCGCTATATTAATTATGATAAAACTATTGATATAGAACTTTTAATAAAACATGTGGATTCCTTAAATATTTTTGATACGGGGATACTTAATCAAAGTAGATATTTAGATGACAAAACTATTTTGATAATGGCTAAGGAAATGATAGAAGGATATAAAAATAAAGCAGATCTTCCAGAAAAGAAAAAGAATCTTGTGGTAGTTCAAGAAAATGAGTTATTAGGAAAGATTGAAAAAGAATTAAATGGGGAATCTATAGGTAGAGGTACATCGTTATTTAATGAAAAGATGAATCTAAAAGCATTTAATGAGAAGGTTACTATATATCAAGATAGTACGGATAAGATGTTTCATACACCGTTTTTTGATATGGAAGGTGTTGTAAATGAAAATGATAAATATAATCTTATTGAAAAAGGTATAATTAAAAGTGCCTATACTGATAAGAAAAGTTCAATAGAATTTTCTATGCCTTTAACAGGAGCTGCTAGTGGAAGCTATGATGAAGTTCCTACATTAAGTGGAGCTATGTTTTCTATCAAGTCAAGTGGTCAAACCTTAAAGGAATTATTGAATGGAGAATTAGCTATTCTTATTATTATGGTAAGTGGTGGTGATTTTACTAGTGAAGGAAATTTTGCTTCACCAGTTCAGATGGCTATGATAACCGATGGTGAGCATATTATTGGACGTTTACCTGAATTCAATATTTCAGGAAATTTATATGAAATTTATGGAGATGATTTTGTAGGAGTAAGTGAAGATAACCCATTTATAGGTGAGAATGCCCTAGTGGTAAAAATGAAGATAAATTAGTATAAGCTTAGGGAGCATCGAAAAGTTAAGTATAATTTAGTAAATATATATAGTAAAATATAATATAAAATAGATTTATAATATGGTTTTACAGTTTTACGGAGGAAGAAATGGATAAAAAGATACTTATAGGAGAAATGGCTAAGATTCACAATATATCAACTCAAACTTTAAGATATTATGATTCTATAGGACTATTAAAACCTAGACATAAGGATGAAGATAATAAATATAGATATTATGATATCGAACAGTTTGCTCAGCTTGACTCCATTCTATTCTTAAAAAAACTTGGAATGCCCCTTAAGGATATAAAAAAATATTTTTCTGATAGAAATCTTAAAATATTAATAGATCTCCTTAACAAGAAAGAAAAAGATATAGATAAGGAGATTGAAATTTTAGAAAGATATAAAAAAAGCATTTCTAAAAAACTTCAGTTTTTAGAGCAGAATATAGAAGAAGCTAAACTTGAAGAATGTGAGATAGTTGACCTAGAAAATAGAGATATAATATATATTTCTTTAAATGATAAAACAGATATATATAGTGTAGAGTACGGAATAAAAGAATTAAGTAATAGACTAGGGGATAATCTTTGCTTATTTGAAGGAAGAATAGGGGCATTTATTCCACAAGAGGACATTTTGAATAAAAAATATGTTACTTTTAAAGATATTGCTTTAATCTTCGATTATAGTATTTTTAATCACAAAAATATAAAAACTTTATCTAAAGGAAGGTATGCGAGAATAATTTATAGGGGACGCTACGACTATGCAGAAAAATATTTTGATAAACTTATAAAATTTATAGATATGAATGAATTAGAAAGTTCGGGAGATGGAATATTACTTACTGTAACTGATTCTGCATTTTCTTCAAAAGAAGAAGATTATTTAACAGAAATACAAATTCCTTTGAAATAATCTCTTGACATTATAGTTACTATAAGGTTTAGAATGTTAACTTGTGAGATATAAAATGGTTTGAAATTAAAATAAGGTATTTTAATTATTTCAATCAATAAATTATTTTAAGTAGGTGATATTATGAACTTTGTAGAATTAACAGAAATGAGATTAAATAAATTATTAGTAAAATTTTTGTTTCCTAGTATATTAGCTATGCTAGCAACTTCAGTAAATATTCTTTGTGATACCATATTTATAAGTCAAGGAATTGGAAAAGAAGGACTTTCAGCTCTTGGAATAGCTATACCTATATATAATGTGTATAATGCACTATCTCTTTTAATAGGAATGGGAGGAGCTACACTATATTCTATAAATATGGGAAAAAAGGAAAGTGAGAAAGCAAATAAAGTCTTTAGTACATCACTTTTTATAGCAATTATAATTGGTTTAGGTATTTCTATATTTGGGTATATTTTTTCCGAAAACGTTGCTATTATGTTTGGAGCTTCAGAAGAAATATTAGGGCTTTCTAATGAGTATCTAAAGGTAATATTATTATCAGGAATAAGTTTTGTATTATCAGGAGTTTTACAAGCCTTTATAAGAAATGATGGAGCTCCAAAGCTTTCAATGGTTGCAGGAATTACTGGAAACATGTGTAATGTAATTTTTGACTATATATTTATTTTTATACTTGATATGGGAATGAGGGGTGCTGCCATAGCAACAGCTATAGCACCAATGGTAACTTTAATAATTATGTCTATTAAATTTATTAAGAAGTCTGGCCACCTAAGATTTAATTATAAATTAATCAGAATTCCATATATCACTAATATTTTTAAATTAGGAATATCAAGCTCATTTATTGAGATATCTGGAGCTATTGTAATAATAACATTTAATTATATTTTAATAGGTATGATAGGGGAAATTGGAGTAGCAGCTTATAGTATCATTAGTAATATTGCTTTGATTGGAGTGGCTATATTGTCAGGAATAAGCCAAGCTATTCAGCCAATAGTTAGTGTTAACTTTGGAGCTGAACATCATGATAGAGTAATTAAAACTAGGAAAATAGCTCTATGTATTGCATTAACCTTTGGATTAGCGTTCTTTTTAATAGGTAATATTTTCACAAAAGAAATAATTAGCTTTTTTAACAATTCAGACCAAAGACTTATTGAAATTACAGCTAGAGGTATGAAAATATATTTCTTAGCATTTATTTTTATGGGAATTAATATGGTTAATATATCATTTTTCCAAGCAATTAGTCATGCTAAGATATCAAATACAATGTCTATAATAAAGAGCTTTGCATTAGTATTAATTAATCTTTGTATACTTCCTAAATTATTTGGTATAGATGGACTTTGGTTTACTATACCAGTATCAGAATTTATTACTTTGTTTATTGGATTATTCATAGTAAAATATAATATAAATAGCTTAAAATACAATGTATAAGATAGTTACACTAATTAGTAGTATATGTATAATAAATTAATATGATTAAATTAGAATAGGGTAATATAAGATTTTAAAGATTATTTTATTTTGGGTTATTGTAAAATAAAATTAAAATCAAAAGTTACAGCAGATGGATTTGCTTTGTGCATATTTGTCTGCTGTATTTTTGTATCTAAATATAGATACAAATTTAAAATTTTTGGAAAAAGTACTTTACCTGTCGTAGTAGTTATGGTACATTATAATTACTACGACAGATAAAGTACGCTAGACGTAGTAACTGCATAATATATACTAAAGATATATATATATAAATAGGTAAGTAGTTAGGAAAGGAGGATAACATTTGATAAGTAGCGATGTTATTAGAGGATACAATGATACTATAATTCTTTTCACTCTCCTAGATAGGGAGTCTTATGGATATGAAATATCTAAAACAATAAAAAAACTATCAGAGGAAAAGTATATTATAAAAGAAACCACATTATACTCTGCATTTACACGATTAGAGAATAACGGATATATAGAATCTTTTTATGGAGATGAAACCTTTGGAAAGAGAAGAACTTATTACAGAATCACATCTAAAGGGCGTGCTTACTACAAAGAAAAGTGTGATGAATGGAAGGTTATAAAGGAAGTTATGAATAAATTTATTAAGGAGATGAATGAGGATGGAGACCATTAAAAACTATTTAGACAATATATTTTCAAGTTTACCAAAGTCCGTGGAGATTATAAAAATGAAAGAAGAATTACTTTTAAATATGGAAGATAAGTATAATGAACTTAGAGAAAGTGGTAAGACAGAAAATGAAGCTATTGGTGTTGTAATTTCTGAGTTTGGAAATATTGATGAGCTAATAAAGGAACTTGGCATTAATACTACAACAAGAGAAATAGAAGATATTCCAACTATTACAATGGAAGAAGCAGAAAATTATATGAAGGATAAGATTAAGTATGGTAAAGCCATTGCTATTGGAGTTGTTTTATGTATTCTAGCACCAGCAATGTTAATGTTCACTCATAGTCTTATAGTGGATGGTATTTTTGGTACGAATATTGCAATAGATGTTTTAGAAGGACTTAGTATTATACCATTATGTATTTTAGTAGCTATTGCTGTTGGCCTATTTATCTATGCTGGTACTAAACTTGATAAGTATAAGTATTTAGAAGAAGATTTTATACTTCCATTACATGTAGAACAAAGGGTTAAGAATCTAAAACAAGAATTTGCGCCAACTTTCACTAGATCAACCATAGTGGGTGTCATACTTTGTGTATTATCACCTATTGCATTAATTGTTTTATCAGCATTGGGTGGGTATAATGACGACAAATTATCTTCCTATGGAGTAATTGTATTATTAATCATGGTAGCTGTTGCAGTATTTACATTTATAAGAATTGGAAGTATAAATAATAGCTATAGTATACTTTTACAAATTGAAGAATACTCCCAAAAGGGTAAAGAAAACAACAAGGTAATAGGTGCTGTTGCAGCAATTGTATGGCCACTTGCCACAGCTACATTTTTAATTTGGGGCTTAGGATTTGGAGCATGGCATATTTGCTGGATTGTATTTCCTGTTACAGGAGTACTTTTTGGGGCTTTTAGTGGAGCATATTCCATAATAAAGAATGATGATAAAAAATAGATCTAATAATATAAACAGCAAGTCGAAAATTAAAATTTCGGCTTGCTGTTTATTATAATTTAAAAACATTTTTAGATTTTACATTATGTTTTATATAGTTGGAGTATAATATAGAGAGAAATAGATTATATAAGTTAAGAGGTACATTATGGATGATATAAAAAAGTTATTTGATTTAAATATAGGATTAGTATTATCAGGTGGTGGCGCCAAAGGAGCTTATGAGGCTGGAATATTTAAAGCTCTTTGGGAATTAGATATAATAAGGAGAGTTTCAGTTGTATCAGGTACATCTATTGGTACAATAAATAGCCTAATGCTGTCTATGAATAATAACAGTATAATGGATGAAAGTTGGTCAAGCCTTACTTATTCTAGATTTATTAATCATGAGAGTCTTGCAAGAAATTTAAAGATTTCTCAATTAATTAAAAAGGCTAAGAATATTAAGCATATGGGGAAGGAACAAAAATTTAATGAATTGCTTAAAGTAAGTGACATAGGATTACTTTCTCAAAGTGGCATACGACAATTTATTGAAGAGTACGTTGATTTTAAAGTTATTAAAGAATCAAAAAAAATTCTTTATGCATGTGCTTATAATATAGACTTAGATGCTCCAGAGTATTTTAAGTTAAATGACTATGAAGATGAGGAGCTTATAGATATTGTCCTTGCTTCTTGTGCAGTACCATTTATTTTTAAACCTATAGACATTGACGAATATAGGTATGCAGATGGAGGAATAAACAATCCACAATATGTTTATCAAAATGCAGATAATGTACCAATAGCTCCGCTTAAAAACCATAATTGTGATGTTATTATAGTTGTACATTTATCCTACAAGCAACAATTAGATAAAAAGGGATTTGAAAATTATAACATTATTGAAATATACCCATCCATGCACTTAGAAACAATAAGTGGAATAGGTACAGTTAATATAATGCATAGTACATTAAATCAACATATAGAATTAGGATATCGTGATGGACTTTCAATTCTATCACCGATGATAATAGATATGATGAAGGGAAAGTCACTAAAAAATTTAATTGAGAAGCATGAAGAATACAATAGAGAACTGCTTAGTGGTAAGATCTAAAGAAAGACAATTTATGTAGCTTATTTTATCTCAATTGCTTTGCATCTCATTTTTTCTTTTTTAAAAGGTATATATTTTTTATTTGAAAATAATGCTATGTTTATTTATCGGACTGGACTGAATTGGGACTCCATATACTGTCATGATATAATAATATTGGATTACATTCTATAATATGTATGGTACTATTGTGATAGGAAATATGAGTAGAAATTTCAGGTTTAAATAGTAAAATTATGGGGGTAACATGGATAAGAATAAAAATAAATTAATAGAGCTTTGGGATAAAGTAGCATTGAATTTTGGTAGTATAGGTCCAAGATATTGGGATAGATTAGTTGAATTATCTCATATAGAAGAAGGAAATTATGTATTAGATATTGGCATGGGAAGAGGAGCATCTTTATTTCCAGCAAGAGAAAAAGTAGGACATGCTGGACAGGTTATAGGTATAGATATTTCGGGAATTATGGTAAGAACTACTAAAGAGAAAATTATAAAAGAAAATATAAAAGATATAGAAGTAATTCAGATGGATACAGAAAAATTAAATTTTCCCAAGGAATATTTTCATAATATAGTCTCTGGATTTAGTATAGGAAATGTAGCTCATAATAGGATGGCATTAAAGAATATATTGAAAGTTTTAAAAAAACAAGGAGAAATAGCATTTAGCTTTTGGGGTATACAGAAAGATCAAAAATGGTTAGACCATATAACAAATGAATTTTTACCTTCAAATAATTCTAAAGCTGTAGAAGATGATGCTACAAGTGAATCAATTATATTAAATACTGTAGAAGGAGTAAGTAGATTTTTAGAGAATTTAGGATTAAATGATATAACAGCTTATGAGGAAGAAAATAGAGTGATTTATTTAAATGCAAATCAATGGTGGAATGAAATGTGGAACAATGCTGCAAGAGGTATTTTTGAGAATATACAAAAACTTGGAAACGATAAATTTGAAGAATACCAAGAGAAAGTTAACCAAGGGTTAAGAGCCTATGAGAGTGATGAAGGTATATGCTTTAATATGAATGTGATATATGCTTATGGAATAAAGGAATAGAATGGGAATTAAAATGAATTTAGAATATAAAATCATAGGATAAAAGAAGTAGTTTTAATAGATTCTACATCATTTAACTTTAAGAAGGTATATAATCCTCATATACCAGCTATGAACTTACTTATAAACATAGATAAAATGATTGAAGGAAATATTCGTAGTTCAGAATGAGAAATAAAAGATTTATTTTAGAATTATTTAAGTGAAACACATATGAGTAAATTAATCCCTTGGAAATTAATTATTATATTCTAAGGGGTTTCTACATTTGTTTCAAAAGATAGACTAATTTAGTTGGATTATTTATTTAATACTTCCTAAATGTGTAAGAAAATTTAAATTAGCATAGACTACTAAAATCCAAAGGATATAAAGTAAATGTTTTAGAATGGAAGTAATAAATAAGTAATCGATAAGTAGATTTTAGCTACTACTTATTAGTTGCTTGAAGAGGCAACTTTGATTAAAAATTAGGTCAGGTTTACTTTACAACACACATGATGTAAAATATATCAATAAATTGAATAAATAAGTAAGACTTATAATAAATTTTATAATTTGATTTTTATCAATGTAAAAATTTGATGATGCTAACTAGATTTTACGTTAAACTTGTAATAAATAATAAAAAAATTGTTGTAAAATTCCAAGTCGCATAATATAATATGTCAGATATGCTACATTGGATGATAAGATTTATTACACTAGACTATGTTTATTTATTAGAAGTTTAGCTAATAAGTGTTAATAATGCAGATTCAATTTTATAGATAAATATATGGAAGGATTAAATAGTTATTTTGGTGTATTAAAGAGCAAATAATTATTAAATTATAGTAATTTTAATCACTAGCATAGACACAACTTGTAAATGATTGAACTAATTATTGAAAGCTGACAGTATATCAAAGGGGGATAAAATTATGAAAGTGAAAAAGCTTAAATTACAGAGCATTAGATTTAAACTTGTAGCTATATTATTACTAATTTGTTTAGTTCCAGTTGCTGTAATGGGTGCTACCATATATTTGAAATCTAAATCGACTCTAAGAAGTAAACTTGAAATTACAAGTAAACAAACAATCCTAGAGGTAAACAGAGGAATAGATAATTATTTTAAAGGAGTATCTAATTTAGTTGAGTTAATTTCTAATAATATAGATATAAAAGCAATAGATGAAAATAAAGAGCATTTTGAATTTGGAAAGGTACTGCTAGCTGACATAAAAAATGTAGATAAAGATATTATTACTATACATATTGCTACAGAGAAAGGAAGCTATTATGCTTGTCCAGAGGAGAGGATGGATTCTAATTTTGATTATAAGTCAAGACCATGGTACAAGTTAGCTATGGAGAATAAAGGAGAAATGGTTGTTACGGAGCCCTTTGTAAGCATTATAGATGGAAGAAATGTTGTGACTATTGCAAAGACAATAGAAGAAAATAATAAAGTAATTGGGGTAGCTGCTGTTAGTATTGATCTTGAAGGTCTTTCAAATAATTTATCAGAAATTAAAGTAGGAGATGCTGGTTACATGTATATATCAGATGCTAATGGCGTTTTAGTTTCACATCCTAATAAAGAAATAATAGGTACTAATGAGGCGGCTAAGCTCTCAGTCTGGAAGGAGATAAGTTCAAATGGAGAAGGATTTATTGAGTATGATTTTTATGGGAAGCGTAAGTTTGCTGTTTACAGTACAAGTGGATTAACAGGTTGGAAAATAGTAGCTTCTTTAGATAATAAAGAATTGATAAATGATACGAAGAACATTCAAAATATAACTATCATGACTTTAGGAGTAATCGCAATAATCGCAATAATAGTGTCTTTGATACTTAGTACTGCCATATCAAAAGATATAAATAAATTATTGGTAGCCTTTAATAAAGTTAAGGGTGGAGACTTAAGAGCTAAAGTTAATATAAAGTCAAAGGATGAATTTAAAAAGTTAGGTGAAGACTTTAATGAGATGATAGAAAATGTATCAGCTTTAATTAAAAGTGTTAACGAATCTTCTAATACTGTTTTAGAGACTTCATCAAATCTATCTATTATGTCTGAGGAGACAAGTACTTCAATAAGTGAGGTAGCAAGAGCTATTACAGATGTATCTAGTGGAGCTATTGAGCAAGCTAATAGCGCTCAAGATGGAGCTACAAGTATAATAGAGTTATCAGATAATCTAAATCTACTAAATAAAGCTACTGAAGCTATAGGGTTAGTTTATGAAAATACTAATAACCTATCAAGTAAAGGGTTAAAGATGGTAGGAACCCTTATAGAAAAATCTAATGATACTAAAGTTTCAACTACTAAGGTATCAGATTTAGTTAGAGAAATGGAAGAGAGCATAGGTAAAATAAATGCTGTATCAGATACTATCTCGCAAATTACGGAGCAAACTAATTTACTTTCTCTTAATGCATCTATTGAAGCAGCTAGAGCAGGTGAAGCTGGTAGAGGGTTTGCAGTAGTAGCTGAAGAGATTAGAAAATTAGCGGAGCAATCAAAGGACTCTACAACGGAAATTAAAAAGATAGTGGATGATATAAAGGTTAAAACTAAGGTTGCTGTAGTAGCTATTAAGGATACTGGAACGATAGTAGAGGAACAAGAAGTTGTAGTTGATCAAGCAAAATCCGTATTTAATGATATAATGTCAGGTGTTGATGATTTAATAAGTAAAGTTAGTGAAATTAGAGATTATATAGTTGTTATTAACGAAAAGAAGGAAAATGTAGTAACTCAGATAGAAAGTATATCATCTATATCACAAGAGACTGCTGCATCTTCAGAAGAGGTTACTGCATCAACGGAGGAAGTAATAAGTATCAGCGAGGAGCTTACAGTTCATGCTAATGAGTTGCAGCAGATGTCCGAAAATCTAAAAGTAATGATAAATACTTTTAAATTTGAATAAGTTATATAATATTTAGTCACTTTTATAATAAGAGAAGGAATTACAGTATGTACTGTATTCCTTCTTATTTTTTATGAGAATTATTAATTAATATATATAGCACCTTACAAAGATATATACTTAGTTATATATGGAGCATTTTAACATTTTAAAAAGTTATAAAGGAAAATATCTAACTATTTAACATTTTAATAAGAAGTTGGAATAGGATGGTCTGTAATGATTTAACAAAGCTACAATCAATAATAGAAAGCATTTTCGAAGATATTCATAAAGATAGTGCACGTCTTTCCAAATTTGTTAATGGCATCCTTATCTTGCAACATTGATACCAATTATTTTAATTCCATATAAAATAAATATAATTTTAAGCCTTAGATGGAAGACTAGTACTGCCTAAGGCTTAGAAACTGTATATGGTGGGACGGGGTACCGATACTAGATTTCTCTCCACTTTGAAGTAAATTAGAGGTATGGACTAGGATAAAATATTAATACAACAGGATAAACCATAAGAAGAATAATAAAATTGAAATAGATATAGTTATTCATTTAGATGATTGTGTAGAAGATATAAAATTAATAGAAAGTAATTGAGAGGAACTTAGAAAAACTTAGAATAAATCCATAAATCTAGGTAAAAATACTATTGACTACTGACGGAGGTGTATTTATGGATATTATTAACTTTTTACTGCATTTTATGTTCAATTTCTTCTTTTATGGATTTCTAGGATGGATAATTGAAAATTTGTTTTGCTATTGTACTAGAGGACACTTTCAAAAGGATGGATTTTTAAGTGGACCATTTAAACCTATGTATGCTATAGCTATGAGTGTTTTAGTATCATTGGAATTAGCTTTTAATATAAATATATTTTTATTAATATTGTTATGTTTTGTAATTCCAACTATAATTGAATATATAACCGGAATAATAATGAGAAATCAGTTTAATAAAGATTACTGGGATTATTCAGAGCTTAAGTATAATTTCAAAGGAATTATATGCTTAGAATTTTCTATTTATTGGACTGTATTAAGTTTTATAGGAGTTAAATATCTACAGATACTTGTAGATGGAGCATATAGAATAATTTATCCAATATGGCCAATTTGCGCTACTATTTTAGTGATAATTTTATTTATAGATGAAATAATTACTTTAAAAGAATTTAAAGAAAAGAGAAGAATAGCTCAAAGTTAGATAAAAGCATGTTAATGATAAGTGTTTAGACATTACATAAGCAGGAAGTTAGAACTAAGTTAATTTACTTTATAGAGAGTACTATAAAGTAAATTAACTTAGGAAACTACCTGTTTATTTTTATGTAAATAAATAATTATATAAATCTATATAATTTATATCAAGAGAAAAAATCATTATTACAAACAAAATAAAAATAAATCTATAAATATATAGACAAAGATCAATTATAGTCGTAATATTGAAATATAGAATAATTTAAACACTATTTGATTAATGAGGAGGTATTAGAATGGAAAAAATAGATAGATTTATTGATAATGAAGGTAGAATAAAAATATGGCCAAAGAAAAAAGAAGCAAGAATTGAAATTTTAGAATATCTAGTTACAAAATTTCAATATGATTATCTATATAGTGAGAAGGAAGTTAATAATATAATTATGAAGTGGCATACCTTTGAGGATTATTTTTTATTAAGAAGGAGTTTAATAGACTATAAGTTTTTATCTAGAAAAAGGGATGGTTCAGAATATTGGAGAAATAAGCATGAGTAATGATAGAATAGATGAAAAGGAGAGAAAAATGAAAAGCTCTGTAACAAAAAATGAGGATATAAAAAAAGATGTAGAATCAGATATAAAGTTCAATGAAATATTTTGGAGCGCAAGCATCGGTGATTTAAAAAATGGATATTCTCAAGAAGGGGATACTATTAGATGCTTGATTTGTGGTAAAGCATTTCAGCTTGGTAAAATATATAGGATAGACGAAGAATTCTATGAATCATGGAAAGCGGTACAGCTACATATTCAAGATGCTCATAATTCAATGCTTGAATATCTTCTAGATATGAATGGAAGTTTCATTGGTGTTTCAGAGGTGCAGAGACAAGTGTTAAAGCTTTTCGCACAAGGGATATCTGACAAAGAAATAGCTAATAGATTAGGAGTTACTACATCTACTATAAGAAATCATCGTTATAAGCTAAGAGAAAAAGAAAAACAGGCAAAGCTATATTTAACAATGATGGAGTTATTATCTAAAAGTATTAATAATAAAATAACTAGTCTAGATAAGGAAGTTATTTGTGATGCTCATAAGACGGCAACTACTTTAGATGATAGATTTAATATAACTGATGCGGAAAAGCTTCAAGTTATACAAAATTATATGAATGAAAATGGAAGCTTAAAAACTTATCCATCTAAAGAAAAGAAAAAGATTATAGTTTTGGAGCAAATAATGAGAAACTTTACGATAGGCAAAATTTATTCAGAGAAAGAAATAAATAGAATAATATCTAGGATATATGAAGACTATGCTACTATAAGAAGAGCACTTATTGAATATGGATTTCTAAGTAGATCTAATGATTGTAAAAATTATTGGGTTAAGGAATAGCTAATATTATAAAATGAATAAGCTATATGTTATTTATTTTAACAATACTAATACTTAATTAAGGATAAGATGTATATGAAGTAATTTTAAAAGTATATGAGGTGGATTATGATAAGTATTAAAATTTTAAATGCGTTAAAGGAGAAGTGTCCTGAAGTAGCCATAGGATGTATAGAAGCTAAGGTAAAGGTAGAGGAAGAAACTAAGAAAGAGTTGTGGGAAGTCATAGAAAAAAGATGCAAAGAAATACAAGAGATGTTTAAGGCAGAAGATGTATTAAAGATAAAGAATATTGATATATCTAGAAAAGCATATAAGTCTTTTGGAAAAGATCCAAGTAGATATAGACTTTCATCGGAGTCCTTAGTAAAAAGAATTGTAAAGGGAAATGGGCTATATCAAGTTAATAACATAGTAGATATAAACAATCTTTTATCTTTAACAAGCTTTAATTCAGTAGGAACCTATGATAGAAGTAAGATAGGCGATGATATTAATTTCACTTTAGGAAGTAAAGGTGAAATCTATGAAGGTATAGGGCGCGGAGTTATAAATTTAGAGAACCTACCCATATTTCAAGATGAAAAGGGGAACTTTGGAAGTACTACTTCTGATTCTACGAGGTCTATGATAAATGCTGATACAACTCATATTATTATGAATATAATTTCTTTTGGAGGATATAAGGAACTATATGAATATATGGAGTATGGAAAGGCATTATTAGAAAATTATGCAGATGGAAAGATTATAGATGTGAAAATAATAAAATAATGGTGAAAACTTCAAGGAGCCTCTATAGCTATATTAATTAATACTTTAAATTTAATTGAAGGAAAAACAATATTTGTATAGAATATAAATATTATTAGATTATAGTTCTAATTGAAAATACTAGTAGAGTTTAATCAATAATCCATAGAAAGGAAGCTGTATAGGAATTTGTATATATTTCTCTATACTGGGTGATAATATGAAAATAGAGTTAGATGATAAGGATATACTTTATGTATTAGATAGTATTCATGGTAAATATATAAGCACAAAGTTATATTTTAAGGAACACACAGATAAAATAGATAAAATAGGGATGACTACTCCCGAAGAATTAAAGAACTTATATAATAATTTTCTTGAACAAGTACATGCTCAGGGTCAATATAAGTTTTTAGAAAAAATAAAGTAGATAGAAAATACATATATAAATGCAGATTTTGATATCAAAAGCCCGAGTAACTAACTTAGGCTTTTTTTATGGATATAATTCTATGGAGAAAGGATGATAAGTAATATGGAAAATTCCAACTAGAGATGAGGCATGGGCTCTTTTAAATAAATACAATAAAGAAAAAATATTTCATAGAAAGAAGGCTATATACAAAGAATTAACTTTGCATATGGCCTTATTTTACTTCAGGTAGGTGATTCCAATATCTTTTTGGCATACTTCTACTTCTTAATTTCAGGTTTTCACGTTCTTTTATATTTATAGCATTATAAAATTCCTTCCAGAGGTCTTCAAAGTTATCACTGAGGTGAGAAGAATTTAAAGATTCAATATAATTTTTAGAAAAAGAAGAAATAATACCTTCTTCTTTATTATAAATTAAGGCAATTTCTCTTTTTATATCATGAATTATAAAGTTCTGGTCAGAAAATCGTTCTACAAAGTGAGAATGAATAATGGGGAGAATATTATGGTCAGGCTCAATGGTAGAGTAAAAAGTAAAGGGTGCAATTTCCTTAAACCTCACGAAACCAGTAAATCTATGAGCTTCTAAGGAAACCTTTCTACAGTATTTATCTACACACATGATAATATCAGCATTTTTAGCTAAATTAATACTATCCCCGAATTTATAACATAACTTAATATATCTATATATTAAATTTTCCGAATTAGGAATATCACTTAAATATAAATAATATACGTTCTTTAGCGTGGAGTAGCTAAGTTTATCCCTTATGCTAGAGTATACTCTGTTAAACTTATCTTCTTCGGTATTTATTTCTTCTGTTGTTGTAATTAAGCTAGGTACATAGGAAGAAAACTTAGTAATTTTAATTTCATCTTTACAACCGTAGGCGTAAAAAATTGTAGTTAAAAGTCCCTCAAAGGAGCCATCATATAAAAATTCTTTCATGTTATTACACCACCAATACTTTTTGAAAATTATTACATCTATAACTCGCCAGTGAGATAAGTGCTTCTATCTTCTAAGAGTAGAGTTTTGTCTAAGAAATTAACCTCATCTTGTGAGGGTGAAGGTAATAGAAGCTTATTGTCTTGATTATCTAGAATTGGTGTGAAGATTTTATTAAAATTAGAATCAAGAAAGCTTAGCTGCTCATATCTTTCATTTTCAATATAATTTAAGTCGATTTTAGGTTTTAGTATAGACCTAACTTTTTCTTCATCTAAATCCACGGAACCGTAATATTTACCTTTGCATACTATAAAATATTGTGCACGTTTTAAAACTACTCCTAGCTTTTTTAAATCTTGAAAGGTAAGAAAGCTAATTCTTCGAGCACTAATAATTTTTCTAGCGCCACGTATGCCTATACCAGGTATTCGAATTAAAAGCTCGTAGGGAGCTGTATTAATTTCTAGAGGAAACATGTTGAGGTTATTTAAAGCCCAATTAGTTTTAGGATCAAAGTTTATATCAAAATTTGGATTTTTATTGTTAAGAAGTTCACTAGCTTTAAAGCCATATACACGGAGCAACCAATCTCCTTGGTAAAGTCTATGTTCTCTAAGAGTAGGTGGAGTTTTAAAATTAGGTAAATTTTTACCTTCATTTACTGGAACATAGGCAGAGTAATAAACTCTTTTGAGAAAGAATTTATCATAGAGATTCTCTGTGAGATTTAAAATATCCAAATCATTTTCCATTGTTGCTCCTACAATTAGTTGAGTACTTTGACCACCAGGTACAAATAAAGGAGCATTTCTAGTTAGCTTTCTTTCACTATTACTTACAATTATATTGTTTTTAATAGACTTCATAGGAGAAAATATGTCCTTCTTATTTTTTTCAGGGGCTAAAAGTTTTAAAGAGTCATTAGAGGGAAGTTCAATATTTACGCTCATTCTATCTACATATTGCCCAGCTTCTTTTATTAAATCCTCATCAGCTCCAGGAATAGCTTTAAGATGTATATATCCACGGTAGTTAGATTCATTTCTTAATTTCTTTACAATTGATGTTAACATTTCCATAGTATGATTAGGGTTTTTAATTACCGCTGAGCTTAAAAATAATCCTTCAATATAGTTTCTTCTGTAAAAATTTATAGTTAGACTTATTACTTCTTCTGTGGTAAATGCAGCTCTCTCTATATCATTAGACCTTCTATTAATACAATAAGCACAATCGTATATACAGTAATTAGTTAATAGAATTTTTAAAAGAGATATGCACCTTCCATCAGGAGTAAAGGAGTGACATATGCCGCTAGTGGAGGAAGATCCCAAAGCTCCTTTAATTCCTTTACGGTGGGAACCTGAGGACGAACAGGATACATCATATTTTGCAGCTCCACTTAATATTCTAAGTTTTTCACTAATCTCCATTGAAAAATCACCTTCTAATACAAAAATAATTAATATATATAAATATTATCAGAACATTTGTTTGGGGTCAATAAAATAAAATTTATTTTTACATAATTAGTGTGACTTATTTGAAGCATTTTACATAACATAAAATATAGCAAGAATTATGGAGTTATTAAATGAAGAGACGTAGCAATAACTATAATTGTAACTATGACGATTGTGATCCTTGTGATTGTGATTGTAATAATAACAATCGTGATTGCAAAGACAATGACGTAGGTGGCGTTGTGGATGCAAAAGAGGTTAGATGCCAAAGAAAGGAAGATAGATTACTCATATTAATTTTAATACTTCTTTATTGTCAGAATGTATCTACAAACTGTCAATATTATAGATGTATGAATAGTGAATTATTAAATTACGTTTTATCCTCACATCGTCAGCTAATGTGCACAATTTTATGTATGACTCAGAGCTTAGTTGATAGTGCAGTAGATTGTTGCGCTAATCAAAAGAACCGTAAATAAGAGCAGAGAAATCTGCTCTTTTACCATTTTAGAAACTTTAAAATAAATGTTATAGAAGAGAATTATATTTAAATCATGAGGGTATATTAAATATATAATGGTTAAATTTATATATTGTGATAAAATATAGTGTATATTTAAGAAATAAGGTGATGGAATGGATACATATGAAGATATAATATATGAAGAATTAATTATATGGAAAAGAAAAATGATAAAACAGCCAAGTGTAGGAAATAATTTTTCTAAAAACATACAAGACAAAATGAATAAATTTATTCCAGAAAAGTTTCACATTATGATTACAGAAGTTATAAAGAACATGGTTAAAGTGGTTATTTTAGGTTCTGAATATACTACATTTGAACCTATAAGGTATACTTCTATGATAGAGCGAGAGATGCTGGTAAAGGAGAAAATTCAACTCTATAGAAAGGCCGCAACAGTAAGCGGAGCTAGTACAGGATTTGGTGGTTTTTTTATAGGACTAGCTGATTTCCCTATACTCTTAAGTATAAAAATTAAGTTGTTATATGAAATAGCTAGCATATATGGTCGTGATACAAAGGATTATAGGGAAAGACTATATCTTCTTTATATATTTCAAATTGCCTTTTGCAGCGATAAAAGAAGAATAGAAGTGTTTCATATATTAGATAATTGGAAAGCTTATGCAGATACATTACCTATAAATAAAGAAAGTTTTGATTGGAGAACCTTCCAACAGGAATATAGAGATTATATAGATTTAGCTAAATTTTTTCAACTTGTACCTGTTGTAGGAGGGGCGGTGGGAGCTGTAGCTAACTACAAGCTAGTAGATAAACTAGGCTACACTGCAATGAATGGATATAGATTAAGACACTTTAATCAGTATTTTTAAAATTCACAATTATAGTTATAGCACAATTTAAATTTAGTATATAAGTTTATTAAAGTTTCTACATCAAATTTGCTTACAATCCTAGATTATACTAAGGAATATTAATAAATTTTATCTATTAGAGATTATATAATAAAAAAGTTGGAATGTAACATCTAATCAACATTCCAACTTATTTTGAAATTCCCACTATGATCTCCCTCAACTTGTATTTTGTATTTTCCATCGTGAGGTATTACTATAGTTTGAATTAAAGAGTTATCTATGTTTTCGGTTTTATATAATGTGCGATCATTCTCATCAATTAGTGATATAGCTAAGTTCCCACCTTCATTTTTAACTTTGATATTAATAGTTAACTCATCATCAACGTCTAATCTAAGGGATTTATATTTATAACCCTTAAATTTTTTATAGGTCATTTCCATAGAATTTTTTGAAGAGTGTTCCTTAGATTTAATAGCTTTGTAGTTGCCGTCATTGTATGAGTATTTGGTAAATAGCATTATAATAATTAATATACATAGGATGAGTAGGAGTTTAGTTTTTTTAGCCATAAGTAACCTCCACATAGACATCTAATATATTTATATAAGAATAGTAAAAAAATATACCTAATTTAATATAAATTATATTAATAAATCTATTTAATATCTATTTAGTAGATTTTAAATAGATTATTGATGCTATGTATTGACTATTTTTACTTTAATATATATAAATATTAGTATGTACATGTAGAATTAATCATATATAATTTATTATGGTTACAAAGTTATATTCATATAGGTATTAATAAATAGGAGGTTTTTAATGATTAACGAAGAGAGAAAAAAAACTACAAAGACTAATAAAAAGAAAAATAAATTTTTATCTGGAATTATATTTTTTGTAGTTTGTGGATCAATTGGTGCTACTCTAGGAATTTTATCTCAAACTTATTTAAAAGAGCTTATGAGCAACTATATTAAAAGCGATAATATTTTTTTAGAGTTGATTAAGTCTTATGGATTTATATTAATATTTTTCTTAGGATATATGATTCATATTATTATTCATGAAGCAGGACATCTTGCATTTGGACTTATGACGGGCTATTCTTTTGTATCATTTAGAATAGGGTCTTTCACTATAATTAAAGAAAAAGGACATATAAGCTATAAGAAGTTTAATATACCAGGTACAGCAGGACAATGTCTTATGATGCCAACCCAAATTAAGGAAGGAAAGTATCCATTCATAATGTATAATTATGGTGGAGGAATAATGAATTTAATAGTAGCAATAATAGGTATATTAATTGCCACTTTAATAGAGGGAGTACCTATGTTGCTTTCTGCTATACTAATATTGATTAGTGCAGGTGGTATATTTGCAGCAGTAACTAATATAATTCCCTTAAAGATTGGAGGAATTTCCAATGATGGGTATAATGTAATATCCATGTTAAAGGATGAAAATGCGAGAAGAGGTTTTTATCTTCAACTTAGGGTTAACGGATTACAATCTCAAGGAATGAGAATTAAAGATATGCCATTAGAAAAATTAAAAGTGAATGAAGGAATTGATTTAACAAACCCACTAAATACTTCGATAAAACTTATGGAATATAATTGGTATTTAGATAATATGAATTTTCAAAGAGCAAAACAATGCCTTGAAGATTTTACGCCTTATATGGACAAGATGATTCCATTATATAGGAATGAAATAAATTGTGAAAGAATATTTTTAGAGCTTATAGGGGAATGTAATAAGGATTTTATTGATGATATCTATGATAAGAGTCTAAAAAAATATATAAAGGCTGCTAAATTTATGATTGGAAAGAAGAGGCTTCTTATGGCTTATGAAATTTTTTATAGTAAAGATAGAGAAAAGGCTATAAATTATTATGAAGATACGAGAAAGTTAGCTATGAAATATCCGGTTAAAGGGGAAGCAGATATGGAGTTAATGTTAGTAAACTGGATGAGGAAAACCATGAATATTTAATTTATATTTATTGTTTTTATAAAGTAATAAGGCAGGTTAAAAAGCTATATCTTTGTATGATATAGCTTTTTCTGCTATGTGTGCACAAAAAGGATAAATTTGGGAATGAAAGTTTAAAAATTTAGAAAATAATACAGTTACATTTACAATGTAATGTGATAAAATATACAGTATATAATAAAACTTTTTCTAAGACTACTAATTAGAAGGGGGATTACTTATGTCTTTGAAGAGAAATGTAGAAGTAACCTGTCCAAATTGTTTAATAAAAAGCAATACTAAGTTTTGGAATAGCATTAATGTCACTGTAGATGAAAGAGAAAAGGAAAGGTTATTGGCTAATGACTTTTTTAAATTTACATGTCCTATATGTAGAAATATAGTAACTATTGAATATGATTGCTTGTATCATGACATGAATAAAAGAGAGATGATATATTTAATAGTAAACTATAGTAAAAATAATAGTGAATTAGTCAAAGAGCTTGAAGCTTTATCAGAAGAAGTTTTACCTAGATTTGGAGACAAATATAAGCTTAGAATTGTGACTAATAACTATGACTTAATAGAAAAGATTAAAATTTTTGATTGCAATTTAGATGATAGAATTATGGAAATATGCAAGGTATATTATATTTCAGACCTAGCAGATAGCCATCCAGATTTTAAACTTAAGCATATTTATTTTGACTATGATATTGCTACAGATAATAAAATCATTATATTTTTAGATGATAAGGGCGAAGCTTTATCATACGATATGAATATGAAAGTATATAATTTTGTAAAGGATAAATACTTAAAGCAGATCGAAGAGAAGGATAATAGAATTTTTCAAGCTATTAATCGAGAATGGGCAATTGAGATAATTGAGGCAAAATAATAATTAAAGATTGAGCAATGAGAAGGCAGGAGAAATACCTGCCTTTTTTATAATATATTAATGATATATTAGTTTTAATAAAATTTTTACATTCTAACACATAGCCTATCTATTGTCTATGCAGGAAATTCATTTACATGCTATGTGAAGGTCAAATAATTCTACGTTCAATAGCTTCGATTTGGAAGAGAATACTCACATCTTATTGAAGTACCTAAAATTAATATTTATACTTTACTATAAGATACATAACGTAATTGAGGATAAGGTATTTTTTAATCTATTTATATAGACTGAATAGTTACTATTTAAAAGTAAATTGTTTTTATTATAAAATTTGGATATATGATGTAAGTATACTGAAAACTTACACAAAAATATTTAAATATTTTTATATTCTTATAAAATACTTTTTGGCAATTTTATCTAAGGATATTTTTGAGAAAACTCTGTAATCAAGTAATAGTGGCATTTATATATTGGATAATAAATCCATGATGTATAAAGTTTACCTATGAAGGATAATATATCATTGATTAGAAATCATCAACCATTATAAATTTAAAATTTATATGTTATAACTAGAGCACAAGGTGGTTAGACGTAAAAGTACATTAACTACTAGAAAAGAGGACAAGCTATTAAGTCCAAATATAGGAGGAATGGAAATGAAATCGAAAGCATTATCAATACTAACATTATTATTAGTAGGAAGTACATTAGTAGGAGGAGTACAAGCAGAAGCTGCTGTAAATACTAAAAATCAAGTGAAGCCAGTGAACTGCAAAGTTACAAGTAACAGTAAGTATTACAATCTAGATGATTATAGTAAGCTTATAAATGGAAACTTTAAATACAATGTAAATCAAAGCAATTGCCCAAATAAGCCAAGCAATCCGTCAAAAGACGAGGTAAAAGATCCAGTAGTAACACCGCCAACAACAGAAGGAGACACTTCAGTTAAACCGCCTGTTAATGAAGCACCAGATGTAAATGAACCATCAAATGTTAATGAAACACCAGATGTAAATGAACCATCAAATGTTAATGAGACTCCTGTTGTAAGCGATAAATTTATGGCTCAAGTTGAACAAGCTATATTTAATAAGGTAAACGAAGAAAGAGCTAAAGCTGGAGTGCCGGCTTTAAGTTATAACACAACTATGGAGAAGTATGCTAGAATTAAATCTCAAGACATGGGAGATAATAATTACTTTAGTCACCCAGATCAAAGTGGAAATCTTATAACAGCTAAAATGAAAGCTGATGGAGTTTCATATAGAGCTTGGGGAGAAAACATAGCATATATAGGTGGAGTAACTGATCCAAACGCCTTAGCTGACCAATTTATGAAAAACTGGATGAATTCACAAGGTCATAGAGAAAATATACTATCAACTAATTTTCAAAGTATAGGTGTAGGAGTATACAAAGCTGGTAACAGAGTATACGCAACTCAAGAATTTTATAAATAATATCAGAGAATTTTAGGAAAACTAAATATAGATTTTGAAGTAAAGATTTAAAATATCCCTTATTGTAGATAACTGAAACTACAATGAGGGATATTCTTATACTATTAAGAAAAATATTATATTTATCATTTTAAACATGTAATAAAATGATATAATATAGTAAGAAATTACAGTCCAATCCTTAATATAATTAAGTTAGCTATATATAATTTAAAGTTAAGAGATTAAGAAAGAGTTGTAGGGTTGTTTACATTTAAGAAGGTGGGTTTTTGGACATTGAAAAAATTATTAAAGATATAGGAAAAGTAGGTGCTAAAGTGTTATTAAATAAGAATGAAAAAAAGAGAGAAAGTGTAGAATTTGGTCAGGTTAATTCCATAGAAATATTAAAGGGAGTACTAAAGCGTCTTGTTGAAGAAAAGAATTATAGTAAGGCTGAAGATATACTATTTAATGAATTAGAAAATAAGACTTCTGAAGAATTATATAATATAGCAGTTGAATTCTATAATTTGCTACTTGAAAAAAGTGATGATGATTTAAAAGGTGGAAACTTTTCCAAGGAAGAAGCGCAGCAAGGCTTAGAAGATATAAAAAGATTTAAAAAGTAACAAATATTTAAATCTAATACATACTCATAGCTGGGAATATTTAAGTTTTACCAATTTTTATCTTTTATAATAGTAAATTCAGTATATTTCTATCTATAGGTTAATATATTTTACTATATAAATTATTAATTTAGGAGGAATATATGTCTAGAGGTAGGGGTAAGGAGGATAAAAAGACAGCTAAGAATACTGGTAAGGATAAGAAGGGTGACAAGAAAGTCAAAAATAAGAACGAATTAAAAAAGAAAAAATAAACTTAATTATTATAAGGGTATAGGAGAATTTATGGGATATGTTAAAATAAGCTAAATCTTAAGAAGATTAGAGAATTATTTTAACATATCCCTTTATTAAAATGATATTTTATAAAATAAATTTTAAAATGGTCACTTCTTTCTATAACTAGAAAGGTAAGAACAGTACTTTTTCTATGCAACTATCCTTTATGGATAATCTCTTCTAAAATAGCATCGGATATGTCATCTTGTAAATATATAAAATGATACTGTTAAATGATAAAAATATTTGAATTAATGAAAGTATTTAAATTTGCATTATAACACATAATAAGTACATGTTAATTGAATATTAAAGGAAGGGATTTTTATGGAAGAAAAAAAATATGTTAAAGTAATACCTTTAGGTGGATTAGGTGAAATAGGTAAAAATATCACTGCAATTGAATATGATGAAGAAATTATAGTTATAGATTGTGGGATAGCTTTCCCAGATGAAGAAATGTATGGGGTTGACTTAATTATACCGGATATATCTTATTTAATGGATAACAAAGAAAAGGTAAAGGCTTTTGTTCTTACCCATGGACATGAGGATCATATAGGGTCTTTACCTTATATTTTAAAGGAATTAAATATACCAGTATATGGAACTAGACTAACCTTGGGGATATTAGAAAATAAACTAAAAGAGCATTATTTAGAAAAGGAATGTACTCTTAAAACTGTAGAAGCTGGAGATATCATTGAATTTGAAAATCTTAAAGTAGAGTTTATAAGAAACACCCATAGTATAGCTGATTCTTGCTCCTTAGCTATTCATACCCCTATAGGAAATATACTGCATACTGGAGATTTTAAAGTTGATTATACACCTATCGATGGTTTAGTTATGGATTTAGAAAGAATATCTCAATTAGGAAGAGAAGGTGTACTACTTTTAATGGCGGATAGTACTAATGTAGAAAGACAAGGGCATAGCTTGTCGGAAAAGTCCATAGGTCAAACTTTAAATAAGATTTTTTCTACAGCTACAGGAAGAGTAATAGTCGCAACCTTTGCCTCAAACATACATAGAATGCAACAAATAGCTGATTCTTCAGTTAAATATAAAAGAAAAATTGCTTTTAGTGGTAGAAGTATGGAGAATATATCTAAGGTTGCCATGGATCTAGGATATCTACATATTCCAGAAGGAACTATGATAAATGTAGATGATATAGGTAACTATAGAAATGAAGAGATAACTATTATAACCACGGGAAGCCAAGGGGAATCTATGGCAGCTCTTGCAAGAATAGCTTTTTCGAATCATAGAAAAATCCAATTAGAGCCTGATGATTTATTTATCATATCAGCGTCTCCGATACCAGGAAACGGTAAACTTATATCTAAGGTTATAAATGAACTTTACAGAAGAGGAGCGGATGTTATATATGAAGCATTAGAAGATATTCATGTATCGGGTCATGCTTGTCAAGAAGAGCTAAAGTTAATACATACCTTAGTACATCCGAAATACTTTATGCCTGTCCACGGAGAGTATAGGCATCTAAAGCATCATAAGGATTTGGCTAAAAGATTAGGTATGGAAGAAAAGGATGTATTTGTAATGAATACAGGAGATATATTACAGATTTCTGAAGATGAAGCTAAAATATCCGGAAGAGTTCATACTGGAAGAGTATTTGTGGATGGTATAGGTGTAGGAGATGTAGGTAACATAGTATTAAGAGATAGAAAATATTTAGGTCAAGACGGTATGGTTATAGTGGTTGCAACTATAGAAAGGGAAAGTTATAGTATAGTTGCAGGTCCTGATATTATAACTAGAGGTTTTGTTTATGCTAAGGAAGCTGAAGATATGATCAATAAAGTGAGAGATATAGCAAGAGAAGAAATTGAGAAGTCCTTAAGCAATAAGCAAATAGAATGGTATGGATTAAAGACAAATGTAAAAAGCTCTATAGAGAGATTTTTATATAATGAAACTAAAAGACGCCCAACCATATTTCCGATAATTATGGAAGTATAATATAATAATTATCAAATAGCATGCTACATATAAATCTTATCTGTAGCATGTTATTTATTTTATGCTGATTATTTGTAATATTTAAAGCTTAATCTAATAGAGTTATATTATATAGTTTATTAAATAAGGAGGAATATTATGGAGGAGAGAGTTATAAGGGTTAAGGGTCAGGGAAAGGCATCAGTACCACCGGATACTATAGAAATTAACATGATATTAACTACAGTAAAGCCTACCTATGAAGAAGCTATGAATGCTGCTAGTAGGGATTTGAATGAGTTAAGAGGATGCTTAAGAAGTGCAGGATTTGATAAACAAGATATAAAAACTACTAATTTTAGAGTAGATACCAAGTATGAGAATATAACTGATCCAAATGGAAACTATAAGAGGGTTTTTGTTGGTTATGAGGTTACCAACAACTTAAGAATTGAGTTTGAACAAAATAGTATGAGGTTAACTAGAGTACTTAATGCTCTTGCAAATTGTTCAGCAACACCTGAGTTCTCTATTAGATATAAGGTTAAAGATGATACGGAAATTAAAAATTTACTTCTAGAGAGTGCTGTAGATGATGCAAGAATGAAAGCTAAAGTAATGGCAGAAGCTGCAGGAGTAAGATTAGGAAAGGTAATAAATATAGATTATAGTTGGAGTGATATTCAGCTCTATAAGGATGTCTATAGCATGGATAAGAGTCTTCTTTCTACAGCTGGAACTCCGATGATTGATTTAGAACCAGACAATATATATGTTGAAGATACGGTTACTGTGGCTTGGAGAATTGAAAGTTAATAATATTCATATAAGTTAAAGTCCAACATGAAATTATAATTTCTCTTATAATATGAGTATTTAAAGCCTTAGGAATAGGGTTTTTTGTAAAATCATTGAAAAATATGTAGGCTTATTGATACAATGTTTACATATAGAGGTAGGAGGGATAAATTTATGAAGGGATTTTTTGAGAAAAGTTCAGTTGTTAGTTCTATTATAGTAATTATTGTAATAATAGTCGCTATATTTGGGATAAATCATATAATTGATAGAAAATCAGGAAGGTTAGGAGCTAAACAAAATCAACAAAAGATAAAATTGATTAATGAAGAAATATCCAAGGAAGAATCTAGTGGCTTGAAGCCAGCAAATTATTATTCTGAATCAAATATTTATGACATAATGCATAGAATGGTAAACACCAAGATAATTGCAGAAAATGATAAAATATGGGGAGAACTACCTATGAATAAGGAAGAAATTCAAAATTTAAAGGGGATCGTTGAAAAAGTAAATTATAAAGATAGAGAACAATTATTAGATATTCTAAATAGATGGGAAGCAGGAGACTTTTCTCAGGCGGATAAGGATCACAATTATGTGTGGGAAAAATTGGGGGGAACTATCGGAAGAGCTGTAGGTGTGAGAATTAATTAAAAGGGACTTTCGCAAAATACATTACTAATCTTATATAAAATA
>DCDL01000041.1:48085-123192 GCA_002316385.1 Clostridium sp. UBA1056
AAAATCGTAAGCAACACAACTTGTTTGAGTGTATACGAGTTGTTGTGCTATAGATTTTATATTGAATAAATGCTTTAGTAAATCAATATTCCGAAAGAGCTGAGCGTTAATAATATAAGTGCTTATTCAATATTTATTTAGATTACCTCATTTTGTGAAAGTCCCTTATATTTTTGAAAATAATGCTAGTTATATAATTAATCATGCATTAATAGCTCTCTAATTTTATAGTCAACATTGGAGGGTAAATTTCCTAATAAAGATCTTTTTAATAAATTAGTATTATTAACTCCAGTACTTTTTAAGTAATCTTCTATGATTTTCACCTTTTTTCCTCTATTAGGTATTAGTTGATAAAGAACATACCAATCTTCTAAAGAGGTTAAAGGTATATTTATATCATGTATATTTATATATTGAGAAATTGAATCTTTATCAAAAATATAGTTATAGGTTCCAGCATAATGATTGATTTTTAATCCAGACATTACATCTATATCAAATCCATTAATAACATATTCATAAAAATATTCAGTAGAGTAGATATCTGTTTTTTCAAAGGTTTTCTTTTCACCCATAGACTTTAGAATTTTATCAGCTTTTTCAATATCATTTATGTGGATTAGTAAATCAATATCGTTAGGATTATTAACAAGTTTATACTGCATAAGGAGAATAGAAGCTCCAACTGCCCATAAAATATTTGCTTTATTAAGTTCATTGCCTATATGGGACAAAGTATTCATCATAAAAATCACCTCAAATGTTATTTTAGTTTAATTTATACATCCATTATAATACATCAAACTACTTGTTGTAATAGTTAAAAAGTTTCATTTATAACATTTTAAAATGGTAAAATGATCCATATATAACTATGTATATATTTATTTAAGCATATCATATATCGGCTGAAGAGATGATTTCCATGAAGAACTCTACATTCAACTAGTATAATAAGTTAAATTAATTTGCTTTGATAGTAATTAACTAGCATAACGGGCTAATTAACATTTTATAGATTAACAACTTACTTTGTTACTGCTCTTTAAATATTTTTTTATTAATATGGCTAGAATACAAAAGTGTATTATGAATAACATGTTGTATTTAAGTAAATTTAAAATATAATCTACATATACAAAATAAATAGAAACATAGAAGTTAATGAAAACATAGATAAAATTTGTTATAATAAATAGGAATTATTTTATCAATAATAGTAAAGAAAGAGTGAAGATAAATGGACAGAAAAAGTCATCCAACGCAATGGAGACGTCTAGATAATACAGCAAAGTTATTTCCGGTAATTGCCAATGAAAACTTAAGTAATGTTTTTAGGGTGTCTGTCACTTTAAAGGAAGATATAATACAAGAAATCTTACAACAAGCTTTGGAAGAAGTACTTCCATGGTTTGATGGATTTAATGTAAGACTTAGAAGAGGATTTTTTTGGTATTATTTTGAAGGGAATAAAAAGGTACCCATAGTGGAAAAAGAAGCTACCTATCCATGTAAATATATAGATCCTCGTAGTAATCAGCAATTTTTGTTTCGGGTATCTTACTATGAAAAAAGAATTAATCTAGAAGTTTTTCATGCTATTACCGATGGTATGGGAGCTATTAATTTTTTAAAAGAGCTTACCTATCATTATATAGAATTGCTTAAAATGCAGGATTCTTCTAGGAAAATATCTAGAAGACCTAGTAGAGAGTGTATACTTGATACTGAGGACAGCTATTTAAAGAATTATAAGAAGGTGTCTAATAAGTCTTATAGTACTAAAAAAGCGTATCAATTAAAGGGCGAGTTATTATATCTAGATACTGTAAGTGTTATTCATGGATATGTTGATTTAAATAACCTTAAGAAGAAGTGTAAAGAAAAAGGAGTAAGTGTAACCAAATACTTAATGGCCTTATTGATATGGTGTATTTACGAGGAATATTTAAATAAGCAAAAATATGGAGAACCTATATCAATTAACTTACCAATTAATCTTAGATCTTTTTTTGAATCTACAACTACTATGAATTTCTTTGCTATAACAGCTATAGAATTTCTATCTGATGGTAAAGATTATACATTTGAAGATGTCTTGTCCATGGTAAATAAGCAGATGGATGAAAATATAACTAAAGAAAAACTAGAAGAAATTATTTCTTATAATGTATCTAATGAAAAAAAACCTCTGGTTAGATTTGCTCCATTAGCCATTAAATATATTGCATTACAGCTGGTTTATAGAAGGATAAGTCGAAGAAATACTATGACCTTATCTAATTTAGGTCCCATAAAGATTCTTCCTGAATTTGAGAAATATATAGAAGGATTTCATTTTATTATAGGAGTATCTAAAAAACAAAAAATGAAGTGTGGTGTATGTTCTTACAAGGATAAAGTAGTAGTGACTTTTTCATCAGTTTTAAAAGATACATATTTACAAAGAGCTTTCTTTAGAGCTTTAACTAAAGAGGGAATTGATGTAATAATAGAAAGTAATGGTGTATTAAATGAAAAGGTGTAGAAGATGCCAGATAGATGTATTAGATGAAACTCATACTTGTCCTTTATGTAGAGGAGTCTTGGAGTATGATGAAATAAATGAAGAATCAACTAGGATGTATCCAAATGTAGAGTTTGATATAGATAAATACAAGAAGATAAGAAGAATTTTCTTATTTATTTTAACTGTAATTTCTGTAGCTTTAGGATTTATAAACTATATTACTTATTCAGGAGTTATATGGTCATTGATTGCAGTAGTTGGAATTGTATATTTTGCAGTGACAGTTACCTATTCTATTATGAATAATGCTAACTTTGCTTCTAAAATACTAGTTCAAACTATAGGAGCTGGGATACTAGTTATAGTTATTGATAATGTTACGGGATATATAGGATGGTCTGTAAATTATGCAATTCCGGTAATGATATTGTCTGCTAATCTAGCGATTATACTTCTTATGATAGTAAATCCGATGAATTGGCAAAGCTATTTTATGTATCAAATTGCTATTACTATTTTTAGCTTTATTCCCTTGATTTTATTTTGGGTAAAGCTAATAGATAGACCATTTTTAGCTATTTTAACTAGTTCGATTTCAATTCTTATTTTAATTGGAACTATAGTTTTTGGTGATAGAAGCGTAAAAAATGAATTGATTCGTAGATTTAACACTTAGGAGAAAAGATATGAAAGAGAAAAAGACTAGTATTCGTGGAAACTTAGTTAGAGAATTAATTGCTAATATTACAGACACTTCCTTAGGGGAACCTATTCAAACAGGAAAATTTAGAAAACATCCTGTAGAGCCGCAGTGGAAGTGTCCTAGTGGATATTTGTATGAGAAAATGAAAATAGATGACTTTATTATGGAATACTTAAAGCCAGAAGAAAAATCTAGTGGAAAGGTAATTTTACAGCTTCATGGAGGGGGCTACATTGGTCCCATGAAGAATTTATATAGGAGATTTGCAATAAATTATTCTGAATTAAGCAAAGGTGCAGAAGTTTTAACCATTGATTATAGGGTAGCTCCAGAAGATCCATTTCCTGCCGCATTAGAAGATGCAGTAGCGGCATATAGATGGCTTATAGAAGAAAAAAATTATGAATCAAAAGATATAATAGTAGTGGGAGATTCTGCTGGAGGTGGATTAGCTTTAGCTCTTTGTCTTTATTTAAGGGATAATATGATTTCGCTTCCAGCAGGAATTGTTACTATGTCACCTTGGAATGATTTAACTAATAGTGGTACAAGTTATATAGAAAATTATGAGATTGATCCTCTTTTTGGTAAAACCACAAACAATATGTTATATGATTCAACTTACATAGGAGAAAATGATCCACATAATCCATACATATCGCCAATTTATGGAGATTTTACAGGCTTCCCACCAATGCTTATGCAAGTAGGAACCCATGAAGTGCTTTTAAGTGATACTCTTACTGTGGCAGAGAAAGCAAAAAAGCAAAATGTTAAAGTTAAATTATCTGTTTATGAAGGCATGTTTCATGTATTTCAGATGTCAGGAGATTTGATCCCGGAAAGTAAAGCTGCATGGAGAGAAGTAGGAATTTTTATAAATAGGATTTGGAAAATTAAATAGCGGCAATGAGTCCAACTATTTTGGGGAAGGGGAATAAATCATTGAATATTGTTACTGTGAACAATGAAAATATTGAAAAAGAACATATTTGCTGTGCTATTGCTGATAAAAAAGGTGAATATCAGGTGTCATCAAAGAAGGAATGGATGAAAGCCAGATTTCATGATGGATTGATATTTAAAAAAGGTGATGTGAGAGGTAAAGTCTTTATTGAATATATACCTGCTGAGAAAGCCTGGAGTCCTATTATTGCAGATGGATACATGTTTATAAATTGTCTTTGGGTTTCTGGTCAATATAAGGGACAAGGAATTTCTAATAAATTACTAGATGAATGCATTGTAGATAGTAAAAATAATGGGAAAAAAGGATTAGTAATTCTATCTTCAGATAAAAAAAAACCTTATTTGGCGGATAAAAAATATCTAACGCATAAGGGATTTTTAGTTGCAGATGAAGCAAAGCCTTATTATGAATTATTGTATCTACCCTTTGATAAAGATGCAGATAAACCTTCTTTTAAGCTATGTGCAAAAGAAGGTAAAATAGATGAAGAGGGATTTGTGCTTTATTACAGTAATCAATGTCCTTTTACTGCTAAGTATGTACCTATTATTGAGGAAATTGCTAAAAGCAGAAATATTAATATGCAAATTAAGAAATATGAAACTATAGAAGAGGCTCAAAACTCACCATCACCATTTACTACCTATAGCTTATTCTATGATGGAGAATTCATAACAAATGATATCCTAAATGAGAAAAAATTTATTAAAATATTAGAAGAAAGAGCAATATAGAATATAAGATTAAATATTTATTTGCTCATAGAGAAGTAGCATCTATAATAACTTAAATTATTATAGATGCTACTTTTATTTATATATTATTAAATTATTTTAGATACAAAAAATCATTGACCAATGGAATGGACAATGATAAAATATATTATCGAAAATAAAAATACTTATACATCTTCATCATATCATAAAAGTATGTGTAAGTCAATAGGTTTTGAGAAAAATGGGGGCGAATTTTATAATGAATTTTATTATATCAATTCCACAATTATTATTAACACAGCAAGCTCATAAAGAAATTATAAAGTGTAATGAATTTACCATTGAATATGGCTTGAAATTATCAGAAGAGGATACTAAATCACTTGTAGAAACGAGAAGTGAAGCGTTAAGTAAAAATGGGAGAATAGAGTTTAGAGGAGGAATAGTAAATAAAATAATTGCTGAGTTTTGTGACTCTCCCTATATATCTCAATACAATTATGTTAGTACTATTAATGAGCTTATTGAAATCTTCTATTACTATAAAAATGAAACTTTAGACTTTATAAGTGATGATGAGTTAATTCATATCATGAAGGAATTCTTTGATAATAGCTGCCAAGGTTCACTAGAACTTTTACAAGATAGGGAACTATATAGAGTTGCTCATAATATTAAGTATGGGATAACTGATTATCTTAATATATTTGAAGATAGAGAAGAAGTAGGTGATGAAGATGAATAAAGATGTTATGAAAATTAGTGACATGATAACCATAAGGCTTAGTGAAGAGGATTATTTTAAAGATATATTAATAATGTTAAACAAGAATAACTTAATACATGAATATGATATAGAAAATATTCAGCTTCAAATTTTAGAAGTATTGACTGAAAAGATTCAATATTATACTAAAGGAGAGAGTACTTCAGTAAAAATAGAAGTTGCTGAGAACATAATGGAATCAATCTATTATACTATAGGAGTATTTTTAAAAACACAAGGCTCTATTAATAAAATTATAGATTTAATTAAAAATAAGGGAATAAAATTTTCTCTATCAAAAGGAGAAGAATTAGTAAAGGATGAAATAGAAGAGGCAAAAGCACTTTTTAATCTGGTAACTCAAAATAGATTATCTACAGAAAACTATGGTTATAATGATACCATTGATTATGGTATATCAATATTTTTTAAGGAATATGACAGTGATTTTGGTAGTCATGAGACTCCTGGATCTATAGACTATCCACTATGCAATGATAAAATGGAGAAAGTAGGAATAGAATATATACAGGATTATTTAAAGAAAATATATTTAGAGAATCAGTTTTGTTCATACTACAATAGTAATGAAATAGAGAAGTTATTAATGAATTATGACAAAAATTCACATCACCTACTCATAAATATATTCGAGTTAGTCCTCAGAAATGTAATAGCCTCCATACTTTCTGGAAAGAGAGCACGAAATTTAGATATAACAAACAATGATATAAGATATATACAAAAGCTTCTAGAAGACTTATCACAATCAGAATTAAATGAAGCACTGTTAAAATCATCAATTAGGTGTTGTGATGAGTTAAATATAGAAAGTTATGAGTTAAGAGATTATGTTTATAAAGCTATTTCTAAACTTACGATACTTAAAGAAATCCTTGAACTTAAAAAATTAAATACCCTATTTATAGTAGGAAAAAATTCTTTTGAGGAGTCTATTAACTTTGAAGAAGGAGAAAGGCTAGAAGATAGTCTATTTAGATATATAACTGATGAAATCAGGGAGTGCACTTTAATAGAGGACAAAATCAAAATAATTAAAGACGGAATTAAAAGCTTAATTGATTTAGTTGATGTTCTAGGGGCAGATTGTATTTTTGATGAGGAGTTTGAGAAGGTATTTGATAATCTTAGTGATAGTGATCTTGCCTTGCTTTTAAAGTATATTCCTGATATAGAGCATATAGATTTTTACTATGGAACCGAAGCAGAAAAACAGTGGCATAATAAACTTAACTCTTATTTAAAGACAATAAGTTCTACAAGAAGAAATATGATAATAGAATTATCTAGAAGAATTAATATTCAGCTTTAAGTATATTATGTAATGTTAACTTGACATTCTTTATAAATATTAATATATTAATAAGTAAGGTATACATTACAATGGAGGATTATTTATGAAGAATAGAATAAAAGAACTTCGTGAGTTTATGGGAATAACTCAAGAGCAGCTTGGAAAGCTTATAGGTGTATCAAGGCAGGCAATTAATGCTATAGAGACAGAAAAATTCGAGCCTTCAATATGGTTAGCCTATGATATTTCAAAGGTGTTTAACTGTTCTATAGAGGATATTTTTATCTTTGAAGAAAGTGAAAGAAAATCTAGATCACAGCAAAGTAGAGGTGTAGTTTAAATGGCATTAAGAAAAATTAGGCTTTCAAGTGATGACATATTGAGAAAAAAAAGTAAAGTGGTTGAAAAGGTAGATGATAGAATAAGGCTAATTTTAAATGATATGGCAGATACTATGTATAATACGGAAAATGGTGGTGGATTAGCGGCTCCACAGGTAGGAATATTAAAAAGGTTGGTTGTAATAGATATGGGACAAGGATTGATAAAATTAGTTAATCCAAGGATAGTTTATCAAGAAGGAGAACAAAAGGTTGTAGAGGGTTGCTTAAGTATACCAAATACTTGGGGAAAGCTAAAAAGACCATCAAAGGTTATAGTGCAAGCCTTAGACGAGAATGGTGAGGAAGTTACATTTACTGGGACAGGTGACTTAGCAAAATGCTTCTGTCATGAAATTGACCATTTAGATGGAATACTATTTACTGATCTTGTAACAGAATATGTAAAATAATATAATGAAATTATACTACACTAGTTATATATTTTATAAAACTAGTGTAGTTAAGTGATAATTAATATTAAATTGCAGTAGAATACAGGAGAGGTTTTTATGAATAAAAATTTAGGCCCTAATCCAAAGGATATATATCCAAATTCAAATATAAAGCAAATTTGTTTCATAAAAAATGTTATTAAAAATCCTAATATAATAGTTGGTGATTATACCTATTATAGTGATGAAAATGAAGCAGAGGAGTTTGAGAAACATGTAACTCATCACTATGAATTTATAGGAGATAAATTAATCATTGGAAAGTTCTGTGCAATTGCTTCAGGAGTAGAGTTTGTTATGAATGGGGCAAATCATAGAATGAATAGTGTAACAACCTACCCATTTAATATTATGGGAAACGGATGGGAAGTTTCAATACCAACCATAGAGGATTTATCATTTAAAGGTGATACGATAGTAGGAAATGATGTCTGGATAGGACAAAATGTAACGATTATGGCAGGTGTAAAAATTGGTGATGGGGCTATAGTTGCAGCAAATTCGGTTGTTACTAAAGATATTCCAGCATATAATATTGCAGGAGGAAATCCCATTAAAATAATTCGTAAAAGATTTGAGGATAATCTTATAGAATATCTTCTTAAGATAAAATGGTGGGACTGGTCACCAGAAAAGATTTTTTCTAATTTGGATAAATTATGTAGCTTAGATTTAGAAAAAATAAAAGATATAAAATAGTTTTTATAAATTAAAATACCTTGTTATTACTTAAATAACGAGGTAATTTTGTTTTTTGATTATACTTAAAATATTATAATTTAATGAGGTATTTTAGTAAAAATATAAAATCATTATTTACATGAGAATTGAGATAAAACTAAAAAACTTTGAGAATAGAGGTGTTTGACCTCTTTTTTAGTGTACATAGATTTAATAATAATCTCTTATGTAAAATATATGAATTATTTTATGATAAGGGATTATTTTATCATATGACTACCCGCTCTAATACTCCCATCTTATTCAAAGTGGGAGTAAAGAGCGGCTATTACCTTGGATAACGATTTCTAACCTAGTATAAATAGGCGAATGGCTATAGTTTTTAGATTATGAATTTTTGTTTACGTCCTGTATATATTACTTTGCATTTTAATTATAAAAAATTATGTTTCTTCTATGTGGTCTAAACCTAATAGTACCAATAGATTGAAAGCCCAAGAATATAAAAATATAAAAACATACGAAAGGTTAATGAGGTTCAGCTGATAATCTTTAATTAGGATAAATATAATTGTTTTCTAAAATATGCTGTGTAAAATTAAGAATATTATAACAATATATTCTGTAATGATATATAATTTAAATATATACTTTATGTTAAGGAGTGAAATGTAAGAAGATAGCTAATTTTTATGGATCTAATGGAAGAAAAGCAGCTCCTTTAGCTTTGCTAAGAGGAAAGGTAACAGTATTTGATATTTAAGAAGAAAATAAAAAGTAGCTCTGAAATTAGCTCATTGTGCAAATACTTCTATTGATTATATTGTTGGAGATGTATAGGATATTGACTTAAATACTTATGGTAATTATTTGAAATAAATATACGTCATTGACATGTATTTAAAAATTATTTATATATTACGGAGGACATATACCATGATATACAATGAAGAGCAAATTAATATCTACTTACGTAAAATAGGATACAATAAGAAGATTGAACTGAATGGAAAAACACTTCAACACTTACAAATTGCTCACTTAAAAAATATTCCATATGAAAACTTAGATATTTTAAATCATGTTCCACTGTCTCTTGAAGCGGAAGACTTATTCAAAAAAATGATAATAAACCGTAGGGGCGGGTATTGCTTTGAACTAAACGGATTATATAGCAATTTGTTAAAAAGCCTTGGTTTTAATGTCATAAACCTGGCAGGGCGTTTCGCAAATGATGAGACTACTATTAAGATGCGAAGCCATCGGATACTTAAAGTTACAACGAATGATGGTATCTATATCTGTGATGTGGGTGTAAGAAGTGAATCACCTAGAATAGCACTTAAATTGATAGATGGGTTAATACAAAATGACGGTGTAAGTGAATATAAATTTGAGCATGATGACTTTTATGGACATACCCTTTGGCAAAAAGAACAAGATAAAGGCTGGAAAAGAATTTATGGCTTTACAGAAGAATCTCAACTGGACATTGATTATATCATGCCTTCTTTCTTCTGCGAGAAACATCTACAATCACTTTTTACTGGATATAAAAAAATATCAATTTTTACTGATACATCTAATATTACTCTTGTAGACGATACGTTACAAATCTATGAAAATGCAAAAGTAATGAAAAAAGTCGAGTTAAAAAATAAAGAGGAAATCGATGACGCACTTGAAAAGTATTTCGGAATAAAAATAAATGATTAGAAAGATTATAGGACTAGTAGACAATTGCGATTATAAGATGGGAAAAGTTTGAAGCGCTAAGTAACAAAGATGGAATTACTTTATTACAAAATAGAATTGAAAGATTGCAACAACTTTTAAAAGAAAAGTTTTCTACTAAAACTAGTATAGAATATTTTCATGATAGGGTAAATATTCAAATTTCATATTATCAACAATTACTAAGGCAATATGAAAGTACATATTCCTATTTTAATGAAGAGTAGATATTAAAATATTGATTAAGTTATTAATTTTAAAAATGTATTATAAAGATTTTAAACATATGAGGAAATAATCTTTGTCTTGTAACACTTATTACAGCAATTTACAGTGACGTGTGATATTATATTACAAAATGAAGAAATAAAGGATTAGTAAGGAATGGTGAAGTCTTATGGATGAAAAATGGATTAATCAGTTAATGACCATTGAGTTATTTAAAGATATTGAAAAAGAAGAGCTTAGAAGTGTATTAAGTTGTTTAAAGTCTAGCATAAAAACCTATAAAAAAAGAGATATAATAACTATTGAAAAAGATAAATTAACTGGGATAGGAGTAGTTTTAGAGGGTGAAGTAAGTGTTAGTAAGGAAACTTTAGATGGTGATAGAGTTATGATGTCAAGAGTAAAAAGAGGAGATTTATTTGGAGAAATAGATGCTTTTTCTAAGGATGGATGGCTTTCAACTGTAGAGGCGTATACTGATTGTACTATCCTATTTTTACACCCAGATAAGATTGTGGGAGTATGTAATAAAGCGTGTCAGGGACACAAAAATCTAATACAGAACATGTTGCAAATAGTAGCTAAAAAGGCTCTTAGCTTAAATGAAAAGGTAGAAATTCTTTCATTAAAGAGTATAAGAAAGAAAATTAGCACATACTTAATTCAGCAATATAATATTAATAATAGTCTTACCTTTGATATACCTTTAAAGAGAAATGAATTAGCTGAATATATACTAGTATCTAGACCTTCCCTTTCGAGAGAATTAATAAATATGAAGGAAGAAGGAATTATAGATTTTCACAGAAGTTCCTTTCAAATAATTGATCTAAAAAGTTTAAAAGAATGTCTAGGATAAAGAGTTATTCAAGAGAGGCTTTCTCAAAATNNATTTTGAGAAAGCCTCTCTTGATATATTTATATTGTGATTGTAGATTTAAAATCTATAAATAATCATAAAATTTACAAATGTCTAACAATGGTACCCTGAGATACCGAAATTAAGTGTAAAATTACATATTATATTAATATAGATTGAAAAAACCAATTAAAACAAAATTTTAAAGGAGGTTTTTAAATGGGTATGTTTTGTTATCAATGTCAAGAAACTGCAAAAGGTACAGGCTGTACAATAAGAGGTGTATGTGGAAAGACAGAGAAGGTTGCTAACTTACAAGATTTAATGATTTATGCATTGAAGGGAATGGCTATTTTTCAGCAAAAAGGATTAGAGAAAGGTATAAGATTTCCTAAAGCTAATCATTTTATAGTAAGTGGATTATTTATGACTATTACAAATGCTAATTTTGATGATTCTGCATTTGTTGAAAAAATAAAGGAAGCTATAGAACTTAGAGAAGAAGTTAAGAAAGAATTACTGGATAAAGGAATAAATTTAGGAGAATTACATGATGCTACTACTTTTGTAGTAGAAGGTGATTTAGAACTTTTAGAAAAATCAAAGGCTATTGAAGTTGGAATATTAGCTACTGAAAATGAAGATGTACGTTCTCTTAGAGAATTAATTATTTATGGTGTAAAAGGTATGGCAGCCTATGCTGAACATGCATTAAATTTAGGAAAAGAAAATGAAGAAGTTTATGATTTTATGGTAAAGGCATTAGTAGCTGCATTAGATAATACATTAAGTGCAGATGAACTAGTTGCACTTACTTTAGAAACAGGAAAATTTGGTGTAGATACTATGGCAATGCTTGATTCTGCTAATACAGAAGCCTATGGAAATCCAGAAATTACTGAAGTAAATATAGGTGTTAGAGATAATCCTGCTATTTTGATATCAGGACATGATTTAAAGGATTTAGAAGAGCTTTTAGAACAAACAAAAGATACAGGAGTAGATGTTTATACTCATGGTGAAATGTTACCTGCTCACTATTATCCATTCTTTAAGAAATATTCTAATTTTGTAGGTAACTATGGTAATGCTTGGTGGAAACAAAATGAAGAATTTGAACCTTTTAATGGACCAATACTATTTACAACAAATTGTATAGTACCACCAAAGGAAAGTTATGCAGATAGAGTTTATACTACAGGTGCTACTGGATATCCAGGATTTAAATATATTAAAGATAGAGAAGATGGAAAAACTAAAGATTTCAGTGAGATTATAGAACATGCTAAAAAATTACCATCTCCTAAAGAAATCGAGAAGGGCAAAATTGTAGGAGGTTTTGCTCATGCACAAGTATTTGCTTTAGCAGATAAGGTAGTAGAAGCTGTTAAATCTGGTGCTATTAAGAAGTTCTTTGTTATGGCTGGTTGCGATGGAAGAATGAAATCAAGAAATTATTATACAGAATTTGCAGAAAAATTACCAAAAGATACGGTGATATTAACTGCAGGATGTGCTAAATATCGTTATAATAAATTAAATCTTGGTGATATAGGTGGAATTCCAAGAGTTTTAGATGCAGGACAGTGTAATGATTCTTACTCATTAGCTGTAATAGCTTTAAAATTAAAAGAAATATTTGAACTAAATGATGTAAATGAACTTCCTATAGCTTATAACATAGCATGGTATGAACAAAAAGCTGTAATAGTACTTCTAGCATTACTTTATTTAGGAGTAAAAAATATTCATCTAGGACCAACACTTCCAGGATTCTTATCACCAAATGTAGCAAAAGTATTAGTAGAGAATTTTGGAATAGCAGGAATAGGAACTGTGGATGAAGATTTAGAAATGTTTTTAGGATAATATATTTACCCCTGATTTATCCCTAATATATTTATCCTAAACTTATAAATATATCAGTAAAAATAAAGGTATTGACCTTATATATTAAGTTAATACCTTTATTTTTGTATATAAATTAATCTATATAAGTGAAATAATGATGTAGAAATATATTCTAGTGTAATATATAATTTAAGTTAAATAATCTTGCAGAAGAGGACAAGAACTGCAAGGCTCAATGTAATATAACTTGATATACTTTTATTAAAGGAGGGATAGATATGGAACTTTTAGACAAAATGAATAGAGCCATTGAATATATTGAAACTAATCTAACAAATAAAATTGACTATGAGAAAGTAGCTAATGAAATTGGATATTCAGTGCATCACTTTCAAAGAATGTTTTCTTTTATTACTGATATTTCAATGGTAGAGTATGTTAGACGTAGAAGGATGACTATGTCAGCTTTTGAATTGCAAAACAGCTCTAAGAAGGTTATCGATATTGCACTAAAATATGGATATGAATCACCAGAAGCTTTTACTCGTGCATTTCAAAATTTGCATGGAATTACTCCTACAGCAGCAAGAAGTAAGGGGATTAGTCTAAAGGCTTACCCACGTATATCCTTTCAAATTTCTATTAAAGGAGTAAGTAAAATGAAGTATAGGATTGAAACAAGAGAAGCTTTTCAAGTTTATGGCATTGAAAGAATATTTGACATGAATTATGGTGAAAACTTAAGAGAAATACCAAAGTTTTGGGATGAGGTACAAAGTAATGGGGAATGTGACAAGCTAGCTGAATCTACAGGAAACTTAAATAATCAAGAGGAGTTATGTCCAGTAAATGCAATATGCGATTATAGACAAACTGGTGGTACTACTTTTCCATATATGATATGCGCTTTAAAGAGTGATAAAAGCGATACAATAGGTTATAAAACTGTTGACATTCCATCAGCTACATGGGCAATTTTTACTTCAGATGAATATGAACTTAAGGATATTAGCAATGCTTTTCAAGATTTAAATAAGAGGGCACACACTGAATGGTTACCTACATCAACTTATAAAAAGCTAGAAGGATATGATTTAGAGATGTATTATGAAAAGGATAATGGAAAGGGATATTGTGAGTCTTGGATAAGAGTAGAGCTTAAAGCAGAATAAATGTACATTAGATCAATAGGGAGCAGCTATAAATTGATAGCTGCTCCTTAAATATTAAATTAACTAAAATACTGATGTACATATTGGTTTTGAGCATGAGGAAAAGATTCCATTTATTATATCTAAATATTCAGCTTTAGATATAGTTGCTCGTCCATATTTATATAGACTTTTAAAAGTAACTGCACAGGTTATTAAGGATGAAAAATCAGATATATCAAGCTCAATTTCAACATTATAATCTTCAGCAGTACTTAGTGAAGGAAAGCCATCTTTAAAATTTACAATAACACTTCCATCATTAGTAGTTAAAAAGTCATCTCTTACTGTAATTTTTACTGTACAGTTTTCCTTATTAAAATTATGATTTTTGAGCTCAGAGAAGATACCAGGAACATCTATAACGCGATACATTATTCCTGTACCCTGCATACTGCATTCATGATATACTGGTGCAAGAAGATTAGTAGAGTCATTTCTTGGATCTTCAAGTAAGAATCTAAAATCCTCATCCTGTATATTAAATATTACATATCTTATTTGATCATTCTGACTGTTTAGGAAAGTCATCATCTCATTTAATGCATCTACATTTTCAAATATAAAATCATTTACAAGAACATCATTTATCATGGAATTTTTATCATTTCCAGAAACGAATTCAAAAATCATATATCCTTGAATTGAGTTATTATTTTTATATGCAATGACTTTGGAATTAGGATTTTTAAATATCCTTTCAAAATCAAGTTCATACTTTTCGAGTAATCCATTAGTTTTTTCGTACACTCTAGTATAACATTCCAAGAGAGCAGGAATATTTTCTTCTTTAATAAAATGTATATTTGATTTTGAAGATCCATTTGGAAGATTGCATGGTTTAATCTTATATTGGTTTATACTGGTTCCAAATCCAAAGCCCATTTTTTTATAAAAATCAGGTCTGAATGGATATAACATAACTAGTGAAGTACCAGTGTTTTTATAGTAGTTGATAAACTCTGTCAAAATAGTCTTAGCTATTTTTTCTTTTTTATGAAGAAGATCAACAGCTACTAGTCCTATACCGCCAGCTTTAATTTCTGCTGAGAGTAGATTGATTTTAAAGTCGTGAAATCTCATACTACCACATAGATTATCATCCTTAAATACTCCGTAGAAGTTTACTACTGGGTTATTTTGTTGTGTCGCCTTAGCATTTTCAATATAAGTTGATTTTTGCTCTTGAGTTTGAACATGAAGCCCAGGATAAGCGTTGGAAACTATGTCTGCAAGATTAATAAAGTCTTGATCTGATGATAGTTTTTTAATTGTATACATTTTTATATCCCCTTTTAAAATAAATTATATATTGTTTCTTCAATTTTAAAAGATATGATTTTACTTCAAGCCCACCTAAATAGCCTGTTAAATTGCCCGTTGAAGAAAGGAACCTGTGACATTGAATAAATATTGGAATTGAATTTTTGTTATTTGATAGACCAACTACTCTATAAGCTTTATCTTTATTTAATATCTGTGCAATTTATTTATAGCTTCTAGTTTCTCCATAGGAAATATCACATAGAGAACTCCATACATTTTTCATGAATTCAGTACCACCTGGATTAAGCGGTAGATTAAAAGACTTACGTTTACCAAGAAAGTATTCTTGAAGTTGACTATTTGCCTCTATCAAAATTTGTGTTTCTTCCATATTAAACCCATAAGGAGTTGGACTGTTCTTAAAGAATAGATTTGTGATTTTTCTCAGCGATTCCTATTTTGCCAATAGGAGTTTCATAATAAAATAGATTTTTCATAGGTTGTCAGCACTCATTTCATAAGTATATATATTTTACCAAATAGTATTAAATTTGTCTTACTATATTTTTATATTTTGAAGATTAAATTGAAATTAAGGAATTCCATAAAGGAATTCCTTAATAAGGTGTTTAAAGCATTATAAATTTACTTTAGATTACTTATTAGTGAACGTAAAACAAGATATTCAAGATTATTTTAAAAGTTCTTCCATATTCCAAACCTTAGTTACTAAATCTTTATAGAAATCAGCTTCATGACAAACTAATAAGATAGTACCTTTAAAATCTATAAGAGCTTTTTTTAGTTCAGCTTTAGATATAGCATCTAAATGGTTAGTTGGCTCATCAAGTAAAAGCCAATTGGTTGAAATTAAGGTAAGTTTACAAAGTCTAACTTTAGATTGCTCTCCGCCACTTAAAGTTTTAAGCTTTTGATTCATGTGTTCATTTTTAATACCACAGCGACCAAGAGCAGCTCTTATCTCACTTTGAGATTTTTCAGGAAAGAAATCCTATACTTCCTCAAGAGGAGTACGATCTGAACCATGGACTTGCTGTTCAAAGTAAGCAGGATATAAATAGTCTCCAAACTTTATTTCACCATTTATTGGAGGGATTACTCCCATTATAGTTTTTAGGAAGGTGGATTTACCTATACCATTACAACCTGTAATAGCAATTTTATCACCACGTTTTAAAGTAAGATTAAGATTTTTTATAAGTGGATAGTTATACCCGATATCTAGAATGCAGCTTTCCATTACAAGGGAAGTAGAAGTCCTTGTTAAATTAAAGGAAAAGCTAGGCTTAGGAGAAATTATTTTTGGTTTCTCTAATCTTTCAATCTTATCAAGGGCCTTTTGTCTACCTTTTGCCATTTTTGCAGTAGAAGCACGAACCTTATTTTTATCAATAAAAGTCTGAAGCTTTTGAATTTCTTTTTGCTGAGCAGTATATTCAGCTATATATCTTTTTCTTTCTTCATCTTGTAAATTTAAAAAGTTATCGTAATTTCCCGGATATCTTTTTATAGTAGAAAACTCTAGATTAAAGATTACATTTGTGATTTTATTTAAGAAACTAGTGTCATGGGATATAACTACAAAAGCATTTTTGTATTCTTGCAGATATTTAGATAGCCATTCTATATGCTCCTTATCTAGATAGTTAGTAGGTTCATCTAAAAGTAATATATCAGGAGCTTCAAGCAGTAGCTTTGCTAGCATAACCTTAGTTTTCTGACCTCCGCTTAGATTTTTAAAGGGAGTATCCATACCAAGGGCAGTTATACCAAGTCCCTTAGACATAGTTTCAATATGCTTTTCAATATTATAAAATTCACTGGAGTCTAGTCTATCTTGAAGATGGCCTAACTTATTAATTAACTTATTATAGTCATTAATATCTCCAATAGCTAATTCATCACTTATAAATAAAATCTTTTCTTCTAATTCGTAAAGATTATTAAAGGCCTCTTTTAATATTTCCTTTATAGTTAAGTTTTCGTTTATATAGGAATTTTGTTTAAGATATCCGATTTTGCATGAAGAAGCCTTAGTAAATGTACCTTCATCACAAATCAATTTTTCAGTTAAAATATTAAATAGGGTGGTCTTACCAGCACCATTAACGCCAATCAGACCAGCGTGTTCACCCTTTAATAATCTAAGGGACATATTTTTAAAAATAGTTTTATCGCCAAAACTGAAGCTTATATTTTCAATATTTAATATACTCATGTTTATATACCTCCGTAAAACAAAAAAGGAAAGAGGCAAGGCCTCTTTCCTTAAATTTCATCTAAATTAATGCAGTGAAAGTTATATTCCAAATCATCATTTATAATAATTCTAAAACCATAGTAATATAAAAAGTTAAATCAATATTACTTTAAACCTTATCTGATTTAGAACATGAAAAAAGAGTCTCATCCTATAAAAGGTAATCTATTCAAATGTTTAGGTAAAAAAGGGCGCAGTTATCCCGTTATTAACCTAAAACACTTACAAGAACTACCATTTTACACAATTCGACTCTCCTTCTTTCTTTGCATTAATTTATCTTAAATATAATAATATTCAATATATTTATTATTACATATATACATGATCATTATACCACCATGGCTGAAAAAGTAAATATAGTAATAGATTATTTTTTAAAATATTTACTTTTATTACAAAGTATGATAAATGGGGAAGAAATTAACTATAGATTCTATTTAAGATGAAATAGATGTGTAAAGATATTAAACCTATCAATTGTAATAGTTATATTATTAAGAAGATAGGTTCTAATTTTTGAGATTTCAGTATAGCTTTAATTATACTATTCATATAGAAAAAACCTTGAAAGTAATATGGATATAGCAACTATTTAACTTTTCAAATATTTTAAATTTTAACTTTTTGTATAGGTTCATATAAAAATAGATATATATGAACCTATACAAAAAGTAAGTTGGAAGGTGATATTATGAAGCATAAATTAGGAATGTCAGGAAGTGCTATTTTTTCAGAACCTAAATTATATTCAGAACTATTTATAGATGGTATTAATCATATTGAGATTGGAGAATTTCAGGATGAAGCAGCAGTAAAGGAATTCCTCAGGATAAATAAAGAGAAGGGTACTACTTTTGGAGTCCACTCTCCACTGTTACGAAGTGGAAGTAAATATTATTTGCTTGAGAAGGTTCGGTATGAGCCTAGTGATGCATGGGACATGTTAGAAAAAGAAGCAGAAAATATGGCTGGATTAGGGGCAAAGTATATTTTAGTTCACTTTCCTTATTTCAAGGAAGAAGTAGATTTTGATACAGATGAAATAATAGAAGAGGGATTAAAAAAATTATTATATATACAAGATAAGTACTCAATTAAATTAATTTGTGAGCCTAAGCTTGGATTAAATCGTTCAGGTGTAGGTATAGAGTATCTTAATAAGTTTCCTTTAGCTATATGGGAAAAATACAATCTAGGACTATGTATAGATATAGGGGATTATATTATTGCTACAGAAGATAAAATTTTAAATTATATAGAGAAATGGAAGAAATTCATATGTGAAGTTCATTTACATAATGTTTTTTATTCTGAAGATGAATATATTTGGACCCCAGTTCATCCAAGCCAAGAGCAGGATAATGACTTTTATAAAGTTAAACATATAATTGAAGCTTTAGGAAATTGTAATGATGTAACTTTTATTTTTGAGCATACTCCTGAGACTAATCCTAGTAAGGAATTTGTCAGTGAGGGAATAGAGTGGGTAGCAAAGCTTATAGACAATACTCATTATAGCCATGAATAAGTACTATTAGGATAATTGTATAAATTAGTAAAACTTCGATAATAGCATAAAAGTACCATAATACTATACACTTAAAGCCTTAATTAATTATCTCGGTCATCATATAATAGAGTAAAGAAATTTAAATAAAAATTTCATGAAAGAGGGATAATTATGAAAAACTTAACATTAAGAGATGCAACGGAGGTGGATGCCCCCATTATCGCTGGTCTTATATATGATACTGAGGAAACACCAGATCATATTTGGGGCCAGGGCACTAAAGAGGAGATTTTAAATAGGATTCAATGGCTAGTATTAAGTCAGGAATCTAGATATTCATATTTAAATATAAAGGTAGCAGAATTAAATGAAAAGACCTGTGGAGCTATAATTCTTTTAAACAGTGAAGAAATATCTGATTTAGATACAAAAACTAGTTTTGAATTACTTCATATGATAAAAGGAATTAAAGGAAAAGTAAAATTTATAAAGGACCTTATTTTAGGAATGTACTTAAAAGAGGGTGGAGATAGAGAGTTATATATAGCAAACTTAGCAACTACTAAAGAAGTTAGAGGTCTTGGAATAGGAAAAGAGCTAATGAAGCTAGCAGAAAAGGTAGCTAAAGAAAAAGGATATAAAGGTTGTTCACTGTTAGCTAAGGATGAGAAGGTAAGAAAGTTCTATGAAAATTTAGATTATAAATTTGAAAAGCAGGAAAAATACTTTTCTCAATACCTGTATAGGATGGTGAAAATGGTTTAAAATAATATCTAAAAATTATAAGGACTAAGGGTCCATTATATATATTTAAAAAGTCTTGGGCTTTCGCTCTTTTTCACAGAGTTCCCAACTGAAAATCATATCTGGAGCAATGCCACAATTCTTTAAATAATCACGGTTTATATTTTCACTGTAGGAATGAGAAACAACACAAACTAGTCCACCTTCTTCCTTTTGCCTTTGGATAATTCTTTCAAAGCCAGTATAGAAGGCTGGTATATTGTATTACACATACTCATTCCATTAGCTTTAGAGTTGAATACGTTAACAGCTAAATGAGTTATTTATATAATTATTATAGAATATTAGAAATTTAATTTTAAGAAAGGGCAGGGTTTTGCAGAGATGAGAATATAATTCACTTTTATTTGCAGAAAATCAAAATTAAAATGAGGCCTAAAGAAGGGCTTTATTGTTATGCATTTTATTTGATTTTTTGAGTGGATAGTGTTTTTGTAACTGTTGATATTTTGTCAATATAATGTGTTATTAATCTTAATTATTTATTTAAGCCCTAATATATACTAATATTTTTGTATATATTTCATGGTTTTATTTAGTGTATATTAAAGGTTATGATATAGTTGCGATACTATCCTCTCCAAGTTATAAGGAGGGGATTTTTTGTTATTAGTTGAATGTAGTAATATAAAAAAAAGTTTTGGTGATAGATTGATCTTGGATGTAGAAAATTTAAAGGTTTATTCCGAGGATAGAATAGGTATTTTAGGTGTAAATGGAGTAGGTAAAACTACGTTGATCAATATATTGTGCCAAAGGTTGCAGCCAGATGAAGGCGGAATTAAATTATAATAAATGCTCCTAAAGTCATCACAGAAATAAGAGGACTAGCATAAGTCCTCTTGTTTTTTCTGCTTTATCAACATTTATATTAAACATAGGGAAATGATATGGTTTTAGTAGAGAAGGTATGAAATCAGAAATACTGGAAATATGAAGTGAAATTATATAAAAAAAGGAATGTAATAATTTTTCACGTATATGACAATGAGTTTAACAAATTACATTAATAATAAAGAGTTAGTAGCATATAGCATTGTGAAAATTATGGCTCATAGAAGTATTCAGATACTTACTCCAATGATATTTGCTTATATAGATGATTTTTGAGTTAAAGCTAGTGAACAAAAGAAAAGCATTGGAAGATCGCTGTTTGAGTATATTGTAGACTACGCAAAAACAGAAGGAGCTTCATCTTTACAGTTGATTGTATGGGAATTTAACAAAGATGCTATTAAATTTTATGGATCAATGGGAATATCTGTGAGAAATAGAAGAATGGAATTAAACTTATAGAATTAAAAATGTATGAGGAGAATTAAATGTGGAATGAGTTAAGTAATATTTGGAACGAAGCATTTTCGTTAGCTTGGGAATCCTTTAAAAGGAATACCATTCCTATAGGAGCTGTGATAGTTAACTGAAGGATATCTTTTAGAGGCTATAAATCAAAACAAGGATATTGGACAAATATATGATGAAGTAATTCATAGGCATAAGCTATTAAAATAGGATTTGATTATAGTAGAAAGAAAAGGATGAATTAATTGGCTACAGTAACCACATTATATATGTAATAGAAAAGTAAGGCAAAAACTCAAAAATGTTAAAGTTTCACTTAATTATATTTAAGTTAGGTACTAAGGGAAATAAATTAGCCTCTTAGTACCTTATATCAATTTCTACTCTAAATTAAAATAAATCTATAGTTCTTCTCGAAATTTTAAATCCAATTTTTTCTTCGATTTTTTCAAGTAAATTGGTGTCTTTTGGATCCATGAAACAGCAAGTATAACCACTTTCACCAGCTCTAGCTGTTCTTCCAATTCTATGAATATAGCTTTCTGGAGATTCTGGAATGTCATAGTTATATATGTGAGTAATACCAGAAATATCGATACCTCTTGCAGCTACATCGGTGGCGATTAAATATTGAATATCTGCATTCCTAAAAGATTTCATGATTCTTTCTCTTTTATTTTGGGGAACATCACTATGGATTTTCTCACAATTAAATTTTCTTTTACACATAGCCATTTCAAGAGCATCAGCTCTTCTTTTAGTCCTGCAGAAGATTATTGCCATAAATGGGTTGTCTTCTTCAAGAGCTTTGAAGAGGGAATCTTGCTTTAATCGATCTGTAGTTTCAACGATTTCTTGATTTATTGTAGAAAGAGTTATACTTTCTTTTTTCACAGATACCACAATAGGATCTTTCATATATCTATAGGCAAGTTTTTTAACGGAAGAATCCATAGTAGCAGAAAAACATAATGTTTGATGTTTTTTAGAAGTATGTTTAATTATATTTTCTACTTCGTTTTTAAAACCCATAAGTAGCATTTGATCTGCCTCATCAAGAACAAAGGTTTTAAGTTTAGATAAATTGATTGATTTTCTCTCAAGATGGTCAAGAAGTCTTCCAGGGGTAGCTATTATTAAGTGAATGCTTCCCTTAAGCTTATTTAACTGGGAACCAATATCTTTTCCGCCATAAGCAGCTAAGATATTTATATTTATGCCATCAGCTAATTTAGAGGCCTCGTTAGTAATTTGGATAGCTAACTCACGGGTTGGTGTCAATATTAACACTTGTGTAGCATCAAGGTTTGGATTAATATTTTCAAAAATGGGTAATAGAAATGCTAAAGTTTTACCTGTACCAGTTTGAGCTTCAGCTATAACATCTTTTCCCTCTTTAATATATGGAATACTTTCTCTTTGGATCTCAGTTGGAGTTTTTATCCCAGACTTGTTTAATATATCTATTATATTTGTACTAATTCCTAATTCTTTAAAATTCATTTACTCATACCTTTCATCCTTTAGTTAACGTCTAATAGTAACACATATTAAAGTATTTATCAATTTTAACAAACTCCATGGAAATGGAATGAATAATCCTTATAATGTGGAGCATAATGAATGGTGGAAATGTAGTAGAAAAAGCCATTGAAAGGCAACACCAAAATACCATGCTATATAGTACTGGTGAAAGATTAGCAAAATATAAAGTTGATAAAGCTATATTTTATTTAGATAAGCCAGTTTCAAATTCAGGGAGATTGAAGATGAAAATCTTAGAATTACTAGAGAACGTACAATTTGAAATAGAAGTAGAGAATATTAATAATGTGGATAGTGTACTAGAAACAAAAGAAAATGTGGTATCCAGTGATGCAATTATCATTAATAAATGTAAGAGTTGGATAAATATTAATAGACATATTATAGATGACAAGAAATTAGATGTTAGGTATATAGATCTTAACATATTAAAATAAATTCTTTGTATTACCAGTATAGTTTTTGCAGATGATTTTCATAGCATTATAACTTGTATATTGAACAAAATAGTAGAGTAATACTATGAGTAAATTTCATTTTTTATAAGGAGAGATAATTGCTATGAGTGAAAAATATGACTGTTCTTGTGCAAGTCAACAGCAAAAGGAAAAGAAAGCAAATAATTCTGGAACCAAACATAGTAAAAAGACACATAAAAAAGATTGATAGGTTGATAGAGCTAGTGAAATCTAGCTCTTTTTATTATATAGAAATACAGCTAATAAATCAGCACAATATAAGTGACCATCCAGCGCTAGCAAAATCTACATTACAGCTCTTGCCATATCAAAGCCTGACTTCAAGTCATCGATCATTATTAGTTCATTAGGATTAAAGTTATATTTACGCATAATTTCCTGAAGAGGATATGGATTTGTCACTTAAACGTGGCAAGACTTTTTTGATTATTTATTATTTTTTACTTTAACTATTTCCTTATTTTTAATATATACTCTAGGAATTCTAGATTTAAGCATACAAAGAATTTCGTAGTTGATTGTGCCTAAAGCTCCTGCCATATCATCAGCATTAAATTTTAAATTTCCTTCTTCACCTAAAATAATAACTTCATCTCCAGTTTTTACGTTTGCTATATCAGTTACATCAATCATACATTGATCCATACAAATTCTACCTAAAATTTTAGCAAATTTACCATTTACAATTATCTTAGCATTTTCAGCTAAAGCCCTAGGATAGCCATCCCCATAACCAATCGGCAATGTAGCTACAATAGTTTTTTTATTAGTTTCAAAAGTTTTACCATACCCTATATACATATCCGGCTCAAGTTCTTTTACATGGCCTATCTTTGCTTTCAAAGTTAGAGCTGGTTTTATTGAAAGATTATCCTTAAAAACTTCATTGGAAGGATAATAACCATAAAGTATAATGCCAGGTCTCACTGCATTTAGATAGGTTTCAGGCATATCTATAATTGCTCCACTGTTAGAAAGATGTTTTAAAGGAATTTGAATTTCAAGAGCTTTTAAACTCTCCATAACCTTTGTAAATTTTAGAAGCTGCTCCTTAGTATAAGATTTATCTTCTTCATCAGAGGTAGAAAAGTGAGAAAAAATCCCAACTATTTCCAAACCTTTTAAAGTACAAATTTCTGCTATGGTTTTAACTGTTTGATTACAAGGAAGAAATCCAATTCTACCCATACCAGTGTCTATAGCAATATGAATCTTAGCTCTTTTATTAAGACTTATGGCTATTTCGGATAATTCCTTTGCATAATCTAGGTCATATACCGTTTGCTCAATATCATAATTTATTAGCTCTTCTCCTAAATATAAAGGAGTATAGCCTAAAATAACTATAGGAGCATTGATATTATTTTCTCTGAGTTCTATTCCTTCTGTAAGCATCGCCACAGCAAGTCTAGATGCTCCATTCTCTAAAAAAGTAGGCACTACATCTACAGCTCCATGGCCATAGCAATCAGCTTTAACTATGGCAATTAGTTCTTTATCTCCAATTAGCTTTTTTATGTTTTTTGTGTTATATGCTATTGCATCTAAATCTATTTCAGCCCATACAGGTCTCATTATCTTTTCCATTGTTACACCTCGTAATTTCTAGTAAGTCATTTTAGTTATATTTATCCGATGACTACCAGCTATAATTCTTCTTCAAAGTAGAAGAATTATAGCTGGTACATCCCTGGATAACGATTTCTAAGTTTCAGAGGGAGTTAAAAACTCCATCTGAAGCAAAGAACTCTGTTTATAAAGAATTTACTTCGTTATATCAAGTGAAACTTACCTTATATTATTATTTTAATATTTATAGAATAAATCACAAGAACCAGTAAAGGAAGAAATTATAGGTAAGGTGGTTTACTTAAGTGCATAATATTATCACCAATTATTTTTATACCTCTTTTTATATCATCATCACTTACTCTACCAAAGCCTATTCTAAAGGAGTCCTGCCCCTTACTGTTTTCATAAAAAATATCCCCAGGCATAAAGAGCACATTATCCTTATAGCAGAGATCTAGTAGCTGTCTTGCATTTATATTATTTTTAAGCTTAATAAATATATGAAGTCCGCCTTCTCCAGTTACATATTCATAGGGAATATACTTATTCACCATTTCCATAACCAGGTTATACTTATCTCTATAGTATTTTCGTACATTTTTTACATATCTATTGAAGGCTCCACTTTTTAAATAATAGTAAAAGGAGGCTTGATCTAGGAAAGAAGAGTGAATTGTTCTACCTCTTTTTACGCTTTCTAAAACATCTATCAACTCTTTGCTAGCTAGAATCCATCCAATTCTAAGTCCAGGAAAGAGTATTTTAGAAAGGCTACCTATATAAATTACACTGTTACCTTTACCACTTAAAGATGCTATGGGATCTATAGGAGAACTGGAGTAGAGAAGCTCTTCGTTAAATCCATCTTCAATGATAGGGACAGAGTATTTTCTAAAAATAGTATAAATCTCTTTTCTACGTTTAGTTTTAGTTACAATACCAGTAGGATTATTATAAGAAGGAATTATATATCCAAATTTAGGCTTATATTTTTTAAGCTTTATTTCTAAATCCCTTAAATCCATACCTTCCTCATCTACTTTTACTTGGATAGCTTTAACTTCATGAGCTTTCATTATTTTTAAAGCTGTATTATGGGTGGGCTCTTCACAAAGGATTATATCTCCTTTTTTAGTTAAGGAACCTATAATAATATCAAAGGCCTCAGTAAAACCGTTAGTAATTAGTATATCCTTTTCTTCAGTATTCACCCTTTTTTCATTCATATATTGAAAAAAATAACCAATTAAAGGGGCATAGCCCTTAGCATATCCATAATTTAATAAGTTTGCTTCCTCGTAGGTCCAAGCATCTAAAAGAGCTCTTTTAAAGTCATCTTTATTAAAAAGACTAGGTTCAGGAGCAATAGATTTAAAGGAAATCATATTTTTCATGTAGGGAAGCTCACTTTTGATAATATCCAGGTCTCTAAGGGTACTAGCATAATTGTTAATCATACTCATAAGATCTACATTATACTCTTCACATGTATTTTTACTTTCCATTAGAATGAAAGTACCAACACCTCTTTTAGTAGCTATTATACCTTTGCTTTCTAATTCTTCATAGGCAGCAATGACAGAATTTCTACTTATATTTAAAAGCTTACTAGCCTCTCTGGTAGAAGGTAGCTTGCTATCTTTTTTTAGTTCGCCTTTTTTAATTCCATCAATGATATGTTTTTCTAGTTGAAGATAAATAGGTTCATCCTTATTTATAATAAGAGTAGAAAATATCAATGTTAACACCACCTATTCTATTAATTTTTAACTTATAAATAATGTTATAAGAAAATATGGTAAAAATATCACAAATTTATTTTAGTAAATTTAAAAAAAATTAAAAATTTAATAATGTAATCTCTTAAAGATAGTTTATTAGAAAAATAAGTTAGTTTCAATAGAAAAATAAGAGTAAGTGATGTAGAATGTTAATAGAAATTTTATGACACTTAGGAGGAAATCATGAACAGTTTAGTTGTAGTAGTATCATTAGCATTAGTAGGAGGAGTCATTGGCTGGGTGACTAATATATTGGCTATAAAGTTGATGTTTAGACCAATAAATCCAATCAAAATTCCAATAATAAATTTTGAAATAGTAGGATTAATTCCCAAGAGAAAAAATGAAATAGCAAAAAATATTGGTGAAGTAGTGGCGAAGGAATTATTATCAATTGATGATATAATTAATAGTGCCATTACAGAAGATGATAAGATTATGTTTAGTCAGCTAGTTAAAAATAAAATAAGAAAACTAGTGGCAGAAAAAATGGATTTTGTACCAGCACCTTTTAGAATGATGGCACAAGCGCCGATTGATAACATTATAGAGCAAGAAGTTGATGGAGCATTAAAGGAAATAGAAGGTGAAGTCATTGGCCATATTAAGAATAGAGTAGATATTGAAAAACTAGTGGCAGAAAAAATAAATGATTTGGATTTACAAGAGCTTGAGCGAATAATTGTAAGTGTAGCAAAAAAGGAATTAAAACATATCGAGGTTCTAGGATTTATCCTAGGAGCTGCAATTGGTATAGTTCAAGGATTAGTCGTTATGTTGATTAAATAAGGGTACACATAATTATGGACAAGAAGTTGATATAAAGTATAAAATGTGATATGTTAATTAAAGAATTTAATAAAAAATCCACAGAATTCTGTGGGAGAGGTTCGTAACCATCCCTCTATAAAAAACTAGGGAATAAGACTTATATGGTTGTACTATACCCTTAGTACGACCTTTTTTAGGTTGTATTTTTTATGCCTTGGGATGGATCCCAAGGCATTTTTTATATTAGGCTTTAATTATTATATGTACTTTAATTAAGAAAGGAAGAGAAAATATGGATAAGAGAAAAGTAATAATAGATTGTGATCCAGGAATTGATGATTCATTGGCTATAATCCTTGCACTAAAATCAGAGGAGCTAGAAGTGAAGGGTATAACTATAGTATCAGGGAATGTCCATGGAAAGAAAGGGGCAGAAAATGCATTAAAGATACTTAAGGAGCTAAATAGGTTAGATATACCAGTGTATCTTGGGGAATGTGATCCTATAGAAAGGGAACTGATTACTGCAGAAGATACTCATGGAAGTGATGGACTTGGAGAAAGTTTTTTACCAAGGGTAGAGGAGGTAGCCTATAAAGAAGGTGCAGTAGATTTTATTCTGGATGAGTTAAAATCAGAGGATATCACAGTTATCGCACTAGGACCTTTAACTAATATAGCAAAAGCTTTAGAGAGAGATTGTGTAGGCATAAGAAAAATGAAGGAACTAGTTCTTATGGGAGGTACCTTTAAGAGTTTTGGGAATTGCTCTCAAGTAGCAGAGTTTAATTTCTGGGTTGACCCTCATGGTGTAGAAAAAGTCTTTAAGGAATTAAAAAGGAAGATTACAATGGTGGGATTAGATGTTACTAGACAATGTATTTTAACTCCAAATTATATAGAGATGATAAGGCAGTTTAATGAGCCCCTTGGAGAGCTAATTGTAAAGATAACTAAATTTTATGTGGATTTTCATTGGAACCAAGAAAGAACATTAGGGTGTGTAATTAATGATCCACTAGCAGTAGCATATTTTATTAATCCGGAATTATGCTCTGGAAAAGAATATTTTGTGGATGTAGTTACAGAAGGAAAAGCCATAGGAATGACACTGGTGGACGAAGGGAACTTTTATAGAGAAAAACCAAATTGTTTAGTGTTATCGGAAGTAAATTCAAAGGGTTTTATGGAAATGTTTCTAACAAGAATTTTTCCAAACCATAAAGAGGATATCATCTCAGTTCTAAATAATTCTAAATACGGATTAAATTAAGAATAGGGAGGTTAAAAGTATGAACAGTAAAGAGAATAAGAGAATTATATTTATGGGTTTGGCAGTAGCTATAAATTTAGTAGGAGGATTTATAGCATTGTCATTAAAACTTCCGATTTACATTGATACCATAGGGACTATTTTAGTTTCAATACTATTTGGGCCAGTAAGCGGAGCTATGGTTGGAGGATTATCATCAATTATTAATGGTATAACCTTTGATCCCATATCTTTTTATTTTTTACCAGTACAATTAGTGGTGGGAATAAGTACAGGAATGTTTTTTAAAGATATGAAGATTGGAGTTTTAAAGTTAATTTTAAGGATACTATTAATTACTGTTTTAGGTTCAGCAACGGCAGCAGTTATTGCTTCCTTTGTTTTTAAAGGGGTAACTTCTTCAGGTTCAAGTATTTTAGTTGTAATACTTAAAAATTCAGGAATTAGTATTATTACAGCAGTTTTTTCTACTCAAATTTTTACAGATTTATTAGATAAAGCTGTGAGTTTTGGATTAGTATTTACAATTATTAAAATGCTACCATTAGATATTAAAAGTAAGATTGTTAGGAATGAATAGTATGGATAGATATAATATAATAATAGGAAAAAATAAAAGAGAAATAGTATTACTAAAGGCTTTTCCATGTGTTTGGGGGAAGTGTACATTTTGTGATTATATAGAAGATAATTCAACAGATTCTTCAGAAATCAATGATATTAATAAGTCGGTGTTAAAGGAAGTAAAAGGAACATATGGTACATTAGAAGTAATTAATTCAGGAAGTTGCTTTGAATTACCTAAAGAAACTTTAGAAAATATTAGACAAGTAATAAGAGAAAAGAATATAAAAAAGATGTTTTTAGAAAGCCATTGGTGCTATAGAAATAGGTTGCAAGAAATAAGAGATTTCTTTGGTATTGAAATTGTTTTTAAAATTGGAGTTGAAAGTTTTGATAATAATTTTAGAAATTTAGTATTAAATAAAAATGCTAGATTTAAAGACTATAATGAAGTTAGAAAGTATTTTAGCTCAGTGTGCTTAATGGTAGGTATAAAAGGACAAAGCAAAGAAATGATTAAAAGAGATATTGATATAGTGTTAAATCATTTTGATTATGGGACAATAAATATTTTCACAGAAAATACTACACCTATAAGGAGGGATGAAGAATTAATAAGTTGGTTTGAAAGAGAATATAAATTCCTTAAGGATGTTAGTAAAATTGAAGTGTTATTTGAAAATACAGATTTTGGAGTGGGAGATTAATTTTAAGAATTGCCTTATTAAAAGATAGAATATAAGAGGTGAGCCAATTGGCTCACCACTTATATTATTATATTAATGAAAATTCAATAATCTTATCTAGTAAAGTTGAATAGCTCATGTGAGCAGCCTTCGCACTTTTAGGGAATAAAGAATTTTTAGTCATACCAGGCAAGGTATTTAATTCTAGTACATAAGGTTTGCCATTGCTCACTATTATATCAACTCTAGCATAGGCTTTACAATCAAAGATTCTGTAACATTTTTCAGCTATTTCATTGATTTCACTTTGAAGAGAGTCAGGAAGAATAGCTACTTCCTCTAGAGTATCTATATCATTATACTTGGATTCATAATCAAAGAAAGTGCCTTTATGGATTATAGAAAGAATAGGTAATGTCTCACCATTTAATAGAGGAACAGTATACTCACTACCATTTATATATTCTTCTATAATTATTTCATTTCCATATTTAAATCCTTCTAGAATAGCACTTCTAAGCTCATCTCGACTATAAACTAAGGAAATTCCAAGACTTGAACCACCACTGTTAGGTTTAACTACCATAGGATATTTTAATTTTTCTATTTCTTTTAAATTTACACCTTCATGTTTATATATGCTGATACCATTTGCTATAGGAATACCTTCAGCCTTAAGAATTCTCTTAGATTGTTTTTTATTCATACAGAGAGCACTAGTTAAAGGATTGCTTCCAGAATAAGGAACTCCTAAACTTTCTAAAACACTTTGAATAGTACCATCTTCACCAAATTCTCCATGAAAGGCTAAAAAGGCAAACTCTAAATTTTGAATCTTATCTATAACTTCACTTTTAGAATTTATAATCACAGGAATAACTTCATATTTATTCATATCTAAATTCTTAACCATTTCTTCACCGGATAAAAGGGATATTTCCCTTTCCGAGGAAATTCCACCCATTAATACGCCTACTTTCATATACATCTCTCCTTAAAATTATTTATCTTATACTATAATTTTATTTCAATGAAAGAAAATCGAAAGTACCATAGAGGATGAGATTTTAAGGGTAGGTGGTTTGAATAGAGAAATAAGTTGGGGTTATAGTAGATGAAAATTTTAGTTTGGACAAGGTTAAAGAATTACTTAAAGATGAATAATGATTAAATGTAATATAATTAAAATATGTGGGTATGATCCTTAGTATAATAATTCAACAATTAAGAAATAACTAACAATAGTATAACTGATTTTGAATTTAAACCTTTGATTTAATATAGGTTTAGACAATATACAAAACTAAGGAAAGGAAGCTTACCAGCATATGAGTACTACAATAGAGGATAGCATAAATATAAAAAGAAATTTAAGTATGTTAACAGATTTTTATCAATTAACTATGGCAAATGGATATTTAAAGAAGGACATGAAAGATAGAATAGCATATTTTGATATGTTTTTTAGAAGAATTCCTGATGATGGTGGATATGTAGTAATAGCAGGCCTAGAACAGCTAATAGAATATATAAACAATCTGAGCTTTTCACAAGAAGATATTAATTTCTTAAGGAAGAGAAGGATATTTTCAGAAGATTTTTTGGAGTATTTAAGAAACTTTAAGTTTCAATGCGATATATGGGCTATACCAGAAGGAACAGTAGTGTTTCCTAATGAACCTATTGTAACCGTTAGAGGTCCACTTCCGCAGGCTCAATTAATAGAAACCATGCTACTTTTAACTATAAATCATCAAAGTTTGATTGCAACCAAAGCAAGCAGAATTGTAAGAGTATCACAGGGGAGAGAGGTCTTAGAATTTGGTTCTAGAAGAGCTCAAGGATATGATGGAGCTCTCTTAGGAGCAAGGGCTGCCTATATAGGAGGATGTGTTGGTACTGCCTGTACAATGGTAGAAGGAATCTATGGAATTCCATCAGTAGGAACTATGGCTCATAGCTGGATTCAAAGCTTTGATAATGAATATGAAGCCTTTAAAGCTTATGCAGAAGTTTATCCTACATCAAGTGTGCTTCTTGTAGATACTTATAATACCCTTAAGAGTGGTGTACCTAATGCTATAAAAGTTGCTAAGGAGATATTAGAGCCAAAGGGTAATAGATTAAAAGGAATTAGGTTAGATAGCGGAGACATCGCATATCTTTCAAAATGTGCAAGAAGGATGTTAGATGAAGCGGGAATGAAAGATTGTAAAATAACTGCCTCTAATTCGCTAGATGAATATCTCATAAAAGATTTGCTACTACAAGGGGCAGAAATAGATATCTTTGGAGTAGGGGAAAATTTGATAACATCTAAATCAAGTCCTGTATTTGGCGGTGTATATAAGTTAGTTGCCATAGAAAACGGCCATAAACTGGATTCGAAAATAAAATTAAGTGAAAATCCAGAAAAAGTAACTAATCCAGGGTTTAAAAAGCCATATAGATTTTATGATAAGAAAACCAATAAATCTGTAGGAGATTTACTAGCTTTAAGCAATGAAGAAATAGATGAAAGTAAGCCCTATATTCTTTTTGATCCAATTCATACGTGGAAAAAGACAGTTTTAGCAGATTATTATGTAAAGGAATTGCAAGTAAAAGTTTTTGAAAAAGGTCAATGTGTATATTCTTCTCCTAGTATTAAGGAAATTAGAGATCATTGCAAAAAAGAACTTGAAACTTTATGGGAAGAATCCCTAAGATTAAAAAATCCACATAATTATTATGTAGATTTATCAGAAAAATTATGGACACTAAAGTACGATTTAATTAATAAATATTCTAATGAGGGAAAGTATTCTCAGAAAGAAATTTAGTGATAAAACCTATATAAATATAAAGTAGCTATGGCAAAATAAATCATTTACTAATGTTTATAAAATATTAGACGCAATTAGAGCCTTTATGGGTATCAGAAGTGTAGGTGGCATTATAGAGGTTGACAAGGCTTTCTTTAGGGAGTCTTTTAAAGGCAACCATAAGAAAAGCAGTACCTTTACTATGCCACGAAAGTCCCATAATAGAGGCGTTAAAGGCAATTTTAGTAGTAAGACCGAAAAGAGAAAAAGGGGTATATCCAAGGAACAGATCTGTGTTCTTTGTGCTATCGATAGAACAGGAAATCTTATTACAGAATTTATATGCAAAGGAAGAATGAAACATATAGATTTAGAAAGGCTCTTTACTGGAAGGATTGAGGATGAAGCCATCCTTTGTACGGACTCCCAAAAAAGTTATATTCAGTTCGCCCAGAATTTAGGCATTGAACTTCAACAGATTAAGCGTGGCAAGCATAAAGAAGGAATATATCACATACAGCATATTAATGCTTTCCATAGCAAACTCAAGAAGTAGATGGATAGGTTTAATGGTGTTGAGACTAAATATCTTGCTAACTATGTGTATTGGCTTAAATGGCTTGAAATCTTTAATACAGAGAAGGATACTATAAAGAGTAAAAATCTTTTGGTACAATCTCACACCTATCATACTGATGTAAAATTAAAGGATTTTAGAGCAAGAGAACCAATTTATGTATAAGGTATACTAAATATTTGAAATATTGTGATTTTGTACTGTATAATATAATAAATGAATCTTTGTAGTAAATGACGAATCAAACGAAAGGAGTATTTTATATGGAAAAAATTGACCGACATAAGGAAATATGTGAAAATTTAAATAAGATATATACCGCAAAGAATAAGGATTATGGAGATAGTTTTAGCGAGGGATTTCAAGAGTATGGTTTTATTATGCCTGCAATTAGATTAGAAGATAAATTGCGAAGATATAAGCAATTAATTAAACAGGATGCTGAAGTAAAAGACGAGAGCATTATAGATACGCTATTAGATTTAGCCAATTACTCTATCATGACTATTATTGAAATAGAAAATAGAGATAAAGAGTAATAATGAACAATATTCAAAAAGTCGAACTGAAGGAACTCCTTCTGGAGTTCCTTCAAAAAATGCTATAATACCAACACTATTCTTTAATAAAGCCTTATTTTAAATTATATTATTTTGTGAGATCTCATGTTCTTTAGAGTGAAAATTTTATGGTACAATCATGAGAAGCTTTTGAATTAAATCATAAATTACTTATTTATTAAAGGTAAGCTATTTAAGTCTACGGAGTCTTTTCTATGGTTTAAATTATTTATGGTTTCATGGCCTTTTTCTGTTTTTCCTAAGGCATCTATTAACATATTTTTAGAATTTTGAGTTTGTATTGAATGCTGATCCTTAAACTGTTCTTCATTAGAGAAATCGTCATTAATTTTTAAATGATCTAAATCCTTGTTTAAGGTAGTTACATAATCTAAATCATCATCCATGGCAGATACAATGTTTCTTGGTTTAAATAAAATTTCTTCAAATTTATCATTATATTTAGTAGTCATATTAGACCTCCTTATATTTATAAAATAAAAACTTCTAAATAAGAATATTATAGTAATTACATTAGTAAATGTATTTAGTATTTATAATTACTTAGAAAATATATCTCTAGCTTTAACTACACACCCCTGAATACAAGGTGCAATATATCTAAATTTAGGACGAGGGTTTTCCACAGCAGCTATATATTTATTAACTATGCTATCCATATTAGTTGATTCAGTGACCTTAAAGTATAGATACTGCTTTCGTTGCAATTTATTTATATGATTTTTAAAATATGAATTTATCTTCATCCAATTAAACTGCTTACTTATATTTAATTGATTAAATCCTGTAGCATAGGAGCCAGGTTCAATTAAGATTACAGGAATGTGAACTTTTGGAAGTTGTTTAAGTTCTTTATTTAAGCAATATCCAATAGATTCAAGAGCAAATTTAGTAGAGCAATAAGGAGATAAAAATGGTATAGCTATACGACCAGCTAAGGAGGAAAGAAAGATAATTCTACCACTACCTCTTTTTATCATTTGCTCTAGAACAATCTGAGTCAATTCTATGGGACAAAACACATTAGTTTCGAAGGTAGATCTAAACCTATTTACATCTATTTCAGCTATGGAGCCAGAATCACCTATAGCAGCATTGTTTATTAGTACGTCTATTTTTAAATCTCTAACCTTGTCTCTATCCTCCTTACATAACACATCTAGTTTAAAGTTCTCCATGGGAAGCTTCCATTTTCTATTTAACATATTTAATCTATAAGCTTGTTCATCGGTATGAGTAGTTGCATACACATAATGACCTCTACTAGCTAAGGTTATAGCCGCTTTACGTCCAAGGCCAGATCCACAACCAGTTATTAATATATGATTCAACATTATCACCTCTAATTTAGTATGTGTTTTATTTTACTTATAATTCTTATTATAAAATAATGACTTAAGGAAATTTATCCATAAGTCACTAATAAATGATATAATATTTTAGCTAAAGAAAATTTGTTAGAGCATCTTTAACAACCTCTTTATCATCAAAATGAAGTTTTCTTTCACCTATAATTTGATAGTCTTCATGACCTTTACCAGCAATTATAAGAAAATCTTTATCTTTTAAAAGTTTTAAACCTCGTTCTATAGCATTTTTTCTATTAACAATTTTTTCATAAGGAGTTATGGAAGATAACATACCAGACTCTATATCGTTAATAATTAATTCTGGATTTTCGTTTCTCGGATTATCTGAGGTAATTATACAATAATCTGATAGTGCTCCAGCTATTTTACCCATAATCCCTCGCTTACTTTTATCTCTGTCTCCACCACACCCAAAGATAGTGATAATTCTACCAGTGGTTATTTCTCTTGCCATAATAAGAAGTTTTTCCAAAGCATCAGGAGTATGAGCGTAGTCTACTATTACATTTTTATTTAAATGATTTTTTATTAATTCAATCCTACCAGGAACAGGGTTAACTTTAGAAATTAATTTTAAAATATCTTCTATATTCATATCTAGAGCATAACAGGTAGCTATAGTAGCTAGAATATTGTAGACAGTAAATTTACCAGGAATGTTTACACTAACCTCATTGCAAGAATCTTTTAAAATAATCTTAAAGCTAACAGATCTATTATCGTATACTATATTAGTAGCACGAATATCAGCTGGCTTTTCTATACCATAGGTTAGTATTTTACAAGTGGCATCGTTTATTATTTCAGATGCAATATTATCATCTATATTAATAATTCCTAATTTACACTTATGAAATAATTTCATTTTTTCTTTTTTGTATGCTTCCATAGTACCATGCTCGTCTAAATGGTCTTGGGAGAGATTTGTAAAAATTCCTATATTGAAATCACAAGAATCTACTCTATGATTTGCAAGAGCAGAGGATGTGACTTCCATAACAACACTATCAGCACTGTTATCACTAAAATATCTTAATGCTTCTTGAAGTTCTAAAGCTTCTGGAGTAGTAGGGGTTGTTTTACTCATGTTCACTTTCTTATTTGTCATATCAAAGCCTAGAGTGCCTATGGTGCCTATAATTTTTCCGTAATTCTCTAGGACATCTTTGATATAATGTACAATTGTAGTTTTTCCATTTGTCCCCGTCACCCCTATAAGTTCTATTTCTTTTGAGGGTTCATTATAAAACAGATTAGCTATATTAGCTAAAGCAATTCTGGTATTCTTTACTTTTATAATAACTATATCTTGATTTGTATAATTAACATCCTTTTCAACTAATATGGCTACAGCGCCATTTTTAACAGCTTTATTGATAAAGTCATGACCATCTACATTATTACCACTTATGCATATAAATAAAGAATTTGACTTTACTTTTCTAGAATCATAGCATACATTATCAATATTTATATTTACATGTCCATTTATTAGGGTGTAACTTATTTCATTAAGTAATTTATATAACTTCATTATTATTCCTCCGTCATCTAATAAATTCTTATACTTTTATTATACGGAGTGAATTTGCAATAAATAGTGCTTTAATTGCTTAAAATATTGCAAAAAATGCTTATGAAATAATGAGTTAGTATAAAATAATTTATTTGTAGGGATCATAGCTACCTTTGAATTCTTCATGTTGAATATCAGATGGACGTTTGAAAAATATGGTTGCTGGTTCATAAAATTCAGTAAAGGAGTGAAGAAGGCCCATATGAACTTTTGCTATTACTTTTTCATTATTTTTTGTAATAGTATGTTCAGGACTATAAGTAAATGCAAATATAATAAAACTAAAAAAGCTAAATATTAATATAAGTAAAGTAGCTAAAGTAAAGGTAAGAGTTTTTAAAAATTTATGTTCACATAAATTGCATAAAGCCGTAGCAACAAAAATTATTATACTAATCCCGCTTAGGTATAAACAAATACTTGCAATCATATCAATCCATCCTCTAAAATACAAGTCTAGAGGTTTTATAATAATGCTTATAGATAAATAAATAATTGCTATTAAGGAATTGATGATTAATAAATATAATAATATTTTGTAGTTTTTTGGAATTTTAGCATTAAATTCTTTTAACATTTTTTATTTCCTCCTATAAGTAAAAATCTTAGATGAATAAAAGTTTACAATCTAAGATTATCATAGGTATTAAAATATTACAACAAATTTTTATTGCATTTCAATAAAAATTTGTTGATGTATATAGTATATTGGGAAATGTTAATGCAGAATAGTATCTCATCACTCTACTTATTTGATAAATTTACAACAACAACTTCGGGACGATTGAATAATCTCTGTGGAGCAAGACTGTTACCAAGACCTCTACTAATTACTAAAGATGTAGAATTTAGTTTATGAATACCATTTGTATACTTTGGGAAGAAACCTTGGTTTGGAGCTATAAGTCCACCTAAAAAAGGAAGTCTAATTTGTCCACCATGGGCATGGCCAGAAAATACTAAATCAATATTTTCCTTAGAATAAAGTTTAATTAGTTCGGGTCTATGAGAAAGTAAGATAGTAAATTTATTATTACTTTCAGTTTTTAGATTACCTAATATCTCATCAAATCCTAAGGGCGAGGTATTATATTCTGAACTAATTATGGAGTTAGAAGAGATATCCGCAAGGCCTAAAAGAGAAATACTATCACCATTTAACTCTATATCTTTATGAGTGTCGCCCATATTTATAACTCCGCATTCTTCAAGGGCAATCTTTAAATCATTATATAGATTCGATCTTTCTTCATGGTTTCCGGAGACATAGTATACAGGAGCTATATCTGTGGCTGATTTCATATAGGAAAGAGCTATATGCATATCATCTATAGTGGTTCTACGACTATCGATTAAATCACCAGTAACCACAATTATATCTGGATTAAGTTCTTTAGTTAGAGATATTAATTTTTTCTGATTCTTTCCAAATTCTTTATTGTGTAAATCAGATATATGAAGTATTTTGTATCCATTAAAGCTATTAGGAATTTTTGAGTTTACATAATTTATATTAGTTACAATTATACTATTGTTTTGCCAATAGCAAAAAATCATGATGATTATCAGAAAAAGTGCAATAATAATTAATTTTTTTATAGTGATTATGTTTTTGTAAATCATAGTTAACCTCCTCGTGCAGATTAATAAGTATCGTATTACCATATAACAGAGTAATATATAGGCTAGTATATTTCTAGTATACATAAATATATTTTCCTACTAAACATTAACGAATAATAGTTAACAGTTATGTAATAAATATAAGTTTAACATAAAAATAGAATAAGATATTACATAGAAAATATAAAATTATATACTATAAACCTTTGATAATTTTATTTAGAATTTATTGACACTAAAAATTCATAGTGATAAAATATGAAATTGGGAATCAGTTTCATATTTAAGGAGAGATGAAAAGTGAGTACAAGTAATGGATATAAAACTAAACAACGTGATTTAATTTTAAATTACTTTATAGAAAATAGATCTAAACATGTAACTGCAGAGGATATAGTAATACACCTTAATAATGAAGGAACATCAGTAGGAAAATCAACGGTTTACAGATATCTAGATAAGCTTATAGAGCAGGGTGCTATTAGAAAGTACTTTATTGAAGAGGGAATTGGAGCTTGTTATCAATATCAAGATGAGAATAATGATTGTGAAGAACATTTTCATTTAAAATGTATTGATTGTGGTAGACTCATACATCTTCAATGTAATTACCTTGCAGAAGCTGATGAGCATATTTTACATCATCATAATTTTAGAATAGACAGTAGAAAAACCGTGTTATATGGACACTGTGGTAAGTGTCATCGGTAAGACAAGGAGAAGGATAGAATGAAAAGAAAATTAGTATCAATTTTTATTACAGCTATATTTTTAATGGGTATGTTGACTGGATGTACATCTAAGGTCAATGAAGACGAAAATAAGAATTCATTAACGAAGGATTCGAATAAAATCACTGTTGTAGCTACTTTATTCCCACAATATGATTTTGCACGTGAAATCGTAGGAGATAAAGGCGAAGTTGTAATGCTTATGGACCAAGGAGTAGAAAGTCATACCTATGAACCTACTCCAGCAGATATAATTAAAATAAACAAATCAGATTTATTTATATATACTGGAGAATATATGGAACCTTGGGCAAAAACTATAATTGATAGTATTGACAATGCGGATCTTAAAGTTTTAGATGTATCTAAAAACATAAATTTAGATAAAAGTGCAGATGGTCATGATGAAGAAGAACATAGCCATGGTGAAGAAGAACATAGCCATATATATGACCCACATATTTGGACTAGTCCTATTAATGCTAAAATCATGGTAGATAATATTCTAGAATCATTATGTACTACTGACCCTGATAATGCAGAATACTATAAAGAAAATGCTAATAACTATAAATTAGAGTTAGATAAGTTAGATAAAGAGTTTAGAACTATTGTAGAAAATGGAGTAAGAAAAAAAATTATTTTTGGAGATAGATTTGCAATGCATTACTTTGCAAAGGAGTATGGTCTTGACTATGAGGCTGCCTTTGATTCTTGTAGCGAGGACTCAGAGCCAAGCGTAAAGAGGGTAGCAGAGCTTACTAATGAGATCAAAGAAGAAAATATACCAGTAGTTTATTATGGAGAACTTTCAAGTACAAAAGTAGCTAAGACCATAAGTGATGAAACAGGGGCTAAAATGTTATTATTACATTCTTGCCATAATGTATCTAAAGCTGATTTTCAAAGAGGAGTTACTTATATTAGCTTAATGAAACAGAATGCAGAAAACTTGAAAGTAGGTGTTAATTAGTATGGCTTTAATTTATTGTGAAGATTTAACTATGAGCTATGAAAATAGCATAGTTCTAAAAGATATAAATTTTGAAATTAATGAAGGTGACTACATATGTATAGTTGGAGAAAATGGCTCAGGTAAGAGTACCTTAATAAAAGGCTTATTGGGAATTAAAGCACCTAAGTCTGGAAGAATTAGATTTGGAGATGGCGTAAGGCAAAATCAAATAGGATATGTACCTCAACAAACTAGTATTCAGAAAGATTTTCCAGCCTCAGTTTTTGAAGTGGTTTTATCAGGATGTTTAAATAAAAGAGGATTTAAACCTTTCTTTTCCAAAAAGGAAAAGAAAATGGCTTTAGATAGTATGAGAAAATTAGGAATAGAAGATTTAATAAAGAAATCCTATGCTGATTTATCAGGGGGGCAACAGCAAAGAGTACTTTTATCAAGAGCTTTATGTGCTACAGAAAAGCTATTACTTTTAGATGAGCCAGTAACAGGACTTGATCCTGTTGTAACTGCTGAGTTCTATGAATTAATTAAAAAGCTTAATAAAGAAAATAAAATTACTATTATTATGGTGTCACATGACATTACTAGTGCAATAGAAAATGCCAATAAGATACTTCATATAGATGGAAAAGTCTTATTTTATGGAAGTACAGAAGAATATAGAAATAGTGATGTGAGTAATAGATTTATAGGGGGTGTTGCTAGTGTTTAGTCTATTTCAAGAATTATTCTCCTATGGATTTATAATAAGAGCCTTAATTGTTGGAAGTTTAGTTTCATTGTGTGCAGCTCTTTTAGGAGTAAGCTTAGTACTAAAAAGATATTCTATGATAGGAGATGGTCTTTCTCACGTTGGATTTGGAGCTCTATCTGTTGCTATGGCTATGAATTTAGCACCTCTTCAAGTATCAGTACCGGTAGTAGTTTTAGCAGCATTTTTACTTCTTAGAATTAGTGAAAATAGTAAAATTAAAGGTGATGCAGCCATTGCTCTTATATCAACTAGTGCGTTAGCTATAGGTGTAATTGTAACTTCTATTACTACAGGTATGAATACAGATGTATATAACTATATGTTTGGAAGTGTTTTAGCTATGAGCAAAGGAGATGTATACCTTAGCTTAAGCTTATCTGCGGTAGTACTTATTTTATTTATAGTATTTTATAATAAAATTTTTGCAGTTACATTTGATGAAAATTTTGCAAAAGCAACAGGTACAAAGATAAAAGGATATAATATGCTTATTGCATTTTTAACAGCTATTACTATTGTAATAGGAATGAGAATTATGGGTACTATGTTAATATCTAGTCTTATTATTTTTCCTGCCCTTACATCAATGAGAGTATGTAGAAGCTTTAGATCAGTGGTAATCTCTTCTTCTATAGTATCAATAGTTTGCTTTTTCTTTGGTATTATGGCATCCTTTGCTTTTTCAACTCCAGCAGGAGCTAGCATAGTAGTAGTAAATATTATAGCATTTATGATATTTTCTTTAATAGGATTGATTAAGAAGAGAATATAGATTTATATATAGATATGGCTTAAAATGGAGGGGATATGATGTACAGTTTTAAAAATGATTATAGTGAAGGAGCACATCCAAGAATATTAGAAGCCTTAGCTAAATGTAATTTACAGCAGAGTGAAGGTTACGGAGAAGATCTATTTACAGTAAGAGCAATTAAATTAATTAAAGAAAAAATAAGAAGAGAAGATATAGATGTTCATCTTTTAGTAGGAGGAACCCAAACTAATCTTACTGCAATATCAGCTTTTTTAAGACCTCACGAAGCAGTTATTGCAGCTAAAACAGGTCATGTATTAGTCCATGAAACTGGAGCTATTGAGGCTACGGGACACAAAGTTATTTCTGTAGATGTGGAAGATGGAAAATTAACAAGAGGAAATATAGAAGCTGTAATAGAAGAACATACTGATGAACATATGGTAAAGCCGAAGCTTATATATATTTCAAACTCCACAGAAATAGGAACAATATATAAAAAAGAAGAATTAGAAGAGTTAAGCCAGGTATGCAGAGAAAATGATTTATATCTTTATCTTGATGGTGCACGATTAGGATCAGCTCTATGTTCTAAAGAGAATAATATGGAAATCCATGAATTAGCTCAATTAGTTGATGCGTTTTATATAGGAGGAACTAAAGGAGGAGCTTTAATGGGAGAGGCTCTCATAATATGTAGAGATTCTTTGAAGAAGGATTTCAGATATCATATCAAACAAAAGGGAGCTCTACTTGCAAAGGGAAGACTATTAGGGATTCAATTTGAAGAATTATTTAAGGATAACCTATACTTTGACTTAGCAATTCATGCTAATAATATGGCAGAGATTCTTAAAAGAGGTATTGAAGATGCAGGTTACAGTTTTATGATAAATTCATCTAGTAATCAAATATTTCCTATATTGCCTAATGGTTTAATTAAAAAACTTGAGGAGAAATATTTATTTATAATTTGGGAAAAAGTTGATAAAGAAAACTCAGCTATTCGTCTTGTTACATCTTGGGCAACAGATGAGAAAAAAGTATTAGAATTTATATCCGATGTAAAACTATATAATTAATCTATAAAAAGATAGAAGACTAAAATATACTAGTTAATTCTATCTTTTTTATTATATAGCAACAGAAATATTAGACTAAATATTAGCATTATATTGAAAAGTGGGAATATTGTATAAAATTATGATAAAATTATTATATGCATAATTAATAAGTTGTAAAAATGTAATAAAATTCATAAAGGGTATTGACAGTTACCTTACGTAACCTTCTAAAATATTAGTATGGGGTAAGGTATACAATTACTTTGGAGGGATAAATATGAATGATCATAAATTTTATACCACAGGGGAATTTGCAAAGAAGGCTGGAGTTACTATTAGAACTATTAGATATTATGATAGTAAAGGAATTCTTAAACCATCTTATCTCAATAATTTAGGATATAGATATTACTCCGATGAAGATTTCATAAAATTAAAAAAGATATTAGCTTTAAAATATCTAGGATTATCCTTAGATGAAATTATAAGCACAGAAAAGTGTGACTACAAGAAAGAGGATCTAATAAATTCTCTGAAACTTCAGAAAAGTATTATTAAAAATAAGATGAACAATATAAAGGAAGTATTAAACGCTATAGAAACTGCAGAATTTAGTATGAGTGAGAACTCTAATATGAAATGGGAGGAAGCTATTGATGTAATAAAATCTCTAGAGAGTGAGAAGGCGTTATTACAACGTAGTAGAGATGTATCTAATTTAAATGAAGGTGTTAAGCTAATGGATAGATTCTCTACTAATAAGTATGGTTGGTACTCCTGGGTATTTGATAATATAAATATTAAAAAGAATGATAAAGTTTTAGAGGTAGGTTGTGGTAATGGAGTCTTATGGGCTAAAAATATGGACAATCTATACAAAAATGTAGATGTTACTTTAACAGAAATCTGTGAAGATATGATGGATGAAGCAAAATTAAACTTAAGAGATAATTCCAATAGATTTAATTTCATAATAACTGACTTGAATTCATTACCGTTTAGTGATAACAGCTTTGATATAGTAATTGCTAATCATATATTATTTTTTATGAAGGATATAGATTTGGCTTTATCTGAAATTAAGAGGGTAGTTAAACCTGGAGGTTTAGTATATTGTTCTACCTTTGGAAGTAATCATATGAAGGAACTACAAGAGTTAATGTTAAGTTTTAGTAGTAGTATACGTATATATGAAGACAAGCTATCTTCTAAATTTGGTCTTGAAAATGGTAAGGGTATACTCAATAGATATTTTAATAAGGTAGAGAAAGTTTTATATGATGATAAGCTTATTGTTAACGATACTAATGGCATATTAGAATATATCTATTCCATACCTGGAAATATACTAGATATCATTGATAATAAGAAAAAAGAGTTTGAAAGTTATATCAAGAAAAATATTGATAAAAATGGAGAAATTTATATAACTAGTAACTTAGGGTTATTTAAAGCTGAAAATATATGAAAGTCCATGTGATTTTATTCATATCAACTATAAACTTTAGAAAGTTACTTGAAAAGTGTAAACTTTTACTTGTGTAAACCAATATTACATAATTTAATTTATCATTTGAATTATGGGATATTGATATTATAAATAAAAAATTGTTAGATTGAATAAAGTAATTTTAACTAACAAAATATTACATGAGAAGGGGAAGAGTTATGGGGATAAATGTTACAAGCGAAATTAAGCCATTGAAAAAAGTCTTGTTGCATAGGCCTGGCGCTGAAATTGAAAATTTAACACCGGAATATCTAGAAAGATTACTATTTGATGATATTCCTTATTTAAAAGTAGCCCAGGAAGAGCACGATGCTTTTGCACAGGTTTTAAGGAACAATGGAGTAGAGGTTGTGTATTTACATGAATTAGCTGCAGAAGTAATAAAAGAACCTGATGTTAAAGATGAATTTATTAAACTATTTATAAAAGAGGCAAGGGTAGAAAGTGATCAAGCTCAAGAGGATTTATATGATTATTTAAATAGCTTTAAGTGTAATGAGGAATTAATTAAAAAGACGATGGCTGGAATTAGTAAATCAGAATTGCCAAAGGTTAAAACAAAACATTTAGAAGATTATGTAAATCAATCATATCCTTTTATTACAGATCCGATGCCAAACCTTTATTTTACAAGAGATCCCTTTGCATCTATAGGTAATTCTGTAAGTTTAAACAGAATGTATTCTGAAACTAGAAATAGAGAAACAATATATGCACATTTTATATTTAAATATCATCCAGATTTTAAGGGAACTCACAGAGTATACGATAGGGATTTTGAATACAATATAGAGGGTGGAGATATACTGAATATATCAGAAAAGGTTCTTGCTATAGGAATATCTCAAAGAACAACACCACAGGCTATTGAGAAAATATCGGAGAGAATATTCTTTGAAACACCAGATAATAAAATTGAAACTGTATTAGCATTCAAGATACCAAAAACAAGAGCTTATATGCATCTAGATACAGTATTTACTCAGGTTGACTATGATAAGTTCACTATTCACCCACAAATAGAAGGGCCTCTTGAAATATTTGAATTAACTAAAGGGGAACAGGGGAAAGTAAAATTAGTTAAAGAGAGTATGACTTTACAAGAAATATTGTCTAAATATTTAGAATGTGATGTGAAATTGATTAGATGTGGTGGTGGAGATTATGTAATTTCACAAAGAGAACAATGGAATGATGGTTCTAATACCTTATGTATAAGACCAGGTGAAGTTATAGTATACTCAAGAAACTATGTAACAAATAAAATATTAACGGATTATGGAATAAAAACTCATATTATACCATCATCAGAATTATCAAGAGGTCGTGGAGGCCCAAGATGTATGTCTATGCCTTTAATTCGTGAACCTTAAAGAAATAAATCTAATTAAGCTTATTAATATTGTAAATTTAATTTTGAAAATAAAACTTTACAAAATAAGAAATCTTCTTTAAGTATCTAATAATAAAATACTAAAGAAGAATAAAATAAAACTAAACACAATTATTATAACATATTAGGAGGAGTATAACAATGGCTATTAATTTAAGAGGACGTTCATTTTTGAAATTATTGGATTTCACATCAGAAGAGATTAGATATTTATTAGATTTATCTAAGAACTTCAAAAATTTAAAGAGAGCAGGAGTACCACATAAATATTTGGAAGGAAAGAATGTTGCAATACTATTTGCTAAAGATTCTACTAGAACAAGATGTGCTTTTGAAGTAGGAGCTATGGATTTAGGAATGGGTGTTACTTATTTAGGACCTACAGGTTCTCAAATGGGTAAAAAAGAATCTATTGCAGATACAGCTAGAGTGCTAGGTAGAATGTATGATGGTATAGAATATAGAGGCTTTGAACAAGAAATAGTTGAAGAATTATCAGCTTATGCAGGAGTTCCAGTTTGGAATGGATTAACAAATGAATTCCATCCAACTCAAATGCTTGCAGATTTATTAACTATAGAAGAGAAATTTGGAACATTAAAAGGAATTAATTTTGTATACATGGGTGATGCTAGAAATAATATGGGGAACTCTTTAATGGTTGCTTGTGCAAAAATGGGTTTAAACTTTACAGCTTGTGCACCTAAAGAATTATTCCCTGCTGAAGAGTTAGTTAAAACTTGTAAAGCAATTGCTGATGAAAATGGTTGTACTATAACATTAACTGAAGATGTCTTACAAGGAACCAAAAATGCAGATGTAATTTATACTGATGTTTGGGTTTCTATGGGAGAACCAGATGAGGTTTGGGAAGCAAGAATAAAAGAATTAAGACCATATCAAGTAAACAAAGCTGTTATGGAAAATGTTAATTCAGAAGCTATATTCATGCATTGTTTACCAGCATTCCATGATTTAAAAACTACAGTTGGAAAAGAAATGGGAGAAAAATTTGGAATGACTGAAATGGAAGTTACTGATGAAGTGTTTGAATCAAAACAATCTGTAGTATTTGATGAAGCTGAAAATAGAATGCATACAATTAAAGCAGTTATGGCTGCAACTATAGGGCTATAATAATTAAGCTCCTTTCTTACCGTTAGGAAAGGAAGGGGCTTAACCTAATATTTAACTAACTAATTAAATATTATATTCTGAACATATTTTATTTTAAATTATATATGAGGTGAATTAAATGAAAAAACTAGTAATAGCTTTAGGGGGAAATGCCTTAGGAAAAACAGCAGAAGAACAATTAGAGCTAGTTAAACATACAGCAAAAACTATCGTTGACTTAGTAGAAGAAGGATATAATGTAATTGTTGGACATGGTAATGGTCCACAAGTAGGAATGATAAACTTAGCCATGGAGTTTGCAGCAAATAGTGGGGCTAACACTCCATTAATGCCTTTCGCAGAGTGTGGTGCCATGAGTCAAGGATATATTGGATATCATTTACAACAATCAATTAGATCAGAGCTTTTATCTAGAGGAATTAAAAAAAATGTTGCTACTATAGTTACTCAAGTAGTAGTTGATGAAAAGGATGAAGCCTTTACAAACTTAAGTAAACCAGTAGGAATGTTCTATAGCAAAGAAGAAGCTGAAAAAATAGCTACTGAAAAAGGATTTACCTTTGTTGAAGACGCTGGTAGAGGATACAGAAGAGTAGTTGCATCTCCGCAGCCACAAAAAATTGTAGAACTTGAAACAGTTAAACAATTAGTTGAGCAAGGGACTATAGTCATTACTGTTGGTGGTGGTGGTATTCCTGTAGTAGAAGAATTAGATGGATCTCTTAGAGGTGTTGCAGCAGTTATAGATAAAGATAAATCAAGTGCTAAACTTGCAAAGGATCTAGGTGCAGAAATGCTAGTTATTTTAACAGCTGTTGATAGGGTTTGTATAAACTTCAATAAACCAAACCAAGAAGAATTATCAGAAATTAATTTAGAAGAAGCAGATAAATATATAAAAGAAGGTCATTTTGCTAAAGGGTCAATGTTACCAAAAGTAGAAGCATGTATGGACTATGTAAGGTTCACTAATAATGGTAAAGCCCTAATTACTTCTTTAGAAAGAGCTAAAGAAGCATTACATGGTAGCACAGGAACTATAATAACAAAATAGTGGTATTTTCTTAGATTAAATTAGACGAGGAAGGAGGATTTATAGCATATTATAAAGATGTTTTAAGTCCTCCTTTTTATATATAAATACTAACAATGATGCTATAATTCTTATAGGTAACTAAATAATTAATCACGGAGGAATATAAATATGATTACTATTGTAGCAAAAAAGACTATTAATAAAGAGAAAAAAGAAGAGTTTAAAAATTTAGCAAGCAAACTTATAGATGAGAGTAGAAAAGAGGAAGGATGTATAGAATATGAACTGTATGAAGATTTAAATAACAGTAGTGTAGTTGCATTTATTGAGCGTTGGGAAAATGAAGAAGCAATAAAATTACATAATAGTACTAAGCACTTCACCACTCTTGTGCCAGAGCTTGCCAAATTTCAGGAAGGTGAAACAGAAATAACCCTTTATAAAAAGTTATAGATAGAAGACCTATTTCATGAAAAGTGTTGAAATAGGTCTTTATAATATTAATAAAAAGGACTAAATAATTATAGAACAGCCTTTAAATAGAAAAATTATTACAAAGATAATAGTAAATAAAATTAATTCAGCCTTTGCAAAGTTTTTAATATTAGTATTCATATCAGTAAAAGCCATAATAAACATTGCAATTATATTTATGAAGGGAATAACCATGATAATCATAATTACGATCCATGTTCCAGTAGAAACTACATCTTCTCTTCCATTATTGTAGCTACCTAAAGTCACATTATCATAATTTGAGTGTTTTGGATTATTCAAGTTTTTAAGTCCATTAAAGTCATCATTCACTTAAATATCACTCCTTAATTAGTATTAAATTCATGTATAAAAATACATGTTATTAAGATGAAAAATAGCTTCTATACAAATATACTTTAGAGATAAAAGTTTTATGAAATATATTTTAAAATAAAATGAAGTTTATTACAGATATTATAAAGCCTTAAAGATAACCATACAATTATCTTTAAGATTAATGAATAATATAATTATTAGTATAGAAAAATATATATATCAAACAAAATAAATATTAGTTTTCTATTGTAATTTTATTAGTTTTGGAATAAAGTAATAATTGATGAAAAATTTCTAAGTTATATTAGAAGGGTACATAATAGAAATAGGAATTTGACAGTAAAATTTAACTAAATGCTAATATAACATAAGTAGCATTTTAACGGAGGAGAATTTATATGGATATTAACTTAATTGGAGTACCTCTTTATTATGGATGTGATAGAGCAGGCGTAGAAAATGGACCAGATGCACTAAGAGAAAATGGAATTAGAGAATTGTTGGAAAATCATAAAAATAAGGTATATGATTTAGGGAATATATATGTTGATAATACAAAGAATAAGCAACCTTTTGCGGCCGGAGTAAATGCAAAATACATTAATGAAATTTTAGAAGTAACTGAGAATCTAGCTCATTCAGTTTATGGAGCTCTTTGTAGTGGAGGTTTTCCTATAACCTTAGGTGGAGATCATGCACTAGCTACAGGAAGTGTCGCAGGAGTAAGTAAGTATTTCAACGGAGATATAGCTGTAATATGGATTGATGCTCATGGAGATATAAATACATTTGAGACAAGTCCCTCAGGAAATGTTCATGGTATGCCTTTAGCTGCATCTATGGGATTTGGAGATAAATCTTTAACAAATTTATATTTTGATGGCATCAAAGTTAAAAAAGAAAATGTATTTATAATTGGGGCAAGAGATTTAGATGAAGGTGAGCTTCAACTAATTAAAGATATAGATTTAACTGTTTGGAATATGGAGAAAGTAAGAGAAATAGGTGTAGAACAAGTATGTCAAGAACTTTTAGAAGCTTTAGAGGTACGAGGAATAAAAAATATTCATCTTAGTTTTGACATAGATTCTGTAGATCCAGAAATAATGAAAGGTACAGGAACCCCAGTGCCAGGTGGATTCAATATAAATGATGCAGAAAAGTTATTAACTAGTATATTTAATACTAGACTAGTTAAATCTATGGATTTCGTAGAATTTAATCCATCTTTAGATGAAAGTGATATGACTGCAAAAAACTGCATTGCATTAATAAAGAAAATAGGAGAATTAATATAGATATAAAAATAAATAATTAGAATATGTAGAAATGTAGTATAATATGATTAAGAATATATTTTTATATGAAAATTAGTTAAAATAAAAATGGAGGTAATAGTTATGCAAGTTACAAAGGAAATGACTATTGGAGAAGTAATAAGACAAAATGAAAAATCAGCAGAAGTCTTAATGAGTTTTGGTATGGGATGTGTTGGGTGTCCTTCAGCACAAGCAGAAACACTTGAAGAGGCATGCATGGTTCATGGATTAGAAATAGATGATTTATTAAGCAAGCTTCAAGCCATTTAAGAATAAAATATAAGTTTAAAGATGTTACCTAGGTAGCATCTTTTTTTATGTATTTATTCTATGACTTATTTATAACAGTCCTATTATAATAACTGGGTAAGTGTATCTTTTATGGTAAATAAAAAGTGGGTAGTCTAGAATTAGTAATTTCATGCATAAAATTTGCTACTTTAAAAGATAATATATTAGAAAACTAATAATTGGAGGGTAATAAAATGAAATCAGTACATTATAACGTTTCAGGATTAGTAAACTCAGAAAGTAGAACTAAGTTAAATAATTCTTTAGATAAAATTGAAGGAGTACAACAAGTTTGTGTAGATATAGGAAGAGGAACAGTAGAAGTAAATTATAATAGTCCAGCAACTCCAGAAGAAATTAAAAATTGTATTTGCCATACAGGATATAAAATAAATTAAAAACTAAAGATAACATAGACATAGAAGATATAATAAAATGGGAAATATGATATTGATTTCTATGATAAATGAGGAGAGTTAAGATGGATTATAATTTTTCAATTGGTTTTAAGCCACAACATCAGAATGTACAGCCAGGTATTGAAAGTAAAATGGAACCAAAACCTATATATGAAATAGAAGACTATCATAAAACGTCAGATAGATTAAAGGGGAAAATAGCTTTAATTACAGGTGGAGATAGTGGCATAGGTAGGGCTATTTCTCTGCTATATGCAAAAGAAGGAGCAAAGGTATGTATCATTTATTTAAATGAACATGAAGATGCTAAAGAAACTAAAAAGCTCATTGAAGAAAGAGGCGGAGAGTGTTTGCTTATCGCTGGAGATATTGGTAATGAAGCTTTTTGTAAAGATGCTATAAAAAAGGTGATAGAAAAGTATGGAGTTATAAATATATTTGTATCAAATTCAGCGGAACAGCATGAATGTCAACAAATTAATGAAATAACTAGTGAACAGTTGCATAAAACCTTTGATACAAACTTCTTTGGAGCATTTTATTTAACAAAGGAAGTGCTTTTTCATATGAAGAAGGGAGATTGTATAATATATACTACTTCTATAACAGCTTATGAGGGTAATGAAACTTTAATAGATTATTCTTGTACCAAAGGAGCTTTGACGGCTTTAACTAGAAGTTTAGCAAAGTCATTAGCAGCTAAAGGTATAAGAGTAAATGCAGTGGCACCAGGTCCAGTATGGACTCCACTTATACCATCATCATTTGATGCAAATAAAGTATCTACTTTTGGTAGTAATACTTTATTTAAGAGGGCTGGGCAACCAGTTGAAATTGCAGAAAGCTATGTGTTTTTAGCTGGAGAAGGAGCTTCCTTTATAACTGGGGAAACTATTCATATAAACGGTGGTCAATTTATAACTAGTTAATAATATAATCATCTGTACTAATTAAAAGTAGTACAGATGATACTGTCAACATTTTGTATTTTATTGAGAATTCCAATAATAGATTCCATGAGCCTATGCATAGAGCAACTATTTAACATTTTAAAAAGTTAAATATTTAAATAGTTTTCTTGGTAACTTGTTAAAACGTTAAAATGCTCCATATATCTAAGTATATATTTGTTAAAAGAGGTTATATATCGAATAGAGATATTAGTTTCATGAAAAACTCTATATTTAGCTAGCAGGATGAGTTAACTAATTGATTTATATGAATATAGATTACGAGATAAGTAGATGATGAAGCTATTATCTACTTATTTTATATAATATAAATTTTCATATACTAATCCTTAACATCCTAAAATTAATTCTTTCTAATTTTACATATATGGTATAATAATGATTTAAGGCAAACTATTGGTTTTTACATATATTTTAATAATTACATAGTAAAAATTAATAGTAATATGTAAGACTTAGGAGGTATAAATATGAAAGGGATAGCCTTTATAGGTGGACTTTTAATAGATGGTACAGGAAAGGAGCCTATAGAAAATTCATTAGTCCTTGTTGAAAATAAGAAGATTCTTTATGCTGGAACTATGCAAGACATAGAAGGGGGCTATGAAACTATAGATATATCTGGGAAAACCATTATGCCTGGACTTATAGACTCTCATCTACATTTCAGTGGAAATAAAACAGATAACGATACTGAATGGGTTTTAGAGCCTGTGATACAAAAAACTATAGTAGCTGTTGCTCAAGCCAAAGAAGCATTAGAGCATGGACTAACATCCGTAGGTGAAATTTCTCGCTCTGGAATTTATCTTAGGAACATGATTGAAGAAGGAATAATACCTGGACCACGTATAGTTGCAACAGGATTAGGTTTTTGTAGAACTTCGGGTCATGGGGATTCGCATAATTTACCATTGGAATATAATGAGAATTCACATCCATGGGCAGAAAGAGTGGATGGACCATGGGATCTACGTAAAGCCATCAGAAAAAGAATTCGTGAAAATCCTGATGCCATAAAAATATGGTCTACAGGAGGCGGAATATGGAGACACGATGCTAAAGCGGCTTCTCATTATTGTATAGAGGAGATACAAGCGGTAGTAGATGAGTGCAATATGGTTGGATTACCAGTTTGGTCTCATGCGGAAGGGTATGAAGGAGCATTAAATTCATGTAAAGCAGGAGTTTCTGCTATAATACATGGTCAGGAATTGAATGAAGAATGCCTAGAAATTATGAAGGAAAAGGATATAAGCTTTTGTCCAACCCTACAATTTTTCTACGAGTGGTTTACAGTGTACGAGCCTCCTTATAGAAAAATTCTAGATGATTATGAAGGAAATACAGTAGCTGAAAAGGAACTAAATCGTATCATAAGTAATTTGCGAAATGCAAATAAGAAAGGTATAAGGATAACTGTAGGTTCAGATTCCTTCTGCAGTAGTTTAACTCCTTATGGAGAATATGCAATTACAGAAATGTATACCCTTTGTAAGGCTGGACTTACAAATATGGAAGTAATTTTAGCAGCCACTAAAAATGGCGCAGAAATGCTTAAGATAGAGAATATAACAGGTACTTTAGAATCTGGAAAGTTTGCTGATATTATCGTGTTAAATGGTAATCCATTAAAGGATATTCATGATATAAGAAGTGATAAAATGGATGTAATAATGAAAGAAGGTACCTTCGTAAAGAAACTTATAAATTAATATTATAAAAGAGTTATTTTAAAATGATCTAAAACTTAGATTAATACTTGATTAGTATTTAAGTTATTAAATTACTAATCAGATATTATATGAAAAGTAATAAATTATTTTGAGATAGCTCTTTATTTTATATAAGTTACAATAAATAAAATTTATTAATATTTCTTAGCGTAATTTAGGATTGTAAGTAAATTTCATATAGAAACTTTAATAAAACGTATATAAGTAACTTACACATTTAATAATGTGGCTTAACTCTTTGATGAAATAAAGAAATATATATGTATGAAGTTTGTTATCAATTTATCAATTTAAAGTAATATGTTAAATAAAAATTAATGGAATATTGAGAAAATAATTCAATATATATATATCATATAAAAAATGGGGGTGAGAATTTGATTAAGTACATTCTAAAAAGACTAGGTATAAGTGTGATAACTATATTTATAGTTATTACTGCCACATTCTTCTTGATGAGATTAATGCCTGGAGGACCTTTTGATGGAGAGAAACCATTACCACCAGAAATAAAGGCTAGTTTAGAAGCAAAATATGGATTGGATAAATCTTTAGGAGAGCAATACTCCATGTATTTAAAAGACTTACTTAAGGGTGATCTAGGTCCAAGCATGAAATACAAAGGAAGAGAAGTACAAGAAATAATAAGTTATTCTTTCCCAGCATCTGCAAAGCTTGGTGGAGTAGCAGTGGTAATTTCTTTAACTTTCGGAATACTTCTAGGAATAATTGCAGCTCTAAAATATAATAGATGGCCAGATACTATATGTATGGTACTAGCTACTTTAGGAGTTACACTACCGAGCTTTGTTATAGCGACATTATTGATGTATGTATTTGGAGTTAAACTAAGCTTAGTACCTATAACAGGCCTAGATAGTTGGAAGAGCTATATCTTACCATCAATAGCTTTAGCGGGATACTCAATAGCATTTATATCTAGACTTGCCAGATCAAAGCTCTTAGAAGTTTTGAAATCAGACTATATTAGAACTGCTAAAGCCAAGGGAGTTAATGGTAGAAGAATTATGTTTAAGCATGCTCTTAGAAATACATTAATTCCAATAGTAACCTATGTAGGACCATTAATTGCAGGTATATTAACTGGTAGCTTTGTAGTAGAAAAAATATTTGCGATACCAGGTTTAGGAAGAGAGTTTGTAACCACAATAACAAACAGGGATTATACAACAATACTTGGAGTAACTATATTTTACAGTACACTTCTTATACTATGTAATTTAATTGTGGATATTATGTATGTAATCATAGATCCAAGAATAAAATTAGAAAATGTTGAAGCATAGGGGGTGAGGTTATGGAATTTAATGAGGAAATCAATGAAATTTTAGAGAAAGATTTTGTATTTGTAGATGAAGCTAATAAGAAAAAAGATACTATAAATAGACCAAGTGTATCTTATTGGAAAGATTCATGGAGAAAACTTAAAAAAAATAAGTTGGCAATAGTGGGGCTTATTTTTGTTATTCTTATAACTCTAGGAGCTGTACTTATTCCGTGGTTTTCACATCATGATTATAAAACAAACAACCTGATGTTAACTAATCAATGGCCATCAGCAGAGCATTGGTTTGGAACTGACTCATTGGGAAGAGATTTATTCGTAAGGGTTATGTATGGAGCTAGATATTCCTTAATAATTGGCTTTGTAGCATCTATACTAAATTTATTTATAGGTATAATATATGGTGGAATTGCTGGCCTTGTAGGTGGATGGGTAGATAACGTTATGATGAGAATTGTAGATATAATATCATCTATACCTATGACCATATATGTAATATTATTAATGGTTATCCTAGAAAAAGGTGGATTATTTAATATTATCGTAGCCTTAGCTATCTCATATTGGATAGGAATGGCAAGAATAGTTAGAGCAGAAATACTTCAACTTAAACAACAAGAGTTTATTTTAGCAGCTAAAACCTTAGGAGCACAGGGAAAGAGAATACTATTTAAGCATCTAATTCCAAATTGTTTAGGACCGATTATAGTAACTCTTACTCTTCAAATTCCAACGGCAATATTTACAGAGGCATTCTTAAGCTTTATTGGATTAGGACTAGTTCCACCTCTTGCTTCATGGGGAACTTTAGCTAATGATGCTCTATCAACTTTGAGATTATATCCTTATCAACTTTTATTCCCAACTTTGGCTATATGTATAACAATTTTTTCATTTAATATGCTTGGTGATGGGCTAAGAGATGCTCTAGATCCAAGGGTTAAAAAGTAGGAGGTGGAAGGATGAACAATTTGTTAGAAGTAAATAATTTAAAAACATCTTTCTATACCCAATTTGGAGAAGTTCAAGCTGTTGGAGGAGTTTCTTTTAATTTAGAATATGGAGAGGTAATGGGAATTGTTGGAGAGTCAGGCAGTGGTAAGAGCGTTACTATGATGTCTATCATGAGACTTTTGGATCAAAATGGAAAGGTAAAAGATGGAGATATAAGGTTTGAAGATAGTGATCTAGTATCATTGAATGAAGAGGCTATGTCAAAGATAAGAGGAAATGAAATATCTATGATTTTCCAAGATCCTATGACATCGTTAAATCCACTTATGACTATAGGAAATCAAATCATGGAGCCCCTTAGAATTCACAAAAAGATGACTAAGGCGGAGGCACATAAAAAAGCTATAGAATTATTATACTTAGTTGGAATACCAAGTCCTGAAAGTAGGATGAAGCAATATCCACATGAGTTTTCTGGCGGTATGAGACAAAGGGTTATGATAGCTATGGCACTAACTTGTAATCCAAAACTTTTAATAGCTGATGAGCCAACTACTGCACTTGATGTTACAATACAAGCTCAGATTTTAGAGATAATGAAGGATATAAAACAAAAATTAAATACTTCCATAATATTAATTACTCATGACTTAGGTGTGGTTGCAGATATATGTGACAAGGTAAATGTAATGTATGGAGGTCTTATTATAGAACAAGGAACTGTAAAAGATATTTTTTATAATTCTAGACATCCATATACTTGGGGTCTTATGGAAAGTGTTCCGAATCCTAATACTTTGGTAAGAGAAAGGTTAAGACCTATAGATGGTCAGCCTCCAGATTTATTCAAGCCACCAAAAGGATGTCCATTTTATGCTCGCTGTAAATATTCTATGGAAGTATGTAAAGAGCATAGACCTGGATACTATGAAATAGCTCAGGGACATAAATCTGCTTGTTGGTTAAATGACAAGAGGGCATCAAAGGTTGAAACTCCAATAAAGAGGAGGAAGGAAGATGAGTAATACAGAAAATTTAATAGAGGTAAAAAATATATGTAAATATTTTCATACCAAAAAATCAGTTTTTAAGAAAGACAAAGGTATACTAAAGGCTGTTGACGGTGTATCTCTTCATATAAAAAAAGGTGAAACTTTAGGATTAGTAGGAGAATCAGGCTGTGGAAAAACAACTTTAGGTAGAACCTTATTAAAGTTATATAACCCTACAGCAGGAGAAATATTTTATGATAATGAAGCAATTGAAAAGTTAAATACTAAGCAGATGTTGCCTTATAGAAAGAAAATGCAAATGATATTCCAAGATCCCTATGCTTCTCTTAATCCAAGATTAACTGTTGGAGATATCATTGGTGAGCCGTTAGATATTTATAAGATGTGTAAAGGAAAAGAAAGGGAAGAAAAAGTAAAGTATTTTCTAGATAAGGTAGGACTTGATCAGAATCACATGAATCGTTATCCTCATGAATTTTCTGGTGGACAACGACAAAGAATTGGAATAGCAAGAGCTCTTGCTGTTAATCCAGAATTTATTGTTTGTGATGAGCCTATTTCTGCACTAGATGTATCTATACAAGCTCAGATAATTAATATGATTGAAGATTTACAAAATGACTTTGGCTTAACTTATTTATTTATAGCTCATGATTTATCTATGGTTAAGCACATATCCAACAGAGTTGGAATAATGTACTTAGGAAAATTAGTCGAAATATCAGAGAGTAATGAGGTATATAATAAGCCAATTCATCCATATACTAATGCATTACTATCTGCAATTCCAATTCCTGATCCAGATGAAGCTAAAAGAAGACAAAGAATAATTTTAGAAGGAGATATTCCATCTCCAATTGATCCTCCAACAGGATGTAGATTTAAATCTAGATGCAAACACGCGAAACAGATTTGTAGTGAAGAGGAGCCAATACTAAAGGAAGTATCTCCTGGCCATTGTGTAGCTTGTCATTTATTTTAAAATAAATAAATTAATTTAACAAGGAGGTTAATCAATGAAGAAAACTAGAATAATGGCACTAATAATGACCACAATAATGACTGGTACATTGCTTTTAGGATGTACGAAGAATAATGGAAATGAAGGAAAAAAGCCAGGTGATAACAATAAACCAGTGGTGGAAGAAAAAGTAGAACAAAAAATAGTGTATAACCTAGGCGCAGACCCTAAAACCATTGATCCACAGCTTAATTCAGCTACAGATGGGTCAACAGTAATTCACAATGCTTTTGAAGGTCTAATGAGGGAAGATGAAAATTCTAAAATTATTCCAGGAACTGCTGAAAAATATGAATTATCTGATGATGGAACTGTTTATACTTTCCATTTGAGAGATAATGCTAAATGGTCAGATGGAAAACCGGTAGTAGCTGGAGATTTCGTATATGCATGGAAAAGAGCATTAAATCCTGAAGTGGCAGCAGAATATGCATATCAACTTTTCTATATAAAGAATGGAGCCGCTTACTATAATCAGGAAAAAATAGGGGATAAAGTAGCTACAGCAGAGGATGTAGGAGTAAAAGCTATAGATGATAAAACTTTAGAGGTAACTCTTGAGTCTCCTGTGTCATATTTCTTATCTTTGGCAGCTTTTCCAACTTACTTCCCAGTTAGACAAGATATAATAGAACAAAATAAAGAAAAATGGGCATTGAAACCAGACACATATGTATCCAATGGACCATTTAAAATGTCTGAGTGGAAAGAAAAAGAAAGTATTACCTTTGTAAAGAATGAAAACTACTGGGATGCTGAAAATGTAAAACTTAAGACGTTAGAAGTAAAATTAATAGATGACCAAATAACTTATCTAAATGCATTTAAGAGTGGAGAAATAGATGTAATAGAATCACCACCTCAAGCCGAAATTCCTACATTATTAGCTGAAGGAACAGCTAAAATATATCCTTATTTAGGAACTTACTTTTATGTAATAAATGTATCAGACAAAGCTAAAGATGTAGATCCTAAAGCAGCTGAAGCATTAAGTAATCCTAAATTTAGAAAAGCGTTAGCACTATCTATAGACAAACAGCTAATAGTTGATAAGGTAACACAAGGTGGTCAGGCACCATCAACTAGTTATGTACCATTAGGTATTCTCGATTCAGCTGAAAAAGAATTTAAAAAAGATTATCTACCACCAACTGGAGATGTAGAAAAAGCTAAAAAATTACTTGCAGAAGCAGGATATCCAAATGGGGAAGGCGCTCCAACTATTACTCTTACATTTAATACAAATGAAGGTCATCAAAATATAGCTCAAGCTGTACAAGATATGTGGAAGACTAATTTGGGAATAAATGTTGAATTGAAGAATGAGGAGTGGGCAGTATTCCAAGATACAAGAAATAACTTCCAATATTCTATAGCTAGACATGGTTGGATAGCAGATTACAATGACCCTATGACATTTTTAGATATGTGGACTACTAAAAATGGACAAAATAACGCCGGATATTCAAATAAAGAATATGATAAGTTAATAGCTTCAGCTAAAGTAGAATTAGACGATACAAAGAGAACTGAAATGTTACGTAAAGCTGAGGATATATTAATGGAAGAATTGCCAATAATACCCGTTTACTCTTATACAAATGTATTATGTATAGACAAAAATGTTAAGGGAACTTATAAATCTCCATTAGGACAAATGGAATTTAGAAATGCGTATGTAGAGTAGCTTAATAAGTAAAATTACTTTAATATAATAATTAATTAAAAAATAAAGGGAGTTATTTTCAAATAAAACTTGAAGATAGCTCCTTTTATAATTAATTTTATAAAAAACTTTACAAAATAGACTTATTGTGATATTATTTTGAAAACAATAAATTTTATAAAGCGTTGAAGAGAAGAAGTAAAATTAATGTATCTTTACAGAGAATTCCCCATAAGCTGAGAGGTGGAAGAGTAAGTTAATTTGAATAACATCTCTGAGCAGTGCTTCCGAAAGATAACACCCAGTAGGTAGTACCGGATCTGCACACGTTATAGTGCTAGAGTATAATCAATTTATAAAATTGACGTACTTGAAGAGGTTGTTATTGTGAAGTGACAGTAAATTAAGGTGGTAACGCGTGAGTAGTACTCTCGTCCTTTTATATAAAGGACGAGAGTTTTTTTATTATAAAAATAAAAAAGATAAAGTAATGGCGCCATAAAACTTTATTAATACTTAATTTTAAATATTGAATTTAGGAGGAACTTATTATGAAAATAGAAGGCATTATTATTCCAGATGGATATAAATCTAAAAGCACATTAATAGAGACTGAAATATATATAAAAGAAATTAAAGACTTTTTTGAAAAAACCTTATCGGAAAAACTTAACTTAACAAGAGTTTCAGCACCGTTATTTGTAGATTCAAAGAGTGGACTAAATGATAATTTAAATGGTACAGAGCGACCTGTTGTGTTTGATTTGTTGGCGACGGGAGAGAATGTTGAAATAGTACATTCCCTGGCAAAGTGGAAGAGATTAAGTCTTCATAGATATGGGTTCAAAGTTGGAGATGGTCTATATACAGACATGAATGCTATAAGAAGAGATGAAGAATTGGATAATTTGCATTCTGTTTATGTAGATCAATGGGATTGGGAAAAGGTAATAAGAAAAGAAGATAGAAATGAAGAATACTTAAAAGAGGTTGTAAGAACAATTTATGATGTGTTTAAGAAAACTGAAGAATTTGTCAGCAAAAACCTAATGAACACAGGCTGTAATTTACCAGAAGAAATATGTTTTATAACTAGTCAAGAATTAGAGGATAGATATCCACAGCTTAATCCTAAAGAAAGAGAAGATAAAATATGTAAAGAATTTGGAGCTGTATTCATAATGAAAATAGGCTCTGTATTAAAATCAGGAGAAAAACATGATGGTAGAAGTCCAGATTACGATGATTGGAATTTAAATGGAGATATATTATTTTGGTATCCTTTATTAAATAGAGCCATAGAACTTTCATCCATGGGAATAAGAGTAGATGAAAAGGCTCTTGATTATCAATTAAGAGTATCAGATAATGAGAATAGGAGAAGTTTAGATTTTCACAAGATGTTATTATGTGGAGAGCTTCCATATACAATTGGAGGAGGAATAGGACAATCAAGAATATGTATGTTCTTTTTAAATAAAGCTCATATTGGTGAAGTTCAATCTACTATATGGGATGAAAAAAATCTAAAGGTTTGTAAAGAAAATGATATAAAATTACTTTAATTCATAAATAATTTTTGTATTTAAATTTGGAGTATTTAAATAACAACTTTACTTTTCACAGAGAAATTCTAATATTTATTTTTGAAGTAAATTAAAAACTGAGTCTATCTTAAAATAATTTTTAAGGTAGACTCAGTTTTTTATATGCGATCAGTCACACTTATACTATATTGTAGTTTATATAAATTTAAAAGCTACTATCAAAATAAATGAAATCACAAAAAACACTAGTCATATATATAAAAGTGTGATAATATAGGTTCTATGTTAAAAGTACAGACTACCCCATCTTATTTAGTGGGGTAATTCTTATTATACAAATGTACAAATTAAAAGTCAATAGTAAATTAATAAAAATTTTAAAATAAACTATATGGGAGAAGATAGCATGAGTAGTAAATATATTTTTGTGACAGGTGGAGTAGTTTCATCCTTAGGAAAGGGAATTACAGCAGCATCTTTAGGTAGACTTTTAAAAAATAGAGGATTAAGAGTCACAATACAGAAGTTCGATCCATACTTAAATGTAGATCCGGGAACAATGAGTCCATATCAGCATGGAGAGGTATTTGTTACGGATGATGGTGCTGAAACTGATTTGGATTTAGGGCACTATGAAAGATTTATTGATGAGAATTTAAGTAGGAGTAGTAATGTTACTACTGGTAAAGTTTATTGGTCAGTTATCTCAAAGGAGAGAAGAGGAGAATATTTAGGTGAAACAGTTCAAGTAATACCACATATAACTAACGAGATAAAAGAAAGAATATGTAGAGTTACAAAAGAGAAAGAGGTAGATGTGGTCATAACTGAAATTGGTGGCACTGTAGGGGATATTGAGTCGTTACCATTTCTAGAGGCTATAAGACAAATTCAATATGAAGTAGGTAGAGAAAACGTATGTTTTATACACGTAACTTTGGTACCTTATTTAGGAAAAGCTGGTGAGCTAAAAACAAAACCAACTCAACATTCAGTAAAAGAATTAAGAAGTATAGGAATTCAACCGGATATAATAGTTTGTAGGTCTGAAAAGGAAATATCTGATGAATTAAAAGCAAAGATAGGATTATTCTGTAATCTAGATGGTAAGAACGTAATACAAAATCTAGATACAGAGCACTTATATGAAGTACCTTTAATGTTACATAAGGAGGGCCTAGATAGATTAGTATGTGAAATGTTAGGACTAGGATGTATTGATATTGATAATTATCAATGGATTGAGATGGTAAAGAAGATTAAGAATTTAAATAGAAAAGTTAAAATTGGATTAGTTGGTAAATATGTAGAATTACACGACGCATATATATCTGTGGTTGAGGCTTTAAGTCACGGTGGATATGCCAATGACTGTCAAGTAGAAATAAAGTGGATAAATGCAGAAGAGGTGAAGAGAGATAAATCAGATAAATTATTTTCTGATGTAAATGGAATATTAGTACCAGGTGGTTTTGGAGATAGAGGGATAGAAGGAAAGATAGAAGCTATAAGATGGGCAAGAGAAAATAAAAAGCCTTTATTTGGTATATGTTTAGGGATGCAGTGCTCAGTTATAGAATTTTCAAGAAATGTACTTGGATATAAAGGAGCTAATAGTTCTGAGATCGATCAAGATACTAATTATCCTGTAATAGCTTTAATGCCAGATCAACAGGAAATTGAAAATTTAGGTGGAACTATGAGATTAGGATTATATCCATGTAAATTGGATACAAATTCAACGGCTGCTAGGGAGTATGGTGAAACATTAATCAATGAAAGGCATAGACATAGATATGAATTTAATAATAAATTTAGACAAGAGATAATTGATAAAGGTATGGATATTACAGGAATAAGTCCTGACAATAGATTAGTAGAAATAGTTGAAATAAAGGATCATCCATGGTATGTATCAGTACAATTTCATCCTGAATTAAAATCAAGGCCCAATAGTCCTCACCCTTTATTCAGAGGATTTATAAAAGCTGCAATTATAGATAAAGAAAATAATTAGTATAAAAAGGCATCTTTCTATATAGTTAGAAAAATGTCTTTTTAAATTAGCTTATTAAAAATGATTTAGTGAGTATAGATTTACATGTAAAAAAGCATAATAAAATTACATATTTAACTTATTGAAATATAATTGAGAATAACTATCAAAATCTATTGACAATATAATAAAAACCTTTTAACATGTAAATGATAATAATTTTCAACCAAGGAGGATATGTTATGAAAATAGTTTATTGGGGAGGTACAGTGAATACAGAAAAAATGGCAGAGGTGATTGATAAAGGAATTAGAAAAGGTGTCAAAAACGCAGAAGTAATCAATGGTGCTAATGCTAACAGTAATATTTTTAATGATGAAGATTTAATAATATTAGGATACCAATCTATGGTAGATGAGATATTAGAAGAATCTGAATTTGAACCTTTTATTGAAGAAATATTTTCAAAGATATCTAAAAAGAAAGCAGCTTTATTTGGATCTTATGGTTGGAGAGATGAAAAATGGATGAGAGAGTGGAAAGATAGAATGATTTTTTATGGATACCAAATAGAGGAAGATTACTTAATTATTTGTGGCGAAATAGAATATGAAGATGAGTACATAGATTTTGGTGAAAAAATAGCACTTTTATAGGTAGGGAATGAAAATGACATGTTTAGAATTTTATAATAAGTTGGAATTTATGAATGGAAAAGTATAAATTAAAAACTTTTTAATTTATAATACTTCATTAGTTATTGCAAAGGTTAAACCTGCTGTAACTATAACTTTTAAAAAATGTAACGAAGAGTTATATAATAATTGGTGTTCAATAGGAAAAGAGTTTATAAAAAGTATTAATCTTAATTTTATGGAATTAAGAGAATAGGATGATTCAAGTATAATATTAATTTAATAATCATAGTTTACTTGAGAAATATATAAATACAGAAAGTAATAAAGAGTTTTTAGTTAGTCTAGGATATTCAGAAAGTGGAACTGTTATTGAGCATCTAGGCATGTTAAGAAATAGATATAAAGAATATAATTGTCCACATGAATTAGGAGTATTCTTTTTTATTGAGAGCTTGAAGGATAAATACTATAACAATCTAATAGATGAAGCAACATTTTAAAATTTTAAAATGTTAAATATTTAAGTAGCTTACATTATAACTTTTTAAAAAATTATAATGTTTGATATATAATTAATGAATTATAATATGTATGTTATAGTTTAAGTACTACAACATGTTAATTGGAGGGTCAAAATGATTAATAAAATTGGTAAAATAACGTTATATGTAAACAATCAAGAGGAAGCTAAAAGCTTTTGGATTGAGAAGCTAGGATTTGTGGTTAAGTTTGAACAAGCTATGGGTCCTAATATGAAGTGGCTTGAGGTTGGACCAAGTGAAGAGGAATTTACTACTTTTGTTTTATACGATAAAAATTTAATGATAGCTCAGAATCCTAAAGCTAATGTAACTCATCCATCAATACTTCTAAGCACTAAAGATATTGAGAGTGCGTATAGTGAGATGAAGAAAAAAAGTGTTAAAGTTGGTGAATTAATGAATATGCCATATGGAAAGATGTTTTCATTTGAAGATCAAGATGGTAATGAATATTTACTTAGAGAAGATAAATAAATTCTAATATAAAAGGATGACACAATTTAAGTGTCACCCTTTTATATTAGAATTATTTATAGTGCGTGATATTGATTAGTATTAACTGATATTTGTATATCACTATAAGCTGTTAATAGAACTACTATTTTAAAATATCTATGCAAGACCTAGAAATCGAACTATGGTTGTTACAGTGAAGCAAATAATGATACCAGTTATAGTAGGAATGGCGAAGGCTAGGGCAGTCCATTTAAGACTTTGAGTTTCACTTTTAATAGTTAAACATGTTGTACTACATGGCCAATGCATCAAAGAGAATAACATTACGTTTAAAGCTGTGAGCCATGTCCATCCATTTGAGATTAGAAGTTGTCTTAGTTGTATTAAACTATCAAACTCTACTAAGCTTCCAGTAGCAGTATAACTCATGATAATAATAGGAATTACGATTTCATTGGCTGGAAAACCAAGTATAAATGCCATCACGATATATCCATCAAATCCTATTAAATTTGCAAAAGGATTTAAAAAATTAGCACAATGAGCTAGTAAGCTTAAATTTCCTATTGTAATGTTAGCCATAATCCAAAGAACTAATCCTGCAGGAGCAGATACTATTATTGCTCTTTTTAGAACAAAGAGGGTTCTATCAAAAATAGAGCGAACTATAATTTTTCCTACTTGAGGTTTTCTGTAAGGTGGAAGTTCTAAAGTAAAAGAAGATGGAACACCTTTAAGTATAGTTTTAGATAGGATTTTTGAAATCATTAAGGTCATAAATACACCTAATAGAATTACAGAGGCTAAAATTAAGGTAGATATAATAGATTGAGAAGGTCCGACAAAAGTACCAGCAAAGAACATAGTGATTATAGCAATTAAAGTTGGGAAGCGTCCGTTACAAGGCACGAAATTATTTGTAAGTATTGCAATTAGTCTTTCACGTGGGGAATCTATAATTCTACAACCAATTATTCCAGCTGCATTGCATCCAAATCCCATACACATGGTTAGGGCTTGCTTTCCACAAGCGCAACTCTTTTTAAAGAAGTTATCTAAATTAAAAGCTATTCTAGGTAAATAGCCTAGATCTTCAAGAAGAGTGAATAGTGGAAAAAAAATAGCCATTGGAGGAAGCATTACAGCAATAACCCAAGCTAAAGTTCTGTAAATTCCTTTTATTAGAGCTCCTTCTAGCCATAAAGGTGCTCCTAAATCTAATAAAAAAATGCTAAGCTTATCTTCAATCCAGAAAAGAGCATTAGATAATAGAGCAGATGGATAATTAGAACCAGTTATAGTTATCCAAAAAACAACACATAAAAGTAGTATCATGATAGGTATCCCATATCTTTTAGACGTTAGAATTCTATCTATTTTTCTGTCGGTGATGTTATATTTAGAATTTTCTCTTGTTACTACTTCAGTACTAATTTTTTCAGCTTTGCTTATTAGAGTAGTTACCACTTCATCTCTAAAGGATTCTTCCATCATGTTATAAGTATCTAAAAGACTAGCTGCTTCTTTCAGCTTTTCTTTAATTATTTCATTATCTAATAAATTAATATTTAAGTATTTATTTAATGATTCAATTAGACTATCATTATTTTCTAGTAATTTTAAAGAAATCCATCTAGAATTGATTTTTAAAGGGATATTTCGTATAACTCTTTTTACTTCTGGCTCTATTATAGAAATAGCATTCTCCAAAGCTTCATTATATTTAATTTTAATAAGATTTATAGGTATTTCATTATTTGTGAGCTTATAAACTACATCCATTAATTCTTTAAGGCCGATTCCAGTAGTAGCACTAGTACCTACAGTAGGAACACCAAGAAGTAGAGAAAGTTTTACTAGGTCAACGTTAATTCCTTTTCGCTTAGCTTCATCCATTAAATTTACACATACTACTACGTTATTTGTTATTTCTATGGTTTGAAGTACTAAGTTTAAATTTCTTTCTAGACAAGTAGCATCTACAATAACTATAGTGGCATCAGGATTTCCGAAGCATATAAAATCTCTAGCAACTTCTTCTTCTACAGAGTTGGCCATAAGAGAGTAAGTTCCAGGGATATCGACTAATATAAAATCTCTATTTTTATGGGTATATCTGCCCTGTGCATTAGATACGGTCTTTCCAGGCCAATTTCCTGTATGCTGATTGAGTCCTGTTAAACTGTTAAAAACTGTACTTTTACCTACATTGGGATTACCAGCTAGAGCAATTACTTTATCAGATGGAGAAATACGTTCTATTTTTAGCTCTTTTTCTAAAGCGCCAACTCCAGTAGATTGATTAGTTAGTCCCATTATAAAACCTCCTTAAAATAAAATGTTAAAAATTCAAAGTTATGATAATGATGCATTTTAAGAAATCCTTCATCTTAGAATGCACTGATAAAAATGAGGATCTTAGAAATGATATAATAGGCTTCAGATGGAGTAACGAGTTCCATCTGAAGCTAGGAATTGTGTCATGAATTAGATTGTAAGTCAATGTACTTTAATATGGAAAAGAGAAGATGTTAGATTTTTAGTATTAGATGGTTTCAACTAATATGTTAGAAGCATCTTCTTTACGAATTGCAATTACTGCACCACGAATCAAGTAAGCTACAGGGTCCCCAGAAGGACTTTGATTAAGAACTTCTATTTCTGTATTAGATATAAGTCCAAGATCAAGCATCCTACGTCTTATAGATCCACTAGAAGTAAGGTTTTTAACTTTACATTTTCTTCCTAGGCATAAATCAGTTAAGGGTAATATTTTAGATGATTCTATATAGATGTTTGAATTAGTATTCATATTGTTAATCTCCTTTTAAACATTTTGTATTTATAATTAAATATTACTAGTTAAGGCACTTCTAATTTCTAATTTAAATCATATAATTAATTAATTAGAGTAAGGAAAAAGTCTTTCCCTACTCTAACATATGATTATTTATATATTTGTGATACTATTTTAGAAAATAAGGTAAGAATTTAATAAATTTTAAATATAGATGTTACAAATGGTGGAGAATAAAAGTTTGAATTTTAAAGATTAAGAAATATAAATTATAAGATGTGAGGGATATAAAAAATGGATAAAAACTTTTATACAGTCAGAGCCTATGAGCAGAAGTTATTTGATGATAGATTACTAACGGCATCTATGGAAGATTATGTAGAGATGCTTTATCGATGTACCATGAAAGAGGAAAATTACATAAGGCTCAATAAACTAGCTTTAATGTTAAATGTTAGAGATTCCTCAGCATCTAAGATGATGCAGAAACTTGGTAAATTAGGATTGGTTGACTATGAAAAATATGGTATTATAAAGCTTACAGATTTAGGAACAAAAGTAGGGAGATATCTTTTAAGTAGGCATAATACAATAGAAAAATTTTTAAGGTTTTTAAGTGCAGATAGTGATATTCTGGTAGAAACAGAACTAATAGAGCATGTAGTAAGTAGTACTACCGTAGAGAATTTAAACATTCTGAATAATTTTATAGAGAGTAATGAAAATATTTTGGCTGAATATAGAGCATTTAGAGAAGAGTATTATAAAAAAGTAAAGGTATAAGAAAAGTACAGAGAAAGCTACCTCTAATACATAGTTTTGAGGTAGCTTTGTAAAATTTATTTCATTTTATAGTCTAAGATTTTGGTAGTTTAATTATTACTTTAAATAGGTCTCCATCACATTTTACATTAAGAGTGCCATTATGAAGCTCTACTATAGTTTTAGAAATAGCAAGGCCTAAGCCAGAACCTTCTATTGAAGAGTTTCTAGATTTATCGCCTCTAACAAATCTTTCAAGAATTTCATTTTCATTAAAATCTAAATCATATTTTGAGATGTTTTTTACTATTATTTCACATTCAGCTTCATTCTCAATAATTTCTAGATAAATTCTAGAGTTCTCGAGAGAATATTTTATAGCATTACATATTAAGTTATCCATAACTCTTGAAATTTTAGCTCCATCTAGGCTTAAGTGACAAGCTTTATCTCCGATTACCTTGAAGATAAGATTTTTATCTTCTCCTAAAAAACTTAGTTCTCCAAGGTTTTGGTGTATTAGTTCTACAATATCTACATCATTTCTGCTTAAAATGATTTGCCCAGAACTCATCTTTGACATTTCAAATAAATCTTCAACAAGTTTTTTTAATTTAGTTGATTTATTATCTAAAATTGTAACATAGTCTCTTATCTCACTTTTATCAAGAGATTCGTCCTTAAGTATGTCTACATAATTTACTATGGAAGTTAATGGGGTTTTTAAATCATGAGATACATTGGTTATGAGCTCAGTTTTTAATTTCTCGTTTTGAATTCCTTCTTCAACTTTCTTTTTATAACTTACTTTTAGATTATTTATTTCCATGGCTAAATTAGACAAGGTACCAAAATTTTTAGTATTTATATCTACATCCATATCGCCATCTTCAACTTTTTTTAGGTATTTAATTAAATTTTTCTTGTTATTTATACCTTCTAAATATCTTACACATATATTTATTACTATTATTATAAAAGTTATAAAGGTAGCAGTATAAATTTCGTTAGAATAGGAGTTAGAATAGGATAGATAATCATTTGAATAGAATAAATAATCATTTGAATTAAATATTTGGGACAATGGCAAATACATTATCCAAAATATTAAAAGGCCTATTAGTGTTATATCAAAAAATAGGTTTTTAAATACATCCTTTGTATTTACAAAAAATATATTAATAGATTTTATTCCTCGAATAAAAAGTAAATTATTAAAATTATTTATATATGCTTTTATTCCAAAAATTTTAATAGAGAAAAGCTGCTTAGTTACTAGAATTATAAATATAATTAATAGCGGAACTGAAAAATAAAATCTAAGTCTTATAATGTTTGCCATAGTACCATATTTAGCACCACGAATAAAGTAAACTTCCTCTAAATCTGCATTAGGAGACGTATAGGCACCATTGTAATAACCCGAAGGAGATGAGTAGTGTGATAAGTTATTAGAACTATAGACTACTACATCGTCCTCTTTGGATAATTTCATTAAGGCCTCTTTAGGATGTAATTCATTAAATGGATAATCCGAAAACCAATTTCTATTAGAAAACCATCTATTATTAGACTTATCTATAAGTAACACACCGATTTCATCAGTGAGAGATATTTCTAAATAATTTTGAATAACTTTGGCATCTTCGTCAGTTTTGCAATAGAGGATTTTTGAAAAGCCTTCAGTAACGCTTAATAATTTCTCTCTAAATTTAATAGTATCATTTTGTAACATTTGATTCTTAAAAGTTTTTTCATTAATAATAGCAGTTCTATAAAAGCTGCGTCTGTTAGTATAATTATCATAATCTACTAATAATATTTGAAAAAACTTTGGAAGCACAATTATACCGATAATAAAGAATATTAATATTTCAATTAATGTTGTCTTTTCATTAGAAGCATTAAACCATTTTTTAATTAAGGTTTTTATATTGGAAGTCAATGTCTAACCCTCCTTTAATTATGTTTTTCAATCTTATATCCAACACCCCATACTACCTTTATGTATTCAGGTTCTTTAGAGTTAATCTCAATTTTTTCACGCATTCTTCGAATATGAACAGTTACTGTATTCTCACTATGGAAGAAAGGTGATTTCCATACATTTTCATATATCTCCTTTATAGAAAATACTTTGCCAGAGTTGGAGGCTAGCAACAGTAAAATACCATATTCTGTAGCTGTAAGTTTTAAAGGTTCACCTCGTAGCGTTGCAGATTTTAGGGTTGTATCAATAATTAAATCTTTAATTACAATTTTATCTTTTAAATTTACATTTTCTATATCAAGAGGTTTTTCGTATCTTCTTAGCTGAGATTTAACTCTAGCTATGAGCTCAAGATGATTAAAGGGTTTAGTTATATAATCATCAGCACCGCTATTTAATCCTATAATTTTATCGAGATTTTCGGATTTAGCAGATAGAATTATTATAGGAATATTCCTATTTTCTCTAATTTTTAAGCAGGTCTTTATACCATCAAGCTTAGGCATCATTACATCTAATAATATTAAATGTATTTTTTCCTCTTCTAAAATTTGAAGCGCTTCAATTCCATCATAAGCCTTAAGTACATTTAAGCCCTCACGGTTTAAATATATTTCTATAGCATTGCAGATTTCAACTTCATCATCTACTACTAAAATATTGAAATTTGACATACTATTACGCACCACCTTTTATTTTAAAACAATTTTTATAGTATTCAATTAATATTTTACAACATAATCATTCAAAAAGTATTAAGACTTTCTTACTTAATTAAAATAATTATATTTTAAGCTAAAAAAAGAATAACTCATAATTAATCTAAATTTAATCTANNTAGATTAAATTTAGATTAATTAGTTAAGTTATCCATTAAAGTTTATATTTAAATTGTTATAACTATATAGCCCAATTACCGTTAACAAATATAGGCGTTTCTGAACCATCGAAACCAATACCGATAATGCTTAAATCAGAAGTTCCTATCATAAAGTCAACATGAGTTAAGGAATCATTTCCACCTAGAGCTAAAACTTTTTCAGTAGTTTTCGTTACTCCGTCTTTTATACATAAATTGTAAGATTTGCCCAATGCCAAGTGGCATGAAGCATTTTCATCATATAGAGTATTAAAGAACACTATATTTGAATTGGAAATAGGTGAATCAAATGGGACTAAAGCAACTTCTCCAAGGTAGTGAGATCCTTCATCAATATTAATTAAAGATTTTAGAGATTCATAACCTTCCTTAGCGTCAAAATCAATGACTCTTCCATCTTTAAATGTAAGAGAGAAATTGTTAATTAGATTACCTCCATAATTTAGAGGCTTTGAACTAAAGACTTTACCATTAACACCAGTCTTCTTTGGCATTGAGAAAATTTCCTCTGTAGGCATATTGGCAATAAATTCTATGCCTTCAGGAGTATATTCTGCACCACCTACCCATAAGTGATTATCAACAAGCTCTAGGTTTAAATATGTACCTAAGGAATTAGTATAGTGAAGGGCTTTAAAATTTTTATTATTAAGATAGTTTATTTTTTCAATTAAAGTTTTCTTATGATAATTCCAAGCTTCAATTGGATCATCTTTGTCTACACGCACTATTTTAAATATGTTTTCCCATAGTTTATTCATTGCTTCTTCCTCAGATATATTAGGGAATACCTTAGTTGCCCAACCTTTAGTTGGGATGGCTATTACAGACCAAGAATTTTTGTTACTCATAAGTCTTTCGCTAAATTCTTTTGTAGCAATACTAGAAGTTTTTTGAGAAGCTGCAATTTTAGCAGGATCAACATCTTTTAATAGTTCAGGATTTGATGCACTGATACTTAAAAAGCAAGCACCGTCTTTAGCATAAGTTAGCATGGAGTCTTTCATCCAATCAGGATATGATTCAAAAACTTCCATTGGGGAATTAAGATATTTAAGTTTACCGCATTCCTCATCGCTCCAATGAACAATAACCTCTTTTGCACCAACCTTATAGGCCTCATCAACAATCATTCTTGTGAAGTTAAAACATTCTACAGGTGATTTTATAACAAGGATTTGATTAGGTTGTACATTTACACCAATGGATACGCTAAGCTTTGCATATTTTCTCAAGATTTCATCATTTATTTTCATATTACTTAGATCCTCCGTTTATTAGTTGAAGAATAGTTTTAGATTATTCTAATACAATAGCTTTCTATGTATTTCCATTATATATGTAAAATTACTAAATTTCTAGATAAATTTATACTTATATCATAGATTTTAATAGCATACCCATAAATGAAAGAAATAATACGTTGTGAGCATAATAGAATACAGTTATTTTATAGTGTTAGTTATACATAAAGAAAGTTATGTTATAAAAATCATATAAAGGTTGTATAAGAGTATTTCATATGGAGAATATTTATGTTATAACATAGAAAGAAGGAATTTAATAGGGGTCATATATAATGATAATTTATCAGCACAATAAATAGGTTTAAAGTGAATTTATTGTAAATTATGAAAGTTTTTAAAATATAAGGAGGTGAACTTTAGTAAGTATGTGCTTATTGGTTAGTACATACTTCTAAAGTTAAGTTATGTTTAAGGAACATATAGAGGTAAATAAAGATTATATAATAGAAGATTTGGTAGAGTTAGTAAAAATAAGAAGTGTAGCTGCTGAGAAAAGGCCTAATATGCCTTTTGGAGAAGAGGTGAATAGAAGCCTTAGATATGTATTAGATAAAGGGAAAGAAATGGATTTTAAAGTCCAAAATTTTTGTGGATATTGTGGTCAGGTAGATGCTGGATACGGTGATTATACAATAGGTATTTTATGTCATGTAGATGTAAATGAAGAGGGAGAAGGATGGACAAAATCACCCTTTTCAGGAGAAATTTATGATGGCAAGATATATGGACGAGGTATTGTAAAAGGAAAAGCCCCTTTAATAGCTTGTTTATATGCGATGAAATTCTTACAGGATGAAAAGTTAATTCCAGAAACCAAAAAAGTTAGAATGATTATTGGAGCAGATAAAGAGACTGGAATAAAGAGCATAAATTACTATAAAGAGTATGAAATAGCTCCGGATATAGGGTTTACTCCAGATGGTGTGTTTCCTGTAATATATGGAGAAAAAGGAATCATGAATTTAGATCTTCAAATGGAGTTCTCTAGTGACTATGATGCGCCTATTAATATAGTGCAAATAATTGGAGGAGATAGTATAGATACTGTACCTTCTAAAGCAAGCATTATACTAAGTTGTGATGATATATTTAAGGATAAAATTGAAGCTGAATTAAAAAGGTTTTCAGAGGTTGAGAATATAAATTATGAAGTCCACAGTCAGAATAAACTTATTAATATTGAATTTATAGGTAAGAAAGCTAATAGTAGAAACCCGAATAAAGGTATAAATGCTATATCCTATGGACTGAAGTTTCTTGCAAGCTTTGAGGAATTCATAGACAAAAAGGAATTTATTCATGAATATAATAGATTAATTTGTACTTCTTATAATGGAGAAAGAATAAACTGTAAATTACATGATGAAGATTCAGGAGAATTTACTTTCAATGTGAGCACCATAGATTTAAATAATGATAGAGTTTGTATAAAAGTAAATATTACTTATCCAATTTCGTATGTTTATAGTGATGTGTTGGAACTTGTTAAAAATGGATTCAAGTATTCTCCACTTAAGATAAATAACACAAACCATGTTAGGGCAATTTCCTTTTCTAAAGATAGTTTCGTGGTAAAAAAACTTATGAAGGTATATAGGGAAGTTACTGGAGATGAAGAATCACAACCTTATGTGACATGGAAAGAAACCTATGCAAGGGTTATGAGCAATACAGTATCCTTTGGTCCGATACTTCCTAAAAATAAAGAATTAGATTATGAGATTGATGAATTTGTCACTATAGATGAATTAATGAATTTAATAGAAATATATGCTATGGCTATATATGAATTATTAAAATAGGATTTAAAACTATTGAAAGGGGTGGGGTCTTATTAAGAAGAAATATGTATTGTTACTTGTAACAATATTGTGGATTAGCTTTATATTTTATATGTCCTCTAAGCCATCAGAGGAATCTTCAAAATCTAGCTCTAGAATAGTAGATATGGTATTGAACACATTTAATTTAGATGAGTCTAAGGAAGAAGTGTTGACTGTAATAGTTAGAAAGGGAGCTCATTTTACGGAATATTTAATATTGAGTGGTTTAGTTACAGCCACCTATGGAGCTTTTACGGATAAGAGAAATCATTCTTTTATTCTATTAATGTGCATATTAGTAGCTTTAAGTGATGAATTTTTACAGAGTTTTATTATGGGGAGAAGTTCTGAGGTGAAAGATGTACTTATTGATTTTAGTGGTGCGCTTACATTTTTTTTAGCCAATCATATAACTACTCATATAAAGATTGTGAAAAGAGGATAATTTCATGGAAAAATTAAAATTATATAATATATTTGCATACATAGGGTGGTTTGCTATCATATACTACTTTATTTTAACAATAGTTAGTTTCCATGCAGCCTTTGCAGAATTTTGGTTGGCCTTATCCATATTAAGCTATATAATTTATAAGATGTTAAAAAGCAATCTTATAGGACATTCCTTAGTAAGGATATTAGCTATATTTATTTCTATAGGACTTATAATTTTCTTAACTTTAGAAGGTTTAATTATATACACTGGAACTATAGAGGATGATCGTGCTACAGACTATGTATTAGTATTAGGTGCTGGAC
>DCDL01000037.1:0-12675 GCA_002316385.1 Clostridium sp. UBA1056
ATTTATTTTCAGATGCCTAATTGAAATTTTCTAGGGAAGGTGAAAGATAAATTTGAAGGATGTCTCTTTGATTAGGAATATTTAAAAACTTAAATAAAAGAGTAGTAACAATAATATAACAGATGTGTAGTTTATGAAAAATCTATAGAGAGTACTAGTAATAAAATAGATAGTCTAATTGAATAAATTTGAAGATAAAATATCTTATATTATAAGATATTTTTTAATGAAACTATTCATTATATAAATAATATTACGATTATAAGGTGTATAGACTCAAAAATTAAATTAAATTTAAGCGATATTATTTACATATGTTAATTAAAATTTAAGAGATAAGTAAGAAAGGGGATGTATATAGTATATTCTATATATGTACTTAACAAGTACTAACTTATATGTAAATCTAAATGGATTGTAGGGGGATGAACATGTTTAAGTTTAAGCATCTAGGAACTAAAATGACTGTATTTATAGTGGGTATAGTACTAATAGGAATGTTAACCACTCAATTAGCCACTACTATGATAATGAGAGAAAATCTTGAAAAAGATACAAAGGAAAGAGGAACTACAGTAGTAGCAGAGCTAGGGAAGTCCTTTGAAAAAGAGTTATTACAATATGAGAAGGATTTAAAGCTAATTGGTGAAAATGGTGCTTTTATTAAGGAAGTGCTTAATGATTCAGTAGATTTAGAAGAAATTTTATCATTATTTAAAAATTATACTGATACTAATTCTCAAGTGCTAAGTATATATGTAGGATTTAAAGATAAAAATATGATTGCGGAAAGTGCATGGGATGTACCAAAAGACTATGATGTAACTCAAAGAGATTGGTACATAAAAGCAATAGAAAACACTGATAAAGTAGTATGGACAGAGCCTTATATTGATGTAGACCACAATGTGCCTGTAATCACAGCAGCTAAGGCCGTAATAGAGAATGGAAGTGTTAATGGTGTAATAGCTATTGATCTATCATTGGAAAGCTCTTTAAATAATGTCAAAGAGTACAATGTAGGATATAATGGATATGCATTTTTAGTTAGTGATAAAGGGATGGCTCTATACCATCCGACATTAATCAATGAAAATTTAAAAGAACAGCCTATATTTAGTGGAATTTTCAAATCAGAGGTAGGTTCTTATGGATTCAATGAAGATAAAGAAAATTTAGAGATATATTATTATACTATACCAAACTTCAATTGGAAGATTGGAGCTGTATATAATGAGAGGGATATGCAGGCTAGCATAATCGCAATCAATGATTTTACTACATTTATGACTGCTGGAGTAATGATAGTATTAGCTATAATATTATATATACTTATAAAAAGGATATCGAATCCTTTAGTTAAATTATCTAATGAAGCTAAATTAGTAGCTGAAGGTGATTTGACAATAAATATAAAATCTAATTCAAAGGATGAAGTTGGACAAGTAACTAATAACTTTAATAGTATGGTTAAAGATATTAATAATATAGTATCTAATGTACAAAAATCTATATATCAAATTAATAGTGCTAGTGAGAATCTAAGTGCTATATCAGAAGAAACTACAGCTTCATCAGAAGAAATAAATGCAGCGGTTGCAGAAATAGCTAGAGATACTGCAAATCAAGCAGAAACTATTATAAACATAGTAGATAAAGTTGAAAAGCTAAATGAAACTATTGAATATATTAACAGTATTAGTAATGAAATGAATGAATTATCTAATTCTTCAACATCTGCTTCAAAGCTAGGTTTAGAAAACGTAAGTAATCTAAATATTAAAATTAACGAAAATACTGCTGAACTTAATAAGGTAAATGATATATTCCAAGGTCTAGTTTATAAGCTACAAGAAATAGATAAGATTATAGACATGATAACTAGCATATCAGATCAAACTAACTTATTAGCTCTTAATGCAAGTATAGAAGCTGCTAGAGCAGGGGAATCAGGAAGAGGATTCGCTGTGGTGGCTGAAGAAGTAAGAAAATTAGCAGAGCAATCTAATGATGCTACAAATAAAATTAAAGAATCTTTATCTAGTATAAATAAAGAAACTAATAATGTTAAGAGCGCCATATTTTATGCTAATAATATAAATAAAGAAACTGCAAGTGCAGTATTAACTACAGAACAATCGTTTAATTCTATCAATGATGAATTACAAGATATAGCTGAGTTAATAAGAAAAACAAGTAATAATACAGAAGATATTAATAATTATAGTGAAAATATCTTAGGTGGAATAGAAGATATATCTAATAATGCACAACAAAATGCATCTACAATTGAAGAAGTTAGTGCTTCAGTAGATGAACAATGTGCTGTATTTGGAAATATAGCACAACATTCAGAAGAACTAGCACAGTCATGTCATGATTTATCACAATTAATTAATCACTTCAAAGTAAATAAGTAGAATATTTTCAGTTAGTTATTTTTTCATTATAAATTATGAATAAAATAAAGGGATGCCTCAATACATTGAGATATCCCTTCATTTGTTATACAGGTGTATAACAAATATTTAATAAATTAGTTACTGGATTGTTTATAATTATTGAATCTACTCCATAAACATCTTTGATTAATTCAGAAGTAAGAACTTCTTTAGGCGTACCATAGGCAACAATATTACCTTCTTTTAAAACATAAATCTTATCACAATACATAGCGGCAATATTTAAATCATGTATAGCAGCGATAACTTCTACATTAAGATTTTTTACAATACCCATAAGTTGAAGTTGATATTTTATATCTAAATGATTAGTTGGTTCATCTAGAATTAGACAGTCAGTCTGCTGTGCTAATGCCCTGGCAAGAATAATACGTTGTTGTTCTCCACCAGAAAGAGTTAGAAAGCTTCTATCTATAAAGTCTAGCATTCCTACTTTATTCAAAGAATCATATATTATGTCATAATCTTCTTTAGTATCTCTATCTAGAAATTTTTTATGGGGAGATCTACCCATAAGTAATATATCTTTTACTGAGAAATCAAAATTATAATTATTATGTTGAGATAGAACTGCTAGTTTTTTAGAAGTTTCTTTAATAGATAATTTGCTCAGATTAATATCATCTAATTTAATTATGCCACTACTGGGTTTTAGGGTCCTATATATACATTTTAATAAAGTGGATTTGCCACTACCATTTGGACCAATTACTCCTATAAATTCTTTGTTATCAACATCTATATTAATACCTTTTAGAATATCAGTGTCACCTATTTTAACTCTCATATCTTCAGTTGAAATATGCATTAGTTGTTACCTCCAAATCCATAGGATTTTTTTATCATAAGCCATACAAAAAAAGGTGCTCCTATCATAGAAATCAATATGCCAATAGGAATCTCGGCACCCTTTATTATAATTCTAGATAACACATCAGCCCAAATTAGAAATATTGCACCTAGTATAGCTGCTATAGGAATTATTTTTTTATGATCTGTACCAAATATCATTCTAACTATATGAGGAATAATAAGTCCAATAAATCCAATCATACCAGAAGCATAGACTATTATACCGATCATTAAGGAAGTTATTATTAAATAAATAATTCTAAACTTGTGTAAATCAGTACCTAAAGTCACAGAAACTTCATCACCTAAAAGCATTAGGTTTAGAGTTCTATATTGGGTCATAAAGAATAATGTTCCTATAAAAATAATAGGAAGTATAAAAGAAATTTCATTCCAATTAGCACCAGCCAAACTACCCATAAGCCAAAAACTGATATCCTTCATTCCCTGAGCATCATTGGTAATATAAACTATAAAGCTTGAAAAGGCACTACATACAGAGCTAAGAGCCATTCCAGAAAGAAGCAGTTTTACAGAATTAGTTCGTCCACCTATATTAGAAAGCTTTAAAACTAACATTGAAATAGTAAAAGCACCTATAAATCCCATTATTCCAATATAACTGCTACCTAAACTTGTTCCAATACCTAGGATAATTGCTAAGGTAGCACCAAGAGAGGCACCTGAGGATATTCCAAGGATATAAGGGTCAGCTAAAGGATTTTTAGCAATAGATTGGATTACAACCCCAACTACAGATAATCCCATTCCAACGGCTATGGCTAAAACTATTCTAGGCATTCTAATCAACCATATAACATCTATTTTGGAAGCGCTCATAGAGAGCTCACCTATATTAAAGAGTTTATAAAGAATAATACTATATACTTCTTTTATGGATATATTTACAGAACCAATTGTAACAGCTAGTCCTATTGAGAAAATAAGTATTATTAAAAGAACAAGAGAAGTACCTATATAAATAGGCATTCCCTTAAAAATATTAGAATCTTTAATTTTATTTTTATTTTTCATCATCATAGTATTACTTACCTAAGGTTCCATATAAACCTTCAGAGAAAGTATTTATTCCATCTATAGTTCTGATACCACTAGAATACATTTCTCCTAAAGATATAGGATATACTCTTTTATTTTTAACAGCTGAAAGTGTTTGAAGAGATTCATCTTTTAAAATTTTATCTACTTCTTGTTGAGGAATGTTTTCATCGCCTCTATCCATATATACTACAAATATACAATCAGGATTTAGATTTATTAAATCTTCTTTACCAATGCTATTTCCTTCAGGGCTAAGTAAATTGGCACCAAGTTTTGTTATCATATCACCAGCTAAAGTACTAGATCCATAAGTACTGATTTTATCCTTGGAGAATTCTAAAACTAAAGCATTTTGTTTTTCTTTACCATTAACTGAATTAGAAGTGTTTTCAACAGCCCCAGTAATTTTATTTACTAATTCTTGTGCTTTATCTTCAACATTGAAAATTTTTCCTAAGTTTAATATGTCAGTGATTTCATTATCAATAGTTTTCTCTTTAGCTACACCACTATTTAAAGACATATATGTATTAACACCATTTTCATTCCAGTAAGATACATCACCAAGATTTTTATCTTTAAAAAGTGAATACCAGCCAAGGATAAAGTCTGGTTCAGACATAACTACAGTTTCTTTAGATGGAGTAAACTCTTTCAAATAATTAACCTTTTCAAAAGCAGCTTTGTATTCTTCTTTTACAGGATGGTCAAGACCAGCAGCAGCTACTATTTTATCTTCAAGACCTAAAGCAAGAAGAGTTTCTATAGAGTTCTGATATACAGCAAAAACTTTTTCAGGCGCTTTATCAAAAGTTAGTTTTATAGGTTCTTTTTCGAAGTTATAAGTTTCAATTGTTACTGGATAATGGGAATCTGCGCTTTCCTTTTGAGATGAATTAGAATTTTCTTTTGAAGTGTCTTTATTAGAGCTTCCATTACTACAGCCTACAAGACTAAGGATAAGTAGCAAGCTTAATAAAATTGAGGTGATTTTTTTAAAGTGTTTCATTTTAATTCTCCTTTGTTATTCTAATTATAATTAGTTAAATATTATAATTCGTTATGAATACATAAGGATACTCTAAGTAAAATCATAGACAATACAATGTGGTTACTATGATTGATTAATATCACCCTTTACTCGAAGAGCATCGATATTTTAATATTGGAAAGTATCCTGACTTATAGATCATAATATTAACTAGCCTTCCCAAATCAATGACTCAGTGACTTAATTTAGTTAATACTCCCTAATTACAGTAGCGGTACTGTGTGGAAATTTCATCCATCTTCCTTTAAATTAACCAATATTATTCATATATTATTATATTTCAACAGAACATACTCTATCATAATTAAGAATATGTGTCAATAAATCAAAACAAATAAAAGTAAATAAATCCATAAATATTAAATAAATGTAAATATATTTAATATTGAATATATTATCAAGAATTAACAAAGAATAAAAACATAAGGGTATACATATAAAGTAAATAAATAGAATAATATATAATATAATCATAATAATGAATAATAACTATTGAATAATAATTATTATTTAGATATAATTAAAATATATTAATGAGAGATTTAGGAGGAATATAAAATGGCAACAGAAAAAATCGTATGTCTATGTAATGGAGTTACTTATGCATCAGTAAGAGAAGCTATGTCTGAAGGTGCGAGATCAGTGGAAGATATCCAAAGTGCTACAGGTGCTGGGGATATTTGTGGAGGATGTATTGAAGAAATTGAAAGAATATTAGGTAACGCATGTACATGTAGAAATATTTCTACTGAAGAAGTTGTAGAATCAATACAAAATGGAGATGATACTATAGAAAAGATAGGAGTAACTACAGGGGCAGGAACAGCATGTGGAAAGTGCAAATGTGTTCTTGAAAGCCTAATTGACACAAATAAATAGAGAATATTAGTATTAATACAATTTAATTGAATGATTACTAAAAAGTATTAAGATAAGTAATAAACTTTTGGAGGAACGACAATGGGAGCAAATAGAGTTATATGCCACTGTATGAATGTGGATTACTTAGCAATAAGAAAGGCTATGATAGCAGGAGCACGTACAGTTGAAGAAATTCAAGAGATGACAGGAGCAGGGACAGTTTGTGGAGGCTGCATAGGTGAAATAGAGAAAATATTAGCATCAGTTTGTGGATGTAATAATGTTTCTCTTGAAGAAGTAGTAGAAGCAGTAAAAAATAGTGCTGACACTGTAGAAAAAGTCGGAGAGGCTACAAAAGCAGGAACAGTTTGTGGAAGATGTAAAGCTCTTGTAGAGAATGTTATAGAATTAAAAAGATAAGTATAAAAGATTAAGGAAGTCCTAAGAAAATAGGATTTCCTTTTTAAAAATTACTAGAACAATGTTTATAAGCTATTACTAGTTTAATCAAATATATTTATAACTTATTCCAGGAAATTTATTAATTAGATATGAGAAATGGTTTTATTAATGTAAATATAGTGTATTAAAATGTATTTTATAGACATACTATTAAAGAATAGTTAACATGATACATGGTTAATCCTATATTAATCATGTTATTTATATTAAGGAGGAATATAAAATGTCAGAAAATAGAGTTGTATGTACTTGTCTAGACGTGGACTATGACACCATCAAAAAGGCAATTGAAGCTGGAGCTGAAACAGTAGATGATGTTATGCAAGCTACTGAAGCTGGAACTATCTGTGGAGCATGTATTGATGAAATAGAAGAAATTCTTCAAGAGTTAAAGAAATAGTTAATACAAATTTTTAGGGCTATATTCATATTAAATTGATTAATATGAATATAGCCCTAGTTTTTATAGTATTACTTTGAAAATCTTAACATTATCTTTATATGATAAATACTCATCTTAATACAAAATTTATTAATACATTGTTAAAATGATAATATAAAGAAATGTTAATTAAGAGGAGTTGACATATTATGAAGAGTGATAACAAAAAGAATGAATTTAGGACTTATATGGACAAGGCTATTTTAAATTTAAAAGCTAAAAATTATGAAGTAGCAAGAGAATATATTTACAAGGCAATGGTAATAGATGACTCAGCTCCACAAATCCATAACTTACTTGGTATATTATATGAACTAAATAAAAATATAGATTTAGCACAGAGACACTATAGTGCAGCATATTCCCTTAATACTAGCTTTAGCCCTGCAATAAATAATTTAGAGAGAGTAAGTGATTTTTCATATAAATATAATACTTATGATATTGATTATGGTACTAATAAAGAGTATGTTGAAAGTCAAATATATAAAGTAGTTTATGATGAAAAAAATATAGGAAAACTAGTTAAGCTAGGTTAGATATAAAATATAATTAAGTTAGATAGCAAAGCTTTATTAGATTAGTAAATTCTAATATTGAATTTTAAATTTAGTAAATATAATATGTAATTAACAGTTTAAAGGAGATGGATACAATGAAATATGATAAAAGTATATGTGATTATGATGATAAAAAGAAAGATAAAGAATCATATACGGTTAACGATTTTCTAAAAACTATAATAATAATGTCTTTAAGTACAGTTGTATCCATTATGTTTGGAAAACTTGAATTTAATGAATCTAATATTATACTTATATTTATATTGGGAGTATTGTTTACAGCTAGAAGTACAGAAGGATATTTTTATGGTACAATGGCATCAGTAATAGGAGTATTGACTTTTAATTTTTTCTTTACAGTACCATATTATACCTTTAGGGCATATAGAAGCGATTATCCAATAACTTTTTTTGTGATGTTATCAGTAGCTATAATTACAAGTATGTTGACTTCTAAAGTTAAAAAAGAAGCTGAAATAGCATATATTAGAGAAAAAAGGATTAGACTATTATATACAAATAACAAAAAATTACTTATTGCTAGAAATAAAGATCAGATAATTGAGCTCTGTGGTAAAAGTTTGGTAGATATGTGTAATAGAAGTGTTATAATAGCTGTTAAAGATTCTCGAAATAATTTAATGGACCCAAGGATATTTGTTGAAGAAAGTGATATAGGCAGTGAGAATATATTTCAATCGTCTTTGGAAAGAAATGCATTAAGGGAAGTACTTAAATCAGGAGAGATAGTTGGTATGGGTACAGACTTCTTTAACAAAAATAGAGCTTACTATTATCCTATAAAAGGGCAACATGATATTTTAGGGGTAATAGGTATGACATGTCTTCAAAAAAATGAACTTACAGCAAATGAAAAAATAACACTAGCATCTATATCAGCACAGGTGGCCTTAGCGCTTGAGAGAGAAGAACTATTTGAAAAAAGTAAACAAGCAAATCTAGATGCAGAGAGGGAACGATTAAGAGGAAACTTACTTAGATCAATTTCACATGATTTGAGAACACCACTTACAAGTATTATGGGTTCTGCATCAACTATTCTTGAAAATTATGATTTATTGGATAAGGAACTACAAAAGGAACTTCTTCAAAATATCTGTGAAGATGGTAATTGGCTTATTCATTCTGTTGAGAACATACTAAGCATGACAAGGATTGATGAAGGAAGGCTCGAAATAAAAAAAGAACCTGAAATTGTTGAAGAGATTATTACTGAAGCTGTTTCGAGAGTAAAAAAATTTGAAGATAAACGTAATATAAAAATAGATTTGCCAACGGAAATGATATTGATACCAGTAGATGGATTATTAATAGAGCAGGTACTTATAAATTTAATTTATAATGCTATAAATTATACACCAGATAATTCATATATAGAGGTTAAAGTAAAAGCCCTAAAAGATAAAGTAATCTTTCAAGTTTTAGATAATGGGAACGGTATACCAGAAGAAGATTTACCTAATATATTTACAAGATTTTATACAAAATCTAAGACAAAGCAGCTGGAAAATAGAGGAATAGGATTGGGACTGGCTATATGTAAATCTATAGTTAAAGCACATAATGGACAAATAGAAGCCTTTAATAATGAATTAGGTGGTGCTACATTTAGATTTAGTATACCTAGAGATGGAGGGATATAGATGGAAATAAAACCATTAATTCTAATTGTTGAAGATGATAAACCCATAAGTAAATTTATAAAGGTGTCTATGGAAACTCAAGGCTACAAATGTATTGATACAAAATATGGGGACGCGGCAATCTCTTTAGTTTTCTCAATGAATCCAGACATAGTAATTCTGGATTTAGGTCTTCCAGATATGGACGGACTTCAAGTTATAGAAAAGATTGTAGGAAAAACTAAAGCTAAGATAATTGTAGTATCTGCTCGTGGACATGAGAGAGCAAAGGTTGAGGCATTAGATTGTGGAGCTGACGATTATTTAACTAAACCATTTAGTGTTTCTGAACTTTTAGCTAGAGTTAGAGTAGCCCTTAGAAATCGAAATCATAATATTATAAATGAAAGTGACAGGACAGAAAGTTTTGAAGTGAGAGGACTAAAGATAGATTTTGAAAAGCATAGGGTATTTGTAGAAGGAAAAGAAATACATTTAACGCCTATAGAATATAAATTGATTGAATTAATGTCAAAGTATTCTGGGAGAGTTTTAACTCATAAATTTATTGTAAATGAGATATGGGGAAACTACTGTGACAATGAAACTCAATCTCTCAGGGTATTTATGGCAAGTATAAGGAGAAAAATTGAAAAGGATCCAGCAGATCCACAGTATATAAAAACAGAAGTTGGAGTGGGGTATAGATTAATTGATGAATAAATTATATTTAAAAGGAACTTTTGCAAAACGAACTAATCTAAATAAATATTAAAGTTCATCTTCAATATTTATTTAGATTAGTAATATATTTTGCGAAAGCCCCTTTGTTTGAAAGATTTCTTATAGAGGTACTTATTAATCTTTCATTTCATTTTTAATATCATTTTTTAATTCTTTAGCTATTTCTTTTCCTCCAGCCATAGTTTTGTTATAAAGATTTTTAACTAGTCTACCTTCTTCTTTACCTTCATTTTTCATCTGAGCTTTTAGGTTATGAACAAATTTTTTTTCTGAAATAAAATCTTGAATGTCTTCTTTTTTATCGTCATATTGGATTTTCATTTCATTAAACATATCCTTAGCTCCACTAGTAATCTTATTCATACCTTCTTTAACATCTTCACCTATTTTGTTCATAAAAATCTCCCTTCTTAATACTATTCTAAATGCTAATTTAGTAGCATATGATATAAATTCTTGTTTAATAGAATCAAAATAAATATTGATATATATAAGTTTTATTAAAGTTTCTACATTAAATTTGCTTACAATTCTAGGTCACACTAAGGAATATTAATGAATTTTATTTGTTGAAACTTATATTTATGAATATAAAGTTTAATTCTATTTTCATATAGTTTGTTCAAAAAACATTATAATATTTTATAAATTTAATGGTGATGTAGGTATTAACTTCAATAATTGTATTTAAATTTATTAGTTACTTTAATATGTGTAGATAGATTATAAGTAAATACATAACTATGTTAAATTTTAAACTAGGCAACTTAAGGAAATATGTAACAGGAAATGTAGTAAATCTATTAAAAGTAATAAAAATTGAAAAGAGGTAAAAAATATGGTATACTAAATGTGAATTAAGTATACCATATTACAATGTAAAGCTATACATGTATATAGCATTTTATATGCCAATATAAAAGTTTTGTTTAGAAGGCATTAATATAAATATCATAATTAAAAAATTAACTATATTAGCTAAAAACACTATAAATAGATAACAACAAATAATTATATTAAAGATATAATTATTTGCTGATATAAAAATATCCATATATGTATTAAGGGGGGAAGGAAAATGTTTAAAAAATTTACAAATGGTTGTGTTAAATTAGTTCAGAATTACCTGCCAGATCCATTTTTATTTTGTATCATTTTAACTTTCATGATCTTTATTTCAGGGGTTCTATTTACAGGACAATCTCCATTGGCTATGGTTATTCATTGGACAGATGGATTTTGGAGCTTATTAGCATTTGCGATGCAAATGGCGCTAGTTCTTGTTTTTGGACATACTTTAGCTAGTGCACCAGCTTTTAAAAAAATTACAAAGAAGCTAGCTAGGATTCCTAAAACTCCAACTCAAGCAATATTATTAGTTACTTTTGTATCATCTATAGCATGTATATTAAACTGGGGATTTGGGTTAGTTATAGGAGCAATATTTGCAAAGGAGCTTGCAAAGGAAGTAGATGGTGTTGATTATAGACTTCTAATAGCTTCGGCTTATTCTGGATTTTTACTATGGCATGCTGGACTATCAGCATCAATTCCACTAACTCTTGCTACTGGTGGAGAGTCTTTAGTTGCAGCAACGGCCGGAGCAGTAAGTGCAGCAGGAGTACCAACTAGCGAAACTATATTTTCACTGTTTAATTTAGTTATAGTAGGAGTTTTAGTAATAACTCTACCACTTATAAATAGGGCTATGCATCCAGACAAAGGGCATGCAGTAGTCATAGATAAAAAGTTGTTAAATGATGAAGAGGAGTTCATCGAAATGCCAAGGGAAAAAATGACTCCAGCTGATAAGTTAGAAAATAGTAAGTTAGTTACTTGGCTAATTTCAATAATGGGATTTACTTATATAATATATTATTTCATTACATCAGGATTTGATTTAAATCTTAATATAGTAAATTTTATATTTTTATTTTTAGGCATTTTATTACATGGAACTCCAAAGCGATTTTTGAACGCACTAATGGAGGGAGCTAAAGGCGCAGGCCCAATATTACTTCAATTTCCATTTTATGCAGGTATTATGGGAATGATGACGGGAGCTAATGCGGAGGGAATATCTTTAGCGGTATTAATGTCTAATATATTTGTGACTATTTCTAATGAAGTTACATTTCCAATGTTCTCATTCCTAAGTGCCGGATTAGTTAATTTCTTTGTACCATCTGGTGGTGGACAATGGGCTGTTCAGGCACCAATTATGATGCCTGCTGGTGCTGAGTTAGGAGTAAGTACAGCAAAAACAGCTATGTCAATTGCATGGGGAGATGCGTGGACAAATATGATTCAACCTTTCTGGGCTTTACCAGCACTTGGAATAGCAGGATTGGGAGCAAAGGATATTATGGGATATTGTATAATAGATTTGCTATACTCAGGATTAGTAATTGCTGTAGGTCTTACTGTTATAGGTATTTAGAATTATTTTATTAATTCAGCTAATTACGAAATAATATATAATTTTAAAGGGGCTTTCACAAAAAGCTAATCTAAATAAATATTGAATAAGCAC
>DCDL01000037.1:12796-36543 GCA_002316385.1 Clostridium sp. UBA1056
GTAATATATTTTGTGAAAGCCCCTTTATCTTTAAAATCTACATTGTCTAATTTACGGTTAAGTTACCTACACCTATATTTAAATCGAATGTATATATATCTTCACCAGAGGTCTTAGCATTTATATCTATACTTCCAATACCAGTAGAAGTTTTTATCTTTACAGGAGAGTTATTTGGAAGAGATATAACAGTTTCACCCATACCACCATCATAGTTTAAATTTCCGCCAACTTCAGCAAATTTTATAGAAAGATTACCTAAACCACCTTCAATATTCATATCACCACACTTGTTAGAAAGGTCTATATCCATATTACCAAAGCCTTGAGTAAGATCTAAACTCTTAAAAATAACATCCTTAAGCGTTAGGTTCCCAGCTCCACCATCAATATTTAATTTTGCTGTATTTATTCCATTAATGGAAACATTTCCAGCACCACAACTTAAATTTAGGTTCTTATTAAAGGATTTAGGAACATTGATAGTAACTTCTCTAAAGGAAGAATTATTCAATGCTTTAAAATTTGTAGCAGGATTTATACCATGTTCTTCGATATTAAGAGTATTTCCGCTTTTTTCAATGTCGGTTTTATTTACAAAGGAGCTAGATCCTTTGCATGTTATAGTAAAATCTGAACTGTCTACAGAGTTAATCGTTAGATTAGAGGCATAAATTAAAACATCTATATCCTCAATACCTTCCATAGGAATAGTTTTTGAAATATCCTCCTCATAAGTGGTTAAATCACCATTATTACTACCATTAAAGTTATCATATTTATTTACAATGTTCCCCAAATTATTCAAAAGATTATTTCCAAAATTGTTTCCAAAGTCATTAAAAAGCTTATCATTGTTAAGATTGATAGAATTACTATTTTTAGGTCTAGACTTAACACCAAACTCTACATTACAACCTGTAAGAAGAGTAGCTGAAAGAAATAGGATAGGAACTATAATAAAAAGTTTCTTCTTCATAAAAACACCTCTATTTAATAATTAATTAAACTATATCTAGTTTTTTGTCTATTCTATTAGCAGCAACTAATTGAAGTATAATTATAGCTAATGTATCTATAAGCACTGAGAATATATCTATTTCAATAGCTCCATATTTACCTATGGTCATATATACATAAGGTAAAAAATGTAATATTATATTAGCTATAAAGGAGTAAATAATATCTCCAACAATACAAACACCTATGACAGCTAATACACATAAAGAAGTGCTTCTAATATAGGAACCTAATATAGCAATTAATGCAGTTATAATCAAATATGCTATGGTAGTACCTACAGACACAGATAATGAAAGGAAAAAGACTATGGAAGATACACTACCTGAATTAACTATCACACCTAGATTTAAAATCATAACAATAAATAAATTCACTAAAACTAACTCTAGTAGGTTACCAAGGATAAAATCAATCCCTGAGATTGGTGTTAAAAATAAAAGTCGTCCATATTCTTTAGATAATTGCATAGAAAATATTATCATGTGAGATATAAAGTTCATAGTAAGAAGTATTGAAATAGCTGGTATTAAATCTAATCCAAGAGTATATTTTGATAAAAATGAACTAGATCCAAGAGCTAAAACTATAATGACTGCCTCTATTAAATACATTATTCTTAAGGTTCTAAAGGTATATTTTGATATACCTAAAATATTTTTTATTTTGATTGATTTACTTTTAGTTATTGTATTTTCCATAACATTCACCTACTCTGCAAATACCTTTCTATATATTTGGTCTATAGACGTACCATATTTGATACGTAACTCTTCAGCATCACCGCTTTCGATTATTGAACCTTCACCTAAAAATATTACATCATCAAAAAGTTGTTCAAGCTCTCCTACATAATGAGTTGTAATTATCATTGAGGCATTACTATCTAAATTATCTATAATTGCGTTAATTATCTTATCTCTACTTATGATATCCACTCCTGAAATAGGTTCATCTAAAATATATAAATTACAATCTCTACTTAGGGTTAGACTAAGAGCTACCTTTTCTAACATACCTTTAGATAATGCTTTTAGCTTGGCATCTGTTTGGATGTTCATGAATTTTAGTAAACTTAGGGCTTTATTTTCATTAAAATCATCAAAGAAATCCTTATAAAACTTAAGAGCATCATTAACTTTCATCCATTTAAAAAGATAGTCTTTTTCTTGAAGGTATGAAACAAATTCTTTAGTTTCTCTTCCAACAGATATACCTTTTATTCTTACATTTCCTAGAGTAGGTTTAAATAATCCAGATATAATATTTAAAAGAGTGGTTTTTCCTTGTCCGTTAGGTCCAAGAATTCCAAGGACTTTACCTTTTTTTAGTGTAAAGCTAATATCATTTAAAACATGCTTTGCACCAAAATTTTTTGATAGGTTAGCTATTTCTAATATATTATCAGTAATGGAACTTAAATTTGTGCTTTTTAATATTTCTTCTTCAGCTATTATGGAATTTACTTCATTATGCAAGGCTATTCCTCCTCATACATATTCATAATCAATTCTAAAATTTCTTCTTTAGAAAATCCCAAGGCCTTACTCTTATGGATAAAATCTTTTAATAATTCCTTAGAACATTCTTTTCTTAGGTTTTCTACTACAGCCTCATCTTCTGTTACAAATTTTCCAATACCTCTTTGAGTATTTATTAATCCTTCATTTTCAAGTTCAGAATAAACTCTTAATATAGTATTTGGGTTAACTTTGAGCTCACTGGCATAATCTCTAACAGACAATAATCGCTCCCCCTTTTGTAGTTCTCCAGAAACAATTTTCATTCTCATATAATTTTTTATCTGAATATATATAGGTTCCTTTGAGTTTAATTCTAACTCCATTTCATCACCTCATCTTATCAGTTATACTGTCTTAATTACATGATACACTGATACTGGCAAAAAAGTTAATAGCAAAAAACACCATATAAGCCGATTATAAGAAAATAGATATAATTAACTTTAATTTTCTTTAATTTATAAATGTTCACATAAAATTCGATGGATTTCTTACAAAATAATTGAATATACTACAAAATATGTTAGTACATATATTGTAATATATTAGCTAAAAATGTATAATTAAATGGTATGGATATATTAGCGAAATATTTACAGTACAATATTTAGAATAATGTACATATAAAATAAGGAATATTAAAATAATCTATAGCTTTACAATAATTATAACGCAATAGTATCAATGTTCAATAAAGGGGGGAGTTTATGGAACAGGTTTTTAATAGTTTAGATGAAATGATTCTTATAGTTGATAGTAAAGAAAAAATTCTATTTGCCAACTCTAAACTATTGAAAAGGTTTAGAATCAGCAAAGAAGAGGTAAATGGAGCTTGTATAAATACAATGCTACGTCAAGATACGAATATACTGAGTGAACTCATAAGTAATTTTGATAATAATAGGAGAGTATCTGAGTGCATTTTTTCTTTAGGAGAGCATGAAAAGATTTATTGTAATGTAATTATCAATAGGGAAATATGGTATGGAGAAGAAGCCTTTTTTATTACCATAAAAGAGAAAGAAAAGTATAGTAAAAGAGATTTGGAGACACTCTTAGATAGTTTACCATATGGTGTATGGATGAAAGATGCTTGTGGAAAATATATATATGCAAACACTACTCATGCAGAAACATTTGGAATTAAGAACGAAAGTATTATAGGTTATCATAATTTGGACTTTGTGGATGAAAGTCTTTGTGACTATTACAATAAGACAGATAGAGAAGTAATCATTAGTAAAAGACCAATACTAGATGAGAAATTAATTAATAAGCTAGATGGAGATAAGTGGTTTGAAACTTACAAGGGTCCTATATTAGATGAATGCGGAGAAGTAAAATATATAGTTGGTATTTCAAGAGATATAACCTTCAATAAAAAGGTTGAGTTAGAATTAGTAAATAGTCATAACCAATTAGGAACCTTAAATCACTTAGTAGTAAATAGTCATGAGGGTGATAATGGCTTGTTTGATAATTTAAAAGAAGAAATTATTGATAAACTAGGTGCAGATAATATGAGTATATGGACTTATGATGATAAAGAAAGTAAGTTATGTTGTGAATGTTATTTGGGAAAGAATAGCAAAGTAGTTGGTGAAAATACAGAAATTTCATTAGAATACAAAGATTTAGATTATTTTTTCGAGAATCCTAATAATGAAGGACTAAAAACTATAGAGGAAAGAAGAGACTTAATAAATAATGGCTTATTTCAAGCTGACGGAATAAGGTTTATAGGAGTTTACAAAATTGAGTTTAATAACAAAATTATCGGTGTCATGAATATTCTATATAGTGATATAGATGTTGAAAAGTTAAACAATGATGACTTTATAAAAACATTATGTAATCAGATTGCAGTATTAATAAGAAATGATAAATTATCTAAAGAAATTAAATTGGAACTTAAAAAACGGAGAGAAACTGAAAATGAATTACAATTATTTTTAGATACTGCTGTCGATCTTATGGTTATAATTGGTGATGATTATAAGTATAGAAAGGTAAACCATGGCTGGAAGAAGACCTTAGGATGGAGCGCGGAGGAGCTTTCAGATATGGATTGGACAGACATACTTCATTCTGATGATATAAAGCCAACAGAAGACTTTGTAGAAATATTAAAAAATGAAGATAGAATAATGACATTTAAAAATAGATATATATGCAAAAATGGAGACATAAAGTGGATTCAATGGCAAAGTAGATATTTAAAAAGTAGAAAAGTATCTATATGTACAGGAAAAGATATAACTAAACAACGACAGCTAGAAGAACAAAGAAAAAACTATGAGGAAGCTATTCAATTGGAACAAATTAAAAGTGAGTTTTTCTCAAATATATCACATGAATTTAAGACACCATTAAATATCATCCTCGCTACAATGCAACTTATAAATCATAATATAGAAAATAAACTTATTTATGCAGAAAAAGAAGTAGATTTAAAGCGATATATGAATTCTATCAAACAAAATTCCTATAGATTATTAAGACTGGTAAATAATTTAATAGATATAACAAAGATAGATGCAGGATACTACGAATTACAATTAGCGAATCATAATATTGTTAGTATAGTAGAGGACATTACTATCTCCGTAGCTCAATATATAGAAAATAAAGGTGTAGAATTGATATTTGATACAGAAATTGAAGAAGAGATAATTGCTTGTGATCCAGATAAGATTGAAAGAATAATGCTTAACCTACTATCTAACGCAATCAAATATACAAAAGCAGATGGTAAAATTGAAGTATACTTAGGTATTAAAGATAAAAAGGTCTTTGTATCAGTTCAAGATAATGGTGAAGGAATTAATGAGGAAAAGGTAAAGGTGATATTTGATAGATTTACTCAGGTTGATGATACTTTAGCTAGGAGATATGAAGGCAGTGGAATAGGACTATCACTAGTTAAATCTTTAATTGAAATGCATGGAGGAAGTATTGATGTAATAAGCCAGGTTGGTGAAGGAACCAAATTTACATTTTCCCTTCCAATAATGGTTTTAGAAGATGAGAACCAATATAAAAAGTCTTTACCGCACAAAAGTAATACCATAAGTTCAAAAGTAGAAAAGTGTAATATAGAGTTTTCAGATATATACAATTAGGCACATGAAAATAAATAATAGACCAAAGANNGTTAAAATCCTGTCATAGTGGCACTATGACAGGATTTTAACTACGCAGTATTCGTGGTAAATAGGCGAGAAAACTGATCTGTTATTTATTTGATAGTGCCTTAATAGTATGCATTGAAAATATTGTTGTAACTAATCATTTTAATTTATTGTTTAGTCAGTATACAGATAATGTGATATAATAATTTGCATAATATTAAAAAGAAAAATATAAATAATAAGGAGTTGTGTTGCTTCATGTCATATTAGATAGAAGCGTATATTATGAATAAGACTAGAAAAATTATTTTTGAGGCTGCAATAAAAATATTTTCAAGTAATGGTTATGAGAGTGCAACCATGGACGAAGTAGCAAGCAAAGCTGGAGTTGCAAAGGGAACCCTATACTATCACTTTAAAAGTAAAGAGGAACTGTTTTATTTCGTTGTACAATCAGGGATCGATTTAATAAGTGATGAAGTTTCAAAGGCAATGGAAAAGATTGATGATCCTGTAGAAAAGATGAAAGAAGCAGCAAGACTTCTACTTAAGTATGTATATACTAATAAAGATCTGTTTAGGGTAATAATGTCTCACATATGGGGAAATAAAGAACGTCATGAAGAAATAAGGAGTCAAATGAAAAGTCTAATAGATTTAACTTCAAAGACATTATCAGGAATTACAACCCATGGTAATATTAAGAATGATGATTCTGATATCCTAAGCTACTGCTTCATTGGAGTATTATTTTCATCTGCATTGTACGAAATTATAAATGAAAATAATTATGACCAAGATGAGGTAGTAGAAAAGTTTATAAGTTATATTAATTATGGTATAAGACTATCTTAAAAGTAAACATAAAAAATAAATAATCTGTAATTAAAGAAGAGTTTTCTAAGTTAAAAAAGTAACTAGCTTAGAAAATTCTTTTTTTATGTAATATTAAAAAATTGTGAATTTGAGGGAAAATTATATTTTTGTATTGACTGGCCAGTACAAAAGTAGTATATATTATATATTACTGTAAGTATAAAAAAATTAAAGAAGGTGGTAGCATGAATTTTCTAAAAATTGCGGGTAAGGATATTAAAAGCATTTTTAAGAACAGGTTCATAAGGATATCAGTTATTGCAATCATTGTAGTACCATTATTATACTCCTTGTTGTACTTAGATGCATTTTGGGATCCTTATGCACGAGTTAAGGACATGACCATAGCCGTAGTTAACGAAGATGGTGGTGCTTTACTTGACGGAAAGAAGGTAAACTATGGTGAAGACGTTGTAGAAAACCTAAAGAGTAATGGGGACGTTGGTTGGGAATTTACTAGCAATGAAAAAGCTGATGAGGGATTAGAAAATGAGGGGTATTATGCCAAATTTGTAATTCCTGAAGACTTTTCAAAAAACATTGTAGCTGCAAAAGATGGAAAGCCTCAAGTAGCAGATTTAAAGTTCGTATGTAACGAGAAGAAGAACTTTCTAGCGGCTCAAATTAACTCACAGGTTGAAAAAGTACTTAAAGAAGAAATTGTAAGTACAGTTTCAAATAACTATGTCACTGTTGCCTTTGATAGTCTATATAAGGCAAAGGATGGTTTGGTAAAAGCATCTGACGGAAGTAATGAACTTTACAAAGGAATTGGTCAACTAAATGACAAAGTACCGATGTTAGCTGAAGGTGCTAATAAGCTTGGAGACGGAGCAACACAATTAAAGGATGGACAAGGCGAACTTAATTCCGGAATAAAGTCAATAAACAATGGACTATCAGAAGTAAATAGTAAGGTTCCAGAGTTAGGCTCTGGAGTAGATAAGCTATATGGTGGTTCACAGGAATTGACAAATAAACTAGGAATTGCAGCATCTGGAGTAGATAAGTTATATGCTGGTTCACAGCAAGTGACAAATGGACTATCAGAAGCAAATAGTAAGGTTTCAAATTTGAGTCCTGGAGTAAATAAGTTATATGATGGTTCAGGTGCATTAACAGGAGGAAGTAAAGGCCTTTATAGTGCATTTAATACGAGAATTTATCCCAATGTAAATTTACTTAAAGATGGAGCTAATGAGCTAAATGGTAAATTAAAAGCTGGAGAGAGTAATGTAAAAGAATTAAAAGAAGGTGGAGAAAAATTAAAAGCTGCCAGTGATAATGTAGCATCATCATCATCAGGCATAAATAAAGGATATCAATCAGTTGTAGATGGAGTTGATAAGCTTATAGGTGGTGTTAATACATCTTCAGAAAAAATGAATGATATAGCTAAGGATATTGTAACAGCAGTTCAATCAAATCCTGAGGTAGCAAAAGACCCTAATATTCAAGATGCACTTGCAAAGATACAGGCTTTAAGTAAAGAAACTAGTGAAACACCAAAGAATATACAAGAATTACAAGCAGGAACTAAGGAATTTGGTAATAAACTAGGAGAATTTAATGGTGCTGTAAATGGGTACACTGGTAAGGTTAATGGCTTTGCAACAGGTACATTAGCTTTAATAGATAATGTGAATAAAGTTAGTGCAGGAGTAAGTGAAATTAGTGGAGGCTTAAATTCCTTAGAAGCTGGACTTAACGAAAATACTAAAGATTCCTTTGGAGCTGGATTAAAATCATTATCAGACAATATGTCTGGCTTAAATGCAGGCCTTGGAGAATTAAAAAGCAATATTCCAGCCTTAAGTGGTGGAATACAAGCTTTATATAATGGATCTAGCGAAATAAGTGGAGGCCTTGGAGCGTTAAGTAGCAATGTTCCAGGCGTAACTGGTGTAATGCAAGCTTTTCATAATGGATCTAGTGAAATAACTGGCGGTCTTGGAGAATTAAGAAGCAATGTTCCAACTTTAAGTGGTGGAATACAAGCTTTATATAATGGATCAAATCAGTTAGTTGAAGGATCAAATAAGTTAGTAGATGGACAAAATCAACTAAGTACAGGAGTAACAGAGTTAACAAATAAAGTACCAGAATTAGAAGATGGTGTAGATAAGCTATACAAAGGTTCTAATGAACTTGCAACTGGTTTAAAAGATGGTGCAGGTGAAATGAAAGCAGGACTTATAAATTCATCAGAAGAAATGGGTGACTTTGTATCAGCTCCAATAAATATGAAAAATGAACCTGTAAACCACGTACCTAATTATGGAACAGGTTTTGCACCATACTTTATATCCTTATCTTTATGGATAGGTGCAATAATGATGTTCTTCGTTATCTCAGCTAAAACTGATGATGACTTCGGTTTATCCAAATTTGATAAGGTTGTAGGTAAATACTTATCCTTTGGATTTATAGGTTTATTACAAGCAATACTTGTAAGTGTAGTTGTACTTGGACTAGGATTAAATCCAACAAGTACAGTAATGTATTTTACATCAATAATATTCTTATCACTAGTATTTATAGCAATAATTCAATGTTTAATCTCACTATTTGGAGATGCAGGAAGACTTTTAGGAATAGTATTATTAATACTTCAGCTAACAGCTTGTGCAGGTACATTCCCATTAGAAATAGTACCTAAATTCTTTAAAGTAATTAATCCATATATGCCATTTACTTATAGTGTGGAATTATTAAGAGAAGTTATCTCAGCTACTACAATTAACTACTCAGTAGTTGGAAAAGACTTCTTGATTCTTGGAGTTGTACTTCTTGTATTCTTAACAATATCTGTAGTATTTAAAGATGCAGGAGAAAATCTTCAAAATATAATTGAAGGAAGAAAAAATAAGTCAGTAGAAGATATTAGAGAAGAATCAATGTAGTGATAAATTATATCATTATAAAAATCTTAATAATGGCTAGTTGTAAATTACAAATGTTCGTGTTATAATGGCAATACAATTAGTAAAACTCGTATATAATCGGTAATATGGTCCGAAAGTTTCTACCTGCAAGCCGTAAATTTGCAGACTACGGGGAGTTGTATTTTGTTATAAACTATGAGCTCTATTTATAGTGATAAATCACAGCACCTCAATTTTTATTGAGGTGCTTTTAATTTTTCTTTAAACTTCTATATTTTTACAAATAGGAACTGTCTCTTTTATGAATTTTAAAGAAGAATTTAAGATAGAGATTATAATTTTACAAGTAAAATTTAATCATTCGAATGATATAAGATTGGTAATTTGCCTTTTTAAAGAGAGGTTACAACTTAATCAAGGGAAGTAGCTAAGCCTTAGATTAAATCAAAATAAAGTCTAAAGGAGATAGATTTATGAAAAATGAAGAACTATTAACTAATGATATTGAGTTAACCTATGGTGTAGATGATAATCCAAGTTTAGGCAAAAAGATATTATTTGGAATACAACATATATTTGCAGCTTTTGGAGGAATAGTAGTAGTACCTCTAGTTATAGCAAGTGCTTTAGGATTTGATCCAAAGATAACTACAGCATTAATAAGTGCGACAATTCTAGCATCTGGGATTGCAACTATAATTCAAGCTAAGGGCTTTGGAGCTATAGGTTCAAGAGTTGCTTGCATTATGGGAACAGATTTTACCTTTGTATCACCATCTATTTCAGTTGGAACTGTACTTGGACTTCCGGGAATAATTGGAGCTACTATTTTAGGAGCATTCTTTGAAATTATTTTAAGTTATTTTATTAAACCACTTATGAAAATATTCCCTCCAATAGTTACAGGAACAGTTGTATGTTTGATTGGATTAACATTATTACCAGTATCTATTGATTGGGCAGCAGGTGGAGTTGGGGCCGCAGATTATGGTAGTATAAAGAATTTATCCATAGCTATGTTTGTATTAATCTTCACTTTGATTTTAAATAGATATGGAAAAGGTATGGTTAGTAGTGCATCTATTTTAATTGGAATGGTAGCAGGATATGTACTTTGTATTCCTCTAGGACTTGTAGATTTCACAGCTATTAAGGAAGCTAGTTGGGTTTCCTTCCCAAAAATATTTGAATATGGAGTAACCTTTGATATGAAGGCACTAATTGCATTTATTCCAGCATATTTTGTAACTACTATAGAAACTGTTGGATGTCTTAAGGCCATTGGAGAAACTTCTCAAATAGAAATGGAAGAAAAGCGTGTAGGTGCTGGTGTATTAGCAGATGGTATAGGAAGCATGATAGGTGGTATAGTAGGCTCTTTCCCTAATACTACTTTTAGCCAAAATGTAGGATTAATATCTTTAACAAAGGTAGCAAGTAAGCATGTTGCAATTATGGCAGGAATAATTATGGTGATTTTAGGTTTCTTACCTAAGTTAGCAGGTCTAATAAGTGGAATACCACAGCCAGTTCTTGGTGGAGTTGGAGTAGTTATGTTTGGAACTGTTGCAGCAGCAGGAATAAAAACTTTAAGTAGAGTAAAATTAACTGAAAGAAATTTACTCATAATAGCAACATCTATAGCGTTAGGTCTTGGAGTTACCTTTAGACCAGATGTTATAGCTCAATTACCAGAAGGGTTAAAGATGATTTTCTCATCAGGAATATCTACAGGAACTATAACTGCTTTAATATTAAACTTAGTATTAAAGGAAGATAAAGTAGAAAAAATAGAGGTAGAAAGAAGTGAGGTGGCGTAATGAAAGCTTTAAAAGAACGTATATTAAAAGATGGAGTCGCATTAAATGAATCTGTATTAAAGGTAGATTCTTTCTTGAATCATGGAGTCGATCCTAAATTAATGAATGATATAGGAACAAGCTTTAAGGAGCATTTTGAAAATCATGGAATAACTAAAATATTTACTATTGAAAGTTCGGGTATTGCTCCTACAGTTATGACTGCTCTTCAAATGGAATTACCGATGGTAACACTAAAAAAGCAAACGTCTAAGATTCTAAATGGAGATGTATATCAAACTACAGTACATTCTTTTACTAAAACTGTAGATTATGAATTAACTTTATCAAAGAAATTTATATCACCAGAAGATAATATACTTATAATAGATGACTTTTTAGCCTATGGTGAGGCTGATCAAGGAGCTATAAGACTTGTTGAAGAAGCAGGAGCCAGGGTAGCTGGAATAGGAATAGTTATAGAGAAGTCTTTTCAACCAGGACGTAGATCTTTAGAAGATAAGGGTTATGAAGTATATTCATTAGCAAGAGTGAGTAAGCTTGGTAAAGGTGTAATAGAATTTGTGGAAGAGTAGTAAGAAAACTTAAAATTAAAATATATGATATTCTAATTTTAGCAATATCACAATACAATATCATAATATATGTTAAGAAATATAATATAAAATAGCTAGGTTGCATAAGCGTAACCTAGCTATAAAACTATCCAAATTTAATGCTTTTCAAATGATTATTAATTATAGTGTATTAAGAAATTGGTAGTAAGGATAAAAATGATTCTATATTAATTAACAAAAGATAAAATTATTTTTGTAATAAGTAAAAGAATAATTTTATAATTTATGAAGAAAATAAAAGAAAATTAATTTTTATAGTAATTGTATTGGAGGTCGTTAATGCCTATAATAGGAGTTATAAATAATATAAGTAAAGGAGTTTTGAAAATTATGTTAACATCAAATAGAAGAGCAGTAAATTTAGATAATATAGCAGCAGGAAGCCAAGTTTTAGCTAAGAATGAAAAGTTTAAGACTATGTGCTTTAACTTTCAAGAAGGTAGCGGGTTACCAAAGCATACTCACGATGGTAGTGCATCTATATTTATAGTTGAAGGTGCTGTTGATATGGAGTTTGTTGGTGAAGGTGGACTTGTTTTGAGACGTGGTGATTTCTTAACCTTTGATGCAAGGAAAGAGCATAATATAATTGCTAAGGAAACAAGTAAGGTAATTATAACTATTTCCCAGTAAGTAGATGCCTTATAAAGAGGGATAGTGTAAATTGAGGATTATAGGGCCATCGCAAAATCTAGATGATTTTGAGGTGGCTCTTTTCTATATTATATAAATGATTTAGAGTCTCAATATAAATTGAACATGCAATTAGGTACAAAAAATCATAAAACCAGCATGAATAGGGGAATTATTATATTATTTAGACAGTTTAATAGGAAAAAGTTATATATAAAACTATATAAAAAGTTAAAATTTTATATAGTTTTATAGGTAAAAAGTTTCATAGTTAACTTTTTAAAGGGGCTTCGCAAAATATATTACTAATCTTATATAAAATATTGAAGATGCACTTTAATATTATTGTTAGCGAATGCCATTTGAATAAGTAAGAATCTAAATATTTGATTTAGTTATTCGAACTTAGTTCTTCTAATTTATTAGAAGAACCTCTATGAATATTTTATTACNNAATGCTTTAGTAAATCAATATTCCGAAACGGCTGAGCGTTAATAATATAAGTGCTTATTCAATATTTATTTAGATTAGCTTATTTTGCTAAAGCCCCTTTGTATAGAACTATGTTAAGTGTAATAAGAAAGCTAATCTTATTCGTAAAGGTGTATGATTAGTACATATCTTATAAACCTATTTAGTGTTATCAACACTTAGGGGTTTATTAATTTTTCAAGATAAGTTAATAATTTTGTAATAATATTTAGTATGAATTAATACAATGAATAGATTGATAAAATTTACAAGGAGGATTTTGTATGAGTGTTGCTTCATTGGTATTGGGAATTTGTAGTATTGTATTTACTGTGATTTCATGGGGATGCTTATGGTGGCTGTCTCTAGTGCTAGGAGTTGTAGGTATAGTATTAGGATTTATAGACATGAAGAAGAAAAAAGAAGCAGGTGTAGCTCTTGGAATGGCTAAGGGTGGATTTATATGTTCTATAATAGGAATATGTATGGCTATTATATTTTTAATATTTATTATAGGCGTAGCATCATTAGGAGTAGCATTAGTATAAAATTATATTTGTAAAAGCATACCACGAAAAGATGTCTGTAAAGGCATCTTGTTTTTAATTATTAGGGGGTTACAAGGTGAAAAGCCAGGAGATAGTAAAAGAATATAATATTTTTAATGTGATTTTGATTATTTTAGTAATAGCAATGATATTTTTACCTTTTATATCGAGGATGGTTAATAAAATATTTCCAATTACATATGGATGTCTTTCCTATAGATTTTTAGGAAAAACTTGCCCTCTTTGTGGATTTACTAGAGACATAAAAAATATTATATCTGGTAATATTTTTGTACCTAAATTAAACTTGCTATCTGTACCAGCAGTTTTATTAGGTATATTTGAGATTTTATTTAGAATAAAAATTTTATCATCAAAGAAAAAGCTAATGGATAAAAGGATTAGAAATAAAATAATAAAATTTGATGTCATATATCATGCATTTACTTGTTTTTCTTTTATTATATATGGAGTTTTATTTTATGCTTTAGATTTATCACGATTATAAAAAATAAAAATAATTAAGGCATCTGAAAGTAAATAATAATTCAAAGATGGGAAGTATATTTTTTGAAGATGCCTAATCTAAGTTACAATAAAAGCCTAAATCAAGGCTATATTTATTTTGATGTTATTTTTTACTCAGTATAATAACTTTGTCCTTTGGAAAACTTAAAATATAGTTAAAATCCACTAAAAGGAGGGCAATTATGAATACAAAGATACCTTATCATAATTATATAGTTGTAACACCAAATGGAGATGTGCTAGGATTTGGAGAAGAGGATGATGCAAGAAAATATGTGGCAGGATATTATGTGGGAAAAATAGAGGAGTCATCAGATGATAGAAGCATGTTATATGTTGATTATTCAACAGATCCACTTCAGGCTTCAGTAGATATATGTACCGAATTAGGAGCTTATGAAGGAGATTGCATCATTTATGATTTAGATAGCTTTATAGAAAGTATTCAGAATTCTGGTATATTTGAAGAAGAAAAGGAAGAACTTATACTAAAGCTTATGCAAGAAAAAATAAATCTAAACATTAATGACTATCAAGTGGATAATCTTTTAAATGATGCTAAAGTAGTGCCTAATCGAGATTAATAATTTAGACAGAGTCTATAGACTTTTCTCACTAATAATTTAGATAAAAAAGTAGAGGACGAATTAAAATTTATTGTAATTAAAATAAAAACTAATTAATAAATTTAAAGCGTCCTCTATTTGTATTCTATTAAATTTAAGAATTTAAATGTGATTATGTTATAAGACGATTATGAGCCATAAGCATTTTTTCATCAAGGTCAGTTGTAATATTAGCACAGTTTAATAACATTTCACTAATATCATTAGGCATTTCACCACTATATTTATATCTTAATTTGTGTTCAAGGCTTGCCCAAGTATCCATTGAAACTGTTCTAAACTGGATCTCAACGGGAACATTTTCAACTTTTTTTGAAAAGAAAACAGGAATACTAACAACTAAATGAAGGCTACGATAGCCATTAGTTTTAGGAGATTTTATGTAATCACGTTCTTTAATAACAGTCAAATCATTTTGTGCCTTAATTGAGGCTGCAATCTCATAAACATCACTAAGGAATGAACAAATAACTCGAATTCCAGCAATATCAGTTAAGGTCTCAGCAGACTCAATAGAGAATTCTAGCCCTTTTCTTTGAAGTTTTTCAAGAACACTTTCAGGAGTTTTAAGTCTAGACTTCATATGTTCAATAGGATTATGGGAGTGAATGCTTTTATATTCATCATTAAGTGTTGCGAATTTTGCTTCAATTTCACGAAGAGCACAACGATATTTTAATGAGAGTGATCTAAAATCTTCAATATGACTGTCTAAGTTCGAAATATCTATATTTTTAAAATCTTTTAAAGGTAATTGTGTCATAATATATTCTCCTTTATGAATGAATTAAATCTTATATTAGTATAATATAAATAGTTTTTTTATTAAAGTAGATATAGAATTAATTTATATTAAATTTATATTAAAAGGAGATTAAAATGGAAAGAAAGATAGTTTTATACATAGCTATGAGCTTAGATGGATATATAGCAAGAAGTAATGGTGCAGTTGATTGGCTAAGTGGACAAGGTGAAGTATTAGAAATTGATAATGGATATGAAGAGTTTTATAGTACCATAGATACTGTTGTTATGGGGAGAATTACCTATGAGCAGGTAATTAATGAATTATCACCTAATATTTGGGTATATGAAGGGAAAAAGTGTTATGTATTTACTGAGAAAGAATATGAAGATAATGAAAAAGTAGAATTCACTTCAGAAAGTATTGTAGAGTTTGTATCAGATATAAAAGGTGGATTAGGAAAAGATATTTGGCTAGTTGGTGGAGGGAAGTTGATTCATGAATTTATAAATAAAAATCTTATAGATAAGTATATTATTACAATAATCCCAACTATCCTAGGAGAGGGGATTCCTCTATTTATCAAAGAGAATTCAGAAATTAAGCTTAAACTAATTGAAAATAAAAATATAGATGGAATGGTTGAACTTACATACGTTAGAAGATAATATTAAATATCTTGATAATTCTTAAGATATTTATAAGAAATTTTTTAATTGTTTTTAGATATTCTTAAGAAATTCCCTATAAATTTCTTAATTATTTTTAAATATAATTAGTCTATAATTATATTTAAGGAGTTGCTTATAGTGAAATTTATAAAGGAATTTTTAAAAAATCCAAGAAACGTTGGAGCTATTGCACCCAGTAGTAAATATCTTTCGAATAAAATAGTAGAAAATATAAATTTTAGAGATTGTAAGTGCATAGTAGAGTATGGGGCAGGTACAGGAATATTTACTGAAAAAGTGATAAATAGAAAGAGTGAAGATACTCTTTTATTAGTATTTGAGAGTAATATAATTTTCTATAAAGAATTGTATTATAGATATATAAATAAAAAAAATGTTAAAATAATAAATGATGGAGCTGAAAATATAAAAATATATCTGGAAAAATATAATATTTTAGAAGTGGACTATATTATATCTGGATTACCATTTACATCGTTACCATTAAATATATCTCAAAACATATTAGAAAACACAAAAAGAGTATTAAAAGAAAATGGATTATTTATTACATTTCAATATTCGATGATAAAAAGAAATTTTTTTATGCATTACTTTCCTAATATAGACGTTGATAAGGTAATGCTAAATGTACCACCTGCATATATATTGAAATGTAGTCAAGGAGTATAAATTTATATGATAAGGATAAAGAAATAGATAAAGTGAAATTTAACCTACATATTTTAATAAATCAAATTATTAGATAACATACTTTGTTTTTAATAAGAAAGCATAGTTTCATTACTAGGCTTTTTTAGCATTACAGTAGAAGGTAGTCAAGATGACTACCTTTATTTTATAAAAGATTAACTGCTTCACCTAAAACTTTACCAATGGAATCATTAATAACTAAATCAACTTTAGAATCAGCAGAAGTAGAGCTTTTATTTATAAGAACTAAATACTTACCTCTAAAATAATCTATTAATCCAGCAGCTGGATAAACAACTAGAGAAGTACCACCAATAATTAGAGTATCAGCATTAGCTATAGTATCTATAGAACCTCTAATAACATCATCATCTAGACCTTCTTCATAAAGAACAACATCGGGTTTAACACTTCCACCACATTTAGTGCAAGTAGGTACTCCCTTTGATTCTAAGATAAAGTTAGCATCATAAAAAGCATGACATTTGGTGCAATAATTTCTATGAACAGATCCATGAAGTTCAAATACATTTTTAGAACCAGCAGCTTGGTGTAGTCCATCAATATTTTGAGTAATAACGGCTTTAAGTTTACCCATTTCTTCAAGTTTAGCTAAAGCAATATGTGCACCATTAGGCTTAGCTTCAGGATAAATCAATTTAGCTTTATAAAAGCTAAAAAATTCTTCAGGGTATCGCATATAAAAACTATGAGATACAAGTTGCTCTGGAGTAAAATTAATTTTTAATTTTTCGTTCCATAAACCATTTGAACTTCTAAAATCTGGAATTCCTGATTCGGTGGATACTCCTGCACCACCAAAGAATACTATGTTATTGCTATTTCTTAAAATGTGTGTTAGTTTTTCTATTTCAGTACTCATAAGTGAACCTCCTCTAATCGTTGATTTGGAAAGGGGAACTTATCCATAGGCATGAAACGTTATCGGATAAAATTATTTCCAAATTATATTTGATATTCTTATTATGGCATAAATAAATGGAAAAATAAAATAATTATTAAGACATATATTGTAAACAAAAGATTGTCCATGATATAGTAAGAATAATATAAAAGTAGATAAATAGAAATCTATAGTTTAGTGTAAATACATAGTATTTAAATAATTCATAAAAAATCTTTTAAAGATATTTACTTTGACGTTGTGTCGTACTTTATAATGATTTTAGAGAGGAGGGGAATATATGAATCTTATGACAATCAGCGAGGTTACAAAGACTTTTAATGTTTCCACAAGAATGCTTAGATACTATGATGAAATTGGACTATTACCTAGCATTCGGAAGAAGGATTACGCATATCGTGTGTATGACGAGTCTGCTGTAAGACGTCTGCAACAGATTATTACACTGCGAAAACTACGTATCCCTTTGAAAAAGATTGCCTTGATTTTGAATGATACTGAGCAGATTAAAATTGTGGAGGTATTTCAAGAAAATATGAATAAGCTTGATAATGAGATATCAGCACTTCAAACCATACGTGATATTTTGAGTATGTTTATTACACGATTGAACAAAGAGTCACATACTCATGTAAAACTAGACCTTCTAGACGACGCTGAAGTCATGAGTGTCATACAAACGCTCAGCCTTTCAAAAGTCAATTTTAAGGAGGAACGATTAATGGAAGAACTAAATGAGGCAAATGAGATATTGGAAAAAATAAAAAGTGTTCGTATTGTTTTATTACCACCATGTACTGTGGCTTCGTATCATTTTATTGGAGAGAATCCTGAAGAAACCGTTGGGGTTGTAGTGGACAAATTTATTCGTGAGAGCAAGTTGTACGAAAAGATGCCTAATGCAAGAATGTTTGGATTTAATAATCCAAATCCATCATCAAATAGATCATATCATGGATATGAGGATTGGGTAACAATTCCAGATGGCTTAGAAGTACCTGCACCTCTTGTTAAAAAGAAATTTGAGGGAGGACTGTATGCAGCCCATACCATAGAATTTCCAAACTTTCAAGAATGGGAGTTACTGATAAAATGGGCAAATAAAAACGAAAAGTATGTTCCTAATTACAGTGAGCAAGGGGAAGAAATTATGGGGGGGTGTTTGGAAGAACACTTGAACTGGATTTATTCCTCTCATATGGGGTGGCCTGAAAATGGGATAGATGGTCACATTGACTTACTTTTACCTATTAAATTAAAATAGAATTCACTCTTCGCTTAAAAGATATACTTAAGTCTTAACATTTATATTTATAAATGATAGGGTGCCTATAATAATTAGGCACTTTTTATTTTATTAAAATAGGGACTTTGTGTCTTGAATCAGCTGAAACACCAGCACCTACAAAGAATACTATGTTGTTACTCTCTTTTTAAATGTGTGCTAGTTTTTCTATTTCAGTACTCATAAAATCATATCCAAGCAATATTTAATAAGTTTATTACACAAATAAGTAGAAAAATAAAATATACATTATTAATTGATTCATTCTCAATGCCTTGATAAAAATGGTATAATAGTTAATAATGCTGATAGGAAAATGTTGAATCTAATAGTAAAGGATGGAAGATAATATGTATGAATATAATAATTGTAGCAGAGAGTTTGCTAAAAAATTTGAGGTAGAAACAAGTTGTATTTACTATTTATCTGTATTATCTGATGAGATGGTTGGGAAAGTTTGGTGTGATTCTATAATTGAGCCATCAATGTTACTTATTTGGAGTGAGTATCAAGCGGGATTTCAATTTATGGGTAAGCCATTAATGGTTAATCAGTATAATGACTTTAAAGAATTTATGTCAAAAACAATAAAACCATTTTTAGAGAGTAGAGAAATTGAAGAGTTTGAATATGCAACAGACACTGAGGAATTATCTGAAATGATATGTAACATATATTCTAATAATGAAATATCCTTTTCATTACAATATGAATATGAGCTACAATGCAGAAAAGTAGTTGAAATAAATAACATACAGTTTTTTATTGAAAGAATAGATAGAGATTTTTTTTATAACAATTATGAGAATAGTGAATATGTAAAAAATGAAATCAATATTTCTTGGGGATGTTATGAAAAATATTTAAATAAAGCTTATGGATATGCGGCTATATATGATAATAAAATTATAGGAAGAGCAATAATTATTGGTACTTATGATGATAAGGATAATATTACTGTTGATACTTTAGTAGATTTTCGTAGAAAAGGTATTGCGATTTCTTTAGTGGAGAATGTCCTAAGAGAAACAGAGATTCGAGGTAGAAATGCTATATGGGATTGTACCGAAGATAATATTGCATCACAAAAAACAGCAGAAAAATTAGGATTTCATGTTTGTAGAAAATATAAAGTCGGTTATTTTAAGATATAAGTAAGACGGATGGTTTAATCCTGTTGGAGCATAAAACTCATCCCCTATGTAATGGAAGCCTAATTTAGAGAGGAGCTTTCCAGAAGTTGTATTGTTAGGGTTGTGACCAGCAAATATATTACTAGCATTTAAAACATCAAATGCATATGTAATAACGATTTTTGCTCCTCTTGATGCTATACCTTGCCCCCAATACTTGCATTTAATATGAAAACCAATTTCATATATACGATTTTCTAAATCATAAGGGCGAAGTCCACAACAGCCTATTAAATCTTCCGTTGTAATATCAAAGATGGGCCAATATTGAACGCCAAACTTACAGTCCATATCAATCTCTTTTGCTAATCGGATTTTAATGTCTTGTTCTGTAAATACTCCAGTGGAACATATATACTTTGTCACATTTCTATCACCCCACAAGGAGCGTGCCAATTCGATGTCGTCTTTTTCCCATTTAGAGAATCCAATGTTCTCTGATTCTAAAAAATATTTTCTCACAGTTAAATCACCATCTTCCGTTATATATTTACTCTCAATTCTTTAATTTTCATGTAGATAAAGTATTATTGAGGTTTAATCCATAAAGTTAATTCATTGCTAAAGATGCTATAACCAGCTTTTATATAATTATATCATTTCAATGAGAGAAAGTAATGTAAAAGGAATAGAGTTTATATTATAATTTGAAGAATAAACAGGGTATATCTTCTCATTTGTTATGGCTATAGTGGAAATAGATAATTATCTGTTTCAAAAAAAATGTTGGGTCAGTAGATTTTAAAAGAAGTGAAAGAAGGACAATCTTAAATTCTAGCAAGGATAAAGAAAAGTTATTTTATTATAGATATAAAATAAGGAGAAAGATAGTGAATGAATTAAAATTAAGAAAAGCTAATATAAAAGATTTAAGTAATGTTATTGAAGTAGTTAAAACTGCAATAGAAGAAATGAATAAAAATGATATTTTACAGTGGGATGACTTATATCCTAATAAAGATATATTGATGCAAGATATTTTAAAGAATCAAATGTTTTTAGGAGAAATTGATTCTAAAATAGCATCTATTTTTGTGTTAAATCAAGAATATGATGAAGAATATAACAATATGAATTGGCAATATAAAGATATGTCTTTTTTTATTATACATAGATTATGTGTTAATCCGAAGTTTCAGAATCAAAGGATTGGCACTAAGACTATGCTTCTAATTGAAGAGTTATTAAGAAGTGAAGGTATTGAAACTATTAGATTAGATGCTTTTTCATTAAATCCCTTTGCTTTGAAAATGTATGAGAAATTAGGATACACTAAGGTAGGAGAAGTAAATTGGCGAAAAGGTCTTTTTTATTTATATGAAAAAAAGATATAGGAAAAGTTAAATTAGGCGTATGAGCATAATAGTTTATAATATAGTCTAGTACTAGTTTTAAATTTTATGTTATACTAATTTGGATAGAGTAGATTGAGTAATTAGATAAACAACTTACATAAAAGTAAGTGGAATATTATTATAAGATGAAAATATATTTTGTATGGTAGTTGGTATAAAATTGATAAAGTGAGGTAGTATTTATGAATTTAGAAATGGTCACAATAGCAGTAACAGACTTAGAAAAATCAGCAAAATTTTATAAAGAAATTTTAGAATTAAAAGAGATGCAAAGAATAGATACTCCAGAGGGAATACACATTGTTTTCTTAAAGGATGAAGAGTCTGTAATTATTGAATTAATAGAATATCCAAAGAGCTTTACAGAAGTAGAAAAAGCTAATAGCTCAAATATTTCTATTGTATTTAATGTGAATGACTTTAATGAGTCTGTAAGAAAACTAGAAGAACAAAACATAGAAATAATCAATGGACCTATGGAAAAGTATGTCTTCATAGGTGATCCAAATGGTGTTAAAATTGGAGTTAGACAAAGAAATTAAAAGATATCTTAACTTTCAAAGGTTAGTTCAACATCTTGATAGTTAGATATTACATTACTACGAAATTATAAATAATAAGAGTAATATAAATAACCAGTAATTTACCCTTAAAGTAAAGTTACTGGTTATTTTAATGTGATTTATATGCTAAGAATAATTAGATCATATATTAAACTACTCTATAAAAATTTATTAAGAATTTTTACTATCCTTATAAAACCTTAGATAAGAAATCTATGGTTCTATGATTTTTAGGATTTCCAAAGAGTTCATCTGGGGTACCTTCTTCTAGAATTTTTCCTTCATCCATAAATAAGATTCTATCTCCAACTTCTCTTGCAAAGCCCATTTCATGAGTAACTACCACCATGGTCATGCCTTCTTTAGCTAATTCCTTCATAACATTCAAAACTTCTCCAACCATTTCAGGGTCTAAAGCAGAGGTAGGTTCATCAAATAACATTACATCTGGATTCATGGCTAAAGCTCTAGCTATGGCAATTCTTTGCTTTTGTCCACCAGATAAGGAATTAGGGTAGGAATTGGCTTTATCAGTTAATCCTACCATTTTTAAAAGAGATAGGGCTTTTTCGTTGGCTGATTCTGATTTTTCACCTTTTACTTTAATAGGAGCTATGGTTATATTTTCTAATACTGATTTATGTGGAAATAGATTAAACTGTTGAAATACCATTCCCATTTTTTCTCTTAATTTATTTATGTTAGCCTTCTTATCAGTAATACTTTTTCCTTCAAATATAATTTCTCCTGAAGTAGGATTTTCAAGAAGGTTAAGACAGCGTAAGAAAGTAGACTTACCAGAACCAGAAGGGCCAATAATTACAACAACTTCTCCCTTTTTAATATGTTCATCTATGCCTTTTAGAACTTCTATTTCTCCAAAGTTTTTCTTTAAATTTTTAACGTGAATCATTTCCTTTAAGTCTCCTTTCCACATAAGCCATTAATCTTCCTAGAGTAAATGTAAGGATAAAGTAGCAGATAGCTGCTACAATTAGAGGTTCAAAACTTCTATAGGTAGCACCTGTAACTAGCTTAGCACCATAGGTTATCTCAGCAACGCCAATAGCTGATGCCATAGAAGATTCTTTTATTATAGCAACAAATTCATTACCTATAGCAGGTAAAATGTTTCTTATGGCTTGAGGTAAAATAATATGTTGCATTGCCATTCTTTGATTCATACCTAGACTTCTTGCAGCTTCTAATTGCCCTTTATCTATTGCATCAATTCCACTTCTTATTATTTCTGCTACATAGGCTCCGGAGTTAATAGAGAGTGCTATTACACAAGCTACTACAGGAGTAAGCTTAAGTCCGAAGGAGGTTGTACCAAAATATACTATAAAAATTTGTAGTAGTAGCGGTGTTCCTCTTATAAATTCTATATAAACAGAAGCTATAACCTTAGGAATAGGTATTTTTAATACAGATACCTTGGATCTTTTCATAAAGCAAAGAAGAGTTCCAAGGATTACTCCAAATATAACTGACAGTATTGCTACTATTAAAGTCCACTGAATACCCTCTAGAAATACTGGATAATATTTTTCTATAAATTTAAAACTTAAATTAGACATAGCTTCCTCCTTTGTAGTTAGGCATCTGAAAATAAAT
>DCDL01000037.1:36582-66852 GCA_002316385.1 Clostridium sp. UBA1056
TTTTTGAAGATGCCTTAGTTAAAAATTAATAATTATTGAGCTGTGACCTCATCTTTACTTAATTCTATAGCTTTTTTATAAAATTCTTGTATTTTGCCTTCAGATTCTAATCTTTCAAGAGTTTTATTAACAGATGCTAATAAAGCTTCTTGTCCTTTTGGAATAGCTATAGCGGAACCGCCGCCAGAAGTATCCTTAATTTTTTCCTCTGCAACAACTAACTCATTATGGACTGTAGCTTGTATATCTGCCACTGGTAGCTCAACTATTACTGCATCTAAGTTTCCAGCTATTAAATCTTGAATTAAAGTTGGCACTTCTGGTAATAGCTTAACATTAGCATTTTCAATTCCTTGAGCTAAGGTAGCTTGTATAGAACCATTTTGAGCTCCAACTTTCTTACCTTTTAAATCATCAATACTTTTAATACTTTCAGCAGCATTTTTATTTATTAAAATTCCTTGTTCTGCTTGGAAATATATATTTGAGAAATCTACAATTTGGCTTCTTNNAGTCCAGATACTCCTAAATTAATTATTCCATTTCTTGTAGCATCACAAATTGTACTAAATTCCATTTCTTGAATTTCATATTCTACGCCTAAATCCTTAGCTATTTCACTTATTAGATTTAGATCTAAGCCAACCATTTTCTTTTCGCCATTTTCCATAACAAAAAATTCGTAAGGTGCGTAATCTACACTCATACCTACTTTTAGTTTTCCTTCTTCTTTTATTTTTGAGAGCAGGTCTACTTTTTCTTTATTTCCACAAGCCATTAAAGATAATGACATAGTTCCAACCATAGCTATTGCAAAAACTTTTTTTAATATACCTTTTTTCATTGTTGTATCCTCCTTATGTATAATAATTTAATATCATTGCATAATTATACAATAACATATTATATTTATGCAATAGTTTTTTCACATTTTTTTAAAAAGATTTATATTTATTAAAAAAAGTTATATTTGTTTAAGTTAAAATACTATATTGGGAAAAAATAAATTATGAAAACCTTGTGCACTCTATAGTGACGTGATAATATTACTATGTTGTCAAAATAAGAGTTTTCTTAATGAAAGCAACGTTATAATAAAGATATTTATATTGAAGGTAAGAGGAGTAGGATAATGAAATTATCAGAAAAAGCTAAAAATCGACAAATCAATAAAGAAGCTATTATTTCTATTGTTTTGTATATACTTTATTTTATTTGGTGGTATGTTACTGGCTTTGGGCTAGGAAGTGGTGATCCATCTACTTATAAATATGTAATGGGACTTCCACTATGGTTTGTGCTAAATAGTTTTGTAGGGCCTATGATATTTATTGTGGCAGTTATATTTACTGTGAAGTATTTATTTGTGAATATAGACTTAGAAGATAGCCAAAGTCAGAATCAAAATGATGAAGAGAAATAGGGTGAGGAATGTACTATGGAAAAAATGTTAATTGTAATACCAATTATACTTTATTTAGCGTTGAACTTATTTATAGGAGTTTGGATTAGTAAAAATGCAGCAAAGGAAAATGCTAAAAATGGATTTATAAATAATTACTTCATAGGTGGAAGATCTATGGGAGGTTTTGTTCTTGCTATGACTTTAATAGCTACCTACACTAGTGCTAGTAGCTTTATTGGAGGACCAGGAATTGCTTATTCAGTAGGGTTAAGCTGGGTATTTGTAGCAATAACTCAAGTGCCAACAGCTTTCTTAACCTTGGGTATACTAGGAAAAAAATTAGCTATAATTTCAAGAAAAATTGATGCTGTAACAGTTACAGATTATTTATACAAGAGATATAAATCGCCAGCTGTAGTTATATTGGCATCTATAGCACTAGTTATATTTTTTATTGTAACTATGGTAGCACAATTCATTGGAGGAGCTGTATTATTTCAATCAATCACAGGATATTCTTACTTAGTAGGACTAATTTTATTTGGTACAATAGTAATCATATATACTACTATTGGAGGATTTAAAGCAGTGGTAGTTACTGATACTCTTCAAGGAATTATAATGATAATTGGTACAGGGTTAATTCTTTACTCTATTGTAAAGGTTGGAGGCGGCATGGATACTATTTCAGTTACACTAAATGAAATAAATCCAGCATGGAGCACCCCTTTATCGGGAGGACATTTTAGCAAAGGATATATAATGTCATTTTGGGTATTAGTAGGAGTTGGAACTCTTGGACTTCCACAAAATACAGTTAGAGCCATGGGATTTAAGGATAGCAAATCCATGCATAACGCCATGATTTATGGAACAGTGGTTTTCTTTATTTTAATGTTTGGAATGCTTTTAGCAGGAGTGCTTTCTGCTGCAGTTCTTCCAACAGGAATTGCCAATTCAGATACGGTTATTCCAACCTTGGTTATTAATATTATGCATCCTATAACAGCTGGAATATTTCTTGCAGCACCTCTTGCAGCAGTTATGTCGACAGTATCTTCTATGTTGATTTTATCTTCTGCGGCAATTATAAAGGATATATATATGAACTATATTATGAAAAATAATGAAGCAAAAGAAGGTAAGGATTTCGAAAAGAAGATATCAAAAATGAGTTTGTGGTCTACAGCAATTATTGGATTTATAGTATTTATTCTTGCAATACAACCACCAGCCTTGCTTACTTTTATTAATTTATTTGCTTTTGGTGGTTTAGAAGCTGCTTTCTTTTGTCCAGTAGTCTTTGGTCTATATTGGAAAAGAGCTAACGCCATGGGAGCTATAGTTTCTATGATATGTGGAGTTGGTTCCTTTATATTATTTTTTGTTACAAAATTTGCACCAATGGGAGTTCAACCTATAGTGCCAGCCCTTATAGTAGCTATAGTTACATTCTTCATAGGAAGTTATGTTGGAAAAAGGCCAGATAAAGATGTAATAGAGTTATTTTATGGTGTAGAAGAATAGTATGCTTGAATAATGTTAGAGCTATATCAAAATAAACTAAATCTTAGGTTAATATTGAATTTATATCTATACTGAAGTAAAAGTTCAATGTTTAATAGGAATTAGTAACTGATTTTGATATGCTCTTTTTTATTTTTATATTTTAAATAGTATCCACAAAATACTAATGAGATTTTCTAATTATAGATGATACTATAAAATAACTTAATGTATAATAGGAGATAAGATGATATGGAACTAAGGCATCTTCCAAAAATAAANNATATACTTCTCATCTTTGACTTATTATTTATTTTCAGATGCCTAAGTTATTTTATAGGGGGTAGGGGAAATGACTAATATATATTTTATAAGGCATTGTGAGCCTGACTTTTCAATTCATGAGGATTTAATCAGACCATTGACGGATAAAGGGTTAAATGATAGTAAAAGAGTAGCAGAAGTGTTGAGAAACAGAGATATTCATGCTATTTACTCAAGTCCATATAAGCGTGCTGTAGATACAGTTAAGGTACTAGCCGACACATTAAACGTAGAAGTAGTAACTAAGGATGACCTAAGGGAAAGGACTATTACGGATCAATGGATAGATGATTTTAATGGTTTTGTAAAATGTCAATGGGAAGATTTTGATTACAAGCTCTCTAAAGGAGAATGTCTTAGACAAGTCCAAGAAAGAAATATAAAAGCATTAAAAGAGATATTAGATGAGAATAAAGACAAAAATGTAGTAATAGGAACTCATGGTACAGCTTTAAGCACTATATTAAACCATTATGATAAAAACTTTGGGTATAATGAATTTAATAGAATAAAGAGTGTTATGCCTTGGATTATTGTTATGGAATTTAATAATGAAGATTTTACAGGATTTAAGGAAATAGGCCTAGATTAATTCAGAAAATAATTTAGCTGAAAAATAGGATAAAGTAAATTTGTTGTATAATATAAAAATTTATAAGTTAAAAATTTAAAAGATAAATTGGCAAGGGAGGAATAGATTTGAGAATACTTCATACTGGTGATTGGCATCTAGGGAAAAATTTAGAAGGCCAAAGTAGAATGGACGAGCAAGAAGAGTTTTTAAAGGATTTTGTAAAAATAGTGGAAGAAAATAATATAGATTTAGTTATCATTGCAGGAGATGTCTATGATACAAGCAACCCACCAGCTAGAGCTGAAAAAATGTTTTATGATACATTAAAAAGGCTTTCTAGGAATGGAGAAAGGGTGACCCTTGTAATTTCAGGAAATCATGATAATCCAGAGAGATTAGTAGCAGCAGGACCTTTAGCTATGGATCACGGAATAATCATGGTGGGAACTCCTAAAACTGTAGCTCAACCAGGAATTTATGGTAAGCATAAACTTGTTGAATCAGGGGAAGGATTTATTGAAATTGAAGTTAATGGAGAAAGAGCAGTTATATTAACAGTGCCATATCCAAGTGAAAAAAGACTAAATGAAATATTATATAGTGGTATGGAAAGTGAAGAAGAAAAGTTAATATCTTATAGCGATAGAATACATGAATTGTTTCATTCATTAGAAAGTCATTATCGAAATGATACTATAAACTTAGTTGTATCACATCTATTTGCCATGGGTAGTGAGGAAAGTGGCTCAGAGAGAAGCATTCAGCTAGGTGGAAGCTACATAGTAAATGGAAGTTGTTTTCCAGAGTCAGCTCAATATATAGCTCTTGGCCATGTGCATAAACCTCAAATAGTACCTGGAACTAATAAGAGAGCACGGTATTCAGGCTCCCCTCTTCATTACAATAAAAAGGAAATTAGCTTTAAAAATAAATGTTTTATTGTAGATGTTAAGGCTGGGGAAGAAAGTGTCATAAATGAGGTAGAAATAAAGGTTTATAAACCTATTGAGGTTTGGAAATGTAATGGTGTAGAAGAAGCCATCTTAAGGTGCGAGGAAAATAAGGATAAAGATTGCTGGGTGTATCTTGAAATTTCTACAGATAGATATATAAACGAAGATGAAATAAAGAAAATGAAGACATTAAAAAGAGATATTCTAGAAATAATGCCTAAGATTATAGGGGTTGAGGAAGAGGATGAAAGTGCTGTTAGTCTCTCAGAAAAATCCTTTGAAGAAATATTTAAGGATTTTTATAAGAGAGAAAGAGGTGTAGAAGCAGAGGAAGAAGTGGTTGACTTACTCATGTCTATAATTTCTGAAGAGGGAGGCGAAGATAATGAAACCAATTAGCCTTAAAATTAAAGGATTAAATAGCTTTAATGAGGAGCAATTTATAGATTTTGAAAAGCTTACGGAGCAAGGATTTTTTGGTATATTTGGACCTACTGGTAGCGGAAAGTCCACAGTATTAGATGGAATAACTTTAGCCTTATATGGAGAAGTATCAAGAAAAAGCTCAAATTTTATAAATACTAATTGTGATAGTCTAGCTTTAAGCTATACCTTTCAAATTTCAGGAGTAGAGCCTAAGAGATATGTTGTAGATAGAGAGTTTAAGAGAGACAAGAAGACAGGTAATCCTGTATCAGGAAAATGTAAGATAGTAGATATAACATTAGAGGAGCCCATAATTTTAGCAGATAAAGTAAAGGAAGTAACTACAGCTTGTAGAGAGATTATAGGATTAAGTTTAGATGATTTTACTAGAACTGTGGTTTTACCACAAGGAAAGTTTAGTGAGTTCCTAAAGCTAGAGGGTAGAGCTAGAAGAGATATGCTAGAGAGATTATTTAACTTGCAAAAGTATGGAGATAATCTTTCAAGTAAGCTTAAGGCTGAGATAACTAAGGAAGAGAATGAGTATAGAGAATTATCTGGTGAGCTTAAAGGCTATGAAAATATAAATGAAGAAGGTTTAAAAGAAAAAGAGGAAGAATTAAAAGCTTCAGAACAGAAATTAGTAATAGCTACTGAGGAGTTTAAAAGGCTAGAAGAAGATTTCAAGGAGAAAGAAGACCTTTGGAAATTGACTTTAGACATAAAAGCCTATGAGGAAAAGAAAGAAATTCTTATGGGAAAGGTGCAGGAAATAGAAGACTATAAGGAAAAAGTTAGAATAGGTGAAGGGGCGGCTAGAGTTTTACCTTATATACAAAGTTATGAAGCTACTATAAGAGATTTAAAAGCTTCAAAAGAAAAAGAAAGTATTCTAAAGCTTAAATACAAAAAGTTAAAGATAGAAAAAGATGAATTGGAAAGCGAGTGGAATCTTTGGAGAAAAAGAAAAGATAATGAATTGCCTGATTTGAAAGTAAAGGAAGAAAAGATTAAGGATGCCCTAGTAGAAAAGAAAAAATTAGAAGGTTTAAATAAGGATATTAATACATTAAAAGAAAATATCAGAACTTTACAGGAACAGGAGCATAAAAAGCAAGGAGAAATAAATGTTCTAGATGAAAGAATTGATAAGGGTGGAAATGTTATAAAAGAAACAGAGGAAAAATTTGAAGCCCTAAAGGTAGATAGTGAATTAAAAGAAAAAGTTCAAAATGGAATCAGACTTAATGAAAGATATGAGGACTTGAAAAATTTAGTAAATAAAGATAAGCTAACTTTGACAAAGTTAGGAAAATTTATAGAAGAAGGCCATGTAAAAGAAGGATTAATAAAAGAAGAACTCAATAAGAAAGAAGTATTGCTTAAGGAAAAGGAAGATGAGTTAGAAAGATTAGTTAATACTTGTCCAGGAGAATCAACAGATTTATTGATTCTTCAAAGAAGACTATCCGAGGAACAAGAAAAATCTAGAAGATATAGTATTGCAACTGAAGATATTAAAAATTCAGAAGAAATCATAGAGAGCTTAAAAGAAGCAGTAATTAAGTATCAGGAAAGCAAGAATGGTATAGATAAAGCTATTAAAAAATTAAAGAATGAAATATTAGATTTACAAGTAGAGAGCTTAGCAAATAAGCTTAGAGAAAATTTAAAAAATGAAGAGCCTTGTCCTGTTTGCGGTTCCCTAGATCATCATGTGAAGAACATAAAGCAGGTAGAAAATATAGATTTAAATGAATTAAATGAAAAATTAGAGCAGTTAGAAAATCAGATTAAAGAGATAGAAGGTAATATTACTAGAGATAATACAAAAATTTTAAGCTTAGGAGAAAATATAAAGTCTAGAACATTAGAAATAAAGGCTTTGGGTGATGATTTTAAAGTTGAGAATTTAGCAATATTAGAAGATAAGTTTAAAGTGCTAGACAAAGAACTAGCAAAGTTTAACAAAGATAAGGAAACTCTAGATAATTTTATAAAGGCTTTAAAAGAGGAAAAGCTATCCTTAGAAGGTAGAGTAAATACTATAAAATCTGTTGTAGAAGAAAATGAAAAGCGATATAAAGAGGTAGATTTAGAGTACAATAAAAATATTTTATCTTATAGTACTCTAGAATCAGATATAAAGGTTATAAAAGATTCTATTAATGTAGAAAATTTTCAAGAGAAAAATGAAGAAATATTGAGAATTGAAAAAGAGAGAGATGATCTAGAAAAGAACATAAAGAAGTATAGAAAAGCACTAGAGGGTTTAATAAATAATAAGGAATCCTTGCAGATAAATATAAATGCACTAAGGGAAAATTTAGCTAAAGAAAGGTCATCCCTTATAGAAAAAGAAAAGAATGCCGAAGAAAAGAAACTTCAAATAAAAGCGAAGATAGGTGAAGTGGATAACCTAAATGATTTACTAATTAAGCTTCAGAAAGAAATAAAAACAATAGAGGATTCCTTTAATAGCTATGAAAAGAAAAAGGAGCTTATGGAGGAAGAGTTTAAAAATTGTAATGAAGCCTTAATAGATATCATAAGTAAAGTTAGAGAATTAGATAAACGAGAAGTTGAAGAGAAGAACTATTTAGAAGCTGTCTTAAAGAAGGAAAGCTTTGAAAGTTACGATCAGGTTAAGGAGAGTATAATATCTAAGGAACAAACTGAAAATTTAAAGAAAATTATAGAGGAATATAATAATAGTGTATATAAGGTTAATGGAGCTATTGAAAGTTTACTTATGAAGATAAATGGAAGAGAGGTAACTAAAGAAGCTTGGCAGCAGATTCAAGAAGAAAAAGCTATAAAGGAAGAAGAAATAAAAGCTTTAAATGAAGTAAAAATAAAGGATTCAGAAGAAGTTAACTATATAAGGAAAAAACTTATAGAATTAAAGGAATTATTAGATAAGAAGGAAAAGTTGGATCATAAATTAGCACTTCTTGATGATTTAGAAAAACTATTTAAGGGTAAAAAGTTTGTAGAATTTGTAGCTGCTACTAGACTTAAGTATGTATCTATGGAAGCTTCTAAAAGGCTTAAGGAAATTACAAGTGGAACCTATGGATTAGAGGTGGATGAAAATGGTAAATTTATAATACGAGATTATAAAAATGGAGGTGCTGGAAGAGATGCCTCTACTCTATCTGGTGGAGAAACCTTCTTAACATCGCTATCATTAGCATTGGCGTTATCTTCAGAAATTCAGCTTAAGGGAGCAGCTCCTCTTGAATTATTTTTCTTAGATGAGGGATTTGGAACCCTAGACGACAATCTATTAGAGGTGGTTATGAGTTCTCTGGAAAGAGTCCATAATGATAAGCTTAAAGTAGGTATAATAAGCCATGTAGAGACCATAAAAAATAGAGTTCCAGTAAAATTAGTTCTTACTCCAGCTGAATCAGGAAGAGGAGGAAGTAAGGTTAGGATTGAAAGAAGTTAATTGCAACAGTTATTTTTAATGTTATAATAGATTATTGGCATTAAGAGAGCTGTAAATGTAAGACAAAAAGTCTTTAAATTAAAAGTAGTAATAATTTATTAAGCAAAAACTCTATATATGGCAAAATAAATATGTAAAGTGAGAAAAGTATATGAGATATGAAAGATTAGAAAAGCAGATAAATAGACTAGATAGTGATATTGACTCTATGGGAGTGGCTAAGAAGTATTTATCAAATATTGGTGAAATTAATGATGTAATTAAAGAATTAAACGAGAAAAGAATAGGACTTGCTAATGAGCTATATTTTGAAGATCATTCATCATATGCACAATGCTGCATAGAGATAAGTAATGTAATTGATAGACCTCTTGGTCAAGAGGGGCAAGCTGAATTACTTGAAACTATAAAAGAAATCTTCGGAAGAAAATCTCCAAATGTAAGTAAAAAGAGTTATGGACTTAACGCTTGGCTTAAAGAACTTGACATAGAGTACAAGTGGATTGAAAAAGAAAATGAAGATTGGGCTACCTTAATAATAAGTGGATTTGGACTACATGAATAAAGTTTCAAATTTGATGATAGATATAAAGGTCTATCCTATAATGGACTAAACCTCAAATTAATGCTCAGCTTATACTTTAATACAAGTGTAAGCTGAGCATTTTATAAATATTAGTAACTTGTAAAGGTAATAAGTTGCTTAAAATTATAGAAAAATATTGTGGGGTATTAATGACATTTAAGGATTCAAGTTGGTTAATGTCTATAGTTGTTGCTGCACAACCTCACTTTAGAAATCAACCGGAAGATATGGTATTTACAGAGGAATTCTTTATTCGTGCTACCAAAATAGCTGTTTACACTCTATTAGGTTTAGATAAGAACTCCACATATGTATGATGTTCGTACTCTATTAACAGCATTAAATACTGCATATAGATAATAGATTATTAAAGGTTAATTGAGATTCACATATAGTTACTAAAAGTCATTCCTTTGAATATATATGTATAGATGACTTAGATTTGAAGGAGGAGATAAAATGGAAGGTAAATATTATATTTCGATGCAAACTCCTATGGGATTAGAAAAAGGAATAATAGAATTTATAGTAAACAGAGATAGGCTTAGTGGAAGGTTAATAGCTAAAGGTGTAACTAGTACTTTCTATGGAGGAACCGTAAACGGTAATGAATTTGAGTTCTCAGGAGAATTTAAAAAATTGATAATGAAAATAGCTTATACTGCTAAGGGAAAAATTGAGGGTAATAATTTAACTGCAATAGTATATTCAAAGTTTGGAAACTTTACAGTTAGAGGTATAAGAGCTTAGGTATAACATTAAATAGTTATAATAGAATACAATTAAATTCAAATAAATTTTAGTTTAATCTGTATTTTAAAAATTTTCTATTGACGAAATAAATATATTTGTATATTATAGATAATAATATTAATAATAGCTGTGATGAGAAAAGTAGATATTTAATTTCTTTTACAGAGAGCTCCGTATGCTGAAAAGGAGTAAAGAAGTATTTATCGAAACAAGCCTCTGAGCTTCATATGGATTCTTTAAAGAGCAATATAGAAATTTTAAGATACGTTATCAATGAGTTAATGTAGTTTAATTTCTAGATTTTTAAAGATGATGCTATGACGTAGGTCTACGTTACAGGACTAGAGTATAAGTATTATGAAATACCGTACTTGATGAGATTGATATGGTGACATATCTATGAATTTAGGTGGCAACGCGAAGATATAACTCTCGCCCTAAGGACTATAAAACAAGTCCTAGGGCGGGAGTTTTTAAGTTTTACTCTAAATCTTTGATTTAGCTAAGTAAAACTTACTCCTTGGAACGCATGTGAGAAGGAGTTTCCTTACGAGCAAAGCGAGAAAGTTGCTTTAGCAACATCACTCTAAATCTTTGATTTAGCTAAGTGAAACTTAAGTGAGAATCTAAATCTATGATTTAGTCATGTGAACTTACTCATTTGAGCGAAGTGAAAAGGAGTTTCATATCACCAAAGATGTGAAAAGGAGTTTCTTTACGAGCAAAGCGAGATTGGTCTTTGTAACATAGGCAAGAAAAAGTTAATTTAGGAGCAGTACCCTAAATCTTTAATTCAATTAAGTAAAATTAAAATTTTAAAATATATAATAGGAGGTGACTTTAGTAAAGCTTGAAGAGAAGAAGCTTTACTAGGATGATATGTGTAATGAAAATGATGCTTTAAATTTTGTAGATAGACTAGTTAAAGAAGATATTAACGAGGGAAGATGTGGTGAAATTCATACTCGTTTTCCTCCTGAACCTAATGGATATCTTCATATAGGAAGTGCTTATGCAATAAATATAAGCTATGGAATTGCTAAAAAATATAATGGAAAGTTTAACTTAAGATTTGATGATACTAATCCAGGAAAAGAAGACCATGAATATGTAGATGCAATTATGGAAGATATGAAATGGATGGGATTTGATTATGAGAATAGACTTTTCTATGGTTCAGATTATAGTGAGAAGATCTATAACTATGCTCTATATTTAATAAAAAAAGGAAAAGCTTATGTATGTAATTTAACTCCTGATGAAGTAAGAGAATACAGAGGAACTTTAACAACACCAGGTAAAAATAGTCCTTATAGAGATAGAAATATAGAAGAAAATTTAGAACTATTTGAGAAAATGAAAGCTGGTGAATTTAAAGAAGGGGAAGCTGTATTGAGAGCTAAGATAGATATGGCAAGCCCTAATATGAATATGAGAGACCCTGTTATTTATAGAATATCCTATACATCACATTATAAAACAGGGACCCAATGGTGTATATATCCTATGTATGACTATGCTCATCCAATTCAAGACTATATAGAAGGTGTTTCTCATTCATTATGCTCTAATGAGTTTAAGGATCACAGACCTCTTTATGAGTGGGTTTTAAACGAGTTAGATTTAAAGAATCCAAAGCCAAGACAAATTGAATTTGGAAGAATGAATTTAAGTGGAGTAGTTACAAGCAAGAGATATTTAAAGATGTTAGTAGCTAGTGGAGAAGTTGATGGATGGGATGATCCAAGGCTTCCAACTTTAAAAGGAATGAGAAGAAGAGGATATACTAAAGAAGCAATTTTAGATTTCTTAAGAGAAATTGGAGTTGCTAAGGCAGAGACTATAGTAGACATGGCTATGCTCGAGAATGCTTTAAGACAAGATTTAAAAGCAAAGGTACCATCTGTTATGGCGGTACTTGATCCAATAAAGGTTATAATTACAAATTTACCAGAGAAGCATTTAGAGTATTTAACCATTGAAAATAATGGAGAAAATGAAGAACTAGGTAATAGGGAAATGCCTTTCACTAGAGAGTTATATATAGAAAGAGAAGACTTCAGTGAGAATCCACCTAAAAAGTATAATAGGCTAGTACTGGACGGAGAGGTTAGACTTAAGGGAGCATACTTTATAAAATGTAATGAGGTCATTAAAAATGAAGCTGGAGAAATAATAGAACTTAGATGTACCTATGATCCAGAAACTAAGAGTGGTAGCGGATTTACTGGAAGAAAGGTTAAGGGAACTATTCACTGGGTAAGTGCAGAATATGGAGTACCTTGCCAAGTTAGATTATTTGAGGATTTATTTAACGAATCCCCTTCAGGAGATAATTTATTTGAATTTATAAATAAGAATTCTTTAGAAGTAAAGAAGAATGCTGTAATTGAACCAGCAGCTCTTAGACTAAATGAAGAAGGAAGATTTCAATTTATGAGACACGGATATTTTATAAGAGATACTAAGTTGTCTAAAGATAAATTGGTGTTTAATAGAACTGTAGCTTTAAAAAGCTCTTATAAAAAGTAGTCTAGTATATAAGGCATCTTCAAAAATAAATAAGTCAGAATGCTCGTTTATTTTGTGTTATCTGATGACTACCCGNNGAACCTGTTTCCTTGTCTAACTCAAAATATACTTCCCATCTTTGACTTATTATTTATTTTCAGATGCCTAAAAAATATAACACTAAGCAATAAAGTGTGATAAATTATATATAAAAAATAGCTCAAGGATAAAGAAAATCCTTGGGCTATCTTTTTATATAAGTAGGATAAGAAATAACATTTTATTAGATTATTTAGTGTAATTATCGAAATAACCTTGGATAAAGATGATAGGTGTACCTTTATCTCCACTTCCAGAAGTTAAATCAGATAATGATCCTATGAGGTCAGTAAGTCTTCTTGGAGTAGTACCTTGTGACTCCATAGCACCAACTAGGTCAGCTTCTTTATTTTTAATATATTCAGAGATAGCAGATTTAAGTTCTTCACCTTTTAAATCTGCGAAGTTGTTATCAGCAAGATATTTTAATTTAACTTCATTTGGTGTACCTTCAAGGCCTGAAGTGTAAGCAGGAGATACAACTGGGTCAGCAAGTTCCCAAATTTTACCTACTGGATCTTTAAATGCTCCATCTCCATAAATCATAACTTCAACAGTTTTTCCAGTTTTCTCTTTAATCATAGCTTGAATATTATCAACTACTGGTTGGCAGTTACGAGGGAAAAGTTTAACTGTTTCCTCTGTAGATTTATTTGAACCTAAAAGTCCATAAGCTTCATTGAATCCACTGCCATCAATTGATTCAGATAGAATATCATCAAGACTATAAATCTTTTCTCCACCATTTGCTTTAAGTATTCTCTTAGTTCTGAATCTAGTGTGAATGTCACAAGTAAGTACACTCTTTGTATAATCTAATATAGTTTTTGGATTATTTGAGAATATAACTTCACACTCAACTCTATAGCTTTCAACTAGTGATTTATAATATTCAATATAATCAACACCAGTGAATGTATGTTTATTATATCCAAAGTATTCACGGAATTGCTTTTCAGTTAAAACATCTGTCCAAGGATTAACTCCTTTTTCATCAAGAATATCTAAATCTACTAAATGGTTACCTACTTCATCTGAAGGGTAGCTAAGCATTAAAACAACTTTTTTAGCACCTTTCGCAATACCACGAAGGCATATAGCAAAACGGTTACGGCTTAATATTGGGAATATTACTCCTATAGTATCATCACCAAATTTTGAGCTTACATCTTTAGCAATATTATCAATAGTTGCATAGTTTCCTTGGGCACGAGCAACTACAGATTCAGTTACAGTAACTATATCTTTATCATTAATTGAGAAACCTTCTACATTAGCAGCAGTTAATACACTATCTACAACGATTTCTTCAATATTATCTCCTTTGTTTATAATTGGGCAACGAAGTCCTCTAACAACAGTTCCAACGACTCTTTCCAATTGTAACATCTCCTTTGTATAAAAATATTTTAATTTTTAAGGTTTACTCTTGTAATATACACTATTTTAGTGATATAAGTAAAATAAATATATTTAATAATAGATATAAGGAGTACTTATATGATAAGTAAGTTAGATTTATATAAAGTGTTTTGTATGGTAGGAAAACATGAAAGTTTTTCCAAAGCTGCTAAAGAGTTATATATGACCCAGCCAGCGGTAAGTCAATCAATTATGCAGCTAGAAAGAGAGCTGGACATGAGACTTTTTACAAGAACTTCTAAGGGAGTTATCCTTACAAATGAAGGTCAACTTTTATTTGAGTATGCTAACTCTGCTATGAATTTAATTAATGTTGGAGAGGAAAAGCTTTTAAAAATCAAAAATATGATGATAGGAGATTTAAAGATTGGTGTAGGAGATACTATTTCAAGATATTTTCTTCTACCATATTTAGAGAAATTTCACAAGGAATATCCTAATATTAAATTTAGGATAAAAAATGCTACAACCTTAGAGCTCTGCGCTAGTGTAAAATCAGGAGAAGTAGATATTGCAATTTGTAATTTTCCTATTGAAGATTCTGCTTTAGAGCTTAGAGAATGTATGGATATCCATGATATATTTGTTTGTGGAAGTAAATATAAGGAGATGTGCTCTAAGCCACTTGATTTTGAAGAAATAGCAAAATTACCATTAATATTATTAGAATCAAAATCTATATCTAGGCAATATATAGAGAAGTATATGCTATCTAAAGGTACTAAAATTAATGTGGAAACGGAATTAGGTTCCTATGATTTATTATTAGAATTTGCAAGAATAAATTTAGGAATTGCTTGTGTTATTAAGGAATTCTCAAAGGAATATCTAGACCAAAATATAGTATATGAAGTTAAGTTAAAGGAAGAAATACCTAAAAGAAGTATAGGGCTTTGCTTTTTAAAGAGTGTATCTCTTTCACCGGCAGCTACAAAATTTATTGAAATAATAAATGGTGATTTAGAAAAATAGCTTATTAAGCTATTTTTGAAATCACCATTTTGATGTTTATTGAGTAGTTAATTTTTTTACATGTAGACTTATTATTCTTCTAGTTAAAATACCAGATAAAGTTAACACTAATAGAGTTGGAAGTCTTAACTGATAATTTGGTAAATGTAGTATGAAGGTGCTAATTCCTATTTTAAAGGAGAGTAGTGTCAATACAATTAAAACTACATCAAAGATTACAGACTTATACTTTAAAGTTTTTGAACCAAGGATAATTCCTAAGGTATACAATAAAATATAGGTTAAGATTTCAAAAAAGATCATAGAATCATCTCCTATTCAGCATTATACATAAAATTATATAGGTGTGTTACTATATATTCAATATATGTAAATTACTTTCAGGTTTGAAATGATGCATCTTGTGTAATTAATATGTTATATTTAATAAGTTTTATGTAAAGACATTAAAAATAGACTATCTCTAGGTAAGTTACTAAACTTTATATAATATTGAACTTAAAGTGAAATATTATTGCTAGTCAATGCCATATATAAGTTCAATGAAGTTTTAGTTTATTTAGAGATAGTCTTTTTTTCTTTTACTATAAAATTATCTATTTCTATATTCCTTCAATTAAAAGTGACTACTTACTTCTTCTCTTTCAATTCTTTTTACATCCTTTAATCTTAAATGAGTTTCATCCATAATTTTATCATAGGATTCACCATCTATAAGCATTTGTTTAGCTTGCTCACGTAGAGCAGCATTATCTTCTAGTTTCATAAAGTTAACCTCCTTTGATGTTTTAAATTCAACTTTATTTTGTGATTATTATAAAAATCTATGCATTTATCTTAACTTTCAATAAGGTATATATTGAATGGCATAGTTGAATTTGTAAATTTACAATGATATAATGAATTTAATTTAATAAATAGCTAGGGGTGCCAAGTTGGCTGAGAAGGAAAATCCTAACTCTAAGAACCTGATATGGTTAGTACCATCGGAGGGAAGCAAATTAATAAGTCATATTAATATAAAAAATGGAAGAACTTGCTAATGAAAACTCAGTATTTTAGTTAAAAGTTAAGCAAAGTTATAATTATTAATATAAGGACTTACCAAAGAGGGAAATTATTATATTAGTTATTGAGATTTTCAACACCTAGCGTTATGTTAGGTGTTTTTTATTTTGAAAAAATCCTTTAGGATAACTTAGATAAGTATTGAAAGAAGGTGGAAAGATGAAGGTCAATGGAAAGAACATGGATATGGATGAAATAACTACTATAAGCAGTTTATTAAATAAATTAGGTATTAATGAAGAAAAAGTAGTGGTGGAATTAAATAAAGAAATAGTAATTAGAGAAGAATATTCAAAAATAAATTTACAAGAAGATGATACTATAGAAGTTATATCCTTTGTGGGTGGAGGCTAAAGAGTAGCTCTGAAAACAAATTAATATTAAGTACAATCTCGATATTATATAAAGATTAGTAAACTATTTTGTGAAAGCCATTTATAGAAAGAAAAGTACCTAGAAAGTTATAAGTTAAAAAGAATTTTATAAGAAGTCATAGAGTGGTGAAGTCATTTGAAAGAGAAAATTAAAATTAAGGTTAATGAAAATAAGAAAGAAATTAATGAAGACGAAACTTGTTTTAAATTAAGAGATAAGCTTAAGCCAAATAGTGATGTAGTTATATTAAATGGATTTCCTTTAGAGGAGGATAAGCCACTAAAGGAAGGTGATAGTATTGTCTTCATAAAAAAGGGACAAGTACCTAATAAGGAAGAGTTAAGGGGAGTTATGATGGCAAGACATACACCAGGAGTTCATGAAAGAGTGGCAAATGCTAGAGTAGCTATTGCTGGTGTAGGTGGTCTTGGGTCTAATATAGCCATATCACTAGCAAGGGTTGGAGTTGGATTTATTAGAATAATAGATTTTGATGTGGTAGAACCATCTAATCTAAATAGACAACAATATTTAATAAGGGATATAGGAGAATATAAAGTTAAGGCTTTAAAGGAGCATATCTTAGAGATAAATCCATTTATACATGTAGATAGCAAGGTTAAAAAAATAGAAAAAGAGAATATAAAAGAATTATTTAGTGATGTAGATATTGTCATAGAAGCCTTTGATAATGCAAAGTATAAGGCTATGTTAAGTAATGAAGTATTAGCTGCAATAAGGGATAAGGTTCTTATAGCCTCATCTGGTATGGCAGGTTTTTATTCCTCTAATGATATAACAACTAAAAAGGTAAATAGTAGATTTTATATATGTGGAGATGGAATAAATGAAGCAAAGGAAGGCTCAGGGCTTATGGCACCAAGAGTAGCTATATGTGCAAACCATATGGCAAATATGGCTCTTAGAATTATATTGGGAGAAGGGGAAAGTTAAAATGGAAGATATATTTAAAATAGGTGGAATAGAATTAAAGAACAGATTGTTTGTAGGTACGGGTAAGTACCCATCTAATAAACTTATAAAGGAAGTTTTAAGTGAAAGTAATTCAGAGGTTATTACTTTGGCCTTAAGAAGGATAGATTTAGACAATAAGGAAGAAGATATTTTAGCTAATATACCTAAGGACGTTATTTTATTACCTAATACTTCAGGAGCAACTAATGCAGAAGAAGCAGTTAGAATTGCAAGAATTGCCAAGGCTATGGGATGCGGTAACTGGATAAAAATTGAGGTTATATCAGATTCAAAGTATCTACTCCCAGACAATGAAGAAACTATAAAAGCCACAGAAATATTAGCAAAGGAAGGATTTACAGTACTTCCATACATGTGTCCAGATTTATATGCAGGTAGAAGATTAATAGAAGCGGGAGCAGCAGCTGTTATGCCTCTGGGAGCACCAATAGGAAGTAATAGGGGAATAAGAACTAAGGAACTTATCGAAATAATGATAGATGAGCTAGATATTCCAATCATAGTTGATGCCGGAATAGGAAAGCCATCACAAGCTATGGAAGCTATGGAGATGGGAGCAGCTGCATGTCTTGTTAATACAGCTATAGCATCCTCAAAGAATCCTGCTAACATGGCAAGAGCATTTAGCATGGCAGTAGAAGGAGGACGACTTGCTTATTTATCTAAATTTGGAGCTGTTTCTAAAAGTGGTAATGCATCCTCACCACTAACAGGATTTCTAGGATAGTATTCTTATATAGGATTAGATAGCCAATCTATGTATACATAGAATTATCTATTTTAGTAAAAAAGAGGTTGAGGAGATGAAAAAATGAGTTTTTATAATACTATAGAAAGGTTTAGGAGCTTTGATTTTCAAAAATATTGGAGCAACGTACAAGCAGATGATGTATTAAAAAGTATTAATGAAAAAAGTCCCAATTATGAGGACTTGCTTAATTTATTATCCCCAGCAGCAGCAGAGGTTTTAGAAGACATGGCAGTAAAGGCAAGGGAATTATCTTTAAGACACTTTGGAAGAACTATTTTATTATACACTCCAATTTACATAGCCAACTATTGTGTTAATAAATGCTCTTATTGTGGCTATAATTTTGAAAATTCCATATGTAGAAAGAAACTAACCTCAAAGGAAATAAGATTAGAGTCAGAATCAGTGGCAAAACAAGGATTTAAGCACATTATCCTATTAACAGGAGAAAGTCAGATTCATTCACCAACTAGCTATATAGTTGATGCTATAAAAGTAATGAAGGAATATTTTCCTTCCATAACATTAGAGGTACAACCACTAAGTGAGGAGGATTATAGAAAAGCTGTAGAGGCAGGAGCAGAGGGACTTACCGTATACCAAGAAACCTATGATGAAAAAAATTATGATAGAGTTCATTTAGCAGGACCTAAGAAGAACTATAAATTTAGATTAGATACTCCAGAGAGAGGAGCAAGAGCAGGGATGAGAAGTATAAGTATCGGAGCATTGCTTGGGTTAGGAGATTTTAGAAAGGATGCCTTTTTTACAGCTTTACATGGAGAATATATTAGAAAGAAATATCCCCATGTAGAAGTAACTTATTCCCCTCCAAGAATAAGACCTTGTGAGGGAGGATTAAAGGAGTTAAATCCAGTAGAAGATAAGAAAATGGTGCAAGTAATGCTAGCATATAAAATCTTTGCACAACAAAGTGGAATAAATATTTCTACAAGAGAAGATCATTACATGAGAAAAAATTTAATTCCTTTGGGAATTACTAAAATGAGCGCAGGAGTTTCTACAGAGGTTGGAGGTCATGCACTAAAGTCTAAGGGCACATCTCAATTTTCCATAAATGATGAAGGTACAGTAGAAGAAATAAAAGAAATGATAATAGAAGCAGGGTTTCAACCAATATTTAAGGATTGGGAAAGAATTTGATTTACTTAATAACAAATAGGCACTTAGTTAGTGAAGAAAAATATTTTAAAACCCTGCAAGACGCTTCATTAGCTGGTGTAGATAGAATAGTATTAAGAGAAAAAGATTTAAATGATGAAGAATTAGAAAGACTTTATTATAAAATAAAAGCTTTAGTAAGTGATAATACTGAGATAATAATAAATTCTAATATAAAAGTTTTTAAAAAAGTAGAAGAAAAAACATTGCACTTACCATTTAAAGATTTTATGGTAATGGATAATACAAAAGAAATTGATATAGGTGTGTCTGTACACTCTGTAGAAGAAGGCATAGAAGCAAGCAAAAGAGGCTGTAGTTATATATTATCATCTCATATATTTCCTACGAAATGTAAAGAAGGTTTAGAGCCTAAGGGAGTGGAATTTATTGGAGAATTAAAAAAGGTAGTTACTTGTCCTATCATAGCCTTAGGTGGGATTTCAACAGAAAATGCTTCAAAGGTTATAGAAGCAGGAGCTGATGGAATAGCATTAATGTCTACATTTTTTTATTGTGAAGATGTATATGACCTAGTTAGAAATTTAAAATAGCATTCCATTAAACTCTAATATATAGAGTAACATTTTAAAAATTTTAAATGCTAAATATTTAAATATTTTCACATATAACATTTTAAAATGTTAAATATTTAAATAGTTTTATATATAATATTTTAAAGTGGCTATTAGTAAAAGAAATAAATAATAACTAAAAGATTAATGAGTATTATAATACCTTATTGGAAATATTATTTGTGTAGGAAAAATATTTAATAGATTTTTCAAAATGGTTATGTGAAATGTAAGAACATATAAATCCTTACTATAAAAATAATACGGAGGCAATATAAATGGAATTCATGATGAGTATAAGAGAAAAAACTTCGTTACTGCATAGCGCTGCAGAGCATAGTGGTTATATAAAGAGGATTGTTGATGGTAATGCATCAGTAGAGGGATATGCTGAATATTTATTTAATCTTCAATCTATGTATAGAGCAATTGAGGATACTCTAGAAAATAATATTAACAATCCTGTTGTTAAGGATTTTGTAACAAAAGAACTATATCGTTCAGAGTTGATTTTAAAAGATTTAGAGTTTTTATTAGGAGATAAATTACCTGCAATGAAGTTATTAGCATCTACTAAGGCTTGTATTTCTAGAATACTAGAGATATCAGAGGGAAAACCAGAGCTAATAATAGCTTATGCATATACTAGATTCCTTGCAGATTTATTTGGAGGAAGAACCTTCCCAGCTTTATTAAGTAAAAATTATAACATTGGACCTGAGGGATTAAATTATTATAAATATGATAATCTTGAAGATATAAAGGGATATGTAATGAGTTATCATAATAAATTAGTTTCTCTAGATTTCTCTGATGAAATGAGAATTGAATTTGTAAATGAGGTAAGCAATGCTTATATATATAACTTAGCTATCTCTAATGAGTTAGAAGCAAAATTAAATTTATAAAATATATTAGTAAAAAAGGGGGTTTAGCAAGATATTTTGAGAAAGCCCCTTTTTTATTTATTATAAATTAATTTAATACATAATCACATTTTATTACTCTGACTGGATCCTAATTTCCACACATACCTATTTCTATATGCTGTCGGGGTAATACCATAATGACGCTTAAAATGTTTATAAAAGGCTGGGGTGTCTTTAAATCCACAGGAATATGATACTTCTGTGATGCTGATATTAGAACTTTCCAATAGTTTACATGCTACATGAAGACGAAACTGAATTAAATATTGCTGTGGTGAGACATTATATACCTTCATAAAGATTTTATAAAGATATGTTCTGTCTATGCCAATATTTTTTGCTATATCTTCAATTTTAATATCATAGTTGTAATTGAGCCTTATAAATTCTATTGCTCTATCGGAATAACTCTTGTCATAAGCTTTCGTCTGTTCTTTTTTTCCTTGCTGCATTTTAGAAAATACTAGATACAAATGTCCCATTACATCATATTCATTAAATCGAGCGCTTTCAAATAGTTGAACAAGCTTCATCAATTCCTGTTTAACAATGCCATCACAATTATCTGTAAAAATAGGATTTTCTACTGAAAGATTACAATGGTTTAAAATACTTTTTACTTCATAACCATCAAATGCAACCCAGCAATAATCCCAAGGCTCTTCATCATCAGCAATATAGTAGGTGGATTCACCTGGAAAAATCAGAAATCCTTGCTTTTCGGTAAGACAATAACAACGATCACCAGCATAAAATTTTCCCTTCCCTCTCAAGATATAATGAAAGTGATAGTGAGGGCGAATGGCTGGGCCAAAACGGTGATCAGGACGACAGTTTTCCCATCCGCACAAAAATAAGGTTAGTGAACTGTTAACATATAAAGGGCCATTGACCATATATTCTGTATATTCTGGATATTCGATAGAATTTACCATAAAACAAATCCTTTCAAAATATATTCATATATATAAAATATATTCATATTTTTAAAATATATTATATTTATAATAGCATAAATATAAAAAAATTCAACATAATGACAATTACTTGAAACAAATCTTAATAGTATTATTTTCTATAAGAATTAAAATAGATATATAGTGAATAATTGCAACAATAGAAAGGTGGATATTATTATGCTTAAGATTACATTTATGGGTGCAGGGAGTACTATATTTGCTAGAAATGTTATAGGTGATTGTATGTGCACTCCTACTTTGAGAGACTGTGAAGTGGCATTATATGATATTGATAAGAGACGACTAGAAGAATCAGAAATTATTTTAAAGGCGATCAATCATAATGTCAATGAAGACCGTTCTATTATTAAAACATATTTGGGAGTAGAAAATCGAAAGGAAGCACTCAGAGATGCTAACTTTGTAGTTAATGCTATTCAAGTAGGTTTTTATGACCCATGCACTATTATCGATTTTGAGATTCCTAAGAAATATGGTCTTCGCCAAACTATTGCAGATACCTTAGGAATTGGTGGAATTATGAGAGGTTTACGTACTATTCCTGTTATGAGGGACTTTGCAAGAGATATGGAAGAAGTATGTCCAAATGCATGGCTTTTAAATTATACAAACCCTATGGCAATACTTACAGGATATATGCAAAGATACACTAAGATTAAAACAGTTGGTTTATGTCACAGTGTACAAGTATGCTCTCATTATTTATTGAAAAATTTAGGAATGGAAGAAAAGCTTGAGGGAAGAAAGGAACTTATAGCTGGGATCAACCATATGGCATGGCTTCTTGAAGTATATGATAAAGAAGGAAATGATTTATATCCGGAGATTAGAAAAAGAGCTACTGAAAAAAATGCCAATGAAAAACATGATGACATGGTTCGCTATGAGTATATAAAGCATTTAGGGTATTACTGTACAGAATCCAGTGAGCACAATGCAGAATACAATCCTTTATTTATTAAAAGTAAGTCCCCAGAATTAATTGATAAATTTAATATTCCATTAGATGAATATCCTAGACGTTGTATAGATCAAATTCAAGGTTGGGAAAAGGAAAAAGAAAATATTTTAAATAATGGAAAGATAACTCATAAGAGATCTTCCGAATACGCATCTTATATTATGGAAGCAATAGTTACCAATAAACCTTGTAAAATTGGAGGAAATGTACTTAATACTGGATTAATTGAGAACCTGCCTTCTGAAGCTTGTGTTGAGGTTCCGTGCCTAGTAGATGCAATGGGTATCACTCCATGCCATATTGGTAAGCTGCCTCCACAGCTTGCTGCTATGAATATGACTAATATTAACACTCAATTACTAACTATCGAAGCCGCAATAACTCAGAGACGAGAGCAGATTTATCAAGCTGCAATGCTTGATCCACATACCGCTGCCGAGCTTTCCGTTGATGATATCGTGGCAATGTGTGATGAATTAATAGAGGCTCACGGAGAATATATGACTATAAAAATGTAAGAAGTAAGGAGGTATATTTATGAACAAATGGGTCAAATTAGTTGTTACAAGTGCATTATCATGTATGATATTAGCGGGATGTTCAAGTAAGCCATCTACTGATAAAAATGAGACAAATAATGGTGGAACAAAAACAGAAGGGGTAGCAAATCCAGCTAAAGCTAGAAATACCAAAGATAATTTAGTTATTGGAGATAATACAAGTCAAATGAAAGGCCAATTTTTACCTATATTCCAAGATACTGCAGCAGATGGAAGTCCGATGGCATTGATGTTTAGAGGATTATTAATATCTAACGAAGATGGTAAATATGTACCAGATGTCGCGGAATCTATGGAAATATCAGAAGATAAATTAACCTATACATTTAAACTTAGAGATGATGTTAAATTTCATGATGGAACACCAGTAAAAGCAGAGGATGTTGAATTTACTTTCTTAGCGTCAGCAGATCCAAGCTATGATGGATGGCATAACGATGCTGTTTTACAAACAGTTGGTTATGAGGAATACAATGGAGATAAAGATAATAAAGTTACTAAGATGGAAGGTATTAAGGTAATTGATGAAAAAACAATTAGTTTTACCTTTAAAGAAGTTTTAAGAAATATTGATGAGTTTTTAGCTTTAGGTATTATGCCTAAACATGTTTATGATAAAGGAAAAGGTAATCTTGCAGAAACAAGAAAAATCATGGATGAAGGTAAATTTGTAGGAAATGGACCATACAAATTCGCTAAATATGAACCAAAACAATTTGTAGAGTTTGATGCTAATAAAGATTTCTATTTAGGTGCACCAAAAATATCAAAATTAATAATAAAGAATGTACCTAGAGAATCTTGTGCATCAGAATTAAATGTAGGGGAAGTAGATGTATACCCTGGCTACCCAACTAAGCAAGATGACATTGCTTTAATCCAAGATAAAGACTTTCTAGATATTGAAAAATTCGAAGGAACTGGATTTAGTTATGTAGGATTCAACCTTGAAAATCCTAAATTTAAGGATAAAGAGGTAAGGCAAGCCCTAAATTATGCCCTTGATAAGGAAGCTTTTGTAAAGTCATATTTCAATGAATATGCAACTGTAGCAACTAATCCATATCCAACAGGTTCATGGGCAAGCACAAAGGAATTATTAGCTAAACTTAATAAATATGAATATAGCCCAGAAAAAGCAAATGAAATGTTGGATAAAGCTGGTTGGAAAAGAGGTGCTGATGGAATCCGTGAAAAGGATGGAGTTAAATTAGAAATAACTCACCTATCATATACTGAAAGTAAATATGTTGAAACATTACTTCCTATATTAAAGTCAAACTGGGAAGCCATTGGAGCAAAGGTAGAGACTCAGTTAATGGAGTTTGGAGTATTATCAGACACAGTTGGGAAAGCATTAGATGGAAATGGTAAGCCATCCTTTGATACATTTAATATGGGATGGAAAATTGGTGGATTCGATCCAAACGGAGTTAATTGGGTATTTAGATCAGAGTTTGCAGTAGATGATGGTAGTAATAAAACTAGATATGTAAATCCAGAAGTAGATAAATTATTTGATAAAGGATTAAAAGAGTTTGATGAGAAAAAACTTCAAGAGATATATGGAGAGATAGCTATTATATTAAATGAAGATTGTCCAGTTATATTTACTGATTGTGCATCTACTATAGATGTAATTAATAAACGTGTTAAAAATTGGGATGCATCAGCTACAGTAAGTTGGACTACTATAATTCATAAAGTTGAAATAGCAGAATAGGTAAAAGTCTTATTATAGCTTTATGGTTATAACACTAGAGTGGACAGATAGAACAAGAAGTATAAAATATTACAAAGAGAATGTCTATAACCCAGGCATTCTCTTTATAAAAATTTGAAATTTATTAATATGAATGAAGGAGTGAGTGATTTGCTAAAATACATAGCCAAAAGGCTTCTCCAGATGATTCCAGTACTAATAATAATCTCAATTATTATGTTTGGAGTTATAAAGCTTACACCAGGGGATGGAATTGGATATACAAATCCTAGAGCAACAGCAGAAGAAAAGCAGGCAGAAAGAGAACGTTTAGGTTATGATAAACCAATACACACTCAATATGCTATGTGGGTACAAAGAGTAATTAAAGGTGATTTTGGATTATCTTCAACATATAAACAGCCTGTTGGAGAGATAATGTGGCCATATATTAAAAATAGCTTAATTTTAAATCTAGTTGTTTTTTTCCTTACATTCTTAGCAGCTATTCCAATAGGAATCTATACGGCGGTGAAGAAGGATGGATTAGCCGATAAGATAACCACTGTTTTATGCTATGCAGGAATTTCATTTCCAACATTCTTTATTGGGCTTGTTCTGATTAGTATATTTGGTGTTCACCTTAAGATATTGCCTATATCGGGTATGGTAAGTCCTGGTGCAAATTATACTGGGGTTAGTCATGTATTAGATATTGCTAAACATATGGTTCTACCAGCACTAGTTTTAGTTATTGTATCAATGCCTAGTCTTATTAGATATGTAAGAATGAGTATGTTAAACTCCATTAATGAAGATTATGTTAGAACAGCTAGAGCAAAAGGGGTAAAGGAAAGAGCAGTAATATATAGCCATGCTTTTAGAAATGCACTTATAAATGTTGTTACTTTAGTTGGATGGCAAATACCAGCTTTATTTGGTGGAGCTGTATTTTTAGAGACTGTTTTTAACTGGCCAGGAATTGGGAGGGTACTTATGGATTCAATTAATGCTAGAGATTACAACCTAATGCTGGCATTAATGTTAATGTTCACCTTCTTATCCTTGCTTGGTAATTTGTTTGCTGACATTGGCTATGCATTAGTAGATCCACGAGTTAAGGTTGAATAGGAGGGGGAATATGAAGACTGAAGTATTAAATTTAGATTTAAAAAGAAAGGTAGCCCCTGAAAATGATGCAGGAATAGGTCCATGGAAAATGATTTGGTTAAGGTTCAAAGCAAATAAATTAGCCATTGCAGGGACTATTGTGTTTGCATTAATCTTACTGCTTGTTATAGTAGGACCGGCCTTCACACCTTATGAAAGAGATGCTATGGATTATGGTTCAGTTAATTTACCACCTAGTTTTGAGCACCTTTGTGGTACAGACAGCTTAGGAAGAGATGTATTTACTAGAATTTTATATGGCGGAAGAATATCTTTATCAGTAGGTCTTGTTTCAACATCAATAACTATTACATTAGCCATTATTATTGGAGGAGCATCTGGATATTTTGGTGGAAGAGTTGATAACATACTACAGCGTATAGGAGAAATTATATCATCAATACCATTTTTACCTTTAATGATGACTTTATCTGCGGTAATGATGGGAAAAATACCTGAGGAAAAGAAAATGTATTTTATTATGGCACTCATTGGAGTCTTGAGTTGGCCTGGACTTTCGAGAATTATTCGTGCTGAAATATTGACGTTAAAAGAAAGGGAGTTTGTTGTAGCGGCCAAGGCTATGGGATACTCTGTATCAAGACAAATTTTTATTCACTTGATTCCAAATACCGTTGGATATATAGTTGTTAATGCTGCCTTTGGGATGGTTGGAGCTATGCTTACCGAGGCTGGATTATCATATTTAGGTTTAGGGGTTACACCACCTGTACCAACATGGGGGAATTTAATTAATGCAGCTACAGATCCATATAACTTACAGTATCGTTTTTGGTTATGGGTGATTCCAGGTATTTTCTTATTTTTAACAGTATTAAGTATAAATTTAATTGGAGAAGGGCTTAGAGATGCATTTGATCCAAAAGAGCAAGGGTAGGTGATACAATGAGTAAGAAGCTAATTGAAGTAAATAATTTAAGTGTACATTTTCATACTAAAAAGGGTATTGTAAAAGCTGTTAATGGAGTAAGTTTTTCAATTGAAAAGGGTAAAACTTTAGGTGTGGTTGGAGAGTCAGGATGTGGAAAAAGTATTACATCCATGGCCATTATGCAACTCATTGCTATGCCACCAGGAAAGATTGAAAGTGGAGAAATAATCTTTGAAGGTGAAAACCTTTTAAATAAAAATAATGAAGAGATGAGGAGAATTAGAGGAAATAAAATTGCCATGATTTTCCAAGAGCCCATGACTTCATTAAATCCAGTTTTCACTATTGGTAAACAAATATCAGAACCTTTAATTATCCATAAAGAAATGGATAAGAAACAAGCGAGAGAAAACGCTATTGATTTATTAAAATTAGTAGGAATTCCTAGAGCAGAGAAAATAGTAGATGAATATCCTCACCAATTAAGTGGTGGAATGAGACAAAGGGTTATGATTGCTATGTCACTTGCATGTAATCCACAATTACTCATTGCAGACGAACCTACAACTGCTCTTGATGTTACAATACAAGCTCAAATTTTAAAGCTTATGAATGGTTTAAAAGAAAAGTTTGAAACAGCTATTATGCTAATCACTCACGATTTAGGAGTTATTGCAGAGATGGCTGATGATGTAGTAGTTATGTATGCAGGTCAAGTTATGGAAGAAACAACTGTTGAAGAAATTTTCGATAATCCTAAGCATCCATATACAATTGGGTTGCTTAATTCTACACCAGATATTGAGCAGGATACAGAGCGCTTAGCTAATATTCCTGGAGTTGTACCAAACCCCATATTTTTACCAGAGGGATGTCCTTTCAATCCAAGGTGTGAACGTGCTATGGAAATATGTTCAAAGGAATGCCCTTCATTAAAGAGCTATGGAGGTCATAAAGTCCGATGCTTTGCAGTAGAAATGGATGAGGAGGCGCGACATGAGTGAAGAATTATTAAGAGTTGAAAATTTAAAAAAATATTTTCCAATACAAGCAGGTTTTTTTAAGCGTACAGTAGGTCATGTTAAAGCTGTTGATGATATTTCTTTTACAATCAATAAAGGAGAAACCTTGAGTTTAGTTGGTGAGTCAGGATGTGGTAAGTCAACTACAGGAAGAACAATCTTGAAGCTGTTAGAAGCTACAGAAGGTAAAGTTTATTTTGATGGAAAAGATGTTTATTCCCTTAATAGAAAAGAAATGAAAGACATTAGAAAAGAAATGCAGATAATATTCCAAGATCCATATAGCTCTTTAAATCCAAGAATGACAGTTATGCAAACTATTAGTGAAGGTATGAGGTATCATAACTTAGTGACTAGAGACAATATGCAGGATAGAGTAAAAGAAGTGTTAGAAATGAGTGGATTAAGTGCATACCACATGAACAGATATCCACATGAGTTTTCTGGAGGACAAAGACAAAGAATAGGGATTGCAAGAGCATTATCATTAAATCCTTCTTTTATTGTTGCAGATGAGCCAGTATCAGCCTTAGATGTATCTATTCAGGCACAAGTAATTAACTTAATGATGGACTTAAAAGAGAAGTTAGATCTTAGTTATTTATTTATATCACATGACTTAGGTGTTGTTAAACATATGAGTGATCGTATAGGAGTAATGTATTTAGGTTCTTTAGTAGAGTTAGCAGATAAAAAATCCTTATATGCTTCTCCCAAACATCCATATACTAAGGCGCTACTAAATTCAATTCCAGTTAAAAATCCAAGAGCTAGAAAGGAAAATGTGCCTTTAGAAGGTGATATACCATCTCCAGCAAATCCACCATCAGGATGTAAGTTTCATACAAGGTGTCCTTATGCTAAGGGAGAATGTAAGGAAGTTATTCCAAAGTTTGAGGATAAGGGAAATGGGCATTTTGTAGCTTGTCATTTAGTGAAATAATCTAGTAAAGCTTAGAAGCGAGAAGCCTACCCTAATTAAAGATTCTAGAAAAGTTGAGCTAAATGCATCTTAATTATTAATTAATAAATATTATCCATTGTGTAAATACGTATATTATAGTATTATTTTATTAAACCTAGATCAATGAGAGATTGAGGTTCATATAAAAGTATATTGTAAAATCCACTTAAAATTGTTTTGTTGTGATATGGTTTATAAAGAGTGGAATTTTGTCAATATAGTAAAATAGGTTAGTGTAATAACACTTATTAAAATAGATATTAGTACAAGATGGAGGAAATTAAATGTTAAATATAGGATGTCACTTATCAACTACTAAAGGATTTAAAAATATGGGGCGGGAAGCAGTAAAAATTGGAGGTAATACATTTCAATTTTTCACTCGTAATCCAAGAGGCGGAAAGGCAAAGGATATAGATGAAAAGGATGTGGAAGGCCTTTTAGAGATAATGAAAGAGAATAATTTCTCTAAAATATTAGCTCACGCACCATATACTCTAAATGCTTGCTCAGCAGATGAGAGAACAAGAGAGTTTGCTGTAGAGACTATGGCTGATGATTTAGCTAGAATGGAATACCTCCCAAATAATCTTTATAACTTCCACCCAGGAAGTCACGTTAAGCAAGGTGTAGAGATTGGAATTAGCTACATTGTAGATATGCTTAACACTGTGTTAAAGCCAGAACAAACTACGAAGGTGCTTTTAGAGACTATGGCTGGGAAAGGTTCAGAGATTGGAAGAAGATTTGAAGAGATAGCAGAGATTATAAGTAGAGTTGAACTTAAGGAGCATATGGGTGTATGTCTTGATACTTGTCATGTATATGATGCCGGATATGATATTGTTAATGATTTAGATGGAGTATTAGAAGAGTTTGATAGAATTATCGGACTGGAAAGATTGCATGCTATACACTTAAATGATAGCAAAAATCCATTCAAGAGCCATAAAGATAGACATGAGAAAATTGGTGAAGGATCATTAGGAATTCAGGCTATAACTAGAATTATTAATCATCCTAAACTACGTAACATACCATTTTTCTTAGAAACGCCTAATGACATTGATGGATATGCAAAAGAAATAGAAATACTAAGAAGTTTATATAATGATTAATATATATCTATTATAAAGAAAAGGGGCTTTCGCAAAATAT
>DCDL01000037.1:66859-79036 GCA_002316385.1 Clostridium sp. UBA1056
TTGAATAAATGCTTTAGTAAATCAATATTCCGAAACGGCTGAGCGTTAATAATATAAGTGCTTATTCAATATTTATTTAGATTAGCTTTTTTTGCGAAAGCCTCCTTAATGTAAAACAAAATCTAATTTAGAAACCCGTTAGCAAGAAATAAAAAAATCTTATTTAAGTATCAAGGTTCTTTCCTATTTATAACTACAAATTGTTTTGTTCTACCCATGGTATAGGCAAGACTTATCATAGATTTTTCTTCCTTAGTTAGACTTCTCTTATACATCTTTTTAAATTGGCTAAATACTGCATTCATATCAACAGTTTCCTTAATAGAAGAGGTATTTCTAGAAGATACAGTATATAGTAGTGGTTTTATATTCTTATTAAAAATCTTTTTTAATACTTCTCCAGTGTAATATGCATCATTAATAGCATCATGAAAATCCCCCTGAAGACTTATATGTAAAAGTTCGATAGCAGTTTTAAGTCCAATTTTTAAACCCTTTTGAATGTTAAAATATTTTGAAGCATGGTTTTGCACATCAATATATTTTAGAGGGAGAGAAGCTGTGGATAGATTATGGAACTTTATATTTCTTAAAAGCTCTTTAATGTCTACGATACCCCAAACGCATAGAATTGCTTCTTCTTCACCAATAAACTTAATAAATTTATCATAGATATAAGGAAAGGTTTCCGACGAATTTATATCATCTTCATTCATTTTAGTAAGAGTTTCCACATAAGGATGTAGAATTGTGTGAATAGTTGGTTTAATTAAAAAATTAAATGTGGATATCTTTTCAAAATTTTCATTTAATTTTACAGCACCTATCTGAATAATTTCAAAAGGAAGATTTAAATTTTTATCTTTCTCTTTACATTCATTATTTTCTTCATTTTGATTTTTTTTATCTCCATATTTTTGATTAAATTCTAAATCGAATACTATATAGTTCATTATATCACCACTTTTAATACATAAAATTAATTATATTGGCATTAGGTATATACCTGTTAATTATTAAAGGACATATATTAATCCATCCCTTACAACTATCTATAATAACAGAATCTGTAGTAATTATATAGCTTTTATCTTTCAAAATATAATCAGGGTTTGGAACTACATGAACTGAAACAGGAATACCAATTTTTTCAAACACATTTATTATAGCTATTTTTAAATTTATAGAATTAGATACAGGCTCATCTAAATAAAATATTACTTTAGAAGCCTTTAGTCGTTTAAGAGTTAAAGCTAGAAGTTCTATAGCGGTTGAAGTTTTATCTATGAGTCTATAGGTTCCTCGAAGACCGGCTAAATCTCTAATGCAATTATCTCTACATTTAAATAGTGTACCATTTGAAAGTGCTACTTCTAAGGTTATTATTATATTAAAGCCATCGATATAAACTATTTTCTCCGTTACATCATTAATTAAACTCTTTATTCTATTATCTTTCTGAAGTGTTGAACAGCAGCTTCTTTGAAGGGCAGTCCTTTGTCTTGCAGTAAGCTGATAATGATTTCCTACGAAGGTAGTAATACTTTTAATATCATAGCCTCTATCGAGAAGATAACAAATTTCTATAGCTGATTGATTGAGAAGCTGAACACTACTTTTGGAGAAAGATTTTAAGTCCTCAGAGTTAAAGCCTCTATTAGTTGATTTGTGATTACTAATCTTATCCTGCAAATCTATCACCTCTTCATGTAAATTATTTAGTATTAGGCATCTGAAAATAAATAATAAGTCAAAGATGTGAAGTATATTTTGAGTTAGACAAGGAAACAGGTTCNNATTTTTTGAAGATGCCTTAATTTAAAATATATAAAAATAGGCTACCTTAAGATTAAATCATATAACCCTAAGATAACCCTTTTATCATAACTTATAACTTTTGAACATTCACTGCCATTGGTCCTTTGGGTCCATCAGTGATATCAAAAGATACATTTTCACCTTCATGTAAATCCTTATTGTTTCCCTTTTCTTTTATTTGTGAGTGGTGCACAAATACATCATTACCTGCATTACAGGCTATAAATCCATAACCTTTTTTTTCATCGTACCATTTAACGATACCAGTTATACTAGACAATATTTACTCCTCCTTAATTATTAAATCAACTTATACTGTAGTATTTGAAATATTAACGATTTTTACACAGAATAATAGTAAATATTAATATAAAAAATATGAATAATTTTATTATTTAAGGATTATATATTGATACAAGTTTAAAATATAGATTAACATAATAAATATAATTTGTTTTTAATATAGTTATATAAAGATATAAAGATATATAGATTGGAGAAAAGTTATGGATAATATAAAGTACAACAAATCAATTACAGAGATAGTAAAAACTAGAACTTCTATAAGAACCTATGATAATACTTCTATAAATAAAGAGATACTTAATAAATTAAATGAATTTATTACAGATATAAATGGGCCATTTAAGGCTAAGGTAAGATTTGAAATTATAAATTCCAAAGAAGAAATTAATGGAGGAAAACTTGGTACCTATGGCATTATAAAGGGAGCTTCAACCTACATAGGGGTTGCTGTTGAAGAAGGATATATGGATTTAGAGGAACTAGGATATGAGATGGAAGCACTTGTTCTTTATGCTACTAGCTTAGGGTTAGGAACCTGCTGGATTGCTGGTACATTTAAAAAGAGTGAATTTAGTAAGGTAATGGATGTAAAGGAAAATGAAATTTTTGCAGCTATATCTCCTATAGGTTATAAGGCTGATAAGAAGAGTTTTTTAGAGAAGATTATTAAATTTCAAGGAAGGTCAGGTAAAAGAAAGGATTGGAGTGAATTATTTAAATTAAAGAACTTTACAGAACCAATTCCTATAAATAAGGATCTTGGAATTATTGAGGAATCCCTAGAAAATGTAAGGTTAGCGCCATCAGCTATAAATAAACAGCCATGGCGAATTATAAAAGACGAAAATAAGTTTCATTTTTATAAAGAAGAAAAATATAGCAGTTATTCTAAGGGTACAGGGAGAGACAACCACAGAATAGATATGGGAATAGCCATGTGCCACTTTGAACTAACATGTAAAGAGCATGGAGTAGATGGAAGATTTATAGATAGTAATCCTGAATTACCTTTAACACCTGTAGATTTAAGATATATTATAACTTGGATAAAGAAATAGGGTTAATTCAATTATGAGTGAATAGTCCGTACTACAGAAGGAAAAGTATGGATAAATACTATACATTCGTCATTTTTCAGCATAAAGAACAGTGATATGATATTTATAAATAATTTTAATAAGTATTTTAAGAAACTTTTAAATTTTAATAAACAAAAATAAAAAAATATGATATAATACATGAGGCTACTACATATATAGTGTAGCACATAAAAGTAACTACAGTTAGAAGAGGAGAGACAAATGAAAAAAATAATTGCATTACTTTCAGTTGTATTTTTAACTATGTCAATGTTAGTTGGATGTGGATCATCTAAAAGTGCAGCTAACGAAGAACTAGTTGTATATTTCGTACCATCAAGAGATCCATCAGAAATAAGAACTGCTACAGCTCCATTAGCTGAAATGTTAAAGAAAGAATTAGCAGACCAAGGATTTGAGTTTAAAAACATAAAAATTGAAGTTGGTACTAGTTTTGAAGCAGCTGGTGAAGCTTTAGCAGCAGGAACAGCTGATGTTGGATTTATACCAGGTGGTACATATGTTTTATATGATGATGGTGTAGATGTAGCATTAACAGCTACTCGTAACGGATTAAATCATGATTCTGATAATCCAGCAGATTGGAACAGTGCTCCAACAGAAGCTATTGAAGATCAAGTAACTTATTATCGTTCATTAGTAATAGCTGGACCTTCTGAAAAAGGTAAGGAATTAGCTGCTAAGATAAATAAGGGTGAGAAGCTAACTAAGGAAGATATCGAAAGTGCTACTTGGGGAATATCAAGTAACACAACTTCTCCAGCAGGATATATTTATCCAAGTTTATGGTTACAAGAAAACTTTGGAATATCTTTAACTGACTTACCAAAGAAAGTAGCATTAGATAACTACGCAACTGCATTATCGCAACTTGCAAGCGGTCAAGTTGATGTAATGGTAACTTATGCAGATGCACGTCGTGACTATGCTGAACAGTGGAATACCACATTTGGTAGAAAGGCTACAGTTTGGGAAGAAACTAATATTATAGGTGTAACTCAACCTATATATAACGATACTATATCTGTAACTAAAGCAAAATCAATGACTCCAGAATTAAAAGAAGCTATACAAAAGGCATTTATAAACATTGGAAATACTCCAGAAGGAAAAAAAATCATATCTATATATAGCCATAATGGTTATGAGATAGGTGATAACAAGAACTATGATGGAGAAAGAAATGCACAAGAATTAATAAAATCTATGCAGAAATAATTTGAGATTAAAATGAGTTCATGATTAGCATGAACTCATTTTATATATAAAGGTAGAATACAAGAATTGTAATTGCAGTTAATTAAGATTTATTTATATAAATTATAGAAGAATGGTTTTAAATATATATTGTGGAGGGATATCTTTGATAAAATTTGATAAAGTAAATAAAATATATCCAAATGGATTACATGCATTAAAAAATGTATCATTAGAAATTGAAGAAGGAGAGTTTGTTGCTATAATCGGGCTATCTGGAGCAGGTAAATCTACTTTACTTAGAACAATAAATAAGATGCATGATATAACAGATGGCACATTAAATGTAAATGGACAAGATGTTAAAAATCTAAAGGGAAAAGAGCTTCGTAGATTTAGAAGAAAGCTAGGAATGGTATTCCAATCCTTTAATTTAGTTACGAGAACTACTGTTATAAAGAATGTATTGACATCTAGGGTACCAGATATGCCCCTATGGAAATCTATTATAGGATTATACTCAAAGGAAGATAAAGTTGTAGCCTTAGAAGCTTTAGATAAGGTTGGAATATTGGACAAAGCTTATGTAAGAGCAGACCAACTTTCAGGAGGACAACAACAACGTGTTGCATTAGCTAGAACTTTAGCTCAAAATCCAGAAGTAATATTAGCAGATGAACCAGTTGCAGCTCTTGACCCTATAACAGCAGCACAAGTAATGGATGACTTTAAAAAAATTAATAAGGAAATGAATATATCAATTCTTATAAATATACACCATGTAGATTTAGCACTAAAATATGCTGATAGAGTTATTGGTATAAAAGCTGGAGAAATTGTATATGATGGGACAGCTAAAGATGTAGATGGAGAAATATTAAAGCAGATATATGGTCGTGAATTATCTGATGATGAGATAATGGGGGATTAATTATGGTACAAGCTATTAGAAATATCTTCAAGCCTAAAAAAATCGTATTACAAGATGGAAGAGAAATACAACCACCGAGATCTGTAGTACCTTATGTAGTTATTGGACTAGCTATAGCAATTGCTATATCAGCAGAAGTAACTGGATTTAAATTTTCTACATTAGTAGATAGAGGAAATCAATTCTTCGTAATCTTAAAGGATATGTTTCCACCAGATTTTAGCTTTGCTAAAAATGTATTACCGTTACTTATAGAAACTATAAAGATGTCATTGTTAGGCTCTATGATAGGAAGTCTTATAGCGATTCCATTTGCTATAATATCTTCTGTTAATATTAATAAATCAAAGATTGTATTAACTATTGTAAGAATAGTTTTAAGTATAACTAGAACTTTACCAACATTAATCATAGCGTTAATTGCTACATATATATTTGGATTAGGAACTTTTGCAGGAACTGTAGCTATAACTATATTTACATTTGGTATAGTAGTAAAAATGTTATATGAAAAAATAGAAACTGTAGATATGGGACCTTTTGAAGCTATGGAGGCTGTTGGAGCCACAAAGTTAAGAGCTTTTATAGCGGCTATAATGCCGCAAATATTACCAACTTATTTTTCAACTTGTTTATACAGTTTAGAAATAAATGTACGTTATGCAGCTATATTAGGATATGTAGGAGCTGGAGGAATAGGGCTTATTCTAAATGAGAAGATTGGATGGAGAGAATATGACAAGGTAGGAATGATACTAGTCATGTTATTTATTACAGTAATTATCATCGAGAATTTAAGTAAATATATAAGAGAAAGGCTGGGTTAGGATGGAGTTATCGGTAAAAGCACAACTTGAAAAAGAGCCAAATCTTTGGATACGTAAAACTCTAACAGTATTATTTGTTATAGCGATAATGTTATGGGCAGCAAAATCTGTAGCATTTACTGGAGTTAAAGAAAATGGTGTAGATATAGCTAAGAATGTATTATCAGGAATACTTCATCCAGATATGGACATGCTTCTTGATTTTAAAGCTGGTGTTCCTTACTTACTGTTAGAAACAGTTTGTATAGCACTACTAGGAACCATAATAGGAACTATTTTAGCAGTACCACTTTCCTTTATGGCTTCTAGCAATATAGTTCCAAAGTGGATAAGTAATATAACTTTATTTGTAATAGCAGCAATAAGAACTTTCCCATCCTTTGTTTATGGACTAATGTTTATCCGTGTAACAGGACCTGGGGCCTTTGCAGGAGTTCTTACAATGTCAGTAGTATCTATAGGGATGATATCTAAGATGTTTATAGAAGCAATAGAGGATTTAGACACAAAGATATTAGAATCCTTAGATGCAGCTGGATGCGATACCTTTGAAAAAGTGAGATATGGTATTTTACCACAACTATTTACAAACTTTGTTTCAACAGCTATCTATAGATTTGAAATAAATATAAAAGATGCATCTACATTAGGCTTAGTAGGAGCTGGAGGAATAGGTGCTCCATTAATCTTTGCAATGAACGCCTTTAACTGGGATGAGGTTGGAGCAATTCTTTGTGGATTAATAATCCTTGTACTAGCAGTAGAAGTACTTTCAACAAAAGTAAGAAATAAATTAGCAAGGGGCTAAGAAATAAAAATTGAGCTACTTCAAATATATATTATTTGAAGTAGCCTTTTTTAAAATTATTTAATAACAGTTAAATATTTATTTTTATCAACTATAACTTGTTTATTAGCTCTAAAGTAGTCAATTATAATGTCAGGCATTTCCTTCAATACTTCGCATTCGACTTTACAATCTCTATAAAAGTCATAACCACCAGCTCCCGTTGCTCTGTAGTTATTCATGGCAAGAGTAAGTTTATCATTATTATTAACTTCTTTTCCTTTAAAGTTTATTGAAACAACACGGTTGCCTACTTCTTTAGTTAAGTCAAAGGTATAGTTTAAATTTGAAAAATAGTCATAGTTATAGTGTTCTACCTTAGGCTTTAAGAAACGGTCAGAAACTTGTAATTTATCATCTACATATTCAAAGTAACTAGCACATCTTTCAAGAGCAAGTTTTAAAGTTTTTCCATCTACTTCAAGAATGGATAAGGTATTTGGGAACATATAAGTAGAAGTTATATCCCTTACCGTTACGTCTTTGTTAAAACCTTTTATGGAGTTAGCAAATGAAGTAACTGAAATATCCGCACCGCTGGCATCTAATTGAACTTGATTTATAAAATTAGCTAAATAGGAACCATTCACAGCCATATCTATATGAGTACTAGGTTGAAGTTCTACATCTAAAAATCCAACTGGAGTATCTAGCCATTTCTGAACTTGATTTTCTAGACTTAAGAATTTATCATACATAGCTTTGTTAGGATTAAGTTCAACATTTCTTAAGGATGAATTTATATCTAAGCTTAAATCTTCATGAAGCTCTAGGTTAAGCTCTAAAAACTTTGTGCCATTAGGTGGAGTTTGAGCTATATAGGTATTATGGAGATAATGCCCCGGAATTTCCATATGTTGATGTCCAGTTAGAAGAATGTGAAAATCAAATTCTTCACAGAGTCTATAGGCGATATTTTCACTAGTATGGCTTAGTTTTTCATGAGATTCCAAATCATTCTCAAATCCACCATGATAAACTCCTATTAATAGGTCGCACTGATTTTTTATCTCTTTATAACACTTTTTCACTGCATTAAAGGTATCAGAGATGGTGAAATTATTTATATTGCTAGACCTTTCCCATCTATTTATAAAATCAGTAGTAAATCCAATTATTCCTACCTTCAAGCCATTTTCCATAGTTTTAATATCATAAGGTAAAATTGATAACTCATTTGTTTTATTATCTACATTAGCGCAGATACATTTTCCATTTAGATTATTAAGATATTTTTTCAAATAGCTATAACCATAATTAAAATCATGATTACCAAGAGTTACATAATCATATTGACCCTCGTTCATTAGAGTAGCTATTGGATGTATATCAAATTCATTATTACTTAGATAGTTAGTAAAGGGAGAACCCTGAATTGTATCCCCGCCATCTATAATTAATGTGTTTCCATCTTTATTAAACTGATTAATTATATTTAATATTCCCATACTCTTTTCTTTATCATCTCTATAATCTGTAGGATATACATATCCATGAAGATCTGATGTAAAGTATATCTTTAGTTCTTTCATTTTGCACCTCTCTACATTCTTTTTAATTTCATAAGTAATTATAACATATATAGTATTCTTCTATAAAATTTTATCACACTATTTTATTTTTAATATTTACATTGTAAGAGTAAAGTGCTAATATAGTGGTTAATATATATTAAAATATAAAATGACAATGATGAAGCTACGATTATTTTGATGTTTTAGAGAGCTGATGGCAGGTGAAAATCAGTACATTACATAGTCTTTCCACTTCGGAGTTACTGATGATGAATCAGAGGGAGGGTGCACCTTAAAGCACATGAAAGAGGTCACTAAGGTGACAACTAGAGTGGTACCACGGGATATAATAGCTCTCGTCTCTATATTTATAGAGGCGGGGGCTTTAATTTTTGTAAGATACAAAGGTAAGTTAATAACAAACAAGAAATTATATAGTAAGGAAGAAAACTTATAATAGTGCTATTCCGAGTAAAGAAAAAATAGAAATGTGTATTTAAGAGCTTCATTAAGGAGGAATAAAGTAATGATAGATATTTATTTAATTAGAAAAAATCCTGAGAAGATTAAAGCTGATCTTTCAAAGAGAATGGACAGCGTAGATTTTTCAGAACTTTTACAATGGGATGAAGAAAGAAGAAAAATTTTAATTGAGGTGGAAGAGCTAAAAAGTAAGAAAAATAAGGTTTCTAAAGAGATTCCTATTCTTAAAAAGAGAGGAGAAAATGTAGAAGCTTTATATGAAGATATGAAAGTAGTTAGTAAGGATATAAAAGAATATGATGAAAAGCTTCAAGAGATAGAAGAAAAGATTAATGCATTTATGGAAAGTCTTCCTAATATACCTGATGAGGATGTGGTAGCAGGAGGAAAAGAAAATAATAAGGTAGTTAGAGAATTTAGAGAACAACCTAAATTTGATTTCCAAATTAAAGACCATGTAGAACTTGCTAAAGCCCATGATCTTATTGATTATGAAAGAGGAGTTAAGCTTGGAGGCAATGGCTTTTGGATATATAAAGGTGTAGGAGCTATGATGGAATGGGCTCTGCTTAACTACTTTATAGAAGAGCATATAAAAGATGGATATGAATTTATTTTGCCTCCACATATATTAAACTATCAATGTGGTCTTTCAGCAGGACAGTTTCCTAAATTCATTGATGAAGTATTTACAGTTGGAGATAAAAAAGATAAAGAAAATATGCAATTTATGCTTCCTACAGCAGAAACTGCTTTAATTAACCTTTATAGAGGAGAGATTTTAAAAGAAGAAGAATTGCCTAAGAAATTATTTGCATATACTCCTTGCTATCGTGTTGAAGCTGGAAGTTATAGAAAATCTGAAAGAGGTATGATAAGGGGACATCAATTTAATAAAATAGAAATGTTCCAATATACAAAGCCAGAGGATTCAGATGAAGCACTAGAAGAATTGATTCAAAAGGCTGAAGCTTTAGTAAAAGGCTTAGGATTACATTATAGATTAGTAAAGCTGGCAGCTAAAGACTGTAGTGCATCTATGGCAAAGACTTACGATATAGAAGTTTGGATACCAAGTATGAATGAATATAAAGAGATAAGTTCAGCTTCTAATGCAAGAGATTATCAAGCAAGAAGAGGCATGATAAGATTTAGAAGGGAAGAGAGTAATAAGGTTGAATATGTAAACACTTTAAATGCATCAGGATTAGCCACAAGTAGGCTATTACCAGCTATACTAGAGCAGTATCAGCAAGCTGATGGAAGTGTTATAGTACCAGAAGTATTAAGAAAGTGGATAGGAAAAGATAAATTAACTTTATAAAATATATATTACTAAATAGATAAGGAGCTTTCGTAAAAGCTCCTTATTTTTATAAACTTAATTATATTTAAAGGATTTCAATGGAATTTATGGAATATATTTTATTATAATATTTAAATAGGAATTAAGTTGAAATTTAATACACTATTTGTGTGAAATGAGAGTTTAGTAATACTAGTTGAAATAAATAATAGTAGAAATTATTAAAGTAAAATATATTAGTTAGGATGTATAATCATATGCACATTAATGAAGTTTCAAAAGCATATATAATAGGCTCAGTAGCTAGTGGAAAAACCACTATGGCTAAGCGAATGTCTAAAAAATTAAATATTCCTTGGTATGAGCTAGACAATGTAGTTCATATAAGAGATAAAAATGGAGATAGAAAGAGAACGGAAGAAGAAAGAAATTTAGAATTTCACAAGATTTTAAACGAGGACAAATGGATTATTGAAGGAGTTAGAAGAGAATGTTTTGACTTTGGATTCGAATCATCTGATTTAATTATTTTACTTGATACTCCAGCTAAAAAGAGAAAGTATCGCATTCTAAAAAGATGGATATTTCAAAATTTAAAAATAGAAGAAGCAAATTATAAACCTACAATAAATATGCTAAAACGTATGTATAAATGGAGTAGTGCATATGAAAAAGATAGAGACAAACTTTTGAAGGATATAGAGCTTTATAAAAGTAAAGTGGTAATTGTTAAAACGCCTAAGAATATATTTAAAGAAATTGAAAACTATAGCTATAAGATAGAACCTATGGATTATTAGAAGAGCTATAGATATAAATATATTAAATAAACTATAGATAGGGGGATAGGATTATGAATACACAAGTCACCATAGTAGGGAATTTCTTAGATAAAGAGCAATATAGAAAAAGCTTTAATAATCTAGCATATAAGACCTTTGGATTAGATTTTGAATATTGGTATAAAAAAGGATATTTAAAAAGTGGATATATACCATATGCTATTATAGATAGAGGCCAAGTTATTTCAAATATATCTATAAATAAATTTGAACTTGTAATAGAAGGAGAAGTAAAAAAAGCTATTCAAATTGGAACCGTTATGACTGATGAAAACTTTAGAAATAGAGGATTGTCTGCAATTTTGATGAAATATGTTATAGATAAATACGCAAAGGACTGTGATTTGATTTATCTTTTTGCAAATAATACTGTATTAGAGTTTTATCCTAAATTTGGATTTAAAAGAACTTTCGAGAAAACATATATAATAGATGGCAAAGACATAAATAAGAAGGTATCTACTATAGAAAAGCTTGATATAAATAATGAAAACCATAGAGAACTTATAAATAAACTTACTACAAATAGGTTTCCTATATCTAAGAAATTAGGAGCTATTAATGATAAGTGGCCACTTCTAGTGTACTGTTTATATGAATTTAAGGATGATTTGTATTATATTCTAGAGAGGGATGCCATTGTAATTTTAAGAAGAGAAGAAGAAATACTTCATATATATGATATTATAAGCAATAAATTAATAGATGTTGATTGTATAATAGAAAGCATATTTAATGAAGAAGAAAAAATTCAATTGCATTTCATACCTAATACTCATAAATATAAGCCTATTGAAGGAATTTTGATGGATGATGATGAGGCACTTTTTATTTTAAAAGGAAAGAATTTATTAAATAAATGGTTATTTCCTATTACATCCCGTACTTAAAGAAATATAGAATTTTATATTAGATAAGGCATCTTCAAAAAATAAATAAGTCAGAATGCTCGTCTATTTTGTGTTATCTGATGACTATCCGCTCTAATACTCCCATCTTCTTCAAA
>DCDL01000057.1 GCA_002316385.1 Clostridium sp. UBA1056
TAAAAGAAATATAGATAGATTTATTGTAATTCAAATCTATCTATATTTCTTTTATTTTATAGATTTTTTCTAATTTATTTCATAAACAAATTGTAAGTAATTTATAAATAAATCGTAATGTATTTGTAATAAATTTACTAATAATGTTATGGTAAAATTAAATATGTAATAATTGATGTAAATAAAATTGGTATGTGTAATTTTAGATAAATAGAGGATTTTTATGTCAAAGAGGTGAAATATATTTATAGATTAAAAAATTGATATATTCAGATTAATTAGGGGGGAGATTAATGATTTTAAAAAATAAATTTGCGAATTTAAGATTTATATTAACTGTATTAAGCATAATATTTATCTTTACTATTTTTAATTTTAGTATAGTAAGTGCAATAGATAATAAATATAACATAGATTTAAAAGTTTCTTATGGGGTAGATGAAAGATATAAAGTTAATAGTAAAACTCCTATAAATATAGTAGTTACTAATAATGGAATTAATTTTCAGGGGAAGATACAAATTGAAACATTAATTCCAGATATAAATAAATATGATTTAAATACTGAAAGTGTAAATATTGCAGAAAATACAACTAAAAGCTTATGGTATAACGTAAACATTGAAAAAAAGTTCAAGATAAGGTTAATGACAGATAATAATGAAGTCATACATGAAGAAACAATTAACGTTAATAAGGGTAGATTAAATTATGGAGATATATTAGTAGGGGTATTAACTGATGATTTTAATGGATTAAGCTATATATCTAATATAAATTTGAAAAATGATTCTAATATGGAAAATAAAAAAATGATTCCAGTTAGTCTGTCAGAAGAGCTCATAGAAAATAATCCTAAGTCTTTGGATAGTATTAACATGATAATTATAAATAATTACGACACAGCAAAATTAACAGAAGATAGTGTAAATAAGTTAAATCAATGGATAGATAACGGAGGAACTTTAGTAGTTGGCACTGGAGAAAATTATAAAAAGGTTCTAGGTGGGATTAATGGCAAAATTATAAATGGTACTTTTTCAGAAGCTACATCAAGAGATATAAGTATTGGAGAAAGCAGTGCAAAGTCATTAGCTGTGAATATGAATATTGAAAAGTCCATAGACTTATTTAGCAATAAGGATAAGAGTCTTATAAGAAAAGTTGTCAAGCAAAATGGACAAGTTATTATATTTCCATGGGATTTAACTAAAGAAGAAATAGCTAAGTTTAATGAAAATAGTTCCATATGGGGGTTAGTAACAGCAGATATTAATAATACAATTGACAAGAATGAAGAAAGTTTATGGAATATAAGTTCATTATTAAGGAGGGTAAAGGATATAAGACTACCATCTTTTCAATTGATGGCAATACTATTTATAGTATATATACTAATTATAGGTATACTAATATACATAGTATTAAAAAGATTAAATAAAAGAGATTATGTTTGGGTATTAATACCTATAATATCTATTGGATTTACTGTTCTTATATATTTTATAGGTAGTAATTCTAGGATTCAAGATATTATTGCTAACAAGATAAATATTATATCAATTGACTCTAAAGGACAAACAGACATAGATAGTTATTTAGGAATTTTAACGGCTAAAGTGAGAAAAGTAGTAATCGAAGAACCAGAAGATGCAGATTTAAATCTTATAGAAAATAAAAGTAACTACTATGGATATGGTAATCATATTAATGATGAAAACTCTACTATGAGATTAAATACAATAATAGAAGGCAATAAGAAATACTATAATTTTGATGAAATATCATCTTTTTATCCAGAGATGTTTAGAGTTAATAATTTAAATGTTATGTTTGAACCGTTAGAATATGAATTAAGGTTTTCTAGTGGAAAGTTAATGGGATATATAAATAACAACTTAGATTGTGACATTAAAAAGTTAATAGTTATGACTCCATATAGAATATGGGATTTAGGAAGCTTAGCTGATGGTAAAAAAATATCTATAGAAGACAGTGACAAATTTACTTCAGCACTAAATACGTGGGAAATAAACGACAAAATTATAAAGGATTATCACGATAATATTAATAAGAAGGAAGAGAGCAAAAATTATGAATTAAGAACTTGTGAGTTATTAAACTATATATATAATAATTCTAGATATGGCTTTAATGAAAATACATCTAAGCTAATTGCTGTAACAGAAAAGAAAATAGAATATGGCTTAAAAGTAAACGGTAAAGCTCCTTTAGATCAAAATGATACTATATTTATTAATGCTGTGGAAATAAATTATAGGTCTGAAGATGGAAGTATAGAGTATCCGTATGGTTACTTTACTCCATATATAATAGAACAGAGTGATATAGATGGATATTATGAACCTAGGGATAGAACTATAGGTGGAAATGTAGAATTAGTCCTTGGTTACCAGTTGCAAGAAGATGATGAAACTATAGAAGGCATTAATTTTAAAAAAGATTATTTACAAGGCAATTCTATAATGAAGGGTGAATATAAAATTTATAATTATAAGATTAATGACTATGAATTACTAGATTTTGATGATGAGTTAAACTTAACTAACATAGCAGACTACATCTTAGATGGAAATATTAAGATTAAGATTCAGGGCAATAATGAAGAAAGGGCTAGAATTCCAGATATTTCTGCGAAGGGAAAGGTGAAGTAGATGTTAACTATAATAAATCTAGAAAAGTTTTATGGGAGATATAAAGCAGTTAATGGATTAGATATGCATCTAAAAAAAGGCGATATATTTGGATTTATTGGTCCTAATGGAGCGGGAAAAAGTACAACTATGAAAATTATTGCTGGACTATTACCTGCTGATGGTGGAGAAATATATGTAGATGGAATAGATGCTCTAAAGGATAATAAAAAATTAAAAGAAAAAATAGGATATATGCCTGATTTCTTTGGTTCCTATGAGAATCTTAAAGTTATAGAGTATATGGAATTTTATTCATCTATTTATGGAATTGTAGGAAAAGAATCAAGGAATTTGATAATGGATTTATTAGAGTTAGTTAACTTAGGAGATAAAAAGGATATGTATGTGGATGGATTATCTAGAGGGATGAAGCAAAGACTTTGTCTTGCAAGAAGTTTAGTACACAATCCGGAACTTTTAATTCTTGATGAACCAGCTTCAGGAATGGACCCTAGATCTAGATTTGAGATGAAGGGAATTTTAAAAAACCTCAAAGATATGGATAAGACGGTTATTATAAGCTCTCACATACTCTCTGAGATGAATGAAATTTGTACATCCGTTGGAATTATAGAAGAAGGAAAAATGATTTACTCTGGAGGCATAAATAACTTATTAGCTAGAGTGAGTAGTGTTAACCCATTAAAGATAATAGTTGGAGATAAAGTTAAGGAAGCAAATACTATACTTAGTGAGCTTCCGTATATAACTAACATAAAAGAGAATTCAAGGGAGCTCACAGTATTTTTTAATGGAGGAGAAGCAGAAATATCTAATACTATTAAAACCTTAGTACTAAAGGATATACCAATAGTTTCCTTTACTCAAGTAAGCGAAAATCTAGAAGATGTATTCATAAAGATTACTGAAAAGGAATCTAAGTAGGAGGAAAGAATTATGAAAATTAATCCTATATTAAAAAATGAAAGCAAGGTAGGGGTTAGAACCTTTAGATTTAATTTAATGGTAATGTTATATGTAGGAGTCCTTTCAATAATGGCTATGGGAGCTTATTATTTTATAAATATCGATAGATACGGTATGGGATTAGATCTAAGTGACTTCACAGTACTTAACTTTGCTTTGGCTTGTGGTCAAGCAGTATTATTGATGTTTATAGTACCTGTACTTACAGCTACATCCATAACGGGAGAAAGGGAGAGACAAACATTAGATATTTTACTTTCGACTAATTTATCACCTATGAAAATAGTAATAGGAAAATTAATGTCAACTGTCACTAAGGTTACTTTATTAATTATTAGTACTATGCCAATCTATGCAATCAACTTTTTAGTTGGAGGAACTAGTTTTAAGGAGCTAATAATATTAACTATTTTTTTTATCAGTACGACTATTTATGTAGGGTCTATAGGTATATTTATGTCTACTATATTTAAGACATCAAAGTCTTCTACAGTGGCAAGTCTAATAACGGTGTTATTTGCTGTAGTTGGAACTCTTATAATTGGAGCTGTTGTAATTAGTAGAGATTATTATAATACATTACAAAATAATAATATATCAACATTTATAATTAACTTACCATTTTGGATGTATATAAATCCAACTATTGAATTTATATATATTTTAATCAAACAGACAGGAATTTCAGAGGTTGCTCCAAATATTTTATTTTATATGAATTTAAATAAAATATTTATAGTTTCTTTAATTAATCAAGGAATAATAACAATATTACTAATATTACTTTCATCATGGAGATTAAATCCAGTAAGAAAATCAATTTTTAAGGTGAGAAAATGAATAACCTAGATAAACAAATTATGAAGTTTATAAAACAGGGTAGAAAAAGAATAGAGTTAAATATATTTATAGAGAATTTCCTGGTGTCACTAATAGTGGCATTAGGACTTTGTTCTATAGCATGTATATTTAGTCTATTTATACCTATATATAATTTATTAGAATTTTGTATAGGTATAGTAAGTGTTTCTATGGCAGTATATTTACTTATATATTTTTATAAGCTTAGACCTAACCTAAAAAAAATAGCCCTGATGTTAGACTCTAAAGGACTTAATGAAAGATTAACTACATCACTAGAACTAATGAATAAAGATGATAGTCTATCAACTTCTCAAAAGGAAGATACAATATCAATAATAAAAAAAATTGAGATTTCTAAGATTACTCCACTTCATGTGGAAAGAAAAAATTTATATAGATTAATAGCTGTAATATCAGTTTTAGTAATAATAATATGTATTCCAACTACGGCTAAGAATAGGGCTAGAGAGATTAGAAAAGTTAAGACGTTTAATAAAGAGTTAATAGAAAAAATAAAAGAAGAAAAAAAAGATACTAAGACAAGTAAAGAACTGCCGGAAGAAGATAAGTTAGACATAATAAAAGAATTAGATAAATCTGTAGATGAAATAAAGGAAAGTAAAAGTAAATTAGATACAGAAAAAGCTTTAGATAAGTTAGAAAAAAAATTAGACAATATAGAAGATAATTTAAAAGATGACCATAGTAAAAATAAATTACAGAATATTATAAAAAATTTAAGTCTAAATAAAGAGAAAGAAAGTAAGAATCTAGAGATTTTAAATAAGATATCTAAGGAATTATCTAAAATAGATAAAATGAAAGAGCTTAGTGAAGCTATAAATTCTGGCGATGAGAATAAAATAAAAGAAGCTTTAGATAAGTTAGAAGATGATTTGAAAAATTTAGAAGAAGAAGAGAGAAAAGAGATTTCAAGTAAGCTTAATGATATGGATAATAAAATATCAGATGAAAATATAAAAGCAGCTATATCCTCTATGGCAGCATCGCTTAATAGTGGTGATATAGATACTAGTAAACTAGAAAATGCTTTATTAAGTTTAAGTAACAGCTCCAATAGTTCCAGTACTAGAAATAATAATAATAGAATGGACTCACAAAATAGTGAAAGTGCTAACGGAAACAGTAACGGAAATACCAATGGATCAGGAAATGGAATAGGGAGTGGGAATGGTTCAGGTAATGGAGGAGGATGGAGTACTGGAAATAAAGATAATGGGGAAGGAAATATTAATAGTGGAGAAAAGGTGTTCATTCCTAATAGAGAGACAGGTAATGATGATAGTTTAAAAGGAAATATATCAGAAGGTGGTAACTCTCAGAGCATAACTACTGAGAATGGATTAAATATACCTGGAGATTCTGTAGATTATGAAAGCATTATTCATGAGTATTCTAAGAGTGAAATAGAAGGTTTGAAAAATAAACCAATACCAGGGTCACTTCAAGAATTAATAAAGAAATACTTTGAAGAATTGAAATAAGGATGAGGTGGAGAATGGAGATAAATAAGCAATTAATAGAAGAGACTGTAGAAAAAATAAACAGATGTGAAAGTGAAATATCCAAGGGAATTATAGGCCAAAGGGATGTAATAAGAAAAGTTTTAATAGGTATTTTATGTGGTGGGAATATACTTCTAGAAGGAGTACCTGGACTTGGAAAGACTCAGTTAGTTAAAACTATTTCTAAAGTTTTGAAGTTAAGTTTTTCTAGAATTCAATTTACGCCAGATCTTATGCCAGCTGATGTGGTTGGAACAAATCTTATTGTTAAAGATAAGGAACAAACTAAATTTAAATTTGAAGAAGGGCCTATATTTGCAAACTTAGTTTTAGCAGATGAGATCAACAGAGCTACCCCAAAGACTCAATCAGCTCTCTTAGAAGCTATGCAAGAAAAAACTGTTACTGTAGGTAGGGTAACTTATGACTTACCAAGTCCATTCATGGTTTTAGCAACACAAAATCCAATAGAGATGGAAGGGACATATCCTCTACCAGAAGCTCAGATGGATAGATTCTTATTTAAATTAAAGGTTGATTTCCCATCTTTACAGGAGTTAAAGGATATTATGGATATTACTGTAACCAATAATGAAGTAGATTTAAAATCTATACTTACAGGAGAAGATATATTATCTATGAGGTCTATTATAAAAGAGATACCAATGGCAGAGGCTGTTAAAGAATATGCTTTAAAACTTATTCTAGCTACTCATCCTGAGAGTGAATATTCTAATGAGTTTGTAAAAAAATATGTAGAAGTAGGAGCAAGTCCAAGGGGAGCTCAAGGTATCTTTAATGGTTCTAAGGTAGAAGCTATACTAAAAGGAAGGCTTAATGTGGCATTTGAAGATATAAATGATATTGCATATGCTGTATTAAGACATAGAATATTTCTTAATTTTGAGGCTGTATCTGAAGGTATAACTACAGATATGGTTATTGAGAAAGTTATTAAAGATTTGAAGGTTATATAAAATGAATAATGTATTTGATAAAGAGTTTTTTAAGAAGTTAAATAACATTAGTATAAAGCTAAATCTTAAATTATCTAAAGGAGCTCAAGGTGGACGAAAATCTAGGGTTAGAGGAACATCAGTGGAGTTTTCAGACTTTAGAGAATATGTTCATGGTGATGATTTTAGAAGAGTCGATTGGAATGCTTATGGACGCTTTGAAAAATTATTTATAAAACTTTTTATGGAAGAAAGAGAAGGAAATTTTAATATATTTATAGATTGCAGTAAGTCTATGGATTTTGGTGAATTTAATAAAGGAAATTTAGCCTTAAAAATAGCGGCTACTTTAAGTTATCTTGGGATTAATAATTTGGATAGAGTAGGAATAGGCGCTTTAAAAGAAGATAGAGTTGAGATTCTTAAGGCATCAAGAGGAAAAGAATCACTTATAAAGATAACAAAAGCATTGGAAAATTTGGAGTTTGGTGGTAAAACAAATCTAAAGAGGGCTATATTAAAAAACGATTTTACTAATATAGGTATGACTATTATAATATCAGATTTTTTAATTTCTGATAAAGAAAAAGACATAGAAGAAATAGTAAAGTATCTTACTTATAAAAAACAACAGGTGGTATTTATACAAATATTGTGTGAAGAAGAAAGAAATCCAGAATTCATTGGAACTAAAAATGTTATAGATGCGGAAACTAAGGAAGAAATTAAAGTTTCAATAACGCCAAGGATTTTACAACTGTATAAAACTAAAGTAAAAGAATATGAAGATATGTTAAGAACTATAGTTAGAAAATACGGCGGTATTTTTATAAAAGTTAACTCAGAAGAAGACATAGAGAAAATAATTTTGACAGACTTCTTTAATCATAAACTTTTAGGGTAAGGAGGAAATTTATGAGCTTTTTAAATATATGGCCATTAGTTTTTTTAATAACTATACCCTTTTTGATTTTATTATATATTTTAAAAGAGAAATCCGATGATTTAATAGTTTCATCCTCAATATTTTGGGAAGAAATTTATAAAACTCTAGAAGTGAATAGTCCCTTTGAAAAATTAAAGAAGAATATTATGTTACTATTTCAAATACTGATTACATTACTAATTATATTGGCTCTCATGAATCCATTTTTAAAATTTATGGGTAAGGAATACAGTGAATTAATAATTGTAATAGATACATCTGCTAGTATGTTAGGTATAAGTGAAGATAAAACATGTATTGATAGAGGCAAAGATATAGCTAAAGAGTACGTAGATTCTAGCTCTGATGGAACTAAGATATCTATTATTACAGCGAATAAAGAGACAAAGACATTAGTTGCAGACTCAGAAAATAAAGCTTTAGTTAAGGAGAAAATTGATAGTATAACTGAAAGTTTTAATCCAGGGGATTTAAATAGTTCTTTAAAGTTAATTGAATCTATGACTAAGGACCTAGAAAATTATAAGGTATTATTTATAACTGATAAAGAAATAGAGATAGGGGAACTAAATGGACAAGTGATTTATTTAGATAAAAATAAATCAAATATATCAATAGATAATATTGCACATAAAAAAGAAAATGGAAAAGTATCGATAATATCAACCATAACTAATAGAGGAAATGTTGATTATAGTGGAGATTTTTATCTTTATAAAGAAAATAATTTACTAGAAGCTACATCTTTAGAATTAAAAAAGGGAGAAGAGACTACTCTTAATTTTAATATAGAAGATACAGAGATAAGTTATTTAAAAGGTGAAATATCAGGAAAAGATGCAATACTAGAGGATAATACATTTTATCACGTAATGAAAGATAATGATAATAAAAAGATTTTGCTTGTAAGTGATAAAAATGTTTTTTTAGAGAAAGCTTTATCTGTAGTTAGTCAAACTGAAGTGGTAAAAACTAATGATATAAATAATATATCTGAAAAGGATAACTATGATTTATATATTTTTGATGGAATGCTAGGAGAGAATATACCTGAACATGGAAACATCTTAATAGTTAATCCGTCAGAAAATAATTTATTTGCTGTACTAGGTGAGGAAGATGGAGGAGAAGCTTCGGTAGTTGGTGAAGATATACCCAAGTACCTCCAAGATATGACCTTTATAGCATCTAAGATAAAGAAGGTTCAGGTTCCAACGTGGGCAAAATCCTTAGTAAATGTGGGAGATAGTTCTATCTTATTTCTTGGGAAACATAATAATCAGAAGGTTGCTGTAGCAAATTTTGATTTCCATAATACAGACTTACCACTTAAAGCAGAGTTTCCTATGCTTATTAATTATATATGTGAGGAACTGGTAGAGAATAATATAGTTAATAGTAATTACATTGGTGGAGAGGATATAAAAATAAATGGAAGCTCAGCATATGATGAATTAATTATAACTAGTCCAAGTGGAAGAGTACGTACTATAGAAAACAATAATATATTAAATGAAAATTTAGAACTTGGAGTTTATTCAATAGAAGATAGTGATAATAGTCTTAGTGAAATGTTCTCTATTAATTTTCCATCTACTGAAGAAGGAAATATAATAGATGACACCATAGAGAATGTAGAAGCTAGATTAAATGAAAATAGTAGTACAAAAGGAAGGTTAGATATAACACCTTATATAATAAGCGTAATTATAATTTTAATTATTACAGAGTGGATTTTATATAACAAAGGATATTAAAAGTATAGAGTAATCTATTAAAATAGTTAGAATTACTGCAAATAAAAATATGAATACTCTATAATTTATAGAAATATAAAGGATAAGCATCATAAATCTTTAATAGATATGGAAACACTTTAACATTTTAAAATTTAAATAGTTAAAATGATATATATAATTGGGCATAGGCTTAATTCAATTGCTATTTATATATATTAATTAAAATGTATGCTTTCATGAAAAAGTCTATATTTAACCATAACGATAAGTATAATAGTAAATAAGTATGCTGTGAATTAAGTATTGCTAGGGGGGAGGCGTAGAATGAGTTTAGAGATTGGAAGAATATATTTACTATTCTTTATACCATTAATTCTTATGTTAATGTATTTTATATCTAAAAAGATGAAATTCAAAGAAAAGGATATTAGTTTTATTAATATAAATAGAGTTATCATTATAGCTATACTTGTACTAGCTATGAGCAATATAAGTATAAGCTTTAAAACAAAGGATTCATCAACAATATTTTTATTAGATTTATCTCATAGCATGAGTAATGATAAAGAAGAAACAAAGGAATTTGTTAAAGATGCCATAGAAGCTTCTCCATCAAATAATAAAATAGGAATAGTTACCTTTGGTGAAAATCAAGAGATAGAACAGTTTCTTACTTATTCAAAAAGTTTTAGTGATATTAAAACATCTCCAATTGCTAATACTACTAACATAGAGGAAGCAATAAAGTTTTCTATGAACATGTTTAAAGATAGTGATTATAAAAGAGTAGTTTTAATTACAGATGGAAAAGAAAATCATGGAGATCTATTAGAAACATCAGCTTATTTAAAGGATAATCAGATTGATTTTCAAGTATATAAAATAGATAGTGAACAAGTAGAAGATGTATATATAGAAAATATAGATATATTAGATAAAGTAGCTATAGGAGAAGAGTTTTCTGTAACTGTCAATATTAAATCTAATGTTAAGACAAAATCAAAAATATCAATATATTCAGGGCGAGAAAAAAAAAGTGAAAAAGAAATTGATATAGAGAAAGGAGATAACACATTCTTATTTAAGGATATTCAGAATAAAGGTGGATTTAAACCTTATAAAGTAGTTATAGAGCCAGAACAGGATGGAATATCCTATAATAATGAATATACGACATATACAAATATAGTTTCAAAGCCAGAAATTTTAGTAATAGAAGGAAGTATTGGAGAAGGAAAAGGTCTTGAAGAAAATCTCAAAACTATGGGCAGCAATTATACCATGATAAATGCTAAGGCTGCGCCGAGGTCTATTAATGAACTAATAGAATATAAGGGAATATTTCTTTGTAATACCCATGTAGATGATTTACCAAAAGGATTTTTAGAGAATATAGAAAGCTATGTAAAAGATTATGGTGGTGCAGTTATAACTACAGGAGGAAATAACTCCTATGCTTTAGGAGGATATAAGGATTCTGTTTTTGAAGATATACTACCTGTTAGTTCTGATAAAAAGGGAAAGAATGAAATTCCAGAGATATCCTTAACTCTAGTGTTAGATAGGTCCTCTAGTATGTCAGCTTCAGATGAAGGAAGTTTTAGTAAAATTAATTTAGCCAAAGAGGCTGCCATTAGGTCTTTAGATAATTTAAGAGAAACCGACAATATCGGGGTTGTAACTTTTAACACAGAGTACAGTTGGGCAGTACCTATGCAAAAACTATCTAATAAGGATGAAGTTTCAGATAAGATTAGTAGTATTAGAGCAGACGGTGGAACTTCTATATATTCAGCATTAAATGAGGCTTATAATAAGCAAAAGGAAAGTAATGCAAAAATAAAACACATAATACTACTAACCGATGGACAAGATGGGATGGGAGAAAATGAATATAAAGATTTAGTTAATGATATTAAGAATAATAAAATAACGTTATCTACAGTATCAATAGGTACAGATAGTAATAATAAATTATTAGAGTGTCTTAGTAGTAGTGCAGGAGGAAGATATTATCATAGCGATATATATACAGATGTTCCAAGGATATTTGCAAATGAAATATTAATATCTACAGGAGAATATTTAATAAATGAAGAATTTACTCCAAAGATAGCTACTAATCATGAGATTTTAAATAATGTTATAGAAGAAGGAAAATTTCCATCTCTTCTAGGGTATGTTGGTACATCTATAAAAAGTACAGCAATAGAAGTGATGAGTTCCCATATGGATGAACCAATTCTAGCAGCATGGCAATATGGCATTGGTAGAGTAGTATCTTTTACTTCTGATACAAATGGTCAGTGGAGTAAAAATTTATTAGCTTTTGAAAAAACACCTCAATTATTTAGCAATATAATATCATGGACAATGATTGATTATGATGATAGTGGTACTTTAAATATTACCCAGGAAGGTAGTAGTGCTAAAGTAGAATATGAGACTAATAATCATGAGAAGAATAAGAAGGTTAAAGGAGCATATACATTTGAAGAAAATACCACAGAAGAATTTGAACTAAAACAAGTAGCTCCTGGCAAATATGAAGGCGTAGTACCTATGAATAAATTGGGATTCTATAGTTTTAATATTACTGAAGAATTACAAGGTAAAACTATAGCTAGTCAATTAGGAGGATTTTCATATCAATATTTTCCTGAGTATAAATTTCAGGAACCATCTAATAGTTTATTAGCTTTAGTAGAAGATACTGAAGGAAAAATTATGAACTCTGTAGAGGATATATATGAGATAAAGAGTAATAAAGGATATACTAAAAAGAATATAACTAATTTATTGTTAATTATAGCTATGTTATTATTTTTATTTGATATAATCTATAGAAGGCTAGGATTAAAAAGATATATAAACAAGAAATCATTTGTTAATATTAAGGAAAAGATATATATAAAGAAGATAAATCATCATAGAAGAGTTAACGATGTAGGTAATATAGGCAAAGAAGATAAACCTATATTAAAGGAAACCATGAAAATAAATCCTGAAGAAGGCAATCTAGATTTAAAACATGAAGAAGCTAATATAAATCATAGAAGCTTATATAAAGATAAATTTAAAAAGAGTAAGTCAAGAAGTAAAAATACTAGACTAGATACACAAGAACTATTAAAAATGAAGCAAGAACGAAATGAAGATTAAATTAGGAGGTACTCATAATGACTATAAGACATTTGGAGATTTTTATAACCGTCGCTGATTGTGGTAAAATGAGGCTAGCAGCAGAACAATTATTTATATCACAACCATCCGTCAGCCAAGCCATTGCCGAGATAGAAAGTTATTATGGAGTTAAACTATTTGAAAGACTATCTAAAAAACTTTATATAACAGATAGTGGAGAAAGACTACTGAAGTATGCTCGTCATATCGTAGGATTATTTAAAGAAATGGACGTTGATATTAAAAATGCTGGTGAAAATATATGTTTACGAATAGGCAGTACTGTAACTGTAGGAACATGTCTTTTATGTCCAATAGTTACTCAATTTGAGAGAAGGAATCTAGGAGCTTCTACAAAGGTTACAATTAATAACACTACAGTTATTGAAGATATGTTGTTAAATAGTACCTTAGATTTAGCAATTATAGAAGGGGAGACTATAAGTTCAGATATAATAAAAATACCAATTTATCAAGATAAATTGGTATTAGTATGTGGGGAAAGTCATCCTTTTGCAAATGAAAAGGAGATTACTATAGATAAACTAGAGAATCAAGATGTCATTGCTAGAGAGAAAGGCAGTAGAGATCGTAATATTTTTGAGCAGTTACTACATGAACAAAATATTTCTGTAAATGTAAAATGGAATAGTACCAATACTGAAGCCATCAAAAATGCCGTAATAGCAGGTCAAGGTTTAGCTATATTATCCAGTATTATGGTTAAAAATGAACTACAGTATGGCAAATTAAAGATAGTTCCAATTAAAGATATTAATATTACTAGAAATATTTGTTTAGTTTATCATAAGGATAAGTTTATATCTGAACAGATGAAGAATTTTTTAGATATTTGTAAAAATCTTAATTTAGATATCTAAAATACCATATATGCAAGAGTACCAATAATTCCTGATCCGAATATAACTAAAATAGGATTAGCCTTAAATTTACGCAATGCTATAATTCCTGATATGAATAACAAGAATTCAATAATTCTAAAGTTGGATAGAACTATTGCAGATTTTTCTGCTTGGAATAAAGCTAAAGTAAGAATTGATAGTCCAGCTGAGGTAATTAGAGCAACTACAGCTGGGCGCAAACTACTAAGGATAGTTTGAATACCTTTAAAGTTTCTATATTTATAGTATAGATGTGCTAATGTAAGACATATAATGAAGGCTGGTAAAATACAACCTAATGTACAAATTATTGCACCAGGTAAACCTGCAACACGGGTACCAACAAAGGTAGCTGAGTTTATAGATATAGGTCCTGGTGTCATCTCTGCGATAGTAATTAAATCAGCAAACTCTTCCATAGACAGTAGGTGATGAATATCTACAATTTGACTTTGGATTAAAGGTATAGCAGCATAGCCACCACCTACACTAAACAGTCCTACTTTAAAAAAGCTTAGAAATAACTTGAAAATCATATGCGGTTACCATCCTTTCTAAGATCTATAACAAGATTTATAACTCCAATACTAGCACATATTAAAATAACAGTTATTGCACTAATTCCAAATACATAAGTCATTAAAAATGTAATAAACATCATAGCTATATACATTACATTACGAGTTTTAACTATGTTTTTTGCAAGATTTAGAACAACATCAAAAATAACAGCTGCGACACCTGCACGCATTACTTGAAGAGCAATAGCTACAATGGCGTTATCACGAAATTGCTGATAAAACATAGATATTATAGAAATAATAATTAGGGGCGGAAGAGCTGTCCCAATAACTGATATAAGTGAACCTAAAATTCCATGCATACGATATCCTAATATTACTGATGCATTAATAGGTATTGGACCTGGAGAAGATTGAGCAATAGCTGTAATATCTAACATTTCACTTTCATCCAGCCATTGGAGTTCTTCTACAAATTTCTTTTTCATTAATGACACTATTACAAAGCCACCACCAAAGGTAAATGCACTGAGGGAAAAAGTTGACTTAAATAGTTGCCATAATACTTTTGAATCTTTTTTTGACGTATTTTCCATGATTTTAAATCTCCTATCTTTATTTATCGTTATTGTACGAATTGTTCTCTCACTTTTATTCTAAATAGGAATAATGTATTTGTAAAATATATATATATTATCATCATGATAGGTATTTGATTATATATAATAAGAAAAAATAAAATTTAGATTAAAGATCTATGATTTAAAATAAAAATGCAGTAATCCTTAATTAGAAAAACAAAGGATTACTGCATTTAACTATGATAAACAGTTAAAAGTTTCATTTAATTTACTTATATTAGATTTTCTTTAATAAAGTTAACTACTTCGTCCACATGACCTGGAACTTTAACTTTTCTAAACTCCTTAACTATGTAGCCATCTTTATTCATTATGAAGGTACTTCTTTCTATTCCTATAGTTTTTTTACCATACATATTTTTTTCTTTTAAAACGTCATATAACTGACAGACAGATTTATCTTCATCAGCTAATATAAGAAAGTTAAGACCTTGTTTTTCAATAAATCTTTCGTGGGACTTAACACTATCTTTACTAATTCCAATAATAACTGTATTTAATTCGTCTAAAGCTTCCTTACTATCTCTAAAGTTTATAGCTTCATTTGTGCAACCAGGGGTATTATCTTTTGGGTAGAAGTATAGGACTATATTTTTACCTAAGAAATCATTAATAGAATGGGTATTATTATCACTACCTAGTAAAGAAAATTCTGGAGCTTTTTTTAATTCTAATATATCATTCATTATTATCATCCTCCTAAAGAAAGTTAATAAAAATAATTAACTAATATTTATTATTAATATTATAGCACTAAATATGATAAAAATATACAGAAAGTCTAGGAAAAAAGGATTAATATACATATATAGTAAATTCATATAAAGATACTTGTCCTAGTGTATCAACACAAGAAAAAAGAAGTATTTTTGCGAAAATCATAGTAATAGATGAATATGATTCATTTAATGAGGAAAGAATCTAATTGTAGTTATTTAAGATCATGATAAGATAAGTCATGTCGCTGAGTGATGTGACAACAAACAACAAAAACTCAAGAAAAAAACTTCTAAAAAAAGTTATTGACAGATAAGAAATTATCTAGTAGAATAGTAAGAGTCGTCGGAAGTAACCGATGAAAATGAAAAGCAAATGGTCTTTGAAAATTAAA
>DCDL01000046.1 GCA_002316385.1 Clostridium sp. UBA1056
ATTTTAACTCCTAGTCTTGTGACAAATATGTTTCAATCTTTGACTTGTTATTTCTTTTCAAGTGCCTATCTCAAAATATACTTCCCATCTTTGACTTATTATTTATTTTCAGATGCCTAATATTATTTATATTTCACTTTTATCCATACATAGAAAGATAGGTATCACCAATTTTCAATGAATGGACTAACATTTTAACATTTTAAAATGTTAAAATGTTAGATATTTAAATAGTTTCCATTACAACTTTTTAAAAAGTTATAATGCTATATATAATGTTACATATATGAACTAAATAATTCTTTTATGAAAATTACTAAATTCACTAATGTGAAAACATCACTTACTTGTGATATGGAGAAGCGTATCTATGGAGAACCAAAATTGTAATAAGGGATTAAAACTATGAAATCAAGCCAATGATATAAAAAGTATCATTGGCTTATATTATATTTTGGGAGGGAAATGATATGGTTATAGTAAAGATCTAATAATAAATTATCAATACTATATCAAATTCTTTAAAAAGAAAATTCAACATAACTAAAATCATTAAAGAAAGATGGAGCAATTATTGCTTCATCTTTTACTTTCAAAACCTTTCACCAACTGTAAGTGTTTTATTTTAGGAACTCCATTTATAATAATTATATAAGATAAGAATTAGTAATAAATTAAATTCCAGAGTTTTATTTGTTAGCTATGAGGTGAAAGGTGATTATAATGATAGAGAGAATATTAGAAGTTAAAGACTTAAAAAAATATTATGGTAAAAAAGATTTTGCAACTAAGGCTTTAGATGGAATCGGTTTTCAAGTAATGAATGGTGAATTCATTGGAATTATGGGAAGTAGCGGTTCAGGAAAAACAACATTGCTTAATTGTATTGCAACCACAACTCACCCTACAGAAGGTAATATTTTATTAAACGGAGAGAGAATCGAGGATTTTAAAGGAAATAAATTAGCAGATTATAGAGGAAATAAGATAGGTTATCTATTTCAAAACTTTGAGTTGCTAGAAAATTTAACTGCAAGGGAAAATATGTTACTTCCAATGGCTATTCATAATAAATTACAGAATAATAGTAAGGTAGAAGTAGAAAGATTAGCAAAGTATATGGAGATTACAGATATATTAGATAAATTTCCTAATGAAATTTCAGGTGGACAAAAGCAACGTGTTGCAGCAGCAAGAGCTTTAATTTTAAATCCACAAATTATTCTTGCAGATGAACCTACAGGAGCATTAGATTCTAAAAATGCAAAAGTATTAATGCAAAAGCTGTCTGATTTAAATGAGGATCAAAAAACAACTATTTTAATGGTTACTCATGATGCAAATGTAGCTAGCTTTTGTTCAAGAATTTTATTTATACAAGATGGAAAGCTTTTTCATGAGCTAAGACGTAAAAAGCCAGAGGAATCTAGACAAGATTTTTATGAAAGAATACTTCTAGTTATGGCACAACTAGGAGGTGGAAGTGCAAATGTTTTATGATTTAGTTAATAGAAATAGTAAGCGAAATAGAAAAGAAAATGGATTGTTTTTTGTATCATTAATCATAGCTATTATTGCATTTTATATTATTTTATCCCTTGAGAAACAAGATGTTATTATATTTTTAAGGACTATGGAAAGTCAGGCTCTAGATAAATTATTTTTATTGATTCCAGCTTTATATGGATTGTCCTTATTTATTTTATTTTTTCTTGTATATTTTGCAGGTAAATATCAGTTAGATAGAAAAAGTAAAGAACTTGGAATGTATTTAATGCTTGGTATGAAGCGTAGTAAGTTATTATTAATGCTTTTTGCAGAAGAATTATGGAATAGTGTATTGTCATTACTAATTGGTATTCCAATTGCAATCTGTATATCTGAAATTATTAGTTTAGTAACAGCTAAAATTGTAGGGTTAGGTATAATTGGACATAATTTTTCATTTTCATTTTCAGCAGTTATAGGAACTATTATAGGATATTTTATTATTAGATTTGTAGCACTTGTTATTTTAAGTGGTAAATTTTCAAGAAAAGAGGTCACAGAATTACTTTCAGAATCTCAAGGGGAAAAGAAAAGAGAAATAAATAATGTAATTGTTAGTATTAAATTGGTTTTAGGAGTAATATTACTTACATATTCATTTGCTATAGCAATTAGGGGATTATCATGGGAAAATATAAAGTTAATGGGGATTACAGTGATATTAGGCCTAGGTGGAATCTTTTTATTATTTCAAGGTATAGGTGTTCTATTTGAAATAATACTTAAAAAGAAAAATAACATAAGTGGATTAAAAATGTTCACCTTTAGACAATTACAGGAATCAGTATTTTTAAAGGCAAATACTTTAGCTATTTCATCACTTTTAGTTTTGATGGCAATTAGCTGTTTTGCATATGGTATTCCAGTAAGATACTTATTTAATTCAAAGGGAGCTCATGTTATAGACTACACATTTGAAGCAAAGGAAGAGGAAGTGAAGTCAGTAATAAATAAGTTGGAGTTAAATGGGAATATTGATGGGCTATATGATATGAATATAGGAATTTTTCATGATAATAGTTTTTCAGCAAAAGATTTGATAAGTGCAGTAGAAAATCAAAAGGATGAAGGCGGTAAAGATATTTTATTAAACAATCTTCAATATATGGATAGACCATATTTAATTAGTGTAACTTCATATAATAAGCTTTTAGAGTTACAAGGAAAGGAGGAAATTATATTAAAGGATAATGAAGTAGCTCTTTATAATGATCCAGAGTTTGAAGTTGGAGCAGTAGCAGTAATGGAAAATGCTTTAAAGGAAAGACCTACTTTATATTTTGATGATGAAGAATATAAGTTAATAGATAAATATTATACTGATAGCATTGTAACCGATAGATTAATTACTATTAGCTATGGCTTAATAGTGCCGGAAACAGTTTTTAATAAATATACTAGTGAAAATAATGTTAGCACTTATTGGAATGCACCTCTAAATGAGAAATTTGTTAAGGAAAATGGTTTAATGCAAGCTATTAGTGAGGTTAATAAAAAACTTAACACTACTAATATACGTTATGAAAGTTATATTCAAAATATAGGAAGAGAGTTATTTTATACTGTTGCAGCAAGTTATACAACTATTTATTTAGCAGTTATTTTTCTAATAATAGCAAATACAGTTATGGGAGTACAATTTTTAATGCACCAACAAAAAACAAAGAAGAGGTATCAATCATTAACATACTTAGGTGAAAACTATGAAATGCTATGTAAATCTGCAAGAAATCAAATTTCTTGGTATTTTTCACTACCAATAGCAATTGCAGCAATAAGTAGTATATTTGCAGTAAGATCATTATTTACAGGTATTATGACAAAAGCAATGAAGGAGCAAGTTGGTAAACTAATGGTTATTTCAATTCCTATTATTGTCTTAATGTGTGTGATAGAATTAATTTATATGCAATTTGTGAAGAAAAGCAGTGATAAAAATATTTTAAAGATAATGGATATAAAAAGAGAAGATAATTAGAGGTGATAATGGTGAAGAAGATTTTAATTGTAGAAGATGAGCTTTTTATGAGAGAAGAGCTTCAGTGTATTTTAGAAAAGGAAGGTTATGATACCTTTTGTATAACTAAATTTTCAAATGCAATAGATGAGATTATAGCTGCTTCACCAGACCTTGTATTATTAGATTTAAATTTACCTAGAATATCTGGGTTTGAAATATGTAAGGGAATCAGACATAAAAGTAATGTTCCAATACTTGTTTTAACAGGTCGTGATCAAATGAAGGATGAGTTACATGCTCTTGATATTGGTGCAGATGAATATATAAATAAACCTTGCCATAAAGAACGCTTATTAGCAAGAATAGCAAATTTGTTACGTCGTTTAGAAGATAGAAAGCACTTTGCAGAAATAAAGGATATTAGCTTAGATTTACAAACCTATACTATTAATGTTAAAGGTAAAGCTATGATTTTACCTGATAATCAGGGAAAGATTATGGAGCTATTACTTGAAAATTACCAAAAGCTTGTCACTAAGGAGATGCTATTTAAGAATCTTTGGGGGACAACAGAACATATAGATGAAAATGCTCTTCATGTTAATATGACTAGACTAAAGAAATCATTACACAATTTAGATACTGATTATAAGATAAGTACAATTAGGGGTAAAGGTTATTCTTTAGAGCCTATAGGAGATAAGAGTAATGGTTAAAAGATTAAGAGGAGTGCTTGAAAAAAATAGACTTTGGATTGTTGTTATACTTACATTGAACTTTATATTTGGAGGATTACTATGGTTAAGTAATGATAAAGCTTTTATTTATATTTTTCCTACAATGGTTATTGGTTCTTTAATTTTATATTGTGCTACGGCATTTAGTATCTATAAAAATGATTTAAAAAGAGAACAAGCAATTAGTAGGTTTTTAGATGAGCCCACTAAAGATATAGAAAATGAAATTATCAGTTTGTTTCATTATGAAGAAGCGCAAGTAATAAAAGATATAGGTAAAATTTTAAGACAGAATCAAAATACTATAAATATTCATAAGCAAGGAATCGATGAGTATGAAGAGTACATAGAAGCTTGGGCACATGAGATAAAAACGCCTTTAGGGTTAATGACCTTTGTACTAGATAATAGAAAAGAGGAAATATCACCAGTAGTATATAAAAGATTACAATATGTAAGAACAAAAATGCAAGAGGATATAGAAAGAATGCTATATTATGCAAGACTAAAATCGACTTTTAACGATTACTTTTTCAAAGAGCTATCATTAAAAGAGAGTTGTATAGAAGTAATTGAAGAATATAAAGTAATACTACAGGAAAAAGGCATAGATGTAATATTAGACATTAAGGATTATAAAGTACTATCTGATAAAAGAGGAATTCAATTTATTATAAGGCAAATAATTAGTAATTCAGTAAAATATAAAAATATTGAAGTAAGTGATCCACAGATAGTTATTACTTCAGATGAAAATGAGAAAAATATAAACCTTACTATAAGAGATAATGGAATAGGAGTTAAGGCATATGATTTACCATTTATATTTGAAAAAGGCTTCACAGGTGAGATTGGAGAACAAAGAAAAAATTCAACAGGAATGGGATTATATTTAGCAAAACAAGTAGCTGAAGGCTTGAAAGTTGGCTTAGAGGCAAATGATAATTATACTGATGGGTTTGAAATTTCATTAGTATTTCCTAAGGTAATTGATTGAATAAGGCATTTGAAAATAAATAATAACTCAAAATAGACGAGCATTCTGACTTANNATTTTTTGAAGATGCCTTAATGAAAGATAGATTAAGATATAGCACGTAGATATTGAAGTTCAGTTAACTAAAAAGGATGATGAATTCCAACTTGTGTAGGTGAATATATCGAAAGCAATAGAATAACGATGATGATGCTATAGAAATTGGTATAATAATTACAGGACAAAAGAAAGCTTAGAAAGTCGGGATGTCAATCTTTGATGATAGTAAGATTAGATTAACGAATTGTAAGGGGGGTAAAAATCATGGAATGGATTGAAAGTATTAGAGAAGCTATTTCTTATATTGAAGATAATATTACCAAGGATTTATCCATAAAAGAAATTGCAGATAGGGTAAATATTTCTCCTTTTTATTTTCAAAAAGGATTTGGAATGTTATGTGGCTATTCCTTAAGTGAGTACATTAAGAGAAGAAGACTTGCACTTGCCGGCAGTGAGGTTTTATCTACTAATGGAAAAATAATAGATATTGCAATAAAGTATGGATATGATTCTCCAGACAGCTTTACTAAAGCTTTTACAAGATTTCATGGGGTTACACCATCTGCGGTTCGTAAAGAGGGTGCAATGATAAAGTCCTTTGTTGCCCTTAAAATCAAATTTTCATTGGAAGGTGGATATATTATGGATTATAAAATACTTGAGAAGGATGCATTTAAGGTTGTAGGAGCATCTAAGAAATTTAAATATGATTCAGCATTTATGGAGGTACCTTCATTCTGGAATGAGCATATTTCACAAGGAAAGTTAAAGGATATATGCGGAATGTATGGCATTAACATTGATGAGGAAATGGGTGGTAATGAATTTGAGTACCTTATTGCAGAGGATTATTCTAAAGAGAAAGAGGGTATGGAAGGATATATAGTTAAAACAATTCCTAAGTTTACTTGGGCTATTTTCCCTTGTTATGGACCAAGCCCAGCATCAATTCAAGAAACGAATAAGAAAATATTTTCAGAGTGGTTACCAAACTGTAGAGATTATGAGATTACCGCAGGTTATAATATAGAAATGTATAGTGATCCAAGTGAGTATGAAAAGGGGATTTTAGATAAAAATTACTATAGCGAAATTTGGATTCCAGTAAATAAAAAATAGGGCTTAATTAAGATATTAGGATATAGAAGCTTTTTTTAGATAGGACGAAAAAGGATGGAGGCAATATTTCAATGTCATTTAGTTAACCAAATGATATTGGGCTTAGCCTAAAAAGTAAGATATGAAAATATGAGGGTACTGAAAAAGTTTAAGTTTTCAGTACCCTCGTTTTTAAACAGTTTTTTTCAACGAACTGTTATTTTTATAAAAATATATAATTAAAACTTGAAGTTGAAACAATAGTATCTATATTGTATATGGGAAAGTCTAAAATTTTTTACTTACGGTGCGGTGAACTGTATCATAAATGACGTAGACTTTGGTCTAAAGTCTTGACGTGAGTACTGTTTATAGCACTAGTATAGGATATAGATGGAAAAGGAATTGAAAAATAGTGATTCAGTAAACATATCATATGAAGTGGTAAAAAGTTCATTGAGTAAATTCAATAAGCTACTAGAAATCGCTGTTCTGGAAGATAGAAAACTTTTAGGGTAAAGCTACTACTCTTACAATGGGTGGTAGCTTTTATGTAAAAAATGATATAGAAATATTCTCTACTATTGTAATTTAATTTTCTGATGTCTAAAATTAGATTAAATAGAACTTAAAAAATAAAGCATGTAAATAAGGAGTGTAGTAATGAACAGTTTACTAGCAACAAAAATAAATGACTTTATGGAATTATACTGTAATACATGGGCATTTAGTGGTTCGATATTAGTAGCTGAAAAGGGTGAGACTATCATTAAAAAAGGCTATGGACAGGCGTCTATAGAACATAATATTCCAAATACACCAAAAACAAAGTTTAGAATTTGTTCCATAACAAAACAATTTACCGCTATGGCAGTGATGATGTTACAAGAAAAGGGATTGCTGAGTGTCAACGATAACATTTATAAGTTCTTTCCTGAATACCAGGAATTGGACAAGAGAATAACCATACATCATCTTTTAACTCATACTTCCGGTCTTCAATATTTATTTGGACCAAACTTTCCAATAATGTATAGTAAATCAAAGCATACACATGAAGATATGTTTAATGTATTTAAGGATAAACCTCTTTTGTGTGAGCCAGGAGAAATTTGGAATTACTCTAATTACGGATACTATTTACTTGGATGGATTGTTGAAAAGGTTTCAGGTGTAACCTATGATGAGTTTTTAAAGAAGAACATTTTTGAACCGTTAAATATGAATAATACTGGTATTGAAAAAAATAAAGCAATTGTACCAGAGCTAGCTAATGGGTATTATCTAAATGATAATGATTTAATGCATACTGATTATGTAAACATGGATACAACTTTTGGATCTGGAGAAATCTACTCTACAGTTGAGGACATGCTAATATGGGATCAAGCTTTATATAATGGAGGACTTGTTTCAGAGGAAACACTTGATACTGTATTTTCGCCATATGCGAATTCAGGAGAAAGAGGTACTGAAGATAATGATTATGGATATGGATGGTTTATAGATAAAATGTACGGACGTAAGAGGATAAGTCACGACGGTGGTGGGTTGGGATTCACAACTGAATTTCACAGATACATCAATGAACAAGTAAGTATTATTGTATTAAGTAACTATGGATTTACAGCAGTTTGGCGTATTGCAGATATCCTTGCTGCTATAATGTTTCAAGAGGAATATCAATTTCCAAGTAGACCATTAAAATATGATTTAGATTCCAAAATATATAAAGAATATATGGGGATATATAAAGGTGACGGCATAAAACTCACTGTGGGAAGGGACAAAGAAAAAATGTTTTTTATTCTAGATGATGAATATATTATACCTATGTATCCAATATCAGAAACTAAATTTCATCATACTTGGATTGATGAGAGTTATACCTTTTCTAAAGATGAGAATGGGGAGCTAAAAAACAATAATTTTATATGCTTAATTATACTATAAGAATTTTTATTCGAGACTATCTTATAAAAGCTATTGTAGTGAAAACAAATAATATTTAAATAGTAGTAAAAGTCTACGTTATTCTTGTTACGGTGAATCTTATCATAAATAGGTGTAAAAACTAGTCTTAACCATTGATATTGCTTGGTAGGGCTATTTTTATAAGTAAAAATACCGTATCAGAAGTAAGGTTGAAAAATAGGGCTTTTATAAGTAACATTAAATAATCCAAAGATATCTTAACTATCTTTGGGTTATTCATTATTATACTATAAAGTTATAATATAACTTTGAGTGTAATCTAATGTAACCGTAGCTTGGTTAAAGTGAATTTCATAAAGAGATAAGTGTTCTCCAACCTCATTTATTGTGATTTCATAATCAGAGATTTTTTTTATAAATTCATCTTTTAAATCAAATATCGTTAAATGACTTTTTTCAATGGTTGCATTGTTAACTCTAACATGTTCATTTCCAGTATGAGGTATAGTGGTAAATGCTACTACATCATTTTTAGCAAACTCCTCAACCTTTGAATTATCTGAGAATGTTGAAAAGTATACTACTCCTTTCTTTGAAATATTGTAGTAAAAATTAACGATTCGAACATTTGGAATATTATCTACACTTGTTGCTAAAGCTAACTCCTTTTGAGATGCCATAATTCTATTAAACTCTTGTGAAAAATTCATTTACAATCTCCTCCATATTAGGTATATTATTTTTAATAATATAAATATATCACAGTAAATCTGACATCATTATGTCAAGGTTATAAAATAAATGTATACATGATTTCAAGGAGAGATATTATTGAAAATAGATAGATTGATATCCATTATTATGGTGTTACTAAATAATGAAAGAATAAGTGCAATAAAATTAGCTGAGATGTTTGAAGTTACACCTAGAACCATTTATAGGGATATAGATACAATATCTTTAGCAGGGATACCAATAATTACTCATACTGGAGTAAATGGCGGTGTTAGTATAATGCCTGAATATAAAGTTGATAAAAAACTTTTTACAGCATCAGACATTTCAACACTTCTAATGGGACTTTCTAGTGTTTCAACAACATTATCCAATAAAGAGATTATAGGTACATTAGAAAAAGTTAAAGGACTACTTCCTAAAGAACAAGTTAGAGATCTAGAATTAAAGTCAAATCAAATAACAGTTGATCTTACTACATGGATGGGGAATAAAAGTTTTTACCCAAAGCTTGAGAAAATAAAAAATGCGTTAAGTGAGAGTAAATATTTATCATTTGAATATTATGGAGGAAATAGAGAAAAAAAAGAACGTTGCATAGAACCATATAAATTAATATTAAAAGAAGCAAATTGGTATTTACAAGGATATTGTATGTTAAGAGAAGATTTTAGAGTATTTAAATTATCTCGAATTTCAAATATTGAAATATTAGAGTCAACATTTATACCAAGAGAGTTTCAAGAAAAGATATTAGATGGAAGTGGATGGATAGATAAAAGACTTACTAAAATTAAGCTTTTAGTTGATTGGTCTCTGAGAGAACAAATGGTTGAAAGATGTGGAGAAGAGAATATAGAAGCTTATGGAAATGATAAGTTTATTGTTGAATTTCCTTTTGTAGAGGATGACTTAGGATATAATATTTTAATTGGATTTGGAGACAAATGTGAGTGTTTAGCTCCAGAAAATATACGTATAGAACTTATTAAGCGTATTAAAAGATTGTTGTATGTTTATGAAAACTAATATTTATTTTTAAGATCTCATTTGTAACTGTTACGGAGAACCATATCATAAATAAGTGAGTAAAGAGTTTCAAATCATGGTGGAAGAGTACAAGATCAATGTCCAGCAACTGCAGAACCTTTGTAACAGCATTTTATGGTGGAGCAGAAAGATACATTGGATGATGAAACAATAGCTTTAAAAATAGGGTTAGATATAGAAGAGATTAAAATTTAAGACATGAACTTTAATACAGGTAGGCTTTAAAATAGGCCTATCTTATTTTTATGGTAAAACCTTTATTTTACAATAAATCATTTATTTGGTACTATATTAGTGTATAAGTTACAAGGCATCTTTAAAAAATAAATAAGTCAGAATGATCGTCTATTTTGTGTTATCTGATGACTACACGCTCTAATACTCCCATCGCACTCTGTGAAAGCGATTAGCACCAAATCAGAGATTTGGGCTCTCTGCTTT
>DCDL01000050.1 GCA_002316385.1 Clostridium sp. UBA1056
GTGCGAATCGCTTTCACAGAGTGCGATGTGAGTATTAGAACGGGTAGTCATCGGATAAAATTCTTAGAACTATCTTTTTTAAACTACTGTTCTTTAGAATACCTTGTATTTTTGAGCAAAGAAAAAAGCTATAAGAAAGAATATCTTTCTTATAGCTAAACCTAACACTTTATTTTACTTAGGCAATATTCTAAATCTTTGATTTAATAAATATCACCTACTTCCTCAGTATATATGAGAAAAGTTTTATATTAACATACATCTCATGAACAGAGAAGTACAGTAAACAATTAAGTATCCTTCATACTTAATCAATTTATAGGTTCCTCTACAAATCCATAAAATATATATTAAATTGCATTATTATAAACTTGTGCTACCTTTTTAGGTCAATGAATTTTTCATAACATTTTAGAACAAAGGTAACTATGACCTCTCCTTTAAGAATAGTCCTATTAAAAGTTTTACCTTTTTAATATTTATATCTTAAGTTAAGTCTCACATAATAATTAAGTAAAATTTAGAAATAGCTCAATAAGATTGATTTCATTTCAATTGTTTTAAAAAGAAGCATCACAAAAAATCCTATAGAAGTACTATAGATTATCAACGCAAATAAATCCTTCTTTAAATTAAATATTCTCTTTTCTTGAAAATCTAATTAACAATTGATTCTAATCAACATCTCATTGTCTCCTTCCTAAATTTAAAATTATAAGTATAATTTACCATATCAATTCTATATAGTCAATACATTTTTTTCTATTCTTTATTTATTAGTCCTAATTCTTTGAGCTCGTATATATTTAATGATTTATTATATGGTAATTCAATAATACCTTCATTAACTAATTTTATTACTTCTTCTTTATAAGGTGACTCCAAATTAACTCCTGTTATTTGCCAATTATTATCTACCTCTGGAGATATAATACCTTTATTTTTTATATACCCTACTATCATATCCCTAATTGTATTTGATGATTTCCATATATAATCATTTTTAGCTAACTTTCTTCCCTTTAAATTTGCAAAGTAACAATAATCACTAAGGGCTAGTTTTAATATCTGATCTTCTTTTACTAACTCATCTTTAAATCGTAAGTCTACAACACGCTGTCCTACTAGCTTTGAGAGGTCAACCTTATAATCTACTCCAGCAAAAAATTCATGTTGATATCCTGGAATATCCATAGTAAAGCTTATGGAAATATCCCCTAATTTCCACTGATTATAGGCTGAAGCAGCCCATTCCATATAATCCTTTAATTCTTTTCCTGTAACCTCCACCACATAAAGATAGGTTGTAAATTTGTATATACTAAAAATATTTCCATAGGTTATAGGTCCCTTTTTTAGGTCACTATAATCTCTAATTAAAGAGGTTGATGTGACATCTGCACCTGAATTTATAAGCTGAACCTTATTTATTAATTCTATAAGTGGAGTATCTCTAAGCTTTCCTTCAGGTATAAAGTTTATTTCATTCTTTGGTTGAAAATTTTCAGTGGCCTTACCTATTACTTTTGTAGTAAAATCTATGGTTTCTTTATGTGCTTTATTGACAACAGGTAGCTTCCTTAAATCATCACTAGACTGATACTCCTTCATAGGTACAACTTTTAGTTGTCTATCTATAATCTGATTATTACTATCTAAAATTAAGTCAAAGTGCATTATTTCTCGTCCATTATCTGTGGCACCTCCAATAAGAGTTTTTCCTATTTTATCTTTTACTGTTATATGAAAGTGTCCTACTACTAATATGTCTATTTCTGGACATAACTTTAATATTTTCTCAGCTGCATCACTTTGACTTTTCTTATCATGTTCTGCAATCATACTCGCATGCGCCATTACCACTATTACATCTACTTTATTTTTAATTTCATTTACATATCTATAGGCAACTTCACCAAGATCATAGAACTTTAATTCCTTCACTAAATCTCCTGCCCATCTTGGTACATTAGGAGTAGTTAATCCTATAATTCCAACTTTAACTCCCCCACAATTTAAAATCCTATAGGAATCTACAAAATCTTTCCCATTTACTTTATATTTTACATTAGCAGAAATAAAGGGAAACATACTTTGGTTTTCAAGAGATTTTATTAAATCAATACCAAAGTTGAACTCATGATTTCCTAATGTCATAGCATCATATTTCATGTAATTCATAGCTGAAATTATAGGATGTTCTTCCTTTATCTTATTATTATAGATTTCATCTGTTAAAATATTTCCTTGAATTATATCTCCATTATCTATTAACAAAGTATTGGGGTTTTCTTTTCTTACTTTGCTTATATATGAATAAAGATGATTCATGCCACTATCACTTAAAGACTCACCATTCTCATAATTATGTCCTAAAATATTACCATGCACATCTGTAGTTGCTAAGATAGTAATCTTTTTATCCTTTGTAGCCATATTATTATTCATTTATATTACATCCTCCAAGCTAAAAGGTTCATCACCAAGGATAGTTTTTTTAGTTCTCCTCCACCAATAGCTATTATCGTTTTCATAATATACCTCCATATATATAAGTTTTACTAAAGTTTCTACATTAAATTTGCTTACAATCCTAAATTATTCTAATGAATATTAATGAATTTATTTAATATAGATTATAATATTTATACTATTTTAAAGTTTTATTCTACTAATTATAACATTTACTTCAATATAATGTAACTTTCATATTGATACTATTCTAGATTCTTTAAAATAAAGAAAGCTATAGGAAATAAATATTCTATAGCTTAATCTATATTATTCTATCTAATGAAATTAAATCACTTAGTATAAAAATTTCTCATATTTCCGCTAAGATTTTTACTATTCAAAACCAAAATGGCTGTGGCTCTTGACTAGTTTTAGTCAAGAGCCACAGCCATTCCTCATTTCTATAACTTTAGAACTGATTTTCCTACGGTTTTCTTTAATTTAGTAGCTTCTATTATAATACCATATAAAATATTTACGATTGCATATATAACTAAAAATGTTAATATTTTATCTCCAACCTTATATCCAAAAGGAATTAATATTACATTAAATAAATAAAGTAGTACAAAACTAATTATTAAACTTACACATTGATCAATTATACTAGCTCCTAATTTTGCCAGAAATCCAACGTGTTTATCCTTGATTTCTTCAGTTTCTACTGGTAAATCTTTTACTTCTTCTTCCACAGATTCTTCTAAAGCTTCTTCTACTTCCTCTTTATCCTCTACTATAGTTTCTTCTGTTGTAATTTCCTGTTCTATATTGTTATCATCGTTTTTTATATTTTCTTCATCCTTCAACATGAAATACCTCCTATAATATTTATAGACTCTCTGATAAATATACTACACTTCAAATTATCTGTAAATTAATTCTATGTAAACTTAATATGAATTTATATAATGCATTTTTCTACATATGAATAAGAATAAACTTTATTTTGTATGTCCTTTCGTATAATGCCCCTTCTTCCTTAAATGTGAATTAATTCAATTATATTTAATACTATCGTAAACTTGAATTTTTAGTTTTACCATAGCTTAAATTTTATATCCATATGGCTAAAATACTTATTGTCTTATAATTTGACATTAGTTAATAAAATTGATACAATTTATAAGTAATAATTAATATTAATTAGGAGGACTTATTATGAAGAAATTGATCAATATTTCTTTTATATATGCCATAGCTGCAATGGTTTTTGGAGTATTTTTTAGAGAATTTACTAAATTTAATAATTTTGCAGGTAATACTACTCTTTCTCTTTTACATGTGCACTTATTTACTTTAGGAATGTTATTCTTCCTTATAGTAGCTTCATTAAATAACAATTTCTCAATTACAAAGCATAAGAAATTTAAATTTTTCTTTTATTCTTATAATATTGGACTAGTTATTACTACTGCAATGCTTCTGTGGAGAGGTATACTCCAAACCCTGTTAATTGAACCTACTCCTGCAATTAATGCCTCTATATCTGGAATTGCTGGTATAGGACATATGCTACTTTCTATAGGTATAATAACCTTATTTATAATTATAAAATCTCAATTAAAACTTAAAGAAGAAAATTAACATATACAAAAAGAAGGCCACAGTAATTTTAAAATGTAGGTCTTCTTTTTTAATGAAGGTTTATTTTTGTAAAATAGCTTTAATATAAAAAAACTTAAGCCTTATTTTTCTTATCTGTTTCCTTAAATAGCTTATATAAATAGTATAAGTTTACAAAGACTATTATCCCATTAGTTATAGCTACAGGATATGCTCCTATTATTAGTCCATATATTACAAATAAAATACATCCCACTAAATTAATAAACCTTAGTTTAAATACGTCTTTCATAAACATAGAAATTGCAATTAGTATAGATGCTAAATAACCTATCCATTCAATAAATGTACCATTAAACATGAATCTTCCTCCTAAAATTAATTTTATTTATTAGAACTTATATATTAATAAAACTAATATACTTATTTATAGTCTCTCTATTCTATATTTTTTTATTTATATGAATACTATTTTTTATTTATACTAAGCTTTTCACTTTTTAACACTAATTTTATCTTTACCTTATAAAGGCATCTAATATATTATTATGAACAAGTATAGATTATTTTAACCTACATATAAAATTGTTTCATTTAAATTCAACTCATATTTTACTTCAGCTCCAATATTATAAATATATATCTTAACCTATGTATTCACAAATCATAGCATAAAAACTACCTCAAATATTTAATTTGAGGTAGTTTCTTAAATTTCATTATTATCTCTACACCAAGTTTCACAAAAGTCTGCTTTCTTACTACATACCACTCTTTTATCATCGCAACTAGGGCAATTATTTCTATCTTGCTCATATTTTATATTGTAGGTATTACCACATCCTGAACACTTAAACTTACAAAAATCAGTAGTATACTCTCCACCATTTATCCTTATTGCATTTCCATTGGAGAGAGCTATAGCAACCTTTTTTCTTGCACTATCTATTATATTTTGAAAGGTTTGCCTTGATATCTGCATCTTCTCTGCACATTCCTCTTGATTCAAGCCTTCTATATCTTTAAGTCTCATTGCTTGAAGCTCTTCCACCTTCAATACAACATCTTCCAACTTACATTTTTCCTTTCCTAACGGTACAAAGTAAGCACTTTTAGGAAAAAAATCTACTTTTCTAAATTTAGTTGGTCTTGCCACTATACCCTCTCCCATTTAAATTATATAATTATATTTTATCCTAAATCTTATTTAGCTTTTCAATTATGTTTTCAACAATTGGATTAAAGATATTTTTAAATTCATCTTGATGTTCTTCTCCTTTTGATAAATTACTAATACTACTTATCATAGGAAGTTCACCTAAAAGACTTAAATTCATATCCTTCAAAAATTTTTCTGTATCTTCTCCATTAAATAGTTGAATTTTCTTATCACAATCAGGACATTTAATATAGCTCATGTTTTCAATAATCCCTAAAACATTTATATTTAATTTTCTTGCCATATTAACTGCCTTTGCAACTATCATAGAAACAAAATCCTGCGGAACAGACACCATAACTATTCCATTAATTGGTATGCTTTGCATTACTGTTAGAGCCACATCCCCTGTTCCTGGTGGCATATCAATTACTAAATAGTCTAGCTCTCCCCAGATTACATCTGTCCAAAACTGCTTAACCATTCCACCAATCATAGGACCCCTCCAAATTACAGGTTCTTCTTCATTTTCAACTAATAGATTTAAAGACATTACCTTTATACCTTCTTTTGACTCTACAGGATATATATTTTTTCCATCTCCCATTGCTTTTTTACCTGTTAATCCAAGAAGTCTTGGTATACTTGGTCCTGTAATATCTGCATCTAAAATTCCTACACTATATCCTTTTTCCTTTAATTGTCTTGCTATCAAAGTAGACATAGATGATTTACCAACTCCACCTTTTCCACTCATAACTCCAATAATTGTCTTTACTTTATTTAAGGGATTATTTTCTATTCCACAGCTTCCTTTATCTTTGCTACATCCACCCTTTGATGGACATGTATCACATGCTGACATAAGATCATCTCCTCGTTATTATTGGCATTTGCCAATTTTATATTACTTCTATTTTTAATTATTGTCAAATGCCAATAATCTATATTCTACAAGAACTCATTAACACAATTTTACACTTAAGAATATATTTGTTGTTACAGTAAAACAACATCACTAAGAATGTGATTATTAGTGTATCCAGCTTATAAACCTATGGAAAAGTGCATCAAATGTGAGGAAGTTAAAGCTACCTTTCCTCCACAACATCAAGATTGTCAGCCGGGTTTAGAATATCTAATGTTTCCTAGACCAATTTCAGAACCCCCCTATTACTTAGGAAATAGAAAACTCAATAATAAAGTAGCTATAATAACAGGTGCTAACATGTGTATCAGATAACTATTGTAACTTAGGAGAAAATTTACAAATAGCACATAAACAATCAAGGCAAAGATTAATTGATTGGGTATATACACAAGCTAAAAATGGTATTAGCAAATATGCTATTTTTAACGTTCTTAAACTGTCCCACAATAAGTACGCCTAATTAGAGTGAAATAATGGAATCATTTTTGCTCATTTAAAGTTTATACAAAAATCAAATATAACCTGCTACACTCAGCAGGATTTTATTTTAGCAAAATCCTAATTAATTATAATCACATAACTTTTCAATCAATTATTTTCTCCTTTGATTTCACAAATATGGATTTAAAATAATTATATAAAACATAATAGTTGAATTTTCAATCCACTATGTAATATTTTGTTGTTTTTTATAATTATAATGTTTTCGAATAGATTATTATTATTTATTTTAATTCATAATAAGAGCCATATACTAATATTTATTATGTTATCCTATATAAGGAATTGTTACAAATTTTTCACGTAACTATAACTTACTTAAAATTGATTCATATATGTGAATTAATTTGGTAATATACAAGGGGGATTACAATGAAAAAGACTAGATTTCTTAGCGTTGGACTATCTTTAATACTATCTTTATCATTAATTGGATGTAGTTCGAAAAATAGTTCTACTGATACTGAGGCAAAAACAAATGAAACTGCTCAACAACAAATAAAAGATGGAGGAACAATGGTATTTTCAGCTAGAACTGATCCAAGCTGTCTTAATCCATTTTTTCAACAAAACAGAGTTACTTATACAATAAACAATGCTTTATTTGATCCACTATATGTAGTTGATAAAGGTGAAGTAAGATACTACTTAGCAGAAAGTATTGAAGCTTCTGAAGATAAACTTACATATACATTAAAATTAAAAGATAATTTAACATGGCATGACGGAACAAAAATAACAGCAGATGATGTTGTTTATAGTGTAAATGTAGCTAAAGATGAAAATCAAGGAATTGATGCTAGACAAACCTTTGTTATTGATGAAAAAGAAGTTCAAGCTAATAAAATAGACGACTTAACTGTAGAGTTTAAACTTCCAAGTGCCTTTGCACCATTCTATATATCAATTGGAGATTTTAAAATAATTCCAAAACATATCTTTGAAGGTGAAAGTAATTTAGCTGAATCAGATAAAAACAATAATCCAATAGGTTCTGGTCCTTTTAAATTTAAAGAATGGCAAAAGGGTGAGATGGTAACTCTTGAAAGATTTGATGATTATTATTTAGGAAAACCTCACTTAGATAGTGTAGTTTATAGAATAATTCCAGATGATAATACTTCAAAAATTGCTTTTGAAAATGGAGAAGTTTCTGCGTCGTACTTAGCTGAAGATAAATTTGAAACTTTCTCAACAGATGGCAGATTTAAAACTCATTCTTTTGATGAAGGAATGTTAAATTATCTTATATTTAATGAAAGAAATGAAAACTTAAGTAAAAAAGAGGTTAGACAAGCTATATCCTATGCCCTAAATAAAGAAGAAATTTTAAAAACATCTTATACCAATTTAGAAAATACTGAAAAAGCTTACTCTATTTTAACTCCAAACACAAAATTCTATACTGATGATGTAGAAAAATATGATCAGAATATAGAGAAAGCCAAAGAACTTATAGGAAAATCTAGTGTTGGTAATATAAAATTAAATTTCCAATACACTCCTAAAGATAGTAAAGTTGCCATGGTTGTTAAACAACAACTCACATCTATCGGTATAGAAGTAGATGCTCAGCAAATAGATGACAATGTATACTTCTCAAAAATTCTTGGAGAACAAGAAAGAGATTACGATATACTTATAAATGGATATGTTATGGGAAATGATCCAGATGGATATTCTAGTGCTTATATGTCTAATGGTAGCTTTAATGCTCAATGCTATATTAATAAAGAACTAGACAAGTTGTGGAAGGATGGAGCCTCTCAATCAGATGATGCAAAAAGAAAAGAAATATATGAAAAAATTCAAAAGACCATAGCTGATGATGCTGTAGTATATCCATTGCATTATTCTAAATCATTAATCGGAGTTGATGCTAAATTTGGTGGAGTTGAAGATGCTAAATTAGTGCCTATATATATGTTTGAAGACTTATCAAAAATATATATGATTCAGCAATAAAAATATATTTCTATGGCTCATTTACCCTTTCCAGGTACTTGAGCCATTTTTACATGAGCTTCTTACATAGAAAGGAGAGTATTATGAAAAATAAAATTACAAAGAGAATTTTACAAGCTATTCCTATGCTTTTATTTATATCCTTTATATCTTTTTTGCTTATGAACCTGGCTCCAGGAGATCCAGCTCAAGGATATATAACCCCTAAAATGTCAAAGGAGCAGGCAGATTTAATAAGATCAAGTCTTGGATTAGATAAACCTATGTTAACTAGGTATTTTTTATGGCTTAAAAATGTATTAAGTGGTGATTTGGGTTACTCCTTGGTTTCAAGACAAGCTGTAGCCAGTGAAATTTCTTCAAGATTTTTAGCTACCATTGGACTTATGGGTTCTTCCCTACTTTTGGCCATTTTAGTATCAATTCCCCTAGGATTATATACCGGTATGCATAGAAATAAATTCTTAGACAGATTTACAAATATATTAAACTATATTGCAATTTCTATACCTAGCTTTTGGTTCGCAATGATATTGCTTTCAATATTTTCTTTAAAGTTAAAGTGGCTTCCTAGTGTTGGTATGAGAACTATAGGTGTAACTTCAACATTAGATGTTATAAAACACGGCATATTACCTACTATAGTACTTAGTTTTTCTAATATAGCTGTTCTTACAAGATATGTCCGTTCTTGCACTATAACAGAACTAAAGCAAGATTATATTGTTACTGCAATTTCCAAAGGTGCAAATAAAAATAGAATTCTATTTAATCATATTATGAAAAATGCTCTTCTTCCAATGATAACAATTCTTGGAATGAGCTTACCATCTCTAGTTTCTGGTGCATTTATCACTGAAACTATATTTGGATGGCCTGGCATGGGAAGACTTGGCATTAACTCAATAAAGGCCTTAGATTATCCAGTTATAATGGCTATGACTTTAGTTACTTCAATAATGGTTGTTATAGGAAATCTAATTGCTGATGTTAGTTATGTTATAGTAGACCCTAGAATACGTAGGGGTGATGAAAATGTTTAGTATTAGATTTAAAGAAAACTTTAAAAGAGAAATTAAAAAAAATAAGCTAGGAATGTTCGCTGTAATATACTTGACTATAATAATTGTTATATCTATATTTGCATTTTTAACTCCCTATAACCCCGAAACTATTGATATGAATAATCAACTTAGTTCTCCAAGTTTAAAGCATATATTTGGTACAGATGAATTGGGAAGAGATTACTTTACTAGAGCTTTATATGGTGCAAGAATTTCCTTGATTGTTGGTATACTTTCTATGATGGTCTCTATATTTATAGGCACTCTAGTAGGTGCTATAAGTGGATTGCTCGGTGGTAAAATTGATGCTATTATCATGAGAATAATTGATATGCTAATGAGTATTCCTCTATTCTTCCTGCTATTAATAGTAAATTCTTACTTAAGACCAAGTATAGCTAACATAATAATTATCATAGGTATATTTGGATGGATGAGTATAGCTAGGATAGTTCGTTCCGAAACATTATCTATAAAAGAAAGAGACTATATATTATGCTCTAAAGCCTTAGGAAGTAATAATATGAATATAGTAAAAAAACACATAATTCCTAATGCAATTTCCACAGTAATTGTTGCAGCTAGCATAAATATAGCTGATGCTATACTTATGGAATCCTCTCTAAGCTTTTTAGGTTTAGGGGTTCAGCAACCAATGGCATCTTTAGGTAGCATGCTTCAAACTGCTCAAGCTAGAATTGGAGATAAAACTTATTTAGCCATTTTCCCTGGTCTTATGATACTTCTAATTGTGCTTAGTTTCAATGTACTAGGTGATATCTTAAGAGTTGCTCTAGATCCTGCTCAAAGTGAATAAAATTTCTTAATATGAATATAACACTCAATAATCGTTTTTAAGTGGCATTAGATTAATAGACGGAAGAGTTTCTAAAAAATCTAAAAAAGAAGAAATAGATAATATAAAGATATAAAAGTAGTGTAGGTTAGGGTAATCCTAACCTACACTACTTTTATATGTTATTCTTTAATTACCTACTACTTTAAGTTTTTGTTTCCCATGAATACTAGACCTATCATTCCCTCTCCTGTATGAGTTCCAATTATAGGTCCTATGGTACTTATAATAATGTCGTTAACAAGTTCTTTTTCTTTAATAAGATTAGCAAAATATTCAGCTCTTTCTAAACTATCCCCATGTCCTATAATAATAGTCTGCTCTTGTAAATTAGATCCATCTCTTATCATTCTATCTAATATCGCTTCCAATGATTTTTTATCTCCTCTAGCTTTGGAAATATTAATTAGTTTTCCTTCATTATCAACACTTAATACTGGCTTTATTTTCAAGGTTGTCCCAATAATTGCTTCTACTGAAGAGATCCTCCCACCTCGCTTTAAATGATGTAAATCCTCAACAGTAAACCAATGACATATAGAATTTCTATTCTGCTCTATCCATTGACATAATTCTTCAATAGTCATACCTTCTTGTCTTTTCATTGCAGCATTATACACTAGAAGTCCTTCTCCTATAGATGCAGAAAGAGAATCAATAGATATGATTTTTCTTTCAGGGTATTCTTCTTCAAGTTCTTTTATTACTAATTGAGAATTATTACATGTTCCACTAAGTCCTGAAGAAAAGGCTACATATAAAATATCCTTTCCATCTTTTAAAAAAGTGGAGAAATACTCTTTGTATGTAAAATAATTTATTTGTGTTGTAACAGATGTCTCTCCTTTTTTTAATCTATCATAAAAATCATGAATTTTAATTTCTCTTTCATCTGGATAATGAGTATAATTTTTATCTCCCATATCAAATTTCATAGGTATAACATATATATTCAACTTTTCTATAATCTCAAGAGGTAAATCTGCTGTTGAATCTGTAATAATAACATAGTCTTGCATATATTCTAATCCTCCTATACAATATTTTTTATATTTTCTTTATCTAAAATAAAATTTTAACATTTATAGGGTGTAATGTATATGCACAGACTTCTTAATTTGTGCAATACCTTATTAATTTTCTAGGTTCTCAAAACGTTCTAATGCTTTTCTCATGGTTCCTTGAATTGTAATTCTAATGAACTCTGCTATAGTTTCAGGCTCTTCATTCATTCCAGATTGAATCCAATGAATAACCATACCAACAAGGGATACAGTGTAATAGTAAGCTACAAAATCTTTGTAGCTACTATTCACATCTAAATCTTCACTAACCTCATCTACAATTTCTCGTGTCACTCTATAGGTTACGGAATATAGGAATTTTTCTAAATACTCTCTTCCTAAGGAGTGAAAAGCACATAGAGATACCTCTTTATCCCTTTCAATATACTTAAATAGATATATTAATCCATCTTGCCATTTACTATAACTATTGTTCACTTCTATTTGATTTACTGCTTCTTCCTTATAAATCCACTCCAATAACTGATATATGTCTTGAAAGTGATAATAAAAAGTTCGCCTATTTAAATTACATAAATCTACAATTTCTTTAATAGTAATCTTCTCTAGAGGCTTCTTTGTCATCATCCTTTTTAAAGCATCACTTAATAACTTTTTTGTATTATAATTTGAATTATTCTCTACCAAAACAGATTTCCTTTCTCTTATTTTTCCACTTTAAAGTATTGCTATATTAACTATAGCTAAAGTTGAATCTATAAATACTAATAAATCTTATTATATTCATAGGTAAGATTTATATGATCCTTTTCCACCTCAATTAAAGCTTCAAAAACTTTTTTTAAGTTTTCATCACAAACTTCATTTTTATATTTTTCATAATAGTAAACAGCGTGCTTCTCTCTCTCATTTGCTAGTTGTAAAAGTTCCTCATCACTATCATATTTATCATAATTTATTTTAGTTAAAACAGGGGTTCTACTGAAGCCACCTAATCTCATATGAACCTTTGAATGAAAAATTTCTATTTGCGATAAAGCCATAAAAGCCTTAGAGATTTCTTCTTTCTTAGCCTTCTTCGCTGCCTCTTTATAAAATTCTCCATTAAATATCTCAAGTTTAACAGCACGGTCTAAAATCTTTAATGTATTCTCATTCAATTTTTTATTTTCTATTTCAATAATCTCATTACTATTGTTTAAATAAACACTACTTACTCCACAAAATGGACAGTATACTATATTACTTATAGAGTTTTTATTTAAAAAAGCAAATGAATTAAAGTCATAATTTTTCTCATTGATATTCATTCCACATATTTTACATTTCATACTACTACCCCCTAAATCCATATATATTTTATCATATATTTAAAAATAAAAAACCTTTGACCTATTTAGTTATACTTCTATTACTTCATTAAAAATACCTCTTTCATTTATAATTTTAAATTTTTATAAATTTACTTAATTATTACTATCTCATCTATAAAGTCGATACATATATAATTCTACATAAAGGCGAAAAATTCTTTTCGAAATTTTCAAAAGACTGTTTACATATTATGTATATCAACAGCTTGACTAAGATAAAAAACCTTGGTTTTTTTTATGTAAATAGTAGCAAATAATTTTTTATGAAATACTCTGATAATATAGTAATTTTGGAGGCAGAGGTAATGGGCTACGAACCGTATAACTGTATAGACTGTGGAAGTGAGTATTGTCCATGTCATTTAGCTGAATCAGGAAATTGTATTTTATGTTCTCACTTAGATGGCAAAGACTTTTGTGACTGTGTAAATTGGAATGGAGTGTGTATATATCAGGAATTTATGCAAAACAATTTTAAAGCAAAGGAAGGAAGGAAGCATCAAAGATTTCAAATTATAGATAAGGAATTAGTAAATGAAAAGCTCATGATACTAAAAGTTAAAGTTACTAAAAAACTAGCTAGTGAACTAGTTGGCCCTGGTTCCTTTGTGTTTATTAGAAAAGAGGATTGTGAACAAAACTTTGATACACCTATTTGTGTTATGGATAGTGATACAGGAAATGATGTTATTACCTTGGCTATTGAATTAAAAGGACTTAAAACAAGGATACTTAAAAATGTAAATGTGAATGAGTATGTTTTAATTAAAGGTCCATTTTGGAATGGAATTTTAGGAATTAACTCAGTGACTAACATGAAAAGACAACACTGTGTTCTAATTTGTAGAGGGATAGGTCAAGCACCTATGGTACCTGTTATGGAAAAGCTATACAATAATGAAAATACAATTACAGTAATTCTTGATGAAGGAACTCTAGACACAGTATTTATAGAAAAGGAATTGAAAAAGTATGCTAAGGAAGTAATAAAAACAAATACATTACTTATGGGTGGAATTCTTGATGGAAAATGCAGAAAGATTTTAGAAGGAATTCTAACTAAGGGTGATGTGGCATTAGTACATTGTGATAGTGCAGATGTACTTAGTCATCAAATTATGAAAATTATAGAAGCTTACAATAATGATATTGAATTTTCATGTTCGAATAACGAAAAAATGTGTTGCGGAGAAGGAGTTTGTGGTTGCTGCACTATTATGAATGATGATGAAAAACTACGAAGACTGTGTAAGATGCAAACCAGTCCTAAATATATATTTGAAGGGAGAAGATTGTATTGAAGATAGTTATAATAGGCGGAGGTTGGTCTGGTTGTGCCGCTGCAATTTCAGCACGTAAGGCTGGAGCCGAAGTTGAAATAATCGAAAAAACAGATTTATTACTAGGACTTGGAAATGTTGGCGGAATTATGAGAAATAACGGAAGATATACCGCAGCAGAAGAACTTATAGCGTTAGGAGCCGGTGACTTAATTAACATAACTGATGCTAATACACTCCACAAGAATATAGATTTTCCAGGTCATGAGCATGCATGGCTTTACAATGTAAATAAAATAGAGCCAGCAGTAAGAAGACACATTAAAGAAATGGGAATAAAAATGAGATTTGTAAATCGTGTAGTAGATGTAAATATGGAAGGAATAAAAATTAAGGGAATTTATCTTAGTAGTGGTGAATATATAGAAGCAGATGCCTTTGTAGAAACTACTGGATCTACAGGGCCTATGGGGAATTGCTTAAGATATGGAAATGGTTGCTCTATGTGTGTTTTAAGATGTCCATCCTTTGGTCCAAGGGTAAGTATTAGCTATAGAGCTGGAATAGAGGATATCAAGGGTGAGAGACAAGAAGATGTCTATGGAGCATTTAGTGGTTCCTGTAAGCTAGAAAAGGATAGTTTATCAGATGTTATAGTAAAGCAATTGGATGAAACAGGGGTTGTAGTATTAAAGGTGCCACATGAAGATATAAATACTGATAAATTAAAACAAAAGGTGTGTCAACAATATGCATTAAAAGAGTTCGCGGAGAATATAGTACTTCTAGATACTGGCCATGCGAAACTAATGACATCCTATTATCCACTAGATAAACTTAGAAAAATTGAGGGCCTTGAAGAAGCGAAATTTATAGATCCATATGCAGGAGGTAAAGGTAATTCTATTAGATATCTATCTGTAGCTCCAAGAAGCAATCAAATGAAGGTATTGGGACTTGACAATTTATTCTGTGCTGGAGAAAAAAGTGGACTTTTTGTAGGCCATACAGAAGCTATGACAACAGGTTCTCTCGCAGGACATAATGTTGTTAGAAATGAGCTCGGAATGCCACTTTTAACTCTTCCAAGAAATTTAGCTATAGGAGATATAATAGCTTATGCCAATGAAAAAGTTCAGACTACAGAAGGCAGAAGAAATAGATATACTTTTGCAGGAGCTGAGTATTTTAAGAGAATGAAGGATACTGGACTTTATATTTTAGATCCAGAAGAGGTTAAAAGAAAGGTTAGTAAGCTAGATTTAGATAATATTTTTAATCAAAAGCTACTATAAAATAGATACACCAAACTCATTATATATCATCAATGTGTAATTAGCAGAGTCAATAATATACACCTCACTGGATTAGGTCAAACTACTCATTTTACAGGTGGTCCTAATTTCAATAATTAGTATTTATTCTATACTACTATTGCAGATTTGAGTAAATAACACTATTAATTATAAGAAAATTCACTATAAAAACGGCATTTTTTAACAACCTACCAAGTTTTTATAGTGAGTTTTATCTTTTTTATTTATTCTTATTTAGCATATATTTAATTTGATCCCATATTCCAGTTTTCTCAATATCCTCACTAGGATGAAGTGTTATTGCATATTTAGAATTTAGCTCATTAGTTATAGTAAGCATTCCTACATCGTCTGTAGCTCTAATTGGTGTAGTTAACTCATATTTTGGTAGGATAATATCCTTAATTATTTTCTCATCCTTTCTAACAGGGAAAATTAAGTCCTCTCCAGCCACTAATGGTAGTCCTTTCTCTCTTCCTCTAATATTTATATCCCCTATAACCTCTCCAGCTTCTATAATCTTCTTATATTCATAATTATCTCTTACATATTCATAAATTCTTTGACTCTCTTTCCACCTTGGAACACAATTTAAAGTTACTACAATTATTTCATTTTTATCTAATTTAAAGGAACTAACAAGACATTTTCCAGCCTGCCCGGTGTATCCAGTCTTAACTCCAGTACAATTTTCCTCTTGATATAGGAGTTTATTTATATTTCTAAATTCCCTTGTAAATTCTACTCCTTCTTCTCCTGATATTAATTTAGTAGACACAATTTTATTAAATTCATCAATTTCTTTAGCCTTTTTAGTTGCAATAGCTAAATCATATGCTGAAGAATAATGTGAATTACTATCTAGACCATGTGGAGATTCAAAGTGACTATCGACCAGGCCTATAGATATTGCAAACTCATTCATAACTTGACAAAACTTTTCTACAGATCCACTAGTTGCTTCTGCAATAGCAATGGCACAGTCATTACCAGACTTGAGCATAAGACCATATAAAAGTTCTCTTATAGTTACCTTATCTCCAGCTTTATACCCTACTGTAGACCCTCTTATAGATGCAGCATTTTTAGATATTTCCACCACTCTATCCATATCTCCATATTCCAAAGCTACCAGTGCAGTTATTATTTTTGTAGTACTTGCCATAGGTATAACCTTATGAGCATTTTGATCAAATAAAATAGCTCCTGTAGCTGAATCTATAGCTATAGCAGAAACTGCATCTACTCTAATTGGAGCTGCATCTACATTCTTTATAGGAATACTGACTGTAATAAATAAAAAAACTAATAAAAAACACCATAACCTTATTTTCATTTTTCACACTCCCAATTTAAATTTATCACTTATCCTTAAATAATTTTTAAAATTTCATGAACTATGAATATATAAACCATAGCTGGATAGAATTGCAGATATAAAACTATGGAGGTTTAATATACTAATGAAATTTTTTTTATGGATTTTAGCCATAATTATACTGGTTTTATTATTTCCTATTCCAATAAAAATAACACTTATATATGATGATGAAATTTTTACCTTAAAAATATATAACAAAGTAATAATTCCATCAAAGAGTAAAAAGACTAAGGCTAAGAAAAAAAATAAACCAAAAGCTTATATAGAAACTCCTAGTGAAGAAGAAACTTCAAAGCCTAAAATTAAAGACATCAAGGAAATAATAGATTTTTTTATTAATACTAAATTAAAATTCAATATACGTACTAATGTAGATATAGAATATGCTATAGAGGATGCCGCTATAAATGCTATTGCTTATGGATTTTTACATCAAATTACAGCATTTATTTCAACAATTTTAAACTTATTTTTTAAAGTTAAAAATTTCGTTCCTAATATAGATATTAAATATAATGAAAATTTCTTTAAATTTAAAAGCACCAGTATAATTTTTATAAATATAGCAAAAATTATATGTATAGTTATTGCAATTTTTTATCACTACAAAAAAGGAAGAAAAAAGTCTTCCTTTCATAAAGTTAATTTTAAGGAGGAATTTTAGATGGATAGTCATCCAATAGAAAATTTAATGAAATCAACTATGGAAAATATTAAAAATATGATTGATGTGGATACAGTGATCGGTAATCCTGTAAGTGCACCTGACGGTACCACAATTGTTCCAATCTCTAAAGTATCTTTTGGGTTTGCTTCAGGTGGAAGTGAATTTAAGGATGCTAACTTAGATTCGTCTAATAGGCATCCCTTTGCTGGAGGATCTGGTGCTGGAATCTCTCTAAAACCAGTGGGATTCTTAGTAGTACATAAAAATACTATAAGATTTCTTTCAGTAAACGACTATAATCCATACGATAAATTAATTGATGCAATGCCTCAAGCTATAGATATGATTTCTGGACTTTTTAATAAAAATAACAATGATACAGATAATTCTTCAGAAGTCTATAACCCATGTGATCCTTGTGATTAGTTATAAATAAAAGGTGCCTTTGCAAAATAGTTCACTAATCTTTATAAAATGTTAAGCTTGCACTTTAATATTATTCCTAGAAAATGTCATTATGTATAAGTTCGAATAACCAAGTCTTGGATTTAGTTATTTGAACTTATTTCTTCTAATTTAATTAGAAGAAACTCAATAAATATTTTATTACTTAGTATTTATGAATAGTAAAATCGGAAGCAACTCAACTTGTTTGAGTTTATACCTGTAGATTTTACATTGAATAAATGCTTTGGTAAATCAATATTCTGAAACGGCTAAACGATAATAATATAAGAGCATGCTCAATATGAATTTAAGATTAATTCATTTTTCAAAGACACCTTTATCTCATTTAATATACATTTTTATAATTTAATTTTTATTTTCTTCAATATCTTTTTCCTTCAATTCATTATCTTCCATAAAATCCTCTAAAACTGGTAATTCTCCTAAGGATGTGAAATCAAAATGTTTTAAGAACTCATCAGTAGTGGCATAAAGGTTTGGTCTACCTATGACATTTTTCTTTCCGGACTCTTTTATAAGTCCCTTTTCTACTAATGTACTAATAGCCCTATCACTTTTAACTCCTCTTATATCCTCAACTTCTATCCTAGTTATAGGTTGCTTATATGCAATTATAGATAAAGTTTCTAGAGCAGCTCTAGACAATGATTGTCTAACATTTGTCTTTAATAGCATTTGAACATGATCGCTATTTATAGGTTTTGTACCAAGTTGATACGATTTATTAATACATATTAGTTTAACACCTCGAGATTCATCGCCCTCATATATTTTTTCTAACACCTTTAACAGTTCTGTAGCAAATTCTACTGAACATTCCAAAATACTAGCTATGGTCGCAATTTCTAACGGGTCTCCTGTTACATATAATAAGGATTCTATTATAGAAAAATATCTTTCATATTTAGATTTACCTATATTATAGTCTAATTGGTACTCTAACTCCTTAGATGCTTTCTCTATTTCATTTCTATGATTAATATCTATACCTACATCTTTTTTATTTATTCTATTTAAGCTATCATTATTATCTTCTATGTCCTCATGATTGAAATTATCATGTTTATTCATCTCTTATCACACCTTCTAAATATATTTCACCAAAGTTTCCATGCTGAACCACTCTTACATCCTTTAGCTTTATTAATTCTAGCAAGGCTAAAAAGGTTACAATAATCTCTGTTTTACTTCTACTTTCTTTTATTATGCTAGTAAATGTGGTATTTTTACTCTCCACTAAAATCTCTTTTAAGTACTCCATCTTATCTTCTATTTTAAATACCTCAACCTGCACTCTCTCTTCTATGTTAAAGCTCTCATTCATCTTATTTTTGTATATCTCCATAAGCTCAATATACATATTATATAAATCCATCATAGCTATACCTTTAAGTAATTCTTTAGCATCTTGCTTTTTTTCTCTGGTATCTTCAATAATTTCAGGTCTTTTTGTAAACATAACTCCTGTGTTCATTTGTCTTCTTCCTAAAAATTCGGCTACATTTTTGAATTTTTTATATTGGACTAATTTATCTATAAGTTCCTGTGCATCATCAACTTCTTCAACTTCTAATTCCTTATTTTTAGGAAGTAACACCTTAGACTTTAATTCAATCAATGTGGTAGCCATAACAATAAATTCTGATGCTATATCTAGATCTAATTCCTTCATTTCATTTAAATATACTATGTATTGATTGGTTATATCTAAAATGCTTATATTATATATATCCATTTGATTCTTTTTTATTAAGTGTAATAAAAGGTCAAAGGGGCCCTCAAAATTTGAAGTTTTAATTGTTAATGCCATAATTTCACCTTCCTTACAACAAAATTATTTCTATGACAAATGCTAGAATATATATTCTAGCATAAAAACTCTCATTTTAAATTATACTCTAAATTTAGTTTAAATTACAATAGTACAAATATCATATTTCAATTATGACAATTATTATTTTGATATATAAACTTATTATACTCACTGAACATATAAAATTTTCATAAAAAGAATTAGGTATATTTCCTTTAAGTAATATATTCAATTATACTTATGTCATTTTAGCATTTTAAAAAGTTATAAAGAGAACTATTTAAATATTTAACATTTTAAAATGTTGCTTTATTCATTAGGGATTAATGGTATTCATCCTTCATATCTTTTAAAAATGTGGAGTATTTAAAGTGTCACCCGTAGTGCTTTTAAGTAGCAGATTAATTCATATAAATTACTTTAACTTATTTTTAGACAAAAAATTCCTCTAAAAATTTTAGAGGAATTTTTTATATCAGCCTTATACATTTGGGGTTGTATATTATAACTGATAACCATAGCATTTAACTGAACTTTAAATTTACTTTTACAGATATATTTTATACAGATATTCTATTTTTTATTCTTTATATTGAATGATCAAAAATATTTGAGAACATATCCTTAACATTTTTAAAGAACTGTGATTGTTTTACTTCTCTATCACTATATAATTCTACTTTTCCTAGTAATTCATCTCCATTATAAACTTCACAGTATCCAACTATATCACCTGCATTTATTTTCTTTTGCTCATGATTAACACTTATCTTTTTAGTTAATTCTTCCTCAGCACCCTTTTCTATAGTTATCTTTAAATCATCCTTTGCCTTTGCTATGTAGAAAGAATCACCTTTTTTGTTTAATGGTATTTGTTGTGCATCTTCATCTTTAGCTAATATGATTTTACTTTGATATTTGGAAAATCCAAAATCCATAAGTTTACTTGCATCTGCATTCCTTTGTTTATAAGAAGGTGCTCCCATTATTACTGTAAGCATTCTTACATTATCTCTAGTTGCTGTAGCAGATATACAATACATAGCTTCTTGTGTAAATCCTGTCTTTAGTCCATCACAACCTTTATAAAATCTCACTAATTTATTATGGTTAACTAACTCAATTGGTGTTTTTCTTCCTTCTGATATAGTTTCCATATATATAGAAGAATAATTTAAAATAGTTGGATGTTTTAGAAGTTCTCTGGACATTATAGAAATATCTTTAGCTGTACTTAAATGTCCTGGTGCGCTAAGCCCTGTGGCATTTTCGAAATGAGTATTAGTCATGCCAAGTTCTTTGGCTCTTTCATTCATCTTTACTACAAAAGCTTCTTCACTGCCCTCTAAGAACTCTGACATAGCAACTGCCGCATCATTTCCTGATGCTATACCTATACCCTTTAGAATTTCTTCTACTGTTCTCACTTCTCCAGTATCCAATATCATACTACTTCCACCCATAGATTTAACTTTTTCGCTACAAACTATTTTATCCTTAAGAGTTATTCTTCCATCATCTATAGCTTCCATAGCAAGTAACATGGTCATTATTTTAGTAACAGAAGCAGGTGCAAATTGTTGATCTGCATTCTTTTCATAAATGACTTTTCCTGAATTAGGTTCTAATAGTATTACTGATTTTGCTTGTGGTTCAAACCCTATTATATTATCTGCAGGCTCACTTTTTATTTCATCATCAGCAAAAGCTGTTGGAAGTATTATCGCCTGCAATGAAAGTATTACGGATAATAATAGAGTCAAAATAAATTTATTCTTTTTCATAACCGACCTCCAAAACAATTATTTTGAGGTTATTTTTACCTCAATCTAAAAAATTATCCTAGAAATTTAGAAATTTTATTTTCTAAATCCTTTCCTAATTAGAGTTCCCTAAAATAGAATTTATATCCTTAAGCTGTAGAAATTACTTTACAGAAATAAAAATAAGCTGAATCTAAGTAATTCTAGAGATTACTTAGATTCAGCTTCCTTTAATAAATATTAACTAATTACTTCATGTATTAGTGGTATGTCATTTTTATATCCTTCAACTATTTCGTAGTTCTTTAAGATGTCTATCTTAGCTTTTTCAATAAGGCCCTCATTATTACTATGAACATAAGCTATAGTGTCACCTTTCTCTACTTTATCACCACGTTTTTTATTTAAAACTATTCCTACTGCTAAATCTATTTCACTTTCCTTAGTAGCTCTTCCTGCTCCAAGCTCCATGGCAACTATTCCTAGATTTTCAGCATGAATTTTTTTAACTACACCACTATTATCTGCGATTACTGGTACTACATACTTAGCTTTAGGAAATAGGTCTGTATTATCTATACACTCTATATCTCCACCTTGTGCTTTAACAAATTCCTTAAGCTTTTCTATAGCTACTCCTGAAGTTATAGTTTCTTTTAACATAGCTTCAGCTTCTTCTGCAGTGTCTGCCTTTCCTGCTAACATTACCATACGACTTCCTAGCGCTAAAGAAAGATTTAATAAATCCTCAGGACCATTACCTTTTAACGTATTTATAGCTTCTTCTACTTCTAAAACATTACCAATTGCAAGTCCTAGTGGTTGATCCATATCAGAAATTACAGCTATAGTATTACGTCCAATATGTTTTCCTATAGAAACCATTTCTGTAGCTAATTCTTTAGCAGATTCCGTATTTTTCATGAAAGCTCCATCTCCAACTTTAACATCTAAAACTATAGCGTCGGCTCCTGAAGCTATTTTTTTACTCATAATACTAGATGCAATTAAAGAAACATTGTCAACTGTTGCTGTAACATCTCTTAATGCATATAACTTTTTATCAGCTGGTGCTAAGTCTCCAGTCTGACCTCCCACTGCTATTTTAATGGTATTAACGTTATCAATAAATTTTTCTGTAGGCATTTCCACGGAAAAACCTTTAAATGACTCTAACTTATCTATAGTTCCACCCGTATGCCCTAATCCCCTACCTGACATTTTAGCTACTGGTATTCCAAGGGCTGCTACCATAGGTGTAAGTACTAAAGTTGTAGTATCTCCCACTCCTCCTGTACTGTGCTTATCTACCTTAACCCCTTTAATTTCACTTAAGTCTAGTATATCTCCAGAATGTACCATGGCCATAGTTAAATCTGAGGTTTCTCTTTTATTCATTTTTTGAAAATATATAGCCATTAAAAGAGCAGATACTTGATAATCTGGAATCTCTTCCTTTGTATAGTTCTCTACAAAGTAATTTATCTCTTCTGTAGAAAGCTCTCCACCATTTCTCTTTTTTAGAATTAAATCATACATTCTCATAACAATACCCCGCTTTATACCTTTATATTTAATTTAAGTCATGAAATGGCCAACTATTATAGTTTTCTAACTATTCCTTTAACTAAAGAAACAAATTTTGATTTTACTTTAGCAGAAGTTTCTATTACTTCTTCATGGTTTAAAGGCTGATCTAATATTCCAGCTGCCATGTTAGTTATACATGAAATTCCTAGTATTCTAAGTCCACAGTGATTTGCTGCAGTAACTTCTGGAACTGTTGACATTCCTACCGCATCAGCACCTAATATTCTTGCCATTCTTACCTCTGCTGGTGTCTCATAGGTTGGACCTGTGAACATCATGTATACACCTTCTTTTAACTCTATATCAAGAGATGTTCCCACTTCTTTAGCTAATTTTAAATACTCTCTATCATAAGCTGTAGACATATCCGGGAATCTTGGTCCTATTTCTTCTTCATTTTTACCTATAAGTGGATTTGTACCTGCAAAATTTATATGATCTGTAATCATCATTAAATCTCCTGGCACAAAGCTAGTATTAACTCCACCACAAGCATTAGTTACTATTAAAGATTTAACCCCTATATATTTCATAATGTGTATTGGAAGTGCCAATACACTCATAGGATGGCCTTCATAATAATGGAACCTACCTTGCATCATAATAACTTTTTTACCTTCTAAAGTACCACATACAAATTGTCCTGCATGACCATGTACTGTAGACACTGGAAGATTAGGCACTTCTGAATATTTTATTACTACTCTATCTTCTACTTTATCAGCCATATCTCCAAGACCAGATCCTAATATAATACCTACTTCTGGTTCAAAACTTAACTTAGATTTTATATAATCTACACTCTCACTAATTACTTTAATATCCATTAAAATTTCTCCTTTACTTCATGTGTTTCATAATTTTTATTTAGTTATATTATTTGCTTGCTAATTTATTTTTTGTTTGACTAGTTAGTTAAATTAATATTATTAATAACAAATTACAATATATTATTCCCTTTTAGCAATTCATATATTGTAATTTGTTTATTAAGAATTTTATTCCCCATATTAGTCTTATATTTTTAATCATATAAGATTTTTCGTGAAATTTAGATTTTTAACTATATAATTAAATCCTTAAAACTCTTTCCTACTAAATCATTTTCAATATCAAGTAGATCTAATATAGTTTTACCCATATCGCAGAATCCATTTCTAGTACCTAGATTTATATCTTCTTTAAGATTTTTTCCATATACAAGCACAGGTACATATTCTCTTGAGTGATCTGTACCTTCAGTAGTTGGATCACACCCATGATCTGCAGTAATGATTAGTACATCATTATCTCCTAAAGCTTCTTTAAGTTCTGGTAGCCTATCATCAAATTCCTCTAGAGCTTTAGCGTATCCTTCTACATCATTTCTATGCCCAAACTTCATATCAAAATCTACTAAGTTTGTAAATATGAATCCTTTAGAATGAGACTTCATCATCTGTAAAGTCTTATCCACTCCATCCATATTGTCCTTTATAGATACGGATTCTGTAACACCTTTTCCTGTAAATATATCTTTAATTTTACCTACAGCTGCCACAGTTAGCCCAGCTTCACTTACATACTCTAAAGCAGTTTTATTAAAAGGCTCTAGAGCATAATCATGTCTATTAGCTGTTCTTACAAATTCTCCTTTTTTCATCCCTTTAAAAGGTCTAGCAATTACTCTGCCTACCATTTTATCTCCAACTAACATTTCTCTTGCAATTTCGCACATTTTATATAATTCCTCTAAAGGTATTATATCTTCATTAGCCGCGATCTGAAATACGCTATCTGCAGAAGTGTAAATTATAGGATATCCAGTTTTTATATGCTCTTCACCTAATTCTTCAATAATAGCTGTACCTGAAGCAACTACATTTCCTAAAGTTTTTCTGCCTATCTTAGCTTCAAATTCATCCATTATTTCTTTTGGAAAACCATTGGGATAAGTTTGAAGAGGTGTTTCTAAAATTACTCCTGCCATTTCCCAATGCCCTGTAATAGTATCCTTTCCTTTTGAAAGCTCACTACATCTTCCATATATTCCTTCTGGGTTTTCACATTTGATAAGGTTTTCCACGCCTTCTATTGAGCCTATTCCCAAAGCCTCTAAGTTTGGAATCGAAAAACCTTTAACATTTTTTGCTATATTATCTAAAGTGTTACTACCCTTGTCTCCATAAAGCTCTGCATCTGGAAGTTCCCCAATGCCCACACTGTCTAGCACAACTAAAACTACTTTTCTATCCATGATATACTTCCTTTCTTCTTAGTCACTAATATATATTATATTTTACCACAGATGCTTAAAAATATATAACTAAATAAAATAAATTATGTATCACTACTAAATTTACATGAATTTTAGCAGTGGCACATAATTTAATAGTACATGATTATTTAAATATGTCAATTTGTAAGTTAAAATTTTATATCTATTCTTCCTTTATCTCAATATAGAATTAAATATATACATATAATTATATAATATCTCTAAGGGCTTTATCAGTTGTCCACCTACTAAAATACTATTTTCATAAGTCCCAGGCTGATTGTAAAAATGATTTAGCACATGATCTAATATATTAGGTAAAACTCCCCCCATAACAAATATTATTATGAAGCACTCTGCATATATAATTAAGAATTTTCTAATGTCATCCCTCATACTTTATGCTCCTAATCCCTTTAAAGCAAAATTAATAAGTATAGGTGTAATAAAAGACTCAAATAAAAATCCAATAAACATAACTCCAGTTGTAATTAAAAACATAATTGTATAACTTCTTACTGAATTATTACCACTAGGTGAATATTTTTTTGTAAACTTTTCTTTTACTATACATATAGAAAATTCAATAGATAGTACGGATAAAAATATTAAACATGGTATATATATAAGATTTTGTGGTAAAACCCCTAAAAGTGATAGTAATAATCCTTTTTCTTTTAAGCCATATATAAAAAAACTAAAGGTAAATCCAAGAGAAAAACCTTTATAAATATTAAGCAAAATTATTATTGGAAGTCCTACTACAGTTAACCCCAAAAACCAAAATCCAATTATAATCGGTAAATTATTTTTTAAAGCTCCCATTAATATGTCTTTATTAGATAATCCATCTAAGGTTGATGATGAACCAAAAGCAGTTATATAGTTAATTAAGGTATTCTTGTCCACATCTCCCATATACTTAACACAATAAAGTCCTAGAATCATTCCAGTGGCCATAAATAATATTGTTAGTAAATACATCCAAATATTTTCATAAAAATGTTTATTAAAACTATCTATTAAGCTTCTAAATGTCATACATATTCCCCCTTAGTTTATTTAATAACTAGTTTATACCTATGCCTCAACTAAGGAGAATATTCCATTCACTTAAAATTTACCTATTACTCACTTTACAAATATGATAGTGCTGCAATAGTTTTTCCGTCTATAATTTCCCCACTTTTAACCATCTTTTTAATATCATCTATATTATATGATTTTACATTTATAAATTCGTCCTCATCTCTATTTACTTCACCTTTATATAATTCTGTAGCCTTATATAAATATATATATTCATCAGTAAATCCAGGAGCAGTTACTACCTTACCTAAGTAGTCGAAATTTTTGGCCTTATATCCAGTTTCCTCTTCTAGCTCTCGAATACCACAAAGTTTGATATCTTCTCCCTTTTCTATTTTCCCAGCTGGTATTTCTAAGATTATTTCATCTATAGATTTTCTAAATTGTTCTACCATAAGTACAGTATTAGAATCTAGATAAGCCACTATAGCAACTGCTCCAGGATGCTCTACAAGCTCTCTATAACCAATTTTGCCATTGGGTAGCTCCACTTGTTGGACTTTTAAATTTATTACTTGTCCTTTAAACTTATATTCTTCGCTGATGGTTTTTTCAAAAAGTTTCATACTTATCTCTCCTTATAAATTTAGGCTGTGTTTTAAAACAGTGTTGAAAATATATCAATAAATTAGTATCTATAATACCTTTATCATTACTTTTTCTCCATTGATGTCCAACTCCCCATTAAATTGAAAGCCAAATTTTTGATATAAATGCAGAGCTCGCTTATTATCTTCGTAAAGACTTAAATAAATTTCATTACAATTATATATCTTAATAAGGTGCGTAATTAATGCCTCTAACATGATATTTCCGAGTCCTTTTCCTTGAAAATGCTCATCGATTAAATATCTGTCCAACCATACGCGACCACTTTTTTCCTCCCGAGGAAAAAATCCATACATTGCAAACCCAACTATACTCCCATCCTTATAAAGCCCTGCTGGTCGATAGCAATTACATTCTATGGCATCTTTCAGACATTGTTTTGTAGACTCCACATATGATTTTTGTGATTCACTTACATGCAAAGATAAAACTTCTTTCAAGTTTTCTGATGTAACCTCTCTAATTTCGATATTCATCCTTTATCTTTAGTGAGAGAATGTATCATAAGTACCAAACTCCCACTAAAGCTCACCTTCTTTCTATGTATAACATGTTGATAATTCGTTATATAAAACAAGTATATATTAAATTATACTGTATCTATATACCAATTATAATATGAATTGCAATATAATGTACATAATTTAAAAAAGCAACTATTGAGTCACTCATATTAATTTTGAAATATATACATAAAAATAACAACATTCTTTCAGAAAATAATTATATTTATTCCAGCTTTTAATTACTAGTTGAGAATAATCGATATTCTAGATGTCTTTATGTTTTTATATTCTTGTCCCCTTAATCCATTGGTACTAATAGGTTTGAACCTCCTAGATGAATCAGTATTTTTATATGATTTATATTAAGCGTGAAATATATTTACATAAAAGATAACTTTTGAATCTATGTATAACAAAAATAAGTTTCAAATAATTATCATGATACACAGAAAGTCAACTTTTCATATCCTCTGTTTCAGTAAATGGATTATAATTACATCTTATTAACTCATTAATTTTATAAGTAGTAATATCTTTACTATTTTTAATTTCTAAGACACTTCTATTAACCAAATCAATTATAATGCTTCTAAACTGGTCATTTACATTTCCTTTTCCACTCTTAGCAGTCAAACCACAAGTAGTTATTATGTCTTCAATCGAAAATCAAATTCTTTCTTATCTTTAGTTATACGGCCTGCTACAGTATCTTCCAAATTCTCAGATTCACTTATTTCTACTGGTGTGTATAATAGCGGCTCATGGTTATACTTTTTAATAACCTTTCTCATTTTTTTAATTTCATTAGCCATTAATTTTTTTAATAATAATTGTCTTTCCTGTTTATTCATTTACATCTCTCCTTCGATATATCTCGTGTAGCCTAAGCCAAACGTACTGTATTTATTTATTTTGTACATAGACTACATATAAACAATGTAGTCTATAATTAAGCTAATTTAATATGGTTTCTTTATTATGTGTTGCCAGTTCCAAGGCAGTGGATAACTCTTAATGTGTTCAAATTCTTTAATCTCAACTGAACCAAATGCTCCAGTTTCAATTATCATCCTATCATCACCAACAGTATTAATTGGCCCAACAAATGGGTGTGCTATAACTTCTAATTCGATTAAATATCCACTTCCATATTTTCTTTTAGCACTTACTATATCTACACTATATGGAAAAACTATTGGCAATTCTGTCAAGTAATCTTTATAATAATTATTTATTTCTTTTTGTATATGTGGAATAAGTAATGAGATAGACACGTCTCGATATATTGCCTCTTTTGAATTTTCAGGTGGTTCAGATATCTTTTGGCTATTTAGCTTTTTCAAAGCAATCACCTTCCATTATTTTATATTCCTTCATATAATTTATCTCTAATACCTCTAATATGTTCATATTTAATTCCCCTAGTTATGTCTTATTTTTCTCCCTCTCATAATTGTTACTTTTAGTTAATAAGTAGTATATAAATATTTTATAATACACAAATAAAGCCATTGTAATAATAGGCTTAAAAAAGACTTTACATAGTTTTAGGTATAATTATTTTGTTAATCTAAAATACACAAATAAAAACTCTTATATTAAATTTTCTAAGAACTATTAAAAAAATTATTGGAATTAATTTGGCACGACAAATGTGCCTTTCTCATAAAATGACCCCTAAATATAATCCACAAATGATTATATTTTTAATATGTATATACTTAATTATATCATATATTAACATTTATTCCAATATAATATATCACAAATATATACAATTGGAATAAATGTTAACTACTCTTTTTAAATTTAATTTAAAATTGATTAATTTACTATAACTATTTTTCTCTCATCAGCAAGACATATTTACCATTTTCCATATCTTCTTTTACTTTTATAAATATTGTTTTTGACTTTTTATTCCCACCAAAAATATATTCTCCAGACTGACCTAGCTTTAATGTAGGTTCTATGGTGCTTGTATTTATACCACCCATATTAAATATTGAATCAATTGCATTCTCTACTCCATGATAAGATAAATCATCTACATAAGCCACCTTAGATTCTTCTTTTAATAATTTTACATACTTCATACTTATCTCTCCTTATACTATTTTATGTACATACTTGTACACATCCTTATTTACTTTTATATTATATAAAGTTAATATAATTAGTACACGTTATCTATATATTTTCATATGTTTAAATGTTATAGATTCTTTTTTTTGCTTTTCATAACATTTACATATTCCATCACTTTCTTCACTTAAAATTTGGAATTTAATTTGATTCATCAAACCACTATTATTATCTTTTCATAAATAAAGATAAGATTTATTTTAAAATCCATACTTAATTATTTGAATTAATTTTTCTAAATTCTCATATTTATCACTTGCTAAAATTTTATAATCACTAATATCTATTATTGCATATTCAGATGAAAAGGTATTTTCAACTATAATACATTTAATCCCTTTATCGGTTGTAAATTTAAATCCTTTATACTCATGTTCTTTCATCTTATTCACCTCTCTAAATATATTTAATTATATCATTTATATATTTCTTATCTGTTAAAGCTATCTACTAATTATTCTACTTTAGTATATAATTTCCTTTTATTTTACTATTAACACTTAATATTTTACAAAGTTCTTCTAGTATCATGTCATCTTTAGGTGGCTTGGACTGCTCTTGCTTAAGTTTTTGTTCCAGTGATTTAGCTTTGTTCTTTTCTTCAATTAATTGCTCTTTTAACGTTATGTATGCTTTATTAATAGATAATTTCTCATCATCTAGTTGTTGAATTAATTCTTCTGGTGCATTGTTATATATGTATTGTGCTTTTCTATATGTTTCTCCTGAACCAATATCTAAATCTTTGGCTATTTTATCTCTTGTATTCCCTATACTACCCTCTGCAAAATCTTGCATAGGGTTAATCATTCTTTCTCTGGCAATTTTACTATATTCCTTTTTTAACTCTTCAGCCCACTTCGCATTTTTACTAAAACTAAAATCCTTTCTATTTTCATTCTCAGATATCTCTAGTTTTAATTGATGTAAAGCATCTTGTACTGTCATCACTCTAACTTCAATTTGATTATATTTTATTTTTATTTAAGTATGTAGTTTTTAATTATAATGTCGATAGTATATATGTAAGTATAAATTCGCTTTATTATGTAATTTGACATTATATGTTGCTTGTATGGCAGAGTAGATGTTTCGGCATCTACTTTTTTATTAGTATCAACCTTTGACAAGTTTTGGTCAAGGGGTGATTAGTCGACACCCCTTTTTTATTTTTTTGAAGTAATTATAAAACTGTTAGCATGTAATTATCTAAATATAATGTATCTAAGTCACATTCATCCTCTTCTACATTGCTTACTGGTATATCTATTTTATTTTCTATGTCACCTATATGTATGGCCAATCCATTATTATTACTCCAATAGTAATTAAACCCTCGCTCAAATACTATTACATTATCTTCATCATTCTTATTAACTAGCACTACGTTATTCTCTTCAACATCTGCATTAGCAAAGAAACAATTGACAGTTTCCTTAATCTCGTTGATTTTTCTAGTTACATTTTTATTCATTTTTTATATCCTCCCTATTTTTAATTGTGGTGCAAACTTACACCATTACTTGATTTTTAATATCCCCATTTCTCTTCAGCGAATATGTCCCAGGTGTCCCAACTCTTTTTCAAGTTATTTCTCTTTAAGAACTCTTCGTATTCTCTTTCGTTTCTTAATGCCATTTCTAGCATTATATATTCTTGTCTCATTTCTTCTAAGTTTACAATCACTTTACCATCCCCCTTGTGTGTTAAAACAGGCCGTTTGAAACGATATTTAATTTATTATCATATGTTTTATTTAAGTTATTTATCTTATAGTTTTAGTATATCTCAAGATAGTGTATTTGTAAATAACATATTGAAAATATTTTTATTTTTTTACATTACCTTGAAATATATTATTTACAAGTATGATATAATATATTTAGGAGGTGTATATAGTGATAAAATTTAGACTAGCAGAATTACTAGAAGAAAAAAACGTAAGTAGATATAAGCTTTCAAAGGAAACTAAAATAGCTGACAATGCTTTAAAGAAAATCTGCAATAATGAAACTTCATCTATAAGCCTAGGAAACTTGGAAAAGATATGTAATTTTTTAGATTGCACAATTTCTGAATTTATGATAATTGTGGATGGAGACTAAGGCCGTACCAAGGGGTATGGCCTTTTTTATTGTATAATAGCCTATTAAATGTTCATATTGGAACGAATAATTTTATAAAAAACTACTATACTAAAGATTAAGGTAGGTGAACATCATGAGTAAATATAAAATATACAAACCTTTTAGTATGAAAAGAAGAATTAAAAGCTATTTAAATCCTTGCAATATATTATTTACTTTATTTATGTGGATATTAATGGCATCAATAAGTTTGTTGAAAGCAATTATAAAAGTTATTGTCTATGATATTAAATACATCTACAACCTAATTCATTTTAGAAAAATCAATTATTCTCATAGACAAATAGAACGGATGATTAGAGAGATGTCACCTAGAGAATTTGAAGTTTTTATATCTGAACTATACAAAAATATGGGATATGTTGTTGAACTCACTCCTGAAACCTGTGATGGTGGCAAGGATATTATTTTATATGATAAAAACGAAAGTATGATTTATGTTGAATGTAAACATTTTGCTGAAAACAACTATGTCGGAAGGGAAATATGCCAGAAGTTGATTGGTAGCATAACTATTGATGGTGCTGATAGTGGTGTTATTGTTTGCACTGGTAAATTCCATAAAAATGCATGGGAAGTATACTCTAAAATAGATAATTTAGAGCTGATTGATATGAGAGGTATAATGAAATTAGTTAGAGAAGTAGATGTTCATAATCTACCTAGAATATTTATGAAAACATTAGATTTAAGAATATAAAAAGATATAGGATATAGTATAAAATACTAACTATCCTATATCTATATTTAATTTATGACACCCTTATTAAAATAAATCATCAAATAATCCTTCTAATTCTGAGGCAGTAAATGATGTTTTTATATTACTTGTTTCTTTTATAGAATTTGATGAATTGTTGTTGATGTTTATATGAGTTCTTTTTATTTCCTCTGCTTTTTCTTCATTACTTTCATCTACATCCGCAATATCTATTAAATTTAAATATACTTCCATAAAATTTTCTTTGATATTATAGGTACTATGTTCATATAAATAAAAAAATATCTCATTTCCTCTTCTTATTTGTATTTCTGCGTGTTCAATGGGAAAGATGCTTAAAATCTCTGTGTTTTCTGTTGTGTATAAAACCTCTCTATCACTTATTAATCTTATTTTCATCACTCTACCTCCTATTTATTTGCATTTTATTATATTATATCATAGATGTAATATTTTTCCACATGATTACTATAGATGAATAAGAATAATTTTATTGTAATTAGATTCCATTTACTACATCTTAAAATAATACTAGTGGTTTTGAGTGCAAATATAAAAACTCCCATGACATTCAATCTTAAAACCATATTCTTATAGTTATATTTATATAGACCTTAGAATAAATATATTTATATAATTATTTAGGAGGTATTACAATGAATGATAATAAAGAATATACAGAGAAGTTAAAACTTCTTTTAAAAAAAGAAAATGATGATTGGACTAGAAACGATACACTCAAAGCTATTGATTACTTAAATGGACTATTTTATGACTTTGAATTTAAATATAATAATTTAGATAAAGAAGAACTTGTATACGGTCTTAGGAAACTATCTGATATATTCTACGGATTTAGTCAAAATGGAGATAATGGAGTTCAATGGGAATTTAAGAGTGCTATTATAGGGTTTTGCAGAAGGTTAAAAATTTTACAATAATAAAAAAGGACTACCTAATTTGGTAATCCTACTTAAAATAAAATTTCTATTATTATAAAAATTATAATCTTTTAGGGCTATTCACCCTTTCAATGACCTTTTAACTATATAAATCATTAACTACACTTTTAATGTATCTTTAATACTAGATATAGAACACAACCTAAATTTGGCACGTTCTTGTGAATCAATATTTTCAATCTCTTCTGCTAATATCTCTAATGTTTTAATAGATTTACTTGCTACCTTTGTTAAGTTATCATCTTTGGATTCAACTTTTTCCAAAAAATCTTCAATATTACTCATCTCTATTGGTGTTGACTTATTATGTACTATAGAATTTCTACATTGAATCAATTCTTTTAATCGACAATATCCTTCTCCACTTTTGTCAATACTTTTACCTGTTATCATCTTAGGAATTATCACCCACTTACTAATGATATCCAATTTATCTAAGTGGTCTTTCATAATATTATCTCCTAACCTTCTTGCCCCATAATCATATATATATGATTCAACAGCTAATGCTGAAAATACTATTATACTTAAAATATATTTATTTTGCTCTGTTTCTATCATAGACTTTTCATAAGATATATATTGATAATTTTCTTCCGTCAACTTGATTCCATCGTACTTTTTTAACTCTTCATTGCACTTATTTAACAATTCACTATCTCTTCTTGCAATTGCTGTAAAATCGGAACCTAGACCCATTCTAGCTGAACACATAAAACTCCCCCTAATATTTGTAATTGTAATATAATACTAACATAGTTTAAAATATTAGTATATATACTCACATACGCCTCTGTAGCCTTTTGTGTAAGACTCTTAATCTTATCCCTACCTATTTCATTAAAGAACTTTTCTTGCTCTTCCTGTGGCATTTTAGCCCATATTTTATAACCTACAGTTACTTTCATAGAACTAGATTCTATTAGAGATTGTGTTTATTTATAAAAACTATTTTGATTTTAGTTTTAAAGATTCTCTATATTGTTCAGCTTCAACAGTATTCTTAAACTCAACAGTTTTGTCGTAATTTGATTTTATAACTTCTTTGATTTCATCTAAAGTAACATTAAAGAATTCCTTTCTTTTATTTATCATGTTTACTTTCTTACTATCAAAAGCCTTATGTAAAGCGTTTTCTAACGCAGGAGCATCTTCTGTAAAAATCATGGCATGTACATCAAAATTGAATGGTACAGAAGCACTTCCTAATTCATCTATTCTTTCCTGGGGATTAAGCCTACGAGTCATACCTATTTTATAAATATTCTCACCAAAAGCACCGATATTAGATATAACATATATATAACCCGCCTTTTGATTGCTCTGCCTATAGTCTACATCTTTTAACTCATCACTTAATTGACTTATTTTACTCTCAATATCATTTTGCTTTAATAATAGATTATTCCTTTCTTCGTCTGATAAATTGTTGTTATTTAATTGTTTAGTTATATCATTCAAAGCATTATTAAAATGAGTTAAATCTTTTGTAATATTCTTCTTTGCTTCTTCTAATTCTTTTTGAAGTTTAGCCTCTTCTTTTAATCGTTCTCTTAGCTGTTTTTGCTCTTCTTTTTCTTCTTGTTTCTTGACTTGATATTCATAAGCTAAATTTAGCTCTTCTATTTTTAAATCTAAAAATTCACGAGTTAATTCTACTCTATTGGTTTCGTTAATTTTGTTTAAATCATCAAAAGATTTTTCTATTCTCTTTTTGATACTTTCGATATTATTAAACTTAACCTTTTCTACAACACTTTCGCATTCTACATTAAATGTTCTGATTATTTGTTTAATGTTATCATTTGTCATTTTTCTACCTTTGGCTGTACTTCCATCAATCGTCCAACCATCAAAATACTCAACAGCACTTTTATTTCTAATCATAGTTTTTTGTAAATCTCTTATGTTTTTAAGTCTTTCTTTATATTGTTCTGAATTAGCAAAATCATATAACGGTTCATACAAACCAAAACTTTGCATTAACAGTTCATCATTAAGAATAATTATTTGCTTTTGTATATTTTCTAAATCATTTTGTAGGTTAAGTTTGTTTTGCTCCATATCAGCTAGCTCTTTTTCTAAATCTGTCTTTTGTATTTGGAATTTTTCAATACAATTAAGTCCTGACATTTCCCTTAACTGTTCGTTATCTTCCTTTAATCGTGCATATTCTTCTTTTAATCGTTCTAATTCTTTATTTTTAAACAATGACATATCATCACTCCTCTTACATTATATTATTATAATAACATATAAAGTATATTAATTTTACTTAAGGCAATTATTTTACTAATCACTAAGTTCTTTTTATTATGTTTATGATAATGTTTAAATAAAACTCTTGACTTTACTCACCGAAGGCTTCATTGTTTGGGAACGATGAGTTACTGAAGTGATATAGTTATTTTACCTACATCTATAAAAAATAATTATAGACATAAGTAAAATAACTATTAATTTGTTTGGTTTACGATTGAGAACTTTGCTTAGTACTTCTATGTTACTGCTTAATGCACATTAGTTTTACCAATATAAATCTATCCATATTGTTTTATTTATTACTAATGTTTACCCACCCCTTAGAGTGCTAGATTTCCTTCAAGCCGTTGTTTATAGGTTATTGGTCGCCTTCACCTCTCATAATATTACTACCTTACACTTAAACACATAGAAGGGCATATAAGCGAATAATATTATGGCTATTTTATTGCATCGGCATAGCTAACCCATGAACTTATTTAGAGTTGTTTCAAAGCTTGTGCAACTAACTTATCACTAAAAAAGTGTATAAGAAATAAAGCTCTTGCAACTATAATTTTTTTGAATTATAATTTATAGTAACTAGAGTAGAGTTGCAAGGCTCTATAAAACAATATTAAATTTTCCAAAGGGTGAGTACTGCGAATACTTGCCCTTTATTTTATTTCAGGTTCATTAATGGACTATAATTTTTATACTTTCTTCTCAAATCTTCGTTTTGTAAATCTAAATAAGCCGCCTCTGTTATAGTTACAAAACTATGACCTAATATTTTACTCAATATAACTAATGGCATACCACTCAACAAACATCTCCTAGCAAAATTATTTCTTAGTCCATGCGGTGTAATATTTTTATTAATAGAACTTCTTTTTAGATATATTTTAAAATTTCTTTCAAAATTTGATATAGATAAATTTGTACTTCTCTGTGTGGGAAATAATAATTCATTCTCAACATAGTTGTCCTTAAACTTTAGCCATCGCTGAAAAATCTTTGACATTTTATCAGAATAAAAAACAACTCTATCCTTTTTACCTTTATTAATCTCAGCAGGAATTAAAATAGTTCTTCGCATGATATCGACATCATCAATTGTAAGATTTAATGTTTCATTTAACCTCATTCCAGTATCGAATATTAAGTTAACTATTGTATAATCCCTAAATTCACTGTATTTTGTACAATCTATAGATTTAATCAGCTTATTAAATTCTGCATCTGTTAATTGTTCCTTAGCTTTTCTTTCTACTTTAATAGACTTACATTCATGAATATTACTATTTTTTACAATATTATTATCCTCAAGGTAAGTGAAAAAAGCTTTAATATTTCTAAGATAACTATTCAAGGTACTATTAGATATTGGCTTGTTAATATCACTCCTCATATCCATATAATTTTTATTAAGAGTATCTATACTGGATGTATAAGAGTATTTTCCTCTTTCTTTTGTAAACTTTAAATATTCTTCAACTACATTTTTATCAACCTTTTTTATGTCTGTTATCTGCTTCTCCTCTTCCAAGTATTTTGCAAATAGCAATAAAGTTTGAGAATAGGATTTAATAGTTTTGTTACTTAGATTTTTATAATTACAATATTCTAAGTAGTCAAATATAATATCATTTAATTCTTTAGTTCTCTTCGTAATTCTAGGCAAAATAAAAGCACCTCCATTATATTGATTTCTAACCAATATATTAAAGGTGTTTTAACAATCTGATTAACTGTTATTAAATTGTAAAATTATGAGTGTCGTTTAGTAATTAGTCGGCTTATCTTTTTCATGAAACACTTGATATCACTATTCTAGCCCACTTTATTTTTAAGTCTTAATTTATCTGCTACCATTGCAATAAATTCACTATTAGTTGGTTTACTCATATAAAGCAATACTATCTAAAGCTAGTAATACACTCATTTGTTAAAATATAACAACATATATTTTCTTCTAAATTGATAGGTTTAAGTAAAAAATATTTATAGGTGTAATCATATAGATTTATTTACATTTTGTCAATATTAACAATAATTAACTTGCCCTTTTTCTAACTGGTCTATAAAGTCGTTCTTCCCTATCTCCCCTAATATATCTCATTTCTAATGTTTCTCTTTTTATACCAGTAATATTACTCAATTCAGTTAATGTGACACTCTTACCTTCATAATCTATATAAATAGTACAAACTTTGTTGTTTGCTTGTATATTTTTATTTACCCATCTACAATTATCAGGTTGATAGTTACCATTTACATCAATTCTATCAATACTGAACGTTTCCTCATATCCATTAGCATATGCCCAATTATGAAAGTTTAAATAGTTATTTCTCCACTCATCACATACCTTTATACCTCTAGTACCATAATTATAATAATCTTTATTATTAGGATTATAACAACGTTGTTTCATCATAACCCATCTTCCATATAACTTAGTCTTTTTGGCTAAGCCATGCTTATTCTTAATGTTCATAAACCTAGTTCCTCCTAAAAAATTTTCTTCTAAGTATTATCCGAATTAGCTTCCTCTACACGTAAATCAAAAGCTCAAATCAAATCACCAATAAAATTCAACTTTTAATTAGGTAACCACTAGGTATTTACTTGATTTAAACGCTCTCTTTTAGTTTTAATATTTTTAGAATTTGTTTATTTTATATTAATTTACAACTTAATATTTTATCTAAAATCAAAAAAGAGAGAGAACTCTCAAGTTTCTCTCTTTCACAATTCTTTTTATGAAAATATTTTACTACTAAAAATAACTTTGTGCTTTAATTTCATCAACATTATCAATATTATCTACCAATACTCCACTTGTGCCTTGTGCAATAGGAGGTGCTCCATAAATCTTAATGTGAGCATTTATTAAATCTCTTTCTATTGCTTTTCTTTCATCATTTGTAACATCACCTACATCATATATATCCAATGAAAGCTTAATCCCATTCCAATAATATTTATGTAATGTATAATTTATATTTCTTCCCCTTGTACCATATTCACTTGATGCTATATGTTGACTAAACCTTAATCCAGTAGGTTGCTTATGTTTACAACTTTCTCCAATATACAATACTTTACCCTCTTTATTTGGATATGGTATTTTCGAATCAACTAGACTATAAATATAAATGACATTTACAGATGGTGCAATATAACTACTATCAGTTCTGTCTTTCAATTTTTCTAATATATTCCTATTATTATCTGTTTTATATTGAAACTCATAATGATACTTATTGCTCATGTACCTTCTCCTTCGTAACTACATAATAAGCTTGTCTATTTCTTTATTGTTCATCTACATTTTCTGATAAATCACCACCTCTTTTTACTTTCCCATAATTTTCATAATATTATTTTAGCCTAAATTCATAAAAAAAATAAAGGATATATAACTAAATCAATAGTCATATATCTCTTAACTTCTAATATGCTAATCCAGCTAATCTATTATTTCTTCTACTTAAATTAGAAATCTCTTTCTCCATAAATTTTGCAGTGCCCTTTGCTATTGTTCTAGCATCAAGATTAATGGTATTTTCAACAACTGTAGTTCTTTCTGATAATAAAACTTCTAACACCTTAGTAAGAATACTATTTTGCTTATTCATAGAAGTTAATAGCTCACTATTATAAGATTCTACTGTAGCTTTTCCACCTCTGATAAAATCATTAACACCTTCTGCCCTTGGAGTTCTAGCATTATAATATTGACCACTTAATGCTATATTAGTAAACTCTTGTGCTCCTGAAGTATCTAAGTTAACTCCTAAGTCTAAACTCTTACCTTCAAATGGATTAATTTTTGATATAAATCCACCTACTTTATCTCCAACACTACCAAGCCAATCAAATAAACTTTTAATTCTATCAATTACCCATTGAATCGGAGTTAACACAAACTCCATAGCTGATGTTACTGACTCCTTAAAGCTATCCATATAAGGTAGAACTTTATCTATAACTCCACCTATAACTACTGATAGAGCATCCCATACTGGCTTCAAAATATTATCCCATACACTTTTAATTCCTTCAAAAACAACACCACAAGTATCTAATAATGAAGATATTATTGGTCTTAAAGCATCAATTATTCCTTCTATAACTACTTTGATAATATTCCATAATGGTTTTCCTACATTCTGCCACATAGTATTCATTGAATCAATAACTGAGTTGAATACTTCAGCTATTTGTGGTGCATATTCCTTGAACCAATCAACAACCATTCCTACAACTTCAACAATGAATCCAAAAATCGGTTTCCCTACTGAATCCCAAATCGTAGCTAATAAATCACATACTATTTGAAATGCAGTTGAAATTCCAGGCATACACTGAGCTATAAAGTTAACAACAACCTCTATAAGTTCTCCTATTGATGTAAACAAAGGCTGAATAACTGTATCATATATTGATTGCATAGTCATCCAAATTGAAGCAAACCCTTCTTTTATAGGATCTAAATTCTCATAGAATGATTGCTTAAGATTAGCAAACGCTTCTTTAATACCTTCAAAGTTTGACTTAACTGCACCCACTAATAATATTATTACTGCTATAACACCTAGAATAACTCCTATAACTGGTAATATTGAAGCAGTAAAGAAAGCTCCAAATCCTCCAGCAGTTGCAATTGCAGTTGATAATGCTCCAAAAGCTCCAACAATAGAACCTATTGAAGAAATTAATATTCCTAGTACCACAATGATAGGTGGTATTATCATAGCAATTACTGAAAACATAACCACTGTTTTCTTTGTCTTTTCATCCATTTTTCCTAACTTAGTCACAAAGTCAGTAAATTTAGAAAGTAAAGGTTCTAAAATAGGTAGTAATACTTCACCAAATATTTTAGATAAGTTTTTAAGTGTTGCTTGTAATCTTCTTATACTATTTGCCCATCCATCATTTGTTTTCTCAAAATCTCCTGAAGCAATATTAGTTTTCTCTAAGAAGTATTGAACCCCCATTAAAGACTTCTCTTCTTGGTCAAGTTCCTTCCAAACCTTTCCTATGCTACTAGCATAATCTTCTAATATTCCAACGTTCATTAGAACACCATAGTTATCTGCAACTGCATAGTTTCCTTTTAAAATACTTTGAATATCTTCTTGAACCTTATCTTGATTAGCATTGAAGAATGAAGTTAAATCTGAACTTCTTTTAACTAATGTATCAGTTAGTTTAGATAATTCTTCTTTTGAAATTTTAGTATTTCCCTGAAGCATTGCTCCAAATGAACTCATTGATTTATAATAAGCTTCCTCACTTAAACCATGAGAATTTACTAATTCATTATTATAGCCAACTAATTTCTTAGTAGCATCACCATAAATAGATTCAAGTACATTTAGGCTTTCACCTATGTTAGAAAAAGAGTCTACACCTGCACTTGCCACACCTAATAATGGTGCAGTTACTGCTAAAGTTAATTTAGTACCAAAACCTTTGAGTTTATCTCCTACTGAGCTAATTTTACTTCCTACATCTGAAAGCTTTTGACCAACCTTATCAAAACTCATAGTTTTCAATGATTGTTCTGTATCTTCTATTTCTGCTTTAAACTTTCTCATATCAGCTTCAGTATTATTAAGCTCAGTTCCTAAATTAACCAATTTATTATCTGCTGAAATTACTGCTCTTTCTTTAGCTTGTAAACTTTTTTCTGCTTCCTTTAATTCTTTTGATAAAGATTTTACTTCTTTAGAGTTTTCTCCATAAGTAGCTTTTGCTTTCTCAAGATCTGAAGCTAAACTAGCAACTTTCTGCTTTTGATTTTCATAAGCCTGATTGCTTGTTTTTAATACTTCTTCAGCTTCTTTCATTTGCTTCTTGAGTATTTCTACTTTTTGTGATTGATCTTTTAATTGTTCGCCTAATGAAGATATTTTAGCCTTAGCTCCTTCAGTAGTCTTTTCAAAATCTTTAATACCTGCACCAGCTTTATCAAACTCACTTTTAGTATTTTTGATATTAACATTTAAGCTTTTTAATTGACTTTCTGCCGATCCAACATTAATTCCTATTTTTACTTCTAACTCTCTACTTGCCATTTGCTTTTATCTCCTTTCTTTTGAATAAAAAAATAAGGGAAAAAGCTTCATTGATAGAAACCTCTCCCCTTTTTATAGTTAATCTAAAACTGCAAAAACTTGGCTATTTTCAGCATTGTTCTTCCTATTTGTTTCTTTATTTTCAATTCTATTTCTAGCATCAGGATTGTTAATTTTCATATGAATATTAATCTGCTTCATAAGATGTTTTAGACTGGAATTATAAAATTGTTCCTCACTCATATTAAATATCACTGTACAGATGTAGAATAGATAATCTAAATCTATATCCTCTTGACTAGAATTATCTACTTTTTTTCAGTTTCATTTGTAGCTTCAGGCATATTTAATCCTAGAACCTCAACTAATATTGGTGTGAACATTTCAATCACTGCTAATGGATTATACTGTTCAAAGAATTTAACTCCTACTGGATTACTCTTCTCACTCTTTCTAACAATAGAACCTAATAGCTTTATAATAGTTTCTTCATCCATATCTCCAACTTTTTGAATATCTTGTAAGAATGAAGATTTATTTTCTTTTTTATAGTGTGCAACTGTCCTAATATCCACGCTTGCTACGTAATCTTCTTCACCTATTTCTAATTCTAAAACCACTTTATTTAAGTTAAAACTTGACATACTCTTTTTATCTCCTTTATCTAATTATTTTAAAAATGAAGAACTACCCAATAAGAGTAGTTCTTTTAAGGTTTAATTATTTACTTTTTATACCGTTGGTGTTGATGAAAAAGTTCCATCAGGTAATAATACACCAGTAAAGAACTTATCAAATGCTTGATCAAATTGTGTATCAGTACCACTAGGAATATGATTTTGATCCATTACTATATCAAACTTACCATCTATAGCTCTTGGTTTAGCCTTTCCAACTAATTTAATTGTCTTTTCTTCTACAGAATCTGTTTTAGTTGTAGCTTCTGTTTCATTCTTGCTTAAAATTACTTCATATAAACATCTTCTTATTGGTTTATCAAGAGTACTTAACTCATAAATAAATGCAATTGTAGCTTGTGAATCTGAAGATCCAGTAACTAATCCACCTACTGAATTTACTTCTTTACCACATAGTAAAGCTTCTATAGACGGTTCTAAATATGCCATCTCAATTTCTATCGACATAGCAGTTAAAGCATTTCCATAGTAATCCATGATATCATCACTATAGAAAGCTATTTCACTATTTTCGTTTGTAGTCTTAACCAATTTCGCCCCCATTAGCTTGATAGGTGTTTCATAGCTTCCATCAGCCTTTAATCTTGCAATATGGATATTTTTTAAACCAACTATTCTATTAGCCATAAATTTTTACCTCTTTCTAATTATTATTTTGAACATAATAAAAAGTGAAGGCTAATTGATTAAGTCCTAACTCTTTGCTTCTATAAGCTGGAGCTATATATCCTAATCTAAAACCTTCACTTTTCATTAACTGTTTTATTAAATTTTTATTCTTGTTTAACCCTGATTCACAATATAGATTTACATAAATTGTATAGTTTTCAATATCTGCTACATCATCTGAGTAAAACTCATTTTTTTCTGAATATTTATATACTATGCAATTCTTTATTGTTTCAGGTCGCTCTAGTGCATATACTGGCAATCCAGTATCTTCTAAAACTCTTATTAATTTTTCTTCCATAAGTATCACCTTATTTCAATATCTTATCTAATTCTACTAAGACATTTTTTTCTAAACTACTTAATACAACTGCTTCTGATGCTTTAGTTGCTTCATCCATCCATCCAGTATGTGGAGTTATTTTTTTACCACTTTTGTGCTCGTACCCATAGTGATGGAAATAAAGATGTTTAGTAGCTTCCCAATTGGTCTTATCAATACCAATTCCACCCCATATAGAACCTGACTTGTATTTCTTAATCTTCCCTACTTTAAGTTTTTCAGCTCCATTAGTTGAACCATCTTTAGCTTTAGGAGCTTTAGATTGTACTATTTTCAACCCTTCTTTAAGTGAGTTCTTAAATGCAGTAATACTAATTTTTTTCCCCACGTCACCTAATGAATCTATTGTTCTCTGAATATCTTCCCATCCATTAAAATCTAAGCTCATTATTCCATCAGCTCCATCTTTAATTCATAGTATCTATTCATTTCTTCAATATTGTTAACATATGTAATGTTATACTTTTGATCATTAAACAATACAACATCATTTTGCTTTATAGGTTTACTTCTTACTACCCTAAGATGAACTCTCTTCTCTTGTTTGTAGATAGTTCCTTCACCAATTCTAAGCTCATTACCTCTAACATTAGTAATCTTTGCTTTAGTAGTAAATATCTCTGTAAGCTTCTCCACTGGTATATTATCTTCATCCCTCTCTATAGTAGGTCTTAGTATTTTTATCTTATGTCTAAACTCACCAGCACTTATTGAAATCATAGTAAGTACCTCCTATAAGTAGTTAACTGAATACATATCTAATATACTAGTTAGAATTAAGTTAGCTTTATATTGTAAGTTCTGTTGTCCTCTATTGTCATATAAATCACTCACAATAAGAAATAGAGCTACTTTAAAAGATTCTCTCTTTTCTTGAATCTGCTCTAAAGTTAATCCAGTATAGTCTTTGATATAATTGTTAGCAAAATTAACAAATGTCTTTATTAAAATATCATCATCATCATGGAATACATTTAAGAACTCTTTTAGTTCCTGAATATCATCAATAATTAAAGTGTTCATAAAAACCTCCTTCTTATAGGTAAAAATGGGGGATAACCTCCCCCCATGAATTAACTATTTTCTAGCTCTTTAGGCAGAAACTAATTTACCTACTAATTGTTCATTTACTATTGCACCATCAAAGTAAGCACTTGCATGGATTCCAGTTTGACCTTGAGCTAAGTAAACCTCTCTCATTAAAGTGATGTTGATGTTTTGTGGTATTTTAACTGCGTATCCTTCTGCTACATTAGCAAATATAGCAACTTCTTTTCCTTCCATTGCATCAACCGTAAATACTCTCTTACCAAATAAAGTCATACCTAGTTCACCAGCTAGTCCACTAAATGATAATAATCCTTTAGCTAAAGCTTCTGATTGAATCTTTGTTAATGTGGATGGAGCTAAAATAAAGCATCCTTTGTCTGCTTTATGAACTGGTACTTTATTCATTAAAGCTACTAAGTCAACTAAAGCAACTTCAGCTCCAGCCATAACAACTGTGTTAGTTGTGTTTGCTAATCCTTCAACCTTATCTTGAACACCCATAACTAATGTATCATTTATAAACTTAGCTAATTCTGCTGAAACTATTGCAATTACTTCATCTACAACATCAACACTTGAATCTAATAATAATTGGTTAGAAATTTTAGTTAATACTCTAACTCCATTAGATTTTAAAGTTTTAGTTTTTAATACTACATTCGTATCTGTTGAAGCAGATAATTCATCAACAAAACCTACTGTTAATGCACCATCTTGAATATTAATTGTTAGATCTCCAACAACATTATAGATTTTAGCCATTTCAGCTAAAGGAGCTTGATTGTACACTTCTTTAACTATGTCTTGTGCGATTGTAGTTGGAACTAATCCAGCATTTCCAGCAACTGATAATCCTCTTACTACTTGTTCAAATTCTCTTCTTTCAAATTCCCTTTTCTCCATAACTTTTGTTACCTCAACTTTCTCAACTTTTGTTAAATTTCTTGATTCTTGTTTAGCTTCAATAGTCTTGTTTAATCCTTCTATCTCAGCTTTTATTTCTGAAACTCTAGCAGATTCTTGTTCATTAAAAGCTCTAACTTCAGTTTCAGCAGTGTTTAATAAACCTTCCATCTCTTCGATTAATAAATCTCTTTGTTCTATAAGTGCTTTCATAGCTACCTCCGTAAATTTCTAAAATTTTGCATATAAAAAGAACTCACAACATTTCTTGTTATGAGTTCTTAATTACTTGTTCTTTTGGATGAAAATATAAGCTCTTAGCTTATCCAGTTCATCTTCAACTATATTTAATTCTTCTGAATCATCTTCAGTATCAATAGTTTCATCAACTTCATTAGTATCTTCTACTTTTTCTTCAACCATACCTGAAACTTCTTCTGAATCTAATTCAATTGTAAATATTCTTATCTCTTTAGCTTCTTCACCTTCAGCTCTAATTTCAGCTAAACTTCCACTATAAGCTGGGATTTTATCAGTAGTCAGCAAAGAAACCTCTGATAATTCAATATCTTCTAGCAATCTTCTGATACAACCCTTATTAGATTGTTCTTTCTTCTCTTTTAAAGCTCTAAATCCAAAACTACATCCTGATAAACCTTTCCTTTTTATTGATTCAATAGCAATTTCACTAGTTATATCAACTGCAAATCTTAATCCTATTTCATCTTCATAAAGCTCTAAATTATCTTCAGTAGAAGCTATTTGATTATTCCAAGAATGATTAAGTAACATTGGAATAGATTTAGCTTTATGTAAGGCTCTTTTCCACATACCTTTCATTGTTTGTTCAACAAATCTTTCACCATTCTCCATAAGAACTTCTGAATCTCTCTCAGTAATATTTACATAGCCTTCAATATGAACTGAGTTATCTCTTATTTCATATCTCATATTAAAAACTTCATCTCCTTATACTGCTTCATCTATAACTTCTTCTTCCTTAACTGAGTTTTTAACATTTTGAGTTGCACCAGTATTAGGAGTATAAACATTTCCGTTTGAAGGGTTATAAAGTACATCAGCAAGATTAAGTTTAATCATTCCATCTAAGCCTTCTATCTTAGGTAATTTCTCAATTGCTCTCACTTCATTTATTTGTAAGAAGCCTTTTTGAATCCCTTCTGAATAAGCTTCATATCTTTCTTTCATTGAAGCTTTCATAAGGTCTATTAAATCAAATGCAAAGTAATATCCTTGTTCCTTTTCTTTAGACATTAATAGATTTTTATTTAGCATCTTCTCTATTTTATCTATTATAGGAAGTATTTTACTCTTAATTAATATTTTCTCATGCTCCTCTTTAGCACAACCAGTTGCTAGTTCATATGGAACTCCTAAAACTGAACAAATTTCATTATCAATTAGTTTAGTATTCTCATTAACTTGAGCTTGTTGATTAGATGTTGATATAGGCTTATAGGTTACACCATCATTCAGAATAATAGCTGATTCTCCATAAGCTTTACTGTTAATATCTCTCCAGTTTTGCTTAATACTTTGTATAGCTTGTTCACCAAGCTTTTTAGCACTTTCTAAAACACCTTTTGGTATATTTGATGTTTTAGCTTGTGTTTTTTGATTCGTTATAATATAGTAAGCTGATTGTAATAATATTTTGTTAGTATCAATTATTCCAAATCCAGTTGCTCCATCTTTTGAGTCATTTAGTAATGATAACATTTCCCAAGATTCTATTTGCTTTCCATTTACATTAAAAGCAACATCTTTAAAGATAGCATCATGGTTTTTAAGTGGAGTTACTACTGAATTTTCTATGTATCTTAAGCTCTTAACTTTAGTTCCAAGTTTCTCAATATAGATATATCCCTCTCCACTGACAATCATATCTTTTATAATATTCTTCTTCATATCAAAACAACTAATAGTATCACCATTATCATTGTTTAAAAGCTTGATTCTAGTATCATCTTTAACTTCTATAACTTGTCCATTTTTATCTTTTCTGTACAACTTAATTGGTAAAGATGCTATTTTATCTCCAATTAAATCTACACAAGTTTTAACCATTGGAATCTCCAATGCAACTCTTGCATCAATAGCAATATCTTGATCATTTGTCGTTAATAGCAAATCATCAATAGTCATAACTTTAGATTCAACTTGTTTACTTCTTCTGCTAAATATCCCCATAAAAATTTTTTCTCCTTTCCTAGGCTCTTTGAACTACGAAATCATCAATACTATCAATAATTGCAATATTCATCAAATATAAAGCATTAATTGTTGATACTATACAGTCAATTTTCCCAGTTGCTAGTTTCTTTTTAATCCAAAGATTCATTGCATCATCATATGTTACTTTCACATTAGCAAATTGACTTAAGTAAAGATTGTTCTCTTCAAACTTAAATCTGCCATTAAGAATACTTTCCTGAAGTAATTTAACTGCTGGATGTAAGTGCTTCGAATGTTGAACTACTTCAACACACTCATAACCTTCTCTTGATATTTTAGCCATTGAGCTTAAAGCATTGAACCTATCCCATCCAGTTTGAATTATGTTAACTCCATACTTACTATCTAATTTCATAATGAACTCTTCAATGAACCCATAGTCAATAACATCCTCACCACAAGCAAAGCAATTTCCTAATTCAATTTCTTTGTAGTAGTTCACCTTCTGTTTTATAGAAGCTTCACTAACTTTATTCTTAGGTAAAAATGCCCACACCTTAGCATAGATAGTTCCAGTATCTTCATCATAAGTAACCATAGATACTGAAGTTAAATCTGTTGTCATTGATAAGTCAACACCAACAAATACATCTCTTCCATACCAATCAAAGCTTTCTTCCGTAACTACACAAGCTTTAACCTTGTCCATATCTACAAATGGTTCACTGATTATTGAAGGCATGAAGTGATTCATATGTTTAGTTAAAAACTCAGCTTCTTCACCTTTATTAGATAATGCTTTCTTTCTGTTATCTCTAATCTCATTGTAATTAGCTTCAATTCTCAATGGATTAGACATATAAAGTCCTTCATCATCCCATAAGTGTTCTGCTGAAGAATAATAAAGTAAAGAAAACATTCTATCATCTTCAATGATTCCTTTGTAAACTTTCTTCATATACTCTAACTCCTGAAGCATGATAGACTTATCTTCTGCATATGCAGTAGTTAATTTAAATCTTAAAGGATTTCTAACTGATAATTGACCTGATTTCATAGCATTAATATTGTCATAACTAGTGAAAGCTCCAACTTCATCTGCAATAAAAGCTGAAGGTCTTATTGCATTATTATTGTTTGCACTTCCAGTTCTAGGTTGATAGAAACTATTTGTTAGAGTGCAAGCTAATTTGCCATTTAAACTTTTTGGAACTTTGAAACATTTCTTTACCGCTGGTGACGCAGCGATAATTTGTGACATTGCTTTTTTTACTTCAGAAGCTAATTCTCTATCTAAGCAAATTGAATAGAACTCTGAGAAATCATCCTCTGTCATAAGTAAAATTATCATTATCAATCCTGCTAAAAATGTTTTCGCATTTTTTCTTGGAATAAACATAGTAATATCTCTATGCTTGAACCTATTTTCATCTTCTTTAAATCTCCACCCAAAGATATTAACTATAAAAAAAACCTGAAAATTGTGCAAACCATAAAGTATTGGAGTACCAATAACATTTAGTCCAGTTGCAAAATTCAGGATTTTCAATAAGTTTTCTACTATCTTTAAATGTTGCTCAGATAGGAAATATTTAAAATCATCTTGATGTTGTCTTTCTAAATCTCTTAGAAACCATTCACACTGAGTCTTAACTTCTTCAGTAGCAAATTCTTTACCACTAATTACTTCTTTAGCATATTGGATAGCCATATCTAACAATTTCATTAAATCTCTTCACCTCTTAATGCTTTCTTAAGTAATTCATTAGCATCATCTTCAGTATTAGCTAATAATGCTAATTTACTTCTATCTGCTGGTGATAATCCTAGCTTAGAAGCAAACGTATTAAATATCTGAGAATACTTCTGATAAATACCTACTGCTTTATGAGAATCAATATTAGTAGCACCAGATTTATTAGTGTATTCAACTAATATTCCTTCAACATTAAGAATCTCAGAACATTGTTCCATTCTTCCTAAAGCTTCAGCAACTATTGTTACAGTGAATACATCAGTACCACATAAAACTCCATCAGGCATATTTCTTACTATTGCTCGATAATATTTTCTACCTCTTGCATCTAAATGAGCTGGAGGTTCTTCTTTTATAGTTGAAGTTCCTTTAAGCTTATTCTCTTGCTCAATTCTTCTTTGCTCTTCATCTTTTGTGATTACACCAGTTTTGAGCTGAACTGGCACAGGGTTTCTTCCTATTGTAATTACCTCCTTTTCAAATACTTATCCCCACTTACCTTATTTCTAAGTATTTTTTTATGTACGAGTAGGCTTGTTCTGTGGCTTGCCTATTTAAATCCATAAAACAATATTACGGGGGGGATTCTTCTATTTATTTTTTAATTCATTTGTAAATTGTTTTAATTTTTCTTTATTATTTATATTTCTTTTATGTATTTCTGAATGGTGAAATTCACAAACTGGAATCAGATTATCAATTTCATATCTTAAATCCCACTCATCATTAATAGGAACTATATGATGAACTGCATCAGCATAAGAAACTTTTCCTATCTCTCTACAAATAATGCACATATAATTATTATCTTTTTTTACAAACTCTCTAAGCTTTTGCCATCTTGAAGTTGAATAGAAACTCATTTGTTTTTTTACATATTCACCATAAGTTTCTCTTCTTTTAGGCTTCTTATCACATATCTCATTTGTTCTGTGTAACTTACCACAATAAGCACAACTTCTAATCCTTGCCATTAAACACCTATTCCTTTTTAAGTACATATCTTTTAAAATTAGCAGTAATATATAAAAAGAGTGGCTAAATAAATAACCACTCTCTTACCACAATTTAACTTTATCAATATTACTATCCTTTAGTTCACAAAGATTCTGCAATGTTTCTGCAATCTCTCGTGCATCATCATATTCTTCTGAATCTATACTCTCTTTTACAGATGAAGTAAATTCTAATATTAATTGATCAATAACTTTATCACTTACTTTATAAAGTTCAAATGGTCTTTCTTCATTCTTAGCAAAATAATTTCCTTCAAACTTTCGAAGTGTATTTAAATCTAAGTCATATATATAATCTGATTTTTTTATAATGTTACTATTTAAAATCACTCTAACCATAATTAAGCTCCCTCTCTTTCTAAATATCTAGCATTAATTTCATTAACAATTTTTTAATTTCTTTCATCTTCTGTACTAAATCCTTTCTATGTATAAAACAAAGAGAACTATTACACATGAAGTGTAAAAGTTCAAAAAGGTAAATCCGTTAAGACTATATCTAGCATCATCACTAGAGTGAATTTTATATCTCAATCAGGTTGTGTTTTCTAATAAAATTAAGGATAATATTACATTCAGAGGTATTTATGTCAAAAATTATAGAACACAACTTGATTCAAATAAAAAAATAGAGAGCTGAATAATAACTATTCTAAACCCTCTATTTATAAAAATTATGAATTTGAAAACATTAAAAGATTAAAATAGAATTTTAGCATATATCACTATATTGGTATCATAGCTAATTTAAAACCACTAAACATATGGAATCTTTATCACTGCCAAAGGAGCGAAGCTCCGACATTATAACTTATCACTAATTTTGCTTTTTAAACTTAAATTATATTTTAAAAAAATCTCTACCATTTATATATTATAGTCACTTTATATATTATAGTCACTTTATATAATGGTACTTTACTGAGTAAAGCACCATTTCAAATCATACATCGGAGTTAACTCCGATGTATGATTTGTCGAAGCTTTTGCGTTTTTTATTAAAAAATAAATTATAAATGATATTTAAATAATAGTATACATTTTCATTTCTATAATAATATTAAATATCATCTAGGGAAATGAAAATGTATACTATTTTCTATCAAAATTAAGCAACATTTTTAGCTTTTATATCAATTAATATTCTATCTAAGCCTATTACACCATCTTTATCAATAAAACACCTTGTTAATTGGTTTGTTTTATTCTTTATTACTTCATCTATCTCTTTAAATCCTTCATCTGTTTTTGCTATTGTGTCTCCATATTTCATCGAAGCTTTAATTGCTTTTGTATTAGCACTCTCTATTGCATAATCTAACTCAATTCTATCTATTTCTCTTTTTATACCTGCTCTTGTTAGCCTAATTGTGTATAAGGGTATATAATATAAAATATTACTTTCTTTTCTTATTATTTTATTGCATTCATCATAGAATTTATTTCTTCCAAATTCAGCAAAATACTGATTATAAGTTCTACTATCTAGCACTCTATTTCTTACATCTAATAAAAACTCTATTTCTCCTTCTGATGCATCACAAATAACTTTGACTATTTTGTATTTTATCTTACCATTCTCTATTACCGGTTCTCCTAATTTATTACATATAATAGAAGTTTCCCATTTACATATTTTATAAGAATCCTTATCCCAAGTTATCAAAGCTTTTTTCTTCAAATAATCTAGTGAAGCTTCTATATGATATTTGAAACCATCCTTTGTTCTACTAAAAAAGTCATACATTATTGATTCTTCAATCTCTAAATATTTTGAAGCTTCAGGTATGTTATTTCTACCTACTTTCCAATCTTCATTTATCATATTTAACATTTCAGCTACTGTGACAAATGAAGCAGTTACTACGTTAGAATCAGCTTCATATAAGGCATTTAATAGTTGAATAGTTAGTTCTTCTCTCAATAGTGGTTTGCTACCACCTCTATTATCAACTTTCTCAATTTTATTATCAAGAACTTCAACAACCTTATATTTTACTTCCCTTCCCTCTTTAAAAGTCTCTAATACACATTCGGTATTAGCCTCTCTCAAAATAGCTTCTTTAATATTTTTCGCTAACTTTCCGCTCTTGGCATAAGATTGCTTTTGCTTATCTGTCCCCCATTTTTCTACTACTTCTTTTGTTGATAATATAATTCCTTCTTTTAACATAATCATTATCTCCTTTTTATATTTAGATTTCTTAGGTTATTAATACTAAATATAACTTCCACTTATTTGTGGAAGTTATATCAAAATTAAACTTCTATTCCTTTTATCCATATTGTATAGCTTCTATCATTTTCTTTATAGTGATCAATTATTAACTTAGCACCTACTAATGAATAAAGATTAACTCCGTTGTTAGCACCTGATATATATACTTTACCAATTCTTTCTTCTGAACTAAGAATTACATATAAATCTCCATTTGTATTATCAATGGCTAAACTAATATAATCAGTGATATCAACAATAATATCTTTACTACATCCAAATTTAAATTCAGTATTAGTAGGTTGAATATCTTTCTTAGTTTCAAATCTCTCTAACTCTTTATTTCCTATAGATGTAACCCCCAATTTTCTTTTAGCTAACTTCCAATTTTCAAATAATAGTGAAATTGACTCTTCTGAATCTAATTTTTCTAAAACTGCAAACTCAGAATATTCTATACTACACATTACTTCTACATATTTAAAGTAAAAATCAAAAATCCAACGTTGAATCCCATTATTATTTTTTCTATCCATAAGTCTAAATAAAGCTACACATACTACTTCTGCTAAATAATTTTCATTAATCTCTAGTGCTACTCTCTCAGCCTTAAAACACATTGTTTTTGTCATTATTGCTCTTACTTCATCACTATGAAGTAACTCTCTAACTTGATTACCATTAGCATCTAATAATGGTTCATTGGTTTCATACCACTCATCAGTACCTTCTATTTGTTCTGATCTAGTAACTAAATATTTTTTATCTCTTTCTTTTCTTTGTGAAGAATAATGATTAAAGCTCTCTTCTATTAACTTTTGAACTTCTATAACTTCTTCCTCATTAACTTCAAAAGTATTAGCCACTTTAAATAATTCTTTAAATATATCGCTATTCTTCCAGCTTGTATTATTCTTATAATATTCAACTCTAGCTAAAATACCTTTCCAGTTATCGTTGCTGAACTCATTCCATTTAGCATAGCTTTCTAAAACCGATTCCCCTACTTTATTAAGAGTAAATTCATTTACTTCTTTATCAGGTAAAAACTTAAAGTAATAAGGTTTTTTATAGCTTTTCTTTAGAGCTTTTATATAACCTAAATCAGGTAATATACTAGTTTTAGGCGCATCTATTGCAATTTGGGATGCCTCTACTGTTCTATAGATAGCTTCTTCTAATTCATAGAATTGATTAGCAATTACTTCTTTAACTATTTCTCTTGGTAGATTCATTGTTCTTTGTTGTTGTCCAAACCAACTCCAAAACTCTTTCTTTTGTTCGTCAGTTGGAATAATATCTTTAAAGTAGTTTTTATATGTTATATTTTTACCCTCAACATAAACCCCTAAATCTTGAGCTTGATTTGATATACAAGCATTGGTTATTGCGACATCCCCAATAATATTACCATAGTACTTAACATTTGCAGTTGTTCTAACATTCCAATTATAAGCTTCTGTACTAGCACCTATTGAATCTAAATTGGTTGATATAAAGTGTAATCCATCTTCTGGAGGTATTATTGCATTAATTAATACATCCTTAGTAGTTGTAAAAATTGTATCTGTATCATAATCAGCTCCACTAATTGTCTTAGCTCTTATATCCTTAGCATTGAATACACAGAGTTCTTTAGTCCAATGACCACAATATTTTTTATATAAATCATTTTCTACAAAGTCCATAATTCCACATTCATTAAATGAACTTAGAGGAAACCTACAATTTAGAATTTTTTTATCTTCAGTATTACACCAAAACTCATTAGCTTTTAATTCATCATTTATTTCTTGAATAGGATGCTCTTTAACATCTTTTCTATTCATAACAAAATTTAATATACCTAATGGTGCATTTACTATAGTCTTAAAATCACCTTTTACAAAGAACTTACCTGAACATAACTCTTTTACTGAACGTTCCACCATATTATCTAAAGTTCTCCTAGTCCAAGGAAGTTTATAAAAACGCTCAAAGTCCAATGTTAATAAGTATTTTAATTTATCTGATAACTCTTTATCTGAATCACTCTCTTCTTCATCTTCAACACCTTCACTTATTGCTCCTAAGAACTTATATATACAATCTCTATCACCTTTTAAAACTCCACTTAAGAAGTCATATGTATCCTTAGTTATCTCACTATAATCTTCTGCATTTAATCCTAATTGACAAAGTAACTGATATGAAGTTCTTTTAATTTTTGCTGGTTCTTTCTTTGAAGTTTTAGTTATAAATAAAGAATCCATTATATCTGCTAATTCTTCAGGTCTAGAAGTTTCATACTTCTCTAAACTTATCTTACTTGCCCACTTACACATTGAAGGATTAAGTATTATAGTATTTTCATCTATCTTAATCCAATTACCCCACATATCCTTTGCTTCAAGTTGTCCATTTACTTTTCTTAAAGTATCTGTATCTCCTTTATACATATCATTGAAGTATTTTATAAAATCTACTGATACCAATAAGCCTTTTAATGCAAGTTTTATAGACCTAACCCCTATAAAACATGGCTCGTAACCTAATTTAAGTTCTTTTGATACTCTTCTCATAAGTGCTGGACTTGCTATACCACATCCATCTGCAAATACTGAATAATGCTCATAATTTTCTTTAACTACCAATTTATCATTTTCAAATGTCTTTATACTTTGGATTGTCTTATATTTAACTTCAGGTAGAACTAAATAGTTAGGCTTTATGTTAGTATGATAGCTTGAACTTAGGAATAAACTTAATCTTGCAGTTACATCTTTATTAACATTTACTCCAGTTTTACCTTCTAAAGAATCTAACCATCCACAAGATACTATTGATTCATATTGTTTAACAATTTCTACTACATCTTCTCTAACATAGATAGCTTTATTATTTTTCATATCTGAAGGAGTTGATAAGTAAAAGTAGTATCTTGAATCTCCTATGGTTAATGGCAAATCTTTAAGCTTCAAAGCTTCATCTTTATTTTCAAACTTAACTTTAATCATCCAATCTATTCTTTCTATTTCATCAATATTTAAATTCAATCCCCTAAACATCATCATTAACGTTGGGTTCTCATTAATTACTATTTCCTTTGTATCAAAACCATAGTTTCCAAGTCCATCTCTTTTTAAATTTACTTCAGTTGTTATAAATCTCTTTAATTTTTTCATAATAAAGTACCTCTCTTTTCTTTTTACTTTTTCATATGTTTTTTATAAATTACTTACTAGAAGCATCTAGTATTATTTTCTTCATAAACTCTTCAAAAAGTTCACTCATTGTCTTTCCTTTCTTCTCACAAATCCCTTTAAAGGATTGCTTCAAAGAACTATCAACTCTAAATTTTATAGTGTCATTTTTATTCATAAAATTTTTCTCCTTTCTATATTTTCTGTGGGTACAAACAATTAAAAAATTTTTCAAATTATTTCTTTCACTTTCTTATATGTATTGGTTTCTTAAAACGTAAAAAAATTATAAAAAAATAAGCAGAAAATTTATCCTGCTTACAATTTCTTTGTAATATTCATTCAATTAGATATAATTTTTTTTATTTATACATCTAAAACTTTAATTTATCTTCTTCTATTAATTTACCAAGTATCTCTAATGATTCTTCTTGTTTCCTTTTTTCTTCTTCTGTTAATAAGTTATTAAACAATATTATCTTTTAAGTTATTCAAATAATTTATTACATCCATCTTCCAATTTTCTTTATTTTTTAAATCTAGTAATTCTACATCCATATTTTTTACCATACTATGATGTTCTGTACATAATGGTATTAGATTAAATACTGAATCTATATCAAAATTAACAATATCAGCAAATTTCTTAAAATAAATATGATGAATTTCTATTTGAGAATTATTACAATCTTTGCAATAACATCTATTAGGATTAACTCCTTCCTCATATAATCTTTTTGCTAATTTTTGTGTATTTTGATGTGTATTTTTCTTATTTTTATCTAAATGTACTAATAACTGTCTAATCATTTCTTTTTTGCTATTAAATAACCTTTTATATACGTACGCTCCAAGTCCATAAAACTGCAAATCAGAATTTCTTAAAAATCCACTGCAATTAGCTAGTGCTTCTATATTTTCTAAATTCAACTTCATCTTATCTTCCATTATTATGATTAATTCACCTAAATAGACTTTAACAGTAAAATAATCTTTTGTATTTGCTGAGTGCATAAATTGATAAGGCCTGAATTTATTAGGATATACTAAATGAAATAAGTAAGCTACACTTGAAAAATATTTATATATCTTATGTTCTTTTTTCTTATGATTTGCATAATTAACTAAATGATATCCTCCAGCATCAATAATCGTTTCCCCATTAATTTTGCTAACCAATTTATCATTTATAGTTAACTTTAATTTTTCTTCTAATAAATATCTTGTTTGTTTGATTACTTCTTCCTCTGTATATTCATTTACATTCTTTATCTTCTTGCCTATGTCATATCTTGAACTTATTTGCGAAAATTGTGTATTAGATAAACCAAGTTCTTTCCTTAATTCCTCTAGTGGTATCTTATCTTTATTGTCTAATATATAATTTAATTCGCAAGGTATTATCTCTTGTATCTTTCCTCTTTTTCTTAGTTCTCTTGTTACTTTAGCTATTGAGCACTCTAAATTATTTGCAATTTGATGTATTGGTATTTCATAAAACTGTTCTAATATATAATCAATATCTTCTGAATTTAAAAATCTGTCTTCCATTTTTACTCCTTTAAATAGATTTTATTAAAGTTACTCATAAAAAGTAACTTTACTTTATATTGACTTAATTAATTGATTAATATTCATGCTATTCTATTTTTTAAATTATTCTTTATAAAATCATACTCTTATATAAAAAGAGAACTAGTGCTGCAACACTAATTCTCTCATTAATTTAAAAAGTATAAAATAATTTGCCAAGCTTTCACTTGCTCACCTTACACCTTAATCATACTATTTTTTCTATTATTGTCTATATCTAAGTAATACATTCACCCTATGATTATATCTAGATTATTTATAATACTCAATAAATTCGATATTTTAATTTAAATCTATTCGATAAATTGTAATTTATTGATTTGTTACTCAGATTCTATAAGCATTTCTTTAACATCATCGTGGTATCCGATTGCGTCCAATGCCTTAACACTATCAATTGTCATCGTAGTGTCATCATGATTAGCTCGATTTGATGTACACCATAGAGCCACACCACAACCTTTACGGAATATCCACAAAGTGTACAAAGTTTTTTTATTCATTTCTTCTGGAATAATTATTGCATAAAACTCTTCTCCTTCTAATGGTAAGGTGGAATTGTGGTAGCAAGTGGAATTTTAGGATTTATTATATTTTACCTCCACGTATAATATTTTTTAGTCCCTATGTAGTATACAATAGCTTCATTTTGTATATATTATCTTGTTGTTAGCTCTTTCTTTAATAAAATCATGTACTGTGGTATCCGAAAGAATTTCATCCAAAAAATCTACAGAAATTTTTTGCATAGAGTCAAAAAGAAGCCATGTCGTTCTGTTTTCGTATTTATATATATCCGGAGAATATTCTAAAAATATCTGTCCTATTGTATCTTCTTTATAAGCATAATCTGCAACATGGCATAGATAGCAAATATCATCCACATTTCCTAATGTTAAAAGTACATACACAGGCTGATAAGCCACAGGTGTATTAGTAGAATAAGCTACTTTCCCATGTGTCAAAAAATATCCTAAATGAATAGATAAAATATCTTCACTACTTAATATTTCATCTTCATTAACTGATAGTTTTAATAATCTAATCATAAAAATTTCCTCCTTTACAAATTCCTATTTATCTCTTAGTTAATATAATACTATATTAACATAATATCCTATTATTTTCTATAAATAAAATTCGTCTTTCATCTAAAGTAAACCAACTAAAGCTATAAGTACTAAAATAAAATTTCTATTTATATTATATCTATTTATAACACCACCCTAACTTAATTCTTAACATTTAAGTAGAATATATTATCAAAATATGTTAAAATTTAGATATAAACATTACATATTGAGGTGGTAAATAATGAGAACTAAATTAATAAATTCTAGTGAAGAAAATCATAGTGGTTATGGAGCTGGTTCAGGAGATACAGAAAGATATGAGTATGAATGTGCTTGTGGAAAAGGTACAATAATAGAAGAACATGATAATATTCCTGGTTTTAGAGACCACTCTGTATATATTTGTTGTGAAGATTGTAGAGAAAATTATGAACTTGATACTTCTAAAGGAATTAGAAGTTGGGAGCTTATAAAAAAATAACTTCATATTAAACAATATATATAACTATCCAAAGGAGACAATTAATGTTCGGTATTGATAATAAATTTAAAGACAATGATATTACTTACAACCGCAAACTAAAACTTGAAGAATATGATGACAATGGCACTTTAATTGATTGCGTAGAATTTTCATAAAAAGATTTAATGGAATTTTACACATTAAAAAATAATGGATATAGTGATGTCCGTACTGCTAGAAAAAGTATTAAAGACTATTTTTCTATTGGGAACAAGGAACTTAAACTCAAATTACTAAATAATATTTTCTACCAATACACGCTTAATGATAACTTAGTTAATTCTATTGAATCTATAATTACAACATATACTGAAGATGAATTGAATTTTGCATTTTCACTAAAACACTATGTCTTTAATGAATGTAACTTTCATCTTAGTATGAAAGATGCTTCTTTCTTTAAAAACATGTCCTTTTTTGAAGTTTTAAAATGGATAAAAAGTGTTATTGGAATATATTATGCCGTAGCTAATGATGGAACTAAAGGAATGTCTTACTTAGAAAAGCCTACTAGAAAACAGGGTAAATACCAAAGACAAAAGCATGGAAAAATAATTATATTTTTAAGCTTTAATGATTGGAAAGAATATATTGTTTCTGAAAATGAATTAGAATAAAAAAGGAATATTAATATTCCTTTTTTATTCTCCATAAGTAAGTAGCTTTGTTTAAACTTTATTATTTTAAAGTGTGACTCCCTAAAAATACAACTTTAGATAATGCTCTTGCGTTATGAAAACTTATTTGCCTTTTATTGCATTCTTCTTTTATCAGCTTTAAATAAGCTACCTTATCAATATTTCCACTCAAGTATGCATCTATATCTTCATAAATCTCATCATTAGTGGTAAAACCTTCCACCACATCATAATCGTGTATGCCACCATTTTTACAACCCGCAACAAAATCAAGCCACTCTTCATTATACTCTTCAAATACTTTTACTTTTAAACCTGATATATCCTTAAGCTCATAAACATTTACTACTGGTGTTTTATATATTTTGCTCTCAGCTATGGCTTCATCTTTATTTCTAGTGCAGTAGAATCCGTAGCCAAAGTCCTTTGTATATCTATCCTTTATTATTGAAGGTTTTTCATTAACTATATGACTTCCATGATAAATTACATTCATATTATTTTTATATTCCATTTTAAATCATCCTACATATTTATTTCTTTTATTATCTATATCACTAATATTTTATTTTACAATTCATATTCCATAAACACTGAGATTATTAAAATAATTATAACATATTTATACACTTATTTTATTTTAATATTTATTTTATCTTTGTAGTGTTTTAAAATTAGTTATTTAATCTACTCAATAAACTTGGATTTATCTTTTTCCAACTTTATCTTACCATCTCCTAGTGCAATAAAACCTGCTGTAATAGCGAGTGCAAACATTATATCATGTTCGCCAAACGGATTTGTTACAATGGAATATACTAAAAACGCTGTACAAATTAACAATACAGCCAATATAATACCACGCAAAATTTTTCTATTTTTAGACATCTTTATAACCTCCCCCCATTGTAATTTATCGTTTAGTTAAAAAAACTACTAACTCATATAATAATGCAATTATGAGTTAATTATAACATATTTTAAAAATACCATACTATTCAATTTTCAAAGAACGAATTTTCTTAATTAGTTCGCAATAATTTCAAATTAAATAAATTTATACTTTTATTTTATTTCTTATCAATCCTATATTTAACTTCTAAGATAAAAGCATAATTATATTATAAAATAGTTAAAAAGAGAATAAAATGTAGCATCACGAACATGAATTTAATTACATATTATGTTATAATAACTTCATCTAATTATAAAATAAAGGATTGTTATATAATGAATACAGTTAGGAAAATTAAACTTATCATCAATACTGATGATGATACACTTAGAAAAGAACAATATAAATTTATTAGAGATAGTCAATATTCTCAATATCAAGGTTTAAATAGATGTATGAGCTATCTTATGACTGGATATTATAGTAATAATATGGATATAAAGTCAGAAGGCTTTAAAGAATATCAAAAAACTATAACTAATAGTCTATATATTTTTAATGATATTGAATTTGGAAAAGGTATAGATAGTAAAAGTTCTATCACACAAAAAGTAAAAAAAGATTTCAGTGCATCCTTAAAAAATGGACTAGCTAAAGGTGAGAGAAGTTCTACTAACTATAAAAGAACATTTCCTCTTATGACTAGAGGAAGAGATTTAAAATTTAAATATGATGACGATGGTATACAAGTTTTAATAAATTGGATTAATAAGATACAATTTAAATGCATTTTAGGTGAGCATAAAAACGCACTAGAACTCCAACATACTTTACATAAAGTTATTATTGAAGAGTATAAAGTTGGTCAAAGTTCTTTAGCATTTGATAGAAATAATAAATTAATTTTAAATCTCACTTTAAATATTCCTAATCCCCCAAAAACTGAAGTTATAAAAGACCGAGTTTGTGGTGTTGATTTAGGAATGGCAGTTCCAGCGTATTGTTCATTATCAGATTCAAATTATATCAGAAAATCTTTTGGTACTTTTGAAGAATTTGCAAAGGTTAGAAAACAATTCAAAGCTAGAAGAATAAGATTACAAAAACAATTACAAGCTTCAAAAGGTGGCAAAGGCAGAAAAGATAAATTAAAAGCTAGAGAACAATTAAGAGATAAAGAAAAAAATTTTGCTAAGACTTATAATCATTTTTTATCTTACAATATAGTTAAATTTGCTAAAGATCATCAATGTGAATATATTAATTTAGAAAATATTACTGGTACTAGTTTAGAAAATACTGTTCTAGGTATGTGGAGTTATTACCAACTACAAGAAATGATCGAATATAAAGCTGAAAGAGTTGGTATTAAAGTTAGATATATTAATCCTGCTTTTACTTCTCAAAAATGTAGTAAATGTGGTAATATAGATAAAGAGAATAGATTGAATCAATCTACTTTCATTTGTAAGAATTGTGGTTTAAATATTAATGCTGACTATAATGCAAGTTTAAATATAGCTAGAAGTTCAGATTTTAAGAAATAAAATGATTTTTACGGTTGCTTTTCAAAAGGGTTTTAATACCTAGCCGAAGGGTGAGGGAATAGATTAAACATATAAGGTTTAGACCAACTGTATGCTATTACCACTCACTAAGCTATAAATTTAGGGATTTAAATTGCCCCTAACGTTCCATTTTAAATTGTCGACTCTATATAATGTAAAAAACTAGGTAAGTCAACAAAGCTACTTATTATAATGTTTTAGATATAATTTACATTCTAAAAGGTCTTTGAAAATCATTAATAATTCTATAATAAAATAAGATAGACAATATTTATCTTTTAAATACTGATAAACAATAGGGTGTATGTGTATCGGATTTAAATAGCTCTATAGTGGAATGTAAATTTACGATACTTGCTAGGCTCCCAATCTCTAGCACCAATTTAAATAGTTCTATAGTGGAATGTAAATATAGAAGATTTGTTGGAACATTACTCCAGCATTTCATTTAAATAGCTCTATAGTGGAATGTAAATTGTTGAAATAATGTTGCATATGCAATTGTATTAACTGATTTAAATAGCTCTATAGTGGAATGTAAATGGCAAGGAGAATACTTTTACGTATTCACTACTATAATTTAAATAGCTCTATAGTGGAATGTAAATACCTATTAATACTATTACCATTCCAATTGGAAATCCATTTAAATAGCTCTATAGTGGAATGTAAATAATCCATAGCTTAGAATACTATACTTATTACTTGCAATTTAAATAGCTCTATAGTGGAATGTAAATGTGAGTAGATTGATTATAGTGCCAAAAGTCAATTTAATTTAAATAGCTCCATAAATAAAGAACTGTATTAGCTCCACTTTGTTAAAATAAACTAATGCTTCTATTCAGTGAAAAAAGAAGTAATATAGTTACTATACTACTTCTTCTATTACCTCTATCTTTATTATGTTCCTATTAAAAAACTTACTTTTCTAGTATTGGTATGTATGACTAAAATACTGTTAGATACTAATTTCTCTACATAATCTTCATCCTTAAATAACTCATAATCTTTTATAAATTTCTTATTAAATCTATGAACATTTCCATCCATAGTTGTTATCAAAATACATTCATTCATAAAACCTCCTCCTTCATTTAAGAGTATTGATAATTTATTATATTTCTATAACAAAAAAGAACTCTATCTCTACCTTGCTAAAACATATTTGCAATGTCTGAGCTAATAGGTATTTCTTGCACCTTTTTGCTCACTTTTATTTCAGGTGCTTCTATCTCCTTTTCACACCTTTTATTATCTTTTAGATTTATTTCCACTTCCTTATCTGCATCATTTAGGTTCAAATTGTAGCTATTAGTTGCTATTCGATACAAAACATCCTTAATAGTATCGCTTTCACTATAAGAGCTGGATAGGTAATCTAAAATTACCTTATCCTTATCCTTTTTTTCATTTAATGTTATATATACTCTTCTACTCATAACTACCTCCACACTTGCTTACATAGATTAAAAGCTCCAATAACATTACTATAAACTGCATCTTCGTGAATCCTACAAGGTGTATTTGATTTTATGTAACTCTCAAGTAATTTCGCACCACCACCAGTAAAGTAAACTGTATAGTTCTTAATGTTTATTTGCCCTTTAGTATAGTTCAGTACCTCCTTCAGGAAGTCTATGTATAGTTGATGTGATACGTGAATTTTACCTCTCTTAATAAGTCTTTCTATATCCTCCTCAACATAATCTTCTCCCTTTGAGTTTTCTAACTCTTTTACTTTATAATAAAAATCAAAAGTACCAATCTTATTAGTAAAATTCTTCTCAATATTTCCTTCAATAAATGAAGCATAATTTATTGTTCTTGAACCAATATCAATTATAAGAATATCATCATTATCAGGATTATCTATTGAATAATAGCTTACATAACCTTCAGGAAGTATTGCTACATTATGTATAAACACCTTTCTAATTTGTCCATTGATCTCAAAACTGAAGCTCTTACCCTTTAACTCACCTATCATTTTCTCCTTATTGGGTAGTTGATTTACTGGTAGCAATAAGCATAAGTTTATATTAACATCATTTGTAGCCTTAGATATTGCATAAAGCAATATTGGCATATAGTTTTTATTAACCTTACTGTATTCTCTTTCAAGTTGTCCTACTGTTATGTAAGTTGTAGCTCCATTAAATTCTACTCTCTCAAATACTTCACCATTAGGATTAAATGCAGTTGATATTTTACTGCTGAACATCCCTTTATTTTCTCCTAAATACTTAGTGTTGTAGTTTCCTAAATCAACTATTATATTTTTCATTTTATTCTCTCCTCTATCTCCAGTAATATTTTTTATATTTATTTAATCCTTCAAATGAAGGTAATTCTCCAGTAAATTTACAATGCATTTCTATGTATTCCTAAATTATATAAATGCTCATATCTTATATCTCTCCTAATCTTATTGATTTAAAATCTAAAAACCTAAATGATAGGCTTATTTTGAACTTATTTTTCTTGAAATTAATTCTCTATTTTATACTCTTATATATCATCATACATATTGCAATTTTGGAATAGGTGTAGGTAAAAAAATATCCCTTATTTAGCTCTTAACATATTATAAGATTAGTTTAATTTTCCATTGAAAAACATCCTTAGATTCTTAGCTATATATGTACATTTATTAAGTTTACCTTCTTCTTTGTGTGGCAATATGTAAGTATCAAAATACTTGAAAAACTCGTATTGATCTTTAAAATTTGCTAATAAAGATTTAATTTCAGAACTAACCCTAGTGTCTAAAACTTCTTCTATTAAATCAACTCTTAACTCATAATCAGCTTTTTCTTCATCTATTTCCACATCATATTCCACTTCTTCTACAACTTCACTAAAGTGGACTTGTCCATCTACTGGCTTATTTCCTTGGCTATCTATTGGAATATATACTAACTCTGTTAATCCAGTTATTTTAAAAAAGCTAAAAGTACCATCTTGATTTTTTACACATTTTCTTTCTATTAGATTCATCTTCACATATTTATTTAACCTTGTGTTTAATGCTGATTTATCAATTAATAATAAGTTTTCATATTCTGCAAATAGAGCATCATATTTGACCCAAAAGAAATTATTATCTTCAGTATCTCTTATTGCTTTTGAACTATAACCAATTGTGTATATAAATCTTAATATTAAAATATCGTCACTATCTAGAATTAATCTATCAATTTTTTCTTTATTTATTTTCTTCTTAATTTCTTCATCAGTAGTTTTTTCTGCTCTTTGTGCTCTATTAAGCTTTTCTGATTCAAACTTAGATAATCCTTTCTTATTTAGCTCTGCTACTTTCTTTAAATTAAAATTAAGCATATATGGTAACATGAATTATTTCCTCCTAATTTTATTTATCAAATCTATAAACTTATATTATCATGCCTATTTCAATTTTGCAATAGGTTTGAGTAAAAAAATAGATGGATTTTCACTACCACCTATTTGGCATAATAATTTTGATTTAAAGTATAAATATTTGTTACACCATTTACTGAGTTTTTAGTAAGTAAATCATTTCCCTCTAAAACTCTTAAGTAATCTATAACATACTTTCTGTTGTTACACTTTATAAGCTTCATTATCTCAGTAACTGATATTTTAACTTCTCCAAACTCACTAACTTTGATTAAATTTAAGAATAAATTTATATGTACTGGCTTTAAATTCTCATTATCTAAAATTCTTGAATCAAATGTAATAGTCATTACTATTTCCTCCTGATTAATTTCTATAGTGATATTATACTTTATTTGTTTGTTTTTTAAAAGTCGTAATGATTTATTCTACTACCATACAATAAAGAATAAAATAACATATGTTTATTTTAAATATGTTTCTTCTAAGTATGTTTTTTATGTTCAACGACTGCTCCACTACCCGTAGTGAATTATTCTATCACCCCTAAAGAATCAATCCGCCACCTTTACTATCTATTATCTATAAAAAAATGATAGCTAATTATAAGTATCTAAGATATAAAAAACCACAAGTAATAATACTAGTGGTCTTGTTCTATTCTATTTTCTAGTCCTTCATAATCTTCACTCATTTGGCTAGTTTCTCCATAACCTCTTCATTTTCTTCAAAAATCTTATCCATTATCTCCATATCTTCTTTTAATTGTTGTTGTTTTAAGAACTCTATAAAGTCTATAACTTCATTTTGTCTTTTCTCACTCAAATCTTTTGCTAGTTCAGTAATTTTTTCTGACAAGTCCATACCTATACCTCTCCCAAACATTTTAATGTATTTACTAATAATTTATTTTTTTCTTCTAAAAAGTTTTGGCATTTTCTTAATATATTTTCTAACTCCTCATAATTTCCACCCATTTGGCTCTCAGATAAGCTTTTCTTATATTCAATGTTATATTGTTCATCTATTGATATAAGGCTCTCATTTGATTCAATGCACTGTTTTAACATGATGAACCTTCCAACTCTGCCGTTACCGTCTTGGAATGGGTGAATCTTCTCAAACTCACAATGGAATTTGACTATATCTTTATATTTTTTTTCTGCAGATTTCCACCAAATTAGAAGTTCGTCTATTTTCATATCAACTTCAGATGGTTTGCATAACTCTACAGGTGATCCAGTTATCATATTAGGTATCTTCTTCCAACACCCTGCCAAACCTCGTTCTTCATCTAAGCTATTCTTTTTTAAAATCTTATGAAATTCTAAAATTAATGTTTTTGTAATTTGATCCCCCAGAGTATCTACCACGAAATCAAATAGCTTTAGTGAATTTATTGTTTCAAATACATCACGTATTGTATGAATACCCTCTATTATCCTATCTTTCAAACACTTTATTAATTCTTCTCTTGTAAATGTACTACCCTCGATTTTATTAGAGTGATAAAGAAATTCTATTTTTATTTCCTCATAAATAGAATTAGGGTATTTTTTTATTTCTTTTATTTCTTTTACAGTTAAATTCATACTATTCCTCTATATACTTATAATACATATTTTTTTATATTGTAACATATCAAATCTCTTAAATGAAAATAATATAACAACTTTATATTATTTTGTATTAGTTACCATTCCTCATTAATTTTATTGTATGTTTATCTCATGGTTTCTAGTGGAGAATAACTCATATATTTTTTTCTTAAATCCTCATCTTGTAAATCCAAATATGCCTTTTCTGTCACTGATACACTGCTATGACCTAATATTTTTGATAAAACAAAAATAGAACCCCCATTAAGTAAAAATCTTCTACTAAAATTATTTCTTAATCCATGTGGTGTAATGCTTTTATTTATTTTTGCTCTAGCTAAATACCCCCTAAAGTTTCTTTCAAAATTTCCTTGTTCTATTTTTCTATTAGTTCTTTGAGTTGGAAATAATAAATCACTTTCTTGCATTACATCTTTAAACTTAATCCACCTTTGTAATAGCTTCTGCATTTCATAGCTAAAGAAAACTACTCTATCTTTTCTGCCTTTGGTTATATCTCCATCAAGAAATATTGTACATCTAAACAAATCTATATTTTCAAGTTTTAATTCTAAGGTTTCTCCTAATCTCATTCCAGTATCAAAAATTAAATTAATAATTGTAAAATCTCTAAATTCGTGAAACTTTGATAAATCTAAAACTTTAATTAACTTTTTATACTCTTCATCTGTTAACTGTTCCTTTGGTCGTCTTGTTACTTTTAAAGATTTTATAGAGTGAATATTAGTCTTTTTTACTAAATTGTTTTCTTCTGCATATGTGAAAAAAGCTTTAATATTTCTTAGATATCCATTGATAGTAACATCTGATATTTCTTTACCTACATCATGTCTTTTATCTAAATTTGCTTTTTGTATTCCAGCTTCACTAGATGCAAAACTATACTTTCCTCTATCTTTAGTAAAAGCTAAATAATCTTCTACTATCTTTTTATTAACTTTTTTTATATCTGTTATTTCTAATTCTTCTTCAAGATATTTTGCAAAAAGCATCAAAGTTTGATGATAAGATTTTATAGTTTTTAATCTCAAATTTTTATAATTGCAATACTCTAAATATTCTACAATTATACTATTAATAGTTTTTGTTTTAATAATTTTGGGCATAAAAAATCACTCCTAATCATAAATTGCCAACCTATGAATTAGAAGTGATATATATTGTATATTTATTGGTTTGAAAACTCCCTTTTCATACCCCCATAATTGATGTTGGTTGGTATAGGATTTTTCAACTTTGGCTCTATCACTAGTCTAGCCCACTTTATTTTTAAGTCTTAATTTATCTGCTACCATTGCTATGAATTCACTATTAGTTGGTTTTCCTTTTTCATTGTGAATGGTATATCCAAATAACTTATTAATAGTATCAACTTGTCCCCTACTCCAAGCTACTTCAATAGCATGTCTTATTGCTCTTTCTACTCTGCTAGCTGTAGTATTATATTTTTTAGCTATAGCTGGATATAATTCTTTAGTTACTGCTGATAATAATTCGATATCATTTACAACTAAAGTTATAGCCTCTCTTAAATACATGTATCCTTTAATATGTGCAGGTACACCTATTTCATGAATTATGTTTGTAATTTCTGATTCTAAATCCATAGCTCCATTATTTGACTTTGGTTTAACATCCATCATTGATGAAGATGAATTAGTATTGGGAACTGACGTCTTTCTAACTGCATCACTTGGTATAGAACTATTGAACATATCTCTAATTCTATTAGATAGCACATCCATATCAAAAGGTTTGACTACATAGTAATCTGCTCCTAAAGATATCGCTCTTTGAGTTATTTTGTCTTGCCCTACTGCTGATAATATGATTATTCTTGGCATAGGATCTAAATTCATTGTATTTAGTCTTTCAAGAACTCCTAATCCATCTAAATGTGGCATTATAATATCTAAAACTACTAAATCTGGATTGGTTCGTTCAATAAGTTCTAAAACCTCTATTCCGTCCTTTGCTACACCAACTACGTTGATATCTTTTTGACTTAAAAAATAATCACTTAAAATATTGCAAAACTCCTTATTATCATCTGCAATTAGCACATTAATGCTTCTTTGCTCCATTCTATAACTCCCCTTCTTGTAATATTTTCCATATTATGAATATATAATTTCGACAAAAGTACTAAAACTCCTTCTACTATCTAAAAAAAAATGATTTTTTTTAAAATTCACTCTTTTATTTTATTATAACATTATTTTACGTCAAATAAAAATAACCTATTATAATTTTATATAATAGGTTTTATAAATTAATGTATTAACACTATTCCTATAACTTTATTCTATTCCAGCTTATTTTCTAATGCGTTTATTACACTTTAAGTATATTTTCCATATAAGATTTAAAATTCATTTTAATTAATAGGACTAATAACTAATTTAGTTAAACTTAATTATTCCTATTACACAGTACACAATATATTTATTTTCTAATATCTATTTCATTTATCATCCAATCCATGTATATACCATATCCTGTATCCGGTTTATTTACAAGAACATGAGTTACTGCACCTACTATTTTATTATCTTGAATTATAGGGCTACCACTCATTCCTTGAATAATGCCACCAGTTTTATCTAGACATATTGGATCAACAACTCTTATTACCATACTCTTTCCATCTGGTTCATTTTGATTTAATAATTTCTCTATAACTATATCAAATAATTGAGGTTCTTCTCCATCTATAGTTGTAAGGATTTGTGCTTTTCCTATCTTAACCTCATCTTTAAATCCTACTTTCATTGGCTTGTTGAAATTATTACATATTAAATTATCGTTACCCTCACCAAAAACTCCTACTGGGGTATTTAAATTAATCTTTCCTAAAATTTCATTACTATCTGTGAAAATTCCTCTAAGTTCTCCTGGGCTACCTTTAGCTCCCTTTCGAACTGAAACAATATTAGAATTTACAATTTCACCTTTTCCAACAGTCATAATAGAATTAGTATCTACGTCCGTTATAGGATGTCCTAATGCTCCAAATTTTCCACTTTCCTTGTGATAAAAAGTTAAGGTTCCAACACCTGCTACAGAATCTCTAACCCATAGTCCTATTTTATAGTTTTCATCCTTTTTACTAATTACTGGATTAACTATAAAATTCATCTCTTCTCCTTTTCTGTCTACTGTAACTTTAATTTTTTCTCCCTTACTTCTATTTACGTAGGTAGCTATATCCTCTGCACTTTTTATAGTTTCATTATTAATCCTTATAACACTATCTCCTATAGCTATTCCTGCAACAGCAGCGGGACTTTGAACTTTATTGCCATCTACTTCAATATCTGATAGAGCAATGACAAGAGCTCCCTTTGTGTTAATTTTTATCCCTAAAGGTTTTCCTCCTGGATAAACCATAATATCGGAGGTTTTAGCATAATTAACTTTTTCTAGACTAGTAGCTTCTGAAAAATTCAACTTATAGTCCATAGCACTTGAATAATTATTTATTGAAGGCACTGCTTCATCAGAATATCTATTTATTATATAATTATAGCAATTTATAGATATTAATATGAAGATTGTAGTAAATATTAAGGATAAAATATTACTAAATTTTTTCATAATGCTTTACCTCCTGTGAAGAATGTTTAACTTTAATTTTCCCCCATGAAAAATTTTTATGTTAGAGTTCTTTTTCTTTTAAAGCCAAAAAGATTTCTTACTTGAATTTTTTAGAACATAAAAATAAAACACTATAAACTAAAGCTACACTTAGTTTATAGTGTTGAACATTTTTATATTATATATTCATAATTAAATTTTTATTTTTTTATTTTTTCTTGAAAATCTAAGGATATTTTTTAGCTTCTTAATTCATCTTTTATCTCTTTCGCTTTTGAAATCATCTCTCTTGCATTTTCAATAGTTATAGCTGTAACTTCGCTACCACCAATTATTCTAGCTACTTCCTGCTCTACCTCGTCATCTTTTAGTTTCTTAACCTTTGTAAAGGTAGTTACCTCATTACTGTTTTTTTCAATTAAATAATTAGCATCTGCTAAAGCTGCAATTTGAGGTAAGTGAGTTATACAAAATACCTGGTGATTTTCAGAAATAAGTACCATCTTTTCTCCAACCCTTTGTGCTATTCTTCCACTTATACCTGTGTCTACCTCGTCAAATATTACAGATGGTATTTGATCTTTATCTACAAAAACAGTTTTAAGAGCCAACATAATTCTTGATAGCTCTCCTCCTGAAACAACTTCTTCTAATGGCTGTAGTGGCTGTCCAGGATTTGTTGATATATTAAATTGTATTTTATCTCTTCCTTTAGAATTAAGACTATCAGTGTATGCTACATCTATTTTAAAGTTACTTTTTTCAAGTCCTACATAGTCTAATTCTTTTTTTATTTCTTTCTCTAGCAATTCACTTATACTCAATCTTGCATTGTGTAAATTCTGAGATATTTCTATTAATTTTTCATACAATTTCTTCTTCTCATCTAATAATGCCTCTATAATTTCTCCACTATTTATTAGCTCATAATATTGTTCTTCTATAGAATTTTTATAAGCTATTACATCATCTAAAGTAGGACCATACTTCTTCTTACAGGCAGATAATTGATACATTCTAGAATTTATAAATTCCAATTCTCCTATATCATAGTCTGCATTATCTTTTAAGTTACTAATGGTTCTAGTATTATCCTCAATTAAATAATATGATTCCTCTAAAGAATCCACTATTGGTTTAACTTCTTCATGATGAGCTTCTATGGATTTCAGCTCTCTAATAACATAAATTAAAGAGTCTGTAATGGAAATCCTACTTTCGTCATTTTCCTTAAGTAGAATATAGCTTTTTTCCAAAGCTTTTTTTATTTTTTCTCCATTTGATAACATATTAAATTTCTTTGATAATTCTTCATCTTCGCCAATCTTAGGCTTTATACTGCCAATTTCATCTATTTGGAATTTAAGAAAATCTATCTTTTTTTCTCGCTCTCCATCATTACCTTGAAGTCTATTTATCTTTTCTTCTACTTCAATATATTTTAGATAATAATTTTCATATTCTTTAAGCTTATCCACTAATAAATCCTGTCCAAAGGAGTCTATATAATTTATATGCTTTGAACTATCTAATAAATTTTGATTTTCATGTTGGCCATGGATATCAATTAGAGTTTCACTAACATGCTTTATCTTAGAAAGAAGTAAAGATTTATTATTTACCTTCGCTACAGTTTTACCAGAGTGAAAACTTTCTCTACTTAGTATTACTATTCCTTCATCATTTATATCTAACTCTTTTAAAATATCCCTAGTTCTTTGATTTTCAATGGAAAAAACTGCTTCCACAACAGTTTTATCTTCTCCCACTCTTATTAAGTTCTTATTAAATTTACCTCCAAGAACAAAGCTTATGGCATCAATTAATATAGATTTCCCTGCTCCTGTTTCTCCTGATAAAACATTAAATCCAGTAGAAAAATCTATAGATAATTTTTCTATAAGAGCAAAGTTCATAATATTAAGTTGTAAAAGCATTTATACCATTCCTCGTTTACTTTATTAATTTTTCTATTTCTAATTTAAGCTCCTCAGCTTTTTCATCTGTTCTTACTAAGATAAATATAGTATTATCTCCAGCTATTGTTCCAGCTATACCCTCTAAATTAAATGAATCAATAGCCTCTGCAGCTACTGCAGCTGATGCTGTGATTGTCTTTACTACTAAAATTTTATCTACTCTTTCAACGGATATAGCCGTATTAGAAAATATGTATGACAGTGCACTAATAGTTGAGTTATTGTTGGTACTTACTTGCGCATATTTATATTTTCCTGTATGCGACAAAGTCTTTATTAAGTTTAACTCCTTTATATCCCTAGATACAGTCGCTTGGGTTACATTTATATTTCTAGCTCTTAATCTATCTGCTAAATCATCTTGAGTTTCAATATCTTCATTTTTTATTATCTCCAATATTATACTATGGCGATTTTCTTTCATCAATTTTCTCCTCACAATCCATAGACCTTGAAATTATTTTGTTCCTTAATATTTTAAAATAATCATAATCCTTAAGTTGAACAATTTTACACTTTTCTTCAATTGCTTGAATTATCATCTCATTGTACTTATCTGATTCTAACTCTAAATGACCATCACAAGTTAAGAATACGTTATCTTCATTAGTATTTAATCTTATTTTTATCTTATTGTGAGAATCCAAAATAATGGTTTTTACTCCGTTTGATATAGGACAAATAGGAGTTAAACTTATTAGATCCATAGTCGGGTAAACTATAGGACCACCAGCTGATAAAGAATAAGCTGTGGACCCTGTAGGGGTAGATACTATTAATCCATCCGCCTTATAGCTACTATAAAAGCTTTCATCTACAAATATATTATAAGTTAACATCCTACTTAAAATCCCTTTAGTTATAACTATATCATTTAAAGCCACATGAACATTTTCACTTTCCTTCCCTGGTATAGTTACCTTTATCATCATCCTCTCCATGATTTGGAATTCTTTTTTTTTAATCTTTTTGATAGCATCGCTAAACTCTGTTAATTCTACACTAGATAAAAACCCTAAATGCCCTATATTAACTCCAAGGATTGGCACTCCATGTTTGTATATTTTTCTAGCTGCTCTTAAGATAGTTCCATCTCCACCTAATGTAATAAGCAGATCCAGTTCCTTACTTCCTTCTTGATCCAATCCCTCTGCATCTTTAAATATGTATAACTCACTTTCAGGAAATTCTTCCTTTATTAAGTCATGAACATAGTTTAGTATTGAATTCTTATTATCTTTAGATGAATTGATGTTAATACCTATCTTCCTCATATATCCTCCACATTAAGTTTTTCATGAGCACTTTTCACAATGTTTCCTATAGTATTGCTATTAAAGTTTCCTATTTTATTAAAATCTTTTGTAAAGTTAATTAAATATTCTATGTTTCCATTAGGTCCCTTAATACCTGAGTAAGTTAAATTTAATATATTGATGTCATTCTCTTTTAAAGAGGTTACTACATTTAAAATAATCTCCTCATGAATTTTGATATCTTTTACTACTCCTTTTTTCGAAACCTTTCCCCTTCCAGCTTCAAATTGTGGTTTTATAAGTGCTACCACTTCTCCTGATTCATTTAACAATGGAAGTACGTGAGGTATTACTTTATCTAAGGATATAAATGATACATCTATAGATGAGAAATCGCATTCTTCACCAATTTGCTTAACATTAAGATTTCTTATATTCGTCCCTTCCATAGACACAACTCTTTTATCTTCTTTAAGTTTTTCTGCTAACTGATCTCTTCCTACATCTATTGCGTAGACTTTAGTAGCTCCACTATTAATCATACATTCCGTAAATCCACCAGTAGATGACCCTATATCTATACATTTAAGTCCTTTAAGATCTATATTAAAATCTTTAAGAGCCTTTTCTAATTTAAGTCCACCTCTGCTTACATAGGGAATTACTTCCCCACGCATTTCAATTTCAGCAGTTTCTTCAACTTTTAACCCACATTTTCTTTCTTCTTTTCCATTGACATATATTTTCCCAGATAAAATATATTCTCTAGCCTTTTCACGAGAAACAGCCAGCTGATTTTTTACTACTAATAAATCTAACCTAATTCTTTCCTGTAACATCTTTACTCCTTAGTTAAAAATTCCTCTATACTACTACAAATCCCTTCTGGATCTAGCTTGTTAAGACTATATAATATATTAACATCTCCATGTTGTATAAACTTATCCTTGAATCCTAGTGTTAAAATATTATTCTTAAGTAATCCTTCACTATTTAAATACTCTAGTACCTTACTTCCAAGGCCTCCAGATATCATATTATCTTCTACCGTAATTAAATCATAACCAGATTTAACTAATTCTTTTATCAATTCTTTATCTATTGGTTTTACAAAACAACCATTTACTATAGTACAATCTATATTTTTTTTCTTTAATAACTCTTTAGCAATAATTACATTTTGAACCATCTTACCTACTGCTATTATTGCCACTTTTCCAGATTTATTACCTAAAACTTCCCACTTACCTTTTCTGAAGAATGTCATAGGAGAAAGCTGAATATTAGATAAATCTCCACCCCTTGGATATCTTATGGCTATAGGATAATTTTGTGTAACTGCAAATTGTAGCATATATCTTAACTCCTCAGTACACTTAGGACTCATTACTGTCATATCTGGTATGTGAGTTAAATAAGATAAATCAAAAACACCTTGATGAGTTTCTCCATCTTGCCCTACAATACCCGCTCTATCTATAGCAATCACCACTGGCAATTTCTGTATTGCTACATCGTGGATAACTTGATCATAAGCTCTTTGAAGGAATGTAGAATATACTGCAAACACAGGCCTTAACCCTTGAGATGCCATTCCTGCTGCCATAGTTGTTGCATGTTGTTCTGCAATGCCTACATCAAAAAATCTCTTAGGAAACGCCTTGGAAAATCTTTCAAGTCCTGTTCCCTCAGGCATAGCTGCAGTTATAGCTACTAATTTTTTATTTTTTTCTGCTAGTTTTAGCATAGCATCTCCAAATACTTCTGAATAAGACTTACTACTCTTTGAAGATTGCTCACCATTTTCATAATTAAAAGGTCCTACTCCATGGAATTTATCTGGGAATTCCTCTGCATACTCATATCCCTTACCTTTTTTAGTTATTACATGGATAATTACTGGACCTTCCACTTGCTGAGCTTTTTTAAAGACCTTGCTCATTTCTCTAATATCATGTCCATCTATAGGTCCATAATATTTTAATCCCATATTTTCAAAAAGCATTCCAGGAACCATAAGTTGCTTTACGGAATCCTTCATTTTATTTATAGAATAAATCATGCTTTTTCCTACCTTAGGTATCTTCTCTAGAGTAGCATTTACATCGCTTTTAACCTTATTATAAGTATTGCCCATTCTTAAATCATTTAAATATGTAGATATTCCTCCTACATTAGGTGAAATGGACATTTGATTATCATTTAATATAACAATCATCTTAGTTTTGTTATATCCAATATCATTTAAAGCTTCCATAGCCATTCCGCCAGTAAGAGCTCCATCACCAATTACTGCTATTACATCATGTTTTTCATTTTTTATATCTCTAGCCCTTGCCATACCTGCAGCTGCTGAAATAGAAGTACTACTATGTCCTGTATTAAACATATCGTACTTACTTTCTTCCGTTTTTGGGAATCCACTAAGACCTTTGTATTGTCTAAGAGTATCAAATCTTTCTTTACGTCCTGTTAAAATTTTATGAACATAACATTGATGCCCTACATCCCAAATTATCTTATCCTTATTAAAATCAAATACGTTAAATAAACTCATAGTCAATTCAACTACACCTAAATTAGATGCTAAGTGGCCTCCAGTCTTAGAGACTTGACTAATAAGAAATTGACGTATTTCTTCTGCAAACTCTTCTAGCTCATCCATTTTCATATTCTTTATTTCATTAAAATCTTTATATATATCTAAATACTTTGACATCTATTTTAACCTCGTTTTATAAAATATACTACTTTCACAACCACATACAATATATCGTTACTATTTGTAATCGCGAATTTCTTACCCACTGCTTTTCCCCCAACAGTTGCTCCTGCTATCATTGCACTAATTCCAGATGCTATTAATATTTCATTTCCATTAGGATAAAGTTGTAATATTTTTGCTAATATTACTACCCCTACAGCTCCACTGATAATTCCACAAACATCTCCTATGACATCGTTACAGATTATTGAAACTTTACTTGCATTTCCTATCATTTTTACTGCTACCTTTGCTTCTTTTATCTTCTTTGTAACCATAGCATGAAATGGAGTTTCATTAGCAGCCGTAACTGCTTTACCTATTATATCAAAAATCACGCCTAAAAAAATAATCAACACTAATATGATAAATGCTAATGAAGCATTAACCCTTGGAAGTGTAGATTCTGATAAAAGTGAAGCAGTTCCACTAATAATTATAGTATAAATTGTAATTTTAGCTATTCATAATGCTTCTTTTGTATTTTTTCTTACTGTCTTTATTTTTGCCCTTCTTATTACGCCTACTACTATCGCTTTCCAATTCTACCTTCCAAAAATTTATAAAGGTGGTAGCATACTAAGTAAAATTTGCGGCTTAGGTCTAGCAGGATTTCCCATAGAGTAATCAAAATGTCGCCATTTTGACGGTTTCCCTTTAATTCTCTATCTGTAATTTTTCCAACTACAGAGCTAGATTACCACTTAGTCCACAATGCAGGTTTAATCCAGTGCCGTACCGTGGGTATTTCTCCCAAAGCGTAAACAGTGGTCTCCACGATTGCAGGGTCGATATCGCATGCCTTTGCGGTCGCCCCACAACCTTACTCCTAGCACAAGGAACTTCATTGATGTGCCCTTCAACGAATTTTTAGCCCCGTTCTCAAAAGTACTTACCTGACTAGAATACTGCATCACCTCATTGATTTCATTATAGCATAACTATAATTGATTGACATTACTTTTTTATAAAGTTACTTTTCGCTAGAATAGCTTAACATTTTAATATTCTCTCTCTAATAAAAACTTTGTTACATATTCTATCTCCTTAGTATCTCTTTCAATATTACTTAAAAGGTTATAACACTCTTGAGTTAAATTATTACAAAATTCTTTGCACTTATGAATTCCATACATAGTAATAAAGTTTGTTTTGTTATTTTCTCCATCACTTTGAGTTTTTCCCAGTAATTTAAAATCTCCTTCAACATCTAAAATGTCATCTTTAATTTGGAAGGCAAGACCTAATTTTTCTCCAAAGGACTTAAGGATTTCTATATCTTTTTCTGAAGCTTCCCCTACAATAGCTCCTGCCATAATTGAAGCTGTTATAAGTTGACCTGTTTTATTTTTGTGCATATCTAAAAGAGCTGCTTCATCTATGCTTTGCCCTTCACTTCTTATATCTATAATTTGGCCCTTTATCATCCCATCTATACCTGAGGACTTTGAAATTATTGCTGCTGCCCTAATTTTTTTTATTTCTCCATCTAAGCACTGTGAAAACATCACATTCATAGCTTCATTAAGTAAACTATCTCCCGCTAAGGTAGCCATGGCTTCTCCATATACCTTATGATTTGTAGGTTTTCCCCTTCTTAAATCATCATTATCCATACACGGAAGATCATCGTGTATTAAGGAATAAGTATGTATCATTTCCATAGCTGCAGCAAAGGGAAGGATTTTATCTATATTCTTACTATACATGTTATAGGTGCAAATCATAAGAATAGGCCTTATTCTTTTGCCACCTATTTTTAAACTATATATTATAGGCTCTAATATGGAGCTATCACCAACATCCTTAGTCTCAAAATAGCTTTCCATCCACTTCTCTATCTTTTCTTTATATATATTTAAATTCATATTTAATCCCTCGCTAAATATATTTTAGTTTTCTTGATGAAAATCCTCTTCACCTTTATCTGTCAATATCTTTATTCTTCCTTCTGCTTCTTGAAGAGTCTTATATAGATCACTGTAAAGTCTCATGCCCTCTTCATATTTTGATATGGCTTCATCCAATGTAACTTCTCTACTTTCCATTTCAAGTAATATTTCTTCTAGCTTAAGCACTTTGCTTTCATAAGTCTCTTTTTTCTTAGCCATTTTACTCCTCCACCTGCTCTATTTTAAATAGTCCATGCCCATCTTTCATGGTAATATCTATAATTTCATGTTTCTTCAACTTCTCTAAATATTCTATAGGTTCATTTTGGGGGCTTTTTATAATGCTATACCCCCTATCTAATATGTTTAATGGATTATTTGCAATTAATCTATGGCTTACAACCTTTAGTCTACTTCTCTCCTCTTGGAGCTTTAACTCCATAGTAAACACTAACTTACTTTTTAAATTATCTAACTTATCATATTGATTTACCACGTAATTCTCAGGACTGTATAACCTTAATCTATTAAACATACTATGAAGGCTATTAAATCTTTCACTAATATTTTTATCTATAGCATATATAAATTCATCTCTTAATCCATTTAACTTATCTTTAAGACCTTCTAGGCTATATACTGCAATTTCAGCAGCATGGGAAGGAGTAGCTGCTCTTAAATCCGCTGTAAAATCTGCTATGGTAAAATCTGTTTCGTGTCCTATACCTGTTATAATAGGTGTTTTAGAGGTAGCTATAGCTATAGCTACCTCTTCTTCATTAAAGGCCCATAGCTCTTCAATAGAGCCACCACCTCTAGCTAGGATTATCACATCTATATCTTCTATATTGTTAAGAACTCTTATACCTCTAGAAATATCTTTACTAGCATTAATACCTTGAACTAAGGATGGATATATTAAAATATCAATGTTTTCGTTTCTTCTAGTAGCTACTTTAATTATATCTCTTACCGCTGCTCCCGTTGGTGAAGTAATTACCCCTATTCTTCTCGGTATTACTGGGATTTCCTTTTTTCTATTAATATCAAAAAGTCCTTCTCTCTCTAACTTTTCTTTCAGTAAATTAAAAGCTGGAAACAGTTCTCCTTCACCATCTACTTCCATAGTGTTACAGTAAAGTTGATAGGTTCCTTCCTTCTCATATATAGATATATTTCCTGATACTACTACGTTCATTCCGTCCTTAGGTATAAAGCTCAAATCCATTGCTTTTGTTTTAAACATAACACATTTAAGTTTAGTAAAATTATCTTTCAAAGAAAAATAAATATGACCACTGCTATGAATTTTCACATTAGATAACTCGCCTTTAATATTAGAATTTTTAAGGATAAAGTCATTATCTATTACTTTTTTTATATAACCATTTACTGCTGTTACAGTTAAAATTTTACTGTACATTTTTTAGCCACGCCTCACAAGTGTTCTTCATAAGCATTGTTGTTGTCATAGCTCCTACTCCACCTGGTACTGGAGTTACCATGCTAGCTACTTCTATTACTTCATCGAAGCTTACATCACCCTTAACCTTACCTTCAACCATAGTAGTTCCTACATCTATAACTATAGCACCCTCTTTCACAAAATCCCTAGTTACAAAGCCTGGCTTTCCTATAGCTGAAACTAAAATATCTGCTTTTCTACAAACACTTTTTATATCCACAGTCTTTGAATGACATATGGTTACAGTAGCATTTTCTTTAAGAAGTAAAAAAGCTGCTGGTTTTCCAACTATATTGCTTCGTCCAATTATTACTGCTTCCTTTCCCTTTATATCTATCTGAGATTTAATGAGTTCAAGGACACTTCTAGCTGTACACGGCATAAATGATTTTTTATCTTTATACATCTTTCCTAGGTTAAAATCCGTAAGTCCATCTACATCTTTTGTTACATCTACAATTTCTAAAATTCTTTCCTCATTTAATGCTTTTGGAAGTGGTAATTGAATCATTACTCCATCAACAGAATTGTCTTCATTTAACTTTTTAATTTCATCAATAAGCTTATCCTCTGAAATATTTTCTGAAAACATTTTTATTTCGTATAATATTCCAAGCTCCTCACTTACCTTCTTTTGTCCTCTAGTATAGGAAACAGAACCTCCATCTTCACCAACTATTATTGATACTAGCCTTGGAGGTCTTTTCCCTTCTTTTACTTCGCTTGCAATTAATTCTTTAATTTCGCTTTTATGCTGAACTGCCAAGTCTTTTCCACTTAATTTTGTTCCCATAAATACACCTACTTTTTAATTAAATTATTTAACACCCCATTAATAAATGATGGCGCATTATCATCTCCATACTTCTTTGCAAGTTCTATAGCTTCATTAATAGTAACTTTGTTTGGAATATCTTCTTCAAATAAGATTTCATAAGCTGCCATTTTAAGAATAGCTAAATTCATCTTTGGTAATCTTTCTATCTTCCACTTAATTAGATACTTAGAAATAGTTTCATTAATGTAAGCTTCATTTTCGGATACTCCCTTTAATACTCTTATTACATATTCAAAGTCTATATCCTCTATTTTTTCTTCTGTATTTTCACGAAAGTTTTCAATGATGTCAACATAACTCTCCTTATTAATTGACATTTCAAATAATAACCTAGTTGCTATCTCTCTACTTTTTCTTCTATTCATATATACCTCCATAAAATATCTCTCGTTAATTATTTTTATCATAAATTTAGTTTTATCCTGAGTTTAGTATATTTTTAATAAATAAATTATCTATATAAACCCACTGAAATGGGAGTTTCCCATGTATAAAATTCCTATTTATTATTAATATTATGCTCTTAAAATTGAAATTAAACTCCATATTATGCTATTTCTACAAATTAATTTTACACATGGAAACACCCTCTAGTGAAGAGGGTGTCTAAAATTATCCCATGACTATGTCATAAGTAATCAATTCTACTGTCAATAAGCTTCAGATTAAGCAAAGGCTCTACCTGAAGCTAGGAACTCTTTTTTACTCTATTTCCTCTTCTTTGTTCATCTTAGGAAATATAATGCTCTGAACGTGAATATTAACTAATGATACATTTAAACCTGTCATAGTCTCTACAGTGTTTTTAACGTTCTTCTGCACCTTCAAAGACATATCTGGTATTTTTATACCGTACTCCACCGCCATATGTAAATCTATTACTGCAGAGCCATTATCCATAGTTACCTTAACGCCCTTTGATACATTCTTTTTACCAGTGATTTTCTTACTTATATCTTCTACTAACCCCGCACTCATTCCTGCAACACCTTCTATTTCTGATGCTGCGAGACTAGCTATTACACCAATAACTTCGTCAGATATTCTTACTATACCAACTTCTTCCTCTGTAGGAATTTCGCTTAATATATTTTCTTCCATAATTCACTACCCCCTTACCAGTGTGATTAATCCTTACCAGTGTGACTAATAATATTCATATTATATCAGATAACAATTTCTTTTACAAATTTTATAATAAAAATACTCATTATTTTTATATTGCCCACTTTTATAAATATTACCCTATAAATATATTAAAAACAGCAGATATTAACTCTACTGTTTTTAAAAACAAATTATATTTAGCTATTCAGCTACTTTTATTTCTATATTTTTTATATCAGCTTTACTCATAACTACATCTTTAATTTGTCTAACTTGTTGGTCTGAAAGCTCGCCTTCATGTTTAACTATCACTGTAGCCTTCTCTTTATCTAAAGTGCAAAGAGCTTCTTCAAATCCTTGGGCCTTAAGAGCTAATTCAATTTTAACTTCTTTATCTGATTGAAGTGCTAAGTTTTTATATTCATCAGCAGCTTCTGCCTTTTGATCTTGTGGAGTACTTTCATCATCTAATAAAGCTTTTAATGTCTGAAGAGTTTTTGATGCTGTATTGTCACGTTGCAATCTTGCTTCTGTGAAATAATTTGCATTAGTTGATGTACTAACTGTCTTTCCATCATTCCCTTTATCGTCACTTACATAAAGTGGTCCATTTACTTGAGTTGCTAAATACCCTGCAAATAAAATTAATACTACTAGTGAAGAGATAATTATAGTTTGTTTTTTATTCATTATAGTTCCCCCCGAATTTTTTATTTATATCACATTTATATGCTACTTTTTCATAGGATATACCTGTACTTTATCATCTGAAAGACCAAATAATTTAGTTACAGCTTGACGTATCCTTAATTCTGTCACTAAGTCCCCAGCTCCTTCAGCTACTACACATATACCTGTTATAGATGGATTGTAAATCTTAGTTATAAATGGCTGTTGTGAATTCTCCTTGTTCTCCATAACTACTGTACGTCCACCATTTTCTTGGGTTATATCTCGTTGTCCACCACCATTGTCTTTCTCATTAGTAATACTATTAGAATTTTCTTCATTAAATACTGGTACTTCTTCTTGTCCACTTTCGAAATAAATCATTGAATCTACCTTACCAACACCTTCTATTTTCCCTAATAAGCCAATTAGTTCTTCTTGCATCTTCTCCTTATAAGCCTTATCTACAGCAGAAGCTGTAGTATCTGTATTATTTTGCATTTTCTCCTCACCTATAGCTGCTACATTAGCAGTGCCGCTATCACTACCTTTAATGCTCTTATCCTTTGTAAACATACTACCTACTATCAATAATAAAATTCCCACTAAAAATACTATCAGCAAGTTTGTTAATAGATTAGAATTTATTGCTTTAGGTTTTTTTTCGCCTTCACCTATAGATTGTTTAGAACTTTTCTCTTGTTCCTTATTTTCACCTCCTTTTATCTTGAAAATATCATTAAATACTTTTTTAAGATCATCTAACACTTTTATCTCCTCCAAAACTTCTATTAAAATTCATGTTAATTATTATTAAGTTTATATACATATATGTTGTTCTGATCTATGTCATATTTAGAGCTAATAAAGTCTCTAATCTCCATTGATTTTTTATCTGTAGAAGAATCTTGATTATCCACTTGAACTGACTCATCACCAATCTGTACCTTTTTAACCCTTTCTACTGAGCCATCATTAATTCCTACCTCAATTCTTTCAATTATAAAAATGCTATTTTCAGTATCATAAGAAGCTTTGACCTTTGCACTATACTTATCTTCTTTAAAATTTTTCTCTAAATCAGTTATACATTGCTTTTCTAAATTCTTTTTAAATCTCTCTAAGGTATTATTTATATTAGCCTGTCTGTATTCTTCATAATCCCCTTTACCCATATCATTGAATACAAAATCTGCTGATTCCTTAATGATTTTATTTATTTGCAAATCCTTATTAAATATCTTTACAATAGGACTTAATATAACCACAAAGACAATTAATCCAAGGACAAAATTGCAATACTTTTTTAATGAATTGTCTGGTAATATCATTTGTACCGCAGTAGTAAAAAATATAGCTACACATATAGTTATTATCCATTCTCCTAAAGCTTCAATCATTTCATCACCTACTTTTAACATAAATTAATCTAGTACTTTACATTAGAATAAACCCTTTACCTGTAGCAGCTATTATGGCTATCATTATAAAGAACATTACACTGACACATATAATACAAGAACCAAGTAACATGAGAGATCCACCTGCTGCATCTATAATAGTTGTTACCTTACTATCACTTACTGGTTGTAATATTGCGGAAGTTAGTTTATACATAAATCCCATAACGAAAATCTTTATTATAGGAAGTAAAATTATAGCTATAAGCACAACTACTCCTAAAAGGCTAATGGAATTCTTTAAAAGTAAAGTGTAGCTAGCTACTGTAGCAAATGCATCAGATAGAGTTTTACCTACTACAGGTATAAAACTGTCCATAGCAAACTTAGCTGTTTTTGTAGTTACCACATCAAAGCTACTTCCTACAATTCCTCTTATGGTAATAATACCAACAAAAATTGTAAGAAAAATTCCTTGAACCCATAGAGCAAATTTTTTAAGTAGACCAGTTAAATTTTTAATGTTATATTCATTAGATATATTATTTACGAAATCTAGAACAAAGCTCATACAAATTATAGGTATTATTATAGAAGAATAGAGCTTAGTTCCTAATGTACATATACCCATAATAATTGGATCCATTACTACTGCCTGACTTACACTTCCTACACTTGCTAGCAGCATTATGAGTACTGGCATCAAAGCTGCCATGAAGTCACTTATACTATTTATAACCTGTTGTGTTAATCCCACTCCTATATAAAAGCCTCGAGCAATCAATATAATCATCACTGAAAAGCAAGCAAAATATGCTACATTACACAATTTTTCATTACTAAATGCACTTTGAAGATTATTTAATAGCGCACATACTATGGCAACTATGATAAGTTGTCCTATTATTTTAAAAGATGCTACTATTTCTTTAAATAAATATCCCAAGGCCACCTTTAATATTTCTTTTCTTTCTAAGGGATCTTGTCCACCTTTCATATAATTTTGTACAAACTTCTTAGGAGACATATCCTTCAGTAATTCATTTCCAGTATCTAGATTACTTATATAATCATATAAACCGTTTATTTTGCTCATTTGCTCATCATCTATATTAACCTCATCATTACCATAAGCTTTTATAGGAATTAAAAATATGACCATTACTATTAAAATAAATATACTTTTTTTCATATTTACACCTACATTATTTTCAATATTGTTTTCATTACAGCCATTAATATTGGAATTGCAAGGGTAAGGATTAATATCTTCCCAGCAAATTCAACCTTTGATGCAATACTACTTTCTCCAGCATCCTTGCATATCTCACTACAAAAGGATGATAAATATGCAATACCTAAAATTTTAAATACTGTATCCAAGTACACTATGTCTATGTTAGCTTTATTGGACAAGGTTTGAAGGAAGTTTACTATTATTGTTAGCTTACTAACTAAAAACATAAATACTATTATGCCTGCTATTAAGCTAATTAAAAGTGCAATATCTGGTCTTTCCTTTTTTACCATTATCACAATAAGAAGAGTTATTAGTGCAAAGGATACTATTTTTATAATATCCATGGCTTCCTCCTAAAAGTAAAATAAAGTTTGTATAGCATTAAGTAACTTTGAAACTAAACTAATTACTAATATAAGTATTATTAATATCCCTGCTAAATTACTAATAACTGCATATTCCTTTTTACCACCGCTGTCTAGAACCTTATCTAAAATTATCATTACTATTCCAACTATACCTATTTTCACTATTATACTTATGTCTAACAAAATCCATACCCCTCCTTAGATTAAAATAATTCCTATCATAGCACCAAATGAAAACCCTAAATACCTATACATTTTCACATTTTTATCAATATTATATTCAGCATTATTAATTGCTTTGTCCAAATTTTCTAGAGTTAGCGCAAACATATCATTATGCCCTTCTATATCCATTTCTCCTAAACTTTTAGTGAAATCTAAAAATATACTTATGTCATCTCTATTTAAGGATAATTTGTCCACTCTTTTATCTATACTTTTAATAAAGCAACTATTTACATCATATTCTTCATTATTAAGAAGCAATTCTGATGCGTCTTTAAAAATCCCAGCTATTGGCTCTTCACACTTCTCATAAACTTTATTAAGAGCCTCTGGAAGTAATGCATGAGTAAAGTTTATTTCATTCTTTAATACATACAATCCTCGTTGAAATTCTTTTAACTCTCTAACCCGCTTTTTGAATTTTTCGCCATAGGAAAATCCTAAAATAGTAGATGAAGCTACTATGAGAATAAAACCTATTACTTTTATCATTAATTACCACCCCCTTACTTTCTCACCCTTTGTAAAATCGTATATATATTCTATGGTTGCAATTCCTTGCTTATTACTTAAAATTACAGCTCTTTGAAAAACCTTATTTTCTAAAATATCTTTAAATACTGGTCTATTATAGAGATCTTCTTCATTAAACCCATGGATGGTTGTTATTACATTTACTCCTGAATTTAATGCTGCCACAATACTCTCCATATCTTTATAGGTTCCTATCTCGTCACACACTATAAGATGAGGTGCCATGCTTCTAATAGCCATTATTATACCTTGGCTTTTAGGACAATTATCTAGTATATCTGTTCTAATTCCTACATCCATTTGAGGAACACCCCTGTAGCAGGCCCCAATTTCACTTCTTTCATCAATGATAGCTACATTTTTTCCATTCAATCCATACATAGATACTCCATTAGATATCTCTCTTGATAAATCTCTTAGTATGGTTGTTTTACCACATTTAGGTGGAGATATTATTATAGTATTTAATATGCTATTATCTTTGATGATAAAAGGAAGAACACCTTGGCTACATCCTTTTACTTCTCTAGCAATACGTATATTAATAGAAGATATGTGTTTTATGGTCTTAAGTGAACTTCCTTCTAAAACACAAGTCCCACAAATTCCAACCCTATGACCACCTTGAATAGTTATATATCCCTGTTTAATTTCTTCCTCAAAGGCATATATGGAGTAGCTACTTATTTTCTGAATTATTATCTTTATGTCCTCTAGTTTTGTCATATACCTTGTTTTAATCTCCTTATTATTGCTTATAAATATAAGAGGTTTATTCACCTTTAATCTAATTTCTTGTAGTTTTCCACCGTCATCATAGTTTATAACTTCTTCTCTAATTGAAGGAGATAATATATCCAAAACATCTTTAGTAATCATGAAACTCACCCTTTCTTACTTAATTGTTATTACCTTTAAGAGATAATTATTACTATAATATTTTTATTTTTTTATTTCCTAATAAAAAAATAAGTGCTTCATACCATGAAATATAATTTTTTCATGGTATGAAGCACTTAT
>DCDL01000036.1:0-8364 GCA_002316385.1 Clostridium sp. UBA1056
TTTACAATAAGGGATTATTTTTAAATCTATGTATACTGAAAAGAGGTAGAACACCTCGATTAGCGAAGCTTTTAGACCAATGTTAGCTCAAATGCATTTTTACTTAGCTTCCTTACAGTTAATACATAATCACCAATTCTGGTATATCTCCAACTTTAAGAATTACATATTGATAGGGTGGTGTATCTTCTAAATATGCTCTGCATTCACTAAAAATAAAAATTTCTCTACTCTATTTATTAAGTTCTTCAATACCACCCCCTCCTAATTAAATTTCATTTAAAATAATTATATCATTCAATTAATTTCTACCTATTCTTTCAAATATAATTCTCTTACCTATACTTGCCACATCCTTGCAACCTGTAAGAACCATAGCAGATTTTAATTCTCCCTTTAATCCATCAACATAAGTGTTAACGCCTTCTCTTTTTCCTCCAAAGGATGCAGTTACAAAAGGTCTTCCTATTAACACAGCATCTGCACCAAGAGCTAAAAATTTAAGTACATCTACTCCTGTTCTTACTCCTCCATCAGCTAAAATCTTAACTTTACCTTTTACTGACTTTGCAATATCTTCAAGAACATCTGCAACTCCTGGAGTTTCATCTAGAACTCTACCTCCATGATTAGATACTACTATAGCATCAACCCCTGCTTCTACTGCAAGTAAAGCTTCATCTACAGTCATAATTCCCTTTAATATAAATGGAAGCTTAGTACTATTAACTAATTCTTTTATCTCTTCTACTCCTTTAGGCATAACTGGTTTTCCATGAAGAGCTAATGTTATAAGTCCACAGGCATCTATATCTACTCCTACAGCAAAAGCTCCTGATTCTTCAGCTAGTTTTATTTTTTCAATTATATTTTTATTTTCCCATGGCTTTATAAATACAATACCTTCACCATTAAATTCCTTTAACACCTTTAAATTAGTTGTTAAAAATGTATCTACTGCCGTATCTCCTACCATAGGATATATTCCTGCATCTAAAGTACCTCCAATAACCCAAGAAATATATTCTTCTTCTGAATATTTTCCTCCCATATTAAGAGTTGTTCCTGAAACTGGTGCTGCAAAAACTGGTATATCTAACTTCTTACCAAAAATCTCAATAGATGTATCTGGATTTTTAACCTCATGAATAACCCTCATATTAAGCTTATATTTTTCAAGGGCTTTAACATTCTCTGTAAAAGCATTTCCAGTAGCCTTTCCTCCCATTCCTGGAACTTCTCCAGCACAAGCAATTCCATTACATACTTTACATACTTTACAGCTATTGTTTAAATTAACTCTAGCCTCTTTTCTAACATCACTATAATTCATAAACTCCCCACCTACCTATAAAATTAATAATGTAATTTCAATATTTATGATTTAGGCATCTGAAAATAANNATTTTTTGAAGATGCCTTACTAGCTATAACTTAATGCTCCATTTAAATTAAATATCATTTTCTTCAAAAAATTTTTCTAATTCCTCTTCTGTATAAACCTTTATATTATTTATCATTAAAAGCTCTGCTGTTACTCCATTTCCTGGTTTCTTACCACCAGAAAAAGTGCCATCATATATAGCTCCTTTACCACAGGATGGACTTCTTGCCTTTAAAATAGCCCTATCAATTTTTAATTCTCTAGCTATATTTAAAGTTTCCTCTGCTCCTTTAATAAATTCAGCAGTTACATCATCATTAATATCTGTTCCTAAGACTCTACATTTTCCATCTAAAACCATAGCCCCATTTCCATTTACTATTTCATGGGCTTCCCTTGGAGTCGCTTGTCCTCCGAGTTGTTCTGGACATACTGGAATAGCTTTACCTTCCCTTAAAAGTCTAAGAACTTTTTCATTTAAATTATTCTTACCATCATATTTACAGTTAATACCACAAAGGCATCCACTTACTAAAATCATTTCATCATCTCCTATGCTGTAGAACTAATTATACACTTCTATGAGTATTACATAGAAGTGTATAGAGCCTGATTTTCTTAATCTCTTATTATAACATCATAACTTTGATTTTTATCTACTATTTTAAATTGAATATTTAATTATATTAGGCATCTGAAAATNNAAATAGACGAGCATTCTGACTTATTTATTTTTTGAAGATGCCTTACTTTAATTCAACAACAGTAACTCCTGTTCCACCTTCTCCATAATTTCCAAGTCTAAAACTCTTAACATGAGCATGATGTTTTAGTAAATCAGTTATAGAGCTCTTAAGTACTCCTGTTCCCTTGCCATGGATTATTGTAACTTCGCCAAGTCCACCTAGATATGCCTCATCTAAATACTTATCTGTAGTATAAATAGCCTCTTGGGAATCCATTCCTCTCAAATCTACTGAAGATGATACTGCTTTTAAGTTAAGCTTTGCTTCTCTTCTCTGAACCTTTGCTTTCTTCTTATCTTCACTAGATACTTTTCCTTTTCTCAAATCCTTAAGCTTAACAGAGATTTTCATTATTCCAGCTTGAACTTGAACTTCTCCCTTATTATCTACCTCAGATACTACTATAACATTTTGATTTAAAGATGGAAGATATACCTCCTGTCCTAGAATCACAGAAGTTAACGCTTCTCCCTTAGGCTCATCTTTTTTATTTAACTTTTCTTGCATACTATCAAGAGAATCTTTTATCTTCTTTCTTTCATTCTCAATTTTAGTTCTAGCTTCTGAAGAATAGCCCAATCTTTCAAGTTCTCTTATGTTTTTAACAATTGAATCAGCTTCTTCCTTAGCAGCCTTAATCAATTCTTTAGCTTCTCGTTGTGCTTCATATATAGCTTTTTCTCTAACATTTTCAAACTTATATAACTTTTCTTCATATTTATTTTTTAATTTCTCTGCTTCTGCTTTTAATCCTTCAGCTTTTCTAGCATCATTTTCTGCCTTAATACTTTTTTGTTGAAGATTTTGTATTAATTCTTCAAACTTTAGACTCTCTGTAGAAATGTTTTCTTTAGCATCATTAATTATATATTCTGGCAGGCCTAATCTTCTTGAGATTTCAAAGGCATTAGATTTTCCTGGTACTCCTATAAGTAAATTATAAGTTGGTCTTAAGGTTTCAACATTAAATTCTACAGATCCATTTTCTACTCCAACAGTTTTTAAAGCATAACCCTTAAGTTCACTATAGTGAGTAGTTGCTATTATTTTTGTATTTCTAGCCCTTAAATTATCTAAGATACTCATAGCAAGGGCAGCTCCCTCTGTTGGGTCTGTTCCTGAGCCAAGCTCATCAAATAATGCTAAAGTATTTTCATCTGCTTCATTAATAATATTTACTATATTAGTCATATGAGATGAGAATGTAGATAAACTTTGCTCTATACTTTGTTCATCTCCAATATCTGCAAATATATTTGTGAAAACACTAATAGCTGAACCTGCTCTTGCAGGAATCATCATTCCGCTCATAGCCATAAGCTCTATTAAACCTACAGTTTTTAGTGTTACAGTTTTACCTCCTGTATTAGGACCTGTAATAACTAAAGAAGTAAATTCTCTTCCAAGATAGATAGTGCTTGGTACTACAATCTTCTGATCTATTAAAGGATGTCTAGCTTCTATTAAATCTATGATTCCTTTATCATTTACTTCTGGACATATACAGTTTAATTCATTAGCATATTTAGCTTTAGCAAATATGAAATCTAACTCCCATATTATGCTTCCATTATTCTCTATAGCATCAATATTACCTGCAATTTTTAAGGTAAGTTCCTTAAGAATTCTATTGATTTCTGCCTTTTCTTTATTTCTAAGTTCTCTTATTTCATTGTTAAGATCTACGAGTCCCATAGGTTCTATAAATAATGTAGCTCCTGTACCACTTTGGTCATGGATTAACCCTTTAACCTGCTCCTTATATTCAGCTCTTACCGGAAGAACATATCTATCACCTCTTACGGTATAAAGACTTTCTTGAAGATATTTAGAGTAAGTTCTCACCATACTATTAACTCTATCCTTAATAGAAGAACTCTTATCTTTTAACTTCTTTCTAATTATAAATAAGGTTTCACTAGCTTTATCTGCAATTTCATCTTCTCCAATAATAGCTCTAAAAATTTCATCTTCAATATTCTTAAAAGGTACTATTCCAGCTATTATATCTTCTAAAACTCTATAGGTAGTATCCTCATCTTTACTTTGTACATATTCCTTAAAGTTTCTAGAGCTTTTAAGCATGTTCCCAACTCTAAGTAATTCTACTGGCATAAGAGTAGAGTTCTTCTTAGCTCTTAGAAGAGCTTCTCTAACATCATATATTCCTTCAAATGGTGGTGCCCCTTTAGTAGTTATTAGAATTAGAGCTTCCTTCGTCTCCTCTAAATGCTCTTTAATTTCATAGAGGTTATTATATGGTTTAAGATTATCAAATAAGTCTTTTCCAGCCTTTGTTACTGTGTACTTTTTTAATATTTCCTTGATTTTATAGTATTCAAGTACTTTAAAGGTCTTTTCATTCATTCCTTATCCCCTACTTTCTATTCAATTCCCCTCTTATAATGTCCTCTTGTAGTCTTCCCTAAATCTACATCTTCATCTTTGAATATATATCCCATTACTTTTAAAACTTTACTATAATCTTCATCTATAAAATCAACTCTATAATTGTTGATATTATTTTTCTTAAGTTCCCTAATAAACGGAACTAAGTTAACAGGTAATGTATTATATATATGGCTTCTACAATATTTATCTGTAGTAACTAAAAACTCTTCATTCATCCTATCTCTTAATACAAATCTATCTTTATCGCATCTAAAATTACAGTTTGAAGTAGAGCTTTTATCTCCAAAGGTACTTCCAATGACACAGTATTCACTTACCATAAGCTCATACTTACCATAAACTACTACTTGCACTGGCATTTTAATATTTTTAGCTAAGGAGAACATCTCCTTACTATTAAGCTCAACACTTAAAGCTGATATATCTGTAAACTTACTGTAAAAATCATAGCTTTCACTATTTAAAATGTTCAACTTATAATCACCTATTATATTAAGCCTATCTTTAAACACATTTATTATACCTAAATTAGCTGTAATTAGTCCCTTAATTTTAGAAATATTCTTTTCTATAGCTTGAATAACTAAATTAAATTCACTTTTAATTATATTAGGAACAACTATATATAAATTTTCATAATCTACTTCTTCTAAATTTAAAGCCTCACCCTTTTTAAATAAATCTATAGCTATAGCTGGAGTTCTATCTAAATTTTCCTCAACAAACTTTAATACCCCTTTTAGCTGCTCCATAGTTTTTACACATATTAAATATTCATCATTAAATCTATTTTTATCTTCTCTAATATCCTTATATAAATTCTCATCCTTAAACTCTCTATAGGTTTCTTCCTCTATATTACGTTTATCTCGAGTCTTAACATAATTTATTATCTCTTCAATAAGGTCACGTCTTACACTATTAATAGATGAAACTCTTAAAAATCCTTCTTCAAAGTTTTCAAATTCAACATTTTCTAACTTGAAGGGAGTATCACCTAATTTGTTAAGATTTTTAATTACAGACTCTTTATCCATAGGCTTATTAGATGCAATCTCTACATTTTCTCCATAAGCTTCAAATTCTTTTTCCTGATAAATGGTAGATAAATAAAAGCTTTCTCCTGGAACAAATCTAACTTTTATAGTTAAAGGTAGCTTCACACCATAAATATCTTCATAGTTTTTCTGAAGCCTTGTTAAAAGTTCAGTATCTGAAGTAACATATACCTTATCCCCAGCCTTATATTTAGTAGGTATAAGCTTTACTTTATCTCCCCTGTATGCTTCTTTAACCTTTTCTTTTCCTTTTATAATGTTAGTAATAGTAAATCCACTATTATCAGTTCTAACTCCATCTTGAGTTCTTATATCCTTTTGAAGCTTTATAGTTAAATCTTTTTCAACTGTTCCTAAAAATACACCTGTATTTTTAGGACAATTATAGGCCATCATATCTCTGCCTATGTTTCCTCTAAGATATGCCTTTGAAAATCCCTCCCTATTAAATAGTTGATTTAACATACCCTTTTTAGGAGCTATCTCAAACTTTCTATTATCATATACACTATCTATAGCCTCTCTATAGGTAGTTACAACACCACTCACATATTCAGGTTTTTTCATTCTCCCCTCAATTTTTAAAGATGATGTTCCACTTTCTACTAAGCTTTTAATTTCCTCTATAGTACATGTATCCTTTGGACTTAATAAGTAACCTTCTCTACTTTCTCCACGAGATTTACTTATTATAGTGTAAGGTAACCTACATGGTTGAGCACACCTTCCCCTATTTCCACTTCTTCCTCCTATGACACTGCTCATAAGACATTGTCCTGAATAACTTATACATAATGCTCCATGAACAAATATTTCTGTTTCTATATTTAAATCCTTTGAAATATAGCTTATTTCATCAAGGCTTAATTCCCTAGATAAAACTATTCTTTGAAAACCTTCATTCTTTAAAAATAATGCTCCCTCTCCATTATGTATGGTCATTTGTGTAGAGGCATGAATTTCAAAGTCTGGTATAGCTTCTTTTAGAATTTTAAATAGTCCCATATCTTGAGTTATAATAGCATCCACACCTATTTCATATAAAAACTTACCATACTCCAAAGCTTCTGCTAATTCTTCTTCCTTTATTAAGGTATTAAAGGCTATATATACTTTAACATTGTATAAATGACAATAATTAACTGCTTCTATTAATTCTTCTTCATTAAAATTATTTGCATAGGCTCTAGCAGAAAATTTACTTCCACCCATGTATATAGCATCTGCACCACCTTGAACGGCAGCATAGATACTTTCTTTACTTCCACCCGGTGCTAGTAATTCTATTTTATCCATATGTTATCAACTCCTATCAATAAGAAATGACTTTGTTCCCTATTTCAAAAGTCATTTCCAACTTATTGGTAATTATATCAACTTTTTGTTTCTCATCGATTATTATACCATAATTCTCTTTGTTACAAACTGCAAAACATCTCATTAATACTCTGTAAATACTTATAACCTATATAATTTGATGTAAAATTAGACATCTGAAAATAAATAATAAATCAAAGATGGGAGTATTAGCGCGGGTATTCATCAGATAACACAAAATAGACGAGCACTCTGACTTATTTATTTTTTGAAAATGCCTTATATAAATTAATAGGAGCTTAGGTTTTTTAATACCTAGCTCCCATATAATTAATTCATCAGTTTTAAATATCCCTCATATATACCATCTAACATATTTTTCAAATTGTATTTATATCTTATATATTCTTTTAATTTATTATTCTTCTTTTTTATCATACTACTTTCAACTGCCGATTTTATACTATTATAATCATAAGGATTACAATATATTGCCATATCATTAAAATATTCCTTTGAAGCCCCTTCTTCTGTTACTACTATATTACATCCATAAGCTGCTGCTTTAATAGATGATAAACTTGTAACTTCTGAAAAACTAGCTAATACATGTGCACTTGAAAAAGTATATGCATTATATAAATCATAATCATTCATAAATCCTAGGTAGTGAGTAGTTGAATAGTTTAAACATTCTTTTAAGTAGCTCTCCTCTGAAGCTGTTCCAATCAAGACTAAATCTATACCTAGCTCATTACAGGCTCTACTTAACTCTAGCTGATTTTTAATTTCACAAATCCTTCCAACACATAAAATATAATTATCTAAGTTATATCTTTCTTTAAAATTATATAGAGGAACCTCATCATAATTTATATCTACTCCATTATAAACAACCTTCATTTCGCCTTTGATAAAAAAGTCCTTTTCTACCAAATCCTTTTCATATATACTATTACAAAATATTATTCTACTTTTTCTTAAAATTAAGTCCCTATAAACCTTACAAGTATTCCATAATTTTTTTCGTTCTACATTATCACTATACTGAAAAAACTTCTCCATGTTAAAGTACATTGGTGACACTACTATATTACATTTACTGTTACTAGCTAACTTAAAATGTTTATATGCATCAAATATATTTTTTATATCAAATAAGTGTACTATATCATAATCATTATAGTTAGTCTCCTCATTAGCTCCACATATATCTACAGTAACCCCCTTCTCCTTTAAAAAAGTGTATATTTTAAATATTATAGTGGTATCTCCAGAACTTAAATTTATATAATTACTTCTAGCGCATAGTAAAACTTTCATGTATAATCCCCCTAAGAATTATGATTTTAACTAATACCTATGCCCATTAAATTTTAATTATCACAATTTAAAGGAATAAAATTTTATTTAATTCTTTAACATGAACTTTCGCAAAATATATTAC
>DCDL01000036.1:8443-20104 GCA_002316385.1 Clostridium sp. UBA1056
AGTAAATCAATATTCCGAAACGGCTGAGAGTTAATAATATAAGTGCTTATTTAAAATTAATCAAAAAAATAGATGATAATATACGTATCATATTATCATCTACTTTTTTACTTTTTTCTCATATTTAGTTGTCCACTTTTCATAAGCTGTAGGTTTTTGTCCTCAATCTCATGACTAAGTTGCTCTAACTGTCTTACTCTAGCAATCTGTTCATATCTTAGATTATTATTTTCAGATAAAAGCTTTTTATTAAAGGTCATTTGCTTTTGATTATCTTTTTTTAATTCTTGAACAACTTGATCCATAAGTTCTAATTGCTCTTTAAGATATGTAACTTCATCTTCTAGTTTTTCTATTTCACTATCCTCAGTACTAGCTTTTTTAAAGTCTTCGTTTTCTTGTTTTGCAGCTTGTAAATCTCTTTTTAATCCTTCTACTTCAGAAATAAGATCTTTTTGTTCCTTTACAATCATTTTATAATTTTCATTAGCTCTTTCATAAGCTTCTTTATTTTTAAAAACTTCGTCTCCTAAATTAATTGCTGCAAGAATAGTAGCATCAGGACGACTTATTTTAGAATTCTTAAACATTAGACTATTTATTTTATTATCCACATATTGGCCGACCATTTGTAGATATTCATCATTTTCTTCCCCTCTAAGGTTATATTCCATTCCATTTATCTTAACTGTTATAATGCTCACATAAACACCCTCTTAAATATAAATTTACATCTGCATAAACTTATAATCATTTTAACATATATTAGCTATTTATTAAATAAGGTATTTAATAAATATTCCTATTACTTGTAAACAATATATATCATAAATCCTAATTAACTTTAAAACTTTCCATTTATTCTGTGATAATTCGATTTATTATATACTATTTATAAAGTATTTAATATATTTTGTATATGAATATACTAAATTTAATATAAAAAATAAGAGCTATCTTAAAATAATTTGCTAACCTTTATAAAATGTAGAGCTTACACTTATATTGTTAAAGCGTAAGCTCCACATTAATCTAATATTTAGCTTAGGCATCTTCAAAAAATANNCTTGTCTAACTCAAAATATACTTTCCATCTTTGACTTGTTATTTACTTCAGATGCCTTATTTTAAGAAAATCTCTTATTCTAACCGATAATTATCTTAATTCTGCTCCTAACTTATGCTCTAAGCTTCTTAAAATCTTATCGTGGACTTTATTTACCTCAGCATCAGTTAAAGTTTTATCTATATGTCTGTAAGTTATAGCATAAGCTATACTCTTCTTACCTTCTGGAATTTGGCTTCCTTTATAAACATCAAATAACTTAGCGCTTTCTAAGATACCACCACCTTGCTTTTTAATAGTATCTTCTATTTCTTGTACAAGAACTCTATCATCTACTAAAATTGCAATATCTCTTGTTACTGCTGGGAATTTTGGAAGTGCTTTATGTTTTTTATCAATCTTAGCACATTCCATTAACATATCTAGATTTAGTTCAGCAATAAAACATCTTGTATCTATACCGTAATTTTCACTTACATCTGGATGAATCTCACCTAAAACTCCTGAAATTTTATTTCTAAGTTTTAATGCTGCAGTCTTTCCTGGATGGAAGCTAGGGTTTTCACTTTCTCTAATAAAGGATCCATTATCTATGCCTAAAGCATCAAGTACATTTTCTATTACACCTTTAAGCTCTAAATAATCTCCTGCTCCATACATTCCTAATGTTAAAATATTTCTCTCCTCAGGTAGTTTCTCTTCATCAGTATTTTTTATATATACCTTCCCTATTTCAAAAAGCATTGCACTCTCATTGCTCTTTACATAGTTTCTAGCTAAAGATTCCATCATTGAAGCAAGAGTAGTAGTTCTCATTACTTTGAAATCTTCTCCTAGAGGGTTTCTAATTTCTACTACATTTCTTAGCTCGCTGTCCTGTGGAATTAAAAGTTTATCGAAAATCTTATTACTTACAAATGAGTAACTTATAGATTGATTCATTCCACTAGCTACTAAAGCTTCTATTATTTTATCTTCTAACTTATGCTTTTCTGACTTTCCAGACTTTATAGCCTCGCAATGAGGAAGAGTTGATTCAAAGTTATTATATCCATGAATTCTAGCAACTTCTTCTGCTATATCCTCTTTTATATTTAAGTCACTTCTGAAAGTTGGGCAATTAACAACTAAAATATCTCCTTTAATTTCAGTAGTTAAATCTAATCCATCTAAATATTTTTTCATATCTTCTTTTGATATATTACTACCTAAGAATCTATTAACCCAGTTACTATCAACTTCTAAAGTATGAGCTGTTCTAACCTCATTATATATATCTATAGCTCCAGCCATAACTTTACCTGCACCTAGCTCTTCAACTAAAGCACATACTCTATTAACAGCTAATTCACATAAATTTGGATCTAAATCCTTCTCATATTTAGTTGACGCTTCTGTTCTTAATCCTAACTTTTTAGATGTATTTCTTATATTAAGACCATTAAAGTTTGCACTTTCTAGGATTATCATAGAAGTATCATCTTTAACCTCTGAATTTAGTCCACCCATAACTCCTGCAAGTCCTATAGTTTTATCTCCATCCTTTATGCAAAGCATAGAGCTATCTATAATTCTCTCTTCTCCGTCTAAAGTAACAAATTTTTCTCCATCTTCTCCAGTATCAACTACTATAGTATTAGATACTATATCTCTAGCATCAAAGGCATGTAATGGTTGACCTAGCTCTAACATAACAAAATTTGTTATATCTACAATATTGTTGATAGGTCTTACATCGGCTTCCAATAATCTTTCTTGCATCCACTGTGGTGATGGTTCTACCTTTATATTGCTAATTCCTTTAGCCATATATCTTCTACATAGTGGACTCTTAATTTCTACTTTATAACTATCCGCTATATTAGTTTTATCTTCTTCATTATATTTAAGCTTTGGCATTCTATACTCTACGCCTAAAGTGGCTGCCGTTTCTCTTACCATTCCAATTATGCTAAAACAATCTGCTCTATTAGATGTTATTTCGAAGTCAATTATAGCACTTTCAAGAGGTATTACAGATTTAATATCTACTCCAATAGGTGTATCTTCAGGTAATATCATAAGCCCATGAACTGGCTCATCTCCAGCGATTCCAAGCTCTTCTTCTGAGCAGAACATACCATTTGATACTACCCCTCTTAATTTACCCTTTTTAATCTTAAGTCCCCCATGAAGAGTTGCTCCATGTAGAGCTACTGGAATAATATCTTGCTCCTTCATATTTGTAGCAGCAGTTACTATTTGTATTTCTTCTTTGTTAATATCCACTGCACATACAACTAATTTTTCTGCATCTGGATGTCTTTCTATCTTTGTTATCTTTCCTGTAACTACATTAGAAATTTCATCTCCTGTAAGTATAACCTCTTCAACATGAGACCCTGAAAGATTTAATGCATCTGCAAGTTCTACAGGGGAAACATTTATATCAACATAGTCTTTTAACCATTTAACTGGATACTTCATAATCTTCCTCCTTATCTACTAAAACTGATTTAAAAATCTCATATCACTTTCATATAATAATCTGATATCTTCAATACCGTATTTTAACATTACTATTCTATCTAATCCAAATCCAAAAGCAAAACCGCTATATTTCTCTGGATCAATTCCACAATTTCTAAGCACTTGCGGATGTACCATACCACAGCCTACAATCTCTATCCATCCACTACCTTTACATACCTTACATCCCTTACCTCCACATACGAAGCAAGTTGCATCCATCTCTGCTGATGGTTCTGTAAATGGGAAGTGGTGTGGCCTAAATTTAACTTTCATGTTATCTCCAAACATCTTTTGAATAAACATTTCTAAAGTTCCCTTTAAATCTCCAAAGGTAATATTTTCTGCCACTACTAACCCCTCTATTTGATAGAATATTGGTGAGTGAGTTGCATCTACTGCATCTGAACGATATACCTTTCCTGGTGCAATCATCTTTATCGGTGGCTTTTGATTCTCCATAGTTCTTATTTGAATTGGAGATGTTTGAGTTCTTAATACTATATTATCATTTATATAGAAAGTATCTTGTTCTCCTCTTGCTGGATGGTCCTTAGGTATATTTAAAGCCTCAAAATTATAATGATCATATTCCACTTCTGGTCCTTCCTCTATGGAGAAGCCCATAGATAAAAATATGTCATTTACTTGATCAAGGGTTAAACTTAGTGGGTGTTTTTTTCCCATAGTTTGCTTCTTTCCTGGCATAGATATATCTATTACCTCACTGTTTAATTTTGCTGCCTTTTCTGCAGTTCTAATAGCTTCACCCTTTGTATCAATAGCATTTTCTATTTCTTCTCTTACTTCATTTGCAACTTTACCTACAACAGGTCTTTCCTCTGCTGATAACTTACCCATGCCTCTTAAGATTGCAGTAAGCTCTCCCTTTTTCCCTAGATATTTTACTCTAATATTTTCAAGTTCAGCTTTATCTGTTACTTGACTTAATTGTTCTAAGGCAATTTTTTTAATTTGTTCTAATTGTTCTTTCATATTCTAAGCTCCTTTCTAAAATTCATTATCCCATCTAAAATTATGGATTAAAGCCTTATTTCATAATGGATTACAACCTCACAATTTGTATTCATAGGTATAAAAAAACCGTCCCTAAAAAGGGACGGAAAATCCGCGGTACCACCCTAATTGAGTTTTATTCAAACTCCTCTTAGTAAATTTATCGACTATAGCCGCTAATTACTACTATTATTTCATAATTAGTACTCAGAAGTGAACTTCGATATAACCTTATAAGAAAAGCTTTCAGTCTATGGCTTTTCCTCCCTTATATAAAAATATATATCTACTCTCTTCGTCATTGTATAAATATTTTCTTTTAAAGTTACTAAACTAGTTAGCTCTATTATTTTGCTTTCACAAAACTCCATAAATCCTAACTTGTCAGAAATATTATACATATAATACTTAAAAATTTCAAGTATTAATCCTTTTTATTTAATAACTTCTGTCTTACTCCTTCATATATCATGATAGATGCAGCTATAGCAACATTCAATGATTCTGTATTACCTAACATAGGAATCTTCACCTTACATGTAGCTAGATTCATCACTTCATCGCTAATTCCGTTACCTTCATTTCCCACTGCTATTATTGCATTGTCAACTAAATTAACTTCATAAAAGTTTTTATCTGTTTGTAAAGAACTACATACTAGATTATATCCTTCATTAATTAATTCTTTTGTAAAAGACAAATCCTCATCATGAATTATAGGAATATTAAATATAGATCCCATAGTAGACCTTAAAGTTTTTTCATTATATAAATCTACTGTATCCTTACTTAAAATAACTCCATTACATCCAGCACTATGAGCTGTTCTTATAATAGTTCCTAAGTTACCTGGATCTTGTACCTTATCAGCTAAAATATACGTTCCTTCTTTTACAATGGAAGTTTCTTCTTTTATGTTAAGTACAGCTAAAACTCCTTGAGAATTTTCTGTACCCGAAATACCTTTAAATAAGTTATCACTTACTATAAATAGCTTTTCATCATGGTTATCAACATATGATGAAAAATTCTCTTCAAATTTATCTATAGAGCTTTCCTTTATAAAAATTTTATCTATATCAAAATCTGATTTTAATCCCTCTTCTAAAAATCTAAAGCCCTCTATAATGAACCTTTTATTTTCTACTCTATATTTTTTTTCTTTTAACTTCTTAATTTCTTTCAGTGTATTGTTATCTTTACTTTTTATAACCTGCAATTGTAAATATCTCCTTATCTAACTAAACTTTCAATACTGTTTAGCTCAGCAGTTCCTCCTATAGCTACTATTATATCACTTTCTTTTATAATTTCCTCTGCAGCTGGAGATACCTCTATATTATCATCTCTTTTTATAGCTACCACATTAACACCATATCTTACTCTTAAGTCTAGCTCTTTTAAAGAGTGTCCTTCCCATTCCTTTGGTGTAACAATTTCTGCAATACTAAAATCTGGTGATAATTCTATATAGTCTAATATGCTAGAAGAACAAAGATTATGAGCAACTCTGATTCCCATATCACGTTCAGGGAAAATGACTCTATTAGCACCTATTTTATATAAAACTTTTGCATGCAATGCATTATTAGCCTTAGTTATAATATGTTTAACATTCATTTCTTTAACTAAAAGAGTAGAGAGAATGTTAGCTTGAATATCAGAACCTATGCTAATTATAGCCACATCAAAATTGCTAATTCCAAGGGCTCTTAAGCTATTTTCATCGTTAGCATCCACTTGAACTGCATGTGTAACTTTTTCTGCAATATTTTGAACTGCTTCCTCATCTATATCTACAGCTAAAACATCATTACCAAGTGTATATAAAGTTTCTGCCACTGAAGTTCCAAATCTACCTAAACCAATAACTATAAATTGTTTTTTACTCATATATATCCCCCTTTATCCAACTAAGATTTTATCTTCTGGATATTTAATAGAATTTCCTCTTTTACTTTTTCTTATATAAATTGCCACAACTAGTGTAAGTGGACCAATTCTACCAGCATACATAGTTAGTGCAACTATAATTTTACCTATAGTCGTAAGCTTTTGAGTTAATCCTAGAGTTAACCCAACAGTTCCAAAGGCTGAAGTAGCCTCAAATAAATAGTGTTCAAAAGGAGCTCCCGAAGCTCTTTCTGTAATAGATAGTAATATGGTGACAGTAAAAACTAGAGCTAAAGCTATAACTACTACCGATAATGATTTATAAACAGTCTCTTTATTTATTTTTCTTTTAAATAATTCTGTATCTTCTCTTCCATTTATAACTGATAATATAGTCATAAAAAGCACACCAGCTGTAGAAGTTTTTATTCCTCCTGCTGTTGACCCTGGGGAACCTCCAATAAACATTAATACTATTGTTAAAAATGTAGATGCTATTGTCATACTTGTCAAATCTATGGAGTTGAATCCTGCTGTCCTTGGCGAAACTGAAGCAAAGAAAGCAGATAATAACTTACCTCCTATACTCATAGGTTTCAATGTTTCTGGATTGGAAATCTCAAATATAAGAAACATTATAAATCCAAACAAAACCAATTCAATACTCATGGTTATTACTAACTTAGTTTGTAACGTTAACCTCTTAGTATGTTTATAATTAAATATATCATTCCATACATAGAAACCTAATCCACCAATCATTATAAGTGATGATAAAGTAAGTATTACCAAAGTATTATCACTATATGCTGTTAAACTAGTATATTCTCCCATTAAATCAAATCCTGCATTGCAAAATGCCGAAACTGCATGAAATATACTATAATATATTCCTTTAATTATTCCAAACTCAGGTACAAACTCAAAAGATAGCAATATCGCACCTATAAGTTCTATTGAAAAAGTAAACCTTAGTATGTATCTTGCTAACTTAACTATCCCTTGAAGAGATGTTGAATTTAATGATTCCCTTATTATTAGTCTTTCCTTTAAAGTTATTTTTTTACCAACAATTATTGATAAAAGTGTAGCAAAAGACATGAATCCAAGACCACCAATTTGTATCAAAATAAGTATTATAGTTTTTCCGAAATAACTCCAATATGTTCCAGTATCTACAGTAACTAGTCCTGTTACACAAACTGCTGATGTTGATGTGAAAAGACAATCAATAAATGGAGTTCTTACACCTTCTATAGTAGCAATTGGTAAGCTTAATAATATGGCACCTGCAAATATTAACATTGCAAATCCCATAGCTATTATTTGCACTGGGGTAAATTTTTTTTGCCTTCCCCTCCCACTTAATCTCAATTGCATAGATAACACCTCATATTTCTTATGAAAAAATTTTATTATAATTATTTATATATTTTTCCCATTTATCTATTAAAATATATATAGTATAAAAATGTAGCCATGGCTACATTTTCATACTATATATATCTTTTATATATCTTTTGTTTATTATTTCATAAAACATAATAAATAACTATGTATATTAAAACTAAATTTAACAAAATCCAGAGACATGACATAGTCATCCTCTGGCTTCTATTATCTTATATTGAATTAATCCTATATGTGCTTCTTAGCAACTTCTACTAATTCAGCAAATGCTTTTGGATCATTGATTGCTATTTCAGAAAGCATTTTTCTGTTTATTTCAACTCCAGCAAGCTTCATTCCATTCATGAATTTTGAATAAGAAAGATCATTCATTCTAGCAGCTGCATTTATTCTAGCTATCCATAGTTTTCTGAAATCTCTTTTCTTTAATTTTCTTCCAACATAAGCATTTCTTAATGCTCTGATTACTGATTCATTAGCTGTTTTAAATAACTTGCTTTTTCCACCGTAGTATCCTTTTGCAAGCTTTAATACTTTTTTATGTTTTTTACGACTATTCATCGCTCTTTTTACTCTTGCCATTATATTTACCTCCTAGATAACTTCCTACTATAAGTATGGTAGTAATTTCTTCATTATTTTTTCTTGAGTAGTTGAAACATATCCTGTTTTTCTAAGATTTCTCTTAGTCTTTCTGCTCTTCTTAGTTAATATATGGCGTCTAAAAGCTTTAGATCTTTTTAACTTACCTGTTCCTGTCTTTTTAAATCTCTTTGCTGCACCTCTATGTGTTTTCATTTTTGGCATTGTAAAGTCCTCCTCTCGGTTATGCTCTTTTTGGAGCTAATATCATTATCATATTTCTTCCTTCTTGTTTAGCTGGCTTTTCTATAATATATACATCGCCTAATTTTTCTACAAAAAGGTTTAATATCTTGCGTCCAACTTGTGAGTTTTCAATTTCTCTTCCTCTAAATCTCACAGTAACTTTAACCTTATCTTCATCTAATAAGAATTTTCTAGCATTATTAGCTTTTATTTCAATATCGTGTTCTTCTATAGTAGCACTTAATCTGATTTCTTTAAGAGTAGTAATTTTCTGCTTCTTTTTTGCTTCCTTTTCCTTTTTTTGTTGCTCATAAATGAATTTTCCAAAATCCATTATTTTGCACACCATAGGCTTTGCATTTGGAGATACTACAACTAAATCTAACTCCTTTTTTTGAGCTATTTCTAATGCTTCTTTAGTAGAAATTACGCCTAAAGCTTCTCCATCTGAGTTAATAACTCTTATTTCTTTATCTCTTATTTCTTCATTCATCATGAAATCTTTATTTTTACTGATAACATTCACCTCCGGCTTTTATACCATATATTTTTATATATTAATCTTATATAAAATAAAAAGGACAGCAAACGCCGTCCTAATATTACACCTATTATAAACTCAAAATATTACCTTACTAGCATTACTGTAAGGTGAGAAACGGCAGTTTCTACTTGTTAATAAATTATTCACTTTTCTGATAACAAAATTAATTTTACTACACCTTTATATTATTGTCAATAGGTATTTCTATAATTTCTTTAAACATTAAGCACTCATTACACCCATTACAATGATATACTCTATCTTCAAATACCTTTTCTATAGTATTAATCAACTCTTTATTTTTACATCGACTAGCAGAATGTATCACTATTGTTTTAGGGGACATAGTGATGAGTCCACTTATAACCAAATCATCCTGACTAACTTCTAATATATTTTTATTCTCGCAAAGGTCATTCAAAAGAGTCTCCATCATGTCATTTCCAAATTCATCTTTAAGTATATATGAATCTCCCCTTCTTCCAATATACAAATCTACCTTTTCTACTTTACTCTCTTGCACCTCAATAAAGTATTTTAAAAGGCTTATAAATTCATTATATTCTTTTTCTATCATATAATTTTCTACTATTTTTTCTACTATAATATAAATATCTATCATTAATTCCTTTACTCTAAAATCTATAAATCCCTTAATATTTATTTCATTTCCATCTTCTATACAAGCTATAATTTTATTTAAAATATTATTTTTTTTATTCATAAAATAAATGACTGTATCATCTATAGGAATTTCTTCTTTTAAAACCTTAAATATAGTATCTTTTATAATACTTATATCTTTGTAGTTAAGAAAATTATAAGTTTCAACTAAGTGTTTACTAACCTTTTTCTCAAGAAACTCATTAGTAATCACACCATATAAAATATTAGCCATATAATAGTTAAATAACTTTTCAACTTCACATTGAGTGTAATCACTCTGTTCCAAATATATATGTATACACTGGTTCAATTTATCATTGTCATATCTTAAATTTAAACTTCTCTTTTTCTTACTTAAATAATCAATCATGCTCTTAACTTGATTTAATACATATTCTTTGTGGCTATTATTCACAATAGTCAATAGTAGCATTTAATCACCTCACCTCATGTTAAGAATTTTTCAGATATAAAATCTTACTTTAATATATTATGTGTTTTTATTTTTTACTATATGCAATTTAAAAAATCCAATTTATTCTACAAACCTTATAATATATGTGATATATTATTTCTAAATTAACCTGCTAAGTATGTAAATTTAGAAAAAGTTAAAATTTTAACTTTTTCTATACATAACTTTTTAAAATTTTAACTTTTTAGCTTTTTAGCTTTTTAACTAGTTATCTATATATATTTTAATAAAATTTCTATATTAAGTTTACTTGTAATCCTAGATGATACTGGGGAATACTAGCAAATTTTATTTATTGAAACTTATATGCATGGGCATTTTAGTTAATATATAACTAAATTAGTATAGTAACTATCTAATAAAATAAGAACGATTAATAACAATTAACAATAAGGTGGTGACTCTTTTGAAGTATGCTTTTGTGGACTTTAGAATTTCTCATGAAGAAATTTTATCCTTAGAAAATTTAAACTGTAAGCCTATCCTTTGCGAGCCTTGTGACTCATTATATCCAGCTATATGCGGCCATCCTGACATTCTTATGCACTTTATAGATAATAATACTGTTATTATTCATAAAGATACCTCTTTCACCTTTGAAAAAAAGCTAAAATCTTTAAATTTAACTGTATTAAGAAGTAAAGAGACTTTAACTGGTAAATATCCTGAAGATATTATTCTTAACGCTGTAAATACATCTGAATTTTTCATGCATAATATAAAATATACAGATAAAACTTTACTAGAAAAAATTCATAATAAAACATTCATAAATGTAAAACAAGGTTATGCTAAATGTTCCACTGCAATATTATCTGATAGAGCCTTCATAACTTCTGATGTAAGTATACATAAAGAATTAAATCACTATGGGTATGATGTATTATTACTTCCACCTGGAGATATTCTTTTGCCTCACTTAGATTATGGGTTTATCGGTGGTACCTGCGGTATGCTAGATTCTAAAACTATAGTTTTTTATGGAAATCTAGATTTATATCCCTATGGAGAAATAGTAAAAAGCTTTTTAAATAATCATAGTATAACTCCTATTTATCTAACTAATTCACCTTTAATTGATAGAGGAAGCATATACTTTTTAGATATCTAATAAAATATATTTCTCATAATTACTAAAGGTGATTTCGCAAAATAAACTAATCTAAATAAATATTGAATAAGCGCTTATATTATTAACGCTCAGCCGTTTGGGAATATTGATTAACTAAAGCATTTATTCAAGATAAAATCTAC
>DCDL01000016.1 GCA_002316385.1 Clostridium sp. UBA1056
GTTGAACTATTATCAAAGAATAAATATGTTCAAAATGTAAGCGAAAAATCAATAACATATTCGAATGAATTTAAAATACATTTTATAGCTGAATCTAAGAAAGGAAAAACATCTAGATTAATCTTCGAAGAAGCTGGTTTTGATATTAGTATTATAGGTGAAAAGCGTTGTGAAGTCGCTGGGGCTAGATGGCGAAAAGCTTTCAAAGATAAGGGCGTATTAGGCTTAGATGATACTAGAAAACATAATAGTGGAGCAAAACTCAAGCGTGAGCTTTCAAAGGATGAAATAATAGCTAGAAAAGATACAGAAATTGAATATCTCAAGGCAGAGGTAGAAATGCTAAAAAAATTAGAGCTATGCGAAAGGCAGGTGAAAAGAAATAAATTAGCAACAACAGATGCATTTGGATTAATTGAATCTATTGCCGATAGTTCTAGGTTTTCTAATGTTGTTACTCATTTGTGTAAGACAGCTAGTGTATCCCGTTCGGGATATTATAGCTACTTAAAATGCAATGATAAAAGGAAACAACGCGAAGAAGCAGATATGGTAGTGCGTGATACCATATTAATTGCTTTTAATCATAGAGGCTATAAAAAAGGCTCTCGTTCCATCAAAATGACATTAGAAAATGAATTTAATATAGTCTATAGTAGGAAAAGAATTCAACGCATTATGAAAAAGTATAATATTGTATGCCCTATAAGATGTGCCAATCCATATAAACGAATTGCGAAAGCAACTAAAGAACATTCAGTAGTTCCTAATCTGCTTAATAGAGAATTGAAGCAAGGAATTCCAGGTAAAGTACTATTAACAGATATTACTTATCTTCCATATGGTGATAATCATATGGCCTATTTATCGACCATTAAAGATGCTTCAACAAATGAAATATTAGCATATAATTTATCAGATAAAATCACTCTTGATATAGCTACAGGTACAATTCATAAACTAATGGCTACGCCAGGGTTACATCTAGATAAGGTTGCTTTTATACATTCTGATCAAGGTGTACATTATACTAGCCCAAAATTCCAACACTTATTAAAGAAATACAAACTTGGACAGTCTATGTCTAGAAGAGGAAACTGCTGGGACAATGCTCCGCAGGAGTCTTTCTTTGGTCACTTGAAAGATGAGGTTCCCTACAAAAATTGCATTACATTAGATGAACTTCAAATTAGTATAGATAACTATATAGACTACTATAACAATTATAGATGTCAATGGAATTTGAAAAAGCTGACTCCCGTACAATACAGGAATCAGCTTTTAGCTGTATAGCTCTCTTTTTAAAATGTCCTTGACATAGGGACCACTTTATTAATTCTTGCTACCCTCTTTTTTTATACCTATTTTGTCGAAAACTTTTCCATATAAACTTATAAAACACTATTGACGCTACAACGCCGTAAGTATATAATTAAATTACCGTTAAGGTATAAAGGAGGACTAACATGAGAAAAAAATTAACAACATATATAGAAGAAGAAAGTATAAAAGAACTTAAGAAAATAGCACTAGAAAAAGAGTGCAGTGTAAGCGATATACTAGATGAACTTGCAAAGAAATATATAGAGAAAGAAAAAAATAAATAAGAAGTTAAGAGAAGTGTATAACATATAAAAATTAGCTAGTAGAGAGTAAAATCCTTACTAGCCTTTTTCTTTTGTATGTACATATACTTGGAGAATTAATGTAATTAGATTATACACAAAAATATAATATTTAAAACAATTATTTTGATATTTTTAGAAGAAAAGTATAAAAAGTGTTGGCGTCTTAGCGTCGAAGGTGTATAATTAGAGATAGTTAAGGGGGTGATGAAATAAAAAGAAAAAAGAAGTTGGATAAAAACCTGAAAATTAAGTTAGTCATTGCAAGGCTCTCATTCCTTGGTGCATTGATAAGCTTAATTACAACCTTACTAAAGATTTTCTTTCTTTATATAAGGGCCGGGGGATGATAAATCCCCATTTATCCAAACTTCTTTTATTAAATTTATTAACTATATTATATCATACTAAACTAAAATAAAAAGGGGGTGTTTTATATGAAAGAGAATAAAAAGATAGAGATTTTACTAACTGTATCAGTAATTCTTAACTTAATAACTGCAGCGTTAATTATATTTAAATAGGAGATTTGACAATGCAAGAAAATAAAAATAGAGAATATGCAAGTTATTTAAAGAGCCTAGATTAACTCTAGGCTTTTCTTTTATTTAACTAGCAATGTATTATCATTATAAATGCAAATATACCAAGTATAGAGCCTATTACTGTAATGGCCTTTGTTATAGACTTTATTATTTCCATATTATTACCTCATATTATAAATATTGACAGAATATAAATATGTTATACAATACAAATAGAATGTATATTTAGGGGGATAATTTATGAAAAAAATTATAAGTATATTATTATGTGGAATAATAATATTAGGACTAGTTGGGTGCAAAAATAAAGATGTGGAGTCGACAGTAAAAGAGCAAGTAATAAAACAATTTGAAGAAGGCATTGATGATTATAAAACTGCATTAAAATACTTTGAGGAAAATGATTATGAGAACCAAATTAAATATTCAGACTTAACTTTTAACAAGTTTAGTGATATACTTGATATTACTAAAGATGCTGATGCAACAATGGCAAAGACTAACAATGAAGATTATATCTATTATTATGAACATCACTATTCAATGTTACTTGCAGAGATGTATATAGATAATATTAGTGTTCACAGAGGAAAGGTTTTACCTGACGGAGTAGTTATAGTGGGAACTGAGTACTTAGGCCGTGAGACAGTTGTGGATAGATGGAATGAAAATATAGATGCAATGAATAAAGTGATTAAAGAATACAAAGAGACAAACGATAAGAAAGTTTCGAAATAGTAGACTAGGTAAACCTAGTCTTTTTTAATTGAAGGAAATTTATTACAAGTATAGAATAGGATATATTAGAGGTGGTGTTATGGTCAAGAATAGACTTAAAGAAATCAGAATGAGAGAGTATATGATGGAATCAGGTGAGTTTGCTAAGTATCTAAATATAAGTATAAAAACATATAGTGGATGGGAGAACGGACATAGTAAGCCTACTTTAGAAGGTGCTTTAATAATAGCTAATAAATTAAATAAAGATGTTAAAGACATATGGTATTTAGAAGACTAATTCTAGATACCTTTTTATAAAAATAACTATTTAATTTTCTTAAGATCGTCTTCTTTAATTTTAGCCGTTAGTTCATCTTTATATTTATCTATAAATTCAAGTAGCATTTCGGTTACTAATCTAGAAGTATCTGGGCCCGTGATAACTTCTACTTCCAATTTTTTATTCATATTTAAGTTCCTCCTCTTTTAAGAGTTGCAAAAACTCTTCTTTATGTGTATCCAATATTCTCAGTAATGATTCTGTAATTAATCTAGATGAATCAGGTCCCATAGTAACTGTTACGTTTAGTTTTCTTTTTTTCTTCATTATAAATCACCTCAATTTAAATATTAACAATTAGAAATAGTTTATACTTAAAAATATATCTCCAAAAGTTAGGTTTTTAGATCTACTTTTGGAGTGCATGTCATTTAAATTAGCCTTTATACTAATATTTGCATTGAAATATTTATCACATTTTTATCACACAAGTTATAGAATGAACAAGAATGATGAATTATGGTTAAGTCCGTAAAGTATTGAAAACAGCAAGGTTTAGAATAAATAAGAATTTTATATTTTTATAAAAATGGAATCCATCGGTCGCAGGTTCAAATCCTGTTGGGTGTACCATGAATGTAGTGATATCAACAGTTTCAATGATTGAGATTGTTGGTATTTTTTAATTGTTTTATAAAATGGTGCAACGTTGGTGCAACACAAATAAATTTAAAATATACATATAAAAAATAAGAGACTATCTCATAAATGAGATGGTCTTTTTAATTAAGATTAAGTAGATCATTGAGAGTATTTATAGCTTCATTCTTGGTATCTTTCATGACATGAGTATATATATTTAAAGTAGTTTGAACATCACTATGCCCTAAAAAGGATTGGACTGTTTTAGGAGCAACTCCTTTTTCAAATAATCTTGTTGCGAATGTATGCTTTAAATCATGAATTCTAAAATCGCTAGCTAAGTTACATTTTTTCAGAATTCGCTTAAAAGATTTTCTTACATTGCTTGAGTTTAAATATACTCCACTTGGAGCACAAAATACTAAATAATGATCAAAATAAATATCTATATTTTCATTTCTATTTAAAAGTTGTTCCTTTCTATGATTTTGAAGTAAATCTATTAAATTATCAATTAAAGAAACTTCTCTTATAGAGCTAGTTGTTTTAGGCGGTTGCTCTATTATAGTGTAATATCTATTTTCATTTTTATCGAATGTATAAGTTTCTTTAATTGTTTTAGTTATAGATATTGTTTTTTCTTTTAGATTAATGTCACTCCATCGTAATGTAAGTAGTTCAGCTAATCTTAAACCAGTGCCTAGAGCAAATATATAAATTAGACTATTATTACTATTTAAAGCCGTATTCATAAATGATTTTTGTTTTTCTATAGTAAATACTCTAATAATATCAGAATTATTGATGTTATCATGTTCTTTAGGTAAAGTTATATAAAGACAATGATTCTTTAAAATGTACCCCTCTTTTAAAGCTTGAGATAAAGAGGACTTTAAACACTTATTAATAGTTTCTATCGGTGAAGATAATTTATTTTTTTCTAAAACTAAGGAATTATAGTATGTTTGAATATGAGATGCCTTTAAATCCTTAAGTTTTATAGAGCCAATCGATGAATTAAGTATATAGTTTTTATATAAACCTTCATATCTTTCAAAACTTGATGGGTTAAGGTCATGAATTCGGTAGGTAAACAGCCAGGTATGAAGACATTGAGATAATGTAATAATATCATCAGTTGGCAATAAGCCTTTATTATTAAGTGTTCTATATTCTTCAATTTTTTCTATTACCTCTTTTTTAGTTTTACCAGTAAAAGATTTTCTTTTTACAGTACCATCTTCTTTATAACCTATGTAACCACTTAAATTTAAAATAGAGCCAGTACACTGAGAATTACATTCATTGCACTGACCCTTTATTCAACAATATAGATTATTCAATTTTTTATAGAATTTGCACTAATGGAGAGTATAGTTCATTTATACAATTGAGTTTATTAGTTTTATCCAACGATTGGGCATATAGGAACTCTAACCAAAACAAGCTCATTTGTTCTGTTGGTTTCAACGTCAAATACTAAGAATATATTATTACCAAATACGAATGAACAAATAAGATTTACTTCTCTTCCAGGTGCTGGAGTTGGAATTTCATTTGGTCCTACTATTCTACAACGACCAACTTGTGGTATTAATGCTGCTGCTTGAGCAGGTGTTAATCTTATTATAAGCACTTCTTCAATATCTGGCCCTGGAACTTCTACTTCTATTTCAACAAGCAAAACAAAAACGTTAGGCTCTAATTCAGCAACACATGTTGCTCCAATTGTTACAGGATCGTTGTGACAATTTTGATTCATTAGATCATCACCCATTTTTATATCATCACCCATTTTTATATTAGAGACAGGGAGGTTGTCCTTATCTCTAATATATAATATTACATGTTAGAGAAATATGTTACTATCTTTTATACAAAAATGAGATTTTTTTATAAATTACTAAGTTTAGAAGTTAATTAGAACTATATATTCTTATTTAAGACCAATTATGAAAAATGAATAATTTCTTAAAATACCACATTATCGGAAATTAAGTTATAAGGAATTCTACGTCGCAATTCAAAAAAATTATGAAGGAAGTAAAAATATGTGTCCAAGATGTGGCAGTGAATTAATTAACGGGCATTGTCCAACATGCGGTTACTGTGGTGGATGAGCGGATTAAATAAAGTCTGTAAGACTAAAAAGACATAAAAATTAAGTTCATAAGCGAGGTGGTATAAATGTTATTCTATGACTTTGAAGTATTTCCATATGATTGGTTAGTAGTAATTAAAGATACAGAAACAAGAACTACTCATACTATAGTTAATGATGAAGATAAACTTAGAGAATTTTATGAAGCTAATAAAAATAACATATGAGTGGGATTTAACTCAAGGAGCTATGACCAGTATATATTAAAAGGTATTATTTTAGGATTAAGTCCTCAAGAGATTAATACTCATATTGTTGTTCACAATCAGGGTGAATGGTCATTCAGCAAAGCTTTTAATAAAGTTCAACTTTACAACTATGATGTTATGACAGATAAATTTAAAGGACTTAAGCAGCTAGAAAGATTCATGGGAAATGATATAAGAGAGACTACAGTTAATTTCAACACTAATAGAAAACTAATACCTGAGTAAATTGAAGAAGTTATATTCTATTGTAACCATGATGTAGAGCAGACAATGCATGCATTTATGAATAGAAAAGAAGAATATGACAGTCACATGAGCCTTATAAAAACTTTTAATCTATCTTTAAGTTATATAAATAAAACTAAAGCTCAGTTGTTAGCTATTATTCTTGAAGCAGACAGAGTTCATGATAGAAATGATGAATTTGATATTACTATAGTTGATACCTTAAGGCTTAATAAATATATACACATCATGGAATGGTATAAGAACCATATAAATAGAGATTATAAAAAATCACTAGATATTGATATAGCAGGAGTGCCTCATACTTTTGGATGGGGAGGACTCCATGGAGCTAGAACTCAATATCAAGGCGAAGGAATATTTATAAACTCAGATGTGGGAAGTTTCTATCCAGAACTAATGATTGAATATAATTTTCTATCCAGGAATGTAAGACATCCTGAAAAGTATAAAGAAATTAGAGATAAGAGGCTGGAGTTTAAAAAAGTAGAAGACCCTAGACAATTACCTTATAAGATCGTTTTTAATTCAACTTGTGGAGCTAGTAAAGACCAATATAATAATCTCTATGACACTCTACAAGCTAATAATGTATGTATCAATGGACACAATTACTCCTATTGGATTTAATAGAGCATATAGAGTCGCAGACAAGATTTAAATTAATACAAAGTAATACTGATGATGTTATGTTTAAGCTTAATAGTGAAGATGATATATCAGTTTATGAATCAATATGTAAAGAGTTCGAAGAGCGCTCACATATGAGCTTAGAGCATGACATTATTAATAAAGTAGTTCAAAAGGATGTTAATAAAAGAGAAAAGTACTTTGAAGAGTCTCTGGAAGAGCTAGAAAGCCTAATTAATAAGTTAGGAACTGAATATGTAAAACAAAGATTAGGTACTAGAGAGAATTCTGAGAAAGATGTTATTAGACTAATGATGTTAAAGAGAATGTAGTGAATGATTTGTAGATAACGTGGATTAAGAGAGGTATGAAAACAGGGTGTAATATCAATTTTGAAATAATGTGAATAAGAGCTACCATAATTGGCAGCTCAATATAAAACTACACTAACCAATAGGGTTTTGAATTATTGAAGCAAAGATAAATTCATGCACACGGCTATCACCACTTGGGATAGCTTGTCTAAAAATCCCAGGAAAATGATGGTTGTCGCGGGTACGACTGATATTTAGCAATTATTGCACTACCTAGATATTCGTGTACGTGAGACTGACATTTATATTTATAATTAGAGTTTTGATAATTCTTTTTATTATATGCTGTTTGTTTATACAGAACAAGTCCCTCCTTTTTAAAGTGGACAAGTTATCTCGCTAATTACACAATATGAAAAAGTAGTTAAAAAGTTACCATGTTAAGTAAAGTTTTAGAAAATAGTTAGTAATTCAACTATAAGCAGAAATAACCAAGGGCGTAGAACAAACCCCACATCCTTATATAATTAGTTCTTTGAAAATTGAATAGTACAGTATTAAAAAAGCAGATAGGTAATGCATACATTTATGTTTAGAAGAATAACCTATTAATGAAGAAATTTTATTAATGGAGGCATTTGTTTGGGATACTATGTTAGAGTAGAACCTAATGTGAAAATTTATGTAGAGGATCTTAATCCGGATGGCGAGAAGACAATCTTGTTTTTACATGGTTGGCCTGGTAGCCATAATTTATTTGAATATCAGTTTGATCAACTTCCAAAGCATGGGTACAGATGTATAGGAATAGATACTAGAGGCTTTGGGGATTCTGATAAGCCTTATTGATGGATATGACTATGACCGCTTGTCAGATGATGTTAGATGCGTAGTAGAAGCTCTAAATCTTAGGGGTTTCACACTGGCAGGACATTCAACAGGAGGAGCTATAGCTATTAGATATATGGGCCGCCATAAAGGACACGGAGTATCTAAACTTGCGCTTTTTGCAGCAGCAGCTCCTAGTCTTATCAAACGTCTAAACTTCCCATATGGTGCAGAAAAAGAAGATATAATCAAAATTATTCAGGGAACATATACTGATAGACCTAAAATGCTGAGAGATTTCGGAGATACATTTTTCTTTCAGCATATAACCCAACCGTTCTCTGATTGGTTCTTTCAATTGGGATTACAGGCGGCAGGATGGGCAACTGCGGCCATTGCAAATACTTGGATAAATGAAGTACTATTTTCTGATCTAGGAACAATAAATGTCCCAACTTTAATTATTCATGGCATTCATGACAAAGTTGTTCCATTTGAACTAGGCGAAGTACAAAAGCAAAGTATTGAAAATTCTAAACTTATACCATTTGAATACAGCGGTCATGCGTCGTTCTATGACCAGTTAGATAAATTTAACGAAGAGTTGATGAAATTTATCGAAGAATAAAGTTTTTGCAACGTAGAATGTCTTAATAAAAAATACTAAAAGTGAATATTTTCTTAAGCTGCTGTACTATTCAGAAATGAATTTTATGGCATTTTTATGTCGTAATTCAAAAATATTGAGAAATAACAAAGGGAGTAGGACAAACCTACACCCATTGTTATTTGAAAACTGAATAGTACGGTGTTAGAAATATGATCTACTCAAATTATCAAATGTGTGAATAAATATTTAGTATGATATAATCTTTATAGAGTTGATTTTGTAGTGTATTACATTGTTGTGCAACTGTTTGATTAGATAAAATAAATTGGATTTTGATTGGAGGGCTTTAAATGAGCGAGATAGTAAAAACACCTAAAGCACCTTATTATGCTGTTATTTTTACATCAATAAGAACTTTAGGTGATAATGGATATGAGAAAGTAGGAGATGATATAGTAAATATTGTTTCTAAACAAAAAGGTTTTTTAGGGTCAGAAAGTGTTAGAGGTGAAGATGGATTTGGGATGACAATATCATACTGGGATTCCTTAGAAAGCATCAACGCATGGAAATATAATAGTTCTCATATGGAAGCGAAAGGAATGGGACGAAAGATGTGGTATTCAAAATATATGATACGAATTTGTAAGGTAGAGAGCGACAATTATTTTAAAGGCATGGAGGTCATGGTGTGACTACCATGCCTTGATTTTAATATAATAGTACATAAATTACATTTCAATAACACCTTCAACTCCATCTTTATTCCTTCCTACTCTATATCATGAAACTATATATAACCAATGATGAGAGGCTACATATAAAATTTAGTTTATAAATTCAAAGGTAGATAATAAGGAAAATGCTAATTGATGAAATAGTTGTATCAGTAAAATCAAAGTTTATAAAAAATATTATTAATGAGAAGCTTAAAAAGCAGCTAGAGATATTGTTTTGTAAAAAAGCGATAGCTATATTGAAGGGGCAAGTAATTTACAAATATCAAAATGCTAATTAAGGAATTCAATGATACCAAGCATTATTAGTAATATGCCTGAGAATAATGGTGCATATTTACCGAGGAATTTACCTAATAAACATTTACCTATGGCTTCACCTAATGTAATTGTAACTATACTTAATATAAACGTGGATATGATTGTAAATAGAATATTAACTCCTGTTATACTTGCGGCTACTCCAGTGCCTAAGTTATTAAATGTTAATCCCAATGCTATAAGTAAAGCTTCTTTCATGTTTATATCACTTGAGCTATCTAAATCGGATTTTTAGCATATTCAATCATATCATCAATGTCTTTTAAAGCAAGTTCTTTCGATTTGGTGTTATTAATAAGCTTTATTATGCTTTGGACTACAAAATATATTCCTAAGATAATGACTACTCCAGCACCTAAGATATTAGCCACAGATCTAGGTAAAAATGTTGATATATATGCTCCAACTGACATAGATAAAAATGTTCCTGTAGATGTAACAAACGCTATTATAAGGTTCGCCAGTATTCCTAGCTTTATTTTCTTTATTCCATAAGCGATACCAATAACTACGTTATCTAAATTAGATGATAAGCTAAACAATAAGGCTGATAAAATTAATGACATATATTTTCTCACTTTTTATTACTTTCATTTTAATATATGAATTTTAAATTTATATGGTGATTAGTAATTTATACAAGGATAAATAGGAAATATTTCTGATATCTTGATAAAACAAAATTAGGAGTTTTTTTAGGAGTTGTCATTAATAGAATTTTAACAGATAATAATTAAACTTATACTAAATTGAAAGGAGAAAGATAATTCTTAAAGATACAATTAAAAGCTAGTAGGGAGTAAAATCCTTACTAGCTCTTATTAAATTAATACTAGTTAATTTAAATTTAAAATTTATTTTTCTACTGTAATCTCTGGAGTATGTTTGTTTATCCAATAATTATAGAGATTTTTAACAAGGATTTTAATAATGTTATATACAGGAACAGCGAGAAAGGCTGCAAAGAAACCACCAAAATATACACTTATGGTAACTACTAAAATAGTTGTTAATGGATGCATATTAAGTTGATTACCAGTAATATTAGGAGTTATAACATTACCTTCCAACTGTTGTACAATTATGGTAAGAATTATTGTTTTAAGTACCATGCCAAAGCCCATACTTAAGGATATAAGTATGGCTGGAAGAATTCCAAGTATTACTCCTAAGAAAGGAATAAAGGCGGTTATAAGAGAGAATAAGGCAAGGACAAGAGCATTAGGCATACCAATTATTACATATCCTATAAACATAAGAACACCAATTACACAGGCAACCATAACCTGGGAAGTGATGTATTGTCTTAATATGGTATCAATTTCATGCAATATTTTTAATATAACAGCTTTAACCTTTCTTGGAAGGAAGGAGGCAAAGGTATTATAAATTTTCTTATCATCTTTAAGTATATAGAACATTATTATTGGAATTAAAATCATTTGAGCTACAAAATTACCTATAGAACTAGCAAATACATATACATTTTTAGTTATATCTGTAAAGGAATTCACTAAATAATTAGCAAATTTCTGAAGTAATGCACCAATATTTAAAAACTCATTAATTTGAGGAAATAGATAACTATATTTATCAGTTAGGCTTTGAACGGAATTTATAATAGCCATCATTAAACTTTCTCCTTGAGTAGCTATAATTGATGAAGAGTACATAAGCAGATATACTATTAAACCTATTATTAGTAGTATTGAAAGTGCTGTAGCTATACCACTTGATAATTTTCTATTTTGTAGAAATCTTTTTACTGGCCTTACTAAATAGTAAAGAAAAATGGCTAAAACTATAGGTATAAACATTGCATTAAGAATTGTAGTTATAGGAGATAGTACGAAATTCATCTTGCTAAAGAGAAGTATAGCAATAAGAATTAAATTTAAAATTAAGAGAAATTGTATTATTTTATTTGTATTCTTATTCTTATTTATATTCATTTTTTCCTCCTTGTAAAATTAGTATAATTTAAATATACTGTTACCGTTATGTACTACGATATAAACAATTATAAAAAATACATGCTAGAAAGTTAAAACTAGCATGTTAGTTTCAAAGTTTATTTAGTTATGCAAAGTAGAAAGGATTTTAGGATATTCTTCGTCTACAGCTCTAAATATTATAGAAAGCATTTGAAAAACTAAATCTGCATCAAAATTATTATTAAATGGTAGAGAAATCTTTGCACTTATAACTTCATTATCTTCATAAAAGGATACATATTTATATGTAGAGTTTAATTCATTAAATAAAGCGTATAGCTTGTATTTATCTTGGTTTTTAGATATAGAAGCTATATTAAAGCAAAATATATCTGCCAATGTATCATCATCTCTTAATGCTATAACAGCCCTTCTATCTTGACCACCACCAAGAACTGGTTTAGTAACTCCATTTATAGTAATCTTTTCAGGAAATGAAAAAATAGTAAATTCATCTACATTGAGTCCTTTATTTAAAGGAATTTTATGTTCTTCTATATATTTTTCAAATTCTATGGCATTATTTCTCATATTACTTCCCCCTTGGATGAAATTGATATAAATATATTTGAGAATATTATTTATATTATAATTTATTAGTAATTATCTCATAAAAAATGTAGTTAGTAAATAGTATTACACAAGTTAAGAGTATATGCTCAAATCCATGCAATTATTACCAAAATGTGGATAAAGTTGGGGATAATGTGGAAAAAAATGTAAAGAGACTTTAAGCTAAGAAATTTTACTCTTTTTACATTGTTGAACTTTAGATATTAAATAATCTTGAAGTTTGCTACAGTCTTCTTTATCCATTTGTTTTACACCATCTAATTTATATTCTAGGCCTAAACTTTCATATTTATTTACGCCTAAAAGATGATAAGGTAATAGCTCTATCTTATCTACATTAGGAATTTCTTCGGTTATTATATCAGCAATCTCATCCATATGCTTCAAAGTATCGGTATAACCAGGAATAACTACATGTCTAACCCATACACGAGTGGTGGATTTCCTAAGAGCTGATAAGAATAAGTTAACATCTTTTGTATCTCTACCAGTAAGAGTTACATAGCCGTCGCTATTAATATGCTTTATATCTAATAAAACTAAGTCAGTATATTTTAATATTTTATCATAATCGCCATTACCATAGCCTGCAGTATCAATAGTTGTGTGAATGTCAAGGGCTTTACATTTTTTTAAAAGTTCTAGTAGAAATTCAGGTTGAACAAGAGGATCTCCGCCAGAAAAGGTAACACCACCACCGGAAGGCTGAAAATAAGGCTTAAACCTTATAATTTTATTTATAAGTTCATCTGTGGTAACTTCCTTACCATCTTTTAAACTCCAAGTATCTGGATTATGGCAATAAGCACATCTTAATTTACACCCTTGAAAAAATACTACAGTTCTTATACCAGGACCATCTACTAAGCCCATACTTTCTATTGAGTGAATTCTACCAGTTTTCATTATAAATCCTCCTTAAAATTTCATCTATTAATATAATTAACTTTATACAAAAGTAACTTAGTTAATTTCTCTATAAAATTAATTAATATATGCTTTTTTACATTTAATATAGTAGAGATATCTTAAAAAGATATCTCTACTATAATATTAAAATTAAATATTTAAGCTAGATTACATTGATGCATGGAATGTTCTGTTAATAACATCTAACTGCTGTTCTCTTGTTAGTCTAATAAAGTTAACTGCATATCCAGAAACTCTAACAGTTAATTGAGGATATTCTTCTGGATGATCCATAGCATCTAATAAAGTTTCTCTATTAAATACATTCACGTTTAAGTGGTGAGCATTTTGTCCGAAGTATCCATCCATTAAGTTACTTAAGTTTGATATTCTATCTTCAGATGATTTTCCTAAAGCATCTGGTATAATTGAGAAAGTATTAGAGATACCATCTTGAGAATATTCATATGGTAACTTAGCTACAGAGTTTAGTGATGCTAGAGATCCGCTACTGTCTCTTCCGTGCATTGGGTTAGCTCCAGGAGCAAATGGTTCACCAGCTTTTCTACCACATGGTGTTGTACCAGTTTTTTTACCATAAACTACGTTTGAAGTTATAGTAAGAACTGATTGAGTATGATATGCATTTCTGTATGTCTTGTTCATTCTAATTTTCTTCATCATAGTTTCAACTAGATATACAGCTATATCATCAACTCTGTCATCATCATTTCCGTATTTAGGGAATTCGCCTTCTACTTCAAAGTCTACTGCTATTCCTTCTTCATTTCTGATAGGTTTAACTTTAGCATATTTAATTGCTGATAAAGAGTCTGCACATACTGAAAGCCCAGCTATACCACAAGCCATTGTTCTAAATACATCTCTGTCGTGTAGAGCCATTTGCAAAGATTCATAAGAATACTTATCATGCATATAGTGAATAACATTTAATGTATTAACATAAAGTTTAGCTAGCCACTCCATCATAACATCAAGTTTTTCCATAACTTCATCATAATTCAGGTATTCAGAAGTGATTTTTTCCATTTTAGGAGCAACTTGAACTCCAGCTTTTTCATCTATACCACCATTTATTGTGTAAAGCAATGTTTTACCTAAGTTAACTCTAGCTCCAAAGAATTGCATTTGTTTACCAACTCTCATAGCGGATACACAACAAGCAATAGCGTAGTCATCTCCCCAATAAGTTGCCATTAAATCGTCATTTTCATATTGAACAGAACTTGTATCTATAGAAACTTTTGAGCAGAAATCCTTAAAGCCTTGAGGTAATCTTGTTGACCATAGTACAGTTAAATTTGGTTCAGGAGAAGGTCCTAAAGTATATAATGTATTAAGCATTCTGAAAGAGTTTTTAGTTACTAAAGATCTTCCATCTAATCCCATACCACCAATTGCTTCAGTAACCCAAGTTGGATCTCCAGAGAATAAGTCGTTATATTCAGGAGTTCTTAGGAACTTAACTAATCTTAATTTCATTATGAAGTGGTCTACTATTTCTTGCGCGCCTTCTTCAGTAAGAGTACCATTATCTAAATCTCTTTGAATGTATATATCAAGGAAAGTAGATATTCTACCAAGAGACATAGCAGCACCATTTTGTTGTTTTATTGATCCAAGGTATCCAAAGTATAACCACTGAATAGCTTCTTGAGCATTTTTAGCAGGAACTGATATATCAAAGCCATAGCTAGCTGCCATTGTTTTTAATTCCTTAAGAGCAACTATTTGATCAGAAAGTTCTTCTCTTAATTGAATAACGTCAGCATCTATAGTACTAACCTCTAAGCTTTTCTTTTGTTCAATTTTATCTTTTATTAATCTATCTATACCGTATAGAGCAACCCTTCTGTAGTCACCTATGATTCTACCTCTTCCATAAGCATCTGGTAGACCAGTTACTATACCGTATTTTCTAGCTAATTTCATTTCGTCAGTGTAAGCATCAAAAACTCCTTGGTTATGAGTTTTTCTGTGTTTTGTAAATATTTCAGAGATTAGAGGGTCTATTTCATATCCATAAGCTTTAGCTGCATTTTCAGCCATTTTTATTCCACCTTGAGGCATAACTGCTCTTTTTAGTGGAGCATCAGTTTGAACACCAACAATTTTTTCAAGATTTTTATCTATATATCCTGGGTTATATGCGTCTATTTTTGATATAGTTTTAGTATCAAGATCTAAAATACCACCATTTTCTATTTCTTTTTTTAATAATTCACTTACTTCAGTCCATAATTTATTTGTAGCTTCTGTAGCGCCAGATAAAAATGAGGCATCCCCCTCGTATGGAGTGTAGTTTGATTGAATAAAATCTCTTACATTAATTTCTTTTTTCCAAGTTTTGCCTTCGAAGCTATTCCATTGAGTAAACATGTGTAACCCTCCTAAATAAATTTAATTAAAAATAAACAAATTTATATATTTAATTAATTAAAATATAACAGAGATAACTTAGCTGTTATATAGTAAAAAGTTAAATAATTAACAATTTAATTTAGATGATGATTCTCTTCTCATCTGTTATAATTATATAACTATAACAGATGAAAAACAACAGTTTTTTTAAAGAGAATAAAATTTAAATATTCAGAAAATAAAAACAAGTAAAGGATTAAATGTGTATAATTTATTTAAAATAATAATTGCAAGAAGAATAAAAAGAATTTTCATTAAAATTCCATTTGAAAGTAATATAACAGATAAAATGAGATTTTGAAACAGATTTAAATTAATTAACTGTAAAATACAGTTTGAGAATTTATATTGATACAGTATCATATCTATAGAAATTTATGGCAAAAATGGATGTAATAAAAATAGTAAATAAACTAATTGTAAATTTAAATTGATTTTGTATAAAAAAATGTTAATTTATAATAAGTTGAGTTATAATAAGTATATAATTAATAATTAAAATATATATTAATTAAAAAGATACTAAAATAATGAAGTTAGCTATGGAGGTAAAAGCTGTGGGTAAAAAACCAAGTATGTTTAGCAAAGATTATCGCAAACAGTTAAAACTGAGGCGTATAAAATATATGGTTGTATTTTTAATTGTAGTTATTATTATAGGAATATCTGGATTAGTTGTTAGTAATAAAGAGGGGATATTAGCTATAAAAAATTTCTTTGTTAGGGAAAGTGCGAAAGAAAATAGTAATGAATCTATAAATAATGAAGATGTGAATAAGGAAAACTTAGAAAACGAAAATATTGTAGAGGAAAAACCAATTAAAACTTCATCGGAGATAGTGCTTCAATCAGGAAAAAAAGTTACTGCTAATTATGAAGAGAAAGATGGAGTTAAGAGAATTAGTACAGTTGATTCAGAAGCACAAGTAAAATATAGTATATCTCCATCTCAAGAAATGATTTTAATTTTAGATGAACAAGCACAGGATATGTACATTTTAAATAGTAAAGAAGAACTTACGAATATTACAAATCAACAATATGTATCAACTAGCAATGAGGTATTTAAAAAGGAAAGTGTGTTAAGTTACAATCCTTCCTATAAATGGGTTGAGAGTGCTCGATTTATTGACAATACTCATGTTGCATATTCTAGTAGCTTACCGTGGCTAAATAATAGTGATGATAGATATTTATGGATATTTAATATGGAAAACAATAAACACCAAGGTTATTATAATATAAAAGGAAAAACTTTTAAGGTAGGACAGATAACGGATAAAGGTCTAACTATTTTTCTAGATGATAAAGAAATAATTGTAGATAAAGATGGGAAAATAGTTCAGTAAATATATCAAAGGAAAAAGTATTGTACATAATAATAGTATTATTGTATAATTTATTAGGTGATATTTAATTTATTATCATAAATTTAGAGGCTGATATTATATCCTATTAACAGTTAAATAATGAAATATACTATTTACTTTGCTAAATTTATGTTATAATTTTAAGAAATACAGAGTTGGTAATATTAGGAGGAAGAAACAATGAACGTTAAAATGGAGAAGCTAGAGAAAAACGTTGTTAAATTTGAAATAACAGTAGGAGCGGATAAATTTGCAGAGGCTGTTAAAAAATCTTATTCAAAAAATGCAAAAAAATTCAATGTGCCTGGATTTAGAAAAGGTAAGGCTCCAATGAATATAATTAAAAAATACTATGGTGAGGGTGCATTATATGAAGATGCAATAAACTACATATATGAAACTACTTACTCACAAGTATTAGTTGAGAATGATATACATCCAGTTGACTATCCATCAATTGATATAGTTCAGATCGGTGAAGGAAAAGAGTTTATATATACTGCTTTAGTACCAGTAGTACCAGAAGTTGAACTAGGTGCTTATAAAGGAATAGCGGTAAAGAAAGAAGTATTAGAAGTTACAGACGAAGATGTGGAAAATAAATTAAAAGAATTACAAGCTCAAAATACAAGAGTAGAAGTAAAAGAAGGAGCTATTAAAAAAGGTGATATAGCTGTTATCGACTTTAAAGGCTATGTAGACAATGTAGCTTTTGAAGGTGGAGAAGCTAAAGATTATGAATTAGAGATAGGTTCAGGTAGCTTTATAGATAACTTTGAAGATCAATTAGTTGGATTATCTGCTGGAGAATCTAAGGATATAAATGTTAATTTCCCAGAGCAGTATGGGAAAGAAGAATTAAATGGAAAGCCAGCTAAGTTTGAAGTAACTGTTAACTCTGTTAAGAAAAAAGAATTACCAGAAATAAATGATGAATTTGCTAGTGAGGTTTCTGAGTTTGAAACTTTAGAAGAGCTTAGAAATAGTATAAGAGAAGAATTAGTTAAAGCTAATGAAGCAAAAGCAACTAATGAATATGAGATGGCTGTTATAGAAGCTGTAGTAGCTAATGCTAATGTAGAGATTCCAGATGCTATGGTAAATAGAGAGTTAGATGGAATGCTTCAAGACTTAGAAAATAGATTAAAATATCAAGGTTTAGATATAGAAAGCTATTTTAAATTTACAAACACTTCAGAAGATGATTTTAGAGAGCAAATGAAAGATATAGCATCTAAGAATGTTAAAAATGAATTAGTTTTAAATGAAATTGCTAAAGCTGAAAAAATTGAAGCATCAGAAGAAGAAATAAGAGAAAAAGCTACTGAAATTGCCAGCAAATACGGTGAGACTGATAAATTAGAAGAAACAGTTGATCGTTTAGTTAAAGTTCAAAGAGAATATCTTGGAACTCAAATAGTAAATGAAAAAATTAAGAACATGATAATGGAAAATAGCAAAGCTATTTAAGTTGATTAATAATTGCCAGTATGTACTGGCAATTATTTTAAATAAAATAGGTTAAAATGATTTTAATGAGGATATAATAGTAAATATTCTAATATATTTACAATAGTGAGGAGGTTATATTTATGAGTTATATACCAATGGTTGTAGAGCAAACTGGTAAGGGCGAACGATCTTATGATATATATTCTAGATTATTAAAAGAAAGAATTATTTTTCTATCAGATGAAGTAAATGATGTGACTGCTAGCTTAGTAGTAGCACAACTTTTATTTTTAGAATCAGAAGATCCAGATAAGGATATACACTTGTATATAAATAGTCCTGGTGGTTCAATAACTTCTGGAATGGCAATTTATGATACAATGAATTATATAAAGCCAGAGGTTTCTACAATTTGTATAGGAATGGCTGCATCTATGGGAGCTTTTTTACTTGCAGCAGGTCAAAAAGGAAAAAGATTTGCACTTCCTAATAGTGAAATAATGATACATCAACCATTAGGTGGATTTAAAGGTCAAGCAACTGATATTGATATTCATGCTAAAAGAATATTAAAGATAAAAGAGACTCTTAATGAGATATTAAGTGAAAGAACAGGTCAGCCTTTAGATAAAATAAAGCAAGATGTTGAAAGAGATTATTTTATGTCCGCGGATGAAGCTAAAGAATATGGATTAGTAGATGAAGTAATTATTGAAAAGAAATAGCTTTAAAGGGGTGTCAACATGCCAAGAAATGAAGAAAAGAAAAAATTTAAGTGTTCTTTTTGTGGAAAAAGTGAAGAACAAGTAAGAAGACTTATAGCAGGACCAGGTGTATATATTTGCGATGAGTGTATCGAGCTTTGTTCTGAAATCATAGTAGATGAAAGAGAAGAAGATGTCCAAATTGACATGGGCACATTACCTAAGCCTAAGGAAATTAGAAAGTATCTAGATCAATATGTGGTAGGGCAAGATGATGCTAAAAAGGCTTTAGCTGTAGCAGTATATAATCATTATAAAAGAATAAATTCAAATGTTGTAGATAATGATATAGAACTGCAAAAGAGTAATATACTTCTTTTAGGACCAACAGGTTCTGGTAAAACTTTATTAGCTCAAACTTTAGCAAAGATGTTAAATGTACCTTTTGCAATAGCAGATGCTACTACTCTTACAGAAGCAGGTTATGTAGGTGAGGATGTAGAGAACATCTTACTAAAATTAATTCAAAACTCTGATTATGATATAGAGAGAGCTGAAAGAGGAATTATCTATATTGATGAGATTGATAAGATTGCCCGTAAATCAGAAAATCCATCTATAACTAGAGATGTTTCTGGTGAAGGTGTTCAACAAGCTTTACTTAAAATTCTAGAGGGAACTGTATCTTCTGTACCGCCACAAGGTGGAAGAAAACATCCTCATCAAGAGTTCATTCAAATAAATACATCTAATATATTATTTATTTGTGGTGGAGCATTTGATGGCTTAGAAAAAATTATTACAAAAAGAACTCAGAAATCAGCCATGGGATTTGGAGCAGAAGTAATGTCTAAAGAGAAACAAGACTTAGGTGAATTATTTAAACAAATAATGCCAGGTGACCTATTAAAGTTTGGATTAATTCCAGAGTTTGTAGGAAGAATTCCTGTAATAGTAACTTTAGATAACTTAGATGAAGAAGCTCTTGTAAAAATATTAAGCGAACCTAAGAATGCATTAGTAAAACAATATCAAAAATTATTAGAAATTGATGATGTTAAACTTGAATTCAATGAAAATGCACTTAGAGCTATAGCTAAAGAGGCAATAAAGAGAAGCACAGGAGCAAGAGGACTAAGAGCAATAATAGAAGATATAATGCAGGAAATAATGTATGAAATTCCTTCTTGTGAGGAAATAGAAAAGGTTATAATTCATGAGGAAACTTTAAAAACAAAGATTCCAGAGTATATTATTGCAGAGAGTGGAAAAAGAGAACCTTTAAGATTAGAAAGTAAAAAGGGTGTAAAAAGAGCACCTGAACTTGCATAATATAAAAAACTGCTGATTTTCAGCAGTTTTTTCTTGTTATAGAATATTAATCCAATATATTGTGAATAATACTATTGTGACTTAAATAATTAGTAAAAGGGAGGGCAGGTTAGTTTGCTTATGACAGTAAGCTAATATTAATATGGAACCAGTAGCGATTTTAATTATGCTAATACAACTATTAGTTACAATAGTAATGGGAATTTATTTTTTCAATGCCTTAAAGGGGCAAAAATCATCTAAGGTTACAATAAATAAAGAAAATACAAAGGAAATTGAAAAACTAAGAAAATTAAAAAGTATAAGTTTAACTGAACCATTAACAGAAAAGAGCAGACCTAAACGATTTGAAGATATAATTGGTCAAGAAAAAGGTATTAAAGCTCTAAAGGCAGCTATATGTGGACCCAATCCTCAGCATGTAATAATATATGGACCACCGGGAGTTGGAAAAACTGCAGCAGCAAGACTTGTGTTAGAAGAAGCGAAATTAATTTCTTCTTCCCCATTTAGGTTATCCTCTTCCTTTGTAGAGATTGATGCTACAACTATTAGATTTGATGAAAGAGGTATAGCAGATCCACTAATAGGATCAGTTCATGATCCTATATATCAGGGGGCGGGTCCTTTAGGAGTTATAGGCGTGCCACAACCAAAACCAGGAGCAGTTACTAAAGCTCATGGAGGAGTTCTCTTTATTGATGAAATAGGTGAATTGCATCCAATAGAAATGAATAAGTTATTAAAGGTTTTGGAGGATAGAAAAGTATTTTTAGATAGTGCTTATTATAATAGTGAAGATCCCAATATGCCATCTTACATAAAAGAGATATTTGAGGATGGACTTCCAGCTGACTTTAGACTAATAGGTGCTACTACTAGAAGTCCGGAGGAGATAGTTCCAGCCATTAGATCTAGATGTGTAGAAATATTTTTTAGAGCACTGGATGGTGATGAAGTAGAAATAATTGCGAGAAATGCAACTGAAAAAATAGGTATAACTATAGAGGAAGAAGCGTTAAAACTAGTTGGTATGTTTGCTAACAATGGCCGAGATGCTATAAACTTAGTTCAACTTGCTTGTGGCATTGTAATAAATGAAAATAGGGGTACTGTAGGAGTAAATGAGATACAGTGGGTAATAGAGAATGGTCAATATTCTCCGAGACCTAATAAAAAAATATGTGCAAAACCAAAGGTTGGGTACGTAAATGGTCTTGCGGTATATGGCTCTAACATTGGATCTGTAATGGAAATAGAAGCAACAGCTATTAAGGCAAAGGAACAAGAAGGAATAGTTAAAATAACAGGCATAGTAGAGGAAGAAGAATTAGGGGATAGAGATAGAAAATTAAAGAGAAAGAGCACAGCAAGAAATTCTATTGATAATGTAATTACGGTATTAGAGAGATTGTATAATATTGACACAAAAAAATATGATATCCATGTAAATTTTCCAGGCGGAATGCCTGTAGATGGTCCTTCAGCAGGAATAAGTATGGCTGCTGCTATTTATAGTGCAATAACAGGAAGATGTGTAGATAATAAAATAGCTATGACTGGAGAAATCTCTATTCACGGAGAAGTAAAGCCTGTTGGAGGAGTTACAGCCAAAATTACAGGAGCTATAAAAGCTGGTGCAACAAAGGTTTTAATACCGAAGGAAAATTGGCAAGAAGCATACAAAGATTATAAAGATATAAAAGTAATGCCTGTCAATACTATAAAAGAAGTTATAGATGAGACTATAATAAAAGAGCAGATTCTTCATATAAATGTGGATAAAAAAGAGCAAGCCTTTGAACTAGATGTATCACCACAACTCGATGCGTAACCATAATCCCTATATAAGTTTTAAACATAAGACTTATATAGGGATTATTTAATTGAAAAATTATATTTTTATGGGTATAATATACTAGTCTAATTATAATTAATATAATAACGACATATCATTTAGATATTTTATATAAAGTGAACTTTATCTTTACAAATTTGTATTATACAATGTTTTGTATTAGGTAAAGAAAAAGTTGTCCTAAAAGATTCCTATATAAATACTTAAAGTTAAATTATTTATTTCAAGTGAAATAAATAAAATTTTATAATATGAAATTAAGTAAAATTAAATGATAGATTAGATAGAAATGAGGAGATAGTATGGAGAATACAATAATGACGCTTCCATTAATTCCGTTGAGAGGATTGAGCATTTTTCCACATATGGCTTTAAACTTTGATATAGGAAGAAGTAAATCTATAGAAGCAATTAATAGAGCTATGAATGAAAATCAGAAGATATTTGTAGTAAGCCAACGAGAAGCAGCAATGGAAAATCCAACTCAAAAGGATATATATAGCATTGGATGTGTGTGTACAATAAAGCAATTTATGAAGCTACCAGGGAATCATTTAAGAGTATTAGTAGAAGGAGAATATAGGGCTAAACTTGTAAATTATTTAGATGAAGATGACTGTATAAGTGCAGAAGTTGAAGAAGCTGAAGAATTAGATATAGAAGATGAAACAGAATCTCAGGGATATAAAAATTCATTAAATGATATGTTTATTAATTACTTAGAATTAGCAGGTGAAGAGTTTAAAGACTTAATAGTAGAATTGGAATCTGAAGAAGACAATAATGTATATTGTGATGTTATAAGTGCATTTTTACCAGTAAAAGCTGAAGTAAAGCAAGAATTATTAGAGACTATATCTATTAAGGAAAGAATGGAGAAGTTATTAGTTATTCTAAAAAAAGAGATAGAAATTGTAAAGGTAGAAAAGCTTATAAGCAATAAAGTGAAGGCTAGAGTAAGTGAATCTCAAAAGGAGTATTATCTCAGAGAGCAACTTAAGGTAATTCAAGAAGAGCTTGGAGAAGATGATGAGCTTGGAAAGGAAATATCTAATTACGAGAAAAAATTAGGACAAATTAAAGTATCTAAAGAAATTAAAACTAAGATAGAATATGAAATTAATAGATTAAAAAGTGTGGGATCTTCATCTCAAGAAGGGACAGTTATAAAGACTTATTTGGATACTATTTTAGATATGCCTTGGAATAAGCTTATTAAAGATAATCTAGATTTAACTAATGCAAGAAAAGTTTTAGATGAAGAACATTATGGATTAGAGGATGTAAAGGAAAGAATTATAGAATATTTAGCAGTAAGAAAAATGAGCAAATCACTAAAATCACCTATAATATGCTTAGTCGGACCTCCGGGAGTTGGTAAAACATCCATTGCTAAGTCAGTGGCTAATTCACTAGGAAGAAAATTTGTAAGAATGAGTTTAGGCGGAGTAAAAGATGAGGCTGAAATTCGTGGTCATAGAAAAACTTATGTAGGAGCAATACCAGGAAGAATTGTGTCTGCTTTAAAGGAAGCAGGTTATAAAAATCCAGTATGTCTTTTAGATGAAATTGATAAGGTATCAAAGGATTATAAAGGAAATGTAGAAGATGCTCTTTTAGAGGTTTTAGACTCAGAACAAAATAAAACTTTCAGAGATCATTACCTTGATGTAGAATTTGATCTATCAAAGGTACTATTTATAACCACAGCAAATACTTTGGATACTGTATCTAGGCCTCTTTTAGATAGAATGGAGGTAATAGAGGTTTCAGGATATACCACAGAAGAGAAATATGAAATTGCAAAGAAATATTTAGTTCCTAAAGTTATGAAGGAATATTCCGTTGAAGATGGTCAGATTGTAGTTAGTGAGAGTGCATTAAGAACTATAATAGATAGATATACAAGAGAATCTGGGGTTCGAAATCTAGAAAGAAAGATATCTTCAGCAATAAGAAAAGCTATAACTGAAATAATGGAAAGTAATAAGAAGAAAATATCAATAAACTCCGTGATAGTTAAAAAATATTTAGGTGCTGAAATATATAGCTATGATGACTTAGAAAAGGAAGATAAGGTAGGCGTAGTCACAGGTCTTGCATGGACTGGATACGGTGGAGATACACTTCCAGTAGAAGTAGCTGTAATGGAGGGAGATGGAAAGCTTCAACTTACAGGACAACTGGGAGATGTGATGAAGGAATCGGCTAAGGCTGGATATAGCTATGTAAGAGCTAACTGTGATGAATATGGCATAGATAAAGAATTTTACAAGAATAAGGACATTCACATCCATATCCCAGAAGGAGCTATTCCAAAGGATGGTCCATCTGCTGGAGTTACTATGGTTACAGCGATGGTTTCTGCTTTAAGCAACAGAAAAATAAAGTATTCAGTTGCTATGACAGGAGAAGTTACATTAACTGGTAGAGTATTACCTATAGGTGGGCTTAAGGAAAAAAGTTTAGCTGCATATAGAATGGGGATAAAGACTATAATTATTCCGAAAGCTAATGAAAAAGACTTAAAAGATATACCAAAAGTTATTAAAAATAAGATAGAATTTATACCAGTAGAGAAAATAGAAGATGTGTTGAAAAATGCATTAATTGGAGAAGATAAAGATGGAAATTAAACAAGCAGAATTTAAAACTTCAGCAGTAAAGCCTACACAATACCCAGATGATGGTATGTGTGAAATTGCCTTTGTTGGGAGATCTAACGTAGGAAAGTCTTCACTTATAAATACTTTGACTAATAGGAGAAAATTAGTTAAGGTAAGTGGTACGCCTGGAAAAACAAGACTTATAAATTTCTTTACCATAAATAATAAGCTATATTTTGTAGACTTACCTGGATATGGCTATGCTAAAGTATCTAAAAGTGAAAAAGCTACTTGGGGAAAAATGATTGAGCAGTATTTAATTAATAGACCTGAGTTGAAAAAGGTAGCTCTTCTAGTAGATTGTAGACATAAACCTACTGGTGATGATGTAATGATGTATGATTGGATTAAACACTATGGGTATGAGATTATAGTTATAGCTACTAAAAAAGATAAATTAACTAAAAATGAATTACAGAAAAGTAGCAAGGTTATAAAAGAAACTTTAAAGCTTGGTAAAGAAGATAAAATACTGTTCTTCTCATCCTTAAAAAAGGAAGGAAAAGAAGAATTACTTGAAGAGATATTTAAAGGCTTAGAACTTGAATAAGATAAAGGGTTGTTGATTAGTGAAATCAACAGCCCTTTATCTATGTTATAATAATATTAGTTTATTTTTAAACATATAAATTTATATATAGGATTAAAGTGGGGTGTTTATTTGAAGCTAGAAATTTATTTAAAATTATTAGGAAATTTATTTATTATATTTATGATTTACATTTTACCATTATTATTCTTTCTTAAGACAATGGTGCTAGAAAGAAATTCTAAGTTAATTAAAACTTTGGTATGTATGGCATATATATTATTGTACTTGATTTTACCAGAACTTTATACTAATATGCTACCTTTTATTTTAATAATTTTTATCTTGATTAATTGGACTAATTCACAGTATACATATGAGGATTACATAACATATAGGTTTTCATTAAGTAAGTTTAAACTAAGTAAAGGGATTAAATATGTAGCAATTACCTATGGATTAACGTTAATAGGTGGTATTATATGGTATATAATAATGTTTATTTTTAACATACCTATTGAACAGCAAGAGGTAGTAGCTCTCTTAAGCAGTTATGATTTAATTTCATTTGTTATAACAATTCCTTTTACAGTAATTTTTGCACCAGTAGTTGAAGAATTTGCTTTTAGATATTTACTTTATGGTAAATTCCTAAGGAAGAGACTAGGCGGTAAAATAGGATTTATTTTATCGGCATCTATTGTAAGCATTTTATTTGCTTCAATTCATTTTAGCATTAGTGCTTTTGCTACATTATTTATAATAAGCTTTTTCAATTGTTATTTAATTGAAAAGAAAGGATTTTGGTATTCTGTATTTACTCATTTATTTGTTAATGGAGTTTCAACTGCTTTTTTACTTTTACAGAAAATAATTTTATATCTAGTATAATAGGATAAAAAGTCATGTCATAATTTTCTTTATTGAAAATTATGACATGACTTTTTTATCACCGATTTTCTGGAAAAACATATATTATAATATAAAGACTTAAGAGAAACACATTGAAATACTCTAGGATTAGATATAGATAAACAGCCTTAAAAATACAATTATCAGTGTCAAAACTTAAGCAAAATCATATAGTGTAATATACAAATGATGGTATAAGAATATAAGTGTAATAGGAGGATGAAAAATATGAGTGACTGTTCAAATCTAAATCAAATGTTTGGGGAAGCATGTGCAGGTGGAAATTTCTCCCGTGGCTTCGGATTTGGAGGAGGAAGAATAATAATTTTTATAATAATAATACTAATTTTCTGTAGAGGTGGATTCGGCGGAAACTGTGGAGGCGGTGGATTCGGTGGAAACTGTGGATGCGGTGGATTTGGCGGAAACGGTGGATTCGGCGGATTCGGTGGATTCGGTGGATTCGGTGGATTCGGTGGAAATAATTGTTGTTGCAATCCTTGCTGCTGTGACCCATGTTGTTGCTGCTGCTGTGAACCATGTTGTTGCTGTGAGCCATGCTGCTGCTGTTGTGAGCCTAAAGAATGTTGCTGCTGTTGCGGTGGAGTTGTAAAGGGACGTAAAAAACAAAAGAAATATATCGTAGAAACATGTTGCTGTAATCCATGTTGCTGCAATAATAACTTTGGTTCTGGTGGATTCGGTGGATTCGGTGGAAACTGTGGATTCGGCGGAAACTGGGGATGGTGCCAAATAATTCTTATAATAATTATTTTTCTTATAAGAAGAGAACCAAGATGTTGCTAAAGAATAGATGATATAAGAAGCATATAGATAAGAAAACGAGAAATAAAAATTGGAGGAATGAATAAATGGGCGGATGTTCAAATAACAGATGTAATTCACAATGTATTATTATCTTGATAATAGTTATTTTTGCAAATCAAGGATTGCTAGATGGTTCATCAAGGTCTAGAAATGCATTAACATTGCTTTTCTTATACTGGTTATGTTGTGGATTTAATAATGGATGTGGAAATAATAACTGTGGATCAATGTGTGGCAATCAATGCTCATGTGGATGTCAATGCTTCTGCATATCTAAATGTAAAGAAAAGAAATACAAAGAAAAGAAACGCAAAGAAAAGAAATGCAGATGTAAAAGAATAAAAATTTGTTGTGCATAGGATAATAAAAAATTAACAGAAGTAATATTGATTATCAAGAGATAAAATGAAATTAATAAATTTTAACAAAAGGTATTAAGTGATTAATTCATGATAATTAGAAAATACAATTTACAAGGAGGAGAAATTTATGATGTCTGGATGTGGGAATATAGGAAATTCAGGTTTTTTCTGTTCACCATGCATAATTATACTATTAATCGTAATTCTAAAAAATCAATGTTTACTAGATACAGAGCATAACTCAAGTGCTAGAAATGCATTAACTTTAATATTCTTATTCTGGCTATGTTGTTCTTGTGGCTCTGGAGGCTTTGGAGGCTTTGGAGGCTTTGGAGGTAATAGAGGAAATTTTGGATTTGGTTTTAATAATGGTTTTAATAGTGGATGTTGCTGTAAAAAACAATGCTGCTGCAAATGCTGCTGCTAATCTATAAAAATTCTAAACAAAAGTAATGACTGCATAAAATAGTAGAAATAACAAAGGATAAATTAGAATGTAAACCATGGCCCATTGTAGGGGGGTTTCTAGAAAAGTAAGAAAATTAGCAGTCCATGTTATTCATGGATTGCTTTTTTAAAATTTTATAATTAGTAAAGAGGTGAGCAGATGAGCAAGCATAAGCATAGAAGAAGAGATAGAGAAGAAAGTTATGTACAAGATCAATCTAATAATGGATATGCTGGAGGATATAATGGAAACAATCCAATGAATAATAATATGGCCATGAATGCTATGAATATGGCAGCTACTTTAGGTGCTATGGGAATGAACAATCCAATGGATGGTGGTATGAATAACTCAATGGGTGGTATGAATAACTCAATGGGAATGAACAATCCAATGGGTGGTATGAATAACTCAATGGGAATGAATAATCCAATGGGTATGGGAAGCCAAATGGGAATGAATAATCCAATGGGCATGATGAATGGAAATAATCCACTGGCTAGTATATTAGGAAGTATGGGCGGAGGAAATTTCAATGGAATTTTAGATTTGCTTAGCTCCTTAGGTATAGGTGGAGGAAGTAACACAGGAGATAATGGTGGTGATTTAATGAGTATGATATCTTCCTTATTAGGAGGTAGTGGTACACAATCTCCTAATAATAGTGTAAACAATAATACAGGAAATAATTATAACTCCATAGAGCAGATTTTATCTCAGGTTAGACCAGAGGATATAGAGCAATTAAAAACATTACTAGATAATATGACTTCTAATAATAGAAATGAAGAAAATATCGAAGAAGCTAGAGACGTAAAAAAAAAAGCTGAAGAATCAGTAGATGAAATATTAGCAAATCTTGACTTCAATGCCATATTAAATAATATGAATAATATGGAGTTTTCAGGAGTAGATTTTTCAAATGTTGATTTAAATAATTTAGACATAAATGACATTATAAAAAGCGATGAATTTTCTGAAGAAAATATCACTACAGTAGATGAAGCAGATATAATTGAAGAGAACATATTTAGAGATGAAAAAGGGTTAACTCAAGAAGATTACAATAAGCTTGTAAATATATTAATAAGACTTATTGATCCAAATAAGATTAAATTATTGCAAAAGATTTTAGACGAATATAATAATGTAGCAAATAATTAAAAATATTTTTAATTATGTATATAAAATATAATTTAGTCAATAATAAAAAATGTAATGGAAGTTAAAATCTCCATAAACCTCTAAAAATAATTTTAGAGGTCCCCCCCATCCCCCTTGGGACCGTTAGGTCCCATTTTAATTTTTTGCCTATTACAACATCAATAATAGGAATAGGTAATTAGATTATTCAAATTAAGTTAATATATATTAACAGAATTAATTTTAAATGGAAAGTCATTATCATTATATTTATTTAGTATTATATTTATAGTTATGTGACTTACTTTTTTACTATCGGATGTACTAATTGTTCTAAAATTTAATATCCAATTTTCACAGGTTACGTTACCAAAACTATCCCAAGCTAAATCAGTAAAATAACCATCTTGAAATTTATAGTAATTGGAGCTATTGGCAAGTTTAAAAATACTTTCTAAATCTGTTCCACTTATTTGAGAATAAAAATAGTTAGGAATAGATAAATAGGGGTTAGGTAAACCTTCTATTAGACATATAAAATTATTTATAGTATCTTTACCAGGTAAAGAGGTAATTAGACTGCTATTAAATTCTTTAAGTGAGCCTTTATTATATAAATATCCATTTACATTAATATTATTATCTTGAAAATTTCCTGATATAATTTTAGGTGTTTTGTTATTAGCACTATCCATAAATCCTATTAGATTATTGTTAGCGCAAAATATGTCATCATAGCCTTTTCCGTTCCAAGAAAAAATGTGTTGTACAGCTTTATTGTGAAAAGAGCTTTGAATAAAGATTTCCTTAGAATTATCCCTTGATATATCTAATGTAGATACTCTTACAGGCCAATACTCACAGTACTCTCCAAGGGTCTGGAAATTTTTATCAGGGCTTAAACTATAAGTTTCATTATCGTTTAAATTTACCTGAGCTAATAAATCAGAGTCAGATTTTTTTATAAGTATGGTATCTTTTTTATTATCATTATTTAAATCTTCATGGATTACACTATTCTCTTCAGATAAATTAAATACATTTTTTGCATTTAAACCATCTTTTATAAAAAATAATTTTAAAAAACATAAGATAGCTAATATTAATAAGAATATATTAAATAGTTTAATATGCAAATTATTTTTCTTATACACTATAATCACCTCTCTATAAATTATATGTGTAAAGGCTGATAATAATTATTAAAAAATTGAACAAATAAAAAAAGAGATTAGGTTATCTAATCTCTTAATTTGATTTCTTGCACTGAGGGCATAGTCCATAAAAATATACTTTATTAGAAATAATCTCATAATCCGTATTATCTTTTACACTAGAATTTAGAAAATCAAATTTAACACCTTCTAAATCATCTACCCTAGAGCAATTTATACAATGTATATGAGGATGTGAATCAGAAAATCCATCGTATCTAAAGTTACCTTCTCCAACATTAATTTCTTGAATTAAGTTAACGTCTACTAAAACCTTTAGCGTCTTATAAACCGTTGCCAAACTCATTGTTGGATAATTTTCTTTTAAAGCTTTATGAATAGTTTCCGCCGATGGATGTTCAGTTGTTGATTTTAAGTAATTATATACGGCTATACGCTGAGGTGTAAGTTTCAGTTTTTTTTCTTTAAAAACTTGGGTAAAATTAATATCCATTGAATCACCTCTATAGTTATTTGTTATAGATATTATATAATAAAAGTTATCCATTGTCAAAGGAAACTGATGAAGAACTATTACTATATAACAGATTAATATTACATAATACATTATAGCAATAAGAATAAAATATTTATATAAATTTAAAAAAATAATTCAATTAATAAGAAATGACTCATATATTATATTAGAAGAGAGGAGGAGAATGACTTGAAAAAAACATATGTGTTAGATACTAATGTTATATTATACTCATCAGGAGCCTTACTATCTTTTGGTAATAATGATGTAGTAATACCAGAGGTGGTACTAGCGGAATTAGACGATTTTAAAAAGAACAATACGGAGCTTGGATTAAATGCTAGGCAGGCATCAAGAATCATTGATGGATTAAGAAAATTAGGAAATTTAAGTGAGGGAGTACCTCTTCCAGGTGGCGGTAATCTAAGAATAGAAACTAATTGCTTAAATACTGAAGTCCCACAATTCTGGGATAAAAATAAAGCAGATAATAGAATACTCCAAGTATGCAAGGCATTAAAAGATGAAGGAGAAGATGTTATACTAATTACAAAGGATACCTTTGAAAGAATAAAAGCAGATATCGTTAACATAAAGAGTGAGGATTTTTATGAGAAGGTAGTTCCGGAAGATGATGACCAGTATACTGGAAGAATTGAAGTTTATGTTTCATCAGAAAAGCTTTCAGAATTCTATTCTAAAAAGATTATATCTAAAAAAGATGTAGTTTGTTACTTAGAAGATAGTGATGAGTATTACACTCCAATCCTTTATATAAATCAGTTTTTAATTATGCATTCCTTAGAAAACAAAAAACAAAGTGCATTAGGAAGATTTGACGGAGAAAATATAGTATCCTTACATTATAAAGATAGTAAACCTCTTGGTATAAGTGCTAGAAATGTAGGGCAAAGATTCATGCTAGAGTGTTTATTTGCATCATCTAGTGTAGCTCCTTTAAGTATAATAAAAGGACCAGCAGGCACAGCGAAAACTTTATTTTCTTTAGCTGTAGGATTGCAAAAGATTATAGAAGAAGAAACAGGGGAATATAGAAAAATATTAGTTTGCAGACCTAATGTAACTATGGATGAAGAGATAGGTTTTCTACCAGGCACTGAGGAACAAAAAATATCTCCATTTATGAGACCAATTTTTGATAATTTAGAAGTATTAGTAGATTCAGATGAAAAAGAGAGATATAGTAATGAAAAAGAGTTACAAGATAAGATTAATGAGTTATTCGATAGAAGGATTATAACTACTGAAGCCATAGCTTATTTAAGAGGAAGGTCCATAATAAGGCAGTGGGTAATTATAGATGAGGCTCAAAATCTTTCACCAAAACAAGTTAAGGCAATTACCACTAGGGTAGGAATTGGAACAAAGCTTATACTTATTGGAGACCCAGACCAAATAGACCATCCATTTATGGATTCTAGATCTAATGGATTATGCTATGCCTCTGAAAGAATGAAAGGAAGTAAGTTATGCTACCAAGTAACCTTAAAATATGATGAATGTGAAAGATCTCCATTATCTTTTGAGGCAGCACAACGTCTTTAACTAGTAAAGAACAAATTATTTGTAATATAATAATTTTTATAAAATTTAAAGTAAGGTAAAGAACTAATAAGTATTTTAAAATATTTATTAGTTCTTTATTTTATGAATAAAAACTTTATATTAATAAAAGGATTAAAAAGTTTAATAAAAATATGATATACTATGAATATTGTAGAAGGAGTGAAAAGCATGAATAACAATTATTTATTGGGGAGAATCCTAGTGATACCAGCAATTTTAGTTGCCTTTACGTTTAAAGGGTATGTTCAATCTAAAATTGCTATAAAACTTGGTGATGATACCCCAAGACAGTATGGTAGAAACACTTTAAATCCTTTGAAGCATATTAATGTGTTGGGGTTTATAGCTATGCTTACAATAGGCTTTGGATGGATAAGACCTGTAGAAATTAATAGATCAAATTTTAAAGATTATTATAAGGATGATTTAAAGATAAGGCTAGGAGGTCTAGTAACTACTTTAGCTATAGGATTTATTGCTACCATGATTCTAGCTTTATATGTTAAGTTTATACCAGGGAATAGTGATATTAAATATATTATATATTTGATTATTCAACAAATAGCTATTATAAATTGCACATGGTTTATATTAAATTTATTACCTATACCAGGTTTTGATGGATTTAGTATAATAGTTGATATATTAAGAGACAAATCACAAAAATTTGAAACTTTAATGTATAAAAGTAATCTGGTTATATTTATTATATTAGTGCTGCCAGTTATAGGTAGATTTTCAATTTTAGATTTAATAGTTGGAATACCAGGCCAATACATATATAATGTTTTTGCAGCTATAGCTACATATTTAATTTTATAGAACTTACTTTAACAAAAATATCTAATATAATTTAAGAAACTAATAACAAGGAGAGAATTTTATGAGACTTAGAAAAAAGCATTGGGCAAGACCAGAACTAGAAGCTAGTGATATTGTAATATATGATAAGTATGGTCATTGTGGAAAATGGAGAGAAGAGTTTGGAAATAATAATCCCATTCATTTAGAGCTTGGCTGTGGTATGGGTGGACATATAAGTCAAAGAGCAGTTAAGAATAGAGATACAAACTATATAGGCATAGATTTGAAGGATGAAGTTGTAGTTTATGCATTAAGGAAAGTGATGGCAGCATCAGAGGGCATAGAGATACCTAAGGATATAAATACAAGATTAATGGTTCTCAATATAATGCTTATAGACAATGTATTTGGCAAGGATGAAATAGATAGAATATATATAAATTTTTGTAATCCTTGGCCTAAGAAAAGCCATAATAAGAGAAGACTTACATATACGAAGTTTTTGCAATCATATAAAAAGTTTTTAAAATCAGGAGGGGAGATATGGTTTAAAACAGATGATGTAGATTTATTCAATGATTCTCAAGAATATTTTAAAGAAGAAGGTTTTTCCTTAGAATTTTTAACTTATGATTTACATAGCAGTGGCTTTGAAGATAATGTGATTACAGAATATGAAGGCAAGTTTACTGCAATGGGAATGAAAACTATGTTCTTAGTTGCAAAACTAAAATAAAAATAAAAGGCAAAGTATAGTGATATTTATACTATACTTTGCCTTTTATATTTAGTGAGTATATTCATATTATAGAAATTTCAAATAGAAATTAAGTTTACTATAAGTATAATAAATAAATTTTGACTATAAATAGTGCCTTTGCTATATTTATGTAAGTACATAAAATAAATTTATAAGACTACAATGTTTAAGAGGAGGATACTATGGAAAATAGTTCGACGAAGAAAAAAAGAAGTTTAGGCAAGATTTTAACGATAGTGATTATAATATTAATAGCCCTATCATATCTTTTTATACCAGAGTTTAATTCGAAAATGAATAATATATTTAAGCTATTTAGCTCTATGAGTATAGAAGCCATAGCAGAGTACATAAGGTCTTTTGGAATATATGCTGTTTTAGCTTCATTTTTATTAATGGTACTTCAATCAGTGGTAGCACCACTACCAGCATTTCTAATAACTTTTGCTAACGCTGCTATTTTCGGATGGTGGCAAGGTGCGCTACTATCATGGATTAGCTCCATGGCAGGAGCTGTTTTATGTTTTTATATTGCTAGAATTCTTGGACGAGATGTGGTTGAAAAACTTACTAGTAAATATGCTATGGCAAGTGTGGAAGGTTTTTTTGAGAAGTATGGTAAACATACAATTTTAATATGTAGATTATTACCTTTTGTATCTTTTGACTTCATATCTTATGCAGCAGGACTAACTCCAATGGGATTTGTAGCGTTTATTGTTGCTACAGGAATTGGTCAACTACCAGCAACTATAGTTTATTCCTATGTTGGTGGAATGCTAACTGGTGGAGCTCAAATGATTGTAACAGCACTATTAATACTTTTTGCAATAACTATTTTAATTTTTATGTTTAAACAGATATACAATGATAAAGAAAAAAGATAAAGAGATAAAAATAAAAATGCGAAGTGAAAATTCACTCGCATTTTTATTTTATAATGAAGATTATTTTTCTAATAATCCATCATATGGCCAACCTTTTTGACCTTTTTCTAATATAAACATTCTACTAGCATCAACACCTTTAGTTGTTAAGTAGTCGATAGTTTTTTTAGCACCACCGCCACCACCTGGGCAAGCAACAATTACTGGTTTATCTGAACTATTGATATCATCTAAAGTAAAATCAAGTTTAGATGTTAACTCTTCAGTGTCTGCTGGATAAGCATAAGTTGGAACTGTGCCAACGATATGATGCTTATCATAGTCTTCTTTAACTTGAATATCTAATAGATAAATATCATCTTTGTTTTCAATAGCAGTTTTTAATTGCTCTGCTGTATAATATTGATATTGTTTTTCTTCGCCTTCTTTTGAAGTATCTTTTGGTTTACTACAGCCCATAAGCATAGTTGATATAATTATGCAAAGAGCAAGTATAAGAGTAAATTTCTTTTTCATTAATTATCCCCCCCATAAGTATAAATGGTATTTTTGATTTATTACCAAAATCATTATATAAAATGAATATGTTAAAATCAAATAGAGAAATATAATGGATTTTAATAGTTGTATTATACATATCTATAATACATTGACAACCATTAAAATTGAAGTTATACTGTTTTTGTCAAAATGGAGAAGTGTATTTAGCAGGAGGTAATATGCCTCTTATTTTTATGTTTTAGAAGGGTAGGTTTTTAAGAGGATGATTAAAGGCGAAATAAGTATAAAAACTCATCAAATTCTTAGTTTTAGCTCCATATTTGCAGAGCTTTCACTAGGTGCAAATATATTTTGGCCAGGCTGTGCCATTTTATCTATGGGAGAAGATATAGTAATGAAAACTTATGAACTTTTAAAGACACAGATACCTGATTTGAGGCTAAGCACCATGTGTTGTGGGAAACCGTCGCTTCATATCAATAGTGGAGAACCTTATGAAAGAAGAAAGCAATTTTTAAATGAAGCTTTTAAAAAAAATAGTACAAAGAGAATCTATACTCTATGCCCAAATTGCCAACATACTTTATCTGATAATAGTGATTGTGAAATAATTTCGGCATGGACAGTTTTAGATGAAGCTATACCAAAGGAGAAGTATAATATATATAAAGGAAGAGAGTTATCTTTGCATGATCCTTGCCCAATAAAAGACCATTTAGAGAATACTGTTGCTGCAAGAAATATATTAAATAAATTAGGTGTGGATATATTAGAATTTGTAAATAATAGAGAAAAAACACTATGCTGTGGTAAAAAGAATATGATTATGACTCTAGAGCCAGAAAAAGGGCAGCAGCTTTTTCAAATTCGTGCTAATCAAGCCCCATCTAAGGAGATTGTTACATATTGTGCCTCCTGTGTGGATACCTTTAGACAAAATAACTTTGAGGCATATCATATATTAGAATTACTATGGGAAATGAAGACAACGGGCTCCTGGAGAAATAGATATAGTTTAGTAAAGAATATTAAGAGGGAAGATAAACAATGTTAGATACAAGAGGAAGAAAATATTTTGATAAAATATTTGATAAAAGTGGCGGAATGCTTATAGATAAGGGATTATCACCAACTAATGTAACTATTATAGCAGCTACAATTGGAATAGTAGGAGCTATTTCCTTTTCCTTTGGTAGTGTTATTTTGCCTATAATTTTACTATGGCTTTCCGGATTTTTGGATGCTGTAGATGGCTCTATGGCAAGACAAAGCAGGAGAGTTTCACCTGTAGGTACATTACTAGATATATGGCTTGATAGATTAGTTGAAATTTCATATATAATATCCTTTGCTATTGTATGTAGTGAAGCAACTTTTAGTTTAATGATATTAGCTTGCACTATAATTTTATCTATGACCGTATTTCTAACTAGTGGGATGCTTATAGAAAATACAGGTATAAAAAGCTTCCATTATCAAGCAGGTTTAATGGAAAGAACTGAAGGCTTTATAATGTTTACTATTATGATAATATTTTACCAATGTATTAATATATTGGCATTCATTTATGCCATATTAATTTTATATACAGCTATGCAAAGATTATGTATGGCAATTAAAGTATTAGGAGGTAATAATGAAAAATAAAAAATTGAAATCCATATTTTTAGTTTTTCTTTCAATAGTACTTACTTTAAGTCTTGTAGCGTGTGGAAAGAAAAATGATGAAGCTCAAACTGTAAATTTATATGGATGGGGTGGAGATGAAAGATTTAACACTTGGATTGATAAGGAGTTTGCAACTTATATAAAAGAAAAATATAACATTACTTTAAATCGGGTTCCTATGAACATTGATGAAGTTCTATTAAAACTTACTAATGAGAAAAGCTCTAAAGAGAAAGGATCTATTGATCTCATTTGGTTAAATGGTGAAAATTTTTATTATGCTAAAGAAAACGATCTTCTATATGGACCTTTTTTAGACAAATTAGAAAATGCGGAAAAGTACATAGATATGCAAGGTGATGCTGCTACAAAGGATTTTGGATATCCAATTGAAGGATATGAAGCACCTTGGGGAACTGCACAATTTGTATTAAATTATGATAGTGAAAAAATGGATACACCACCAACTAATGCACAGGAGTTAAAAGATTATGTAACAAAAAATCCTGGTAGATTTACATATCCTCAAGCTAGTGATTTTACTGGCTCAGCTTTTGTTAGAACAGTACTTTATGACCTTATCGGATATGATAATTTAAAGGATTTACCAGCGGATTATGATGCGGTTAAAGAAGCTATAGCACCTGCATTAGAATATTTTAAAGAGATTGAACCTTATCTATGGAAAAAAGGAGAGGTTTATCCTGCAGATTCTGCTCAATTAGATAGCTTATATCAAGATGGAGAAGTAGATATTGTTATGGATTATAATGCAAATAAGGCTTTAAGTAAGGTAGCGGATAAAAGTTGGTCAGTATCAACTAAATCTTCTATATGGGATAAGGGTACACCATTTAATACACATTATTTAGCCATTGCAGCTAATGCACCTAATGTTGATGGAGCTCTGAAAGTAATCAATGCAGCATTGGCACCTGAAATGCAAATATCCAAAGCTAACTTAACTGGATGGGCTGATTTACCATCTATTGAATATGACAAGTTAAGTGCGGAGCAGCAAAAGGAGCTTGATGAAAAACTTACCCCTGATAAAGAGTATGAGCATACAGTCTTAAGTTATGAAGAACTTTCAAAACACAAACAAGCAGAATTAAGATCAGACTTAGTAGTAGTTATAGAGAAGGTATGGGAGGACGTGATTCTTTTTGATAAATAATAAGAAGAGAAAAAAGATTATTGGTGGATTAATGATTCTTCCGTCTTTATCTGTGATAATTATAATTACTATGTTTGTTATTATAAATACTTTTATGGAAAGCTTAGGATATATTCCTGAGCTTTCCTTTAATAATTTTACATTCAAATACTATAGGGAGCTATTTGCTGATTCTGTATTTTTAAATAGTCTATATTATAGTTTTAAAATATCTTTAATATCCGCAATAATTGCCACAGTTTTAGGGAGTTACTTAGGGTACTATATATCAAAGTCAAATAATAAGTTCTTAAATATATTATACAGATTACCGATATTATTGTCATATGTAGCAGCTGCAGCACTTATATATACAACCTATAGTGATAAAGGATTGTTATTTCATATAATATCATTATTAGGATTTAATGAGATTGATATAAATTTAATTTTTAATTCTAGTGGAATTGCAGTAATACTTTTAAATATTTTTAAAGGTATGCCTTTTATAGCTTTTAGTGTTGCCCCTATTTTTATGAAAGCAGATAAAAATTATAGATTTGTAGCACAAAATTTAGGTTCTACAAGATTTCAATATATAATAAAAATTCTTTTACCTATAGCTAAGCGGGCCATATTTACTTCCTTTTTAGTAATATTTAATTTTAATATGTTTACCTATGAAGGGTTTTACTATCTGGGTCCATCAAATCCTATATCTATAGGTGTTTATGCTTATAAAACCTACGTAAGTGCAGATTTGTCTAATAGAATCTATGGAATGGCTATAAATATGATAATGATTTTGATATCCTTAGTATTATGTGTGTTTTATTATAAGATGATAAAGAAAGATGGACAAGAGGAGGTAAGGTAGTGAGAAAATGGATTAAATGTATATTAATATTTTCTATAATCATATTTTTATTACTTCCTATAATATCTATGATTATATGGTCGTTTTTTAGCAGTTGGAAGGCTAAGGATATTTTGCCTAATAACTTTACTTTGAATGGATTTAAATATTTTTTCACATCAAAGGATTGGTATATTGGTATCAAGTCTGTTATATTTTCTATGGAGGTAGCTTTAATTTCCTTAATCCTAAGTATAATGGCTTCTAGATTTTTTATAACTAGAAATATGAAACATAAAATAACACTGGAAAGTATTTTCTATTTGCCCATGCTATTACCCGTAATAAGCATATGCTTAGGTAGTCATAAATTATTTCTAAAATATTTTTCATCCTGTGATATTGCAATTTTACTATTACATATCTATTTCTCGTTACCATATGCTTTTAAGTTAGTCTATTCCTATTATACTGTTTGGGGAATAGAAGATGAGCTTGCAGCGAGAGGCTTAGGAGCGTCATTTTGGCAAGCTTTTAAATATATAAATATGCCAATATATACTCAGGGATATGTGTCAAGTTTTTTTATGGCATTTATAGTATCTTATTCTCAGTACTTTATAAACATGTTTATAGGAAATAACAATCATGTTAACTTCTCTATGATTATGACTCCATATGTAGCTAATTCTAATAGAAATATATCAGCAGTATATACTTTAATGTATATACTTTATAGTGTAATAGTAATGATTATAACTTCATTTATAACAAAGAGGTACAATAAAGTAAGTATATAGAAAAGGAGTAGTCATATGGGCAGAATAGAACTTCAAAACATATATTTTTCTATTGGTAATAAGGAGATTCTAAAAGATATTAATTTAATTATTGAAGATGGAGAGTTTTTTTCTATATTAGGACCTAGTGGAGTAGGAAAGACTACAATTTTTAAAATCATTGTAGGAGTAGTATTACCTAACAAAGGAAATGTTTTAGTAGATGATAAAATTATAAATGATCTACCTATGGAAAAAAGAAATATAGTAATGGTACATCAAGGAAAACAGCTCTTTCCACATATGACCATCAAGGAAAATGTAGAATTTGGGTTAAGAATGAGAAAGTTGCCAAGGAAATATATTGATGAAAAGGTTAGTTTTCTTGTGAAATTCTTCAATATGGAAGGGCATATGAAAAAATATCCCCATCAACTCTCTGGGGGACAGCAACAATTAATAGCACTAATGAGAGCTTTGGCTGTAGAACCAAAGGTGCTTTTGTTAGATGAACCTTTCACAGGATTGGATAATAAATTAAAGAATTATATAAAAAGTTACATAATGAAGGTACAAGAGGAGTTTAAAATTACTACTATAATGATAACTCATGAAAAAGAAGATGCTTTTTCTATGAGTAGTAAGATAGCATTTTTATTTGAAGGAAATATAGCTTTAATAGATAGAGCCGAAAATTTAAATGGAGTAACAAATATACCTTGTATTGACAAATATTTAGGTGAGATTACTACATTAGAAGATGGAAGAATTATTTTTTCAGATAGAATTATCAATGTAAAAAAATAAGGAATCAATTAATTTAAGAGGTTCCTTATTTTTAAATATTATATATTTAAGTGTTGACATAAATTTCATAAAAGCCTATTTCAAGAATTAGTTTTACCTATCTTTTTTCCAAGGACTAAAGAGAAAATAGCTAATAATATTAAGAGAACAATCGACACTATAAATGCAGGGTCATGGATGTTTAAAGCCTGATTTCCTATATTTAAAAATACCAGTGTACCTGGTAAAATTCCAAGAAAAGTAGCTAACATATAATTACTAAACTTTATTGAAGTTAATCCAGCACCGTAATTAATTAAATTATAAGGAATAGCTGGAATTAATCTTAGTATAAATATAACTCCAAATCCTTTCTTATCATCTAAATTAACTAAAAAACTACTCCACTTCTCGGGAAGCTTTTTCTGTAGTAAGCTAGTAACGGCATCTTTAGCCAATACTTTAGCCATGAAAAACATTATTGCACTATTTAAAGTTGCTCCAACCATAGTATATATAGTCCCAGGAATAAATCCAAAGAGAAGTCCTGCAGCAAGAGCAAGGACTGGCACAGGGAAAAAAGCGATTGGTAATAGGGTAAAGCATAGCATATAAACTAATGGAGCTAAGTAACCAAAATTATCTATATAATTCCTTAAAGCCTCTGGAGTTAATCCTCTAAAAAATATAAAATATGTAATAGTAAGGGAAAATAGAATTATTAATAAAATCATAACTTTCTTATTTTTTTTCATAGTTTTACCTCCTTATAATGATAGTATGTCCATACCATATAGTATATAAGTTAAGATAGTAAGTCAATATATTGAATCTACTATAGAAATTTTCAATAAATAAAATAAAGGTATTGAAAAAAACATTACATTTCATATTTTTAGTAGTTGTACAAATGTTATAGACCTTAATATTTTGCACCTTGTATATTTAACTAGTTTATATGAGATTCTAAAATTTTAAGTATGCAAAAATTTAAATTAAATCTTTTATGAAGGGGAAATATAGTAACCTTCTTTATTAAAAGTATGTATTCAATACAATATGTTAAAAAATATCTTTAGTTAGCATATATTTAACTAACTGGTTGATATTTAAATCATAATGTGATAATATACAACAAAATAGAAAGGGGTATGAGGTATGGACTTTGAATTATTACCAAAAATAGAATTACACTGTCATTTAGATGGAAGTGTTAGACCTGAAACCATATTAGATATAGCTACTAAAGAAAATATAGAAATACCAACCTATGATTTAAATCAATTAAGAGGTTTATTAGAGGCACCATTAGAGTGTAAATCATTAGTAGAGTATTTGGATAGGTTTAATCTTCCTATAAAAATAATGCAAAGCAAAGAAAGTTTAAGAAGAATCACTTATGAACTTTTAGAGGATGCTGCTAAGGAAAATGTAAAATATATAGAAATTAGATATGCACCAGTTTTACATACAGAAAATGGGCTAACAATAGAACAAGTTATAGAAAGTGTTATAGATGGAATTAAACAGGGTGAAAAGGATTTTAATATAAAGGCTAATCTAATTTTATCTTGTTTAAGACATAGAGGGGCTGATAGTGCAGCTACTGTAGTGGAGGCTGGAAAGAAATTCTTAGATAAAGGTGTAGTGGCTGTGGATCTTGCCGGAGCTGAAAATGAAGGTTTTGCTAAAGAATTTGTAGACGTAATAAGTATAGCTAGAGAATATGGATATAGAGTTACTATACATGCAGGGGAAACAGGTATAGGATTAAATGTAGTAGATGCAATCAAATTACTTCATGCAGAGAGAATTGGACATGGAGTGGCTATAAAAGATCTTAAAGAAGCTTATGATTTAGTTAAAGAAAATAATGTAACTTTGGAGATGTGTCCAACTAGTAACATGCAAACAAAGGCCGTTAAAAGTTATGAAGAGCATCCATTATTTAAATTTTATAAAGATGGGATAAGAGTTTCTTTTAATACAGATAATAGGACTGTTTCTGCTACTAATATAACTGGTGAGTGTAAAAGCATAGATAAGGTTGTAAACATGACCCATGAGGATTATAAAAAAATATATAATGATTCTGTAGATGCTACCTTTGCAACAGAAGAAGTTAAGGCGTATTTAAAAACTTTAATATAAATATATTTTTTATAGTAATATAAAAATAGCTATAATTTTAAGGAATACCTAAGAATTATAGCTATTTTTATTTTAATTTTTAGATTTAAATGAAGATTTGAATATAATAATTACTATCAATACAAAAACGGAGGTCAAGGCTATAGTACCACCCGGAGCACAATTTATTATGTAGGATAAAACAAGACCTAATATTATATCTATAAATCCGAAAAGAATTGATAATAGTAGAGTTGGTTTAAAGCCTTTATTTAGTTGAAGAGCAGTAGCTACAGGTAGTGCAATCATTGATGACATTACAAGAATACCCATTATACGTATAGAAACGGAGATGGTAGCTCCAACTAATAAAGAAAATATGTAATTCACTGCTTTTACGTTAACACCAGAAATTCTAGCGCCTTCCTCATCAAAGGTAGTATAAAGAAGTCTATCATATAAAAAGTATATAAATATAATAGATATACAACTAAGAATTACCATAATAATTAGATCTATTTTAGTGACAGTTAGTATGCTTCCAAATAAGTAGTTATTAACATTTCCACTAGCTTTTCCAGTACTTATAAGGGTAATTCCAACACCTACACTAAAGGTGAGAATTATGGAAAGAATAAGCTCTGCATATTTCTTATAGTAATCTCTAAGATACTCTATGGCTAAACCACACATAGTTGTAAATATAAAGGCACATATTATGGGATTAAAGCTCATTACTAGTCCTATAGCAACACCAGCAAAGGCTGAATGAGCTAATGTATCACCTATCATTGAATGTCTCTTAAGCACTAGAAAAACTCCTACCATAGGGCATAGTATGGATATGAAAATAGCAGCTGAAAGGGCATTTTGCATAAACTCATATTGAAACATTGGAAATCCTCCTTATATACTCTTCGGTGGTATATAGAGTTCCAGCACCATTATCCATGGTAAGAATATGGGTTGAATTTTGAAGAGCTGCTTCTAAGTTATGCTCTACAGATATAACAGTAACTCCATTTTTTTTATTTAAAGAAGCGATGAATCCATAAATTTCTTTCATACTTTTGCTATCAACGCCTGTTGAAGGTTCATCAAGAATTAATATGTCTTCGTTAGCTAATATAGCTCTTGCAATAAAGACCTTTTGCTTTTGACCTCCAGATAAGTTTCCAATAAGGGAATTTTTATATTTAAGCATCCCAACTTTTCTTAGAGCTTCGTTTATTGACTCTTTATCTTTAATCTTAAGAACGTTCCTATGGGCATTAAGTATTTCCGAAACAGTTACAGGGAAAGAGCTATTAAAACTTTCAAACATTTGAGGAACATATCCAATTTTTTTTGAGTTTAAATGAATATCTCCCTTTTGAGGAGTAAGTAGATTTAAAATTAGTTTTATTAAGGTGCTTTTACAACTTCCATTGGCACCGATTATGGATACATAACTTTCTTTATCAATGGTCAGTGATAGATTATCAATGAGAAAATTTTGAGAATTATTATATGAAAAACATAGATTTTTAATTTCTATCATTATTATGCCTCCCTTCTATCATTATAAGTTTACCCATAATTTTACATAATATAGTCATAAATTTAAATAAATTAATATAAAATTAGATTTTATGAATGTTTTCTCTTTAAAATGATAATATTTTAATATAGTATATGTAAATTATTAGCACTGACTAGAGTTAGTATAGTCCTAGATCAGCGTCGATAGTAAACGCAAACAGATATAATTATGCTCATATGAAAATTATTTTTAATTGAAGGAGAGGAAATTATGAAGAGAGTACAAATTTTAGGGACACTAATTTTGCTGATTATCACGTTGGTGGCGTGCTCTAATAAGAATTCAAAAGATAATGTACATAATGATGAAGGAATAAAGGTGGTTACTTCCTTTTACGGAATGAAGGCTTTAACTGAAGAAATAGGTGGAGGTAGAGTTAGTATAAAAAATATCATACCAGAAGGTAGCGAGCCTCATGACTTTGATATTAAAGCTAAAGATATGAAAGCCATAGAAGAGGGAGATATATTTATATATAATGGAGCTGGAATGGAAGAGTGGATTGAGGATGTAGAGACAGCTATAAGCAACAAAGAGTTAATAACTGTAGAAGCTAGTAAGGGTATAGAGCTTATAAATGCTGAGGACGTGGAGAAAGAAGGAGAAGAGGACCATCAGGGACATAACCACTCAGGAAAGGACCCACATACTTGGTTAGGACTAACTACAGCAAAGATTCAGGGAGAAAATATTAAAAATGCCTTAGTAGAAAAGGATCCTGAAAATAAAGATTATTATGAGAAAAATCTTAATAGCTTTAATGAATCAATAGATTCACTAATAAATGAATATACACCTAAATTTAATGAGATGACAAATAAAAATTTTGTTACAGGCCATGCCACATTTGGATATTTATGTAGAGATCTTGGTCTTGCACAAAAAAGCATAGAAGGTATATTTGCAGAAGGTGAGCCATCTCCAAAGGAACTGCAAAACCTTATAGAGTATTGCAAAGAAAATGATATAAAAACTATTTTTGTAGAGGAATTGGTAAGTCCTCAGCTTTCAAACACATTAGCCAAGGAAGTTGGAGGAGAAACTAAACAAATATATACTCTTCATAGTAGAGAAGAGGGAAAATCCTTTTCTGATACTTTAAAATATAATGTGGAAACTATATATAATGCTATGAGTAGTGAAAAATAAATATATAATATGAAATATGGTGTGTACTTTGATATGCACCTATTGTTTTACATGAAATAAGATTTAGTAGCAATTGTAAATGAAAGACTATAGTATATAATTATATATTATAATTATATAGTTGAAAGGATAAATGAAATATGGGAAAGAAAATTAGCACATGTAAATGTAATGAGGGGCAAGAACATTTAGTTAAAGGGTTAAAAAAGATTCTTGGGGATGAGCACAAGGTAACAGAAAACATGTGTATAGGAGCATGCAATTTGTGTAGTTATAAGTACATTGCAAGGGTAGATGGAGTCCTTGTAGAGAATGATACCTTAGAAAATGTTTTAAACGCTATTAAAGAGGAAGTTGATAGAATTTAGTATATAAAAATAAGTTAGAAGTTTAAAAATAAATAGATTTAAGAAAATTGCATATAATATTAGCACTTATGATATATCACTATTGATAATATACTCACTATTGATATATAATAATAATAGAACGCATATGGGAGTGAGAATTATGGAAAAAATAGCTTTAATTACAGATAGTGCTAGCGACATTACTGAAGATATAGTAGATAAGTATAATGTAAAGGTATTACCGTTTAAAATAATATATAGAGATAGGGAATATAGTGATGGAGTAGATATTACTTCTAAATATATATATGATACTCTAGAAACTAATGCCCCAACTACTTCATTACCATCCATGAGAGATATGGAGGAAATGTTTGAAAGTTTAAAAAAAGAAGGATATACTCATGCTATTGTAGTAACAATTTCTTCAAAACTATCAGGGGTTAATAATGCCATTAAACTAATGTCAGAGGATCATCCCGAAATTAAGACTTATGTTCATGATTCAAAGTCTATCTCTAAGGGTGAGACTATACTTATTGAAGAAGCAGCAGAAATGATTAAAGAAGGAAAGAGTTTTGATGAAATAGTGGCAGAGCTTCCTAAAATAAATGATAGAATAGAGATATATTTTGTTATAGGAACTTTAGAATATCTTATTAGAGGAGGACGAATTGGAAAGGTAGCTGGAACTATAGCTCAATTTTTAAATTTGAAACCTATTGTAAGTGTAGATAAAGAGGGAGAATATTATACCTATGCAAAGGTTAGAGGAAGAAAACAATCTTTAAATAAAGTTTACAGCATTGGTGTATCTAAATTAAATGATAAAAAATATGATATTCATATAATGCATGGTGAGGCAGAGGAAGAGGCTATGATGTTAGTAGAAAAGTTTAAAGCACATGAAAATGCTAGCCTCGTAAATTTTGGAGGTTATTTAAGTCCAGTATCAGGAGTTCATTCAGGACCAGGGTTCATAGGAGTACTTCTCTATGAAAGGGAGTAGGTCGATATGGTTGAAGATGAATTAGGTAAAGATTTAAGTGGTATAAAGGCAGAAGAAAAGAAGCTTTATGAAGAATATAAAAGAAAATTACAAGAGCTTCGAAAGGTAAAGACAGAAAATGAAGCAGTGGGTCAAGTATTTACTAAAGGATTATTGCCTATATACACACTTTATATATTAGCTCAAGGACCTACTAATGGTAATGATGTATCTCACCAAATAGGAAAACGAACTAATGGATTTTGGATACCAAGTACAGGTGGAATATACCCCTTACTTAAAAAAATGGAAAAGCAAGGATTTATTGAAGGTAGTTGGGATGAAGGCAAAAAATCCCAGAAGATATATAAAATCACTGATGCTGGAATTAAAGAGTTTGAACATAAGAAAATGCTACTAAAACCAAATATAGAAGAGGCTTTAGAAGTATTTAAAATAATAAAAGAAGATTTATATGATTGAGAAGGGTAAATTTATTCAAGGTGATAGTAAATATACAGCTTATGACATAACTCTGAAGATATAAAGATATTAAGAACTAGTGATTTAAATTTAATAAAGTGGAGAGCAATTATAAGGGCTGTAGCACTAATTATTTAGTGCTACAGCCCCTTTAAATTATGTGAAAGGGTTATCCAGTTAGAGCTGATAGTATAAATGTATAAAACTTATATATTCAAATAACTAATACCATCTAATGGAATTAACATCTGTGGTGATGGAAAGTTATTAACTAAGCCGATTAAATAAAGAGTATAATACTTGTCAGATTTAAGATTTATATTTGGAACATATAACATATCAATATCTGTATCAGCTAATTTTAATATCATGGTATATCTACCAATAGGTAATTCTATATAATTTGTTATGTCTTTAAAGTTTACACCCCTATATAGTACAGTACCATTAGAAAGCACTACATCTATTGGTGGAATATTCTCAATGAATTGAGCAAATCTAATTTTGGCTTTACCTTTAGTTGGAGAAATTAATGGAATCTCACCTACAGGATATAAGCTCAATTTACTTCTCTGTCTATAAGCAGCTATAGTAGTTACACTTCTAGGTGCGATAAAAATATCTACATTTGCTAATGGAAAATCCCTATTATTAGCCCTATATACTTTTATGTTATAGGTTCCAGCCGGAAGTTTAACGTATTCAGTAAATTCTCTGTATACTAGAGAGCGGACTGTTAATTTATCATTTACATAAAAATCTAAATCAGGAGCTCTAGCTGCAATGTGAACAAGTCTTACATAGGCTGACATATTATCTTCAGAATCAACCCTATTTTCTTTTCTTGTAGAAATATCAAAGGGAAGTTTAATATAGTCCATTATATACCTCATATAAAAATATTTTCAAATATAGTATATGAAACGGATTTGAGTAATGTTACAAAAAGAAAAAGCTAATAGAAAACCTAGGTATCTAATATGAAGTATTAATCAATGATTAGATACCTAGGTTCAATTATCTATATATTATTTAAAACATATCTTTATTTCTAAGGTATATTATTACAGCTATAGTTATTAGTGCCACAATTATACACATATAGAAAAAGCCATCAGATGAATTGAAAAAGGGTATTCCACCTACATTCATACCTAGAAGTCCAGATATTAAGGTTGGAATAGAAATAACTATAGTTACAGAAGTTAAGTATTTCATTACTTGGTTTTGATTGTTAGAAATTATAGAAGCAAAAACATCCATAGTGCCAGTGAGGACATCACTGTATATATTACACATTTCTATAGCTTGACGATTTTCTATCATAACATCATCTAAAATATCTCTATCATCATCATACTTTGTAAGAATTTCTTGTTTCAAAAGTTTTTCAAAAGTTAAATCATTAGATTTTAGAGAGGTGGAGAAATATACTAAGGACTTCTGAAGAGCAAATAATTGTATTAATTCTCTATTTTTCAAGGATTTGTAGAGGGTTTTTTCAATTAATAAACTCTTTTTATTTATTTGCCTTAAGTATAACAAATAATAATTTGATGCTCTATATAATATCTGAAGCATAAATCTAACTTTCTTAAAAGTATAGAATGAAGAAATTTTCTCCAATGCAAAGTCAGATAATACAGGACTATTTTTAAGACATACAGTTATAATTACACTTTCCGTATATATTATTGCTAATGGATATGTATCATAGGTTAGTGAATTATCGTCAATTTCAGTGAATGGAATATCTATAATTACAAGAGTAGCATTATTTTCAAATTCTATTCTAGAACCTTCCTCCTCGTCTAATGCAGCCCTTATAAAATCCTGAGGAATATTAAGTTTTTGCGTAATAAGAAGAACCTCTTCATCAGATGGATTAATCATACTAATCCAAGAGCCATGTTCTATAGAATCAATTTCTGTAAGAAGGCCGGAGGTATTGCTTTTTAATATTGTAATCAATTGTATCACCTCATAAAATAAAAACTCATGAATATATTTTAACACGATATTTCTAATTGACAACTGTGTATTTAAAAGTAATAATTATTATAGTACAAATAATTTAATTTATAATCATAATTTTGGAAAGTTAGAATTATAATAATAATATTCATACTATATTGATAATAGAAATTTATGAGACAATTAAATTAATGTATTTGATGGGAGGTCTTTTATGGCAATAGAAGAATTGTTATTGATAGCCTTAGCAGTTTCATTAGATGCTTTTGGTGTTGCAATAGCTATTGGCCTAAATAAGAGAGCTAAAGCGAGACAAAAGATATCCTTTGCAATTTCTTTTGGTTTTTTCCAATTTTTGTTTTCTATATTAGGAGGATTCGGTGGCAAAATATTTACAGAGAACATTGCTTCTGTTCCTGCAATTATGGGAGGAATAGTAATTGCAATAGTTGGTATACTTATGATAAAGGAAGGTATGACAGAAAAAGAAGAAAATATTGTTTTGACCTTCAAAATGTATTTTATATTAGGGGTATCTGTAAGTATAGATGCAATAGTTATTGGATTTATTGCTTTCTCGGGGATCGAAAGTATGATAACCCTAACACTCTTTACTGCTATTGTTGGTATGATAACATTTTTTATGAGCATATTAGCATTCATAATAGCTAAGTATCTAGGAAAAATCCATATATTAAGAAAATATGCGGATTATATAGGAGGTATAATTTTAATTCTATTTGGATTAAAGACGATTTTCTTTTAAGGAAAGAAGGAAAGGATGAGTAAAATGATAGAAACATTAAAGAACTTAAAAAGCTTTGAGGCAATCAAATTTTTTAAGGAGATGAATGAAATACCGAGAGGTTCAGGTAATGAAAAAGGTGTTAGTGATTGGTTAGTTAAGTTTGCTAAGGATAGAAATCTAGAGGTTATACAAGATGAATCGCTAAATGTGATTATTAAGAAACCAGCTACTAGTGGTTATGAAAATGCTCCAACAGTAATTTTACAAGGTCACATGGACATGGTTTGTGAAAAGAATCAAGGCACTAAGCATGATTTTGAAAAAGATCCAATCGAATTTATTATAGATGGTGACTTTATAAAGGCTAATGGAACTACCCTTGGAGCTGATAATGGGATTGCTGTAGCATATGCCCTTGCAATTCTTGATAGTAAAGAAGTAGCTCATTCTGCTATAGAAGTGTTAATTACAACTGAAGAAGAAACAGGAATGGGTGGGGCAACAAATTTACATCCAGAACATTTAAATGGAAGAATACTAATAAATATAGACTCTGAGGAAGAAGGAGTACTTTTAGTAAGTTGTTCTGGTGGAGTTAGAGTTAAGTTTTCTGTACCAACAAATTATGAAAATGTAGCAGAAAACTATAATTCTTTAGCTATTAAAATAAGAGGATTAAAAGGCGGACACTCTGGTATGGAAATCAAAAAAGAAAGAGGAAACGCTAATAAAATGATGGGAAGATTCTTAATGGATCTTAATTCAGTTGTAGACTTTAAATTAGCCTCTTTAAATGGAGGAGCTAAAATGAATGCTATTCCAAGAGAAGCAGATGCTACTATAGCTGTAAGACCAGAAGATGTAATTAAGGTTGAAGGAAAAGTAAAAGAATGGAGTTCTATATTTGCAAATGAGTTACAAGGTATAGATGATGACTTAAAATTAACTTGTGAATCTACAAATTCCATTGATAAAGTATTCTGTGATGATACTAGACAAAAGGTAATAAGAACATTATTTTTATTACCAAATGGAGTTCAAACTATGAGTATGGCGATACCAGGATTAGTTCAAAGTTCTACTAATGTAGGTGTAGTGACTACTACTGCTGAAGCTGTAGAATTTGATAGTGCAGTTAGAAGTTCAGTAGCTTCTTTAAAGAAATCAATAGTAGATCAAATGACAGTACTTGCAGAAATAATGAATTGTGTTATTGAACTTGAGTCAGATTATCCTGAGTGGCAATATAATCCAAACTCAAGAATTAGAGGTATATTTGAGAGAGCTTACGAAAAAAAATTCGGCAAGAAGGCAGAAATATCTGCAATTCATGCAGGTCTTGAATGTGGATTAATTGGAGATAAATTCGATGGAAATATGGATCAAATCTCATTTGGACCAAATATTTTTGATGTTCATACACCAGATGAACATATAAGTATTTCTTCACTAGATAGAATGTATGATTACCTATTAAGTGTATTAGAAGAAATAGAGTAGAAAGAATAAGTGCTCCCCTTAAGGTAATAATAAATATTATCTTAAGGGGAGTGTTATATATTGTTGTATATTTATGGTTACTAAGGTATACTAAAATGGGTATTATGATGTAAACTAACTTATAGTAAACTAATTAGTTATTGCTTGGTGAAAATTCAGATACCTTCCATTTGCCTGATTTATGCTTTACTAGACGAAGGGTATAAGTTACGGTTTTATAAGGACTTTTTCCTTCTATGCCATTTACTTCTGCTATACATACACTACCATCTGAAAATTTAATTTTTGAATTTTCTAAGGAGTATAGTTTATATTTATTAAAAAGTCCAGAAGTTGAATATTTCTCTATAGCATAATCTAAATTTCTACACTTTACGTTAGAGTATGCAAAAAGAGATATAGAAGTAATAATCATAATAATTAAAGATAGAAAGAAAAGAGTTTTAAATTTATTAGTTTTTTTAAAATGAGCCATAATTCACACCCCTTTAAGAATATAAACAGATTATAACATTGCGCTACAAAGATGTAAATAAATTACATAAAGATTAGGAGGATATAATAATGGATTTTTCGGCTATTGTGTTAATGGAAAAAGATAAAGAGACAAAATTTTTCACTAAGGAGCTTGGAAGTTATGAGGTCAATGATGGAGCAGAATATATTACTAAATTATTTTATGATGGAGAAAAAGTAAATTTATATTTCGATACTAATAAAGATGTAGAGGATTGGGAATTCTCAGCTATATATGACCTATTTGATGAAGAAAGCTTCAGTGATATAGTAAAATCTATAGAACCTTATGATGAGGAATTTAATCCTACATGGATTGTTACTTTTGATTACGATGAAGATCATAATATACTAAACAATAGATTAAACAATATATGTACTAAGATTAAGGAAGAGATGGAAAAAGCTCTTAATGATATAGAAGGGAAAAGTGTAGAATATAAATAGTACATAATTCGGGGGAAATCATGAGATTAGAATATATAGATAGAGTTAAAGATAAAGATATACTAGGGAAACATGTATATAGTGAAGATGGAAGAATATTACTAAAAGCTGGTATAAGGCTTAACAGTATGTACATAAAAAGGCTTGATGAATTAGGAGTATATTATGTTTATATTGAAGATGAGCGCTTGGATGATATAGATGTAGTAGATGAAGAATTAATAATATTAAAGCAAGCTACTATGAAAAGTCTAAAAAACATATCAAGAGGTGTGGGAAGCATGGCTGGTTCAGCTGGGGATGAATGTTTAAGTATTATGGATCAGTTATTAAATTACATAATGGAAATCGGCGATGTGAATAAAAGTTTGAATGATGTAAAAACTCATGATAATTACACATTTCTTCATAGTATAAATACAGGAATTATGTCAGTGTTTTTAGGTATGAGTCTTGGAATGAAAAAATGGTCAGTACGAGAACTGGGCATATGTGGAATGTTACATGATATAGGAAAAATAAAAGTACCTGCAAATATAATTAATAAAAATGGAAAGCTTACAAATGAAGAATTTGAAGTTATGAAGAAACATCCAGTTTATGGTGGAGAAATATTGAGCAGAAATTATAAAATTTCTGTTGATGTCATTAAAGGAGTAGAACAGCACCATGAAAAAGTTAATGGCAAAGGATATCCCTATGGGTTAGAAGGTGAGAAAATTTCAAGATTTGGTAAGATAGTAGGAATATGTGATGTATATGATGCAGTGACTAGTAATAGAAGCTATAGAAAAAAACTTGAACCCAGTCAAGCCTATGAACTTATACTTTCAGGATCCGGAAGTCAATTTGATGAGAAATTAGTACATAGCTTTAAAGAAACATTTTCAGTATATCCATTAGGATGTTGTGTAAAGCTCTCTAATGGAGTAGAGGGATACGTTATAAGGCAAAATAAAGGATTTCCAGATAGGCCGGTAATAAGAGTCTTGTATGATCATGAGACAAAAAAAACAGTGGAATTTTATGAAATTAACTTACTGGAAAGAATTAATCTAGTTGTTCAATATGTAATTTAATAGAACTATGTAATTAAGGGATGTACTGTTTTTGATTATGATGTATAATTTAGGTATGTCCTTTTTTGTTTTAATATAAAAATTTAAATATATTTAGTGATATATTTTATAGCATGACTAAAATATAAATGGGGGAATTAAAATGAAGATATCCAATATAAAAGTTACGATAACAGAAAAAGATTTATACAGTATTGTTACAGATATATTAAGAGATTATGTATTAGTGGAAGGCCTTACAATTGACAAGATATTAATTGATAAAAATATTAACGTAGTTGGAAGGTATAAACATAGAGTATCTATCCCTTTTTCTGTTGATATATCAATAAATAAAGTTGAAAATAATAAACTATATTTAAGTATAGATAAAATTAATGTAAAAAGTCTTAAAATATACAGAGGTATTGTAAATGTAGCATTAAAGGTGATTAGTTCAAAGGTTATTGATTTAGGAATAGAATTTACTGATGATATGATAAATATAGATTTATATAAATTGTGTAAGGTTATACCTATGGTTGACTTTAAATTGGAAAACTTATCTATAGTTCCATATGGACTTGAAGCAGAGCTTAGTAACTTTAATTTTGAAAATGAAAAGGATAAATCTAATGAAGATATTAACAATAGTAGTGAAAAAAAGTGTAAAGAAGAAGGCAAAATTTCAAAAATAGAGTGCAGCAAAAAAAAAATAGATAATTCTAGAGAATATACTTATAGAAGGTTTAGAAAAGAGTTTAAAGAAAGAATTTCTACGAAACATGAAAAATTGTATTCATATGTGGTACTTATACCAGATATAATTGCTTTATTTATGAGATTATATAAGGATGAAAGAGTATCAAAAGAAATAAAATTCAATATATCTATAGCATTGGGATATCTTTTATTTCCTTTAGACATGTTACCAGATGCATTGCCTATTATAGGAAAAATTGATGATTTAGCAGTAACATTTTTTATTCTTCAAAAGGTACTTTATGATATTCCAGAAGAAGTGGTTCTTGATAACTGGGAGGGACAGAGTAATATTATAGAGATATCTAGAGAAGCTATGGCGTTGTTAAATGATAAGTTTGGAGCAAAAGAAATAAAGAAAATGGTGGATATAGTAAGAATAACTATGAAAAAGACCATAGCATTTTTTACTAAATAAATCCAGTTTTAAGGTAGGAGTTATTATGGCAACTAAATATTATGCAATAAAAAAGGGAAGAGACTTTAAGAATAATGTTGATGTTAATAATATTATTGTTACAAGTTGGAATGAGTGTCTTTCTTATGTAAAAGGAGCTAAAGGAGCTATATATAAGAGTTTTTCCACAGAGAAAGATGCAAAAGATTATTTAGATAGCAATTCAGAGTTAAAAAAAGGTGTAGATCATTATCCTTCAGATGTACCACACATATATGTGGATGGTAGCTATAACACATCTACAGAGAAATTTGGATATGGTTTACTTGTAGTTGATAATGATATAATTACTCATGTTAACTATGGTGGAGGTAAGAATGAGGAATGTAATCAAAGACAAGTAAATGGAGAATTAAAGGCTGCCATTGAAGGAGTAAAATATGCTTTAGACAATGATTATAAAGAGATAGTGTTATTTTATGATTATGCTGGAGTTTGTCAGCATGCAACAGGTGCTTGGGAAAGAAATTCAATTTTATCTAAAGAATACTATGAGGCTATTAATAAGTTAAAAAAAGAAGGAAATATAAATATTATATTTGTTAAGGTAGATAGTCATACTGATGACCTATATAATGATATTGCAGACGAATTAGCTAAAGATGGTGCAGGAGTGGAATCAGATTCTGTAGTCGATAAAGCTGTTAGAGATATCATTATAAAAGTAGCTACTATTGATATAAAGGAAGAACTTTCTAGAATTGTTAAAAAGAATATTGAGAATGTTATATGTGTAGATAATAATAAAAAGATTGAAACTAAATATAAAATTATAAATATGATAGAATATTTAAGTGGCATAGATAAAAGTGAAAGGGCGAAATATTTGAGAGACTTGCCTGTAGGGGTTAGGGATAAGATTATATTAGAATTAATTGAAAGATTAATATAAATTTATTATACTAAACAAGAATTTTAGGCATATAAATTATAAATATGTGCATCCTATAAATATACTTAGAATCTACTATTTATCAGTAAGTATTAATGTAATTTATATTATTATTTATTGATGTGAAAATTTTAAGATGTTTTGAGTAGATAGGTATAGAATAAGAAGGGATGTGTGTTTTATGAAAATGTTATTAAAAATGATGGTGTTGATAGCAAGTTTAGCTTTAGCTGTTAGTTGCATAATGCCTTCAATGAACGGAAAGACTAAAAGAAAATTAAGGAAAAGGGCTAAGAAATTTCAACATAGAGCTGAGGATATGCTAGAGAGAGCAATGGTGCCTTTAAGATAGCTAGAGCAGATTATCTGCTCTAGCTCTTTTTATGCTTAAAAGAACAAAACTCAATATAATACTACAAGAAAATAATATAAGATTACAAATTTTATTAAAATAGGTATATTTAATAAAACTTTAGAGCATTTATTTTTGTGTATTTTGTTAGTTTATGATACAATATAGAGGTGTAATTATCTAAAAGTATTTAGAAAGCATTTGCTAAGAGAAGAGGATGAATTTATGGAAATTTTATCTTTAGGGGAGAAAATTAAAAAAAGGAGAAAGGAGCTTGATTTAACATTAAAGAATCTGGCTGGAGATAGAATAACTGCTGGTCAAATAAGTTTAATTGAATCAGGTAAATCTAATCCTAGCATGGACTTGTTAGAATATTTAGCAAGTGCATTAAAGGTTTCAGTAGAACACCTTATGGAGACAGAAGAAACACAAGCTAGTAAAATTTGTATATATTATCAAAATATTGCTGAAGCTAATATATTAAACAATAATTTAGAGGTAGCATGGAAGGCGTTAGAAGATTCATTTGAGTATATTGGGAAATATGGTCTTGAGTTAAATATGGCAACTAATTTGTATTTAAAAGCTTTAATACATGAAAAGAAAAAAGAGTATGATGAAGCTCAAGAGTTATTACTTTCAGCCAATAATATATATATTAAATATAACTGTAGTGACGAAATTATTAAAGTTTTTATATTACTAGGGAAAATTACTCTTGAACTTAATGCTTATCATTCTGCTTATAGCTATTTTCAACAAGCAGAAAAAGTATTTGAAGAAAGTGATGTATATAATGAGGTTGCAATAGGTAAAGTATATTATTATATAAGCAAAACTCTCAATAAAATGGGAATTGACAAAGAAGCAATTGAGTATATGAAATATGCTGAAGAAAAACTTTTAAAGTTAAATGATTCAAGAAATTATGGAGAATCCTTTATGAAGATTGGGCAAGAAAGGTTTAATGAGTGTAACTTAAACCAAGCAATTGCTTACACTGAAAAAAGTTTAAGTCTTTTTAGAAATAGGCAACAAAATCTTTTAATTACAGATTTAATGTGTGGACTAGGAGAGCTATTTTCGGAATATGGATATGTAGATAGATCTTTCAGTCATCTTTTATATGCTAAGAATATTAAAGAAAGACTTCCGGAAGAGTCTACTGTCAATACATTAATGCTTATTTGTAATAACTATATAAAATTAAAAGATGAAGTTAATGCAAAAAAAGTGTTAGAGCAGATAGTAATAAATATGCAAGATTTAAATGTAACAGATTGTACATTAATGTGTAAGTATCATATTCTTAAATATAAGATCGAATTACTAGAGAAAAAATATGAAGAAGCAGAACGAACTTTGATAGATACTTTAAGCTATACAGAAAAAATGAATTATCATAAGGAAAGTGCTGAAATTGCTATTACCTTAGGGAAATTTTATATGGACTTAGGAAGAGACGAGGAAGCAAGAAAATATTTAGACGAAGGGGTTAAGATTCTTGAACAAACAAAATGCTTAACGGATTTTTAAAAATGGGGGATAGCTATGGAAATATTATCGGCTGGAGAAAAAATAAAGAGGACCAGAATATATAAAGGTCTAACTTTAAAAGATATATGTGAAGATAAAATTTCCGTTTCTAAAATGAGCTGCATAGAAAATAATAAGGTTGAACCAGAAGATTGGATTCTAGAAATTATTGTGGATAAGCTTGGATTAGATATGGATTATTTAAAACATGGTGTGAGAGAACAAATAGAAGCAAACGTTGATAAATTTAACGATGCAACGCCTTTAATTTCTTTAGAAGATGTGCTGTATAACGTAGATTATGCAGAGAAATATCACTATTATGATTTAAGTTGTAAACTATTTCAGATACTCTTTGAGTATTATTTAAATCATGGTATGTCAGCAGAACTAAGCACTACTATACCTAGATATTATAACTCATGTCAAAAATCAAAAGATGAAATTTTGCATATTAATTATTACATGTATATAGCAAAATATTTGTATACTAATAACGAATATTCTCAAGCAGGCAGCTATATATCAACAGTAAGAAAAAAACTTATTGAACTAGACAAAAAGGATTCAGTGGAATATATAAAGGCGACTTATAATCAAGTAGTAATTTATATAATGTGCAATAATATCAATAAAGCAAAGGAAGTTAGTGAAGATTTAAAAGAAATACTTCTATTTAATAAAAATGAGTATGTAAATGCAGAAATATACAAGGTGTTAACTATAATAGAAATTTATTTAGGTGGAGATCAAGTTAAATATTATGAAGAGCAAGCATTAAAAAGATATGATACCTTGTTAGATAAAAAAGCAAGGGCTTACTATGATTTAGCTAAAGCTATGTTTGAAAATGGAATTAACGATGAAGCTTTAGAATATGTAGAGAAGGCATTAAGTGAGTATCCAAGGAATAATAAAGAGAAGTTATGTGAATTTTTAATTGTGGGTGCTAAAAGTTTGATAAGGTATGGCCATTATGATTTAGTTTTAGATTATATAGAAGAGGTGTTAAACTTATCTATTGAATTAGAACTTACTCCTATAATGGAAAAAGCATATTACTATAAAGCAATAATATTTGAAAAGAAAAAGAATTATATAATGGCTGAGACTTATATGATGCTTTCTTTAGATGCTTTAATGAAATATGGAACTAAAAGTGAAATATGTAAAAGATATATGAAGATAGGAAATATGTATCATGATATGGGAAATGTTAATGATTCTATTAAATATTTTAGTTTAGCATTTAAAGAAGAAAAAAGTTTTTATTAAACATAAAGAATTATAAGTATGAGTTTTAATATAAAAAGAGTACCTATTAACAATAATAGATACTCTTAATTTTTATTTAATAAATCTACCCATAATGTGATTTTTAGCTTTCATTTCGAAGGTATCATCTAGAGGTGAGAGTTCTATGTCACCATACTTATTTTGGATAGCTAAATATAAAAGTCTATCTGCAAGTTCTGGATTTTTAGATAGTAAACTTCCGTGAAAGTAAGTGCAAAAAGTGTTTTTATAAATACAGCCTTCTTTTTTATCTTCACCATTATTACCAAATCCATATTTTACTACACCTAGGGGTGTTAAATCTCCAATATAAGTTTTACCAGAATGATTTTCAAATCCTACATAGGTTTCGTTAAAAAGTTCATTATATATGATTGAATTGCCTATTAATCTTTCATTAGATGCTTTAGTGTAAATATCTAATACACCTAATCCTTCTAGAATATCACCAGTGGAAGTTTCATAGGTTTTTCCTAGAAGCTGATATCCGCCGCAGATGCATATAAATACTTTTCCTGATTCTATGTAATCAGTAATTCCTTGTTTTTTAGTTTCTAATAGATCTTTAGATACTATGGACTGTTCATAGTCTTGACCTCCACCAAAGAATACTATATCAAAGTCATCTGCGTTGAATTCATCGCCTATTGATATATTTTTTACTGTAACATTTATGCCTCTTTTCTCAGCTCTATGCTTAAGAATTAGGATATTTCCCACATCTCCATAAACATTTAATAAATCAGGGTATAAATGACATATATTAATTTCCATAAACTCACCTTAACCTTACCAAATTTTATTTATATATCCTTTACTGTGTAATAACTTTCTAAGATGCAACATAGCTGTATATGTAACAAGTACATAGGTAGTTTCTGACTTAGCACTTATTATATTATTTATAAGCTCATCATCTGATTCACAGATTTTAAAGTTTTCTTCTTTAAGATTAGCAATCTTTAACCTTACAGCCATATCATAAAGTCGTATACCCGAAACTATAATATCATTTATTTCTAATGAATTTAATTTTTCAAAATCTACGTCCCATATCCAAGAAACATCTGTACCATCAGCATAATTGTCATTTAACATCAATGCCAAATCTATAGGTTTATCATTAAGAAGTAAAGTATTTATGGCTTGATTATAGCCAGCAGGATTTTTTACAAGAATTATTTTTAGTTCTTTGCCATTTATATTTATAGTTTCTTGCCTTCCAAAACTGCTCTTTTGATTTTGTAAAGATACCTTAATTGAATTTGGTTGTACACATAATTCTCTTGCTACGGATAATGCACAAAGAGAATTATAGATGTTATATTCCCCGGATTGATTTACAGAATAACTTTCTTCGTTGATAATAACCTCTGAGCCTTCAGCAGTTAAGGATGTTATTGCATCTACATGATATTTAAGCTCAGGTCTTTTATAACCACAATCTGTGCAAAAGTATTTGCCTAGGTGGTTGTAAGTAATAAACTCATAACTATAAGGAGTTTTGCAAAATTTACAAAACTTGCTGTCTGCATTCACATTTAAAATTGTATTCTCTTTGATAGGAACATTAAACCCATAATAAACCACAGGATTATCTGCGTTGATTTTGCCAAGTAGGGATTCATCACCATTTAATACGAGAAGAGATTTAGGAGATTTATGTATACCTTCTAAAATCTTATTATAAGTAGTATGTACCTCTCCATATCTATCTAACTGATCTCTAAATAAATTAGTTACAGTAATTATTTCAGGTTTTACACTTTCTGTTATGAACTTAAGGTAAGCTTCATCAACTTCTATAACTGCATACATATCTCTATTTTTATTAGAAAATTTGAAGTTAGAAATGAAAGATGCTACTATTCCAGTATTCATATTAGCACCAGTATTATTTGTTATAACATTTTTTCCGTCTTTAACAAGAATGTTATAAATCATGCTAGTAGTTGTTGTTTTACCGTTGGTGCCAGTTACTAAAATTACTTTATATCCCTTAGCAACTGTAGATAATATATTTTTATCTAAGGCTAAAGCTACTTTACCAGGAAAGTTTGAGCCGCCTTTGAAGAGTTTAGTACTTAATTTTAGTACAATTTTTGAAGCAACTATGGCTATAAATGAATTAATCTTAATTTTTCACACATCCTTTAAATATTTTCCTAAATTATTTTAATAAACAAACATAAATAATTATATAAAAATATAATTAATAACAATAAGCCAAATATGTCTTATGTTTAATGATATATCAATTTTATATTATAACATATATCTAGATTAATGGCATCATTCTAGGAAGGAAAAATAGATAATGATTTCAAATATTAATAAGATTAAAAAAAGAGAAGAAAATGAGTTCTTTTTTAATTAAAGTGATATACTATATGAGGTTTAAATATCAAAAGTGCAGTATAATGAATTTGAACTTGCAATAAGAAGAAGATGAATATAATTATATAGCAAAAAATAAAATTTTTATTGCATTTTATTGAAAAAGTAGTATTATAATATTAGGAAATTAAAAAAATGTGTTACATTAATTCCTAGAAGATATTTGGGGGTAGTAAAATGGATTTTAATTTAAATGATTTAAGGATTAATACTAGCAAGGAGACATATAGAAATTTAAGTTATGCTGAATTAGTTGCTCATGCTATTAGAAATGGAGAAGGAACTCTTGCTGATAGTGGTGCTCTTGTCGTAAAAACAGGAAAATATACAGGGAGATCTCCTAAAGACAGATTTATTGTAAAACACGAAAGTATTAATAATTTAATTAATTGGGGAGCAGTTAACTTACCTATAGAAGAAGAAATTTTTAATAATCTATATTCACAAGTTATAGATTATTTAGCTGATAAAAATTTATATGTATTTGATGGTTATGTTGGAGCTATGAAAGAATATAGCATGAGTATAAGAGTAGTTAATGAATATGCGTCAGAAGCTTTGATGTCTAATCAATTATTTAGAAGATATAAAAAAGAAGAATTAGAAAACTTTAAACAAGAGTTTAATGTAATTGTAGCACCAGGATTTAAAGCCAAAGGAAAAGAAGATGGAATAAATTCAGAGGCTTTTATAATAGTGAATTTTGAAAAGAAAATTGTTTTAATAGGTGGAACTCAATATTCAGGAGAAATTAAAAAGTCAATATTCTCAATAATGAACTTTTTACTACCTAAAAAAGGAGTATTCCCAATGCATTGTTCAGCTAATATAGGAGAAGATGGTGATACCGCTGTATTCTTTGGGCTTTCTGGAACAGGAAAGACCACTTTATCTGCAGATTCAGATAGAAAGTTAATTGGTGATGATGAGCATGGATGGTGCGATGAAGGCGTATTTAACTTTGAAGGTGGATGCTATGCTAAGACTATTAAGTTAGACAAGGAAAAAGAAAAAGAGATTTATAATGCTTTAAAATTTGGAGCATTATTAGAAAATGTAGTATTGGACGAAAATAACAGACCTATGTTTGATGATGATTCCTTAACTGAAAATACTAGGGGAGCATATCCAATAGAGTTTATTGATAATGTAGAAATAAGTGGTGTAGGTGGAAATCCTAATACTGTAGTGTTCTTAACTGCAGATGCCTTTGGTGTAATACCTCCTATATCTAAGTTATCTAAAGAAGCTGCTATGTACCACTTTATGTCAGGATATACTAGTAAACTAGCTGGTACGGAAAGAGGAATAACTAAGCCGAAAGCTACATTCTCTGCTTGTTTCGGTGAACCTTTTATGCTTATGAAACCAGAAGTATATGCTAAGCTTTTAGGAGAAAAAATTACTAAAAACAATACAGAAGTTTATCTTGTTAACACTGGATGGTCTGGTGGAGAATATGGTGTAGGTAAAAGAATGAATTTAACTTATACAAGAGCTATGGTTAAAGCTGCGGTAGAAGGTCATTTAAGAAATGTAGAGTTTGAAAAGGATGATAATTTCAATGTTCTTATTCCTAAAGTAGTTCCAAATGTGCCATCTGAAATATTAAAACCTAGAAATACTTGGGCAGATAAAGAAGATTATGATAAAAAAGTAGGCGAACTTATTAATCAATTCCATGAGAACTTTAAAAAGTTTGACAACGTTAGTGAAGAGATATTAAAGGCTGCACCTGGGCATAATAATTAATGAAAAGAGAAACTCTAGTTTTATAGAGTTTCTCTTCTTTTAAGCAGAAAAACAATAAAATTTATGGACTTAGTATAAATACATAACTTATTTTAGAAAACTTTTATTTTATAGGAAAAAAGTTTATAATAAAATATAAATATAATAGTATTTTGGATGTAAAGGAGAGTAATGGGTTGAAAGTTAGAAAAAGGAGAAATATAGGATTAGGTATTTTGGTTATAATGTTAAGTATTATAGGATTTTGGATGTTAGGCCAAAGAGATGGAGAAGGCAACTATACTACTAAAATAGATAAGTGGGACAATCTATATTCTGGAAATAATATAAAGTTTTATTACATTGATGATTCTGTAGCAGAAATAGCTACTTTGAAAAGTAAATATAATGTAGATACTTTAGTTGATGAAAATTCCAGCGAAATTATGAAATGTATAGATATAAATAAGTGGCTATATGGAAAAAGGAAAGTTGCTTTATCTAATATGGATACCAATAAAGATGCTGAGGAACTTTTGAGTGTTTTAACATCAGAAAAAAAGGTTTCACAAAAGGATTATAATACTATACTTCAGGAATTGTTATCTTCCATAGGTATAAAGGTTAGAATTGGCGAATATAGATTAGATGGAAACTATTCTGTATTAGAAGTATGGGATTCTAACTTTAATAAGTGGATAATGTTTGATGCAGTTACAGGTGGATATTTTAAAAAAGGTGACGAACCACTAAGTGCGATTCAAGTGCTAAATGAAGATCTAGCACAACTTAAAGTTAGTAGTGATGAAGATAGAGCTTTAGAGAAAAAGTCTATAAAGTCATTGAATAAATATCTAGGTACCTATAGTATAAGGGTTGATAATAGTAAGTATGAGAGATCTATAATAAATTCACATATAACTTATATAAAAGATATTAAAGATGTACAATTAGAAGCTTCACAAGGATATATTCCACCGACTATATTTGTAGATAATGAGTCTTTATTTAGTATTAGCCCTTATGAGGAATATGTGAATGATGAGTCAGATGAAATTCCTACTATTATATTTGCTAAAAAGAATATAAAGGATGATGACGAAAATTATACTAAGTTTACTTTAGGTGCATTTATGAATAGCGTAATGATGGAAGAGTTTTATGTTAGAATAAATCAGGGAGAGTTTATTAAGGTTGATACTTATTATAACTTATCTATAGAAAAAGGTGTTACTACTATAGAGATCTCCTTAGATGGAGTTAATCCCTTACGACAGATAGTTATAAAGAAATAATAGAAAGGGGAAAAGGATGGATTTTGTTTTGTTGTTTAAAGCTATAATAGTAGCTATAGTTGAGGGAGTAACAGAATTTATTCCTGTATCATCAACAGGGCATATGATAATTGTTGGTGATATGATAGATTTTACAGGAGAGTTTGCAAATCTATTTTCGATAGTAATTCAACTTGGGGCAATTCTTGCTATTGTAGTATTGTATAAACAAAAGATATTTTCATCTATTTTAGGTGTATTTAGACTAAAGAAAGATTCTGTTAGATTTTGGATAAATATAATGGTTGCCTGTATTCCTGCAGCAGTATTAGGTATATTGTTTGAAGATAGAATTGATAGGTATCTATTTAATACATTTACTGTATCTCTAGCGCTTATAGTTGGAGCTGTATTAATGCTCCTAACTGAAGGATATTTTAAAGGTAAAGAAAAGACGAAAGATGTAGATTATATCACATTTCCGCAAGCCTTCAGTGTAGGGGTATTCCAATGTTTAGCGCTGTGGCCAGGTATGTCTAGATCAGCTTCAACGATAATAGGAGGGTGGATAAGCGGATTATCTACTGTAACAGCTACTGAATTTTCATTTTTTCTAGCTATTCCCGTAATGGTAGGGGCTTCAGGATTAAAACTATTTAAGCATGGCAATATTCTAAATAGAGGTGAGATAATAGTTCTTGCAGTAGGATTTATAGTTGCTTTTTTATCAGCTTTAGTTTGTGTAGAAAGGTTTATAGACTATCTTAAGAAGAAACCTATGAAAAATTTTGCTTATTATAGAATAATTTTAGGTGTAATATTATTAGTATTTGGAAGTTTGGGAATGATAGCTATGTAGCTATTTAAATTAATATATAATTTAATAAAAATAAATTGGTTAAGTATTTGTAAATATAAGCTTAGAAAACAATTATTATGATAGCTTATATAAACACATTAAAGGACTTATATATATATATATAAGTGATACAAGATAAAAATGTAATATATTAATCTATATAGTATAAACAATAAAGGGATATAACATTAAAAAGTGTATCACTTTATTGTTTTTTTACAATAGTCAGAAATTTGACATAATATATAAAGGAAATTATAATATAGCTAGTTATAAATCGATATTACCATTTGGCATGTGGAGGGTATGTATGAAAGAGATCAAACGTTATTTAGAGACAAGAGAAGGGGAATATAGTTTTTATTTTGCAGATTTGAAAAGTGACTACACTTATGGGTTTAATGAAAATCTTAAAATGGTAGCGGCTGGATGTATTAAACTTCCTATTGCTATGGCTGTAATGAAAGAAGTGGAATGTAATAATATATCTTTAAAGCAATTAGTAAGTATAACAAATGATGATAAAGTTTCAGGTTCTTTTGGTATTATACATGAATTAGAAGGAAGACAGTACAGTATTAAAGAACTTATAGTTGCTATGCTTATTCAAAGTGACAACACAGCAGCTTGTAAGCTTATAAACATTATAGGTAAAGAAAGAATAAATAGTATTGTACATGACATGGGATTAACGTCTACCATTATAAACAAATATCCATCTGGTGAAAAAGAAGAATTTGAAAATGAAAATATAACTACAAGTTATGATTTATGTAAAGGTTTAGCTCTATTAAGTACTGGAAAAGTGTTAAGTAAAGAACATAGCGAATTTATTTTACAAGTAATTAGAAGAAATCAATTAACTACAGGATTGCCATTTTATTGGCCTAAAGATTTTCAAGCTAAAACAGCTCATAAAGCTGGAAGTTTAGAAGGAATAGAAAATGATATTGTATTATTAAATTCAGAAAAAGGTGATTTTGTATTTGTTGTTATGTCAAGAAATTTACCATCTAATGTTTATGGGGTTAGTTCTTTAACAAGAGTTGGGAAAATGATGTTTGATATTATCGATAAAGATTGGAAATAATAAAAATAATATAGGATATTGAAGTAAGGAGTGAGGATTTTATCCTTACTCTTTATTTTTTAGGCTAAACTTCGATATTATAGGGATTTAATGAAAGATATAAAGAGAGTTTTATTTTGAAAATTGTAAATACATATATGAATATAATAACAATGCTTCCAAGTGTATCACTAGTAGAATTATATAGAAATTATAAGTAAATTAAAGATAAATCTATTTAATTTGATGTAATGAAATTATTGTAAAAGAACAAGCTATCATATCGTGATAAGATATGTCTTGTCGCTGAACGAAGCGATGAAGCATCAATAAAACTTAAGAAAAAACTTCTTAAGAAAGTTATTGACAGATAAGAAATTATCTGGTAAAGTAATAAGAGTCGTCGGAAGTAATCGATGATAATGAA
>DCDL01000017.1:0-153 GCA_002316385.1 Clostridium sp. UBA1056
ATTTTTTGAAGATGCCTTATTAGGATAAATGAAAATGAACACATTAATAGTTCACACCTATTGTTGCAAGTAAACTATAGACATTCATAACAATTTATAGTAAGTTATACCTAATAATGTGAATAAAAATAGTTTATCCGATGACTACCCGCT
>DCDL01000017.1:173-36019 GCA_002316385.1 Clostridium sp. UBA1056
CTTCAAAGTTGGAGTAAAGAGCGGCTACGACCCTGGATAACGATTTCCCCTAAAGGACAACGATTTCTAAGTATCAAAAATACTGATACTAAGAATTCTGTTAGTAAGCTTCAGTGGGAGAAAAAACCCCCTCTGAAGCAAAGAACTTTGTTTATATGATGGAGGAACGAAATGAATAATGATTTTAAAGCATATATTGAAAATATGAAGGAGCCTTGGTCAGTACTATTTTATAGATTAATTTGGGAGCAACTACCTAAAATAACTGACTCCAAAATCCTTGACTTTGGAAGTGGACTAGGAATTACAGCAAACCATTTAGCAAAAGACAATGAGGTTATAGCAATAGAACCCAATGTAGATATGATAGATATGAGAATATGTGATAATGATTATAATCAAATTATTGGAAATATAGATCAATTAAGAAAACAAGAAGATAATTCTTTTGATGTTATAGTATGTCACAATGTTTTTGAATATGCAGAGGAGAGAAAAGAAATATTTAGAGAATTTTACCGTGTTCTTAAACCAAATGGGGTACTGTCTATAGTAAAGCATAATCACTTAGGAAGAATTATGCAGAAGGCTGTTTTTGAAAACAATATAGATGAAGCAATAGCTCTACTTGAGGGAGAAGCAGCTAAGGCAATGAATTTTGGACAAGTAAATTATTATGATATTAATGATGTTATAGAGTGGATAGATGATTTAGACATTAATATTGAAAGGGTTCTTGGAATTAGAATATTTTCAGGGTTACACTCCAATAATGAAGTTAAATATGACCCAACTTGGCAAGAAAAAATGTTTAACCTTGAGATGAAGGTCTGTGATATAGAGGATTATACAAATATAGCTTTTTATAATCACATTTTATTAAGAAAATTAAGTTGAATGGGTTTCTACGACTGTTGATAGACAGGGTAATCTAATTATGGAATTATTATGAGAGGAGCGTGTGGCTTTATGCGTATTGAAAGAAACGCTAAAATTGATGTAAATGAATTAAATAATCTATTAAAAACTATCAGATGGGGATTAAGTTCATCTAAAAAATTAGAGGAATCCCTAGGGTTATCTTGGGGATGGATTACTGTAAGAGATGATTCAAATAGGCTTATAGGATTTGTACAGATACTTTCTGATGGTATCAAACATGCTTATATATTAAGATTGCTTGTACATAAAGACTATCAAGGTAAAGGAATTGGTACAAGTATAATGGAAAATTTAATGCAATTTCTTGAGGAAAATAACTTAAGTCCTATTTTGTTAACAAAGCCTTCCGAAGAATCATTTTATTCTAAATTTGGATTATCAAGAAGTAACAAGGGGTTTATTTCTTTATTTAAATGGTAATATTGTTCATTTAGTATGTATTAAAAGAGGAAAATGATTCCTCTTTTAATTATTTTCATACAGCATATAAAAGTATATTTGATAATAGCATGTAATTTCTTAAATAAAAGGTTATTATTAGAAGTAACTCCAAAATATCATATTATTAATTTAGAAGAAAATAGACTGGTTTACTTTTACACTATATTTATAACCTTCTAATTAAAATACCTTTCATACATGATGAATCATTATGAGTATGATAAATTATTTTCTTCTCTTCTTCAGTGCATCCAATTAATATTTTGATTTCTGAATCCTTTTTTGTTAAATCAATGGTACACATTATGGCATCTATTCTTTGATTTTTATCTGTTCCTTTCCAGACATCAATTCCACCGCCATCCATTGAGGAGGTATCCTTAAGATAGGCGTAATCTACTTTATAGATAAAATCTGGATATCTTGGATGTGGTGTCCCCTTTGGTCTATCAATAATAATTTCAGATTGCTGTATAAGCTTATCTAATGCATTCCAAAATTCTGTATTATGTTCCATGAATTATTCCTCCACAATAAATACTAAAGTTTTCAAGTAAATAATATTACATATAATCATAGTATAGGGCTCAAAGAATAATTAAAAGTTCTTACTTAATATAGATTGAATCATATTTCTTTTATCTTGATAATATTCCTTGCTCTCTTGAGACATTTTATTATAACTTCTTTCAAGTTTACTTTTAACAAACTCTACTCCATCATCAATATTCAGCTTTCTTTGAACAAATGCCAAATAGAATAGTGATGGTAATGTATCGTAATGAGAAATGGCATCAGCATCAGCAACACATATTTCTTCTTTAGTTGTTTTTTCTCTTAGTACACTTCCACGGTGATTCAATATGCACAATTTAACTAACTCAATTTTATCTGCTGGATAATCATATGATTTTAGAATCTTCTCTGCCATATCTGCACCATGAATATGATGATTTTCATATAGCTTATAATCAGTAATGGAAGCTATATCATGGAGCCATCCTGCAATCTCACATACTTCAACATCTGCATGATATAGTTTAGCTAGTTTAACAGCATTTTTCGCTACACTTTCAATATGTTCATAACTTCCAGCACCAAAAAAATTATTTGGACTTTCACATCTTCTTTTTATATCCTCTTTTATATTCTCAATCATATCCATTTCCATTTTCCCATTACTTATTAAGTCTATATCTATATTGGCCCCCAAAAGTTTTTTTATTTTTTCCACCATAAGCTACCTCCTTACAAATACACAGAACATTTGTTCTTAATAATTTTATCATATATAACTTTTTATGTAAACAAAGGATTTATTTTGTACAATATATGTCTTTATAACCAGGGTGTATCCGAGGTTATAGGGCTTATTAAAGAATTATCCAATCAAATCTTAATAGGTGCTTTGAAGAAATGTGAATATATACTGACACTACTATGTAAAATAGAAGTAAAAAAATTATATATTGTATGATATACTTAATTAAGTAATCTATATATCGACAGTTAAAGCTACTTCTTAAAATTATAGGAGTGCATAAAAGTTGAAATGTATAGATAAATAACTAACTATAGATGGGGGAAAGACTTATGAAAAAGAGAATTTTAGCATTATTGATTGTAACAACAATGGCAATCACTATGGTAGGATGTGGTTCAAAGAATTCAGACGATGGTGCTAAGGCAGAAAAGAAAACAGAAAGTAACGGGGGAGAGATTTCTTCAGAAAAAAATCTATTTGATGTTGAAGTAACATTGCCTGCAGCATTTTTTGAAGGCTCTGATATGTCCACTGTAGAGACAGGGGCAAAAGCAAAAGGTGTCCATGAAGTTAAAGTTAATGATGATGGTTCTGTAACATACATTATGGATAAGAAAACCCATAAAGCGTTATTGGATAGCATGAAGGAAGCGGTTGATTTAAGTATTAAAGATACTTTAGCTAATAAAGAAAGTTATCCTTCTTTTACAGAGATAACATATAATGATGACTTGACACAATTTGATATTAAGGTTGATAAAGCATCTTATGGAGGACTTCAATCTTTTGTAGCAGTAGGGTTTTATATGTCTGGAAATATGTATCAATCTATGAATGGACAATCTTCTGATACAGTAAAAACTATAGTAAACTTTAAAGATAAAGATACTGGAGAAGTCATTGAAAGTGGCGATTCTTCAACATTAGGTAAAGAATAAATAATAAAAATTAAAATATTTAAAATAGTAGTTATCCATTTATGTATGGAACTACTATTTTTATTTGAAAGAAAAGATAAGAAAATTACCAGAGGAGACTATAGATGTAATAGCTACAGATATATTTGATTTAGAAGATATTAAAGATATAGAGAAATATTTTTAATGGGTTAATTTAAATTTAATAGATTAATAGTGCATGTACTAATTTTTTTTAATTATTTGTATGTCTGCATTATAAGATAGCTTTTCTTTTAAAATATCAATAACCTTATCATAATCATCATTTTTAAAATTAAATGTCTGTTCCATAAAGCTGCCAAATAAATTAACTTTTGTATCTTTTGAACTAAGGATTATAACTCTTTCAATTTTATCCCATGCTATAAGCTCTTGACCACGGGACATACTTATAAATCCTTGTGGGACAATTCCTTTTTTAAGCCACATACATATAAACATAAAAATACCTAATACACCAGTTATATAATGTATAGGGGAGTTAGCGTATAAATATGTAATTGATGAAATAACAATAATACTAAATAATATAGTAATAATTTCTGGGAGGCTTTTCCTTGTTGGAACTATTAAGCTTTTTATATGCTTTAATTCTTTTAACGTAATAGAAATAAATAATAGTAAGATAGCGATGTTTATAATAGTCATTATGATACTCCTCCTAATTTCTAAGTAATTTGTATTTATCAATATGAAATAATTATATACCAATTTATACATAAATTACATTTAAGTTTATGATATTTTACTATTCACTGCTAAAGAACAAATTTTTATAACTTGTTCCATAATTTTGCCTATTATAAACTAATCTATAAAGTATAAAAATCAAAAATCAAATAGTATAGTAATTCACCAGGTGTTATAATATGTATAAAATGGATTGATTTTGATTGAGGCTATATTATATGGAGGATAAAATGATTTCTTATAAATAAGGATTAGAATACATAATTGGAGGATAAGTCCATGATTAAGATTAGAGAATTAACGGAATCGGATATGAAACAAGCCATAGAGTTAAAAATTTTGTGCTGGACAGAGGAATTAGCTGGTAAGGCTGAAAATACTTTATCAATCTCAGAAGAATTGGACTTTTGGATAGAGTGGATGAATACAGCTAAAGAAAATAATGATATTCGTCTGTTAATTGGTGCATTTGAGGATGGCAAGATGCTAGGAGTTGCATTTGCCAGTTTTGCTGAGACTTTTGATATACAAGAAAAGGGGATAGAGCTGAACGGTCTTTGGGTATATCCTAACCAGCGAGGCAGGGGAATTTCACTTATGATGATTACTTATATATTAGATTTCTATTTGACAAAGGGAATAGAGAAAATTGTTATCTATAATCATCATTATGCACCATCTAATAACTTTTATCGTAAGTTTGCTATGCAGGTTGATAGACAAGAGTATCAAATGGGTGAGAAGCTTTTAGTAGATATTTTCGTAGCAGATATGTTATCAATGAAAAGAAATATGGAGAAGTCACTAAAGAAATATGTATAAGATAAAATGGGCAAGGAATACGTAAAATAATACTAATTGAATATAATTTCCAACTTATTAAGTAAATTTAAGGAGGACTTTTATGGATTTAATGAATTATTTCGATTTTCAAGAGCTATTAAAAGGTTCACTTGGTAAATATTACGAGGGTAGATGGGCTTATTTTAGTGAAGTTATAAATATTATCAAGGAAAATGAAGACATAAAAAAGGTATTAGAATTAGGACCATCCTTTCAAACTATTGTAAAAAATTGTGATGTTATGATTAAGCCGGAGAGTGATGTATGGGGGAGACCAGAGAAGTATGTTGCTAAAGAGTATGAGCATGATGCCACAATAATTCCATGGCCAGTAAATGAGAAAGAATATGATTTATTTATTGTGCTACAAGTGTGGGAACACTTAGAATGAAAACAAAAGGAGGCATTTAAAGAAGTAATGAGAACTTCTAGGATGGCAATACTTAGCTTCCCATATATGTGGGATTGCCCGAAAGATAATGCAAATTACCCAGAACATCATATGATCGACGAAAAGATTATATCAGAATGGACTTTAAATGTGGAACCTATTAAGGTTATAAAAATACCAAGAACTGGTGAGAGAGTATCAAAAGGTCCAAGAATAATTTATTTTTGGAAATTCTAATCAAGGCATAGGTAGGTTAAAATTTCAATAAAGTATAAACAAAGGGAAGGCAAATCGAAGTGACTTCCCTTAAAATCATTCCTTTTCTAGATATGAAATCTTATAAGAAATAAACATTAAATATAATAGTATTTATTAAAAATTATTACTATAAATTATGCTTTCCATTATATCTTTAGAGTGTATAACTTCCTCATCTGTATCCACGACTTCAAATATAATTTTTCCATCATATCCCTTTAAATAATTTTGAAAAATTAGTTCAAAATCCAGGTCGCCTTGTCCTATTGGAAGATGCTCATGCTCTACACTAAAACGTTTATCAGCTATATGTAAACACTTAGGAAATTTCACTTTAAGAATTTCTTGCAAATGATCATAATCATCTATATGGGCAATATCAAGAAGTAACTCAACGTCTTGATTTCTATCAAATATTATTTTTAAGTCATCAGGTGTATAGTTAATTTTATCAATCACACTATTATTCTCAATGTATAACTTTATGTTATTCTTTTTAAGTAGTTGATTTGTTTTATAAATATTCTCTGCAAGTATATATATAGTTTCTGAATTTACGGGAACGGACTTACATACAGGATGTATAATAACTTCCTTATGATTTAAATATTTTAATATGCGAATTAATTCATCATTATATTTATCATAATCATCAATATCATAAACTGCATGGATTATTACTGGAAATTGTGATTTTAGAACTTGTTCTTCTTTTGGAGCTAATAATTTATCAAGTACTAATTCACCTTTTGCAAACCAAATTTGCATAAACTCAAATTTATTTGACTTTGAAAATTCTACTTCATTTTTATAATCATTGAACCACCTTATGCTTCTCCCATATTCTATCATTAATATACACCATCCTTTCTAAAAACTTATTTATCATATATTAAGTTTACATAGAAGAGGCTCATTATTCATATGTAACAATATGGTCAACAGTATCACTAATACATAATAGCTTTTCTGCAAAGAAGCTTGGATAGGCCACATAATCTTTTAATTTTTCAATAGGTAACCAATGCATATATTCCCGAACACCTTGTGTATAGCTATTACTCTTCAGATTTTGGCTGCCTCTAGGCTTCATTAAAAAATAAAAGGCTACTTCATGGCACTTTAAACCATATAAGGTTCCTGTTCCATCAAAAAAGTTTTCATGAATAAAGACTAATCTTTCAACCTCATATTCTACGCCTGTTTCTTCTAAAACCTCACGTTTTACCGCATCCTCAGCCTTTTCTCCTAGATGAACACCACCACCTATAGAGTAGTAATAATCATCTATTTCATTCTTTGCAAAAAGTACATGTCCATTTTCTATAATAATTGCTCCTGCTCGATATCTAAACCATCCATTTTCGTTTACAAATCCACAATCCATTTTAAACCCCCAATTATAAAAATAATTTTTATTTGAAAATAAATTACACCTACATAGCTTGTCTTATTTTTTATAATATAAATACCATTGGTGTAAATAAAATTTCTTGAAAAGTTTGTTGCTTATCCAAATCTTTAAATCCCATTGTATGATAAAAGGGTACAGCCTAAATATTTCATAGTTTGCTATCTTCAATAATTTTATAAATAATCTTTACTTGGCTATTTAAAATAAGTATACACCATTTCATATATTAATTGTATCAATATTCCAATATGGTGTTATTCGATTTTTAAGGGGCAAGTTTTCATAACTTATTACATAATTTCACAAGTTAGTCACTAAACTCCTTTAGCAAAGTATCCCATTTCATATAAATAGAAACCAACTCTAATACTATGAAGCAGAAATGGCTTACTATTATGCCCTGTGCTATTTAGTGAAACTGCTAGAAATTCTATTATTCAATATTCAAATTCTGTGGATCAAAACTTTGCGGAGATTATGGCGGATAGGTTTAATTGTCCAACTATAAATTGTACAAGACCATATTCTTACTATAATATGTATAAAACAGTAATTGCAGTAGGTGAAGCAAAGGGTAAAAGTGGTTACACTAATGTGGTTATCCAAGGAGAGCATAGAAAAGATACACTAAATAAGTGTATTGCATATTGTGAAAGTCTAGGTAGATAACATTTAAAGGGTGGTGAGATTAATTCTTGCTACTCTCTTTTTTATGAATTAAACAAGAATAAAGATTTTAATTATAATATTTACAAATAATGTGTAGAGCACATGATTTGATGAGTTTTACAAATTATGATATACTAATAGTTACGATATAATATTAGAAAGGTTAAAATGGTAGGAACAGCAAATAATTTTAGTAAGTATAAGGAATTTATAGGTAAGCTTAATAATCGAGAAGTAAGATTATGGTACAATAAGCATGATGAGAATATTATTAATGAAATAGATAAATCATTATCCATAAAAGAACAGGCTATGCAAGCACATTCTTTAAGGAATAAGTATAGAGACCAAGCTAGAAAATTAATGGCAGATAGGAAGTTAGCGGAAGAATTAAATACTAATAACTCCAATTTACCGTTTGAGTATTATGAAAACAAATACTTGAATGAAGGATATAATGATAATGAACTATACAAAAAAATAATAATTATGTCAACAAAAACAAATAGAATAGTTAATCAATCATTAGGAATAATCTAATGATTAAACATATGATTTTATTTAGAATAACATCTTAAATAATTCATATTAAATTATAAGAGCTAGTAGGGAGCAATCCTCACTAGCCTTATTTTTGTATAAAATAAAGTGAATGGTTAATTAATATCATATATATCTAAACTATCTCTTTATTTTCATTCTAACTTACTTATATGGATAAAATAAATAAATAAGTGCAATTCCAATTAGAGTAACAGGTAACCCAATAAATAATAAAGGTCTTGTTAATCCATTCCAAGCCTTTTTATTAGTAAAAGCACGCCACTCATAAACTATTCCAGATAATCCTATTAAGAAGGCTCCTATAAAAAATATAAAAATTGAAATCATAAATAAAAGCTGATTATTCATTTTAACCCCCCCTTTTGTTAAATCATTAATTTAGTTATAAATATGTCATATCGTTAAAATAATATATAGAGAAAAATCTTTTTAATATTGTTTTCTTTTATAATATCAAATAGTTATAATAATAAATATTGATATTCATTGCAGTAATCTTTCATTTTTGTAACCTAAATTATGAGTTTAAAAAAACTAAAATGGATATAATTAAATGTCCAAAATTTCATGAAGATCTTAAATATGGTACTAGTTATGAAGATATCAGCAAATTTAAAAGCAAATACAATATTATTGATATAAGGTATACGCATTATTTAGATACAACATGGAGTTCTAATTATTGGTAATACCAACTAATACTGTATAACAATTATAAAGCTAGTAGGGAGTGAAATCCCTACTAGCCTTTTTTCTTTTGTAGCACATATTCGGAGAATAAATCTAATTAAATTATAGACATTTAATGTAGGTTATATACTAAGGATAATATATACTTTTTATTTGTAATCATATTTTATGATACAGTTTTATCCTTTATAATGCATAATATACCATACATTAAAGTTAATAATTTACTCTAAGTATAATATTTATCAAATATGTAAACGAAATTGTATAATATATGTTATAATGATATAAATTTACAAAACAGGAGGTTGTATCATGAAAAAAATTTTAAATGGCAGAAAAGTTAAAGCTTTATTATTAATGTTAGTATTAACAGTTACAATGTCGTTGGCACCTATTACCAGTGCTTATGCAGCAACAACTCCAATTTTTAGCGTAACGCAAGTTGGTGAAGCTGTCAATTTAAGTACAGATAATAGTTACCAAATGTGGAAGGCAAGTAACTATCAATCTAACACATACCATCCAACTATAAATTTAAAAACGAAAGATGTAGCTGTTACATTTAAATGGACAGGTGTATTTGGAAACACATATGTTTCTGTTGATGGCGTAAACTTGGGAACTACAGATTCAGTTGATACAAATGCAAAGGTATATTTCTTAGATTACCAAACTTCTGGAAGCTCAATTATAAAAACAATTGTTATAAAAGATCTCACACCAGGAAAGCATGAAATAACAATTAGAGGAGTTGCAACAACCGGAGTTGTAAAAACTGATTATGCAACAGTAAATTTAACTTACTAATCATCACCCATAGGAAATAGGTAGAGAGTAATTTTACTTTCTACCTTTTTTATTTTGCCAGTATAGGTAATAATGATAACACCATAAAGAATGCAAATATACCAAGTATAGAGCCTAAGGGTAATACTGCTTTTGTTATAGATTTCATTATTTCCATATCATCACCTCGTGTTGTAAATATCAACAAGTTATCAATTTAATATACAATTAAAGATATAATACAGATTTATGGGGGTTATTCAATGAAGAAGATATTAAGTTTATTATTATGCGGAGTAATGATATTAGGATTAGTTGGTTACGGATCAAGTACTACACCAAAACAAGATGAACACCACTTTATATAATAATTGTATTAATATTCCAATATGGTATTATTCAATTTTTAATGAGCAAGTTTTTATAACTTATTTCATAATTTCACAGGTTAGTCACTAAGCTCATTTATCAAACTATCATGTTTTCTATTTAAATCATTCCATATTTCTTCGTCTTGAATCATTTCTTTTGATATATTTATAAAACTCTTCATTTTAAATAAAAGCCAATCTCTTGTTTTTCTATCAGTTACTAAATTAATATAGTTGCTATTGTCCATAATATCTGCGGCTTTTACGATTAATGCTTCTTTTCCACAATTCAAGCATATATTAAACATGTCCTGAAACTGCTCAGTTTTATCATTAATTGATGTATTAAAAGATGCTGCAGATACGATTTTAGCTACATTAGATCCAAATTTATCACATAAATCATTTATTGGAGTGTCAGTATCCTCTAAGATATCATGTAATAAACCTGCTAAAAAAATATCCTTGCTATATCCCATTTCATATAAATAGAAACCAACTCTAATACTATGAAGAAGAACTGGCTTACTATTATGTCCTGTGCTATTTAATGAAACTGCTAGAAATTCTATGGCACTATTCATCAAACCTTCTAATTGAGTATTTATTTTATTCATAATCTATCTTTAATGAGAGTATGTATTGTAAGTACCAACTCCTCACCAAAGCTCACTTCCTTTCTATATCTTGTGTGCATTCCTATACACCCGATGATTTTTATTATTTTACATATAGATTACATATAATTTATGTAGTCTATGATTTATTGTTTTGTGCATAGGATTTAATAATTACACCTTATTCAATATTTATTTAGATTAGCTTATTTTGCAAAAGCCCCATCAAAATTTATTAGTTGATTTATCATATACTTAAATTGCAAAGTAAAAATACCGCATAGCCATTTCTGGATAATACGGTTTCTTAAGAAATTATTCGATTTTGTTTTTACTATACTTAATTAAAAAGGTTGTGTAATGATTAAAGCACTTTCTTAAAGACGAAACTTATGGTTTCACTTTCCTTTAAGATAAAAACTCCTAGACATATAAATATTATTGGAATGAAGATATGCTTATATTTTTCAATATTTTTCTGTATCAAAGAGCGTTCTGAAAGTTTTAAAGCAATAAAACACCAGAGTGCGATTAGAAACATAAATATTATTACTGTTACTATAATACCCATCAAATTCATGCTTGTAAAAAGAGGTACATAAATTCCAATATTATCAGCGCCATTAGCGAGTGTCAAACTAAATACCTTTATAACACTTGGATTAATAAAGTTCCTAGCAAAATTAAGCGTGTGTTTTTCTTGTATATAAGTTGTTTCTTCAACTTCGATACTCCTAATATTTGCGTTATTTTGAAGTTCCTGATTACTCACATCTTTATTATCCTTATCTTCTTTTTTATAGTCAAAATATGCCTTTACTCCTAAATAGATAGGTACCAATCCAAGAAATCCAACATACTCACTTGGAGCTACAGATACACCTAAAGCTCCTATAATGCTTATTGTAGTTAAAAGTCCAATGCCTAGATATTGTCCAATAACAATATGTTTTATTTTCACATCACTATTTATTTGTGAGAAAAATAGTGTGAGTATAAATATATCATCAATATTGGTACTAGCAAATGAAACAAAGGCTGTTATTATTGTACTAATCAATAAAGTCACCTCTTACATAAAATACTAATTTTCAAAGAAAAATAAATCTCCTAAAGTTCCATCATCATATTCAGAATTAGGGTAGGATTCTATAAGTCGATAGTTGCCTTTGGTATATTCAGATATAACGTTATTCCAAAAGTGTACTGAAGCAATGTTTTTAGGATGCCTTTTTAACTGCCATTTACCATGAAACATATCAAATATTCTTATTGCAGCAAGCTTTCCAACACCACAACGTCTATATTTGTACATAACAAAGAATTCAGCTAAAGAATAATCTGTTTCTTCAGCTGCTTCAGGATAATTATTTACCATAATGAATCCAGCCAACTTTCCATCAACTTCAATAAAATATGCCCATCGTTTTTCCTCAGTCCAATAACAATCAAGATAATCGTAACCATAGAGTCCGAGCTTATTCACATCTCTATTATCCCATTGAGAAAACTCATAATCATATTTTTCTAATAAGTTTTTAAGAATTTCTTTATCTTCTACATTAACGCGCTTTAACTCAATGTCCAACATCATCACCTCATAATTATAGATACTTTTTACTTTAACTTTTAAAATAATTATACACCATTTTATATATTAATTGTATGAATGTTACAGTTATATGGAAAGTATACTGATTCAATAAATACATTAGGAGTAGCAGGAGATTTTGTAATTGGATTTTTTAATATAGATCTACCAGCAGACATTAGAGATTTAAGTCATGATTTTAAGTATTGGCAATGGTCATGGGGACATGCTGCTGAAACAACATTATATGCTATAGGAATTGTTCCGGTGATAGGGGTAATAAAATACGGAGATGAAGTTGGGGGAATAGTCAAGGATGCAGAAAAAGGAGCAGAGGCTATAAAGCTTAAAGGTGGAATTAAGGGAGCGGCTGAAGCTATTGGAGACCTTAGCAGTAAGGCTTTAAAGCATCTAATGAATGACCATATGGTTAGTAGGTATGCAAAACAAGTTGTTGAAGGGTCTCTAAGCAAAAAATCCTTTTTTAATCCAAGCTGGACTGAAGAACAGGTTACAAATGCTTTAAATAGTGCTTATAAAGATGCTGTAATAGATGGATATCATACTTATAAAATATATGGAGAAGAAATTAATATATTTATGGGGGAAGGAAAATTTTCAACTGGATTTGGAAATCATAAATTTACTTATAATGAAATTATAAACTTCGGAAAGTAGGTGATACAATGTTTGATATTAATTTTAGGATTGTAGATGAGTTAGAATATTTAAGTAATATTAATACACATCAGTTTGATGCTGATGGAGCTGACGTTGAGGGTTTCTTTGCTCTTAACTTTGATGGAAACATTGAGGGATATTATCATGATAATAAGTTAAATGAATTTGAAGTAGGCCATGAATTGATAACACTTTGGTTTGATTTATTAATGGAAGTAATATTGATATTAGAAGAAAAATCAAAATATGTTGCTTTAAAAGAAATAGAGTGTGTTGACAGCTGGCTTGAATTTATTCGAAATGACGATGTTTTAACAGTAAGTTTTGCTAAGTATTGGGAAGAAAGCAATGGTGCTTTTCTTATTACAGTTAAAAAAGAGGAGTTTAAATATCCGACTTGGAAAGAAACAATCATTTCATTTAGCGAGTTTAAGTATAAAGTAAAAATGAAAGCCAATCAATATCTAAGCGAAGTTGGGAGAATTAACCCAGGACTACTTAATACAAAAATAATGTCTAAATTATATAGAAAAGTACAGCTTATTTAAATTGAACTCACTGCAAATTTAATAAATGAAACATCTGAAGGTAAGTGGAATTTCTATGATGTAAATATAAACCAACTAAATAAAATCTTATCTGAAGAAGTGATAAAGAATCTATTTAGTAGCTAAGAATATGAACATTATATCTGCCACAGTATATGTCTCATATCAACTTTTTTTGATATAATGAAAGAAATGTATAATTATATTTGAGATCATAAAGAGGTAGTTTTACATATTAAGGGGTGGATTAAAAATGAATAAGTTTAATTGTTTAATTTGTAATGAAGAGGTGCTTTACGAAAATGAAAGTAAAGAAAGAGTTTGTTATTTCTGTAAAAAGGCATATGAGTCAGCTATAGTATGCAAAAATGGACACTATGTATGTGATGCGTGTCATAGTAGTGATGCATATACAGCTATAACAAGCTACTGTTTAAATACTAATAGTATAAATCCATTAGAAATGGCATTAGATTTAATGAAGCATCCAGCTATCAAGATGCATGGACCAGAACACCACTACTTAGTTCCAGCTGTATTAAGTACTGCATTTTTAAATAAAACTAAGGAAAAAGAAAAATTAGAGAATTTACTAAATGAATGCCAAAAAAGAGCTAAGAACGTATTAGGGGGATTTTGTGGATTTTATGGAGCATGTGGAGCTGGTGTAGGTTGCGGCATTTATACTAGCTTAATACAAGAATCAGGTCCTATGAATAAGGAAGAATGGGGACTTTGTAATTTAATGACATCAAAAGCTTTGGAGAGCATTAGTAAATATGGAGGACCAAGATGTTGTAAAAGAGATTCTTTTACAGCTATAGAAACAGCAATAGATTTTACTAAAGAATATCTAAATGTTGAACTAGACAAAACTATAGCTCTAAAGTGTAACTTTAGTAACTTAAATAAAGAGTGCTTAAATAGTAAATGTAAATTTTATAATGAAAGCATCGTAGCTTTACAAGAAAATTAGTTATATATATTGTAGTAGAAAATAAAAAGTATCTCCCGAAGGAGATACTTTTATTTGTTAGCTGTAACTTTTATATTCATTAGTTGCTTCATCTGGATATATTTCCATAGCATAAAGGTTTTCTATACTATTTATTTTAATTTTAACTATTAAACCAATGTTTAGTTTTATTAGCTATTGAAACTAATGCAAGCATAACAGGTACTTCAACAAGAACTCCTACAATAGTTGCAAGTGCAACAGGAGAAGCGGTACCAAATAAAGCAATTGCTACTGCTACAGATAGTTCAAAAAAGTTGGATGCACCAATCATACCTGCAGGTGCAGCAATATTGTAAGGCAACTTTAGTATTCTACTTGCTATATATGCAATAAAGAAAATTAAAAAGGTTTGTATAATAAGCGGTATCGCAATTAAAATAATGTGTAATGGATTTTCAATAATTACATCACCTTGGAATGAAAATATAATTATTAAAGTCACTAGTAATCCTATAATTGTTATATTATTAAACTTTGGAATAAATTTTTTTTCAAAATATTCGTGTCCTTTACTCTTAGTAACAAACACTCTTGTTAAAATTCCACCTATCAATGGAATTACTACAAATAAAATAACAGATAAAATAAGTGTATCCCAAGGAACAGATACATCGCTTACACCTAATAAAAATTTAACAATAGGTATAAATGCAACAAGAATAATTAGATCATTTGTTGCCACTTGAACGACTGTGTATGCAGGATCTCCTTTAGTAAGATGGCTCCATACAAAAACCATAGCAGTACATGGTGCTGCTCCAAGTAATACTGCTCCTGCAAGATAATCTTTTGCAAGATCTGCTGGAATTAATCCTTTAAATATAACATAAAAAAATAATGACGCTATCCCAAACATAGTGAATGGTTTAATAAGCCAATTAGTAACCCATGTCACAAAAAGTCCTTTTGGGTTTTTTCTTACATTTTTAATACTTTGAAAATCTACTTTCATCATCATTGGATAAATCATTAGCCAAATTAGTACTGCTATTGGAATAGAGACATTTGCATACTGAAATTTATTTAGAAAGTTAGGTATAATAGGAATAAACTTGCCAATTAATATTCCTATTATCATGCATACTCCCACCCAAATTGTTAAATACCTTTCAAAAAATCTAATACCTTTATTTTTTTCTTGATTTTCTAAATCCATAATTAATCCTCCTTTATAAAAAATTTTATAATAAAAATATAAATTATTACCTTAAATCAATTTCATTACTTTTAATTCGCTTTGATAAATCTTTTATTTTTTCTTCTATGATTTTTGATGTTTTAATAAATTCTTCATCACTCTTACCTGTTGGATCATCTAGTCCCCAATCTTCTGTATGCTTAGCTGGTAAGAAAGGACATACAACATTACAGCCCATTTTTACAACAATATCAACTTCTGGTATATCAGTTAATAGCTTAGATGTATGCACTTCATTCATATCAACTCCATACATATCTTTTATAATTCTTACTGCATCTTGATTTATTTGAGGTTTAGTTTCAGTACCAGCAGAATATGAGTCAAATACATCTGATTCAAATAGTCTTCCTAACGCTTCTGCCATTTGTGATCTGCAAGAATTGTGTACACATATAAATGCTACCTTTGGTTTCATAAAATCATCCTCCGTATAAATTGTTTTACATACTTAAAAATCCACTGCAAAAGTCTCTTATTTTGCAGTGGATTTTTTCTAGTGGATTAAGTCGTTAAGTTTTTCTCCCTTAACTTCTTCAGGTATCCACTCTATAACTGCAAAATTACCACTAGATATATCATCCACTTTATTAATCCATTGGACTTCATTGCTTGCTTTTACTTTTAATATTTCATTAGTTGTATTTGTTGCATAAAAACTTGAGTTAATAGCCCACCACTTGCTATGAATACCAGCTCTTTTTAAGTCATTTTGAAGTCTCATAGCCTCATATACTGGAGTAGTTTCAGCAAGAGTTATGATAAGAACTTCTGTATAATTTTCATTTTTAAGTTTAGGTAAAAGCTTTTTAACTGATGCAGGGATATCTCCTTGTGAACGTTGAATCTCTTTATTATAACTTTGAGTAGACTCTAAAAGAAGTAGAGTATGACCAGTTGGTGCTGTATCAATAACTACAACTTCATTCTCTGATCTTTCAACAATGTCAGCAAAAGCTCTAAATACAGCAATTTCTTGGGTACAAGGTGACCTTAAATCTTCCTCAACATAAGCAATATCATCTTCACCCATAGTTTCCCTTGCTTTACTTAACACTTCATCTTTGTACTTTTCCAATTCTTGTTTTTCATCTATATGGCTTAAAGTAATTCCATACTTTTCATCTAGTACAAACTTTAAATGTGCTGCCGGATCTGTAGTAGTCAAATGTACTTTCTTACCCTTTTTGGCAAGTCCTAATGCTATTGCAGCTGCTACTGTAGTTTTACCTACACCGCCTTTTCCCATTGTAAATATTACTTTTTTATCATTGTTATATAAATCCTCTATTATAGAGTTTAGTTTATTCATCTTGCTCACATTTAACTTTTCATCATTATATTTAATATTATTACTCTTTAAAAAGGCTCTTACATTTTCTAATCCTGTTACATTGTAAGGTCTTAGTGGAATTTTAAAGGTTTTAATATTTTTAATACCTTCTGGTATATCCATTAAAGCCTTTTGTTGTTTTTCGTAAATGGCATCAGAAAGATAATCATTATGGTCTTCAAGTACACCATTTATAACTAAAACTTGATTATTTATTCCTAAATCTTGAAGTTCTTTAGACGCTCTTTCTGCTTCCTTTAATGGTGATACTTCTGGGCGTGATACAAGAATAAGTGTAGTTTTATCCTTATCAGCTAATGTATTTACTGCCTCTTTATAAACTTCCTTTTTACTTTCAAGGCCTGAAAGTTGACCTAAACATGATGCCCCATGAGTACTTTCATTAATAAAATTACTCCATGCTGATGGAAGTTGTAACATTCTTAATGTATGCCCAGTTGGAGCAGTATCAAATATAATGTAATCATACTGTTCTGATGTTTCTTTATCAGTTATGAAGCCTGTAAATTCATTAAATGCAGCAATCTCAACGGTACATGATCCTGAAAGCTGTTCCTCCATATTTTTTATAACCACTTCTGGAAGTTTACCTCTATAAGGGGCTAATACACTTTCTCTATATTCAGCTGCTGCCTTTTCAGGTTCAAAATTTGCTACAGTAAGATTTGGAACTGAATCTATTACTGTTCCTTTATTAGTTAATTCTGTATTAAAAACGTCTTGAAGATTAGAAGCAGGATCAGTACTTACTAGCATTACTTTTTTCCCACTATCAGCTAAAGACATAGCTGTAGCACAAGCTGTTGAAGTTTTGCCTACTCCACCTTTCCCAGTAAAAAATAAATATTTAGTTAAATCCAATTCTTCTGGATTAAACATTTTATTCATTTTAAATTCCTTCTTTCTAAAAACTTTTGCATAAAAGTAAGTGATTTCGGTATGAATAAGGACACGATTAGTACCATTAACTAGCAGCATCCACCTTTGCAGCAACAACCGCCTTCTTTGTTATCTTTGTTCAAAGCAATTTCAACTGGAAGTCCTGAATACTTTGCAAATTCTGCATTAGTTAGATGGGAGTTAGTTTTTACTATTTCACCATCAACAAAAGTTATTGGAAGTACGTCTACACCTTTTGAATTTAAAAGATCATTTACTTTTTGATTATCAACAAAGGCTTGCGGTTCTGAAGTTAAGTTGTGTCTAACTATATCAGCACCTTTCTTAGTAAGATTATTTATAGTTGTAGCAACTCTTAAAAGCTCCTTATCTACTGATGGACCACATACTCCTGTTGAACAACACATTGCTGGATCAAAAATTTCAATTTTACTCATATTAATTCACACTCCTATATTTATTTACATTCGCATTTTGATTTATCTTTACAAATACAATCATCTGTATCTGTCATAAGATTCATAAGAAATAAAATAAGCTTATTGCATTTAGAATTGTTAATGGAATAATAATTCCATAAGCCTTCTTTTCTAGATTCTACAAGTTCACATTCTATTAATACCTTCATATGGTGTGATAATGTTGGCTGTGTAAAATCAAAATGGTCCAATATATCACAAGCACATCTTTCACCACAAGATAGTATATCTATTATCTTTAATCTATTTGCATCAGATAACGCTTTGATAATTTTTGCATTTTCATCATAGTTCATATTCATTTAATCACCTCCTTACATAGATGGTTGTCTATATACTTAATATATATTTATATCTATGTATTGTCAATATATATTAGTCAAATCAATATGTCATGATACGCAACATTCATTATTATCTATATATGTATTTATATTATGCAAGTATTACAGAAAATGTGAATATAAAAATAAGGTAGTTAGGTATAATATTATCTTTCCACATTAATGTATAATGATAAATCCCAAAATATTTAGTTCAGAATTATCTATATCAACTTTCATAATGTTACAATATACAGTACATGGAAAGTGACCTGTTTTTACACGAATAGTTGCCGTACCTCTAATTGAAATTATAGTATAATGCCATAAATAATAATTTTGAAACTAAAATATATATATTGAAAATATGTAAAATAAATGTAATGATATACTTATAAATTATATTAAGGCATCTTCAAAAAATAAATAAGTCAGAATGCTCGTCTATTTTGTGTTATACTGCGTCAACAGAACCCTTAGATAGTGCTACTATCNNTTATTATTTATTTTCAGATGCCTAAATCTTATTATATAAAGCTAGAAGGGGAAAGGAAGTTTTTTATGTTTGAATCTCTTAACAAGGAACTTATAAATGCAAAGGAGAAATTGCATAGAAAGCAGAAATTAGAAGGGTTAATTAACTATACTAATGAAGCTTTGCAAAAGGAAGTAGATAGAAAGGTAGAGCTAGAAGATATTTTCAAAGATGAAGACAAGGATGTTAAAAAGCTTGAATCATTAAGTATTACAAGTATATTTTATTCTATACTTGGAAGTAAGGAGAAGCAACTTGAAAAAGAAAGGCAAGAATTACTTGCTTCTAGATTAAAGTATGAGGAGTGTGCTAAATCAGTTTTAGATCTAGAAAAAGAACTGAAATCTTATAAAACTTCATTAGATAGCTTGCTTGATGCACAGGAAGAATATGAAGCTACATTAAAACGTAAAGAAGAATTTATATTGAAGTTAGAGGATAGTAATTCTCAAAAATTACATAAACTTATGGATAACTCAGCTAATCTTGAAGCAAATAAGAAAGAAGTACAGGAAGCAATTTCAGCAGGAGATAGAGCACAGAGTAAACTAAGTAAAGTCATAGATTCTCTTAATAGTGCAGAGGGATGGGGAACCTGGGATATGCTAGGAGGAGGACTGATAGCCACAGCAGTTAAACACTCTAGTATTGATGAGGCTAAGAAATATGCCCATAGCGCAAAAATTGCATTAATACGCTTTGAAAAAGAATTATCTGATGTAGATTTAAAAGTAGATATAGATATAAATGTAGATTCTTTTGAAACTTTTGTAGATTATTTCTTTGATAATCTAATATCTGATTGGATTGTACAGTCAAAAATTAATGAATCTCTGGATAGTGTAAATAATGTTAGAAAAAGAGTGGAAGATATAATGGGCTCACTACAAGAGAAATTAAATAATATAGAAAATGATTTAGGTGAAACAGAAGAAAACATTAAATTAGTTATTGAACAAGCTTAAAAGTGAACCATATTAGTAATAATGTAAATCTATGGAGGGGTTTTATGATATACCTTGAAAAAGTCAATATGGATGATGCTGAGAAAATAATTGAAGTTAGAAGGCTTGCGTATACAGATGAAGACATTAGATTTGGAGAAGGAAGAGGGGGATATTTAAAATATATTGGGAATATAGATTTTATCTCATGGTGCGTGAATAGATATCTTCTTTATAAGATAATGTTAGATGGAGAAATAATAGGAACATTTTGGCTAGATCATGAAACAGATGATAGACCTGATCACTTTGAGTTACAGGATTTTTGTATAATTCCTAGGCATCAAAATAAAGGATATGGAGTAAGGGCAATTAAACTTATGGAAAAGCTACATGAAAATATAAAAATATGGTCATTGTCAACGGCAATCTTTAGCACTAGAAATCGACATTTATATGAAAAGATGGGATACAAACAAATAGGACAAACAGAGAATGATATTCTGTATGAAAAGATTATAGGAGTGGATTATGAATAATGTATTAATAACCATTGGAGAATTGTTTTCTTTTATTATGTATCCAGCAATACTATTTGTGGCTTTATTTTTTACTATAAAATATTCAATAGTAAGTGCTTTTAAAACTTTAAAAAAGAAAAATTTATTATAAATAGGAAGGTTATCTATGTTAGATGGATCTATACAATTTATAAATTTAAGTAAGGAGATATCAGAAGGGAAAAAGCTTAATAAGCATTTGTTAAATTTTAGAAAAGAACTTAATGGATATGAGGAGAGAATGAAGTTTTTCATAGAAAAAAATGAGAATAAACTTGATGGTGAAACATTTAAAAAGTTAATAGTAGGCCAACATCATACTGTAATAAAACAAGAAAAATGACAAGAACAGCTAGATCAATATCTAGATGAGAACTATCAATCCTTTATTAAATTAAGTAAAACAGAGCATTTGACCTTTTCTGATTATTTTATAATTAATCCAGAATTACAAGATGATAAAATGCTACCAATAGAAGAAGCACATAATATTATAAATAATATTATAGTTGCATTTTTAAATGAGCATTTATGTAAGATGAATAAAGATTATACAAATATAATCAATGACAATATATATGGAGAGCTTTTGAAAAGATAAAGATATTTCTATAATAAAAGCTATGCGGAGCATGGCATTATAACTGTGGTTGATTTGATTTTAGTTTTCACTTAAAAAGTAAAAAAGCATATAAAGAAGTCTCAAGTTTGTTATTGTTAATTTGCAGAAAAATATCTAACAAATTTGAGGCTTTTATAAATAATTTAAAGGAAAAAAACATTAAAATTTATTAACTATTTCATTGCATGGTGATCCAGGGAACATAGGTGAATTTAGTGAGTACTGGAAGCCTGATGAGTTTTTAAAAAAAGATTTTATTTTTGTGTATGTTCAATATTCCCAATTATACCGTCATAATGGTTTCAGTTGGACAATCAATCCACCTATTTCAAGGAGTGACATTAAAGAATGTTATAACTTAATATTACAAGAATATTCTATTGACGAGAAGTGTGTAATAATTGGAGGATTTTCTGGAGGAGCAATAACGGCTTTAGATATTATATTTGCTAATGTTATTCCTATAAAAGGCTTTATTACCATAGGCCCAGATTTTCCAAAATCATTTATCAAGGAAAATGTTAAGCTTGCTGCCGAAAGGGGGGTTAGGGGTATATTTATAGAAGGAGAAATTATAATCCCATTGGAAGAGCAAGAAGAAATGATTAAAGCATTTGAAGAAGTTAATCTCCCCTATAAATTCTATGTTAATAAAGGAATAGGACATGATATTCCACAAGACCTGCCTGATAAATTAAATAAAGCATTAAGTTTCATATGTAATTGCTAATATTGATAATTTGTTAAAATATTTGGCTCTGTTTTAAATGAATGTTGATATGTGATACTCGATAAGAAAATCTGCTGAAATCGTAGAAATTAATATTGCAACTTCTTTTTACTGGCGACATAAAATACTTAACTGTATTAGTGAATTTCTTGTGGTAGGCTCTGTTGACGGTATAGTTGAAGCAGACGAAGTTTTCTTTGCTTATTCATATAAAGGAACTAAACCTGCAAATATGCCAAGACCTTCTCGCCATAGAGGTAAAGAAGTTAAAAAGCGTGGTATTAGTAAAGAACAAGTTTGTGTTGCAATTGCTCTTGATAGGCAAGGTAATTTAATTATAGAGTTATTATGTACTGGTAGAATGACTTCTGATGAATTGGAGCGTCTGTATGGTAATCGTATAGGGGAACATTCTATTCTATGTACAGACTCCCACAAGAGTTATATGCAATTTGTTATAGATATGGAATTAGAACATAAGAGAATTAAAAGAGGTAAACATAAAGAGGATATATACCATATCCAACACATCAACAGCCTTCACTCCAATTTAAAAAGATGGATGAGTAGGTTTAATGGAGTTGCAACGAAATACCTAAGTAATTATCTTAAATGGCATAAATGGATAAGCACATTTAATATAGAAAAGGAAACTGTGCGAACTAAAAATTTAATTGTACATAGCAGTATAGTCCATAGTTATACTATGGTTAAGGATTTTAAGACAAGACAACCTATATTTGTATAAAATTTATTTTATTTTCATAAATACTGGAATTATAATCCATGTATTATGTATAATAAGAATATACAATATTGAACAATTGTTTACTAATATACAAATGTATAACTAAAAAGTGAGGTGATTTTATGTGGATTAGAACGCAAGATAGAAAAGAGTTAGTTAATGTAATTAAAGTTGAAGTTGCATCTATTTTCGGAGACAAAAGAAATAAAGCAATTATATGGGGGAGATTTGCACCTGATGGCATATTCTCTTCTAATAGGGTTTCGTTAGGTATGTACTCTACAATGGAAGATGCCATTACTGAAATAAATGAAATTGAAAAGTGTATTTTAAATAATCCAAATGGTGTTTATATTATGAAAAGTAACGAATAATTTAATATTACGATTAAAAAGTAAAATGGACAATTCAAATTGTCCACTTTTATACGCTCCATTATCAACACTTGTTCAAAACAGAGCCCAATATTTGAATTCTTACATGTGATTTTTATTTATTCAGAAAGTGTATCAATGTTTCATGAATGGTGAAAAGTATTGCTAATGCAAATAAAATTTTTCATATGTAAAATTCATAAATTAAAACAAAAAAATAATCATCAAATTTATCTTAAATACCATAATTTTAAAGATAGATACTCAAAATAAATTTGGTGAATAATTCAGGGCTAAGTATACATAGTGGCTTTCACAAAATATATCACTAAATCTTATATAAGATATTGAGCATGCACTTCAATAATATAAGTGCATGCTCAGCATTTATTTAGATTAGTTTATTTTACGAAGCCCATATACTATTTTATAATTCACTCTTATCTAAGATCAAATTTAGTACTCTGTCTTTGAGTAAGTTGAGCTCCATATTTAGAAGCTAGAACTCCTCCGTTACTAAGGAAAATATCCTTAGCAATTATGGTATCCATAAGGATTCCTACTTGAGCTTCAGTGATATCTGGTTTAACTCCAGAAATAGATAAATTTACTTTATCTCCACTAGTGTTGATAAAGGTCATGGTTAGTGAATAATCCATATGATAGTTTCCTCCTTTCTACAATTTTAGGTAGAGTTAAAGCTTATTAAGCATTAACTAATTTTGAAGATTCATTTAAGTAACTATCTCTAGCAGAAGCATTTAAAACATCTTTGATAGCTTCAGCTACTTGAAAAATATTTTCAGGGTCAACATTAGGTTTAACTCCAGAAAAAGTTTTTTTCTTATAAACTTTAGCTCCAGTCTTGTCCACTCCATTTTCTACTTCTATATAAAAGGAAGTAGTACTTAAAACTTTATTTATAGCCATGAAATTCACCTCCTATTTAATGATCTCATTAAGTAAATATGCACCTTATAAAATTATTGGAAAGAAAAATGAAAATTAAATAAAATTTTTATTTTTTATTATATAATCTTTCACGTCTCCAACATCCTTTTTTATGTCTTCCACTATGATTAACTTATCTGACATCTTTGAGATTATATCCTGATAGTTTTTTTCTCTTTCTTCCTGTTTTTCATCTCTTTTTTCTTGATTTTTTAGAATATAGAATAATAGAGAAACACTAATCACTGCCCATATCCCTTGAGACATAGCTAGTTTTATCATTTCATTTTCCACCTACAACCCTCCTTATCTTCAATTTAAATATGAATTTTGTTATGTTAAAAACCTCTCTAATAACATATATGCATTTATAAAAATTCATGGAAAAGAATTTAATGATTTTTAATGCATAAATGCATGAATTATAAAGTTTTTCTACCACCTTTATTAAAAATATAGTCATGATAATTTCTAATGGATTCATCAACAATGATATTCATATATACATTAACATCAGGATGAATTGCTTTAATTTCGTTAAGCATTCTAGCTGTAGACCTTCTTATTTTGTAAGACCTTTGAACATTAAGGGCTTCACCATCTACTGGTGGAGTTGGTTTAAAGAGATTGGACTTGTTTTTATCATTAGCCTTAGTGTCATCCTTATTAAAAAGTGTTGAGTTGGTTAAAGCCACTTCAGCTGCTTTCTCTTCAGTTAATGTTTCCTTAGTTGATGTTTCATTATCAAAAGTAAAGGATGATATAGGAGTTCCAGAGATACCATCGCATATACCGTTAAATTCCTCTGAATTATCTTCAATATTAAATTCTTCTGCGGATTTTTTAGATCTATCATATTTTTTCATAGTAATCCTCCTTTAAATTAATCAACACTTAATAAATATGCTTTTATCAATAAAATTTACTTAAATAAAACTATTTAAATATTTAAATAGCTCCCAATGTAACTATTTCTCCAGTTGTATAGGAAAAATTTTAAAAAGTTCCATAGGTAAAATTTTAAAAAGTTTTATAGGGAAATTTGTAAAAACTTTTATATAAAAAATTTAAAAAAGTGGGGTAATATTTATAAAAATTGCATATTTCATATTTAAAAAGAAGGCTAACATATGAAAAATATGTGTTAGCATTCTGACTCACTTATTTTTGAAGATGCCTTAGATAAATAATTTATTTAAAAATGAATTTACAAGGAGAGATATTTATGAAACATATAGTTAATGGATTTAGACAAGATAAATTAATTAAGTTCAGTTTAGATTTTGTGGATGCAGCTATTCTCAGATATTTTATTGATTTTAAAAAAAGTGGAAAAATGGTATGCAAAGTTTTAAATGGAGATTATTATTATTGGGTTAGTTATGAGGGAGTTTTAAAGGAATTGCCTATGTTAAATATGAAAAAATATACGGTACAATCTAGATTTTTTAAATTAAGAGATTTAGGGATACTTACCCATATAGTGGTGAGACAGGGGGGTACATACTCCTATTTTGGTATTGGTGAAAATTATAAAGAACTTATAACTAGAGACAAAGATAAAAATGATGAGGGATCTTCTAGTAGCGTGAATGAAGAGGCTTGTAATTTAGAGGAGAAATTCTGTAGTGTGAATGAAGAGGCTTGCAATTCAGAGGAGAACTTCTGTAGTGTAGACGAAAATGCACATAAGGAGAATAAAAATGCTAGGGGGCATGGATTTAAATCCGATACAAATAATCCCTCTACTAAAGATCCATATATAAAAAATATAAAAAATACTGTTTCCTTTCAGAAAACGGCTTTTGAAATAATCGAGTACCTAAACTTAAAAACAGAAAAAAACTTTAAAAGTACTACGAAGTCAACTACTAGACTTATTAAGGCAAGGCTTAATGAAAAGTTTACTGTAGAGGACTTTAAAACCGTTATAGACAATATGAAATCAAGATGGACAGGCACTAAGTTTCAGCAATATCTAGCTCCAACTACCCTATTTGGAAATAAGTTTGAGACTTATTTAAATCAAGGGAGGGAAGAACATGTAGATGGAGGCTTCAAAAGGGGAAATGTGGTCAGTAGTGATGAAAAGCCTAAAGCTGAGCTAGAGGAAAGGCTACGCAATATGGTTTTAGAGGAGGACATGTAGTATGAATATGGTGATGCCACATAGCATGGAGACTGAACAGGTGGTCCTTGGGGTATTAATTAACGATAAAGATAAAATCTACGAGATAGAGGATATTCTAAGCTTAGATGATTTTTATTATGAGAATCACAGAGAGATATACAAGGGAATTTTGAATCTTAGAGCTAGAGATAAGGATATAGATTTAATCACCCTTAGCGAAGAATTAAGGGCTAGGGGAGCCCTAGAAAAATGCAATGGAATGACATATTTATCAGAGTTATCAAGCTCAGCTATCTATTTAAATAACCTAAGAAATTATAGTGATATTATCATAGACAAAGCCAATAGAAGGAGGGTTATAAAAGCTTGTATGAGGGCCATTGATGAGAGTCATAGGGAGTCTCTAGTAGAGCAGGTGGTGGAGGAACTAGATGATAATATTCATAAGGCCTATAGTTCTTCAGCCATGGAAGAGATGGAACCTATTATGAACACCCTACAGGATACCATGACCCAAATCGAAGCAAGATATATTGATAAGAAGGAGATTGAAGGCATATCCACTGGTTATAAGGACCTTGATAAAGTAACCTCAGGATTACAGCCTGGAGACTTAATTATCATAGCAGCAAGGCCATCCATGGGAAAAACAGCCTTTGCTCTAAATATTGCTCAATATGTTTCAAGGCAGGCAAAGGTGGGGATATTCTCTTTAGAAATGCCTAAGATTCAACTGATACAGAGGATGTTAGCCGCAAGATGCCTAATTCCTCTTAGCAATATAAAAAGTGGAAGGCTAAAAGAAGAGGATTTACAAAAGCTCATGGAAGGAGCTGCCAACCTATCAAAGAGAAAAATCTTCATAGATGATACTTCAGCTACCATTGCCACCATAAGGGGAAAAGCAAGGTTATTAAAGCATAAGGAAGGTTTAGATGTGATAATAATAGACTACCTTCAACTAATAGAATCAACCGGAGTAAGTAATTCTAGAGAACAAGAAGTTGCAAAGATATCAAGAGAATTAAAGAGGATGGCAAAGTCTTTAAAAATTACAGTTATAGCCTTGGCACAGCTCTCTAGAGCAGCAGAAAGTAGAAGGGATCCAAGACCTATGTTATCAGACCTAAGGGAATCAGGCTCCATAGAGCAAGATGCAGATATGGTAATCTTCCCATATAGAGAAGTATATTACGACAAGGAGCTTAAGGAAAAGAATAGGGATAATGAAAGGGAGGTTATGGAAGTTATCGTAGGTAAAAACAGAAATGGGGAAGTGAAAACTGTAAATCTATGTTGGGTAGGAAAGTATCAGAGGGTTGATGGGATTAGATAGAGATAGAGTTGCCTAAGGCATTTATATTTTGTATGACTATTTTATGTATTCTAATAGTGTGTTATTATATGATATAATAATATTTTTAATATAATAGTATGGGGGAAAAAGCTATGAAAAAAAGAATTTTAGCGTTATTACTTATAACTACAATGGTCATAACAATGGTAGGATGTGGCTCAAAGAGTTCAAAGGATGGAGCTAAGAAAGAAAGTAGCGTAGCAGAGCTTTCTGTAGAAGAAAATTTATTTGATGTAGAAGTGACAGTGCCTGCAGTCTTTTTCAAAGGTAGTGATATGGGTACTGCTGAAAAAGAAGCAAAAGCAATGGGCGTTCACGAGGTAAAAGCCAATGATGATGGTTCTGTAACATATATTATGAATAAGAAAACTCATGAAGAATTACTGTCAATTATAAAGACAAGCTTTGATGATAGCATAAAGGAAATTCTAGAAGATAAAGAAACCTATCCTTCTTTCACAGAGATAACATATAATGATGATTTAACACAATTTGACGTAATGGTTGATAAAGCATCCTATGAAGAATTTCAATCTTTTACAGACTTGGAATTCTATATGGCTGGAAATCTATATCAGATTATTGATAGACAATCTTCAGATAAAGTAAGGACCATAGTGAATTTTAGAGATAAAGACACAGGAGAAGTCATTGAGAGTGGTGATTCATTAGCTCTAAATAGTGATGATCAATAAATAAAAAATTAGTACTTTAAAATAGGGCTTTGTTTTAAAATACGATAGGGACTTTCACAAAATATATTGTTAATCTTATATAAAATATTGAAGTACTTATTCAATATTTATTTAGATTAGCTTATTTTGTGAAAGTCCCTATTTTTTTCGCAATTATTTAATTAAGAATTAGTTATTTATAACATTAATTTAATATGTCTAATTTTTGATTCAAGAAAGCTTCAATTTATTAAAACATGAAATATATATTACTTTTTACTTATTAACCCATTCACTTGGTGATTGATTAAAATAATGAGATTCAAACTCTGTAAATTTATAATCTTGTATCCCGTAAATTTTAAAAGGTTCATTTGATAAATAAGCTTCTAGTTTTTCTATAGACTCTGATTTAATAACAAATATCCCACCACTCATATCTGACTTAAGTCCAGACATTAATATCATTCCCTCATCCATTGCTTTTTGAGTATAGGACATATGCTCTTTCATAATATTTTCATTAATCTTCTCTGAATTTTGTATTATACCTTCAACAATAAAATATTTCACTTTTTTATCCTTTCTTAATTTGATTCAGCTCAATGCCTAAATTTTGAGCGAAATTAATATAACTTCTATAAGAGTTAGTGCAGAATATAGAGAATTACTTAATGTTTATATCCATATTATAAGCGTTTTGTTAGATAGTATGCAATATCCACAGTTCTCTAAGACAAAGCCTAAAATAAAAGTGAAATTTAAAATAACAAGCAAATTTTAATATCTGGAAGCCTATTGATATTATTAGGTTTTGGGCTATTTTTTATATGAAAATATATTGAAAGCTATTTGGATAATATTTGAGGCGTAGTATAATGATACAATGATGATAAGTTAAGGATTTTATATATTATAGGACACAATTTATATATTGTGTTGATTGGAGTGATACATGTATGGATATAAATTTTGAGCTAGGAAAAGAAAAGGATATTGATGAATTAGAACAACTTTATAATGATTTGAATGACTATTTATCAGAAGGAGTAAATTATCCTGGTTGGCGAAAAGGTATATATCCTGTTCGGGAAAATGCAATTGATGGAGTTAAACAAGGTAATCTTTATGTAGCAAAACATAATGGGAAAATCATTGGTTCCGTTATTTTAAGCCATGAGCCTGAGCCTGCATATTATAAAGCTAAATGGGAATTCGAGTCTGACTATTCAGATGTTTTAGTAGTACATACATTTGTAGTGCATCCAAAATTCTTGAAATGTGGTGTAGGTAAAGCGCTAATGGACTTTTCTATTAAACACAGTATTAAGTCACAAGCTAAATCAATTAGATTAGACGTTTATGAAGGTAATATACCTGCTATTAGATTGTATGAAAAATGTGGGTTTAAATATGTTGATACAGTTGACTTAGGACTTGGAAACTACGGGCTTAAGTGGTTTAAATTATATGAAAAATTACTATAAGATAATAGGGGGAATTATAATGAGATTATTAAGACCATCTATAGAATATAAACAGCAAGTTTTAGAATACAGAAAGGAATTTATAGAGAATGGCGACGATTTGGCGGGTACATCATATTTACGAAAATATGATATTTATGAGGAATGGTTAAATTTTGTATTAGACAACGAGCAAGATAGTACAAAGCATACTGAAGTGACTGCAAATGTATTTTTAGCAATCAGGGAAGAAGATAATAAATTAGTTGGTATAATAAGTATAAGGCATACATTAAACAAATATTTATATAATTACGGAGGGCATATTGGTTATAGTGTAAAAAGGATTGAACGTCAAAAAGGTTATGCAAAAGAAATGCTTAAAATTGCATTAGAAAAATGTAAAAAATTAGAAATTGGAAAAGTGTTGCTAACATGCAATGCTGATAATATTGCTTCAATAAAAACTATAAAATCATGTGGTGGAACATTGGAAAATGAAGTTAAAGATGATGATACAGTAATTCAACGATATTGGATTAAATTATAAACATTTATTCTTCTGAAAATGTAGATTAAGGGAACTTTTTTTGATGAGTTCCCTTAAAAATATTATATTATCAACATTATTCTTTAATAGAGCCAATATTTAAAGTGTTAACCAATGCTATACAAATTCACAATGTAAGTTAAATTATGCTCCATTGTAACAATGATTTTTGAGCTATATAATTAAACCATAGCAAGAAGTTAGGAGTAGTACCATGGAGATAAATATAGGTTTTGTAATACAGAAATTAAGAAAGCTTAAAGGACTAACCCAAGAGCAAGTTGCCGATGCGATGGGTGTATCAAAGGCAGCTGTTTCAAAGTGGGAAAGCGGGAATACTTATCCGGATATAACGTTGCTTGCTCCTCTAGCCCGTTTATTAGATACAAATATAAATGAGTTGTTAGAATTTAATTCTAAACTTACAGAAAAAGAAATAAATAGCATAGCTACACTTTGTGAACGAGAATTCTTAAAGGGTGATTATTTTTCCGCATATGATCATTGTGAAAAGCAACTTAAAAGATATTCCAATATTGCAGAACTAAAATTAAGAATTGCTTCTCTTTATTGGCAATATACTGTTTTACTTAAAGATGATGAAGAAGCAAGTAATAACATGATAAAGCGTGCTTGCGAAGTATTTGAGGAAGCAAGTGAAGCATCAGATGCTGATATAAAAGAAGCAGCACTACATAATATAGCTTCACTTTATATGATGAGAGAGAATTATGATAGTGCATTAAAAACAGCAGAAAGACTTAATCCAAAATCAAATGACACAATGCTTTTATTGGCAACCATCTATAGAAATAAAGGTGAAAATGATAATGCAAAAAAACTGTATCAAAGAATACTCTTTAAAAATATTCAGACTTGTGGTTTAGTACTCCAGAGCTTGTCAAGAGTTGCGGAGAAAGAGTCAAATATTAAAGATGCACAACTTTTTTTAGAAACGGTAATTAAGTTAAACACATTATTTAAAGTTGAAAATCATGCAGACACTTGTGCCTTACAATTGGCAGAATTGTACGCAAAAAACAATGATAAGGACAAGGCCATTGTTATGCTAAATCGATATATAAGATTCATACATAATCTTATAGAAAACGGAAATAAGGGATTAAATAGTAGTAAATTTTTCAGTGAAATACAATTTAAATCTGTAGGAGACGGAAAGTCTGAATTTATGAAGCAACATCTTGCAGATGCAATTATGGGCACGTCTGCATTTGATGAATTGAAGGAAAATGAGGAGTTTAAAAAGATTATAGAGGAGTTAAGGAGTTTGTAGGAATATATTTAAAATTATTAGTATTTATATAGGTAAGCAGTAAATAATTCATCACCTTCAACAATAATATTTGTGGTGAGATAATACTCCTATAATCAATGATTAGGGGTATTTTTTATGTATAAAAGAAAGTCTATTGATGGTCTAGCTGCCATTGTTCAAAGAGATTCAAGCTAGATCCATTTTCTAATAGTTTATTTATATTTTGTAATAAGAATAAAAATGAACTGGATATTAAATTATAGGCAAGGCCTGTATTTTCAAGGGTTATATTATACTTTTATATGTAAATATGGTACAATATTACTATAATAAACTTATCAATATTCAAGGTGTTTATAAACTAATGTATGAAAGTCAAGCAGGGTGGTATAAGTAATTCTTAGAATTTAATAATGTTTTAAATTTAGATTATTTAAACAGAAAAATGTTGCAGGGATAAGTATAGGCATTTAAACTAATGCATTTGGGAGAGTGGAATATATGAAAATAAACGAAACAGTACTAGTGGCTAAAGACATTGAGAAAGTTTATGAAATTGGAAACAATAAAGTTCAAGCTTTAAAAGGTGTTACTTTAAGCTTATATAAAGGTGAAATCCTTGCTATTATGGGCTCAAGTGGATCCGGAAAGAGTACTTTATTAAACATTTTGGGTGCTCTAGATTCACCTACCAATGGAGAAATTATTATTAATGGAAAAAAGATTAAAGATTACTATATTGAGCCTTATGCGACAAGGTACAGAAGTGAAATCATTGGATTTATATTTCAAAATTTTAACTTACTTAAAGATTTAACCGTTGAAGAAAACCTAGCACTACCATTGATATTAAAAAACTATTCAAAGAATGAAATAAAAAGTAAGGTTGAAGAAATAATAAAATCATTAGGTTTAGAAGGATGGGAAGGCCATAAACCCTTAGAACTTTCTGGTGGACAACAACAGAGAGTTGCTATAGGAAGAGCTTTAATTACTAACCCTTCAGTATTGCTTGCAGATGAGCCTACTGGAAATCTTGATTATAATACATCCAATGAAATATTAGAAATAATTCAAAGGATGAAAGAAAAGTTAAAACAGAGTACTATAATAGTTACCCATGACCCTAAAGTGGCTACATATGCTGATAGAGTTGTTTTTATTCACGATGGAAGAATAACAGATGAATATGTTAAAGATGGATCTAAAGGTTGTATTGAAGAAATATTACATAAACTCCAGAAGATAATGGAGGTTTGATATGATTACTTCTATAAGAGGATGTGCAAACAAACTAATAAAATCAAATAAATTTATTATGATATCTTCTATATTTAGCGTAATAATATCGGTGATATTAATAGTAGGCATGTTTATGTACATTAGCAGTGCTGAAAAATCTATGATAAATAATACTAAAGAGCTTTATGGAGATATGGACTTATCGGTTGGAAGTTCTTCAATGTATGATAAAAAGCTAGATAAATCTCTTGTTGATAAAATCTCATCAATAAGTGGCATAAAAGAGCTTTCTCCAGTTATATTAGCAGAATTACAAATAGAAGATAAAACAAATTTTAATGTGTATTCAGTGGGTACAGATAATTCAGAGTTATCAAAAAGCAAATATAAGTATACAAGAAATATTTCAACGGGTGAAGTTGTTATTAATGACGTGTTGAAAGAAAGTTTAGGCAAAGATGAAGGGGATAGTATTGTTATAGACGGAAGAAGTTTTAAAATTATTGAGGTAATTAATACTCCAAAGCAATCAAATAACATTCCTAATATATTATTTATAAACATAAATACTTTAAAAGATATGTTAAAAGATAATGGTGAGGCGACATATTTACTGATAAAGCTCATAGATGGGAATAAGAGTTTTGAGGTATCCGAAAACATTAGGAGTATTAATAAAAATCTTCGTATTGACATAGCAGAACAAGATGAAGGAATAGTACGAAATCTTCAATCACTAAAAGTTTTTACTTTTGTTTTATCAGCATTAATTATAATTATGTGTTCACTTCTTATAATTTCTAATTTTCAAATATTTTTATACAATTATAGAAAGCAGTTTTCAACTATTAGAGCTATAGGTGGAAGTTCAAAGCAAGCTTTTAGTATTGTATTTGTACAAGCTACTTTTATTAACATAATAGGAGTTGTGGTAGGGTTACTTGCATCTTATCTTAGTAATGATTTAATAGTAAAAATCCTAAACAATAAGTTTTCTTTTAAAGTTTCAGATATAAATTATTCACTTTCAATGGCTGCTTTAATTAGTATTGTTATATTTGTTATCCTTGAAGTTTTTATGCTTATTCCTGCTATAAGAAGTTCAAAGATTCTACCATTAAAGATAAGTGAAGAAAATGAAGAAACACAAAATCAGGGAGAGCTTGGCAAGTTAATTGGTATGGCAGGAGTAATAATTAGTTTAATATTATTCATCTCTGAAATTATTGCATTTGTTTTCAATAAAGGAAACATATTCTTGGGAGTATTTTCAGCAATTAGTTTAGTTATCGGCGTGTATTTATTGTTTCCTTATCATATAGAAAAACTACTAGAAAGTATTATGCCATTTTTTACATTAGTAGGAGGTAAAGGTGCATTTGTTGCAATACAGAACTTAATCTCACAGGTAAAAAGAAGTAGCGTAATTATAATTTCTCTAAGCACTGTTATTGTAATCGCCATATTTGGAGAATCATTTTTGGGAGTAATATCAAGGAATAATGAAGAGTTTTTGAAATGTCAATTTCCTTTAGAGATATCCATTACTGATAGAAATAAATTAAATAGTAATCTTGGAGATGAGTTCAAAGATGATTTAAAGAGAATAAAGGATGTTAAAAGTGTTATAACATTAAGTAACATAAGTTCAGTGTATTTTAAAGGTGAGAATGATGTGGACTATGCAGATTTCTCATTAGTAGATTATGATGGTTTACAAAATGAAGGGTTAATTCCTAAAGAAAATTGGGATTTGAAGTCAAGTGTAATTATCTCAAAACAATTTGCTACAGATCAAAAACTAAAAATAGGAGATAAAATAGAAATAAGTAAAGCGAGAAATGATGGTAAGAGTTTAAAGGAAGTTAAAAATACCCTTAATTTTGATACATTCACAATAAAGCATATAATTAACGATGATAATTTATTGGCAAATAGAATGATTTTAATAGATTATAGTAATGATAAATATGTAGATGAACTTGTTAATTTTGATGTAGCTCTGGTTTCATCTTTTAATAAAGAAAATACCTTAAGGGGATTGGATGAACTAAAAAAGGAATATCCACAAATCAAATATACTACATTAAAAGAAGCATTGGATGAATCAAATCAAATACTTATTGAAAGATGGTCATTGTTTATCATAGTTCTCGGTGCAATTTTAATTTCTTTAGCGTTAGGGATTATTAATATGCTAATAAACAATGTCCTTTCAAAAAGAAAAGAATATGCTATTTTAAGAACTTTAAAATTAGAAAAGAAAGATCTAGTGAAATTAATATTAACACAAATAGTCACTTATGTATTAATTGGATCACTTCTAGGATGTGTTTTAGGATTTATTGTGTCAAATATAGTTACAGATAGTTTCAAAGGTATTTATATAGGATATAAAGTTATGTTAATTATTGTTTCACTGTTATTGGGAATAAGTTTGGCAATAGCTATTCCATTTGGAATATCCTTAGCCAATAAAAAGATAGCTGATGAACTAAGGGTTGATGATAAGTAAATATTTAATTTAAAGGTAAGCGGTAAATATGATGTCAAATTGACAAGCTATTTACCGCTTATTTTTAATCTTTTTTATTTGGCAAATTGAAGATGCACTTATATTATTAACGCTCAGCCGTTTCGAGATATTGATTTACTAAAGTATTTATTCAAGGAAAAATCTACAACACAACAA
>DCDL01000056.1:0-27698 GCA_002316385.1 Clostridium sp. UBA1056
ATCTTTGACTTATTATTTATTTTCAGATGCCTTAACTCTGTTCTCAGGAAACATCAAAATTATATTGTGATTTATAAAGAGTAATTTTTATTATGATATTCTTTCATATTGTTTTACTTAAGTAATATAGACATAACTATACTACCTATTATAAATACAACAAGCCCGCCTACAGCTATCCAAGACTTTGGTTGAGCAAAATTTACAGTCCAACCCATACCTAACCTTTTCTCTACTATCCATGCTGGATCATTTTTATTGTAATATATACTTCCTAATATCCACTTATCATCATCATCTTTATATAGTTCATCTTTTTCATCTTTTGCGGTTATATTTCTTCCACCCTGGCCAATCTTTATGAAAACAATAATAAATATGATTATGGTTGCCATTAAAATTATCATAAATATATAGTTAATTATCATTAACTCAAAGTTAAATAATATAGATGCTTGGATTAATGAAAATAAAATAAGGATTTGAAGTGCCATTGCCATCATTAATATTGATCCTATTTTTTTAAACTTCTTTTTTCGCATAATAGCTTTTTCAATACTTCCACTATTTAAATCAACCTTAGAACTAATGATTACTTTATTTGTTCCATATAATAATGCAGCCAAGAAAATCTGAGCTATAGGAAATTGATATATTATAAGAAATCCTCTTAAGGTATCTTTATCAAATTCACCAAAACTAGTATAAGGTATTGCCATTATCTTAGGTAATGCATCATATTTATAGATAGTTAATCCAATGCTTATCAATGGAAATAAAAATAACATTAAAAACCACTTTGAATCTATGGGCTTTATTTTCTCATCTTTTTTAGGCTTTCTTAAAGTAGTTTCTACAACAACTACATTTCTTCTAGTATAAGTCCAGTTTTTATCTTTTTTTAATATTTTAGTCTTTTTATAGTATGGTATATATACTATAGAGCTTATTACTAGACTTCCCACAGTTGTTATCCCCATTATAGCTCCTAGGATATCTTCACTGTAGTTATCAAGATTAAAAAATAGGAGGTTCACACCTATAAACATGATTAAGAAGATAGTAAATATAACTTTTCTATAGGATTTTTCTATATCTTTTAGTTCCTTTTCTCCTTGATATTCCTTGGGAAATCTCACTCCAAAGAAGATACCATTATTAGATATATTGTTTATAAAATAGCTAGTTAAAAATACAACTAAAAGTAATGAGTTCATAAATGCTAAGAATAACCATTTATCCATATTATCTATCCACCTTCTTAAAACCGCTAAAAATGTTATCAATATAAATCTTTATATCCTCTTTACTTATGCCTCTATTGAAGCACTCCGCCATATAATATTCTAGTTCATAATTTAAGCTTTCTTTAAATCCTTCATCAGAACTTTTTAAGTTAAGAGATATGAAAGCACCCTTTCTTCTATCTATTTTAATATAGCCATCATCCTTTAAAAGAGAATATGCCTTATTCACAGTGTGCATATTCACTCCAATATCATCGGCCAGTCCTCTAACAGAAGGAAGTTCTTCACCTTCTTCTAACTCTCCCTTAGCTATCCCTTCTACAACCTGATTCTTTATCTGGATGTATATAGGTATTTCCGAATCAAAATCTATTTTTAAAATCAAAACCTCATCTCCTATTTAGCTGCTTAATCTATTAAACAACTTTTCTCCCTTAGTTTTTAATAATGTATATACTAATAATATCAAAAGAAATAGTAATAATGCTATAACCCCTAAATATAAATTAACATTTGTAATTGCAAAAACCTTATTAATTCCTATAGTTACAAAAATCGTCACAGCTACAAGTACTCCTCCCATAAGGATACTTATCATGGAACTTAAACTTTGCTTTACTACCTGTACCTCCGAAGTCCAGTCTAGCTTTGGAAAATATAAATTAATTAATAGCCCTCCTACTGACACCAATATTGCGAGTAGTGTTGGAATTAATATAGTCCACATAAAATTTATTAAAGTTAAATCAAAAGCTATGGCAATCATAATTGTATCAAAGATTATTGCAGGTACTAGTAAAATAATATTAACAGCTATCTTACTTATAAATATATCTTTAACTTCTAGTGGAGAAGATTTTAAAATCCATAGATTCTTTCCTTCAATAGATATAGCTGAGCCCGTAGTGCATGTTAATCCTACACCAAAAGATATTATTATAAGTGGTGCAAATTGCATTACCTGTTTTAATAATGGTGCTATTGCCTGAATGTCTGTATCACTAGATTGTGCCATCTGATCTAGCACGAAGTCTCCTCCCATAATTAAGCAAGCCACGGCAGCTACCGTTACTAAAACTACCCCTATTATTGTGTTAGTTACATATATAGAAGATGAAAAATATCTCTTAAATTCTTTCTTGATTAGTGCTCCTCTTAATGTATTAGATTTTAAAGTTGTTAACTTATAATTAGATTTTTTAAAGGTTTCTCCTAATCTTAAATTTATTGATTTAAAGCTTCTACCAAAGACTATTAAGAATAATATAAATGGAATTATTGACCATAGAATAAGCTTAACCATAGATAATAAATTTAAACTAGCTAAAGCATCAGTAAAATAATAAGAAGGTGGATAAATAGTTTTTATTCCTTCAATTATAGATGCACTGTTTGCTATGACCATATTTATGATTTTATCTATTTTAAATGAACCTATCACAATTATAATTACAACTATCAAAGTTCCCATATTTAGAATTAGAGCTTTATGCTTCATCCTTGAAGATATATAGCTAATAGCAAAGGCTATAATAGCAGCCATAACTATAGGTAGAAGAGGAATAAAAACTATACCTATTAATAAATAAAGGAAAAATACTATACTGGTGTCAGCCTTCATAAAATAAACTATAGATGGTGGAATTGTTACTAAGGCTACAAATAAATAGTTTAGCAATAATAATTCAATCATCTTGCTAGCTAAGATTATACTAGGCTTTATTGGTAAACTCATCAGAGTTTCAAAGTCTCTTGAAGAGAATAGAACTCCTTGAGCCTTATACACAGAGGTAAAAAATGAAAACATAGTACTAAGAATCATTGCACTTATTAAAATGAGATTTAAATATCCATACTGTCCTAATTGGTTAGCTATAGCTAAGGAATACATTACGATTAACATACCTACAGAAAATATTCCTAGTAATATTGCCAAAAGTATTGAGATATTTTTTATTCTTTCACTCTTTGATTCTTCTTTTAGGAACTTATTTATTCCCCAATTGTTTATAATGCTATTTTTTAATAGAATTTTTAAATTACTCATTGTCAATCAACTCCATAAATATTTCTTCTAGACTACCATCACCTTTAACTGTATTGGTATCTCCTGAAGCTACTATCTTTCCACCTTTAATGATAGCTATTTTATTACATAATTTTTCAGCAACTTCTAGTACATGGGTAGAGAAAAATATAGCTCCGCCTTCATTACATAGTTCTCTCATAAATTCTTTCAAAATATGCGCAGCCTTAGGATCTAATCCAACAAAGGGCTCATCTAAAACTAATAGTTTAGGCCTATGAATAAATGCTGATATAAGAGCTAACTTTTGCTTCATACCATGAGAGTAGGATGAAATTAAATCTCCTAAAGACTTTGTAAGCTCGAAGGCTTCACTATACTTCTTTATAAGTGATTCTTTTTCTTCCTTTGACACCTTAAAAATATCTCCTATAAAATTTAAATATTGAATACCTGTTAAAGAATCGTATAAATCTGGATTATCAGGAATATAAGCTATATCTTTCTTACATTCTATTGGATTAGATTTTATAGACTTACCATTTACTAAAATCTCGCCCTCTTCAAAATCTAAAATTCCTACTACCGCTTTAATAGTAGTAGTTTTACCTGCACCATTATGACCAATAAATCCGAATATTTCTCCTGGTTTCACTTCAAGAGATATATTATCTACTGCTTTTTTACTATTGCTATAGGCCTTTGAAAAATTATTTATCTTTAACATTCTACATACCACCTTATTTGTTATAACTGTTATATATATAATATAACAGTTATAACAAATCTTCAAGAGATTAATAAGACTCTTTATAGCTTATTTTTAATAGTTTTCTAAATAAAAAAGGGCTTTCACAAAATAATTCACTAATCTTATATAAAATATTGAATAAGCACTTTAATATAAGTGCATGCTCAGCATTTATCTAAGATTTAGTTCATTTTATGAAAATCCCTTTTAATTTACCTATTCTATATAAATAGTACTTCCCTTTGGAACATTATCGTATATCCATTTTGCATTTTCCTTTGCAAGTCTTATACATCCATCAGAAATCCTCATACCTAATCTTCCATCTCTCACTGTTCCATCTAAATTATATATTATAGAATGAAAAAGATAATTTCCCTTGATTTGTGTATAATAATAGCATATATAACCATGCTCTACTCCAAAGTATGGGCCTTTTATACCAACCTTAAATGTACCTTTTATAGTTGGTGTAGACGGTTTTCCTATTGAACATATATAAGACTTTACTAAGGACCACTGATTACCACTCTTTTTAAATACATTAGTCTTAAATTTATTAAGCTCCACATATATTAAATATTCAGTATCACTTTTCAATCCTTTTGAATTTACTCGTTGAGTCACCGTTATATTATAGTCACTTCTATATGCACCCTTTATTCTCATGTTTATAGAGTTTAATTTACCTTTAACTGACCTTAATGCACCTTTTACATATTTCATAATTACTCCACTATAATATTGTATACGCATATATTATGTACTTAATTATAAAATGTTAATGTAACTTAAGGCATCTGAAAATAAATAACAAGTCAAAGATGGGAGTATTAGAGCGGGTAGTCATCAGATAACACAAAATAGACGAGCATTCTGACTTATTTATTTTTTGAAGATGCCTAAAATGAATTCTGCTCCTTGTTCTGTATTATTTATTTTTTATTTTATTTATAGCATAATCTAGAGCTCCATGAAGATTACTATTATTTTTTCCTCCGCCTTGAGCTTGATGGCTACTTCCACCACCTTTACCATCAATTAATGTAATTGCATCTTTTAAAAGCTCATTCATAGATATTCCTTTAAAATCCTTTGATGCAGCAAAGATAATATTTGCTCTTTCCCCATTTTTAATGGCCATTAAAGCTATAGTATTGTCATTTTCTATAATCTTTGAAGTAACCTTATTAACATACTTTGTATCTTCATTATCATATATTTTCTTAACTATAGTTATATCACCAATTTTTTCACCTTGGTCAACCATATCTTTTACTTCATAGGCAGCTACTTCTTCACTTAATTTTTTATTCTTATCTAGAACTTCTTTAAGCTTTTCATTCAAATTCTTAATTCCATTTATAGCTTCGTCTTCGCTAGCATTTAAATATCTACATACGCTGGTAGTAAATCTATCCTTCTTAAAGGAATCTTCCACAGCTCTTTTTCCTGATACATATTCTATTCTCGTTGCTCCTTTATGCTTTTCCCATCTTCTCACTTTAATCATTCTAAGTTCTAAAGTAGAGCTTGGATGTACTCCACAACAAGCATTAATATCTAAATCTGCAATCTTAACAACTCTTATTTCTTCATTAGTATTAGGTAATGCTCTTCTTAATCCCATTTTCTTTAGCTCCTTTTTATCTGGAACTAAAAATTCTACTGGAAGATTATCTCCTATAATTAAGTTTGCAGCTCTCTCAGCTTCTCTTATTTTCTCTTCTTCTAATATTCCCTCTATATCTACAGTACATATCTCTCTTCCCATGTGAAAACCTACTGTATTTGCATTGAATATCTTATAAAAACATCCTGATAACACATGCTGACCGAGGTGTTGGTCCATTCCATCCCTTCTTCTTTCCCAATCTATAGAGCACTTTAGTTTATGAAGCTTTATAGGTTTCTTATTAAGAACATGATATATTACACCTTCTTCTTCATAAACATCCAGTACAGGTTCATTTTCTATAAGTCCTAAATCACAAAATTGACCTCCACCACCTGGGAAAAAAGCTGTTTTATCTAGAACTACATGGAATTTCCCATCTCTTTCTTCAACTCTTTCTAATTCAGCCACAAATTCCTTCATGTATTGATCTTTATAATAAAGTTTCTCCATTGTATCTCTCTCCCTTACCTTACTGTGTAAATAAATTTCTAAGATTACTTTGTCTTTAAGTCTCTATATCCTGTAGAAAAATCAACTATATTTTTAAGTTCTTTTCCCTTTATAAAGCACTCTAAATTGTGAGTAGCAATTCTAACTATACGTTCATGGGTTTCCTTTAGATGATAATCTCCAGAAATATGAGGTGTAATTATAGCATTTTTTATATCCCAAATTCTATGATCCTTTGATAATGGTTCAGGGTCCGTTACATCTAAGGCAGCCCCTAAAAGCCTTCCCTCTTCTAAAGCATCACAAAGAGCTTCTGTATCTATAGCAGTACCTCTACCTACATTTAAAAGCACTGAATCTTTTTTCATTTTAGAAATTCTCTCTTTAGAAAATAATTTATAGGTTTCCTTAGTTCCTGGTAGACTTAGTGCTACCACGTCCGCCTTCGGTAATACCTCATCAATTTTATCCATAAGATATAACTCATCTAAGTATTCAGGTTTATTAGTATCACGTCTTCTTATTCCTATAGTATATCCACCTAGCGCTTTAATTCTCTTTGCAAATTCTCCTCCAATATCTCCAAGTCCTATAATTAGAGCAGTGCATCCATAAATAGATTTAACTTCACCTTCATCCTTCCAAAGATTATTGTTTTGATTATCCCTATAAAGATACAACTTTTTATATATAGAAAGTAAAACCCCTATCATGTGCTCTGATATAGCTAATCCATAAGCACCAGTGGCATTAGTTAATTTCACTCCCTCTGGAAGTATACCTTCCTTAACAAACATATCAGCTCCCGCACTATTAAGTTGTAACCATTTTAACTTTTTACATTCCTTAACCATATGAACTGGTGGGTTCCCAATAATTATATGAGCATCTTCAAGAGTTGCTTTATTTATTTCCTTTGCTGAAGAAAATATAAAATTAGCCCCTGGAGCAACTGACATTAAATCGCTTATCTGTCTTTCTTCCATAGGTATCAATACAACTATATCGATTTCATTTTCCATAATTATCACTCCTAATAATATCTCGTGTACCATAGCACAAGATACTGTATTTATTAAATTTTTAATAAAGTTTTATTTTAGACAATGAATATGTTCCTTGACTTGATCCCAAGGTACTGCATATCCTACACCTTTAGCGCAGAAAATAGAAGAAGACGTATATTCCGGATCTGCATCTTTATTATATCCTTTAGTCTCTATAACTTCTTCTGAATTATGGCATATATCATATCCATGAAATACTAAACTTAGACTTCCCTTTCCTTTTGTAAAAGCTTGAAACTCTAAGGCATAATTCATAAAGGTAGCTACAGGTCCCCTTCCTTCTATTATAATTCTTTCCCCATAATTCCTAGGCTCATTAAAAATACCACTCATCTTTTGAATATCACTAATAACCCTTCCCATTAAATTAACATCTACATCTATTTTAAATTTATAATAAGGTTCTAGTAATATATTTTTAGCGCTTTCTAACCCTTGTCTAATAGCTCTTTTAGTTGCTTCTCTAAAGTCTCCACCCTCTGTATGCTTTAAATGAGCTCTACCATTCATAAGAGTTATTTCTATATCTGTAATTATACTTCCTGTAAGTATTCCCTTATGCTCTCTTTCAAATATATGAGTTCTTATAAGGTTTTGATTTCCTGTAGTTAAAAAATCACTATGACATTTATTTTTAAATGTTATGCCAGATCCTCTAGGTCCTTCTTTTAATTTCAAATGAACTTCAGCATAGTGACGAAGGGGCTCAAAATGACCAAATCCATCTACTTCACCTTCCATAGTTTCCTTATACAATATTTCTGGAGTTCCAAAATTCACTGATAAATTAAATCTATCCTTTAATATATCCTTTAAAACTTCTAGTTGTATTTTTCCCATTATACTAATATGAATCTCTTGTAACTCTTCACTCCATATTACATTTAAACTATTTTCTTCACTCTCCAAAATCTTAAAGTATCTTAATACTTCTCTAGGATTTACATTTTTATCAAAGTCCACCTTTGCTCTTAGAGTTGGGATCATAGAAAACTCATTTAAATCAGAAACTCCTATACCCATACCAGCTCTTAGAGAGCTTATGCCTACAACTCCAAGAATTTCACCTGAAACAATTTTATCTTTACTCTCATATCTATTTCCATTATAACTTCTAATTTCATTTATTTTTTCTCTTATTTCTTCCCCATTAACACTATATATAATTTCATCCTTTACTTTTAACTCACCCTGTAATGCTTTTATAAAGGTAACTCTATTACCTTTTTCATCATACTTAACCTTAAATACTCTACCTTTGAAGTCTTTATTATCCTCTGTCTTTTCATAGTTAGTATAGCTAAGATTATTAAACTTCTCTAAAAACTCTTTTACACCTTCATCTAATAATGCTGATCCCTTTAAAGCTACGAATATTTTTCCTGACTTAATAAGCTCTTTTAATTTATCTATCCATAAGCAGTTATCATAGCCTTTATCTAAATAAATTTCTAATAATTCCTCGTTTCTTTCGGCTATAAATTCTATATTTTCATCACCTAAATTATATAATTCTTCTTCAATTAAACAAACTTCACTACTTAAAGTATTTCTTATCTCATGGATAACTTTCTGTAAATCAGCACCTTCTCTGTCTATCTTATTTATAAATATAAAAGTAGGTATATTATTTCTTCTAAGTAACTGCCATACTGTCTCTGTGTGACCTTGCACTCCCTCTACTGCACTTATTAAAAGGATAGCATAATCTAGAATACCTATAGATCTCTCCATCTCTGGAGAAAAATCTATATGTCCTGGAGTATCTATTAAATAATATTCTGAATCTTTATATTTAAAAATTCCTATGTCAGAAAAAACTGTTATTCCTCTTTCTCTTTCTATCTTATGGCTATCCAAAAAAGCTTCCTTATGATCAACTCTTCCTCTAGCTTTAATACTCTTTGTATGATAAAGTAATTGCTCTGAAAATGTGGTCTTTCCTGCATCCACATGAGCAAAAATCCCTATTGCCTTTTTCACTATAAACTTCCCCTTTATTGTACAGTATCATTAGATTTATTTTATCACAATATTCTTCTATGGTTCAGTTATAAATACAATTCACTAAACTCTTTTCTTTAGGTCAATCCCACCATTTTAATTTTAATAGTAAATTTAGACGATAGTTAATCATTACTTATAGAGATTTTCTTATATTGCGATTTTAAATACTCAATAATCTCTGTCTTTTTTAGAGGTGATGAGTGCCCTAAGAAACAAGTACCAAACTCTAAACTCTCTAACATATTTATAAAACTTTGTAATTTAACTAAATCATACTTGTAGTTATTGTAAAAATCTATACTGTAGGCATCTCCTATAAATACTACTTTTTCTTCAGGTACATAGACTATGACAGAATCCTCTGAATGAGGCGCAATAACATTTTTTAAAATAACCACTAGCCCTCCTAAGTTTATTTCTAAATCATTTTTAAATACTATATCAGCATGTATAACTTTTATATCTTGAAGAGATTTATATTCTTTACGAATATTAGTATCTGCAAATTCAATATCATCACCAGTTAAAAGACGCTGATTCATTGCTTCTTCTGTCCATTGCCATTTAGACATAATCTTTAATCTTTCATTAGTTATTTCACATGCTATTGTTTTTCCTGTAACTGCATTCATGCCATAAGTATGATCCCAATGCCAATGAGTAATAGCTACATAATCAGGTAATCTTAAATTTAATTTTTCTATAGAATTATTGAATTTTTCAACATGATTTTTCGAGTTTCCTGCATCCACCATTAAGGAATACTTATCTCCTTTAATATATCCAATTAATGGCCTATCTGCTTCTCTATCATTTTCAAGAAAATAGATCCTTTCTGTAACTTTTGTTAATGCCATAAAACATCCCACCCTTTTTAATATAAAATTTAAAAAATCCCTGTAGATGAACAATATCATCCACAGGGATTTTATTTACATAAAAATCTTTTATTACATTCAAATTAAACTTAATACACAATATATTTATCTATATTTTATCTTAATATAAATAATCATATATATTTATATATATGCACTTGTAGTTATTTAATTTTTATATAAAAGAGTTTAATAGAAGATATTGTTCTTAAAATGCATCATTAAACAAAGCTCTATCTTAGAACTTTAAAGCATTTTAAACTATTTAATTTTAATAGCTTACTTAAGAACTATTGTGTACATCCCCTTAAATCTCCTTTTTATAATTATAATTTTCTTTAAATATATAGTTTAATTTTGTTATTGTCAAGGAATATTTGTAATACGATTCCTGACTCTAAACATGCCGGTGGATTTTTGCTAGCTATAATGTTAACTCTAATAAATTGGCATACAATATCCTCTCTGATTCTTTTTTATCACTATTTATTTCTTTTGAGGATTTAACCTTTCCATAGTTATCCTTTAGTTTACTATTTACAGCTCCCATTAGATGCTCTGGCGCTATAATAATACCGTAATTAATTATAGACAAAATTTTTTCCTTAAATTTATCAATCTCAATATTATCTTCAAATATTAACTTTCCCACATTCCTTATACTTATTTCTTCTTGAATTTGATCCATATTTCCTGAAAAGCTTAATTTGCCAATGTTTCTAATTACTTTTCCATTTATTATCTCTACTTCTATATCATCACTACCTAAAACTTTTTTAACACTGTCGTAATCCTTATCTTTACAAATAACCTTTTCTGAATATAAAGTTTTAATATAATCTTCAAGCTTTATGTCCTCTTCTAAAGCTATTTCTACTTCACCTTCTACAAATAAAATACTATCTTTGTATTTTTTTATTGAACTGTCATTAATAATAGTATCATCATTTATATAATTTATATTGCCTGCGCTCTTTGGCAATATAACTTTATCTATTGAGTAATAATCTTCAACATATTCTGAAATAATATTTTCAAATTCCCCATTTACAACTAGTCTGTTTAAAACTTGGATATTTGCTATTTTTTCTTCAAAAATCTTTTTATCCATAGGCTCTAAAATTATTAATTCATTGAAAGATAGCTTAGCTTTTGATGGCAAGCTTTCCATAGACTTATTTGTCAATTTAAATTTATCTTTAAAAAAGATATGTCCTGTATTATATTTTAAAATTTTACCTTGAACTTTACACCTCGCTTGTATAGATCCTGCTAGGTTTTTAGCACATATAAGTTCACCTTGCACTGCCATGAAATATATTTTTTCTTCTATTAGCTTACTATCTATATCTGCCTTAAATGTAACAGAGCCGCTTACTATAAAAATTACTGGTTTTGAAAATCCTTCTAAATACTCTCTGTCTATTTCAAGTTCTCCTGAAGAGTTTATAACTTCTATGGCTTTGGGCGCCTTTACAGTCACTCCTACATTCATTTTTTTGCAATCTTTAAGCAATAATTGTGAATCATCACTTTCTATAAGAAATCCTACATTCCATATTTCAGAAATCTCCTTTGCTAAATCCTCTTTAATATTTCTAACATCTAAAATATTTATATTTTTAATTCTGGACATCTCTATACCCCCTGTAAATTCTTTTTTAATAGTTTTAATGAAGCACTTAATTGGGATCTTACTGTTGAAGGAGATATTCCTAGTATTTTTCCTATTTCATTGCTATTTAAATGCATATTATACTTAAGCCTTAATATCTTCTTATTCTTTTCTGGCAGTGTTTCTATTAAATTTTTTATAAGAACTTCCTCTTCAAAGCTTTCAATCCATTCTTCTGGCACCCCATTATCAAAGAGAACTATTTTATTTTCTTTCCTTATAAAATCAATATTTCTATTTTTTATTACTGTAAAAAACCAACCTTTTATTTGATATTCATTCATATTTAAAAATATATTCTCATTTTCTAATGCTCTTACATAAGCGTCTTGTACAAGATCAAAAGCTACATCTTTATTACCGGTAATAGATTTTGCATAGGCAATGAAATCCTTGTTATATTTTTTATAAACAGAATAAACCTTCACTGTATCACTTCCCCAATTAATGCTTTCATTAATATAACGTAGGAAACTTTGAAAGTGTCCAAATTATTTTACAATAATGGATAATTTTTTCTGTAAATATATTTCACGCTTAATATAAATTATATAATAATACTGATTCCTCTAGGAGAATCAACCCTAGCTGACCTAATTCCATAAGAGTTGCTACAAATTTCGGGGGATTGTCACCTAATCTCTCCATCCGAAAGAGTAATTATCCTATCTGCTTCTGAAGCTATTTCTAAATCATGAGTTACAACCACTAGTGTTTGTTTATACTTTTTAGAGGATAATTTAAGCAGCTCCATTACCTCTTTTGAATTCTTTTTATCAAGATTTCCTGTAGGCTCATCTGCAAATATAATTGAAGGCTTGTATATTAATGCCCTTGCTATAGTAGCCCGCTGTTGTTGCCCTCCAGAAAGCTGCGACGGGAGATGATCTTTTCTATCTCTTAAACCTAATAGCTCTAATAATTCATTCAGGTAATCTTTATCTATTTTTTGATGATCTAGTAGTACAGGCAGCTGTATATTTTCCTCTAAGGTTAACACATCAATTAAATTAAAGGACTGAAACACAAAGCCCATTTTTCTTCTTCTAAAAACCGCAAGATTATCTCCATCTAAAGTATATATATCCTGATTATCAATAATTACATTACCTTCTGTAGGCTTATCTAAACCAGCCATAGTATGAAGAAGAGTACTCTTTCCTGAGCCACTAGCCCCTACTATAGCCACAAATTCTCCCTGATTAATAGTTAAATTTATATTTTTTAAAGCATCTACCTTTGCTTCTCCACTTCCATATGTTTTACAAAGTTCCTTTATGGTTAACATTAAACTTCCCCCTAACCTAATCTAATATTCTTTATATTGCAATAGGTTTTCCTTTTTAATTTTCCTTAATGGAAAATATATTGCCACTATTCCGACCGCTATGAAAAGCACTATACTTATCAAAGTTTCCTTATAAGGATACACATATGCTATATCATGTCCACTTCTAAACATCATACTGATCAGTATAGAATTTATACCTCCAATAATAGTTCCATAGGTTATTCCTATAATTGAATATAGCATTCCTTCTAAATACATTATATTCTTTATACTATTTCTAGAAGCACCAACAACACTTAAAAGCGCCAATTCTTTACTTCTTAAAATTACATTAGTATTTACTATATTAAATACATTTGCCATACTTATAATAGTTATAAATGCTATGACACTGAAGTAAAAGAGCTTACCAAATTTAATATATTTATCACTTTTTTCATCAAAAGCTGTTAAACTATTAAATTTTTTATCATTAGTACATGATTTCCATTGCTCCAATAGTTCTTTTCCAATATATTCTCTTTCCTTACTGCTTATATTATCCTTGTAACTTACAACCATGCCTTTAAGTTGTGCAGGCTGCAATCTATCCAGTTCCAGTTTTTTATTAACGTCACTCTCATTGCCTTTAGATAAATTCGCACATTTCTTTTCAATCAACTCATTGTAAAGCGACCTAGGCATGTATATTACTGGAGACATATCTTTAATGCTCTCCCTATCGAAGAGATTCACCCTAACTATACCCAAAATCTTTACCTTCATAGCTTCTTTTTCTATATTATCATTACTTTCAAATTTATTAGTATACATTAAATTTGATGTATCAATTAGTATTTCATCTCCTACCTTCAAAGTTGCTATATCCTTCTTCTTATATTTTATGTCACATAAACTTTCCATGTCTTGCTCATAGCTTATTTGAGTAATATAAACGCCTCTTTCTTTTTCCATTTTTTCCTCATTATCAAATTTGTTTAAAAGATATGGTGAAAGCTGATCAATAGTGTTTAAATCAATTGGTACTATTTCAGATTTTATATTAGTATATTTGTTACCTTTAATACTGATTGAATCACCCTTTACCATTGCTTTCTTTTCAGGTATAAAAGTATAAGATTTTATGCCCTGATATATTCTATATACATCTTTTACTCCATTAATTTTTTCAGCATTCTCTACAACTAACTCTATTTGTTCACTATTGCTTTTTATCGTTTCTTTACTGTTTTCCTCATTGTATATATTAGTGAAGTAATGATTATACCAACTAAGCTGCATATCTGTTGGCAAGGCTTCATAAGGTAGTTGTTCTATGTTGCAAACTAAACTACTAAATGTAATAAAAAGTGTTATCGAAAATACAATTGAAAACACTGTTGTTCTAAATCTTCCCTTATTGGTTCTTATATTTCTATTTGCAATAATTCCTTCAATGCTGAAAAGCTTGTTCCTTAAATCCCCTTTTCTTGTACTTACTTTTTTCACATCACAACTCCTATTAGTAAAGCAATCTAGTGGTGATATATTTTTTACTTTTCCTAGCATTGAAATTACTGATAAATATAATGTGATAATAGTAATTATTATTGTTCCCAAGATACTATATAGAGAATAATATATTTTTATAGTAACCGATTTACTAAAAATCAAACTATTAAATGTTCTAAATAATACTGAACCTACTGCTATTCCTAAAATTAGCCCTATAGGCAAGGCTATTACTCCAATTATAAAAGCTTCCTTTAAAATAATTTTTTTTATCTGCTTGTTAGTTCCACCTATAGCCTTTATTAGTCCATATTCCTTCATTCTTTCCATAGTAGATATATTAAATGAATTGTATATAAATATTAATGTTGCAATCATTACAATAATAGCTACCATAAAGAAAGTGATATAATCTATAATGTCACTTTTGGTTCTACCTTCCCCCATTGCGGTTAAGAGTGCTTCATTCTTTGAAATTTTATTAACATCTATACTAAAGTCCTTAGCTAAATTGTCTATTTTATTATTTAACTTCCCTACTTCCTTTAATTTTACATAGACTTCTACATTATCAACCACTATATTATTGCTAACAGTGTATGCATTAAATGTCTTCATAAAAGCACTATCAGTAGATTGTGAAAAACCTACAATAGTATAATCTATATTTCTGTTATCATATAGTTTAACAGTTATTTTATCTCCAATCTTTTTTTGCTCTTCTTCTTTAAAGTCTAAATTTAATATTATTTCATTAGCTTGCTGTGGAAATCTTCCCTCTTTTAGTCTTACACCTAATAAGCTAAAACCATCACTATTTATTTCATTGATTACTAATGCTTTTTCTCCTAATGGTACACTTCCAAGTTTTTGACAAAAGGTTGCCTTCTCTACCGCCGAGTGTACCTTAATATCTAGAAATTTTTCCTTTTGCGTCAATTCAAATTTAACATGATAATCTCCATCTTCTCTTAACATAGTAATAATATTTTGTTGAGAAGAATAAATCATGTGTCCTGTACCACTTATAAACATAGTAGCTAATATTATTGCAATTATATTGACCAGACTTCTCCTTTTGTTTTGTCTAAGATACTTATTAGATATTTCTATGTACCTATTCATATTGTCTCCCCTCACTTTCCTCTATACTTATAAACATACTCCTCAATTCTTACTATAAGATAAATACCTTTCTTACAAATTTGTAAGAAAGGTAACTGTAAATTTACTTCCTTGTTCTTTTATGCTTTCCACCTGTAAAAAGCCTCCCTGACCTTCTATTATACTCTTAGAAAGAGCTAAGCCTATTCCTATTGAATCCGTCTTTCTTATACCACTACTGCCTTTCCCTTTATAAAACCGTTCAAAAATATGAGGTAAGTCCTCTTTATCAATACCTTCTCCATTATCACTTATGGTAATTTTATGATAAAGTGAATTACTTTCATAGCAAATAGAAATCTCACCACACTGTTTTGTATGATCAATAGAGTTTTTAATTATATTTGTTAAGGCTTCACTTGTCCATCCTCTATCATGAGGATACGAACCTTCTTCAGCCTTCACTCTGAAGTTTATATTTTTCTCTTCTATGCTTATTAATATAGGCTCCACAGCTTTTTCTATAGTTTCCTTAAAGCTGCTATTTGTCTTATTATATTCCACTATTCCGCCTTCAATTTTAGCAAGCTTTAATAATTTTTTTATAAGCCACTCCATACAATATAAGGAACTTCTCATTCTACAACCTATTTTCTCTACATCATCTTTACCCATAGAAGAATTATTAATTAGTGCTTCAGTAAATAAGCTCATAGAGGTTATTGGAGTTTTAAGCTGATGAGATATATTTGCTAAAGTATCCTTTAAAAAAATCTTTTCCTTAGTAAGCTCAGCTAATGCGTTTTCTAACCTTTCTGCCATTTGATTAAAATTATGCGCTAGTACACTAAATGGACCTTCCCCTATAAATGAAAATCTTAAAGAAAAATCCCCTTCAACTACCTTTTTTATTCCTTGGTTTAGCATTCTAACATAGATAACAATTTTCTTATAAAAAAAGAATATAATCAAATATAATATCGCCATAAAAAGGAGTAATAGAATATTAATATGTAATTTCAATCTTTCATAGGATTCACTTACCTTAGGAATCAATTTGATATCCATGTCTTCTTTATAACCATAAGAAGACAAAATTCGCTTTCCCTTTTCATAATCCTCATATTTTGCGCCTTGTGTAAAAACTTCAACTACTTTATCTTCTTCAGTAGCTTGGGCATTTAAAAATGAACCTATTAAAGCACAGCTTTCATTTATATAATTCTTTTTAATTTTTTCAAAGCTTATGTTAATAACAATATTTAATGTAATTATTAAAATAGTTACTACTATAATCCACACTAAGCTAAATTGCTTTAAAAAATTATTTTTATATACACCTTTCATTTTACACACTACTCCTCTATAACATTTTTATCCCACTTATATCCCAAACCTCTTAAGTTTACTAAATAGTTTGGCTTTGATGGTTCATCCTCAAGCTTTTCTCTAAGCCTTCTCACATACACAGCAGGTGTGTTTTCATCCACAAAATCTCCCTGAATATCCCACAACCTGTGGAGAATTTCTTCCTTAGAAATAACCTTATATGGATAACCCATAAAATATAAAAGCAACTTATACTCAACAGCTGTTAAAATAATTTCCTTTTTGTTTTTATAAACCTTTGCATCTAAACTGTTTACTTCTATATCTCCTGAAATAAATCTTGTTTTTGGGGAGTTGCTTGTCCTTCTAAGTACCGCTTTAATTCTTGACAAAAGCTCCTTTAACCTAAACGGTTTTATAATATAATCGTCACCACCAAGATCAAAGCCTAAGACTACATTAACTTCCTCATCTAATGCTGTTAAAAATATTATTGGTACCTTGCTCTTTTCTCTTACATACTTACAAAATTCATATCCATTACCATCTGGTAATCCAATATCTAAAAGAATAAGTTTAAACTCTTCATTAAATAACTGTTTTGCACTAGATATGTCTGCAGCTCTTATTACTTCAAAGCCATCATTTTTTAAATTATACTCAATACCTAAGGCAACAGCTTCATCATCTTCCACTAGTAAAATCTTAATATTATCCATACCTTCCTCCTACTTTAATAAGTATTTATACTAAAAACTGATTAACTTTTCACCTTATATTTGCATATTCAAATGTACTTTCATTAATTTCGTCCTCCATATAATAATGTTTCATCAAATTTTACATAAAATTACTTCATTCTAACTTTAATGAGTGCATTTTAACTGTACGAATTATTGTTTGATTCTTAGTAACTTCCAAATTTCCAACTACGATGATAAAATTATACATTATTCTATATATATAACTTTATCACAAACTTGCCCACCTGTTAAATAATTTAAATTTATCCAAATATAACAACATATTAAGCCTTAAATTAGTTTGGACAATTAATAATACATTTTATTATAGTTCAAATGTAGAAGGTGATTGGAGGTAAGTGATGAAAGAGAAAAGTTATACAAAAGAATTAAAAGAAGAGATATTAATAGAAGTAAAAGATGCCCTAGGTAATAATATAATTGTCGTAGAGTAAAATAAAAGAGCATTCATCTAGAACACTCTTCTTATTAAAACTTCATTTATATGAATAGCTTTTTATGGTAGATATATTATAACAATTTAATATTATTGAGAAATAGAGATCAAAATTGTAAAAGCCACTCAATTTGAATTTCTTCATATCGAGTGGCTTGGATTATCTATTTACTACATATAGTATAGCAAAACATCCATTGTAATCAGTTTATTTTTACATGTCATTTCAAGACTTTTTTCATCTAAAGGTTAAAGACTTTGACTATCATAAAAACCATGATTGCGGGTTGAATCTGTGTATAAATATGTTTTGTATCATGATTTTATAAATACTCTCAAAGATCTATAATGATTTCTCTATCATATTTTTTTCATTTTTCTGTATATTTTCATTGCTGATTTCATCTTTTTTATTAAATTCTCCTGCCCATTCAAAAGCCTTTTTAGATGCGATAACTGCAATAATCTCGTTAATAACAGCAGCCGCTGCAATTGTTCCTTGGATAACCTTAGCATATTCTGGTGCTGGCCCTGATAGAACAGAAACAGCTATACCTGTAAATACAAGAGATACACCTGAATGAGGAAGCAATGTGAGTCCTAAATATTTTTTTACGGTTTCTGGTGAATCTGTTATAACAGCTCCGATGAATGCTCCACCATATTTACCTACAGCTCTTGAGATGATATAAATGGCAGTAAATAATCCCGCACCTAAAATCAGATGATAGTCAAGTGGTGTTCCAAGATTTAAGATAACTACAATCATAGAAATACCAAGAATAGGATTAAATGAGTTCATAATTTGGTCTAGACGTTCCTCTGAAATCATGTTAGAAAATGTTGCTGAGAAAGCCATACCAATAAGCATAAAGTTAAGTACAGGTTTTGGTAAAACTAAATCATTAAATATGAAACCAACACCTGCTGATATTAGTATGGTTGCACTAAGCAACAATACAGTTACTTTTGGTGAACGTTCTCTTTTCAGTACAAATCCTGCAAAAAATCCTGTAACAATCCCAATAATAATTGGTAGTAGAACTACAAGTAATATCATATAAGCTGGTAGTTTTTGCTCAGAGAGATTGGCAGAGATAATAGATATAGTTGAAAAAAACACAATTACTCCTACCATATCATCAAGGGCTGCCATAGGAATTAATGTCTTAGTTACAGGCCCGTCTGTTTTAAACTCACGCACAATAGAAAGTGCTGGTGCTGGTGCAGTTGCAAGAGCAATACCCCCAAATATAAATGCAAGATAAATAGGAAATCCTACAAAATAAAACACAACCCCAAATACCAAGCTCACAACAAAAAATGTTCCTAATGATTGAGTTAATGTTGTTACAATAATTTGTGTACCAGATTTTTTGATTTTTTTCCAAACTAGCTCCGTACCTATTAAAAGCCCCACTCCACATTCCAAAATGTGCATAATAGGCTGATACCAACTAGCATTCAAAACTGCATCATTTACAATTCCAAATGCATGTGGACCAAGTAGCATACCAGTAAGTAGCCATCCTAAAATAGCAGGTAACTTGATTTTTGAAACAAGCTTACCAATGAAAAATGCAATAACAATTGCCAATAAAAGTCTTAATATTAAGAATGTCATTTTTATAATTCCTCCTTCGCAATACCATAAATCATAATATTCAATATTTTTGACAGTTTAAGTTCATGTACTTCTATTATAGAATTGAAGTCTAAGCTTTCATAAGCTTTGTCTTGAAAATAACCATTGAACATTTCTTGAAAAATAAAGAAATATTCCGTTGCTTCTTCTTTTGTAATACCATCTCGCAGTGTTACATTACTTAGTGCCATACGATAGTGATTAATATTTAGTGCATCAAAATCAGCTCTTAAGTTCCGAATTTTCTCTTTTAGATGTACGGGCGGTTGTAAAACTGCATTAAAAAATATATGGCTGTAATAAACATTTTCTTGAAAAAAACGATACCTTAAGTCAATATAACTTTGCATATACTTCTGAAAATCTAATTGGTCAAATTCTTCTTTGTTAAGATAATCTACAAATGCATCAAAGCAAGCCTTAACGCATTTTAGAAATAGTTCGTCTTTACTTTCGAAATAGTGATAGATAAGTCCTTTTGAAATTTTGTTATCGTTACATATATTGTTAAGCGAAGCGTTTTCATAGGTCTTTGTTCCAAACTCCGCTATTGCAGCATTTAATATCTTGTCTTTGCTGAGCTGACTTTTCTCTTTTTGATTCATAATATCCTCCAAAAACAAATATTGACTACCAGGTCTATCATATTCTATCAAAAACAAACCAGGTGGTCAATAATATAAACGATTAATTGCAAAAAAATTTACAATTGAATTTCTAGTATAAATTTACTGATAACTATTTATAGTCATTTACTCTTTATACTGTTAGATAATATAAAATAAATAAAAAGAACACCCTTACCTTAAAATGTACCCTATAAAATAGACAGTTTAAAAAAAGTCTATTTTATAGGGTACATTTTACATTTTAGATGCTCTTATAATTACAGATTTTATTTTTTTATACCACACATACTAAATAACTGATATGGATGCTCTTTTCCTTCAGTTTCCTTTGTCCCTGAATAAAATACTCTTGAACCCCTAGCCTCAAAACCACCTTTATTTAGTAAGTCTTCCATATCTGCAAGTTTAAATCCGTTATGGCCACTAAATCCATGCACTTCATCATGGAAACTACCATCATCAGGACATAAGTCTACAACTATTAATTTTCCATTTTTATCAAGTAACTCACATAATTTTTTTATCACCTTTGGCAAGTCTTCTATGTGATGAAAAGCCATAGAGGTATAGATTACATCAAATTTTCCACTATCAGGAAATTCAAATAAATCTCCACACCAGGTTTTCATATTCTTTATATTATTCTTTTCTATTTTTAATTTTAATTGCTCTATCATTCCTTCAGATAAGTCCATCATCAATATACTGGAAAATCTATGAGTTAGATTTTCTGATATAAGTCCTGTACCGGATCCAAATTCCAATGCCCTCAAATTATCCTTTTCCTCTAAATAGGTTTCTATTTCATCACTAACTTTCTTTGCTCTTTCAACTCTATATTCTGTATCCCACTTTTTTGACTCATCATCAAAGTACATAGCCCCATCCCCTTAAAATAAATTTTTTAAATTATACTTCTTCTTTACCTTTATTTCTTATAAATAATTTATTTATAAGAATATAGCCTCCAATAATTATAGCTATTCCTATGGTCCACTTAAAAAACTCTGGAATATCTACATCTCTAAGTAAATATCTAAATCCGTCTGCAAGCAAAAATCCTATAATCCAATAGACTACCGATTTAATGTCCTCCATGTTAACTATATAGGTTATATCTAAAACTTTTAGATAACCATTTCCCCCCTTTTAATTAAGTACTATATATATTTTATCATACATTGAATCATAGATTAAGTAATGTAAATCAAATACTCTTTACTAATAAACTTATATAGCGATGTTTAAAAATAGTTTAGCTTATACACATTACCATCTCCCATAAAAATATTTTAAATTATACAAGTAAACTTATATAATTGAATGGCATCTTTACCATTAACCCTAACTATCTTAGGTGGCCTAGCATACTCTATACTTATTTTTTGAGTTTCCTCTTCTAATAATAGCCCTCTGGCCTTCATAGCATTGATTAAACTAATCTTTCTGTTATTAGGAAATATTATATAAGCAACACTTTTTCTATCTTGCTTTAACAATTCAACAATATCATTTGCTAGAACATCCAATTTGATATCGAATGGTGGATCACATATAACTCTATCAAATTTTTTTAAATATTTATTCTGTAAAAATTTTGTTAAACCAATATTTAAATCATATTTTACAAATTTTAGACCACCATTTTCTCTAAATCTGTTATCTCGTTCAAAAAGGACTATGTTTTTATTTATCTTATATGCATACTGTGCTACGGATGGAGTAACTAGACATGCTGTATATCCTTCACATAATTCTGCTAGATTTGCTGTAGTTTCAACAGAAAAGAAATATTGCATATACTCTAAATTCTGATTTAATTTAACATAGGCTTCGGAATTGCTATAGGAGAGCTCCACATAGGGAAATATTAAATTATTCCTATGAGCATACAGTCTATCAATGTTGTTATCATTCATTAAAGATATTATATTCCTCTTATGCAATTCCAAATTAACATTTACATCTCTTTTAATGAACCTTAACCAAATAAATCCATTAGGATGCCTATTACTATCAACATATAGACTATAGCTATTATATTCTAATTGTAAACCAAGGTCATGAATTAAATTCCATGACTTTAATATCCATCCTGGTTTTGTCAGTACTACTAATCTTCCATCTTTTTTTAGCAACTTACTTGACTTTGTTAATAACTTTTCAAACATCTCATATTCTATTCCAGTTTCAAGACTAAACCTGTTTATCTGTACTTCTTCTAAGATATTAATTAAATTAGTAATACCCACAATTGCTACATCAAAAGATTCATTCTCATATTCTACAAGCCCTATATCAAAATTAGAGCTAATAATTTCTGTATATTTATAACCTGATAAAAGTTCATTGATATTTTTCAATAATCCATTATCAAGGCCGCAACTTGTATCTAAAATTTGTGTCACTAATTTTTGTGGTGTATATATATATGATATTAGTAATGTGGTAATCTCTAAATACGAGCCTATTGTGATTACATTGTCAGTATCATTAATACAAGCAAAATTAATAAACGATAAGGCTTTATTTAAACCAAATATATTTGAAATTAACATATTTCTGATTTCATGTTCATAAACTAACTCCATCGCACAAATTACATCTTCTTCATGTGCAAACTTCAATGTTGTATCCATTGATAGGACCTCCTTAAAATAAGCTTTGAGGCCTAACCATCGATTTATTAAATATAAAACAAAAGGCTACAAAAAAGCGCTGCTTTCTTGTAGCCTAAAAATACGTAATCAATTTTATACTTAAATAAGTTTATCTAATAAGAACTATATATATTTAATGCGATAAAAATAAATATATACAATCTTCAATTACTATAGCTCCTATACTAATAAACTTAACGTCTATATAAAATATAAATACAATTTTAGTTCTATAAGAGGTATGTCTTTTAATCGCTAACTTAAAAGAAGTACACAAAAAAACCTAATGATTAGGCATTTTATTCTTTCTTTTATCAATTTTCAATTATGAAAATTAATTAGCAATTACACAATTTCATTGTTGTACCTCCTATATTTGATAAAACCATTATAACATTTTTTTAAAACTAAGGCAATAAATAACAACATATGGAATTTGATTAAATCTTTGCTTTAATTAATTAAAATAGCATTTTATCTATATTTTAGTTTTATTCACCGTATACGCTTCCTATATACCTCAATCTAAGTCAATCAAATACTGTTTAATAGTAAAATTTATACGGGATTGTGTCAAAACAGGCTCAGCTGCTCCTCTTCATAATTTTTTCTATAGTCTTTAATTATATCTTTCATTTTGTATATAATTCCGTACCTATCACATTCCTCAGTAAAGGTCTTCCAAAGATTCTTAGTATTAGAAGACTCGTACTCATACCTATCACCATAGGTATGAGTGTATTTCCTAACCAGGTTCTGCCTTGGAAATAGTTTTTCTAATTGCTCATAGTAGTAAACTCTCTGGTTTCCTCTAAGGGTAAGCCCCATTCCATAGGCAAATATGAACTTTGCTCCTGAATTATGAGCTTCTCTAACTATATTTCTTATATTCTCCTGTGAATCATTAATAAAAGGAAGAATTGGCATCAGTAATATTCCTGTATATATGCCATTATCACTAAGCTGTTTTATAGCCTTAAATCTTTCACTGCTAGGTGCTACATTCGGCTCTATCTTTTTACATAGCTCATCATCAAAGGTAGTTATAGTTATTTTTATTAACACTGGAGAGTGCTTTGAAATCTGTTTTAATATATCCATATCTCTAGCAATAAGAGGACTCTTTGTAGCAATAGAAACGCCAAAGTTATATCTATTGATTTCCTTCAAAGCTCCTCTTGTTAACTCATGCTGTTTTTCAAAAGGATTATAAGGGTCACTCATAGCCCCTGTACCTATTACACCCTTCCTTCTCTTTCTCTTAAGTTCTTTTCCTATGGATTCTATAGCTTTTTCCTTTGCTCTAACTCTATCAAAATCCTCTATCTGATAACATTCACTCCTAGAGTCGCAATAAATGCATCCATGACAACACCCTTTATAAATATTCATATTGTAATTAATATCAAACCATGAATTATTAGTCATATATTGAGATATTAACTTTTTAGCTTCTATGTATTCTATGCTAATCACCACCTAACTTAATTTTAAAATAAAGTTTATCTTCATAGCTTTTATCCCAATAATTAAAATAATAATATTATAATTTATCTAAATCATTTTCTGTATAGACTTCAATTCCATTTTTCATCAATAATTCTGCTACTAATCCATCACCTTCTATTAGTTTTCCTGAAAATGTTCCATCATATATGAGTCCACATCCACACGAAGGACTTCTTGACTGTAATATTGCCTTATTTATATCCGCTGCTTTAATAATTCCTAGTGTTTTCTCTGCTCCCTCTATAAAACTCTTGGTTAAGTCTTTACCATCCTTACTAACTACTCTTTTATTGGAATTTTCATCTATAATAATCTCACAACATGGTCTTGGAGTAGATAGTCCTGATAATTGTTCTGGACATACCGCTATAGCCTTTCCTTCTTTCACTAACTTAGCTATATACTTATTCTCACTATTACTTCCATCATATCTACAATTAACTCCTGCTAGACATGAACTAACTAGGTACATATATAGTCCTCCTTCATTTTTTATCTATAACTTAACTTATACTACAATACCTAAACTCTTACAACAGATTGCTTTATTATTGTCTTAAGCTTACTCTCTTCAAATCTTCTTGGATCACTAAGGTATATCTCTTCATGTTTTCCACTTATTCTGTATCCTGCTTCTGTTATAGTTTCATGAAGCCTTTTTATAGTGTCACCTTCATCCTTGTAAGCTCCAATATATAAAGTTTCAAAGACTTCAGTCTCTTTAATTTCTATAAACTTAATTTTATCTATATAATTAGACTCTCCCTTTAACTTATCCTTCATTTCCTCTACCGTTTCTTTTGTAATGAAATCCGGTACTTGAATCATCATTGTCCACATCCACTTATCCTTAGGTTCTTTTGTAAAATCCTCTATATTCTCACTCCACCAAATCCCTGTCAAAGGCATGACAACAAAGTCTAAATCTTTCTTTTTATAGTCCATCTTAATACTATATGCCATTTTATAAAGAGTTCCAACTATATTCTGATATTCCTGGCAGCTACTAGCTCTATAATTAGCTTTTCTAGATTAGGGGGATGGCAATTACTATCTTGAATTCTATCCATACAAGGAGAAGGGGGAGGTTGGGAGCTCTGTAGACACGTTACGCACCGCGTAGGTGGAAAGACTACCAGGAGTTTCATTTTCTTTAAATTGGGAGGGATAAAGAAGAAAATCTACATCAGGAGCTATAACTATGGGAGTGTGAAAGCCTATATTTATACAAGTTATATACGAAGGTATAACAATGAAGAGCTAAGCTAAGAAGGTAAATGTAAATTATACATAAGCTATACTCTTGTATAATTAAAATAATATAAAAATAGAGAAATATTAACTAAAGAAAATGAGATACTTATTTTATCTTGAATGGGAGTCCATTCAAGGAGTATTAGATAGAATATAATGGTTATGGGCGGAACGGGCATTTTATTATAGGAGTGTAGCCAACATTTCCGACAAAATCCACGTTAAGCCAATTATAACCAAAAGTAAGTATCATAAAGGTTAAATTCAAGTTGTTTTGATACTTTGCTTTTGGTTATAGTTTTAGAACTGAAAATTAGTCATAAAACATCTCTTTTAAAGGCTTTAAAAATAATACCAATAACGACCGTTTATGGTGCTTTTATAAAAAATAAAAACAAGAGCATTTAAATTCTTGTTGATGAGTAAATAAGAATAATACGACACAACTGAACCTAAAATTATGTTACATCAATTCTACAAATTTGAATTTGATGAACTTCCCATTATACTCATACCTCTTTTTGATAATAAACAGATTCCTTATCTCTGTACATTTCCAAATATCCAAGCTTTTTATAAAATGAATTTGTTCTTATATTCCAAACCGGAGTTTCTAAGCGCCATGTTGTAATCTTGGGAAACATCTTTTCAATATATTTCATTGATTCTAATCCGAAACCTTTTTTATACTCTTTTGGATCTATGAATATTCTTCCCACATACATAATCTCCTTATTTCTTTTATCCTGAAATAAAACGGCTCCGCCAATGAGATAATCCTCCTGCTTTATAGTGTATAAATTATGACTTAACATCATTTTTTTATGCCATTTTTCAGAATCATAATTGGGTGGCCCTCCTACCTCATCGGCACCTACCATTACGTCTGTATCGAAAGCTCTCTTTGAAATATTGGTTACTATTTTGATTTCTTCTGGACTCGCTAACTTAATATCCAATTCACTCACCATCTTTCTTAAAAATCTAATATTATCCAATTCTATAACTCTTTTTATTTAGTACATCTATATATTCACGCCCATTATTATTCCAACACTCAACTTCAGTAATATCTACTTCAATGAGTACCGTATTTTTATATTTAGCCCAATACATAAATTCCTTATCAAGATGCTCACATCTCTCTAAAATTTCTTTATTTTCATCACTTGATGGATGTCCTAATATGACTGCTCTTCCTTGTATTTGTACATTATTAAAACACATTGCCACTAAAGGATTTTTAATAATTTGTTTATATTTCGCATAGGCTTTCGAAGTCATAAAATATATTTTCAATTCATTTGATGTGCAGTAAACAGTTCTAGCAGTAACTTTTCCATCTTCGCAGGTTGCTAATACAACATTTTTTTGTTCTTTCAATCGATCAATTATTTTAGCCCTCATCTCTGCATATTCAAGACTCCTCATTACTTTTCACCTCACAAAATATAAATAATCTTCCCTACAAATTACTATTTATTGAGTTGTTTTACAACTTTCATATGTAACATGGTATTAATCATAACCAAATTATACCATTACATACAAGGAATTACTATGATTTGATTGTGGTGATTTACAGAGTAATTACCTATGTTGGTCCTTAGAGTGGGTTTTGTCGGAAATGTTGGCGCTACTCCAGATAGTTTAAAAATTCAACCTAGAAGCTTCTGAAAGGCACTTTGAGAAGCTAAATTTAAACAGATAGTCTATAGAGCAGTTACAAGGTTTCTTGTTACTATAGCTTATGGATGGGCTTTAGTAAGTCTTATTGGAAGTGTGAGAAAAAGTGGACTAACTTTTA
>DCDL01000056.1:27983-64037 GCA_002316385.1 Clostridium sp. UBA1056
TGAAAATTGAAAAAGGAAAAAAATAAATAAAAATTTTTCAAATTAGTTTACAAATCAATATTAAATCACTCTTTTATAAGTGTAATTACTTAATCGATTAAAGTAAAATAAAAAATTAAATTCTAGGAGGAATATTATTATGGCAACAACAACTTCAATGGATAACTTTATTAATTCTGTTAGACAACTATATAGTTTAGCAAGTGCATATAAACCTTTGGCACTCGTAAAAACTAAAAATCAGCTAGTTGCAGGTTTTGGTAGAAGATTTTCGTATAACGATTTTAATTGGGTCTTAACAGGTGGAGATATTGATTACAATTTTGTTGAGTATGTAAAAAAGAACAATACATCATTGTATAATATGTTTAATGATGTTCTATTTGTCACAGATTACAGTGGCGCTAAAGTAGATGCAACTCATTTATTTGCAACCATTTCTGGTCATTTGTTAGGTGTTGGAATTATAAGAAGTTCATGGTCTGGATGGGTTGGAGATTTAGCATCATCGATTAAAGAGATTCTACGAATTACCAACAATTCATCAAGTTTTCAGGCATTAGTAGCTACGTCAGAAAATTATTTATTCAGTGATTCTGGAAAATTCTCAAAGGACGACTTAAATGCCGATGTAGATGCAGAATATATAGCTAATCTAATGAATACGGGTAAATCAATCGATTCAGCAATTGAAACCTACTACAGAAACATAGCAAAGTCTAGATACATTACCTTTATCAACAATCATGGTGGAAATGATTATCGCTTTGATAATTATGTATTTTCTGAAATGCAGAATAGAGATTCATTATATTTAGCATTTAAATTTTTACCAACAAGTGATCAAATATATGCTATTACTGGTACCTTTATAAGTAAATTAAGAAGACTTTTATAAAGAAAATAATATAAACACTAAGGAACTCCATAGAATAACTTCTGTGGAGTTCCTTAACTATTTTAAATTTAAATATAGATTGTTATCTATTATTTCATAATCGCATTTATCTGGGAAGTTTTTCTTAATCTTTTCAAGTTTATACGTATTTCTTATAACAATAAATCCGCTTATTACCACAGTATTATCGTCTTTCCATGAAATATCCATTCTTATAACGTGATCATCATTAAACTGGTCCTCTATTTCAGGTACCTTAATTGTTTTTTTAAAGAAAGGGCCTACTTTTTTATAAAATCTTACATTAGCACTTGGGTACCATGAAGTTTGAATATTTACTATTAATATATTTTCATTATTTGGTGAGATATATTCTTCTAAAGTACGAAGTCCATCATCTAAACCATTACCAATATATAATGTAAATACATAAATGAACAAAAATATAACTGTTATCACCATGGAAGAAAATTTTTTCATCATAAATACTAAAAGTATTGCTAAAAAAGAATAGATAGTAATGTATGTGTAAATGATTTTATCATCATTCAATAGTGTAATTCCAAATTGTAATTCAAGAAATAATTTTATTGCTGGTATTACAATTAATAAAGTAATAATAAAATATTTTATTAGTTTAATCTTTTTTTTCATCAAATATTCTCCTTCAATATGAAATTCTCTTGTGTGTTAAGTTTTAGAATTATATTTTAAGTTATCTAAAGGAGAATATTCAGCATATCTTTCTATTATCCTTTAGATAACTTAAAAGAATATAAAACTGCTAGAAGAGATAAAGGTGTTTTTATATTCGGTACAATGAGCTAATAAATGAAGCTATAAAACACTATTATAATTGAATTAAGCTTGAAAAAGGAAAAAATAAATAAAAACACATATATATATTTAAGAAATGAAGAAAGGAGTGATTTTTGTGGCAATTACATCTACAAAAATGAAGTCATCAATGGTGCTTAAGTATGTGAATGGTGTTAAAGAGGACGGAAAGCCAAAGGTTGATTCTCAAAAGTTTTCAGTTAGTGGCACAGCTACTGATGAGCAGCTGTTTAACACTGCAGTGCTTATAGGTAACTTAACTGTTAATGAGCCTACTGAAATTAGAAAAATTGAAGAGTACGGTCTTAATCAGGCTTAGGCTCAAGGAAATTTAAGAAGGGAGGAATAGAAGATGGCAACTAGAAAATATGTGTTAGCATTCAAAGATTCTGCAGAGTTTAAATTCAATTTAACTATCTCTGATGGAAAAGAAGTTGTTCAGGCACAAGATATAGTTAATTTAATGGATAACTGTATCGGTGATCAAAGTATATTTAGCTCTAAGAAGGGCAAGTGCTATAGCTGTAGACACTAGTGAAACTGCTTATGAAGTTAACTAGCTAAAGAGGCTCAAAGGAGCTTCTTTTTTATTTTTTCAAATGGTAGCCATACTCCATATGTATACGTTTCTTCATAATCTAGGTTTTTAATCTTCAAAAATTAATTTGTGAAATATTATGTGGATACTGCGCCCTAAATCTGGCAAAGCGAAGCTTTTGTAAGGTTACAATGAAGAGGTATATTTTTAAATTACCAACTTTTACTTGACTCAAACAATACAAGATGATAACTTAACTTTCTATGGTGATATAGGTATAATAAAAGATGGAGTTTATTCTAAAGAATTTTAGCTATGGAGCCTTTCAAATTAGCTGTATAATATGCTATTACTATAAAAAGAATAGATGAAATTAAAGAACTTTTATTAAGTGAACCTTAACTTCAAAGTAAATGAGCATTAGCTATTAATGATATTAAAGTACAAGTTAAATATTTTATAAAGACTATTGAATTTTACGAAAGCACCTTGACCTTATCATATACCTAGTCATAGTAGCCATTCTTTATAAAGGATAGAATGACTACTATGCCAGATATCTCATAGATATTTACCTACATAACATTTTAAAAAGTTTCCTATATAAATATTTAAAATTTTAACATCTTAAAAAGCTCTACATACCTACTTATATTCCTCCATAAATTACTCCTAATATTATTACTAATACTGTTATAATGGTAAATCCATATTTAGCAAATATGAAGAATTTCTCTCCTAGCTTTCTTGTAGCTCCTCTATTTATTTCTTCTAGCACATCCTCTTTACTATTCATGTAGTAGAATACTATAAATACTAGTAATGCCGCTAAAGGTGATACTACAATAGTAATTACATCTGCAAAGTTATTAAATAAATCCATATTCAAATTTAAAGGTATTGATAGTATAAAAGCTACTATGGATATTAGTATAGCAGATGTTTTTCTACTTAATTTTGTTTGTGCCATAAAAGATTCAACTGGTCCTTCTAGCATGTTTATTGAAGAGCTAATTGCTGCAAATAATACGCTTAAGAAGAATAATACCATAAGTATTTGTCCACCAGGTATAGCTTTAAATATAGTTGGTATTGTTATAAATAATAGTGGCGGACCTGATGCTGGATCTAATCCAAAGGCAAATACTGCTGGCATAATAACAAAGGAAGCTAATAATGCAGCAATGGTATCAAGTATAGCCGTACTTACTGCAGATCTTGGAATATCTAAATCCTTTTTAATGTAACTGCCATATACAACCATTCCGCATCCATTTAATGATACTGTAAAGAAGGCTTGCCCAAGTGCCATTACCCATGTATTTATATTAAAAAGGTATGACCATTGTGGTGTTAAAAGGTACCTCACGCCATCTATAGCTCCTGGTAAAGTTAATGATCTAATAGCTAATAATATAAAAATTCCGAAGAGCATGGGCATTATAATTTTATTAATCTTTTCAATACCTTTAGAAATTCCCATACACACAATTACTAATGCTAATCCTATTGCTAATAGATTCCAAGGTATAGTTTCAGCACTTCCCGCAAAGCTATCAAAATAATTAGGCATATCAATATTTTTTATATTACCACTAATACTAAGGCCTAAGTATTTAATTATCCAACCTACTACCACGTTGTAAAATATAAATACTCCAGCTAGTCCTATGGCTGGTATAAATCCAAAGAAAGCTCCTCCCCTTAACCCTTTATTTTTAAATCCTTTTTTGATTCCTGTTAGAGCTCCTCCTTCAGCCCCTCTTCCAAAGGCAAATTCTGTTATTAGTCCTGTTGAACCTAGTATAAGTACAAAAATAAAGTATGGTATTAAAAATGCTGCTCCTCCATTTTGACCTAATCTGTAAGGAAACATCCATATGTTCCCAAGACCTACTGCTGCTCCAATACAAGATATCACAAATCCTGCTCTACTTGTAAAGTTCTCTCTGCTTTTCATATTTTAATATCCCTCCTAAAAATAAAATAAAGCCATATAGATTAATACTATGTGGCTAAAATTAGAAGATTCTAAAATATAAAAGCCACATAGATATACCTATGTGGCTAAACTAGCAATAATTTGAGTATAGCAAAGCTTCCCAACCATCATAGATACAAACCAAATTTGTTAAACTGGTTTGCATCTATAATTGTTTTATAAATACAAACCCTATCTATAATAGCTAAGATAATATGCCATATTAACTTTTATTGATTCAAAGTTAATTTCTCTACTCATTTTAATTCTCCTATATGTTATATTTCTCTAAATATTATCATTGTTATATAAGCTTGTCAATGATTTTTCTTAACCTTTTTCAATATACAATAAAGTTATATTATTATCTTCATATTATTAAAATAACTATTGTATTTTTGCATTATATGGTGTATTTCTCCACTTGTACACATTTGATACTATACTTATAGAAATGATGTTAATTAAAAGTTGACTTCCTCCATAGCTAATAAATGGCATACTTACTGGAACTGTAGGAGATAATCCTAAGCTAACAGAAATACTTAATAGAAACTGAACTACAAATAGAGCACACAATCCACTAACTAATAATTTACCATAGCTTTCTTTAGTACTTTTTCCTATGATAACTATTCTTATTATAAAGGCTAAAATTAAGGAAATTAATATTATCCCAGCAATCCATCCAAAAGAATATACAATATAGGTAAATATGAAGTCTGTATTAGCTTCCGGTAACATATTTGGTGTAAAATTTGAGCCTTGACCAAATAATCCTGCTGATTTCCTTAAAGTAACTATTCCATCTACATCTAATGAAGGATTGAAAAACACATAAAGTCTTTTAATTCCATCTGGTTCACTAGACATATAAAATAAAAATATAGTTCCAATAATTCCAAATAAAGTTATAATATGTTTTAATTTCACTCCTGATATAATAATTAAAGTAACAGCTGCTATTGTATAGATAATCATGCTAACTGAAGCATTTCCAAGGATAAAGAATATTATTGGTATAAAAGCAATAATAACACCTTTTAATATACTTTTAGTATCATTCCAATTCCACTCATCAAATATTCCAGCTAAAGCAATAATTAGAAAAAAGGGTGCTATACTAAAAGCATCAAATCTAATAGGTCCAATAATTATCCAGCCCATAGCCCCATGCCCATATACAATTTGAGCTAGTAAAATAATCATTACTCCACCATAAAGATACTTGGAGTACTTTTTAAACTTTCTATAATCGATCTTTAACAAAAATGCTGCTAAAATAATTCCTCCTAACGCATAGATTATGGTTTTTCCTAAAAAGTTAAAATATAAACTGAGTGTTAAGGCATTATTTTTCTGAATAAATCCTAAAGTAAATATACCAACTAATATAAATAACCCTGTTATACCTAAAAGCATCCAATCTGGAACCGCTTTATGAACCTCATTTAAATCCCTTCCTACAACCTCTGATGAACCCATTTGCATAAGAGCTTTATTTATAGCTTCCTCTTCTGTTAATCCAACATCTATGTAGTCTTCTATAATTTCTTCTATATGATCTATAAGCTCATCCTTTATGTTTTCATGAACTCTTCTGTTTTTAATCATCTCACATACTTCTTCTATATACTTTTCTATCTTCGAATGGTTTACTGTAGACATAAATCTCCCTCCCCTAATACTTCATTGACTGTAGAACTAAATAACTTCCACTCGGCTTCTTTTTCCTTGAGAATTTTTTTACCACCTTCCGTTATCTTATAATATTTTCTCTTACGCTTTCCTTCTCCTTCATCCCAATAGGCTTCTATAAAATTCTCATTTTCTAAACTATGAAGAATAGGATATAGAGTTCCTTCTTTAAATGAGAAAACTCCTTTAGATTTTTCTTCTATCTCCTTAATCATCTCATACCCGTACATGTTTTTACGATTAAGTAGACTTAATATAAGTATTGTTGTGCTTCCCTTTAAAAGCTCTTTATTAATTTTCATAATTTCACCCCTTACCTCGGCTTACTATGCATAGTATATCTATGTATAATTATATATGTAAATATTTATATTGTAAAGCATTTTCCATACTAGTATTTTATTCATGTTGATTTTTTTCTGATATATGTTATGATGGGATAAGTATATTTAAGGAGGTTGATGCATATGTGGGCTTGTTTATAGGCTCTGTATGTAATTAATAGTGCTTAGATTCAAGCATGAATTTTACTGTGATAATTTTATATACTGAGCTTAATAAATCAACATAAAATTATAAAAAATAAGTGAGGGATTTATTATGAAGAGTACAACATTTAAAGTATATGAAAGGAATTCAAAGGAAAATTTAAAGAAGCTTAGAAATTTTGGGGAGATACCTTGTGTCATCTATGGTGAGTTCTTAGCGGAACCTATTACTGCTAAAATGAATAAATCAGAATTGATGAAAATGTTAAAAGGTAGCCATAGAGGTTCTATCATCTCAATTGATGTAGAGGGCAAAATCCTAAACTGTGTAGTTAAAAATATTCAAAAGAATAATCTACACGAAATTATACATTTTGATTTGCAATATGTAAAACCAAATGAAGTAATTAAAATGACAATTCCTATAAATTATATAGGACAAGAAAATCTGGAATCTAAAAGGTTAGTTTTAGAAACCTTTAGACCATACCTTGATTTCCAAGGAAACGTAGAAAAAATTCCGGAATACATTGAAGTTGATGTAGCTAATATGAATTTTAATGATAAGCTACTGGCTAAGCATATTACCATTCCTGAAGATGTAACACTACTTACTCCTGAGGATACTATGTTAGCTATAGTAAACGGCTAACTAGTAAATATTAATTTAAATTGATTATAATGTTAAATTTAAATCAAAAGTGCTAATCTTAAAAGACTAGCACTTTTATTATACTCTTATTTAGTATATACCTTAAAAAGATAACTGTTTAAATCCCTTTCCATGGGCTTCAATAACATCCATTATGGATATTACTGCATTAGGGTCAATATCTAATATAGCTTTCTTAGCTTTTTCTACCTGCTTAGAACTCATTATAGAGTAGATAACCTTCTTTTGCTCTCCTGTAAAAGCACCTTCTCCATGAAGAAGAGTAACTCCTCTACCTAGAAGTCCTAGTATAGAATTTTTTATTTCCTCTGGGTTATTACTTATAACAATAATTAACTTTCTCCCATTAGTCATTGCTATAGCCTTATCTAGAATATAAGCTCTGATAAATAAAGATATTAATGTATAAATAGTTATAGTTAAATTATTTAAAAGTAATCCTGTAAAAACAATTGCTGCATTTAATATAAAGGTCATTGAGGCTAAATTTACACCATACTTTTTCTTTAAAGCAATGGCTATTATATCTGTTCCACCTTCTGACGCCTTATTTAAAAATATTATTGCCATACCAATACCACATAAAACTCCTCCACTTATACATGAAATTAGTAAGTCATCTACTATAATAAATCTAGTTATATCTTTAGTTAATACTAAAAATATGGACATAGATATCATTCCAATAAAACTTAGAATGCCAAACTCCTTATTAATTACCCTAATACCAAAGCAAAATATAGGTATATTAATAAGCAACGTGAAATATCCTGAAGGTATATCTGTTACATATTGTAAAAGTAATGCTATTCCAGCTACTCCTCCACTTAAAAATTTGTGTGGAACTATAAATATATTTACACTTAGAGAATAGATTAAGCTTCCTAAAATAATTAGTGATACCTGACCTAGTTTTTCTTTAATATTATTATTAAAAGTGAATTGTTTAGTTGAATCCACGCTACTCATAGCAACCTCCTTGTCTTTGTTAGTATTATTAATAAAGTAACAAAATAAATTTCATTTATCTAAGTTCAACTTTGTAAACATCAATATTACTTATAACTTCTTTAAATTTATTTACACACATCATAATTACTAAACATATTATAGAGTGTATTGTATAAATAATATGGAGTGTATTAATATGAGAATGTCTAATGATAAATTTAGCATTAGCGACATAGTCCAAAATTACGGCATACCAGATCCAACTGCATACGCAATAGTAAGCGGTGGTCCACTAGCTCCTGATATAGACGGGAGAGTTTTATTTTATCAGTTAACCGATGGAGTTTTTATTAGAGCTGCTATTAAAGGTTTACCTAAATATACATCAGATGGAAAACAGGCTTTATTTCATGGATTTCATATTCATGAATCTGGGAATTGTAGTGTAGGTAGTCCAACGGATCCTTTCATGTCTGCCGGTGCACATTGGAATCCAACAAATCAGCCCCATCCTTATCATTATGGGGATCTTCCTCCACTGATGTCATCAAATGGTATTGCTGTCATGAGTATCTATGTAGATAGATTCACCGTAGCTGAAGTTATTGGAAAATCCGTTATAATTCATGAAATGGCTGATGATTTTACTACCCAACCTTCTGGAAATTCTGGGAAAAAACTAGCTTGCGGAGTAATAATGATTAGTTAAATGCTATTAATACTTATCTCATATCTATTATAGTATTAATTCATAATTTTCATATTGTAATAAAGAACTACATAAAACTATAAATTTGATGTAGTTCTTTCTATTTTTAATTGCTCTATTTTCTAATGTTTAATCACGTGACCCTTGCCTCATCTATAAAGCTTAAAATAATAGTACACAATCCTAGATAAACAGATTTATAAATTTCAATGAGATACCAAACTTCTTCTAATCTAAATTTACTTAATAATATTTCTTCTTAAAAATTCTCTTTTACTGTTAACTATGTCCTCTAAAATTATTAGATTTATATTTTCTCTATTGAAGCCTTCATCGCATATTCTAATACTTTGAACCTTTATAAGATTATCCAAATATTGTTTTATCATAAGTCCATTTTTTATTACCAAGTTAGGATTTCCATAGATATCTATTATAGTTTTATTAAGTTCATCCTCTCCATCACTAGATAAGGTGTATCCCTTTTTACTTAATATATTTAAAGCTATATTGCATAGTCCTCTATAATCATAGTCTTCAAAGTCAAACCAAGTTGGAAATCTATAATTAAAAGCAGGATTAGATAATACAAGTTTTTGCATTCCTTCCTTCTCTCCTGAAAGAATTATAATGACCTTATTATTTTTATCTAAGAACTTAATAAACTCTGACACTATTTTATTGTATTGCTCCTCCTCAAGAAAAAGGTCCGCTCTATTTATAAACAGTATTTTACCTGAAAATTTACTAAATATATCTTCAATTTTTATACCTTTATTGATCATTGCCATGAACTCATATTTATCCATTTCTACAATGTTTTTAGCTTTAACTATACCTCTACTATAGTACATTTCTGAAAGAATATTAGCTACAGTTTTCTTTCCTGTACCGTTTTCCCCAGTAAATACTATATTCATATATCCATTAATATCTGAGACCAATCCTAGTTTTTTTCTTCTTTCCTTAACTTTTAAAAGCTTATACTGATTTCTTAAAAAATCTTTTGCCTCCTCATTCCCCACTAAGATTTCTAATCTGCTTTCTAGATTAAAATTGTCATCTTCATCAATGACATTTATATTTTCTACATCCTTAGCAGTTATAAGATTCATCTCATAAACGCTAATATCCTCCTCTACAATTCTTATACTTTGATTTCTAATTAATTTCTCCACATAGTTTCGCACCATTCTACCATTTCCAGATTGTGCATCTGAATTATTGTAGATATCAACAAAGCTCTTCTTTAAAGCTATATATCCATTCTTTGATAGCTTAAATCCTTTTGCTTCAATGAGTTTTACAGCCATTTCAAAAAGTTCATTAGGGTTATAGTCTGCAAAGTTAGTCCATAGAGGAAATCTTGATCTTAATCCTATGTTTACATCAAAGAATTCTTCCATTTCGTCTTCATATCCTGCTAATATTACTATTACTTCCTTAGAGTAGTCTTCAATCAGCTTTAAAAGAGTTTCTATAGCTTCAATTCCTAGTGAATCATTAGCAAGGGTATATGCTTCATCAATAAATAAAACTCCACCTAAGGCTTCTTTGAACTTCTCTTCTGTTTTCTTCGGAGTTTCTCCTGGAACTTCCGATACAAAGCTAGACCTATCTGTTTCTACTAACTGACCTACCTTTAATAATCCCATGCTATTTAGCATCTCTGCCACTAATCTTGCTACACTTGTTTTACCTGTACCTGGATTTCCTGTAAACACCATGTTTAAATTTTGCTCTATTTTAGTATTTACTCCCACAGATTTTCTCTTTTCTTGAGCGACTATTAACTTATACTGACTTCTTAATAGCCTTTTAACCTCATCAAGTCCTATTATTTCATTTAGCTTTTCTTCTAAATTAAACTTTGCATTAGCTTTAAAGTTAAAGTTATCTCTATCTAATAGATCAATTTCCTTGTCATTATTAGTTAGATACTTTTTAGAAGCATCAATTATTGCATTTTCTACTATATTTCTTACAAACCTAGCATTACCTAAATCATTCTTCCCTATGATTTGATTTCTTGTAAATAAATCTATTAATCCAGATTTTACATTTCTAGCTATTCTATATCCCTTAGACTTAGCTATATTCACAGCTATTTCATACATTTCTACTGGGTTATAATCTTTAAAGTGTATAGTATTAGAGAACCTAGATTTAAGCCCTTGATTAAAACTTAAAAAATTCTCCATATCATTTTCGTAGCCAGCTAATATAACTACTAAATTATCTCTATTATCCTCTATACCCTTAAGTAAGGCATCAACTATTTCTTTTCCTACTTTATCTTCTTCACTTTCACATAGGGAATAGGCCTCATCAATAAATAAAACTCCACCTAAGGCAGAATTAATTATATCGTTTGTTCTCTTTGCTATATCGTTGGTGTTTTCTGTAACAAAATCTGCCTTGCTAACTTCTACAAAAACACCTCTAGATAGCATTCCTAATGCATTTAAATATTCAAAGGTAACTCTAGCCGCATTAGTCTTACCTGTACCTGCATTCCCTGTAAATATCATGTTCATAGATATTTGGGATGTTTTTAGCCCTAGCCTTTTTCTTATTTTTTGTACCTTCCAGTTATTTTCAACATTTATAATAAAATCTTTTAGTTCTTCTATACCAATTATAGAATCTAACTTATATTTTACTTCTTCAAGGGTAGGTACTAAGTAATTCTCTAATTTATATATTTCTTCATCTGATTTACAATATATCTCATTTCTATCTACATATATTAGAATCTGACTTTCTTCATATAGTCCTTCCTTTTGTATTAAATTCATAATAGGTTTATAAATCTTATAAGATATATACTCACTTACTCCAAAATTACTATCTTCTATAAAGTTTTCTTGTAGAAAGCTACAGATTCCAAAGTTATCTTCATCCTCGTCTTTATTATCTATTCCTAGTACTATATTTACATCTAAATCTTTTTGTATATTATCTATAGCCTTTAAAACTTCTCTTCTAATTACTGTATTTTGTTCTTCTTGTGTAAGTTTTTTAGTGTATAATACCTCTTCCTTATTCTGTAAGACCTCTTCTTCTAATGTCTCACCTTCATTATTATAAATAAACACAAAAAATTTATTATGACAAATGAATTCACCAATCTTATTTTCATCCTTAGTCTTTGCCTCAATGAGAAATTTGTTCTTCATTATATAATTATCATTTAATTTTAAGCAGGTATTTGGATATATTTCTGATAATACTTTAAGTATATCCTTTGAAGCCTTCTCAGTATTTTTAAACATAAGTACCTGTGAACTATTATTTAAGTTTTCATATAAATCACTTAAAAATGCATTATATCCCAAATTAAAATTATAAGAAGCTAAATCTATCTCATCTACAGTATAATTGTCATCTATATCTTCTTTATTAAGCTCCTCAAATAATAACCTGACACTAGCTTTTTTAAAAGTCCCTCGTTTACCAACTAAAAGTAATATTCCCTTATTATTGTTTGAAAACTTTTCCTTAAAATAACCACATAATCTATGAATAAAGTCCCCTTGACCTACTATCTCATTGTTTAGTTTCTTTTCTATATTAAAAAATTTATTATTTAAACTTTTGTTTTCCATATTAATGATTCCATCCTTTCTTTTGTTTATATAATTATCTCTGTATTATAATTTCCTTATTACTTATATAGATATTCAATCTATATAAATTACTTTATATTTTATCAGATTTTTTCTATTATTCTTCTTAAATAATACATTTTGATAACCATTACTTATTAATTTTATTTTAATTTTATTAAACTTTATTTATATAAATTAATAGCTATCATTAATTTAACAAATAACTATTAATTTATATATTATACAATTCCTCTAAGTCCTTTAATATTTGAATTTTACCTCTTGATATGAGTAAGCACCCTTTCTTTTCTAACTGCTTAAGCTTTCTGCTTATTACTTCTCTTGAAGAATCTAATTCAAAAGCAAGTTCTCCATGGGTAGTATAAATTATCTTAGTATCCTTACTAATCAATAACTTAATTAATCTTTTCTCTATGGATTCATGAATTCTCTCTTCTTTATTTTCTATAACACCCCTAAACTTTGCATATAAATCTCTATAAATTATTTGCATAAATCTAGAATCATTTAATAAATACCTTTTTACTATATCTGATGGCAAAATAGCAATTAAAGAATCTTGTATAGCTCTACCTTCAATATTTAGTGATTGACAATTTACAAAACAACTTAATGCTTCATGACATAACTGACCACGCTCTACATTATATAAATTAGTTTCATCTCCATCTTCTGTTACCTTTTGTACTTTTATAATCCCATTTATTACAAATAACATACCTATACAGTTTCCACTATCTGTTTTTAAATATTCTTCACTTAATAAATTTTTAAAAATCACATTTTTTCTTATAATCTCATCACTATCATCTATTTCTTTTAATACAGGGTAAGCCTTGTATAAAGCTTCAAGCCTTTTATTAAATATATCTAAGTTATTTAACATTATATCCTCCATAGGAAAATTACTTGTGTGACTATATCACATATCTTCATTTAATTATACCTTTATAATGAGATTACTACAATATTTATGAATACAGGAGGAATTTGATTCATGGAAAAGAAAATTGTTAAGAGAAAGGCTTATGTGGATATTAGCTACTGTGTAGCCTGTGGAGCCTGCGAAAATGTCTGTCCCTTTGGAGCCATTACTATTAACAATGGTATTTTTTCAAAGATTGATTATGATAAGTGTGTTGGATGTGGAAAATGTGCTAAAGTATGTCCTTCATCTACCATAGAAATTAAACAAGGAGGTAACTAATGAAAAAAAAGAAAAAGCATCTTTATGAATATCTTTGGATACTATCATCCCTATATTTAATTTTAGGGTTGTTCAATATACTTTTTGCTTGGCTAGGATTAATTTGTTTTATCGTCCCCTTAATAGTTTCAATAGTTAAAGGGAATAAAGGCTATTGTAATAAATACTGTGGTAGAGGACAACTATTAGATTTATTAGGAAATAAATTAAAAATATCAAGAAATAAACCTATGCCTAAATTTTTAAAATCTAAATATTTTAGATATGGATTTTTAATTTTCTTTTTAACTATGTTCATTAACATCATATTTAACACCTATTTAGTTTTCCACGGCACCAATACTCTAAAAGAAGTTCTTACTATATTTTGGACCTTTAAATTACCTTGGAATTTCAAAGATTTATCCTATGCTTCTCCTTGGATAGTTCAATTTGCTTTTGGCTTCTACAGCTTAATGTTAACCTCAACTCTCCTAGGTATAATTACCATGGCCCTTTATAAACCTCGTTCTTGGTGTGTTTATTGTCCAATGGGCACCATGACTCAAGGAATTTGTATAATTAAAGATAATAAGAAATAGAGGGTGTAATACTCTCTATTTCTTATTATCTAGAATCTAAAATCTCTTTTTCCTTCATTAAGCTCTTTTAAATGTTCTTCTACAATTCCTTTAACTTTAGCATTAGGAATTTGCATAATCTGATTTCTAATAACTTCTTCTCCTTTAGCCTTTGTATTTTCAGATGCATAATCTTCTAGATACTCCTTTAATGTCATAAGGGCATTAGGTAAACAACAGTTAGAAATTTGACCTGATTTTACTAACTGCATAAATCTATCTCCGGTTCTGCCTTCACGGTAACAAGCAGTACAGAAGCTAGGTATATACCCCATACCAAGTAGCCAGTTTACAATCTCATCTAAAGTTCTTGTATCGCTGATATCAAATTGTGCTGAATTTTCTTCTTCCTTTTCCTTCTGAGCATATCCTCCAACACTTGTACATGATGCTCCACTAATTTGAGAAACTCCAAGATGAAGTACTCTTTCTCTAGATTTTTGAGATTCTCTTGTGGAAACAATAATTCCTGTATAAGGTACTGAAATACGTAAAACTGCTACAATCTTTGCAAATATATCATCTGAGATTCCATTAGTAAAGTCTTCTGGATTTACATCATCTGCATGACAAATTCTTGGTACACTAATAGTGTGTGGTCCTACTCCCATAGCAGCTTCAAGATGCTCTGCATGCATAAGTAATCCTACAAAGTCATACTTGTACATATTTAATCCAAATAGAACTCCTATCCCGACGTCATCTATTCCACCCTCCATGGCTCTGTCCATAGCCTCAGTGTGATAATTATAATTATGTTTTGGTCCTGTTGGGTGTAGTTCCTCATATAGCTTTTTATTATATGTTTCTTGGAATAATATATATGTTCCTATTCCAGCATCTTTTAATTTTCTATAGTTTTCAACAGTAGTAGCTGCAATATTTACATTTACTCTTCTTATAGCTCCATTCTTATGTTTTATACTATATATTGTTTTTATGCTTTCTAATACATACTCTATAGGTGAATTTTCTGGATCTTCTCCAGTTTCTAATGCAAGTCTTTTATGTCCAAGATCCTGCAATGCAATTACTTCCTTCTTAATTTCTTCTTGAGTAAGTTTTTTTCTAGCTATATGTTTATTTCCATGGTGATAAGGACAATATATACATCCATTAATACAGTAATTCGAAAGATATAATGGAGCAAACATTACTATACGATTACCGTAAAATTTATTCTTTATCTCCATAGCTAGTTCTTCTATTTTTTTATTTTCTTCTTCTAAATCACATTCAAGTAGTACAGCTGCCTCTTCATGGCTTAAACCTTTACACTCCCTAGCTTTCTCTATAATTTTATTGATTAAATCCTTATTCCCTTTATTTTCTTTAGCATATTCAAGGGTTGATAATATTTCTCCATTATCAATAAATTCGGTAGCTATCTTAGATTCCACATTATACATACATCTACTCTTCTTTCTTAATAAAATTTTTAAGTACTTTATTTTAATATCCACCTAGCTCGTTCTGCTTTATATCTAGTAATTATTCTATTTCTTTGAATAGATCGTTTTTACAGTGATACCATCAAGCATACCTAATTTACCAGATAATGAACTAATAATATCATTAGTTGCATCTATTATTACGCTGATAATACACACCTCCTTGTCGCGATATGGTACTCCCATTCTCCCAACAATATATTGTCCATAGTCATGTAAAATATTGTTTAATTTTTCTGTGGCCGTAGTATCCTCCACTATAATACCAATCAATGCGATTCTTGTTTCCAAAGCCTATACTCCTTTCAAAAAAATAATCTCTGCACCCCAAAAGAGCGCAGAGATAGTATATAGCTATCCTATGATACCGCCTTATCATTTGGGCTAACCCTCATGTACTTCAGAACGATTTAATTTAATTAATCTTTCTCCTTAGATAAATTCTTTAGAGTTATATTATATTTTTATATTAACACTGATTAAAAATATTATCAATTCTTACTTAAACAGTTAAAATTTTTTATCTAAAAATAAGATAACTGCTATTTTAATTATCTTACTTTTAAATCAGCCAATATAGGATAATGATCTGAAGGATACTTCCCTAAATTATTATAATCTACTATCTCAGTATTTATTATATCAAAGTCCTCTGAAACAAATATATAATCAATATGTCTCCCCTTTTTACTTCCCTTAAACTTACTCATAGTTGACATATTATATATATTTCTTTCAGACTCCTGAACGGCTATGAATTTTTTATTACTGGCTGTACTTTCAGAGAATTTTTTAATAAGTTTACTATTAGGTGTGGCATTAAAATCTCCCATGAGTATAACTGGTAATCCATCTTCTTCATATTGTCTTCCTATATAATGCTCTATTTTGTTTAGTCCATACTGTCTAGCCTTTGGGAAGAAGCAATCTAAGTGAGTATTATAAACTCTTAAAACCTTATTGTTACTTAGCCTTATCACTGCAGTTGTACATATTCTAGGATATACAGAATACCATATAGAAGAACCTACTTCTTCTGGTGATTCTGATAACCAAAATGTATTACTTTCCAGAATCTCATGCTTTTCAGATACTAAAATATCATTTCTCTCTGAGGATATTTTCTTTGCTCTTGGTTTACCTACTATTCTATAATTTGATAATTCTCTTGAAATATCTTCATACATTGAACTAGTAAACTCCTGTACTCCTATTATATCGCATTCATGTTTAGTAATTAACTCACAAGCAATATGTGACCTATCCTTCCATCTATTATTTATGTCCAAGATAAAGTCTGTCCTTAAATTAAAAGTCATAACTCTCATTATTTTAATCCCCTTGCCAGATTATTTATATTCCAATTATACCAGTCCGATCCTATATCTTTGTAAAATCTTGAATAAGTTTATTTATATTTTATACATTTTAATATAAATCTATGTTGATAGTAATATATTTAGTTCACTTTGTATAACATATAATTAATTCTTATTATGCTTTTAGATTAAACTTAAGGAGTAATTTATATTATGATAAATCGTATAGGCTATGCTTGCATTAATACTTCACTTGAAAATAACTTTAAAGATTGTAGATTAAATTCTATATATACTAACGGAATTCCATATTTAAAGGATATTATTCTTCATAATCTAAATTTAACCAAGGAAACTCTTCTTTGGAATGTTGAAAATAACATACTTATGTATAGAGCCACTTCTAAAATGATTCCATTTGCAACTCATAAAGATATTTTAAAAGATTTTTCTTTTAGATGGTACGCTGATAAAAATATTGTGAATACTTTAAATGAAATAAAAGATATCGTGATCAAAAATAATATTAGACTTTCAATGCATTCTGACCAATTTACTGTACTTAATAGTCCCAAAAAACAGGTTGTATCAAATTCTATTGAAAATCTAATATATCATAAAGAGCTTTTAGATATGATGGCAGGTTCTGATTTAATAATACATACTGGTGGTGTATATGGAGATAAATCACTAGCTATAGAAAGATTCATTGATACTTTCAATTCTCTTCCAATAGATATTAGTAAGTATTTAAGATTAGAAAATGATGATGTATCTTACTCTTTGAAGGATGTTTTGAAAATTTCAAACCTCTGTGGTATACCTATAGTTTTAGATATTCATCACCATAACTGTAAAAATGATGGTGATTTAGATATAAAAGACCTTATACCTGACATAGCTAATAGTTGGTATAATACTAACCTATTTCCTAAGTGCCATATAAGCACTGGCATTGATAGCTATAAAGATAAACGTCATGCTGACTATATATCTCCTGGAGACTTTTTCTCCTTTTGTGATATTACTTCTAGCATTACTATAGATTTAATGGTAGAAGCTAAAATGAAAGAGCTAGCTGTATTAAACTTAAAAAGCTTTTTAAACATTTAAAAACAATGCTTCATAAAATAGTATAATCATAAATAAATATTAATGAACTATTTTATGAAGCTTATCTTTTTAAAATATATTATTCCTTCCAAAGTTTGTCATATAAATCGTTATATATCCGTTGATTGAAAATTCATTTAATTTTATGTACAATTAACTAGGACAAGCATACTACATGTATAAGTAGCTTAATGAAAGACTAGAAAGGACATAAATTATGGAAAATTTAATTTTATCGATTAATGTAGTTTTACCCTTATTTCTTACCATGGCTTTAGGATATGTACTGAAATGCTTAAAAATGTTTGATGACAATACTTTAAAGGTTATGAATAACATCACCTTTAAAGTTTTTCTCCCCCTACTGTTGTTTTATAATATATATAAAACAGATTTAAATGGGGCTATAAATCTTAAATTAATATGTTTTGCACTTTTAAGCGTAACAATTACATTTGTAATACTATGTATTTTCATTCCTTTCATTGAAAAAGATAATAAAAAACGTGGTGTTTTAATACAGGGTATCTTTCGTAGTAACTTCGTAATATTTGGTTTACCTGTGGCATCTTCACTATTTAGCGATGAGAAAGTTGGAATGGTAGCTATACTAATAGCAACTATTGTACCGCTTTTTAATATGTTAGCAGTAATCTCCTTAGAAATTTTCAGATGCGGAAAATTAGATATTAAAAATACTTTAAAAGGAATTATCACTAATCCTTTAATTATAGCATCAGTGATTGGTATATGTTTTCTTGTCTTAGAAATAAAACTTCCTATAGCTATCGAAAAATCAGTAAGTGATATATCTAAAATAGCTACACCGCTTTCTCTTATCTTGCTAGGAGGTTCCTTTGCTTTCACTGATGTAAAAACTCATTTAAGACAAACCATAATAGGTGTAACTGGTAGACTTGTCATAGTTCCACTTATTCTTATGCCTATAAGTATATGGTTAGGTTTTAGAGATGTAGAACTTTTAGCTTTGATGCTTATCTTTGCATCACCTACTGCCATCTCTTCTTTTACCATGGCTCAAAAAATGGATGGTGACAGTGATTTAGCTGCTCAAATAGTGGTGTTTACTTCAGCTTCTTGCATACTTACCGTATTTCTATGGATATTTACCTTAAAACAATTTAGCTTTATTTAAAGATTAGTATATTTTATTTTGTAAGTATAATTTATTAATATTTATAGAGCATGTATTTTACTTAAATATTGATGAAGATTTAATATTAAAAAGAGCTGTATGAAAATAGANNTCTATTTTCATACAGCTCTTTTATTTTAAATTATATTTTAGTGGTGATTACATCCATCATGGCTACATGTATGATTCATAGAGAATTCTGCTAGCTCACCTTTGCTTAACTTATCTAAATTTACACTTATATTTCCTTCTACAGCTTTATATACCTTTATTCCTAAAGAGTTTAATTTAACTATAGCTCCTTGACCAATTCCATCTACAACTACTGCATCTACAACTTCTCCTGATAATGCCTTCATTGGTTGACACTTACCATGCTCATGACCTAAATCACCATTTCCTATAGTCTTTACTTCATTAGTTTCTAGATTACATACTACAAACATTGGAGCTGTTCCAAAATGCCCATATGGAACACTTTCCATCCCTTCATTGGATTTAACTGGAAAACAAACTTTCATTAATACTCCTCCTCTAATCTCTTTTTACAACAACCTTTTCCTGCTTTGCACTCTCTTTTACATTGCAAAGCATCAAATTTTTCTATACTTACATTAAACTTATCATCTATTGAGCATATGTCATCAGTAATTAATACATTTATAAACTCTATAGCTCTTTCTAAAACTTTCTTATTCAAGTCATAGATTACATGATATCCTCTTTTATAACCTATAACTAAATCTACTTCTTTAAGAATTTTAATATGCTGTGATACCGCAGCTTCAGAAATCTCTAAATGCTTAGCTATTCCTTTTGCACAAATATTTTTTTTAGATAGTAGAACTAATATCTTTATTCTTGTTTCATCTCCAATAGCTTTAAATACCTTTATACTTTCTATCATATATGCTCCTTTAGTATTATAATTTAATTAAGCATTTACTTAACTAAATTATAATACTCTTAATTAAATATTTCAACCTAATTTAAAATATTCAATAAAATAAGAAGTCACCTTGACTAAATTAGGTGACTTCTTACTTTATATCTTATTTAGTATATGAGTTAATTTCTGAATTATATTGTCTTTATTACAACTAGTTAAAATTATATTCAGTAACTATACTATCTCTATCTGTAGTTTTATCATTGAAATATTCATAGAATGATAAAGCTAAAAAACTACCAGTTACATTATATACATTATTGAATCCTAACTGTTGTAATGCTAAAACTGCATTATAGCTTCTTTGACCTGTTCTACAATGAACATAGACATCTTCATCTTTAGGTATTTCATTAAATCTGCTTCTAAGCTCACTTAAAGGTATATTTTTTGCACCTTTGATATGTGCTCTCTCATATTCCACATTCTCTCTAACATCTAATATATATGCACCTTCTTTAATTAAGTATCTAAGCTTGTCTGGTTGAACTTGTTTAAAATCTCCATTTAATAAGTTAGAGCCTATATATCCTGCTAAATTAACTACATCTTTAGCCGTTCCAAAGGGTGGTGCATAGCATAATTCTAAATCTTTAAGATTTTCTACAGTACCTCCAAATTTTATAGCTGTAGCTATGACATCAATTCGTTTTGATACATTGCCCTTTCCTATAGCTTGAGCTCCTAATATCTTTCCTGTTGGAACTTCAAATAACAACTTAAAATGAAGCATTTCTGCTTCTGGCATAAGTCCAACTTTATCTGAAGCAATAAGTCTTACCACCTCATAATTTATATTCATATTTGAAACTTTAATTAAGGATTCATTTAAGCCTGTAGATGCCCCATTATAGTTAAACACCTTTATAGCTGATGAGCCTATATATCCCTTATTTAGAGCTGGTTTATTATTAATATGATCTGCTACTGATCTAGCTTCTTTTTGAGCAGGTCCTGCTAAGGATAGCTTTGTCATAGAATGAGTTAATTCATTATATATTTCTATAGCATCTCCTACTGCATATATGTCTTTATCATTAGTTCTATAGTTTTGATCTACCTTTATAGCTCCAGTACTTCCAATATCTAATCCAGCCTCCTTAGCTAGATGAATCTCTGGTGCAACTCCAATAGCCATGATAATAGCCTTGGCATTTACTTTTTTTCCTGAGGCTAAAACAACTTTATCTTCTTCAAAACTTTCTACCTTATCTCCTAAAATTAAATTAACTCCATTATCATACATTTCTTTATGAAAAATTTGTACCATATCATAGTCAAAAGGCCTTAATATCTGCTCTGTAGCTTCTATTAAAGATACATTATATCCTGCTCCCCTCAGATTTTCTGCTACCTCTACTCCAATATAGCCTCCACCTATTACAGCAACATCCTTTATATCAAGATTCTTTATAAATTTATTTAGTTTGTCTATATCTATTACATTTCTAACTGTAAATACATTTACACTATCAATCCCTTGTATATTAGGCACAATTGGTTTTGCTCCTGGGGAAAGTATTAGCTTATCATAATCTTCTTTATATTCCTTCTCTGTAGTTAAATCTCTAACAACTACTTCTTTATTCTTTCTATCAATGAAAATAACTTCATTATTAACTCTTGCTTCAATATTATATTGAGCCATAAATTTTTCTGGCTTCATCAAAACTAATTTACTAGCTTCATCTACAACACCACTTAAATGATATGGCAGTGAGCAATTGGAAAAGGATACGTGAGGACCTTTTTCAAACATTATTATTTTATCCTCTTCATTATTTCTTCTCAATCTAGTTGCTGCAGATGCTCCTCCAGCTACTCCACCAACTATTAAAATCTTTCTCTTCATCATATATTCCTCCTAATTTAAAATTATTTTCTTTTAGTACCTACATAAGCACCAAAGCCACCTATTACATTTGTTACATTAAATCCTTGCTTAACTAGTCTACTACATGCTAGAGAACTTCTAGAACCTGATTGACACATAAGATAATATTCTTCATTCTTCTTAAGGTATTTATCTGGATTACCTAAAAGATTTCCCCTTGGAATGTTTTTAGCTGATTTTAAACTTCCACTTCTATATTCATATACTTCTCTAATATCTATTAAATTAACTTTCCCTATTAAATTATTCATATCATTAATGTTTATAACTTTACCACTATCTCTTCTAAAGAAATTGAACATTTTAATTCCTCCTAAGTTAGTTAAATCTTTAATTTGTTTCTTTATATGTATACTTTACATCAATTATTCTTAGTTTTATGTGACTTACTCACATAATGCTAACTAACTCATCTACTATTATATATAAATTTGTATAATAAGAGATAAGAGTTATAACCATACGTGATTATAACTCTTATTTCTTATGTGTTTATCCTAAATATTGAAAATAATAAAGTTCATATTATTAATTTAAACGTCCCAATAAATTACTTCAACTTTAGTTTTATGTTTTAAAATATATATTCCATTTTGCTTTTCTAAATTTTCTTATATATATTTATCTATAGCATCTCTATCTAAATCTTTTTTATTTAATTCCATCTCAACTTTAGAATATATCCCTTCTATATTTTTAAATTTAATTTCAGTCTCCGCATCAATGAATTTTACATTAGCACAAATAAGTGGCATATAATATTATTTTAATGCTTCACATATAATTAATTCATGAAAATCCGTATTCAATATATCCATAAAAACTTCATCGAATTCATTATTTCCATATATGATAGCATTTCTTCTTCTACCTATTTCTTTAAAACCAATCTTCTTGCATAAATTAATAGCTCTTTCATTAAATGAAAAAGTCTCTATGTTTTTTGTATTTTAATGAAACTCCTTCTCACATGCGTTCGAATGAGTAAGTTCCACTGACCAAATATAAAATTTGGAGTGTCACTTATAATTCGTAGATTTCTCCATACTTTTTATTCAAATATTCTAAGAAATATTTAGGATTTAACTCTTCTCCTGTTACTTTTACAATAAGCTCTGATGGAGTATAAAGAGAACCAAACTGATGGATATTTTCTCTTAACCATTCTTTTATAATTGTAAAGTTACCATTCTCAACCTCTTCATCATAGGTAGGTATATCTTTTTTCATTTTATTTAAGAATTGAGCTCCATATAAATTACCAAGAGCATAGCTTGGGAAATATCCGATTAATCCTGAACCCCAGTGAGTATCCTGAAGTACCCCTTCTGAATCACTTTTAGGCTCCACACCTAAGTAATCTTTATATTTCTTATTCCAAACAGCTGGTAACTCATCTACTGTGATTTCATCATTCATCAATGCTCTTTCTAATTCATACCTAATTATAATATGGATACTATATGTTAATTCATCTGCTTCTATTCTAATTAAAGAAGGCTCTACCTTATTTATTGCTTTATAAAACTCTTCTAAAGTGACACCTTCAAATTGAGGAAATCTCTTTTGAACCTCTGGATAGAAATAAGACCAAAATTCTTTACTTCTCCCTAGGATATTTTCATAGTATCTAGATTGAGATTCATGTATCCCCATGGAAGTTCCTCCAGAAATCCCTGTATATTCTAGATCATCTGCTGAGTTTTGTTCATAAATACCATGTCCACCTTCATGTATATTACTAAAGAATGCGCTCCTAAAATCATGTTCATCATAGCTTGTTGTTATTCTAACATCTTTATTTCCAAAGTTAGTTGTAAACGGGTGAACTGTAGTATCTAATCTCCCAGCCTCAAAATCATATCCTAATTTATCTAAAACGAATTTTCCAAACTCGTCTTGATCTTTAGCAGAAAAATACCTTTTAAAGAAGGATTCATCTATTTTAACCTTAGAAGATTTGACTTTCTCTAAAAGCTCAACTATACCGTCTCTCATCTCTTTAAATACTTTATCTACCTTTTCTACAGTCAATCCTCTTTCATAGTCATCTAAACATTTATTATAGATATTTCCTTCATATCCTACATATCCAGCGAACTCTTTATTAAAATCTATTATCTTTGCTAAATATGGCTTAAATCCTTCATAGTCATTATTAGCCTTAGCTTTTTTCCAAAAGGCTTCTGATGCAGAGCATAACATTTGATACTCCTTATTTCTTTCAGGCGGTATTTTTATAAATTCTTCATAATCTCTTTTTAAGCTTTCTATAATTTTTTTATCCTTAAATGATAGTTTGTCCATTTTGTCTGAGAAGTACTCTAACCACTCCCCAACCTTTGGAGAATTCATAAGTTTTATATATTCAGAATATAAGTATCCAAGTACTTCAATTCTTCCATCTATGGCCTTAGATGGTATACCTGTTTGCATATCCCACTGTATTAAACTTTGTGCATGAATTAAATAAGTTAGGTTTTTAATATGCTCTTTTACCTCATTTAACTTTTTATCAATTTTCTCCATTCTTTCCACTCCTTCCAGGTTATATTACATAATTTACCTTCAAGCTAATTATATCTTTATTTTCAATATAATTCCATAGTTATTTACTAAGTTTATAGATACTAATATAATAGTCATCCTCTGGATAATCTCCCATATAAATAAATCCTGATTCTAAGTAAAAATTCCTTAGTTTCTTGTTACCAGCCCAACAATCTAAATACAAATTATTCCTATTGAGAGTTTCACTCTCTCTTATTAAATTTAACATAGTTACTCCAAACCCTAACCCCTGTGTCCTTGGTAATATGGCTATTCTATATAGGTATTTCCCTTCTACACCTCTATAAAATGCATTATCTTGATCATCTAATTCCCTTATTGAAAACGTACCTATAATTACTCCTTCATATACAACTAAAAATATTCTAGATTTTATTATATCCTCTTTTATAACTTCCTCTTTCCACGGATATTCCCACTGATTTATGTCCTTATCTAATAAATCTTCTGTAACCTCATTTAATATCTTCATCACTTTATGAATATCTTCTATTGTTGCTAATTCAATCTTTATATCCTTCACAATATTTCCCCCTTATCTCTCAAAATATCATATTGGCTCTATAATCATCATAAATATATCCTTATATCTATAAACCATTAAACTTATAATCGTTTATATTTTGTTATGTCCTATAAATTCCCATATACTGTATTGGTAATATTTTACTATTAAATTGTGAAATATTCAACTAAATTTATTTATATGTCCATTTTACATTAAATGAACTTAACTTTAACTATTAATTTAAACGCCTAAATCTCAACTATATATATCATTAATATTTAAATCACATTAATTTCCTTCTAAAATTATTTATAATCTTCTCATAAATTTGTCACATGGATGTCACAATATATCCTTATTATATATATTAACAGGAGATAATAAGTATTTCTTAAAGTAATCCCCCCAGAATTATATAGGAAATACTTAATCTCTCAAAATAGTTTTATTTAATATTTCTAATATAGAGTAAATATTTATAAATGAAATAAGTTAATCCCTGAAATAAGTAAACCACTTTTAATATTAATTAAAAATAATATTAAAAGTGGAACCCCTAATGAAATAAGTAAAATAATACTTCATAAATAATCCCCCCGATTATAAGTGAAAGTAAATTTTAATAACATAAAATCCTGTGCAAGCACAGGATTTTCTTATTTATATTGATTTTGTAATTTCCCTTGATTATAATAAATATAATATATAGTTATAGTTTTAATCTTACAATACTTACTTTATATTCCTAATTAAATCTTATTAAGAATATAATTAATTTATATATAATATGTGAAATTAAAACATATACTAAATTAAAAACTGAAAGGAGAATAAGTACATGAAAAAGAATATGAAGGTTTTCCTTCCTATAATAATTATTGTAATTATTATTGCTGTATTTTTAGTTGGAAGTTATAATAATTTAACTTCTCTTAGACAAGGAGTTAATGCAGCAGAATCAAATATTGATACTCAACTTCAAAGAAGATCAGATTTAATCCCTAACCTAGTTAATACAGTAAAGGGATATGCAACTCAAGAAAAGGATATATTTACAGAAATAGCTGATGCTAGAGCTAAACTTGCAGGGGCTACAAACATATCAGAACAAGCAGCTGCAGATACTGAATTATCTAATGCTCTTTCTAGATTATTAGTAGTAGTGGAGAATTATCCTGACTTAAAATCTAACCAAAATTTCTTAGATTTATCAGTACAATTAGAAGGAACAGAAAATAGAATTGCCATTGCTAGGCAAGATTATAACAATGCAGTAACAACATATAATACGAAAATCTTGAAATTTCCTACTAACATAGTTTCTTCATTATTCGGCTTTGACGAAAAACCATTTTACAAAGCAAGTGCAGGTGCTGCAGAAGTCCCTTCTGTAGACTTTTCTAAATAAAGATGAAGAGCAAAAGTAAATTTTTAAAGCACTGCCTTTCTTTACTTGTTGTTATACTGCTATTCTTTTCTTCTAGTGTATTAGCAGAAGATACTTACCCTAGTCCAACTAAATATAAATATTTAAATGATTATGTTGGTATTATAAACAGTGAAGATGCCAATAAAATAGTTTCCTTAGGTAAGGAGCTTGAGGATAAAACTGGTGCTCAAGCTGTAGTTGTTATTTTAAACTCACTAAATAAAGTTCCCATTGAAGACTATAGTAATAAACTTTTTAGAAATTGGGGAATAGGTGAAGCAGGCAAAGATAACGGTCTTTTAATTCTTGTAGCTGTAGAGGACAGACAATGGAGAGTAGAGGTAGGTAGAGGTCTTGAGGGTGCCATACCAGATGCACTATCTAGTAGAGTTATGACTTCCATTGCAAAACCAAGTTTTATAGATGGAAATTATAGTGAGGGTATTCTGAATAGCTATAGTGTTCTATGTGATTACACTAGTAAGGAATACGGTGTCACCTTAGATAAATCCTTGAATGTATCAATGCCTAGTGAAAAAGATACTTATGCTAATGGCTTTGTTAGTAAAATTCTATGGATACTCCTTGCCATATCTATATTAGGAGATTTGCTCTTTAATAGGGGTAGATTCCTATCTTCAGTGCTACAAATTCTATTTTGGAGTGGTAGAGGTCCTAGAAATGGTTCTGGCGGAGGCGGTTCTTCCGGTGGTGGAGGTTTTGGTGGCTTCGGTGGTTCTGGTGGTGGATCTTCCGGTGGAGGCGGTTTTGGTGGCTTCGGTGGTGGTTCTTCTGGTGGTGGAGGTTCCTCTGGTGGTTGGTAGTTATTAATTTTAAAAAGAGAACAAACTCATTTTTATAATGAATTTGTTCTCTTTATTTTATTTCAAATTATTGTTCACTTAAGCCATTGAAGTAATAACGTTTGTAAATACTAATACTGCAAACAATACACCTACTGCTATTCTGTATATTGCAAATACTCTCATTGGCTTTTTCTTTAAGAAAGTAATGAATTTATCCATAACTATTATTGATACTATAAAAGCAACGATAAATCCAACTATTAATGCAACCCATAAAGTTGGAGTCATAATAGAATAGTCAAATTCAAATAAATCCTTAGCTGATGCTCCCACCATAGCAGGTACTGCTAAGAAAAATGAGAATTCTGCTGCTATAGGAGTTGAAAGTCCTGCAATCCATCCTCCAATTATAGTAGATGCACTTCTTGACATACCTGGCCATACAGCAAGAACTTGGAATATTCCTACTTTTAATGCTTGTATAGGTGTAATATCGTCTATATCTTTAACAGTCTTTTTCTGTCTTTTCCTAAAGAAGTTTTCCACTATAAGTAATAAGAATCCTCCTACTATTAACCCAACAATTACAGATTGAAGGTTAAATAAACTTTTAATTTGCTTATAAAATACTACTCCTACTATTCCCATTGGAATACATCCAATTAATACATTTATTCCGAATCTAAAACCCGTTTCACCTTTCTTACCTTTGGTAAATATGTATTTAAAAAATTCTATTACACTATCTTTAATTTTCTTCCAAAATAATACCACTACCGCAAGTATTGCTCCTAATTGAATAACTACTTCAAACATTTTAGCAAACTCACCTTGGAAGTTTATAATGTTACCAACTAATATCATATGCCCTGTAGACGATACTGGAATAAACTCTGTCAATCCTTCTACAACTGCAATGATAATTGCCTTTAATATAAATATCAAATCTAAACCCACTAATTTTCACTCCCTCTTACTTCTACTGATTTTGACATACATATAGTTTACATCACATAGAGAAATAGGACAAGAGGATAACCTTACATATAACTTTCAATTATGTAAGGTTATCAACCTTAAGCCCTGTCATACCTTCTGTCTACATATCTATTGAAATTTTAAATTTTATGTTAAAAATACCTATTACTAAGCTTTTTAATATTCTAACATTTTTAAATTGAATTTCTTATTTTAAAACAAAATATAAGGACTATCTAAAAAAACACTAAGTCTTAATTTCTCTAGCACTTAGCCTCTTTTAAAACAGCCCTTAATTACATTGTGAGATAAAGATTAAATTTCAACATCCTTACCATATTCCTTAAACTTTATCCAACCTCTTTTAGATATATACTTTAAGTAAGTTACTAATCTATATAATTCTCCATCTACACTTTCCTTATAAGTCTCTGCCATGAGCTTTGCGATATCATAGACGGTTCTTTTTCCATCTATGTATCTCCATACTGTAGAACATCTCTCATCTAGTTCTAATTGAGTTTCAGGAGTTCTTTTAACCATCCAAGCTAGAAATTTTTTAACTGGGTCAGTAACTTTTATATGTATAACAACCTTGCCATCTCTTTCTTCCCAATGTATATTCTTAATCTCAGGTACATAAAGAGCAAAGTTATGTTTTGTATCTTGTGCTTGATTTTCTAATTTCTCTTGTTTTTTCTTATTTTTCATGCAAAATTCCTCCTAACTTATTTACAACTAATAAATATAAGATATTCTATCAACTTAATAATCATCCTTTATTATGTACAATAAATAGTTATTATAGTATATTAAAATCGCTTGTCCACAGATAGCCTTTACCTGTGGCAAAGCGATTTTTAAATTATTATATATTATATAAGTGTTTTTAGTAAGGATAATTACTTAACAGCCTTGTCTTTTTTACAAGAGAACATGTAAATCCATGCTCCTAATAATAAGAACATTATGAAAGCAAATAGATTACTTTGAGTTATTCCTGGTAAGAAATTCTTACCAAATGCTATATTTACTTGAGCAGCTGCTAGCCCAGCTACTACTATACCCATTAATGCATCTCCTGCAACTAGACCTGAGGCAAGAAGAGTTCCTTTTTCAACAACTTCTCCTCTTCTATCCTTATCCTTAGCGAATTTTCTTTCAACGATTTCTCTGATAATTCCACCAACTAAGATAGCAGCATTTAAAGTTATTGGAAGATATATTCCAAGTGCAACTGGTAGTATTGATACACTAGCCATTTCACAGAATAATGCAATTGCCGCACCAATTATTATTAGTGTCCATGGTAATTGGGCTGTCATAATACCTTCAACGATCATTTTCATAAGTGTAGCTTGTGGTGCTGCTACTTCTGCAGAACCTATTCCATAAGCAGTGTCTAGCATGTTAATTACAAGTGCTGCAAAAACACCAGCTACTGAAAGTGCGATAAACATTCCTAATTGAACTTTCTTAGGAGTACCACCTATAATAAATGTAGTTTTTAAGCTTTGTGCTGCTCCACCAGCTACTGCTATAGCAACGCAAACAACTCCACCTATTAATACAGCTTTAGTCATATATTCTTGACTTACTCCACCAGTTAATTTAATTATAGTAGTTACAAATAACATTGTAGCTATAGTCATACCAGAAACTGGGTTGTTAGATGCTCCAATTATACCAACCATTCTAGCTGAAACAACAGCAAAGAAGAAGCTGAATACAACTGCCAGGATTCCACCTATAAATCCACCGTTAATCATTGGTAATAACCAAGTTAATGCAAATCCGAAAGCAGCTGCTAAAATAACCCAAGTAAGAGGTGCTTCTAAATCAATTCTACTAACTTTTCCATTTCCACCAGCACCTATTCCTCCCATTGCTTGTTTAAAGCTTGTTATTATAGTTGGAATAGACTTAACAAGAGATATAATTCCTCCCATTGCCACGGCTCCAGCACCTATATACTTAATGTAGCTAGCCCAGATTTCATTAGCGCTCATCTCAGCTATAATTTTAGTAGCTGGGAATAGCGGTGCTACAAGTCCAGCTCCTAAGAATTTAATTAATGGTATAAGTGCGAACCAAGCTATAACAGAACCACCAAACATAAGTAGAGATGCTCTAGTACCAACTATGAATCCAACACCTAAAAGTGATGCTAAAGTATCAAATCCCATCATTGTACCTTGATAGCTTTTAATAACATAAGTAGCTTGCTCTCCCCAAAGTGCAAATCCACCTGAAAAAAGTTTGTATCCAGCTCCAACTCCAAGCCCAGTCATAACTGTTTTAAAGCCTTGTCCACCTTCACTACCAGTTACAAGAACCTCAGCTGCAGCCATACCTTCTGGATAAATTAAGTTTCCATGTTCTTCAACTATTAGATATTTTCTAAGTGGTGTAATAAAGAATACACCCATAAGGCCTCCAATAATAGTAACAATAACAACAGTTAGAACACTTAATTTTAATCCCCATAGAATTAATGCTGGTAAAATAAATATAACACCACCAGCAAGAGATTCTCCCATAGCAGCTAGAGATGCTACTACGTTAGCCTCTAGAATGTTATTTCTTTTAAACATTCCTTTTAATACTCCAGTTGCAATAATAGCTCCAGGAATACCAGCTGATATTGTCATACCAACTTTTAGTCCAAGATACGTATTAGCTGCGGCAAAAAGACATGCTAAAATAATACCTAAAATAATTGAGTAACCTGTCGTTTCAGGCATTGCCATTGATGTTGGGACGAAAGGAACATATTCTTCGCCTTTACAACCACCATAAGCATTTTGAGATAATTTTCTTTTTTCTTGGCTCATTAATTTTCTCCTCCTTTTTTACTCTCTAACAAGGCACCCTAAAGAAGTTACTAATTTCTATGTTTAAAAGTTAAATTTATTATAAAACTATATCTGCCTTTATCATAATTCTGATAAAGATATAAACACATTGATTAGTACTTTTTCAGGATGCCTGAATTAAGTTCTTTTTACATAATAACTTTACGTTATTCTAAAATTTTATCTAAATATCTAAAATAAGATTTACCTTAGATATTTATTTAATATTTTCTAGTAATGCTTTTACAAAGTTCCATACTCTCTCAACAGATGATATGCTCATATGTTCATTTGGAGTGTGTACATCAAATAGATTTGGTCCAAAACTTATCATATCTACTTCTGGCATTTTTTCTTTTAGAAGTCCACATTCAAGACCTGCGTGAATAGCATCTATTTTTGGCTCTTCACCAGTAATATTTTTATAAGTTTCTATACATAAATCTCTTATTGGTGAGTTTGGTTCATATTGCCATTCTGGATAATCTGAATCATTAATAACTTCAGCACCAACTAATTTTGCTAAAACATCTATTCTATCTGTAATCGCATTTTTCAATGTTTTTACAGAACTTCTTACAGCAGAAACGAAAGTAACTTTTTCTTCGCTGAACTCTATTACTCCTAGATTAAGACTACTTTCAACTAAGCCCTTAATATCTTCGCTCATAGTTTGAATTCCATTTGGAGCTACTACTAAATAAGAAACTATTTTTTCAGTTACTTCTTTAGTTAATTGTTTATTAGCCTCTGATTTTTCAACTATTACAGTTACATCTGGATCTTGTATTCTTAGTTCTGTTTTAAATATTTCTAATGATTTTAAAGCTATTTCTTTAACTTTTTCTACATCTTTAGCTGCTACTGTAATTGTAGCTTCTGCTTCACGTGGAATTGCATTATTTTTAGCTCCTCCACTTATATGAGAAATATTAAAATCCACTTCTTTATCTATAGCATTTAATAATCTTCCCATAAGCTTATTAGCATTTCCTCTTTGTTTTATTATTTCCATACCAGAGTGACCGCCTTTTAAGCCTTTAACTTCTAATTTTAAAGCTTCATTAGAAGCATCTTCCCATTGATTGTTTATATTTACATAGTTAGTAACTCCACCAGCACAGCTTACTAGGAATATTCCTTCTTCTTCTGAGTCAATGTTTAATAATACTTTTCCATTAAGGTTTTTAGGATCTATAGCTATAGCACCATACATACCTGTTTCTTCACCAGTAGTAACAAATAATTCTATAGCTGGGTGTTTCAAATCATTTGAATCTAAAACAGCTAATCCATAAGCTACTGCTATTCCATTATCTGCTCCTAATGTTGTTCCATTAGCATAAATATAGTCTCCATCGATTCTAAGTTCTAGTGGATCATTTTCAAAGTCATGTACTTTATCTTTATTTTTTTCACAAACCATGTCCATGTGACCTTGGATTATTACTGTTGGTGCATTTTCATATCCTACTGTAGCAGGTTTTTTAATGATTACATTTAATTCTTCATCTTGTATAACATCAAGGCCTCTTTCTTTACCAAAGTTAACCAAGTAATTGCTGATAACCTTTTCATTACCTGAACCATGAGGTATTTTAGTTAATTCTTCAAAATAACTAAAAACTTTTTCTGGATTTAATCCTTTTAATATAGACATAAAAATCCCTCCATTATTTATTCTACATAATTCAACAATATATTATATTGCTAAATATTATGTTGTTAATCTTTTTAATTTAAATTAATTTTATACTTACATATGTATAAAGTCAACATATTTTCGTATACATATTATTAACTTTTAACCTTAAATAATATTAAAATCTTATATTTTATATCTAATTAAAAAAGTATCAATAAAAATTTTTAACGTATATTAATGCATTATACTTTTAAAGTACATCAAATTAAAGCCTACAATCTAATATTTATACAGCTATAAGACTCAATTTTATAATCATATTTAGAATACCGTAGTATACACGAAAAAAGTAACGTTTTAAAATTCATAAAAATATTATAATTTATCATCAGTGAATATACACCTTCCCAAAACATCTAATCTTTCATAAATATTTTTGTATAATTATACATTTATATAAATTTTACATTTTTTATCAACCTTGATCTTCTCTAATATTTATGAATTCTTTGTGCCACACTTTTTTTTAATAACACGTCACTTTAATTAGAATATTCTCCATCTGGTTTTCGACTTTATATGACAAAACTTTTATCACTATATATATATATTATATTTTCATGCTCTAATTCATGCATTTTAAGTTAATAAAAAGCAATATATATTTAAATTTTTAAAAATATGTTTCTTTTCCTTCAATTTTTTACATTTTAAATTAATTTATATAAAAACTAAATATATCCTCAATGAATTATATTTATAAATAATGTAATAATTGCAGAATTCACAAAATCAATAAATAAACATCCTACAATTGGTACTACAAAATATGGTGTAGGTGCAAATCCAAACTTATTAGAAAGAGCATCCATGTTAGCTACTGCATTTGGTGTAGCCCCCATACCAAATCCACAATTCGCAGATGCAAAAACTGCCGCATCATAATCCTTTCCCATAATTCTGAAGGTTATAAAGTATGTAAATACTCCCATAAGAACCGTCTGAGCAATTAGCATAATAATCATTGGAACTGCCAAATCAAATAGTTCCCATAACTTTAATCCCATAAGAGCCATAGATAAAAAGAATGATAAACTAATTCCTCCAATGGCCTCGATTTCCTTTTCTACTAAATCAATCTTTTTAGCGTCACAAATATTTCTTATCACTGCTGCTACAAGCATAGCTCCAATATAAGATGGAAATGTTAACCCTATTCCCTGAATTAAATTTGATATTATTGATCCTATTCCCATAGCTATAAAAAGCCATGATGCACCTGCCATTAATCTTTTATGGCACAGTATATCCTGATTATCTTCATTAAAATCTCCTAATGAAGTAGCCTTATCATCACTATCTGCCTTAATAGGAGTATTAAGTTTATGACGCATAATCAAAGTTCTAGCAACCAATCCTCCAATTATACTTCCCATGACTAATCCAAAGGTTGCAGACGCAAAGGATACAGTAGTTGCTCCAGCAATACCCATCTCTTCTATAATAGGCCCAAATGAACCTGCTGTTCCATGTCCTCCTATCATTGGAATAGACCCTGTACAAAGTCCTAGTAAAGGCTCTAAATTAAACAGAGTTGCTAGAGTAACTCCAACTATATTTTGTAAAATTACTAATAATATTGATAGAATTAAGAAGGTAACTACCTTTATACCACCCTTTTTTAATATTTTAATACTAGCTGTAAATCCAACACTAGTAAAAAAGGCAGTCATAAAAATATTTTGTAGAGTTACATCCAAGTTAATAGTTGCAAATCCTGTTACTCTAAATATTAACATAAGTATTGCGAAAATAAGTCCTCCTACCACTGGAGCCGGTATGCAATACTTTGATAATATAGGTATTTTTACTTTTAAATATTTTCCTAAATAAAAAACAATAGAAGCTAGAGCCATCGTTTGAAAAATGTCTAATGTTAATTCCATAAATTTTTATCCTTTCATCTTGTATACATCTTAGTGCATAAATATATTAGATTCAGACTACCAAATTATTCGAATGTTATCAAGGACTTTTTTAATATCAGAATATTAAGAATACCAAGAATATTCATTATCAACCACACCATCTTCTTCATTCAATATGCCATCAATAATGATTAAAATAAAGTACCTCTAAGTAAACTTTTCATATATAATTTCTCTTTTTAAGTTTTGTATTCTTATTGTTATTTTTATTGTGCAAATATATACACATTTATATGGTGGTATAATAATATTAAAATGGAATATAAGTGGATAAAAGTTATGGTTATAACATTAGATAGAAATGTAGTTAATAAATCTAATGTAGAATGTTTTATATCATTTCAAAATTAAAGGAAGTAGATACAAGCTCTAGAGGGATTACCTTAGAGCTTTGAGTTTCTCATTTGTGATTCTAGTTGTTCTCTTATAACTTTAGTTTTCGTTGCAGTTTTATTTAAATTATTTATTATGCTCCTAACAATACAATCCATGTCCCATATGAAATTAACTTCGTACATATCAAAGGCACATCTTCCATATTGTTCAACTTCCCGTGTTTCAATAAATCTTCCCAGCTCTGGAGAGTACTCATTAGCTACACGGGTAACACAAAATTCCTTATTCCATAAAAGCCACAACTCATAAATACCTTCTTTTTCATTCATATAACACTTAAATGGTTTACTTCCACTTTTATATTCCTCTACTTTAATAGCATGTGAACATAAATTTATAAAGTCCAATATACTATGAAATTCAGTATTGAAGCTAAATTTCCTTATTCCACTTATGGAATCAAACTCAATCCACTTAATAGAAGTATCTATTATATACATAACTTCTTTCATTTTCATATTAAGTAATATAGATTTTTTTTCTTTTATTGTTTGAGTATCTTGCTGAATTTGAGATACTAATTCTTCAATTTTTTCAAACATGTCAAACCTTCTCTCTATATTTTTACATTTTTCGATTAATATCTTTATGTATAACATTCATTTTTATAATATTATACCATAATTTTCAATTGTTTTATATTTATAATTAAAAAATTCAAATTAGATAAAAGATCGTCTTAAAGTGTAATATAATCTTTAAGTTAACTTTAAAACTTTTTGTATAGTTTTATAGTTAAAATTTTATATATTAGGCATCTGAAA
>DCDL01000056.1:64110-89595 GCA_002316385.1 Clostridium sp. UBA1056
CGGGTAGTCATCAGATAACACAAAATAGATGAGCATTCTGACTTATTTATTTTTTGAAGATGCCTTAAGCTTATATTTTAGAAACTTAATCATATCCTCTTTGTTTTCTTCTAGCTGAGTTAATCGATTTACATTAGCTCCTGAAGGATGAGGAAAACCTTTAAGTATTTGACTTTCATTTATAACCTGCATTTCCACTAGCTTTTCAAGAACCTTCTCCACAGCTCTTCCTAGTGGTATTATAATTACATCTTCTAAACTGCCTACTTCTTTAACGAAATTATCATAAACATACTTCATTAAAAACTCGCTTTTTATTAGTTTGGGTGTATGACCTGTATAATTCTTACCTTTAACAAATACAGAGTATGGTATTAAGGAAACTGTATGTAAAAGATAGTCCTTATCTTTAAATAACTCACTACAGCTAACTAGTCCAAGAAATTCATTTAATTTAATATCATCTAGCATAGATATAATATTTTTTCTCAAACTTCCACTAAATCTACCTGCAATCTTGCATCTATATTGAATTTCATTAATATCATTAGTTATTTCTAACATCCTTCTGGCTTCAGAAATGGCAGTGCTCATCTGTTGAAATCCTGGAGTTATACCAACTATAAAAATCTTAGCTTTTGGATTTATGTACTCATTATGTGGAGCATAATATATCTCTATATCTTTTTCCTTCTCTATTAAAAAATCTTTAGTTAATATTTCTTCTTTAGTATATTTATCTCTTATTGGCAACCTTTTTATAGATTCTACATACTCATATAAGTTTTTTTTCAAATTAAAGCCTCCATTCTAATTAAGTTTATAGGTATTTACAGCCCTATATTTTTTAATTTCCCTAGAAATACTAAGGGCTATCGCAAAATAAACTCATCTTTGAATTATTGCGAAAGCCCTTATCTTAAGTATACATTAATTTATTATGATAAATACATAATTAAAATTTTATTTATCTACATATTCAAAGCTACAGTTATCACTATTAATATTAAACTCTAAATTATTGTCTATATAGAATTTAAAGTTAGCTTCACAAGCTACATTTTCATTAATAGTTCTGCTCATATTACCTCTAGACGGTGCCAATAGCTTTTGTGGATTTTCATCTGTAATTTTTATATCTAATTCATACTTACCCCTCTTTAAAATTAATGACTTACAATTATATCTAAGAATTTTAACTCCATTATAAGTAGCTAATCTATATTCTTTTCCTTTATAATATACAACGCATATACACCCTTTAAAATTTATACACATAAAAGGAATGTCTGCTATAGCTGCCATTATAGATATTTTTTCATTATAAGAATCATTACATTGAGTCCATAGATAAGTTTTAGGGAAAGAGTTGCCTTGATCTGTTTCAATATACCCAACTCCATCTTGAAAATCTATCTCTTCACCATTAATAGTCAAGGTTCCTCTTAACTTATGATATAAACTAATAATACCATGGCTACATTCCATAGGTCCCATAATATCATACTTTGTAGGAGTTAATGAATCATATTCTATTTTTCCATCTATAGTTAAATTCTCATCCTTAATGTGGATTTCAACACCCTTTGAAGAAAATATGCTCTCTCCAACTTTTATTTTTAATTTATCTTTAAAAACTATAAACTTAGAAAAACTATAATTTATATTATAGGAATTTCTATTAGTTATCACTTGTATAAATGCTGATTTATTTCCTTTATTATCAATATTTATACCAGGTATAAAAGCTATAGTATTCTCACCCTTCTGATGTTTAAAATACCACCCTTCAAAGAAATCCTTTTTTCTAGCATAAGCTTTGAAACTACTCATCATGTAGGCCTCTAGTAGCAGGACTTTCTATCCAATTACCCTTGTAATCAAATCTAGAGCCATGGCAAGGACAATCCCATGATAATTCATCAGAATTCCACTGAAGCTCACATCCCAAATGAGGACATTTCGTAGTTACCGTAAAGATATTCCCTTCATTATCTTTGTATACTCCAACCTTTTCTCCTTTATATTCTATAATTCCACCATGACCAGTTTCAACATTCTCTACCTGTTCACTTGGAATATAAATCTTTTGTGCTATGAAATTCTTTGCAGTTTCTAATACATCCTGTTTTAGATTTTTACTTGATGCAGACATATCAAACCTTGTAGGAGAAAATATCTCTGCAAAATCATTTTTCTTTCCGGATATCATGTCAGATAAAATCATAGCTGACACCATAGAAGATGTCATACCCCACTTTTTGAATCCTGTTGCCACATATAAATTAGGAGTTTCAGTAGAATATTGACCTATGTAAGGTATCTCATCTACAGAAAAGCAGTCTTGAGCCGACCAATGATATTTTTCCTTGGCATTAGGGTATAACTTTCTTGCTACTCTTCTTAATTCTTCATACTTACCACCAGACTCATTCTTACCAGTTCTATGGGCACCTCCACCAAGCAATAGTAAATTCTTATAATTTCTAAAGGAATAGTTCCAGCTATCAATACCAATGTACATACCATTGACATCTTGAGCATTTTCTAAGGCTATAACATAAGACCTCTCCTGATGCATCCTTAAAAAGTAATATCCTGGTGTATTCATGATTGGATAATGAGTAGCTACTACTATTGCCTTAGCAGCAACCATACCTTTATCTGTAACAACTAAATCTTCCTTAATTTCTAAAGCCCTAGTGTTTTCATATATGGTTAAATCTTCAGAAATAACTTCTAAAAATTTAAGAGGATTAAACTGCCCTTGCTTATAAAACTTTAAAGCTGACTTAACTTTAAAAGGTAAATCTGTATTTTCTAAAAGCTCAGTTTTTATTCCCAGCTTAGTTGCTGCATCTAATTCATTTTCTAGTGCCTGAACATTATCCAAGGTATATAAGTATGCATCCTTCTCTTCAAAATCACACTTAATATTTTCTTCTTCAATTATTTCTTTATATTTCTTTATAGCTAACTCATTAGCCGTTGCATATTGTCTTGCCCTATCTTCTCCAAATTCTTTAATTAACTTATCATAAATTAAATCATGTTGGGAAGTTATCTTTGCAGTAGTATTTTCTGTATTTCCACTACAAATCTCCTCAGCTTCGATTATAACTACACTTATTCCTTTTTTCTTTAATAAGTATGCTGTTAATAATCCTGCTATACCACCTCCTATAACTACTACTTCTGTTTCTATATTTCCATTTAAGGATTCTCTCTTTTTAAAGTTACAACTTTCACTCCATACGGATTTCATAAAATCACCTCGTAAATAGTATTCCATTTTAGTGATTTTATACACAATTAATTATTAATAAAAGTGGTATATCCACATAAACATAACATTTTGTTGATATACCACCCTATATTATCTTTTTCCTAATATATATTCTAATGAATCCATATTAAAGTTTAAAACAAGTTCTTCAGGAAAATCTATTTCCTTAAGTAACCCATAGCATGATGAAAACTCTCCTACATCATAATAAATATGAGCATCACTTCCCATAATTATTTTAACTCCATGCTTTTTACATAGATTTAATAAAGTTATCTGATTCTCCCTAGCATTTTTTCTAAAACTCCTTGGAGATATAGAGGTATTATTCATTTCAAATACCATATTTTTTTCCTTAGCTGCTAATACTACTTTTTCATAATCTAAAGAAAATCTACTGTCATCAGGATGACCTATGATTTTAACATAAGGATTATCCATAACCTTTATTAAAGTATTAGTATTCTCTTCCATGGTTCCTGGTGTTATACAAGGTGGATGCATACTAGCTATAACATAATCAAGCTCTAGCGCTAACTCCTCTTGCACGTCTATTCTTCCTTCAAAATCCATTATGTTAGCTTCTATTCCCTTTAGTACTCTAACTCCCATAATTTCATCTCTAATTACCTTTAAGTTATTAAAATAATATTCATGAGCTGTACCTGGCATAGATATAGCATGATCTGAAACTCCAAGGACCTTTAGCCCCTTCTCTCTAGCTTCCTCAATGTTTTCCTTTAAGGTACTGTAAGCATGCCCACTAGAAATAGTGTGAGTATGTAAATCCATTAAAGCCTTCATTATATCCCTCCATTACTTTACTTTTCTTTAGTCCTGTCACTATCCTATATCTTACCCTAAAACTACATAATAAAAAAGGGATAGTAGAAACTTCCCCTTTTATTTAAGATATTCATAAAAACTGTCTATTGGTAGAAATAATTTCTACCAATAGACAGCTATATTAATTCTTAATTACTATGCTGATTTTTTCTTTTTCTTAGCGATATATCCACCTAATGCTATTGTCATAACTCCCATAACCGCAAATACATCTGTTGTTACTGGAGAACCAGTTTTAGGTAATTTACCTGGCTTACTTTGTTTGTTTGGATTAGTTGGATCATTTGGTTTGTTTGGATTAGTTGGTATGTCTGTTTCTTCAGTAGGCTTATCTACAGTTGTATCTTCTCCTGCCGCTAGCACATTAAAGTCTACTTCAGGTACACCATTTTTCTTCCATGCTTCAGCCATTGAGTCTCTCATAACTACATTTGTATTAACTACATTTTTAGCGTTAGAGAAATCATATTTATCTCCACCAGTTAGCATGAAATCATTTATTGCTACAGAATAGTATTTATTCATATCAATTTTAGTTCCATCATTTAATCTTATAGATGAAACCTTACCATCTTCTGGGTTGTACCAAGCTTTTATACCTGCATATTGACCCCATCCAAATCCGTCAGTGTTAATTCCGTGTTCAATAATTTTATATAAGTCTGAACCCTTAACTTCAAGAGTTACTATAGTGTTATCAAAAGGAAGAATTTCGTACATATCACCAACAGTGACATCTCCCTTTTCTAGACTTCTTCTAATTCCACCACCGTTAATTACAGCTATTTGAGTCCCTACTGTATTTCTTATAGTTTCTGCTACAGTTACGCCAAGTGGAGTTACTTCACTATTTCTATTATCATGGCTTAAACGTTCTTTTAGGGAAGTTACCTTTTCTCCTAATATGCCATTTAAACTTTCTTTTATATTGTTTACTCCATTTAGTACATCTTCATCTACTGGAAGAGTAGCCTCTATTCCTTGAAATACTTCAACGCTAGGCTCCACATTTAAAAGCTTATTGTTACCATCAAAAGTAAATCTAAGTTTAGCTAAGCCTCTACCATTATATCCAGCTTCTACTACAGGTACTCCATCAACTTTTCCTGAAACTACAGCATGGTTATGACCTGCAGCTACAGCATCTACGCCCTCTACTCTTGCTATATCAGCAGCTTCTCCAGTTATAACCTTTGTATTGCTATCTTGATATGCTCCAGCGTGTGCTATAACAACTACGGCATCCACCTTTTCTGTCTCTCTAAGTATTTTATTATATTTAGTAACAGTCTTTACTGGATCTAAGAAATCTACGTCTTTTACATTTTCAGATAAAGTAGAAGTTGCTGTTTCTGGAGTGGATATTCCTATTAATCCTATTTTTACTCCATTTCTCTCAACTACTTTATATGGTTGTGCATAACTTACGTTTTCCTCTGTTCCCTTTTTAACTATATTGGCAGCTAAGAATGGGAATCCTCCTTCTTTTGACCAAGCATTAACATTATCAATACCCCAATCAAATTCGTGATTACCTATAGCAGATGCTTCAAGTCCCATATCCTTAAGCATAACACTTACTGGTTTACCAATTGTAAGATTAGAAATAGCAGTACCTTGATATAAATCACCGGCTGATACTGGTATAACGCCATATTCACTATTAGCTTTATTTCTATACTGATTTACAACGCCAGCTAATTTAGCAGCGCCGATATTTTTACCTGATTCTAGTACATTACCGTGGAAATCATTAAAACTTAAAATATCTATTATATTGCTACCCTTTAAAGCTTTAAGTTCTTCTAATTTTTCGATTTTACCCTTTGCTGTTAACTGAGCTTCTACTTGTTCCCAAGTTAATGCTTCACTAATTATTCCATAGTTCATAGCTGGTTCAAGAGTTCCATCATTTATTAAAGTAACAACTGCATCTTTTAATGCAGTATTATATTTAACTCCTGTTAATTTCCAGTTATTATCTACATTTTTGCTTATCTTTCCACCATTTACTTCAGTTATATATTTAGCAATCATATCTCTAACGTCAGACAGAGTATCATTAGTAGACTCATATATCTTCTTATGCTCGCCTGCATCAAATATTGGAGCTAAGTTAGAGCTATATCTATAGTCATTTACTGTTAAATAAACAACATCAGTATCTGCTACTGCTTTTCCATCATTAAAGAATAAGTTTTCTATTCTACTTCCTACAGGTTTAGATATGTTTATATCATATTTTACACCACTAAGCATGTCATATTTATAAGATGCAAAATTCTTATCAAAGGAAATAGTAAGGTCTCCTTCTTTAAATGTATTATAGAATTGAGCTGTCCATTCTAAGTATTTTTTAATCTGCTTTCCAGTAGTCTCAATTGTATATAACTTATTATCAAATTTATATATATTAGTTAAATCAGACTTTGAAATAGTGCCTGATTTTAAATTAGAAGTTGCAGAAAGCATTGCAGCTCCTGATACATGATGAAAATCATTAGCTTTAGTGTCAATGCCTTTAGACTCTAAATGCTTATTACTATAATAAAGTTGTACTTCATTAATTAAATCTGTTACACCTTCATCACTTACAAATGATTGAGGTATTCCATTTATTTCATCTGCTGATGCTAAATCTGCTCCAACTAGTTCGCCGATTGGAGTTTTTCCATCAGCTATAGCTGCATCATGATATTTTTGTAGCTTTGCGTTTAAACCTTCATCTTCTTTAGAATCCTTAGCTAGCTTAATTACTTCTGAGGATTTATTTACAACTTTTACTGTTGAACCTGTCTTATTTACTTCGATTTGAGTCTTTGATACACCTTGCCCAGCGTTTGTTGGTTGAGTAATTAATACTCCATTAACTGTTTGATTTGGTATAGTTGTATGGCTATGTCCTGCAACTATCATAGCTACTTCTGGATTTATGTTAGCTATATCTGTAGCACTATCACCATCTCCATACTCTGAAGTTAGTCCCATATGTGATGTTACTATGAAAATATCCGCACCTGGGCCTGCTTTTATTTCTTCTATAACTTTCTTAACTTCTTGTGCTGGATTTGTTGGCTGATATCCAACTAGTTTATCTGCATCCCATCTAGTTATATGATTTGTAGCAACTCCTATGGTAGCAACTCTTATACCATTAACTTCCTTTATAACATATGGATTAAATACCCTTTGTCCATCTTTATAAAGATTAGCACATAGAACAGCCATTTTATTTGCTTCTGCTTGGGTCTTAATCTTATCTAGGACTTTCATTCCATAGTTAAATTCATGATTCCCTAAACTAAAGCTATCATACCCAATTTCACTCATGCCTAAAATCATTGGATTAGTATTATTATCTAAATATTCTTCTGTTAAGAATAGGTGATTGTAGTTTCCTTGGATAGTATCACCATTGTCTACAACTATAGTATTAGGATTTTTTGCTTTTTCTTCCTTAACTACTGTTGCAACTTGGTTTAAACCTCCTGCCGCAACTGAAGCTGTAGCATAATCGTAGTTTTTAAACTTTCCGTGTAAATCTGTAGTGGCTAGCACTTGTATTACTACATTGTTCGGATCGGCAACCACTGCTTGATTAGCATTGGTCTTGTCATTATCTTCTGCATATACTCTAGTAGTATTTACTGGCATTACTAATGTTACAAGCAAAATTAATGACATCACAAATGCCGTGAGTCTTTTTTTCTCCTTCATATCATTTCCCCCTAAGTATAATATAACAAAAAATATAATTTTTATACTCCTTGCACTTTATATTGTATTATCCATCGTTTTGCTTTTCAATACTTTTATGTATATTATGTAAATATATTTAACAAAATTTGACCTAAATTATAACTTAAACCCTTGTTAAAATTGTAAGCAACACAACTTGTTTGAGTGTATACGNNGAGCGTTAATAATATAAGTGCTCCTCCAATATTTATTTAGATTAGCTTTTTTGAAAAAGCCACTATAGAACATTTTAAAAAGTTATAAAGTAAGCTATTTATATATAAAAAACGCCTCTTAAAAGAGACGTTTTTTAATAATATTTAACTACTTATTTCTTCTTTATTTCTAAATTGGCTATTATAAAGTTTTTCATAGAAACCACCCTTTGCCATTAGTTCTTCATGATTTCCTTGCTCAATAATATTCCCTTCATCTATAACTAAAATTAAATCTGCATTACGAATAGTTGAAAGTCTGTGGGCGATAACAAAACTTGTTCTTCCCTTCATTATATTTTGCATAGCTTTTTGAAGTAATAGCTCTAGTCTAGTATCTACAGAACTTGTTGCTTCATCTAATATTAGTATAGCTGGATCTGATATTATAGCTCTAGCAATAGTTAATAGCTGCTTTTCACCTTGAGATATATTAGATGCTTCTTCATTTAAAAACATGTTATATCCATCAGGAAGAGTTTTTATAAAGTGATGTACATTAGCTACCTTAGCAGCTTCTATTATTTCCTCTTTAGTAGCATCAAATCTACCATACTTTATATTATCGTAAATTGTACCATTATATAGCCATGTATCTTGAAGTACCATTCCAAAGATTGAACGCAAATCTTCTCTCTTCATGTCTCTAATGTCTACTCCATCTATCTTTATAGCTCCACCTTTGACATCATAAAATCTCATAAGTAAGTTTATAAGGGTAGTTTTACCTGCTCCTGTAGGGCCTACAATAGCAACCATTTGTCCGCTCTTAACCTCTGCACTTAAGTCCTTTATTAGTGGTTTGTCATCACTATATCCAAACTTAACATGTTCAAAGGTAACATTACCACATGGATTTTCTAATTTTATTGAATCCTCTTTATCTGGAATTTCCTCCTCTTCATTTAATATCTCAAATACACGATCTACTGCAGCAAAGGCTGATTGTATAGCTGAAGATAACTGTGTTACTTGAGAAAGAGGTTGGTTTATCTGCCATATATAACGAATAAATGCTTGTAGATTCCCTACAGTAATGACACCGGCTATAGCATTAATTGCACCTAATACTCCAATGGCTGCAATTCCTAAATAACTTACTAAAGAAACTAGGGGTGACATTATACTTGATATAAATTGAGCTCTAAATCCGGTACTACAAAGTTCCTGATTAATATCTCCAAATTCTCTTATAGCATCTTCTTGCTTTCCATATAGTTTTATCTCATTAAAGCCAGTGTACATCTCCTGAACCTTACCATTTAGGTTTCCTAAAGCCTTTTGTTGATTATAAAACAGTTTCTGAGATCTAACAACTATAAATCTAGATATAATATAGCTTATAGGTATTATAAGTATAGCGACTAATGCCATTGTCACATTTATTGTAAACATCATTATTACGGCTAAAGTTAATGAGAGGACCGCATTAACTACTTGAACAAAACTTTGCTGCAATGCATTAGATATGGTATCTATATCATTTGTAATACGACTTAATATATCTCCATAACTATTTTTATCAAAATAACTTACTGGTAATCTCCTAATTTTATCTTGAACAGTATTTCTTAAGTCTCTCATGGTATTTTGAATTGCATTAGTTAATAGAAAGCTAGCTGTATAGGTTGATGCTGTACCTCCTATATATATGAATGCTAAGACTATCAGTATTTTTATTATATAATCAAAGTCTACTGAAGCTCCTGCTATTCCCTTAGCCATATCAAAGGCATCTTTAGTAAGCTGAGTTATAATTAAACCTTCGGTCATAGGCGCGAGGGCAGTAAAAATTGCTGCTATAATTACAAATATTATGGCACCTATAAATGGCCACTTATAAGGTTTCACAAATGGAGAAATTTTATTTATTGTACTTTTAATATTTTTCATTATGCTAATTCCTCCTTTGTTAATTGTGATGATGCTATTTCTTTGTATATATCACAATTTCTAAGTAGTTCTTTATGAGTTCCTACGCCAACTACTTCGCCTTCATTTAATACTATAATTTTATTAGCATCCATAATAGAACTTATCCTTTGAGCAACTATTAAAACTACTGAATTCTTAGTTTCTTTTTTAAGCTTACCTCTAAGTATTGCATCTGTTTTAAAATCTAAGGCAGAGAAGCTATCATCAAAGATATATATTTCAGGTCGTCTTATTATAGCTCTAGCAATAGATATTCTTTGCTTTTGACCTCCAGATACATTAGCTCCACCTTCACTTATTAGTTCTTCAAATTTATTAGGCTTTTTAATTATGAAATCATAGGCCTGTGCTATCTTTGAAGAATATTCAACCTCTTCTGTAGTAGCTTTCTTTTTACCAAATCTGATATTAGTCTCTATACTTCCTGTAAATAATCTGGTCTTTTGAGGAATAAACCCCAGCTTTTTACGCAAAGATTTCAAATCATATTCTCTAACATCTATTCCATCTATCTTTATGCTTCCTTCAGTAACATCATAAAATCTAGGAATTAGGTTTATCAATGTGCTCTTTCCACTACCAGTACTTCCTATAAATGCAATGGTTTCTCCTTTTTTAGCTTTAAATGAAATATCTTTAAGAACAGGCTCCTCCCCATCTGGGTAAGTAAATGTAACTTTATCAAATTCTACAGTTCCTTCATTATTACTTTTCTTGATTCCATTCTCTGGATTCTTAATAATAGGTTTAGCATCTAATAACTCTTGTATTCTATTAGCCGAAACTTGTGCTTTTGGATACATAATAAATACAGTTGAAAATAACATAAGTGAAAACATAGCATGGAATAAGTACTCTATAAAAGCAACTAAGTGTCCAACTTGAAGAGTTCCCACATTTATCATGTTACTAGAAATCCAAAATATGGCTATGACTGCTAAATTAAGTATTAAGAAGAAGCTTGGCTGAGATATAGACATAAGCTTGAAAAGCTTCCTTGAAATCTGAGTATAGTCCTTATTGGTTTCGGCAAATCTTTCGCTTTCATGATCATCATTACCGAAGGCTCTTATTACCCTTATTCCTGTAAGATTTTCTCTAGATATTCTGTTTAATTTATCTAAATTTTTCTGTTGAATCTCTGACCAAGGATGAGAAATTTTAGCTATTATGAATACACCAATAATTATAAATGGTAATGTAACAGCTAATATACTTGATAAGGATGAACTTGTTTTAAGTATCATCACTAAGCTTACTATAAACATTACTGGCGTAATCAAGGCTAATCTCAGTAATATATTTATAAATTGCATTACTTGGAATGCATCATTAGTGGTTCTAGTAATCATTGATGATATACCAAATCTATCATATTCACTATGAGAAAACTCTTGTGATTTCTTAAATATATCGTTTCTGATATCTCTAGTTATACTAGTAGATATTTTAGATGAACAATACCCTAATAAAATTGTTCCTAAAACACCTATTATAGAAATAACTACAATTATGAGTCCCATGGTTTTTATATAATTTATATCGCTATTAGCTATTCCCTTATCAATAACTCTAGCCATTATAGTTGGAATACCTAATTCAACTAGAATAAAACCAAATACTGATATGACATTAATCATAAAAAGTAGTTTATAATTTTTTAAATACTTTAAAATTAACTTCATTATATAGCTCCCCCTTTGTAAGTATTTTTATATATAAGTTTTATTAAAGTTTCTACATTAAATTTGCTTACAATCCTAGATTACACTAAGACATATTAATGAATTTTATTTATTGGAACTTATATATCAATGTTTCTATATATCAATAATATCAACTAATATAAAATCATTTATATTTAAAATTAATAATTTACAAATTGTTTTTATTATCTAACACCATTAGAATATGATAATTATAGTTAAACTATGCAGTTAATTTAATTTACAATCCTAAACACAATCACATGAAAATTTACTAAAATTCAATTGAAGTAATCCAATAAAATAGATAAATCTCAAGTCATATAATTAAATTTTAATTTAGTATTTTGTTGAAAATACTTCATAATGATAATGGGATATCCCCTAAGAAGAGAGTCAAGGATAATTTAAGAGAAAACACAAAAGAAGTGATTAGATTTATAGAAATAATTTCACACTCTCGATAAAATTAAGCTTCCTATAACAAGTGTAAAACTGTTACAGAAAGCCTAAATAATTGATTGCAATATTTTATTATTACATTTCCTTTATAGCATTGTCTATTTCTGCTTTTTTAAATCCTACAATTATTCTATCATTTACAGTCATAACTGGTACTGTCATTTGTCCTGACACTTTTATAACCTCATCTCTTTTTTCTTTAGAATCTGCCACTATTATTTCTTCGAATTCTACACTCTGTTTATCTAAATATTTTTTTAGTTTAACACACTCCGGACACCATTCTACTGAATATACCTTTACCATTTTTATTCCTCCCTTGTACTCTTACATTAATCATTTGTTGCTATTTATATATCTTTCTGCTTGTAAAGCCGCTATGGTTCCATCAGCTACAGCAGTAGTTATTTGTCTAAATTCCTTTACTCTTACATCACCTGCCACAAATACACCTCTAACATTAGTTTCCATACCTTCATTAGCAAGAATGTACCCTTTATTATCTAAATTTATATATTCATTAAACATATCTGTTTTAGGTTCAGTTCCTATATATCCAAACACTGCTTTAACTGAAACTTTTTTTTCTTCACCAGTTTTAGTGTTCTTTACTATAGCTTTATCTACAAATCCATCTCCATCTACATTTACTAAATCCCAATTATACATGATTTCTATGTTAGGTGTGTTTTTCACTTCTTCTATTGTCTTTGCCTCTCCTTTAAAGTAATCATGTCTTCTTATAATTATCACTTTCTTAGCAAATTTAGCTAAAAACATAGATTCCTCTAAAGCAGCATTGCCTCCACCTACTACAGCTACAACTTCATCCTTATATATGGCTCCATCGCATACTGCACAATAATGAATACCCTTTCCTTCATAGGTTTTCTCATCAGGTATAGATAATTTTACTGGTGTAGCACCTGTTGCAATTATTACTGCTTTAGGTTTATATATATAGTCTCCTGTCTCAACTATTTTTTCTTCATCTTTTAAAACTACTTTTTCTATGAAATCAAATTCATCAACTATAGCACCTAGAGCTTCAGCTTGTTCTTGAATTCTATCTCCTAATTCATTTCCCTTTATTATTTTAAATCCTGGATAATTTTCTATGGTATAACTTGATCTTACTTGACCACCTATTATATCTTTTTCTAAAACTAAAGTCTCTAAATTAGCTCTTGAAGCATATATGGCTGCTGTTAGCCCTGCTGGTCCTGCACCAATAATTATAAGATCAATTTCTTTAATTTCTTTTCCCATAGATTTCACCTCCCATAAATTGCACTTAATTACTTATAACAAAATTTAATTTTATACAATTAATATACCTTCTCAATTAAATTAGTGCAATTAGTTACTTTTAAGTAACTAGTGCTTATATTTTTAATTTTTCTTTCATAGTATTATAATTTTCGCCTTAAAAATACATTCTAAAATTTTTTATTTAAATAAATTAGCCTTATATTAAAATATATCTTCTTCAGTCTCTACTTTAATTATTTCTGCGTCTGTATTCTCTTCTATAAAACTTATTATGCTCTCTATAGTAGAATCAACTTGAGCTGAGCTACCACAAACCCCAGTAATCCCTATAACTAATGTTTGATGTATATCTTGTTCATCCACTTCTCCAACAGAAATATTAAACTTATTTTTCAATCTTTGCATTAAGCTTTTTATAACCATTCGCTTTTCCTTTAAAGAGTGTACCCAGCTAGCTCTTAAGGTTACACGCATAAGTAGTATCTTCATATATTTTCACTCCATTAATTTAATATCTTATGTTTTGTACTCTCTTATGAGATTATACTTCTTGTGAATAAAAAATACGAGATTAATATTTGAGGAATGGGTATACTAATTGTATCTATGGTAAGCATTATATTCTTTAAGCTATATATGAAAGATTTTAAGTCTTTCAGTAATATATTTTTAAAGAAATTTACTTCCTGCAATATCTTAGAACTTTGTATATTTATTCCCATTATTAAACTATTTTAGTTATCTGATTTGGAGGTTTATTCAAAATCACGTAAAATACTGATAAAACATTTAAATTATTATAATAAAATTAAAAATTATAAGGAGATACAATAATGTTAAGCGAAAATTTACTTAAAAATCTTAATGACCAAGTTAACTTTGAATTTTATTCATCTTACACTTATCTAGCCATGGGTGCCTATGCTGAGTCAATTGATTTAAGTGGCTTTGCTAATTTCTTTAGAGTTCAAGCTCAAGAAGAATTATTTCATGCCATGAAACTTTATGATTACATATTTCAAAAGAACGGTGTTGTCAAACTAGAAAGCATTGGAAAACCTAAATGTAACTACGAAAATATTGTAGATGTATTTGAGAATGGTTACAATCACGAACAGCTAGTTACAAGTAGAATTTATAAGCTAGCGGATATTGCTTCTGAAGAAAAAGAGCATGCAACTATTAGTCTACTTAGATGGTTCATTGATGAGCAGGTTGAAGAAGAAAATAACTTTAATTCTCTTCTTAAAAAGATTAAAAGAGCTGAAAATAATCCAGCAGCTTTATACATGTTAGATGAAGAGCTTGCTACAAGAGTGTTTACTCCACCCACAACAGCTTAATAGAATCATAATGACTTCAAAACATAGAAACTAAATAGTTATTAATGAAAACCTTACTTAATATTTTTATTAAGTAAGGTTTTCATGTTCATAATATATTTTAATTTATTTATAGGCTATATATTTTACTAATAATTTAAAATATTATTTTAAACTTACTAGTAATTGTCCTGTTTTTACTTGTTGTCCTTCTGAAACAAGGATAGAGTCAATAGTACCATTCATAGGAGCCACTATATTAGTTTCCATCTTCATAGCTTCTATTGTCAGTAAGCTATCTCCCTCTTTAACTTGTTGTCCTTTTTCTACTAAGACTTTAATTATAGTTCCAGGAATACTTGCTCCAATTTCTAGCTTATCTTCAGCATTAGCCATCTTTATAGAGCTATCTTTACCATTACTCTTTAAAGCACTTGCTGTTTTATCTTTTATCTTAATTTCTCTTCTATTTCCATTAATCTCAAAGGCTAGAGTTCTATAGCCCTCTGAATCTAATTTACCTATTTCTATAAATTGAACTATAAGTGTCTTTCCTTCTGCAACTTCAACTTCACAGGTTTCCCCCTCTGCAAGTCCATGGAAGAATACATCACTACCCATACGGCTTACATCACCATACTCTAAAACAAATTTTAAGAAGTCTTCAAATACTTCAGGATATAAAGCATAACTAATAACATCCTTCTTAGATGGAGTATATTTATATTTATCCTTTAAATATTCTTCAATTTTATTAAAGTCTTCTGGTGGTAATAACTCTCCTGGTCTACCAGTTATAGCCTTTTCACCCTTTAAAATTATTTTTTGTAGTTCCTCTGGGAATCCACCTTCTGGTTGACCCATCATTCCTTTGAAATAAGATACTGCTGAATCTGGGAAAGCCATATTTCTTCCTTTTTCACATATATTTTCAGAAGTTAACCCATTTTGAACCATGAAAATAGCCATGTCCCCTACCATTTTTGAAGAAGGTGTAACTTTTATTATATCCCCTACCATATTATTTACCTCTTTGTACATAGATTTAACTTCCTCAAATCTATGACCAAGTCCAAAACTTTCTACCTGAGGTTTCAAGTTTGAATATTGTCCCCCTGGAATCTCATATTTGTAAATTTCTGCTCTTCCTGACTTAAGTCCTGATTCAAACTGTTCATATACTGGTCTTACTGCATCCCAATAATTTGATAACTTTTGAATTTCACTTACATTTATACCAGTATCTCTGTCTGTATTTTCAAGAGCTGCTACTACAGAGTTTAGAGCTGGTTGACTAGTTAAGCCAGACATACTATTAAAGGTTGTATCTACAATATCTACTCCAGCATCTGCTGCCATAAGCACAGTTGCTACACCATTTCCAGTCGTGTCATGGGTATGTAAATGAATAGGTATTGAAATCTCATTTTTTAATGCTTTTATAAGCTTCTTAGCTGCATAAGGTTTAAGTAATGCAGACATATCCTTTATAGCAAGTATATGAGCTCCCATTTTTTCTATTTCTTTAGCCTTATTTACATAATATTCAAGACTATATTTATCCCTAGTTACATCTAAAATATCTCCAGTATAGCATAGAGCTACTTCTGCTAATTTTCCACAGTTTAAAACTTCATCTAGAGATGTCTCTATACCCTTTAGCCAGTTAAGTGAGTCAAAAATCCTAAATATGTCTATACCACTCTTTGAAGATTCTCTTATAAATTCTCTTATTACGTTATCCGGATAATTTTTATATCCTACTCCATTAGCTCCTCTTATTAGCATTTGGAACATAACATTAGGAATTCTTTTTCTTAATTCTTCAAGTCTTTCCCATGGAGATTCCTTTAAGAATCTGTAAGCTGTATCAAAGGTAGCTCCACCCCACATCTCAAGAGAAAATAAATCTCTTCCATAGGCTGAGGTTGCCTTTGCAATGTTAAACATATCTCTACTTCTCACTCGTGTAGCCATTAAGGATTGCTGTGCATCTCTCATAGTTGTATCAGTGATTAATAGTTTTTTCTGATTCTTGATCCAATTAACAACACCCTCTGGGCCTTGTTCATCTAATATTTTCTTTGTACCTTGTATACCTTCTAAAGAGTCTATAACTGGTATAACTGGTACATCAAATTCTTTCTTATTTCCTTTAGTTTCGTTTACTATTTTTTCTCCAATGATTTTTAAAACCTTATATTCTTCATCAGTTCTAGGCTTTATATCAAATAATTGAGGATTGTCTGCTATGAAATTAGTATCACATTCTCCTCTTTTGAAGGTCTCATTATTTAATACATTTATTAAGAAATCTATATTAGTTTTAATTCCAGTAATATTTAACTCCTTAATGGAACGTATGGATTTTCTAATTGTATCCTCAAAGGTTCTAGAATATGCTGTTGTCTTTACAAGCAAACTATCATAATAAGGACTAATTACAGCTCCACTAAATCCATTTCCTCCATCTAATCTTATACCAAATCCTGAACCTGTTCTATATACATCTATTTTCCCTGTATCAGGAGAAAAGTTATTTGAAGGATCTTCTGTAGTTACCCTACATTGGATTGCAAAACCTCTTGGTTTTACATCCTCCTGTGAAAAGATACCTATTTCCTTAGAATCTAAACTATATCCCTGTGCTATTAAAATTTGACTTTGAACTATATCTATTCCTGTAGTCATTTCACTAACAGTATGTTCTACTTGTATTCTTGGATTCATCTCAATAAAATAGTGATTACCATGGATATCTACTAAGAACTCTAAAGTTCCTGCACTTATGTATCCTACAGATTTTGCAATCTTTAATGCATCAGCACATATAACTTGTCTTTTTTCTTCACTTAGTGATACTGCTGGGCTAAACTCAATAACCTTTTGATGTCTTCTTTGTATTGAGCAATCTCTTTCGTAAAGATGAACTATATTACCATGCTTATCTCCAAGAACTTGAATCTCAATATGCTTAGGTCCTTCTAGATATTTTTCTATAAATATATCATCTATTCCAAAGGCTTTCTTAGCCTCGTTTTTAGCACTTTTAAAAGACTCTATAAGTTCTTCTTCTTTTCTTACTATCCTCATACCTCTTCCACCACCACCGGCAGCAGCCTTTAGCATGATTGGATATCCACATTCTTTTGCAAATTTAATTGCTTCAGCCTCTGAAGTAATTGGTTTTTCAACTCCTGGTATTACAGGTACTCCTACTTCTTTTGCTACAATCTTAGATTTTATTTTATCTCCTAACCTATCCATCATTTCTGATTTAGGTCCTATAAACTCTATACCTGCCTCTTTACACTTTCTAGCAAATTCAGGATTTTCAGATAGGAATCCATAACCTGGATGGATGGCATCTACATGCTTTTTTAATGCAAGATTAATTATTTCATCAATATTTAGATAAGCATCAACAGGACTTTTATTTTTTCCAATCTGATATGCTTCATGAGCCTTTGTTCTGAAAAGAGAAAGCTTATCCTCCTCAGAATATATAGCAACAGTTCTTATCCCAAGCTCATGACAAGCTCTAAATATTCTTATTGCAATTTCTCCTCTATTTGCTACTAATACTCTTTTAAATTTTTTCTTAGTCATAAAAAAACACCACCATCTTTTATTCTTTTTAAATAAAAACCTTATAAGTTTATGTAAAATATAATCTTTAGTTTATGCAAAATATAATCTTTTAACCAAAATAATTGAATTCCAATAACATGTTTTAAATTATATCACACATTTATTATTAAGTATAGCATTTTTAAGAAAATAATGTGTACAACTGAATTTATTATTTTTAAAACTTGCAACAAGCTATTTATAAACTAAAAAAGGTGATTTAAAATAGTATTAGTTACACTATTTCAAATCGCCTCTATTCATTAATATACCTTGATTTGCATCATATCAAAATATATAGTTTCATATAAGTATAATTTTATAAAATAAATTATTATGAATTAATTTGTTATCTATACTTTATTTGTATTAAAGTAATCTATCAGCTTATTAGGACCTGCTAAGACTTCTCTTCCTATGAATAATGTATTATCTCGCCTAGTTTTAACCTGCCACTTTACCAAAGTAATGTTACCACTTATAATTTCAATAGCTGTAATACATCTTGGATGGACACAACTACCATCATTAAAATATAGATTCTCTCCAACTTTAGGAAATCTAGGTCTATGGGTGTGTCCTGCGATTAACATATGTTTCTCTTTCATTATCCATCTAGTAAGCCTTTTCTCTACCTCTTCTTTTTTATCATAATTTCTAGCTGTACTTGTAGGGTCATTTACACCTATATTTTCAAGAGGCCTCCATAAATATCTTACTAAAAATCTCCCTAATTTCCAAAACCCATCATTTATAAAATCACCTTGATGTCCATGAATTAACAAAATCTTATCTTCTGTAACTTTATACTTTAAAATTAATCCCTCATGAACCTTTACTCCTTCAAATAAAGAAATATATTTCTTCTCTCGCTCTCTAAAACATCTATATAAATTATCCTTAACATATTTCTTATTCTTTTTAACCATATCATGATTTCCATATATAAAATAAAGCCTATTTTTTTTTAAAAACTTAGAAAAAAGCCTAAAGACATCACTGTGAACATTTATGATTTCTGAAATTTTACTATTCTCCCAAAGCTCATCTCCATCTCCAAGTTCTATATAAGTATAATCTTCTTTGTAGTAATAACTTAACGCTGCAAAATAAATATTTTGATTCTTTAAAAAATTATCAGACCAACTTCCATCTCCTCTATGACAATCACTCATCAATACAAACTTTGAAGAATCATCAAATGAAATTTCTTCTGCGTTTTCAAAGATTCTAGATATACGTTTTAATATGTTCATTCCATTACCAACTTCAAACTTTCTCATATTAACATAGTATTATATAATTAGATTTATGTTAATAATTCTTAAATAGTTCTATAGTGATTATATATTATTCAACTTCGTTAAAAAGAGTTCAAAGGATAAATAAAAACATAGGGCTTAAATACCCTATGTTCTTAATTCTATACCTATTAAACATTATATTAATAATTTAGTATTTCAGAATATATTACATTAAATTTATTATAAATCCTAACTAAAAATAACATATTACTGGTGAACCTTGGTTTATATATTCAAATATTGTACTAGCAACATTATAAGGTGTATTTATACATCCATGAGATCCATCTGCTATATAGATTTGTCCTCCAAAATTCGAACGCCAAGTAGCATCATGAATACCTATATCTTGATTAAAAGGCATCCAGTAACTTACTGGTGCTGCATAATTCTCTCCTCTCAAAATTGCATTTCTTTCTTTATAAGTTAAACCATAAGTGCCTGATGGTGTGGCATACTTACTATTTGCAGTTCCACTAACAATAGGACCTTCTACCATTAATACTCCATCTTTATAAAGCCATATATGCTGAGTTGTTAAATTAATTTCTACATAAGTGTTTCCATAATCATTTGGCCCATAGGATGCAGCTGTTTGAGCATATATAGGCTGCCTTTCTTCACTTTTACCTTCTTTTATAGTATTTAATAAAGCTTGTATCTCTTCATTGTAATTAATCCACCATCCATAGTTACCTCCATCAACATTTACTGTTGTACCTAGCGATGTTTTAAAGCTTCTTGTAGAGCCAAAGGTATCATATTTAGCAGACAGTGAATTTACATATTCTCTTACCTTTACTTCATCAATAACTACTCCAAAATTCTCATCAGTATAAAGCCAATTATGAATAGTCTCTCTATTTAATACCTCTACTTGATCACCAATATTGTAGGTAACTGATGAACCTATATACTTATTAAGAATATCTTTAGCTTCTACAACTTCCTTTGAATTAGCAGTATATTGTGGATCTTCATAAACCTTAATTTCTTCTAAATTTATTTCCTTATCCCCATTATTAAGAGCTTCCTGAACTTTGTTATATAGTATATCCTTATTTATCTTATTTCCAAGGACTTCTTCTTTAATTACATATTCAGTATTCTCATATTCTATTTTAGCATTTTCAGGTTCAATTATATTATCACCATTAAAACAATTCAGACTATCAAATTTGTCTTTTAACAACTCCTCATTGTAAGATACTTCTTTCTTTAATTTATAATCATTAGTCTTAAAAACTCCATAAATCCATCCAAAACCACTTTGGCTCTCCTTTAAATCTTCAATTATATCTTCTAGATTATATTTATATTCTATATCTCTTCCTTTGATACTTTCTTCAACATTACCTCTTTGCTTTAGCTTTAGTATATATGCTTCATTTTCTGCTAATATATCAGTTTCTATATCTTCTGTGGTTTTTCCAGTAACACTAACTCCATTAATCTTAGAGCCAAAATAAAACCTATCCATAAAATATAGAGATGTGCCCAGATATACAATCAGTAAAGTGATAAGAGAAATTATAATGACTATAATTGTTCTTTTTCTTAGATTCACACTTTTTTCTAGTTCTTGCTCTTTAATATCCATAATATCCTCCCCTACATAAACAACAATTGCAAATAAAAAGATTTTCTCATACCTATTTACAATAATATACTATATATAAACATATTTCTATAATTACATATATATTATATAATACCACTTTAATGACACTTTTAAAGTACAAAAATATAGATTGTACTTATTATTAAAGCACAATCTATAAATCTTAATCTATGATTCATGATAACCACTAATTTATAACCTCAGAAGCTAATATAGATTTATTCAAATTTTCATCTATATCGCCATTACATATCAATTCTACTTCTTCTCTTGAAATAGTATTATTTCTTATCATAGCCATTAATACAACCTCGCTTCTTTCCTTAGCTCTCTCATAGTTTTTAGATAGAGCGTAATTCTCTGGAGATTGTGGTAATCCAGCTAACATTATTGATTGAGATAGAGTTATTTGGTTTGGAGACGTATTGAAGTATCCACTAGTTGCTTGTTTAATTCCCGAATATCCATCACCATAATATATTACATTTACATACAATTCTAATATCTCTTCTTTAGAATAGTTCTTTTCTAATTCCCTAACCACAAAAATTTCTGCGACCTTTCTTTGTATCTTTTGCTCATGAGTAAAAAATAAATTCTTAGCTAGTTGTTGAGTTATTGTGCTTCCACCCATAACTACTCTACCAGCTTCAATATTATTAACAACTGACCTTCCTATAGCTACTATATCTATTCCTCTATGCTCATAAAATCTATGATCCTCAACGGAGACTATGGCATTTAAAAAATCCTTAGAAATATTATCTATAGTCACATAATCACCATTGTTTCTTATGCTATTAACCTTTTCTTGTACCCCTATTTCAGAGGTAGCAGACTTATATAAAGAATGTCCATCTTGAAAAATAAAAACTCCAATTACTGTTATCAAAACAATAAATCCTAAAGTAATTTTACTCAATAACTTTTTCATTGCAACTCCTCCTCTAATATTTTAAATAGTACTTATTTAATCTTCATATATTGTAATACCTTGAATTATATACTTAAATTAAACTTTTCTTCATTATAACCAATAAATAATACTAGAAATATAACACTAATTACATCAAAAACTTTTTTCATACAATCAGCTCCTTTTGTTATCTTATGAGTTTATTATAATCCTTTTAGTATTTATGCGTTATCGAAATAGCTTACACTTGTCTTACACTTTTGTAATATAAGTGCTTATTCAACATTTATTTAGATTAGCTTATTTTACAAAAGCCTCTTGGGATTATATACTATTATAGTCACAAAATCTCAGTTTAGAACAATATTTAGAAATAAAAATACTATCAATAAAGAATTTATAAATTTCCTTTACTGATAGTATTATTTTCATATAATTTATGATGTAGGCTTTTTATTAATCTATAATATAATTCCCCATATAACTGTAGAAACTAAAGTCATAGATAATCCAATTAAAGATTCATATGGTATTAATTTTAAACGTTGTCCTATGCTCATGCCAGCTGCTCCTGCTGTTGCGTGGAAGAAGGACCCATGTGGTAAATGGTCAAGAACTGTAGCTCCAGCATGAACCATAGCAGCTCCTCCTAAAGGTGAGATTCCTACTCCTATTATTGCTTGTGAGAATGTGGCTGATGCTATAGTTGAACCTGAAGTAGTTGAAGCTGTAGCTGCACACATTAATATACCTGAAATTGGCGCTAATAGAAAGGCTGGCATATTTAAAGCATTAAGTATTTCTATAGTTGTTGCTTGTAATCCTGATGCCTTTATTATTCCTGCTACAGTACCTGTACCTATTAAAAGTATTGCTACTGGCATCATTTTAGAAAGTCCAAAGGTTAAATATTCATTAATATTTTTACCTTTTCCCATAACTAATACTCCTATAATACCTCCAACAGGTAATGCTATAAGCGGATCTATTGATATTCCTAATAATGGTCTAAAAGCTAGTAAAATTATAGTTACTATAGGTCCAATAATTGCTGCAAAGAAAGATGGTAATTCTTCTACTTCTTCAATATCTGCTTCAATATCGGTTTCCTTTACTCCTCTATATTTTTTATTAAGTAAAGATGCTAATATTACAGTAACTACAAGTCCTATTATTGCTGGAATTATATTAGCTGCCATTAATGATGATAATTCTACTCCAAAATTTTCTGCTGCTGCTATGGTGTTGGGATTTGGAGATATTAGATTTCCTGCCTTACCTCCACCGATCATAGCTAGAAGTATAACCATTGGCGAATATCCTAATTTCTTTGCTATTGCAAGGGCTATAGGTGCTACTGTTATTACTGCTACATCTATAAACACTCCTACAGCTGTAAGTATCATGGTTGATAGTGCTATGGCAAAAAGTGCTCTTTTTTCTCCCAAACTCTTTACAATTTGATCTGCAATTTTAGCTGCTGCTCCAGTCTTAATAAGTACTCCTGCTAGAACTCCAGAAGTTACTATACGAAGGATTGCTGGCATAATATCTTTGGCTCCACTTATCATTACGCTTACTGTTCCTTCAATTCCAGCTCCACCTATTAAACCTCCTACTACGGCGCCTAATATTAAACTATATACAGGTTGTACCTTTTTAATTATTAATACTATTGCTACCGTAAGTCCTAGTAAAGCCCCTAATGTTGTAATTTGTACCTCCATTATCGTCACTCCTATTTAATATTTTTTTGCTGCATAACTTTAATAAGTCTAAAAATTTGTATTACTGTTGATGTCATATTTTTCATTGCTGTTTCTTTATTAATTGCTTCTTCTATAGTCATAGCTGTATTTATTATGGAGAAATAAGCATCTATTCCTTCTTCATTACACTTAACAGCATCCTCCGTGGTGCATCCTGCCACTGCTATAACCTTAACATTATGTTTTTTAGCAAGTTTAGCCACACCTATTGGTGCCTTCCCCATAGCTGTTTGATTATCTAATCTTCCTTCACCAGTTATAACTAAATCTGCATCCCTTATAGCTTCTTCTAATTTTATTTCTTCTAATATTATCTTTATTCCAGACTCTAATTTTGAATTTAAAAATCCTAGAAATGCAAAACCAAGTCCTCCTGCTGCTCCCACACCTTCTATGTGAGCTATATCTTTTCCTATTTCCTTCTGTACAATCTGCGCAAAATTTCTAAGGCCTTTATCTAATTCTTCTACAATATCAGGTGTTGCACCTTTTTGTGGACTATAAATATAAGCTGCACCATTTTCTCCATATAGTGGATTAGTAACATCGCAAGCTATTTTAAAGGTACAATCATCTAATGCTTTTAATCTATTGTCAATTTTTATACTCTTTATCTTATTTAAAACTTGTCCACCACGCCCCACTAATTCATTATTTTCATCATAAAATTCATATCCTAATGCCTGTAGCATTCCTACTCCTGCATCATTGGTAGCACTTCCACCTATGCCTACTATAAAATTTCTGCATCCCTTTTCTATGGCAGATTTGATTATTTCTCCAACTCCATATGTAGTAGTTTTTAAAGGGTTCCTTAAGTCTGGCGGAACTAGTGCAAAGCCTGATGCTTGAGCCATTTCTATTATTGCTGTATTGGTATCTCTTAATATTCCATACTTAGCATTCACTTTTTCTTCTACAGGTCCTGTAACAGAAATAATTTCTGCTTCGCCATTCATACCTTCTACTAAGGCATCTACAGTTCCTTCTCCCCCATCTGCCAAGGGCATTATTATTACATCCGAGTTACTATCTACATTTAATATTCCAGTTTTTATTGCATTAGCTGCTTCAATGGAAGTTAAGCTTCCTTTTAAAGAATCTATAGAAATTACAATTTTCATCGCTGCATCCCCCTTTTATAAAATTATATCAAAGGCTTTTCCTCACATCTATGTTACATACACCAAAATAGTACGTTTTCATTTCTTCATTTTTGGTATATTTAATATTGAATTTGAAAATTTAAAATTTTTTACATAAAAATGAGTTGTAAACAAAAAGCTGCCTCAAATTTCATTTTAATTAATCTTTATTTTATTATTGAATTTATATCTAATATTAGTTATAAGAACAAATTCAACAAAATTTAAAGCTTAATCAACTTTGAGACAGCTATTAACAAAATTATTTATCAAATCCTATTAATTCCTATATTAATTTTTAAGGCATCTGAAAATAAA
>DCDL01000064.1:0-244 GCA_002316385.1 Clostridium sp. UBA1056
CGGGTAGTCATCGGATAAATTTTCTTATACTATTATCTCATTTAATTCTCCGAACTCTACTTTTAATTATATTCACTTCTAATTATACAATAAAATAAAAATTTATTAAAACTAGACATCTATTTTACAATATAAACTTTTTCTTGACTAGCCCCTAAAGGATTAGAATATGATTTATATGAGATTAATTATATGTAAGTTATCAAAAGGGGCTTTCGTAAAGTAAAATAAACTAATCTAAATA
>DCDL01000064.1:350-10901 GCA_002316385.1 Clostridium sp. UBA1056
AATAATATTAAAGTGCATCTTCAATATTTTATATAAGATTAGTAATATATTTTGCTAAAGCCCCTTTCAATATGATTTATATAATATAGACTGTGATTCTAGTTATATAGTGTTCAGGCCACCATTCCTTCATTCACTATCAGCTTTATCAAAATTTATCTATGAAAATATATAAATATTTATATAGATAAATATGGAACTATTTTAAATTTAAAATAGTTATATAGAAACCTTTTTAACATTTTAAAAAGTTCCTTTGTTTATGAATATTTGAAGGTTATTTCCATCGAAATAATTTATTTAAGTATTAATAAATATTGTTAATATTTTCAACTAACCTCATAAGTCAGGGCTGATCAAAATAATTCTCTAATCTTTGTAAAATACTGAGATTGAGCTTGTTTTGAGGTATTCACTCTAAATCTATATTAAGCAACTAGGTTCTAAATCAAGTATGAACCCAAACTTCTGTGATGCTGTAAAAAAGCAAATTAGAGCAAATAACTCAGAGATTTCTTTCGCACTAAATAATTCGTTTAAATCTCTAAAAGTCCCCTCTGATAAAGATATATTCTTTGAAATCATATCTGCAACCTTAGTTGCCATTATTATCTTTCTATCTTCTATATCTTCTGAAGGCTTTCCCTTTGCCATACAGTATTTGCATCCATTGTTATGGGCAAGAGTTCGTCTTACCTCTTCTTTTAACTTATAATCAAAGGTGGTAGATTGTAAAAAATCTCTCTCTAGGTTACTCCAACTTTTCATAATTTCCTTATTATATCCAAGTAATTGTTCAAAGGGTGTTGTTCCTTCATTTGAAAAATTTATTTTTGCCATATTAATTCTCCTTCATTAATTAAGTTTTATCTACTAAATATTATATATAAACAAAGGTGGATTTTGTATCTCATATGACATATAATAAAGTTAAATACATAGCATATGCAATAATAAAAAGGAGAAAACATTTTAAATGAAATTAGATGAAATTGATGTAATGATTCTATCTGAATTAGAAAAAAATAGTAGATTATCCATAAGAGAATTATCAAAGAGAATTAATCTATCTCCCCCTTCTGTCACAGAGAGAGTAAAAAGACTTGAAGATAATGGAATCATAGAAGGCTACACTATTTCTATAAATAAAAAGAAGCTTGGACTATCTATTGATTGTATAATAAAAGTTACCATGAGAAATGGTGAGTATGAGAAATTTAAAAATTTCATAAAGAACTATAGCCTCAGTGAATGGTGTTATAGAATTGCTGGAGATGGTTGTTTTCTAGTTAAGCTTTCAGTTAAAGATTTAAGCGAGATTGAAGAATTTATTAATGAAGTTTCTCCCTATGCAATAACTAGTACTAATATTGCATTTTCTGAAGTGGACTTAGATAGTTCAATAAATAAGTTTTTATTATAGCCGATCCATGTAAGGTTATTCCTTCAAGAGTTATATTTTCTGAAAATATTTAAGGTATAAACTCCTTACTTTAACTTTATATTAATATAAAAAATTAATATATTGTACATTAAAAATAGCAAATATTTTACTTGAATACTATTAAGCTTTTAGTTCATTAAGTTTGTCTATACTTTCATTCCCCTAACAAGCTAACTTGTCTATACCACTTTTCTCCATAGGCATCTTCCTCTAATCCAAAATCCACCTTTAATAAACCTCTTTCTATAGTTCCTTTTATAATTCCCTTTTCAATACTAATATCTATGCTAATAACCTTTGCCATAGCCCACTTCCCTGACCTTAAAAATTATTAATTTCTCCTGATTTACCTCCAATCTTTCTAAGTAGCCTAATATCACTTATAATCATAGATTTATCTACGGCTTTACACATATCATATATAGTCAATGCTGCTATGGATACCGCTGTCAAAGCTTGCATTTCTATACCTGTTTCACCTATAGTTTTAGCTATAGCTATTATATCTACTTTATTTTTCTCATAGTCTAGCTGAAAGGTAATATCACATTCTGACATCATAACAGAGTGACACATTGGAATTATATCGGCAGTTTTCTTTGCTCCCATTATTCCACCCACTTGAGCTACAGAAAGCACATCCCCTTTTATAATCTCTCCATTATCTATCTTCTTTAAAGTAGTTTTTTTCATATAAATAGACCCACAAGCTATTGCCTCCCTAATGGTCTTTTTCTTTTCACTAACATCTACCATTTTAGCTCTTCCTTGCTGATTTATATATGTAAATCTCTCATCAATTTGAACATCTTTAGCCATAAGTCCTCCTCCTATCTGAAACATTTCCTTATTGCTTCTACTTTTCCATCTTTAAATAAGCTATATTATAAATGCTTGCTGTACATTGCCCTTAATAAACTTCCTACATCTCATAGAATATTAATTTCCTATTTACTATGCAAACAAGATTTAATACCACCTTTAATAGTTAATTTAACTATTAACGCAAATAAAATTCTTCTATAAAAATATCAAATTATATTCCCAGTCATGTCATCAGTTTTATATCAACATCAATTATATCACATTTACCCCATTTTATGTAAATTAAAGTGATCATTTTTAATTCTAATGGTTAAATAAATTATTTAAATTATTCCCTTCTATTTTTTATTAAATTCTCTTTAATCTAAAATTTACTTATAAAGGTTATATAAAATATGGATATGTCCTACAAATTAGAATATAGTAAAGCTATATTATAGTCTGTAAAATATAAGTCAAATTATTGTGATTTATCCGATGACTACTCGCTCTAATACTCCCATCTTATTCAAAGTGGGAGTAAAGAGCGGCTACGACCCTAGACAACGTTTCGAAAGGTCTGAGTTGTAATAATATAAGTATAAGCCCAACATTTATTTAAAATTTAGTTTATTTTGAGACAATCTCTAATCTCCTTTTTCATATAAAGTTATAACTTCCTCATTATTCTTCTCTTCAGTAATATTATCATCTGCATCAACTTCATTTTCTTTTTCTTTTTCTTCTTCTTTTCGCTTAAAGCGTCTTCTCCATTTTGTATCCATCTGTATAACTTTATCAGCTTTTTTAAACAAACTTAGTATTATAAACACAATGAAAGCTCCTGTTAAAGACAATGCAAAAAGCCCTTTTCCTACAGCTAAACCTAAGCATGCTACTGTCCAAAGAGTTGCAGCAGTAGTTAAACCTCGTACTGATCCTTTATCTCTTAAGATAGTACCTGCACCTAAAAATCCCACACCACTTATAACCTGAGCTCCTAGCCTACCTATATCAACTTTTATTAATCCAGAATACATATGATCATGAGCGATAGTCATTACTTTTTGTATATCATACTCTGTTATTAAAGAAATAATTGTAGCCCCTAAACATACTAATATATGGGTTCTAAATCCTGCTGGACTATTTTTAAATTCCCTTTCATAACCAACAATCCCACCTACTATAACCCCTACTATAAGTCTTTCTAGCACTACTATATAATCCATAATCCCATCTCCCCATCGCAGTATAGTACTTATATTATATTCATAAGTTTAATATTGTTTAAAAACATTGTAATTATTTTATAAGTAAAGAAAAAGAGGCTTTTAGATAATCATTTAAATATATCTAAATAACAATTAGATGAAAAGGAAATTTAATCTAATTAAATTTAATCCCAATGAGGATATTTAACATCTTCATTGGGATTAAATTTTACTCTATTATCTAAATATACATATCTATCAATTCTTTAAATTTATCTATTCTATAATCATACTTATCTACATATCCAAAGCCATAACTAGCATATATAAATGGAACACCGGCAAACCTTGAAGCTTTTTGATCTCCCTCAGTGTCTCCTACATATACAGGATTTCTTAAGTTATTTCTCTCAATTATAAGCTTTATATTTTCTCCCTTAGAAAGCCTTGTCCTCCCTGGATTTTCAAAGTCAGAAAAGTATTGTTCTAACTTATGTGCTTCTAAAAAAGCTTCAATATACCCACATGCACAGTTACTTACTATAAATAGCTTATATTTTTCTGCAAGTAATCTTAGAGTTTCCTCTAAATCATCATAAAGCTTACCACCATTTACTTTTAAGTATTTACATTCTGTTTCACAACATTCCATTAATATTTCTTCTTGCCTTTTGCTATTTAAGTATGGAAAGAGTCTCTGTCCTATTTCTATGATTTGTAGCCCCATTACTCCTTTTAAATCCTCTTCTGTTATATCTTTAGTAATATCCATATTTTTACTAGCTACTTCATGCCAAGCCCTTAAGACTTCCTGACTAGAATCCCAAAGAGTTCCATCTAGATCAAAAATAATTCCATCAACATCCTCTTTAATCATTACCTTAATTCTCCTTTATATTAATTTATAGCTCCAAAAGATCATTAAACTTATCTATATTATAATCATAATCTTCTACTTCACCAAATCCATAAGCTGCATATATAAATGGTATTCCTGCTACTCTAGCTGCATTTCTATCCCCTTGTGTATCACCAACATATATAGGATTTTTTAAGTTATTTCTCTCTATTACAAGTTTTATATTTTCTCCCTTTGTCAGTTCTGTTCTTCCTGGATGCTCAAAGTCTATAAAATATTTCTCCATATCATGGGCATGGAAAAAGGATTCAATATATCCATTCTGACAATTGCTAACTATAAAAAGCTTATATCTTTGTGATAGCGCCTTTAAGGTTTCTTCTAAATCCGGAAAAAGTATACCTCCTTTAATAGGTAAATACTCATTTTCCTTCTTGCAACAATAATTCATAAATTCAATAGACCTTTCTTCCTTTAAATACGGAAAAAGTGTTTTCACTATCTCTATAACTGGTACTCCTACTACCCCTTTTAACCCTTCCTTAGTGATGGACTTATCTATATCTTTAAATTCCTTTATGGCTTCATTCCATATTTCCACAATTGCATCTGATGAATCCCACATGGTTCCATCTAAATCAAATATAATACTATCTACTGTTTCTAATAACATAACTTCATCCCCTATTTTAAATCTTCTTTAGTAATTCATCCACTTTTGATAACTTTCAAAATGTATATATAAATTACAAGTGGCACATTCTTAATATAAGAATGTGCCATTAAATTTTTACAATGAACTAATATATTAATTATATCATAATAAACTAATGTATTTTGAAAATATTTTGTTAATTGGATTTAATTAACTAATCTTACTTATTTACTCCTCTAGCTTCTTTAATTCTTCATCAATAAGACTCTTATCTAATCTTTCAAATAAAACATGAAATTCACCTATATTTGTTTCGGATTTTAGCTTAATCTCTCTCCATGTGCTTTCTTCACAAGAAAACCAACTTTTAATTTTTGCTGAAGACTCAGGTAAAAATGGATTTAAAATATTTGCTATATTTATAATAGCGTATAGGCAATTATAAATAGTATTACCACCCTTTTCATTCTCTTCTTTTATAGTGATCCACGGAGTTTCTTCATCAAAATATTTATTTATACTTCTTATAAAAGTAAATATTCTCTCTATAGCAACTTTCAAATTTCCTTCTTCAATATTTTTTCCAGTACTTTTATATAATTCTTCTATATCAGCTTTAATTGATTCTTCCACTTTTCCTTTTGGGACATTACTATTAAAATATTTCTTAACAAATACTAAGGTTCTATTAACCAAATTTCCATAGGCTCCTAATAGCTCTCCATTATTTTTATTTATAAACTCTCTCCATGAAAAGTCACTATCTCTTTTTTCAGGTCCATTTGCAATAAAGAAATATCTTATTAAATCGCTATTATATCTATCTACTATATCAGGTATCCATACTGCCCAATTATTACTAGTAGATATTTTATTTCCTTCTAAAGTCACATATTCACTAGAAATAACCTTATCTGGATTTCTTTCTGGTCCTGTTCCTCTTAATAATGCTGGAAGTATAATGGTGTGAAACGGTATATTATCTTTTCCATGAATATAATAAGATATACTACTACTATTCCAATAGTCACTAGCATTTTTATTATTCTCTTCTGCCCACTTCTCACTTACAGTTAAATATCCCAATACTGCATCAATCCATACATATACTTTTTTATCTTCAAAGCCTTCAATTGGTATATCTATCCCTATATCTAAATCTCTAGAAATAGCTCTATCTCTTAACCCTTCATTTAAATATCTCTCTGTACCATTTACCGCATTTATTCTCCAGTTCCCTCTAGATTTCTCCAAATGTTTTCTAAGACCTTTTTCAAAGGTAGATAATGCAAAGTATAATTGTTTAGTTGATTTTACCATGGGCTTACCACCACATAATTTACAATGTCTATTTTTAAGCTCTAAAGGGTCTAAAAGTGTTGAGCAATTGTCACACTGATCTCCTCGTGCAATATTATTGCAATGTGGGCATATCCCCTCTACATATCTATCTGGTAAAAATTGATTGCAGTGCTCACAATAAACTTGTTCTACCTTTTTCTCATATATTAAGCCTTTTTCATATAGATTTGTAATTATCTTTTGCACCTCTTCTTTATGATGATTATCATCAGTCCTGGAATAACAATCATAGCTGAAATTTAATTTATCAAAACAATACTTAAATTCCTCATGATATCTACTAGCTATAATCTCTGGTGGTACTCCTTCCTTTTTTCCTCTAATAGAAATAGGAGTTCCATGACAATCACTTCCTGATATATATAGCACCTCATCCCCCTTTGCTCTATAATATCTAGCTATTACATCTCCTGGTAATAGTGCTGCAATATGACCTATGTGTAATGAGCCATTGGCATATGGCCAAGCTCCTCCAATTAAAACATTCATTTTATTATCCTCCTTTATACTATTTAATTCTTATCAGCTCAACCCAATCATAGATTTTAAGCCATGTTGCTAAAGCAACTTTTTGCTTCGCTCTCGAGGAAACTCCTTTTCACATACGTTCTAAGGAATAAGTTCGAATAACTAAATCAAGATCTAGATTCTCACTTAAGTTTCACTTAACCAAATATAAAATTTGGAGTGGTGTTGCTAAAGCAACTTTTCGCTTTGCTCTCAATTTACTCCTTTTCACATACGTTCTAAGGAGTAAATTTCACTTAACCAAATATAAAATTTGGAGTGAAATTTAAAAACTCCCGTTCCTAAGAAATTAATCTTAGGAACGAGAGTTAAAACTTCGTGTTACCATCCTACTTCATCTATATTTCACAATATAAACCTCTTCAAGTACGCTATAATCAAAAACTCATACAGAATTTATCCAAAGACTATGCTTAGATAATATCCTCTCATGAGAACTCTATTTTATAGTTATACTCTATCACTATTACGGGTGAACCCGTTGCAGCCTTAATATTAAAATCTCGGTGCACTGCTCCAAGGCCATTTTCCCCTTAATATCCTCTGCTTCTTCTCACCAATGAAAGCTCTCTGTAGGAGTATTCTTAAAGGTAATTTCCTCTTCCTTGCATTTAGCTAATATAGTTTTAATTATATGTACATTTCTTAAATTGTCAATTAAACTTTTAAAATATTAACACTTAATAGTTTTTATTCTAAAGAAGAAATAATAATATTTAACTATTATCATAATAACAATTATTCCCTTTACAACTAAACTATCTATAATTATCAATGGAAAGGCCATCATAAAATCTGCAAATAGTAATATAGTAATCTTTTGTTTTAATGTCATAGCCCTTTCTCTTACAAAGCTTTCTAAGTGTTTTTTATATATTTTTGTACTCTTAAACCAACAGTCAAATCTCTCAGAACCTTTTACAAAACAAACAGATGCCAGAAGTAAAAAAGGTGTAGTCGGAAGTACTGGTAATATGACTCCTATAGCTCCTAGAGAAAAACAAATTAGTCCTATAGATACGTATATAAACTTTTTGCATTTATTCATAATAACTCCTCCCTAAATCCTAATATAAATAATCATTAACTTATCAGTTGTTTATTTTCTAGCTTATATACTTTATTACATATAGTAGTAGTTGATTTTCTATGATAAATCAATAGAATCTCCCTTTATACTCCCCTCACCTTCAACCTCTTCTAATTGTGGCTTTTCATCAAGAATATTAAATATTCTCTCGGCACATGCAAAGGTATGAAGTAGATTATTAGATAAATTACTTAATGCAACCACTGGTCCAAAGGCAGAAGCTATGATTACTAAAGCTAATATCATCTCTATAAATTCTATACTTCCTATAGAATATAAACTAAACCCTAGTACAGTAAAAACTAATACTACTATCATTATAGTTATATCTGTTATAGCTATTATTATTCTCTCATGTTTTTTAATCTCATACAAACTTTTATTTAATTTGATAGAATTCTCATGTATCCTATTAGCTCTTTCTTATCCATTATTAAATAAAAGTATTTCTTTAAGGCCTCTAAGTGAGTCTAAAATATAAGAGTTGCTTTCTCCAAAACCCTTTCTATACTTAGCACCCGTTTCTTTCGCCATGGATGAAGATAAGTAAGGAATAAAGAATCCTACTATTATAAAAAATATTTCTCCAAATAAAATCTATTAAGCCTATACAGATAAATATATTTTTCAAAAACAGAAAAAGCCTACCATTTTCATGGTAGACTTTCCTTGTCTGTGTCTTGTTTAATGTCTAGTTCTTTTAAAATTATAGGGAAATTTTAAATGAAACTAATTATATATTAAATTATTAATATATAGCATAAGAAATTTGTCCTACATTGCTATTATAATACAAAACAATAAAATTTCAAATTATATCTTTCTATAATTTTTTTATTTTTTGTATTATGGCTATTTTATTCTAATATAATAACGTATACACTAATTTTTTTAAATTAACTATATTGATTTTTAAAAATATTACAGTATATTCTTAATTAGAAGAAGCCCATCTTTATCTGGATGAGCCCCTCCTATTTCAGGTTGATTTAAATAGCATAGGTTAACCATTCTATAGTTAAAGATTTTGTGAACATTATTATTTCTTAGTGTAATCTAAAATTGTAAACAAATTTAATGTGAAAACTTTAATAAAACTTATATATTTTCTTGTCACCATAACCTTCTCTTGATTTGTAAACGTTTATCAAGCTTATTACTTAAAGTATAACATTGCTATATTTTATGTCAATTCACTACACTAAAATTAAATGTTAATTTTATTTTACATAGTATATTTTATGCATATGTTATTAACTTCATATCAATTTATTAGTGTCTATTTTACTCTTTAAGTAAGTTATTTTCTATTACCTCTTTAGCTGCTGAATAATTTTCAGAGCCACTTGTTCCCACTGCTTTATCAAATATAAAAGATAATTGAGATTCTTAATGATGAATTTTATTATTTAAACAAATAAATAATAAAGCTCATTTACATATGTTGCATATGATAGTAAAATTCTAATAGATATAGTTAACTATTTTAAAATATATTCATAGTTATCATGAATATATTTGTAATTATTTAAATTATAATTACACAAGCTTTAAATGTGCAAAGGGGATTATTTAAATTATGAATGAAAAAGATATTTTTCAAAAGAACAGTGTTATTCTATCATTAGCTTTATTATGCACTTTACTTTGGGGAAGTGCCTATCCATCTATAAAAATTGGTTACTCTCTATTTTCTATAGGTGAAAATGATATTTTTGGTAAGCTTCTATTTGCAGGTAATAGATTTGCTTTAGCAGGTATTTTAGTAATTTTATTAACTTGGATAATTCAGAAGAAGTTTCCATTGCCTAAGAGACAAGCTTTAGGGCCTATTGCCCTACTTGGCTTTATTCAAACTACTTTAGAGTATTTATTCTTCTACATAGGACTTTCACATACTACTGGAGTTAAGGGATCTATCCTAAATGCTACTGCAACCTTTATTGCCGTAATTCTTGCCCATTTTGTATATTCTGATGATAAATTAAATACTCAAAAGGTTCTAGGATGTATTATAGGCTTTATGGGAATAGTTATAATTAACTTAGGTGGTGAATTTGGAAGTGGCTTTAGCTTTACTGGTGAAGGATTCATTATTCTTGCCGCTGCTTCCTTTGCAATAGGATCTCTTATCAGTAAAGAAGCTGCTAAAAGAGAAGACAGTATGATAGTCACAGGATGGCAACTGCTATTTGGAGGAATTTTACTTGTAATTATAGGTGTTCTTGGAGGTGCAAAATTTTCTATACCATCTACTGAAGCTATGTTACTACTTTTCTACCTTGCTATTCTTTCTTCAGTAGCTTTTACTCTATGGACTATGCTATTAAAGCATAATAATGTAGGAAAGGTTTCTATATACAACTTTTTAACTCCTATATTTGGTGTTTTCCTTTCTGCCATATTCTTAAAAGAATCAATTTGGCATTGGAAAAACCTATTAGCCCTTGTATTAGTTTGTATTGGAATTTATATTGTAAATAGGCCTACAGCTGAAAATAATTAAATAAAAAATATAGACTCAAGGATAAAAAAATAACTCTGAAATATCAGAGTTATTTTTATAAATTAATTAAGGCACGTGAAAATAAATAA
>DCDL01000064.1:10916-36442 GCA_002316385.1 Clostridium sp. UBA1056
TCTATTATTTATTTGATAGTGCCTAAGTTAAATACTTTAAAATTTAGCACTTAAATCATATTTTGCTACTAATTTTTTTAATAAATCATATACCCTTTTGCCAAGTATTAACATAATAAAGTAATTTCCAACCATATGAATTAAATCATATGGAATTCCATTGATCCAATAAGTTAAAGCAAAGGTTTTAGATACTGTGAATATATAAGGTATTGAGTATAGGGCACCAAATAACATACCGAATACACCAGATACAATACTCCACCCTAAGAAGTTTTCCTTTATTATTTTTCTAAATAATAATACTATAAATACCAACATAGGCCAAACAACCCAATATCCAAACCACCAAGTTCCCATTCCACTAACAAGACCTAATAGAAAGTTGAATACTACTACAACTACCAGCGCTTGCTTACCTAATACTAAGGTATATATTATTAACAAAAATGATACTGGCTCTATATTAGGTATACTACTCGTCATAACCTGCAATACTAGCATTAGTGCGCCAAGTAATGATAATATTATTAAATTCTTAGTTTTATACATACTACCAACCTATTGTGAGTATAAGCTCTATTTTATCCCCATCTTTTATAGCAGCATCATCTATACCAACTTGAGAATTTTCTCCGTTTACTTTTAAATTCCACCACTCTTGCTTACTTCCATCTGCAGTTATATTATCTACTCCTGTTATAAATCTAATAGATTGAGATGTATCAGCAACAATTATTCCCATTTCATCTAATGCTTTGCCTAAGGTTGCTTCATTAGTAGAGTGTGTATGAGTTTTTTTGTAATTATCTTTTTCACTTATAACAGTAACTTCTATAGTTTTATCCCCTTCAACTCTTTGTTTTGAATTGAAATTTTTATAGATAAAAAATCCACCAATTGCAATAACTACAACTATTAAAGAAATTATTATTGCCTTCATATTTTTTTTCATATCTTCTCCTCCTAATAAATAAAATAACTCCCCCTCAACAGAGAAAGAGAGATTTTCATGACTACTATTAGTCTTATCCCTATGTAAAAACTCCATTTCCATGCTATCATATATGTTTTATAAAATCAATGTATTCTAATTCAAATCCTATTATACATATAAATTATTTAATATTATATATGCATAATAGAATTTGATATTTTATGATTCATTCATAGTTTTAAAACTTTTCATAAATATACATGTATCACTTAAATAAGTACTTTATTGTTCTATTCAAATTACATGATTATTATAATAAAAACTTCATTATAGTTATACTTTTATACTTTTCAAAAATAGTTTTTAACAGAAACTTAACATTTATCATATCTTATATATACCTGCGTAAATTGAATAATTATAAATTTACTTATACTAAATTTTGTTCTATATTATTTAATATATTTTTACATAACCACATGATTATAAAAGATATAAATATATTCCATATGAACGTAGCTATTATAGATATTGTGCCTAGCTCCAATACTATAGCTAAGACTACCGCACCTATAATTCCTGGCAAAGCAAGTATTATTAATGCCAATATGGTTAAAAACATTAGTAAGCCTTTACCTGTAACCTGTTTGAATATTTTTTGAGACAATACATCTCCTGATATAAATAACATGCCAAATCCTACTCTTGCTATTATACATATTAATATTTCTATAGGTGACGAACCTAATATTATTCCTGCAATAACAAATAGTATAGTTCCATCTATTATACACTTTATCAAATTTTCAGAAATGATATATAGTAATTTTTTAAGTGACTTTTCAGGAATCAAGTATATATAGTGCATTTTTAGTTCCCTTACCCATCGACCTGTAAAAGTCAAAAATAATTGAATATATGTGGCCATAGCAAAGGTAGCTACTATGCTTCCTACTTCCTTCATAGTTAATGTAAATATAACCACCACTACTATTTGAATTAAAGTAGTATTATCCAAAAATAATTTTCCCGCTCTCTTATTTTCCAACATATGCTTAAAGAAAAATACAGAAGCTCCTCTTCCTTTATTTATTCCACTGTTTTTTAGTTTTATTTTCTTGGTATCTTTAGTATCTACTATTCTACCTTCTTTTGCATCTTCCTTACGTTTATACATAGTTTCTGTGGCTTGAAGCACATCTTCATAATATTCATTCTTACTTTTCATAAGAATAAATATAGTTAAACCTATACCTAGAATTGTTAATATTATATAGATTAACGCATTAGAATTTTCACCTATCAAAAATCCATAAATTAAAGCCTTTAGCCATCCTACAAATGGAATATACTCTAGATAGCCCTCATTTATTCCATTAGCTATAGCCTCTATTCCTCTTCCACCGCCTTTTATGTTAAGTAAAATAGATATTACTACAGGTAGAACTAGAAGATAAATTAGCACCTTCACTATTTTCTTTTTCTTTTCACTACCACTAGTAATTGAATAAATAGCCATAGACATAATACTACTTATAAAAGTTAATACAAAGTAACCTATAAATATCATTATTACCCCTATAATATTTACCCCATAAGTCTGATTAAGTATACTAGCTTGGAAAAGTATAAATATAGAAATAAGTAAAGACATTCCTAGCTGTCTTACAAGTCCATATATCAATATTTTTTTAGATGATATAGGAGAAACAAAAAGTAAATTCACATCAGCCATTTTAAAAAATGTAGCTCCTGAAGATAAACCTTGGATAATTTGACTTATAAACAAGAACATAAATAGTGCATATATAATTGCTCCTAATTCTGACATTGATCTTAAACTTTTTCCATCAGCACTATTAGAAGTCATAGCTGAACTTATAAGCACAAAGGCCATTAAAGCTATTATAATTATATATCCTATTAATTTGCCCGGATGATTTTTCAAATCCTTTATTTGATTCTTTAAGGTTGTCCTCCATAGATAAATAATTCCTTTCACTACTGATCACCCTTTCCTTCAGTGATGTGAAAGAATAATTCTTCTAATCCCTCATTAGATTTATCAGTATCTTCTTTTATCTTTGTTGCAGCAATTTTTCCATTCATCATTATATGTGCTACATCCCAAAATTCCTTTACGCTATCAATCATGTGAGTACTTATTATCATCGATGCTCCTTGATTTTTCAGCTCTATTATTAATTCTTTTAAAGCTTTAATTCCGTGTGGATCAAGTCCTACTAATGGTTCATCAAAAATTATAACCTTAGGTTTTGGAAGCAGTGCACAACATATGCTCACCTTCTGTTGCATTCCCTTAGAGAGTTCTTTTCCAAATTTTTTTCTTTTATCAGCTAGCTCAAATCTATTTAAAAGCTCTTCAGCATATTCCTTCCAATCCGTAAGCTTGTATCCTCTAGCAATAAACTCTAGATGTTCTTCCACAGTTAACATGTCATAAAGTACAGGAACTTCTGGTATATATCCAATTCTTTTCTTAGCTTCTATGGATTTATTCTCAAAGCCTTCTATAGATATATCTCCTTGAAATCTTAAAAGTCCACATATACATTTAATAATAGTAGATTTTCCAGCACCATTAGGTCCTAAAAGTACTGCTATCTCACCATCATTAACTTGAAAATTTATATTATCGTTAGCTACAAATTTCCCATATTTTTTAGTCACATTATTTACAATTAATATTTTAATCACCATCTCTCAATAATTTTATTTATAACAGTCTCTTTACTATTGGTAGTTATCTACATTTTCCCCTAATTTAATTACTAATGTTAATATTTTATACATAACTCTTAGTAATTGCAAGGATAATTAATCTTTCAAACATACAAACTATTTTAATCATATCATCTTTCTTCTTTCATATTAATAAAGAATTTCAGAGATTTTATAAATTAAATTCAAATTTTTCAAGATAAACTATGACTATTCTCTACTTTTCCTATTCAATTAAATAATAGATAATTTCTTCTACAGTGGCACCATTATAAGATTTCTTTACATTTGCAAATTTCTTTCTTAGATTTTCCTTTATATTCTCAGTATATGATAAGGTAAAAGGTAAATATTTAGAAACCTCTTTTATATACTCTTTTGAAAAATAGTCTTTATTCATAACAATGGCAAAAATTATCATTAATATGCAATTATCTTTTATTAATTTTTTTACTTCATTAATATTCTTTCCTTTAAAACAAGTTGCATCATCTAACACATGAATAGTTAGATTTATAAGCTTATTAACGATATTATCCAGTTTATATTTCCCAACCAATTGAGACATTATAGTCATATGTTTATTCTCATAATCTACTTTTACATCCTGCAAATCATCACATAATTGAAGTAAAAATCCATACCCATATGTAAAAATCTCTTCATCTCTAGTTAGACTTCCATTTATAAGATACCCATCTACGATTACGGATGCCCCACCCTTTTCAATAGATATATCTAGCATATCTCTTTCATAGGGATTACTTATTCCTTCTTGCTGAGTTAGACTTTTAACTTGCTCCTTATAAATTAATAATAGACCTTTAAAAACCTTTGGATACTTTTCTCTACTAAAGACAGACTCTATATGCTCAACTAACTTAAATACCCGTCTTTCATGATTATTTCTCCCCTCTATCTCTTCCCCCAATAATCTTTTATAAAGCCTATGATTAAATTCACTCTTTTCTTTCATAGATATTTCTGCATTATCTAAATAATTATCAGTATATGGATATAACATACTGTATCCAAAGATAGCCATAGTAAAGGAAATATCTATATCTTTCATCTTTTGAAGAAGACTTATAATCCATACATTTCTCATAGCCTGACCTATATCTTCATAACTCATTTCTTTATCAAATGTTCTACACTGATTTATAAAGACCTTAGTAGTTGTAAAAAATTGATCCTTCATTTTTGTGTCTATAGCTCCAAGTTTAAATAACTCTTCTCCTAATATCATATCTTCTATTAAAGCATTACTATCTTTCTTCCACAGCAATCTCTTTTCTTCTTCTAATGGAAATCCTTCAATAATTTTAATAACTTTATCTAGAAGCTCTTCAAATTTCTTTTCATACTTTTTCTTTTTAATATATCCATTAGCTTCTAAGGGCATATCTACATATGTAGGCATACTCCACCAAATGTCTCTGTACAAATTCTTTAAAACTTTGATATTTTCTATATAGCTTTCACCTACATTACTATTCATAACAATCATCTCCTTAGAAACCATATACTTTATTATAATTTTACTTCATATAAATGTAATTACATTTCTTAAATATAAATTACCATTATTTCCTTAATTTATCATATCACATCTATAAACTATATGGTACTAGTATTGAGTTGTTTATGTATAAAATGTATATTATTAAATTAACTTCATAAGTTAAAGTTTATTAATATTTAAAAGTGATTAAGACTACATTTTCTATATACACTATAGTCTTAATCACTTTTATTTGTATTACATTTTATCTATTATTTAGTTATATCTATAAATACTATTTCCAATCTTCTCCTAGTTCCTTTGTATATAACCACTCTACTTTATCTCCATCTTTAAGCATTACAGTCCCTGCATTCTTATCTGGAATTTCTCCATTAACTCTATAAATCCATCCACTTTTAGGTCCTTCGTCAAATTCAAATAAACTATTAATTCCTTGAATATACACAGTTACTCCCTTACCTGTAGTACTTAATGGTATTTTATTCTCTTTACATGTCATAGCTAATCCTTCATATACAGTGGTTTCTTCATTAACTTTAATATTATAATCTTTAAGTATAAACTCTTCCTTATTTGACCCTATAATTGAATATGTTACTGATAAATTTCCTTCACTACCTTTTGAGCACCCTATCATAAATATAAGTGACATTATCAATACAGCAATGCACATAGATATTTTTATATTTCTATGATCCTTTTTATTATATTTAATCATCTTTATAACCTCTCTTGAGTTTTGTTAAATGAGCTGTCGCAAAATATATTACTAATCTTATATAAAATATTNNTAAGTGCTTATTCAATATTTATCTAGATTAGCTCATTTTGCGGAAGCCCCTTTCTTATTTTTCTATTTTTCTTCTGAGCTTTTTATATAATAGAAATCCCATAGCTGTTCCTCCTATAATCACCAAAGCTGCTATAGCCATATATACTCTATTATCATTATTTCCTTCACTCTCAGATTTTTCTTTAGAAGGTAGCCCTAGATTTTCTTTTCCAGTTTCATAATTTTCATATTGAGTATCTAATTTAGACCATATACTTTCTGTTGCTTTTATATCTCCAATAGCAATTAAGGATTGATTAGTCGCTAACTCATTAGCTGTTGGCTTCTGCCAGAAAAATTGTCCTTTAATTCCACTACCTGCTGCCGCATCTTCCTCAGTTACTTGCATATTCAAAATACCTGTGTTAACTCCACTCCATCTTTCTGATGCTAAATCTTCACCAACACTTAAAAGACCCGTAATTGCCATAGCTGTAGAGTTTGCATCAGATACATCTGTACTTCCATAGCCTATAAAAGTTCCATCTGCAAGTTTTGATGCTTCTAAATAATTTAAAGCTTTATTTATAGACTCTTTAATCCTTGGATCACTTTTAAAGGCTTCATCCTTTTGTAGCATTGATAAAGATACAAGAGCCACTCCTGTCATATCAGTACTACTACCCAAAGCCTTGCTAAATCCATAACCACCGTCATCCATTTGATATTCTAAAAGAGTTTTTAGTGCAAATTCTTTATCATATTCTTGATTTGACATTTCTAAAGCTGTTATAGCCCACATATTAAAGTTTGCACCATTGAAGCTCTCTGAGGAGTTTTTTTGTTTTTTTGCAAGAATTTCTGTAAAATTTTTGTCATGAAAATTCTTAGGATCTTCTCCCTTTGCAATAAGTCCTATAATAACTCCTGCATCATTCCCAGCATATGTATCTGCAGTTACAGTATTTTCATCCCAAGCTGGTATTGTATATGGAGATACCCTTACATCTTCTCCTACTCCAGTTAACGCTACTATCTGCCACCATGAATCTAGTTCTTTATTAGAATTCCTATAGTAATTAATTGTATTTGCTATAGCCTGATCCAAAGTTAATTTTTCTACCTTAACTTGATTCGTTATTTCTCTTGTACTAACTGTTGAATCTATATCATTTGCATAGGCCACTACTGGTAATATATTTGTTGTCAGTGTGGTACCTATAAGCGCTGCTGCTAAAAACAATTTTACTTTTTTCATATTTGTCCTCCGTAAAATTTCATATTTCTATAGAATTATAAGTCATTGGATCTATAATTCTTTACTATATATTTAAAAACTCTAAACTTTTAATATGTTATACTTCACTTTAATTCTATCTAAGAACTTATATAAGTTTGGCATAAGCAATGTTAAAAATAATACATTTCCTACTCCATGAATTATGTCAAAATAAAAACTAGATATATAGGATAAAAGTATAGTTTTTAAATTTATAACTTCCACAAAACCGATAATATGCCAGATGTTCATAAACCACCCAAAAAGTATGCCAGTTATAAATCCATAACTATAGATAATATATTTATTTTTTCCATTCAATTGAGCAGCAAAGAAACCACAAGTACCCCAAGCAACCATTTGCCAAGGAGTCCATGGTCCTTGACCTAAAAACATATTAGAAACAAAAGCTGCTATAAGACCAGTTATAAAACCAATCTTTTTTCCATACACCATGCCTACAATTATTACTATAGCTGTAGTTGGCTGAAAGCTAGGAATGGATGCAAAGGGAATTCTAGTTACTCCTGCAATAGATGAAAGTATTGCAATTAAAACTACTTCCTCAACTTCAAGATTTTCAAAAGCCCTTCTACCCTTAATAAAAACATATATGCATGAGTATATTATAGTTAAAGTCATGATAACTTTACTTTTAGTTACTCCTGCTATCAAAAATAATAAAATTAAAAAATATACCATATTTATCTCCTAGATTTTATTAATTGTTTTGGAAGATAAAAAAGCTTATTTCTAAAAAACTCTTTCACTTCAGTTGCCTTGCTAATCTTCCTATTAAACATCATTGAACATTTATCTGCATAGTCATATATAAAATCAATATCATGACTTACTAATACTACTGCAGTACCCGTACTTTTCACTTTTATCAATGTTTCCCCTAGACGTTTTTTTAAAATAGGATCTAAACCCTTAGTTGGCTCATCTAATATCAAGAGTTTAGATTTTTTAAGTATTTGAAGTACTATAATTATTAATTGTTTTTCACCACCACTAATATCTACAGGATGCTTATTTAAAAACTCTTCCAGATTATATTCATCCTTTAATTCATTATATAGCTCCTCATCATAATCTTCCTTTAGCTTACTTTTCAAAAATTTAAATTCCTCGCCTATATTATCAAAGGTGAAAAACTCATTTACATCTTGAGGTACATATCCAATTAGTTTAAAAAGTTTATCTTTAAGCTTTCCATACTTTTTTCCACATAACTTAAAGCTACCAGTCAATGGATAATATATTCCAGATAATAGCTTTAAAAATGTAGTCTTTCCAGACCCATTAGCTCCTACAATTGCTGATATCTCTCCACTTCTGGCACTAAAGTTTACATAGCTTAAATTCAGCAATTTATTATCATAGGAAAAGCTTATATTCTCTGCCTCTAGAATAGGTTCTCTACCTTCTTTTATTACTTCTTTTGTTATTTCTTTTTCCTTAATACATCCATCTATATTTAAATCAACTTCTCCTGTAATTTCTTTTACAAAAGGTTGCACTAAATCTCCTAGTTTGTCTTTTAACTTTCCTATGAAATTATCAGGAGGTTCACATAATAAAACTTCACCATTGTCGATAAAAATGACTTTATCTGCTTCATAAAATAATCTACTATATCTATGCTCTGTTATTATTGTAGTTATCTTATTTTCTTTATTAAGCTTTAATACTAAATTTACAATATCATCATAATGTATTGGATCAATTTGAGATGTTGGCTCATCTAATATTAAAATCTTTGGATGCATTAGAAGCAAAGCTGCAACATTTACAATTTGCTTATTTCCTCCAGACAATGTATGTACATTTTTATCTAGTATAGAATTCAGATTAAGATAGGTAACAATTTCTCCCAAACGCTCATTTATCTCATCTTCATTTAAATTTAAGTTTTCTAGTGAATATATAAGTTCTTCATGAACTTTATCACTAACTAGTTGTGCATTGGGGTCTTGAAATAAATATCCTACATCATTAAATTTACGCTTATCCACCTGAGTTCCATCAATTAATATGCTTCCCTCAAGATCTCCTGCTGGAGTTATCTCATGCTTAAGCATAGATAATAAAGTAGATTTTCCTCCTCCTGATGGCCCTATAATGAGTACTAACTCTCCCTTATTTATTTGTAAGTCTATATCTTTTAGGACTTTAACTTTTGACCCCGAATAAGAAAAATTAACTTTTTCTAGACTTATAAAGCTCATATACACTACTTACCTTTCTTGGTGCTCTAATATACTGATTAATATGCTATTTAAAACTTACATCTGTAAAAAATATCAACGTTCCTTGTAAAGTCTTAACTATTTTTGCTCTACCAAAAATGAATTTTTCTGTGTTACTTTATACTTTAAATATACTTTCTCCCCTAAATGTAAAAAGATTGGCATGGACAAGAATAGTATATATGCAATAATTGCAATCATCATTTCTAAACTAATAGTTATAGGCTTAACCTTAGGATATATTTCATATTTATAAGAGTCTTTCAATATAAATATCAAAGTTATACATAATCCACATATCCCAACAAATATATAATCAATAGCTTTAAAGATAATAGTCTTTTTCTTCTTTTTATCTCTATTTAAATACCCTCTAGATTTGATAGATTTTATAGTTATAATCCCTTGCTCCAAAGTTATAAAAAAGAATGCATTTAATATATGACTAAGACCTCTTGCTCTTTCTATCTTGCTGCCATCCTCAATACTTATCCCCTTTGTCTTTTGAGTATCTTTAATACTTTTTATCTTTTCTAAATACTCAGGAATAAATTTCACAGATAGACTTATAATTAAGCTAAGATTATTTCCTAAGGGAGATAATACATAGCTCAGCTTTTCATAATCCATTATTACATTAAAATAATTTCCAAGAAGCAATAATGAGAACAGCTTAATACCAGCAATTACTCCATATATAGTAGCTTCTAGGGTTATGGGGGTATAACCAATATAAAACATAATGGTCATCCCCCTGTGTGAAACTAGTGGATTTATTAAAACCACTAAAAGGGACATAAGTAGAAAAATTTTTATATATTGACTAAAGTTTTGAGTGCAAAACTTTAAGTTAATAACTAAAGTAATCACTAAAAATACAACTGCAACAATTGGATTTTCGCTTGAATATAGCATTATAATAGAAAAAATAAAATATATTAAATTTAAATATGGATTTAAGTTTACAAACGAAAATAACACTTTATACCTCCAAGCTATATGCAGCCTATATTAATATGCTCACGTATTTTATAGGAGACAGTTACCACTTTGTAACTTTATAGTTTATATTAAAGCTTTTAAAATAGCTTATATAAACTACAATCTACTTCTTTGTAGATTCTCCTAAGGATTTAAATACAATAAAAAAAGATAGATATCATTGATACCTATCTTGGAATATACTAAATTTAAATAAGTGAAAGTTACTACGCTTTAATCCACAGCATAACTTCTATACGAATATCTAGCTATGTCCTGCCTCTAAACTCATCACTGGCTAAATTTTTTAACTCTTCCTCAGAAAGTATCAAATTTCATAATCCTATGGCAGGTCTCCTGGCTTGTGAATCATACTTCTTAGCGCCTTCCCAAAATTAATTAGTGGCTTTTGCTAAGTCGTCCTCACCTACAGTTACTGGGATAGCTTTGGATTTTAACCAAATTCCCTATTAAGTACTTAGTACACCTATCGGACTCTATATATTTAATTGTATTTTGACTTTACTTATTTTAGAACGTAAATATGTAACCCTTTAACAAATTACAACCTCTTTACAGCTACTATTCTACTTAACTAGATTAATATTGTCAACCCCACTTTTCAAAAATTAATGAATTACTAAGCTTCTATTTCACTTCTTGATATTTAATTTCTACTACTTTTCTTATCTTTAATATTACTTTGTATATTACAAAAGACTTCCAGAGATTTAATCTAGAAGCCTTTTATAACAGAGTTTTATAAATATATTAGGATAAATAATATTAATATAAATTAATTTTTTACATCCCTTTTTTCAAATACTAGGAATGAAGCTATAGTTAGTATAGTTGCAAATACAAGCAATTGAATTGCTCCCATAGTTGGATTTAACACTATATCATTAATTTTAAACCTCTCAGCATAATTAGGGTCTGTAATGAAAGTTGATAAATTCATGTATGGTAATATAGTTTTTCCTACCCATTTCATGCCTAAGCCTGCCATAATCATTGTAGCTATTGAGCTTCCTAAATATGCTACAGTAGTAAGCCCAACTGCTAAAGCTGTATTTTTTATAATAGTAGATATTGCAAATACTAATGCTATTATAAATATTAAACTAATGCTTGAAAATAAGAGCTTAGGTATAATAGAAATTATAAAGTTTTGTTCAACAATCTTATCTCCACTGAATGATATAACCTTTGTAGCAAGGCCTCCAAATCCATTTATTATACCACTAGATATAATATTTAATACAACTGTAGTTAGCAGTACTCCATATCCTATAATAAATACTGATATTAATTTTGAAAGTAGAATTTTCCATCTAGATACTGGTCTTATCATAAGTAATCTAACGGTACCTGTAGAATACTCTGAAGAAACTATTCCTCCTCCAATGATTATACATAGTATAATTGCAATACTTACATACATTAAATATGTAGTATCTACAGAATTTCTAATATCATTATCAAATTTAATTTGTGAAATATTGTTTTCAAGGCTATACCAATCAAGATCTATAGCTTGTTCTATAGATTTAATTCTATCTTCATAGTCTTTTTTATATTGCTCATAAGTATATCCTTTTGCAACTCTCTCACTATTGGATTGTGTAAATTCTGTTTCACCAAGTAACCTTTCATTCTTTTCATCAATATTATATGCAATATCCCTTATAGTATTATTCTTCCAATCCTTATTGTCATAAGGAACTTTATTATTATATCTATATTCAGTAGCTTTAAGTCTTTCCTCTAAGGCTTTTAGTTGAAATTTCGAATTTTCTAATTCTGCAACTAAATTTTTATTATCAGAATTTTTCTTAACTTCTTCTTCAGAGGTCTTAATAGTTGATTCTATATTTCTAATTTCCTCCTTAGAAGATTTAATACTCTTCTCTAAATAAACTAAGTAATCATTCTTTATAACAGAATCATATAATTCCTTGCTTTCTTTATTTTTAGAATCTATTGCTTTTTCAAGTTCATCTTTGTCCATATTCATATATTCATTAAACATACTTATATCAAATTCATGTATATTAGAAAATAACTCTTCACCAGCTAGTCCTTCAGCCATCCCTGATAATATAATTGCTTCTTTTGATTTAATCCTAGCTTGTCTAGCCATTTCATGTCTCCAATCATCCCAAGAAACATTATTATCTATTAAAGTCTGTATCATCTTAATGTCTTCTTCATACACTTTTTTCTGAATATCTTTATTTTTCTTGCTTGTATCAATATTAGTTATTTCTGTTTGCTTCCACTGAATATCTTGGTTGTAGCTATCTATATACCAATTTTCCTGATTTCTGTTCCTTAAAAAGTTTAAAGCAACAGGAAGCATTATACTAGCTAAAAGTATTAAAACAACTATTACTTTAACGCTAATTTTTTTATATTGCTTTATTAATTCATTTTTTATTAGTCCACATACTTTCCTCATTAAAACCTTCTCCTTTTCTAAGATATTACACTATTTGTGTTTTCGAACCTTTTGTAATCTTCATAAATTCATCTTCAAGGGTGTTATTAATAGGAGTAATAGTGTAAACCAATATATTCTCCATAATTAAAGTTTTATTAATATTTGCAATTTCATTATGAGAACATGAAATTAATATTTTATTTTCTTTATAACTTATAATAATTTCTTTAGATTTTTCTTTATAAGTATTCTCTATAATTTCTTTTGCTAAGTTAGAATTGTTTACCTCTACTTCATAAGTTATTTCTTTTGAGATATCTTGCTCTTTAATATCTTTTAGAGTTTTTATATCAACAATTTTTCCATTATCAATTATTCCAACTCGATCACACATAAGCTCCATCTCGCTAAGCAAGTGACTTGATACTAGAACTGCTAGTCCATCTTTCTCTGCTAAATGTCTTAAGGTATTACGCAATTCTTTAATTCCCATAGGGTCTAATCCATTAGTAGGCTCATCTAGAATTAAAAGTTTTGGGTTATGTAGTAACGCTTGAGCAACCCCAAGTCTTTGGCGCATACCAAGGGAATACTTTTTCACTTTATCATCTATACGATTTTCAAGCTTTACTAACTTTATAACCTCATCAATACGTTCCTTAGAAATATTGCCATGCATTCTACCATATATCTCTAAATTAGTACGCCCTGTAAGATATCCATACATTTCTGGATTTTCTATAATTCCTCCTACTTTTGAAAGGGCTTTTTCAAAGTTTTTCTTAACATTGTTATCACTAATTAAAATATCACCTTCATCAATTTTTAAAAGCCCTGTAATCATCTTAATAGTAGTAGTTTTACCAGCTCCATTTGGCCCTAAGAAACCAAATATTTCTCCTGAATTTACTTCAAAACTCACATTATCAACTATTCTACGGTTTCCCATAATCTTAGTAACGTTCTTTAGTTCTAAAACTTTAGACATTTTCTCACCTCATAATCTTTGATGATGTTAGCATACATCAACTTCAATCTTTTGAAAATAATTTTCCTCCATTTGTAAGAAAGATGTAATAATCACCTTAAAATTTATATTAAAAGTAATAATTTCTTAATAGTTTAATTCATATTTTGTTAATGTTTGATAATCTCTTCTTATTACCGCTATTTCAAATATAGCTCCCTTAAATCTACATTAATAAAGCAACTAGTTAAATATGAAAAATTTAAAATAGTTCTATATTTACCTATTTATATATAAAAATTTTTACATATTCATATATCTAAACTTTTATATATTTTGATATTTTGATATTTTTATCCGATGACTACCCGCTCTAATACTCCCATCTTATTCAAAGTGGGAGTAAAGAGCGGCTACGACCCTGGATAACGATTTCTAAGTTTCAGTAGGAGCAAAAACCCCCTGAAACAAAGAACTCTGTTTATCCGATGACTACCCGCTCTAATATTCCCACCTTATTCAAGGTGGGAGTAAAGGGCGGTTACGACCCTGGATAACAATCTCCCCAAAGGAGAAAGAATTCTGTTTATGATAAACTCTAAATTTAGCTAATATAGTAAGATGTAATAGGTTAGCTTGCATAATTTATATTTTACCTTTAATAGATAATTAATACTTTTTATGGATTATATTTCATAAAATATTAAAAATCTTTCCTCATAAATCTCTTTAAATATGTTGTCCTCTTGTACTATAATATAGTACAAGGGACATGTGTCATTTATATAATTAAAACGTACCCTAAATTTTATTATCTTAATAGACCTTAGCTATAATCATATTTAAAGAGGTGATCATATGAATTTTTTTAATGAATCCTATGGGCTTGACTTATTTTCGATATTTCTTATTCTAGTATCATCTATATTTAATTTATTTTCTGTTACTCGTCTTCTAGCAGGAGTTATTTTATTTTATGCATTATATAGAGTATTTTCCAGAAACATTGAAAAGCGTGAGCAAGAACATAGAAAGTTCTGCATGTATGCCAATAGATTTTTAAGTAAATTTAATAGGGCAATTCCTAGCAATCTTCCTGTATTTCACTTGAGCGATTGCACTCCAATTTTTAACAACTTGAAAAGATGGTTTACCGAAAAGAAGAATTATAAAATAGTCAAATGTCCAAAGTGTGGACAAAAGCTTAGATTACCCAGAGGTAAAGGAAAGATAACCGTTACCTGTAAGAGATGTTTACATGAATTTAAAATGAAAAGTTAAAATTGAATATAAATGCTTAAGCTATCAGTATTAATTACATACCGGTAGCTTTTTCTTTTATTTTATTTACATGGATATTAAATTAGATTTAATTTCCTAATAAATATTCTTGATTTTCTTTGTAATTATGTATAATATATAAATAATACACTGAATTATTCATATATTTTTATTTTTATTGTCTTATTTTCAATAATTATTATAGTTTTAGATTATAACTTTTAGAATCAAATAAAAATTTAATTAGATAAGGAGATGAATTATGGATTTTTTAATTTCTATTAAAAATATGTTAATTACTCTTATGGACTTTTTAACTAATAAAGTTAATGTTATTAACAACTTTATGTGGTCTTATGTACTTATTGTTTTACTAATTGGATTAGGCATATACTTCACATTTAGGACAAAGTTTGTTCAGTTTAGATTTTTCAAAGAAATGTTTAGACTTTTAATGCCTAGTGATAAAAAAGAGAAAGATGGAATTTCATCCTTTCAAGCATTTTGTATAAGTACAGCTTCTAGAGTTGGTACTGGTAATATTGCAGGAGTTGCCATGGCTGTGGCTGCTGGTGGCCCTGGTTCAGTATTTTGGATGTGGCTTATTGCTTTAATTGGAGGTGCTTCTAGTTTTGTAGAAAGTACCTTAGCTCAAATTTATAAAACTAAAGATAAAGATGGTAACTATTTAGGTGGACCTGCCTATTATATTGAAAGAGGACTTGGAAAGCGTTGGATTGGTGTAATTTTCGCTATCTTAACCACTCTATGTTTTGGATTAGTGTTTAATGCCGCTCAGTCTAATACAACGACTTTAGCATTTACAAATGCCTTTGGTATTAGTCCTGTCGTAATGGGTATAATTTTATCAGTTTTAACAGCTTTGGTAATTTTCGGTGGAGTTAAAAGAATAGCAAAGGTTTCTGAAGTGATAGTTCCAATCTTTGCTACTGCTTACATCTTAGTTGCCCTTATAGTAGTGGTAATTAACATCAAATCTATTCCTGGCATATTCGCACTAATATTTGAAAATGCCTTTGGTATAAAGCAGTTTGCAGCTGGTGGACTTGGATTTACTATAATGCAAGGTATTAAAAGAGGATTATTCTCTAATGAAGCTGGTATGGGTAGTGCTCCTAATGCAGCAGCTACAGCAACCGTTTCTCACCCTGTAAAACAAGGACTTACTCAAACTTTAGGTGTTTTTACTGATACTCTAGCAATTTGTACATGTACAGCCTTTATAATATTAATTTCTGGTGATTATGCTGGAACTACTTTAACTGGTATTGAACTTACTCAAAGTGCACTAAGTTCTCAAATTGGAGTATTTGGAACTTATTTCTTAGCTATATGTACTTTCTTATTTGCTTTCAGCTCCATAGTAGGTAACTATTACTACGGACAAGCTAATATTGAATTTATAAGTTACAATAAAGTAATTCTTAATGTGTTTAGATCCTTTGTTGTTCTTACCGTATTTATGGGTTCTCTAGCTTCTTTAGATCTAGTTTGGAGCCTAGCAGATCTATTTATGGCCTTTATGGCAGTTATAAATTTAGTTGCTATTCTATTCCTTGGGAAATATGCTTTTGCTGCTCTTGATGATTATTCTCGCCAGAAAAAAGCTGGTAAAGATCCTATTTTTAAAGCTTCATCAGTTCCAGGACTTCAAAATACTGAAGCATGGGAAGATGACAATGATGATGATACTGATGAAGATATAGCTTAATATAAATTTAAGAAGCTATCTCAAAATATGCTAAATCTTATATTAATGGTGAACATGCAATATATTATTAATTATTGAAAGGACATCGCCTATCAATAATATTAAAATGCAAACTCAACATTTTATAAAGATTATGAACTATTTTGAGACAGCTTCTTTTTATCCGATGACTACCCGCTCTAATACTCCCATCTTCTTCAAAGTGGGATTAAAGAGCGGCTACGACCCTGGATAACGATTTTCCCTANNAATTCTGTTAGTAAGCTTCAGTGGTAGAAACCCCTCCTCTGAAGCAAAGAACTCTGTTTACTTTCTGTATAGTGAAGCACTAACTTTATAAAGACAATTTATAGTTTTTAAGTGTAACTATTCATATAATATCCTCATATTAAAGAAATTCTTTACCTTGATTAATAATCTATCTAAACAATACTTTTTTCTTCCCATAATGAAATAGTTTCATCTAGTTCTTTCTCAACATGATCTTTTTCAAGCTGAAGCTCATTTAATTTATTATAGTCTAAAGCATTTTCTACCATCAATTTTTCAATATTTTTTACTTTCTCCTCAAGGTAATCTATTTTTTCCTCTAGTTTTTCAACTTCTTTTTCAAGCTTTTTCTTCTCATCCACTACTTTAGTCTTTTTTACTTTTTCTACTTTTACCTTTTCTTCTTTAACTATAAGTGATTCTATTTTAATTTTTTCTTCTTTATAATTATCATAATTACCTTCATAGCTAGTAAACTTTTTATCTTCAATTGCTATTAGACGGTTACTGATATTATTGATAAAATATCTATCATGAGAAATATAGAAAATCGTACCATTGAATTCCTTTAATGCCTCTTCTAAATTTTCTATTGAATCAATATCTAAATGATTTGTAGGTTCGTCCATTATCAGTAAATTTATATCTTGAAATAGTAATTGACTTAATTTAAGTCTAATTCTTTCCCCTCCTGAGAGATGCTTTACTTTTTTAAATACATTTCCTCCATAAAACATAAACTTAGATAAATATTCCCTTGCTTTTCCCTCAAGAATAGAAAAATTCTCTCTAAAAGTTTCTAACACAGTAGCTTCTTCATTATCAAAGGTGATATTCTGTGGTAAGTAAGCAACTTTTACACTTTCTCCAATTTTTGTACTTCCACCATCCAGTTGTTCTTCTCCTAATACCATCTTTAAAAAAGTGGTTTTACCACTTCCATTTGCTCCTATTAAAGCTACTCTTTCTCCAAAGTTTACTTGCATATTTCCATCTCTAAAGAGTTCTTTATCTCCATAATTTTTATATAAATCTTTCACTACAATTACATCATTTCCAGATCTCTCTGCTTCATTAAAGGATAATTTCATATTTTGTCTTTGAAACTTAGGTTTGCTTATTCTATCCATCTTATTAAGACTTTTTTGCATACTAGCTGCTCTTTTAAAAAACTTATTATTATCTGCCCTTATAGCCCAATCTCTTAAGTCCTTAATAGCCTTTTCCATAGCTGCTATTTTCTTTTGTTGCTCTTTGTAGTTTTCAAATTGTATAAGCATATTTTCTTCCTTTTGATTAACATAGTATGAATAGTTTCCTTTATAAATTTCACAATACATGTCCTCAAGTTCAATTATCTTTGTAACTACATTATCTAAGAAATATCTATCATGGGATACAACAATGACAATTCCCTTATATCCCTTCAAATATCCTTCAAGCCATTCCACCGATTGCATGTCTAAGTGATTTGTAGGCTCATCTAGAAGTAATATATCTGGATTTTGTAAAAGAATCTTTCCTAAAATTACTGTAGTTTTTTCTCCTCCACTTAAAATATTGAATTCTTTATTTATAAAGTTCTCTGTTAAATTGAGACCTTGACATACCTTGCTTAGTTTTTCATCTTGCTCATAGCCGTCTTTGACCTCATACTCTTGCTGTAATCTACTATATTCCTTTAAAGCTCTCTCTAGCTCATCCCCTTCTATTAATTTCATCCTTTCTTCTAATGCCTTAATATTACTTTCTATAGAGTGAAGTTCTCCAAAAGCTTGATTTAAAACTTCCTTAACCGTTACTCCCTCATTGTAATTTGGAATCTGTTCAAGATATGCAATAGTAGCTCCTCTTGGTATAGCTATAGTTCCCTTATCATCTCTAGTTAGTTCCTCTATTCCTGCTATAATCTTCAGAATTGTACTTTTCCCACTTCCATTAGCTCCTACTATTCCTACACGTTCTCTATCATATATTTGAAAACTTATTCCTTTAAACACTTGAGTTGAGCCTAAATATTTTACTATATTATTAAAGGATAATTCCATCATAAAAATCCCCTGCCTTCTTTCATATTTTATGCTTAAGTAAATCTCACCTTGAATTCATATTAAAATGAGGTAATATTTTATTAAACTATCACAAGTCTTTAATTTGTTCTTCATCTATAAATACTATTTAATTCTTTATAATAAAAAAACTATAAGAAGATATCTTCTTACAGCCTAAAATTTAAAACTATTGAAATGATAACGAAATACAACGTACTAATACTTCTATTATTCTAAGGATACAAGTACTCCATTAACATTTTGTTTATCAAATTTAAATTTAGTAATGTAAGTTTTCTTCTAAATTGCTATATCTATAAATGGGTAACACAAATAAACCTGAATATCTTCAAGCAAATATTACTCCTTAATAAATAATGTCTATTTAAAATAAATTAAAATAGATTTAATCTTAGCAATTATACAGTTTCATCTTACATTCCTCTCTTTCTTTACATACATATTTTAACTTTTAAATTCATTTTTGTAAATACATTTTTGTATTTTTATGTTTATATTTGCTCAATACTATATAGATTCTGTCAAATAGGCTCTGTAGTAGATTAAAGTTATGAAATCTATTTTAGAGAATCTTTTCAATAAAATAACAGTTAAATGATTAAATGTAGAAAATAAATTATAAAAATTAAACCTTGATAATTCTTCTAAGGGAATTTAAAAGAATTATCAAGGTCGATTAATTATTATTTGAAGCTTGGCACTCTTCTTGCCTTTTCAGCTGCCTTTAATACACTATATAACATTATAGTTTCTATAGGTAAAAGAATAATATTTTTTATTATACGTGCTGATACGTATACCATTATTCCCTTTCCATAAAGAATAGACAACCATATTGGTGTAAGCACTATATTTACAGTAACTATCACTACTAGCCTAGCAAAAAAAACCCGCTTTATAGTCACAGGCTTCTTATATAATATGAGTCCTGTTAAAAATCCTCCTATGAATTCATTAAGTGTAAACCCAATAAAAAATGGACCACTAGGACGTATAATATACTTGATTATATCTGCAACTACCCCTACACATCCAGTGGCAACAGGCCCATAAAATAAGGCACATACCCCTACTACAATGAATGAAAACCCTATTCTAAGGGTACTATTTAACTCAATAAATAGTGAGCCTATGATAATGTTAAGGGCTGCAAATAAAGCTAGATTAGTTAATGATGAAGTCTTTTTTAAATGGGCTGAAGACTCCTTTAATAAACCCAACATGTTACCCGTTTTTTTAGAAAAAAACATAAAAAAAACCTCCTTTTCATAATAGCCACATAAAAAAGGAGAAATCCTATTAATATGTAGCAGTGGGAATCAAAGTAAGTACCGCAAGTTACCTTTTCGTCTGGTGACAACTCCCTGTTCACTCAGCACTTAACGCACAAACCTTTACTCTGCTTATAATCACAGTATATCATACATAAATAGTTATTCATAGAATTTATATAGTTCAATATCTTATTCATTTTTCATAGCAATTTCTGATGTACCTATTAATCTCATCATCAAACTCAAACCCCTGAGATCTAGCCTCTTCTAATATATAAATATCCACTCCATAAGGCTTATCCAATCCTCTAATAAGTCTTTTACTCATAGGTATTTCATATTTATCTATAATGATTTTGAATTTTTCGTCATTTATAATTTCTATCTTAATTTCTCTATGTAGTTCTCTACTTAATGAGTTAACTACAACTTTAATAAATTCTTCTTCATTTAAATTCTTGACTTCATAACTTCTTAGTACTTTTGATATTACCATAAGTTTAGCTCCTTATTTATATATTTTCAATAAAGCCTATTACCTTATTACTATTAATATATGGAGCCTTATATATATGGTTATTTTGTTCTAAAATAAATAAAGCCGAGATTAACTCTCGGCATTTGAATTCTCATAAGCTATTAAAACTACTTTCTTATTTTCGTTCTTTGACATGCTTTGTTCAAGATTAGTTAGCATTTGTCTTTCTTCATCTGTTACATTAGCGAATTTATATTCATTAAAAGATTGCATAATATCACCTCCCGTGCAGATAGTATTAGCATTTCCATAATAAATATGTATAAAGTAAGTAATTTTCTTTATAATCATAACTTGGTAAGTATACAGAAATCATGTTATGATTATTATAACATTTATATTACATAATGGAATAATACCAATATAATTCAATTACATTCAATAAATAGTTTAGGAGGAGCATATATGAACAAATCTACAAATAAAAAATTAATGCTATATACCTTTAGCTTTATTATTGTACTTTTAATAAGTTCACTACTAATCTATCTATACTTAAATAATAAGGCAGATTACTCTTCACCTGACAATATGCCTTCTAGTAAAAACAACTGGATAGAAGATATAGATTATCTACAAACTACCCTAGCTAAAAAACATAAAAATGTATATCATACCCTTACTAAAGAAGAATATAATGAAAAATTTAATAAACTAAGAGAAGAGCTTCCTAACCTTAATGATAATGAAATAAAAATTAGATTATCCCAAATTGTAGCCTCCGTTGGGGATGCTCATACTGCAATTGAGTTAGGATTTAATAAAGATAAACTATATCCCATAAGTTTTTATTGGTTTGGTGAGGATATAAGAGTATCAAAAATTAATAAGGATAATGAAAATTATCTAGGATATAAATTGCATTCTATAAATGATTTCCCTATAAATGATATAATATCAAAAATAAATTCTTTGATATCCCATGAAAATGATCAATGGCTAAAGGTTATGAACACACAATATCTAACTTTACCGGATGTATTAAGTTCTTTAGAAATATCCACTAAAGATGAAGTTAAGTTTACTCTTATTAATGACGATGGTAGTACGTTAGATTTAAATCTAACACCTAGAATAAATATATTTGAAGATAAGCTAACATCTCTAGCCGAATTAATGCATACAAAACCTATTAAATTACAAAATATATCTGAGGATCCCTACGCAAATTTATATTGGTATAAATATATAGAAGAAGAGAATACTCTATATTTTCAATATAATGCTTGCATAGATAAAACTGTTGCAAAAAGATATGGATATGAAGATTATGAGTCTTATCCCAAATTTGATGAATTTTCCAAAGAATTAATAGCTGCTATCAATAACAATAAAATAGATAAATTTATCATAGATTTAAGAAATAATACTGGTGGAGACTCATCATTGATGACTGAATTAGCCGAAAAGCTTTCTAATATAGAAACCTTAAAAAAATCTGATAATATATTTGTTCTTATTGGAAGAGAAACTTTTTCATCAGGAGTATTTGCCTGCATAGACTTAAAGAATTGCTTAAGTCCTATTTTTATAGGGGAGCCAACAGGTGGAAATGTAAACGGTTATGGAGATATAAAAATTATTACCCTTCCAAATTCAAAACTACAAGTTAGTTACTCAACCAAACTTTTCATACTGTCTGATATGTATGATTCAAACTTTATACCAAATATTAATGTAGAGCAATCCTTTGATAACTATATAAAAGGAATTGATGATGTTTATGAAGCAGTAAAAAATTATAAGTAAGAACTTTTAATATATATTTAATTTAATTTTCATATAAAAGAGTGATATTTACTATAAATATAGTAAATATCACCCCATACATAATTGTCATGCAAAATTTCTCAATTAAAATCTCACGATAATATATCCATGAGATTTTTCCCTATAACACATTACTTTCTTTTAATAAAAAATAGCGCCAAGGCCCCTTGCCCTGAATGGGTACCCACTGCTGTACCTATCTCATTGATAATTATTTTATTTGTACCTAATTCAGATTTTATTAACTTTGCTGCTTGATTAGCAGCATCTAAATCATTTGCATGAGAAAGAGCTATTTCATATTTAGGGTCTAAATCTCTAGTTTTCATTATGTCTATCACATGCTTCAAAGCCTTATTCCTACCTCTAGCCTTGCCACAAGGTTCAAGAGCTCCATCTACCAATGTTATAATTGGTTTAAGTCCAAGAACATGACTAACAATAGCCTTTCCAGAAGATATTCTTCCTCCACGCTTTAACATATCCACTGTATCCATTACAATTAAAGTTTCTAATCTTCCTATTAAATCATTTATTTCATCTAATATTTTCTCTACAGAATATCCTTTATCTCTCATATCTGCGGCTACAGTTGCTAAACATCCAAAACCTCCAGTGGCTACAAGAGTATCCACAACGAAAATATTTTCACTGCCTTCTTCTAAATGCATCCTGGCTATATTGGCTGAACTGTTTGTCCCAGATAACTTACTAGAACAAGTAAGACAAATAACTTTATTACCTTTGTCTAATTCTTTCCTAAAAAACTTTTCAAATTCATAAGGAGTAACTTGTGAAGTTTTAACTGTAGTATCCTTATGTTTTATTGCTTCATAAAATTCCTCATTTGATAAATCGATTTTGTCCTTATATACATGTCCATTTAAATCCACCAACAATGATAAAAATTCTATGTTTCTTTTCTTCATATATTCCACGGTTAAATCTACAGAACTGTCACATAGTATTGTTATATTATTCATGTTAATCCCCCCCTAAATGCCTTTGATAAACAAAGTGTATTCGGATTATATCATCTATTTCCCTATAATACAACTGAAAAAGACATAATTATACATAGAACATTATGGAATGAATTATAGCTCATTCTTAAAGAATTCTTTTTCTAGTATTTTTAATGCTTTTTCAAAATTTTCTTCTGCCACTCCTGAACAAGATAGTAATAATCTTGGATATTTCTCCTCCTCATCTGTTTCAAATGTACGTAATAAAACTCCTACTCTAGCACTTCTTTTTACTAACTCTTCAGCTGATAAATCACTTTTAACTTCCATCTGTATTAAAAATCCTCCAGAACCAGGTATTGCAATTGCCCTATCTCCAAACACCCTATTAACTGCTATACACAATTGTTGGCTCTTAGTCATGTATAACTTTCTTGCTTTTCTGATTTGTCTAGCAAGATGTCCATCGTTAATAAATTTGCATAGGGCAATTTGTTCAGTTTTTGACGCCGTTTGATTATAAACTCTTCCTCGCTTTTTATACACCTCAGTTAAATCTTTAGATAATACCATAAAACTAATTCTTAAAGATGGCATTAATAATCGTGAAAAAGTTCCCATATATACTACCTTATTTCCTCCATCTAATCCCTGGAGAGATGGTACAGGACGACTATAATATCGAAATTCACTATCATAATCATCCTCAATTATTAAGCAATTCTCCCTTTGTGCAAATGCTAATAGTGCTAATCTAGTCTGTATTGGCATAACCTCTCCCCATGGTGTTATATGAGAAGGTGATGTGTAAATTAACTGCACTTTATCCTTTTTAAATTTTGATAAGTCTCTATCTATACTCTTATATGTTCTAGTTATAAAGCCTCTATCTTCAAATACTGCCTTTCCTTGCTCAAAGCTAGCGCCTGTAAAAGACACTGATGACCTAACTCCAGTTAATGAACATAAAATTTGCAGTAAACTCTGTACTCCTGCTCCAACTACAATTTGTTCTGGAGTGCAAATTACTCCTCTTCTCTCTGCTACATATTTAGATAATACTACTCTTAAATCATACTCTCCCTGAGGATCTCCATAGGATAAAAGTCGTTCTTCATTACGAAGTGCACTTTTTATATACCTACTCCATAAGTCAAAGTCGAAACTTTTATAATCCACTGCGTAGGTAGCAAAATCATATAAGGGTTTGTTTTCTTCTCTAGATTTACTATGTTGTACTGGCTCTACTCTGTGGATATCTTTATAATTTAGTTCACTTACATAAAATCCACTGCCTGGTCGTGAAGTAACATAACCTTCTGCTACTAATTGTAAGTATGCAGCCTCAACTGTTGTACGACTTATCATCCTCTCCTTTGCACATCTACGAATGGATGGCAACTTACTTTCAGCTTTAAGCGTTCCTGATGATATAAGCTCTTTATAATGATTATATAGTTGAATGTATAGTGGTGTATCTGATGGATCATTAGGATTTATTATATTAGATTTAATTTCATTCATAAAACTCTCCTTAAAACTGTCCATATTAAAATTCTATATTTTGTGCATTTCAACAACGACAAATTCAATATATATTATATATAGGGACACCAATATATTCAAGTGCTTCTAAAAGCAGATAATAATTTCAAATTATTCATTACCTAATTTTGTTGCAACAAAGATTAAGGCATCTGAAAATAAATAATAAGTCAAAGAT
>DCDL01000032.1 GCA_002316385.1 Clostridium sp. UBA1056
CAAAGACCATTTGGTTTTTATTTTCATCGGTTACTCCCGACGACTCTTACTATTCTACTAGATAATTTCTTATCTGTCAACAACTTTTTTAAGAATTTTTTTTCTTAAGTTTTTGTTGTTTTTTGTCGCATCACTCAGCGACATGACTTATCTTATCATACTTATCATACCAAATATAATGTTAGCTTACTATAATTATAGTTTATTTTAATATATCTTTATATTTCTTATATTTACTTTTATTTTCTTATATTGATACACAAGGTATAGTATATTGAATTCAAAATAATTTACATTGCTAATTCCCTTATATATACGAAGTATATAGGTATACTGTTAATAAACATCCGTTATATAGTTAAGAGTTTATTCTATATATTTTATATCTTTCATTGTAAGCCATATAATATTCCATAATAGAACTGCTCCTTTAAATATATAATGTAGCATACGCTAACAGATTGTATTCACTTATTTCATACATAGACCACATATAAACGATGCAGTCTACAATTAAACTATTTTTTAATTATAATTAATATACAACATATTAAAGGTATGAAGTACCTATATAGGTCCATCCATTTTTAGTGTCTTCATTTTTATAACTTCTAATAACTTTCCTTCCATACTTAATCGTATTGCTGTCAAATTTCCTTCATACCCTGATCCTGTATCAATGTTCCAGCTATTACTTGCTTCATTATAAATAGGTTCATTATCCTTACAAGGAGTATGCCCTATTACTTGTAATCTTCCGATATTTTTTAACTCACTTCTATTCCAAATTACACTTTGCTCATCTGTTTCATTAAATGGATTTATGCAGTATTTTGCAATACCAGCATGACTTACAAAGACTTTCTCATTACTCCAATATATAGGCATTTTTAAAAACCAACTTATATCTTCTTCTATATTAAGCTTGCTACTTTCATATTGCTTTAAAGTTTCTTTTCCACATTGCCTCAACCAATTATCATTTGGTCCATTATAATAATGCTTTATTATTTCATACTCATGATTACCTTTGAGAAACACAACATTATTGGGGAATTTTAACAATAGTTCTCTACAATACCTTACTGTTTCAGGAGAATACTTTCCTCTATCTATTATGTCTCCAACTTGAATCAAAATATCGTTTTCTTCATTCCAGTATTTGACCAATAATTCTCGAAAAGTATAATAACATCCATGTATATCGCCAACAATTAAAAGATTCATAAATTAAGTCTCCTTTTTCCAATAACTATTTAGTAATTTTAATACGCAATATCTGTTATATAACCTTATACCCATACCTTGTTCTACATACTCCTTAGCACTTTTATATCTAAAATAATATAAGGCTAATTAACTATTTATCGTAGTTAATTAGCCTTATACAATATCATATTATAACATAATACACCTGTTAAATTCTTCTACAAGATTAGTTTCTGATTTGTATCCTAAATCCTTTAAAGCTTTATCTAGAATATTTAAAACAAATATAATTTTATCCATTATAGCATTTTCACCCATATGACCAATTCTAATAACTTTATTTTCAAGATAATCAAAAGATCCTGAAATTAACAAATTATATTTATCTCTCATATGATTAATTAATACTTTAGCTTCTATACCTTGTGGTGGCTCCACTACCGTTACAGTTGATGAAAAACCACTATTTAAATAAAGTTTTAACCCATGATTAGTTAGTGCATTTCTAGTAGCTAAAGCAATTTGCCTATGTCTATTGTGTACACTATCTATACCCTCTTCAAGTATATTATCTACAGCAACTCTAAGCCCATATATATCACTTATTGGCATAGTATACGGAAACCATTTCTTCTCATAATATCCCTTCCATATAGTTAAATTGCAATAAAACCCTATAATTGGAGTTCTTCTTTCTCTTATAGCTTTATCTGCATCATCGCTAATAGTAACAATACTTAATCCTGGTGGGGCTGAAAAAGCCTTCTGAGATCCTCCTAAGGCAATATCAATGTTCCATTCACCTACTTTTATAGGCTCTCCTCCCATAGCTGCAACACTGTCTACTACTGTTAATATTCCATACTTCTTAAGCATTGGACAAATTTTACTTATATCATTAAGTACACCTGATGGTGTATCGCAATGAACCACAGTAGCATATTTAAAGTTATTATCCCCGTCAAGAAAAGTTCTTAGCTCTTCAACATCTATTTCTTTTTTTCTATCCACAGAGTACAATACAGGCATTCCACCATATATTTTCACAAAATCAGCAAATCCTTCACCAAACACACCATTATCGATAATTAGAACTCTATCACCAGGCTCTGTAAGTGAAGCACAAGCAGCTTCTAATCCTAATATGCCTTCACCACTTAATATAAATACATCATTTTTAGTACTTAATACTTCCCCCATCTTATTACAGGTTTCTTTATAAAATTCATAGAAATCCTTATCTAAATCTGGATTAGTAGTTTCCACTGCCCTAGCTAATCTTACATTTTCTCTTACATTAGTAGGGCCTGGTGTAAATACGTATGGTTTCTTCATAACTTCATCCCCCTAGTCAAACCTTTAATATCAATAATTACTAATAATCTATTAAAAATTTTTAATAATATACCAGTTATTTTTCTAATATACCTTTTATCCTTGTTATTAGATTAAAGTTTGTTAAATCATAATGTAGTGGAGTAACTGTTACATATCCTTCTTTAATCATATCTACATCAGTATCATCTTGTAATGCATCATCAGGTGAACCAGTGATTTTATATACTACATGATTATCGCTTTTCTCCACTTCAACATATACATTATTGTAATTTCTTTCACCTATTTTACATACTTTTAATCCTTTTATCTTTTCTTTATTTATAGAAGGAATATTTACATTTAACACTGTATTCCCAATATCTTCACTTTTTATTTCATTTAATATTTTTTCTGCATAATCCGCTGCAATTTCATAACTTTCTTCATTACCATCGCAGGATAAAGCAATTGCAGGTGTTCTATTTAATGCTCCTTCAACAGCTGCAGATACAGTTCCTGAATATATCACATCTGTACCTAAATTAAATCCATCATTTATGCCTGATACTACTATATCTATTTTTTCTTTAGCAATAGTAGTTATAGCAATTTTAGTACAATCTACAGGTGTACCACTTACACTAAAGCACGGAGCTTCTACACCTTCTATTTTTTCTTTTTTTACCATAAGAGGACTTCTTAATGTTATGGAATGACTGCTAGCACTTTTTTGACTATCAGGTGCTACTACTAATATATTGTGTGACTTTTGAAGCTTCTTTGCAATAATCTCTATGCCTTTAGCTGTAATTCCATCATCATTAGTTATTAATATATTCATAGTTATATAAAATAGAGATTTTATCTCTATCTTTCCTCCCTCCATATACTTAAAATATTTCTAAATATTTAGTTTTACTTAAAAATATAAATACTATTTATATTTTTATTTTAACATACTAATCAGAAAATTTATCATTATAGGCTATATTTATATAATCATTATAATTATTTCATATGTTATACAACAATTATATATAAATTTTAATAAAGTTTATATATTAGATTTAGTTACAATTCTAGATTATACTAGAGAGTATTAATGAATTTTATTTATTAGAACTTATATACTTCATAAAATATACTTCATAAAATATTCTATAATTAAAATCTATTAAATCAAGTATCTAATTTAGTCTAAAAGATTATTGTAACATCTATATCATAAAATTTTATAAAAAAAAGACACTGTATCTACAGTGTCTTTGGTGGAGATAAAGGGATTCGAACCCTTGACCCCCTGCGTGCAAGGCAGGTGCTCTCCCAGCTGAGCTATACCCCCAAATATGGTGGACCTTCAGGGACTCGAACCCCGGACCTACCGGTTATGAGCCGGTTGCTCTAACCAACTGAGCTAAAGATCCATATTACTTGGCAACAACCTACCCTCCCACACAGCTTCCCATGCAGTACTATCGGCCCCTAGATGCTTAACCTTCGTGTTCGGTATGGGAACGGGTGTACCCATCTAAGGCATAATTACCAAATTTAATATGGCTCCGCGAAGAGGAT
>DCDL01000014.1:0-22395 GCA_002316385.1 Clostridium sp. UBA1056
TACTACGTCAACAGAACCCTTAGATAGTGCTACTATCTAAGGAACCTGTTTCCTTGTCTAACTCAAAATATACTGCCCATCTTTGACTTATTATTTATTTTCAGATGCCTAAAAGGGCTTATTACAAGATTAACAAAATGTAAAACTTGATAATTAAATGTAAAAAATAATATAGAATTGTAGAAGTATGTTATAATTTATGGTGTATAACTATAATTTTATAATTAGAAGTGAGGGGATAGCTATGGGTATAAATTTAGGCTCAATTATGGGAGGCAATAATCAAGCACCAGCTGATAATGGAGTTAATGCATTAAACTTAAAGAAGAATGATGTATTAGATTTAACAAAGAAGAATCCGGGACTTTTACAAGTTATTTTAGGAGCAGGTTGGGACGTTGCAAATAATGGACAAGACTTCGATTTAGATATAGCTGCATTTTTATTAAATAAGAGTAATAAGGTTGGAAGAATTCCAGAAGATGTTATCTTCTTTAATAATATGGCTGGGGACGGAATCAGACTTGAAGGCGACAATAGAACTGGCGCTGGAGATGGTGATGATGAAAGAATTCAAATAGATTTATCTCAAATAAGAAGTGATGTTGAGAAGATAGTTTTCGTAGTTACTATTCATGAGGCACAAGCAAAGAGACAAACCTTTGGAATGGTTGAAAATTCTTTTGTTAGACTTCTAGATGTTAAAAATAATGAAAGAGAAATTTGTAGATTTAATTTAAAAGAAAATGGTTCTACAGTTACTTCAGTAATTTTTGCAGAGCTTTATAGAGCAGGGGCTGAATGGCAATTTAAAGCTATCGGAGAAGGCAGAATAGCAGATTTAAATGGTATATTAAGTCTTTACATGTAGCTTAGAAATATAGATAAGGCATCTGAGAATAAATAACAAGTCAAATATACGAGCATTCTGACTTACTTATTTCTTGAAGATGCCTAAGTGAAAACCGATAAATAGAAAGAAGAAAGTAGGAATTAACATGGCAGATATATTAAATTTACAAAAAAATGATATTTTAGATTTAACTAAAAAAGATCCATCTTTAAATAATATTTTGCTTGGAGCAGGCTGGGACGTTGTAAAAAAAGGACTATTCAGTATGCAAGCTGATTATGATTTAGATTTAGCTGCTTTTCTATTAGATAGTAATAATAAGATTACTGGAAAAGAAGGATTAATATATTTTGGACATAAAAAAGGTACTGGGATATACCTTCATGGAGATAACTTAACTGGTGCTGGAGAGGGTGATGATGAAAAGATATCTATATCTTTAAATAAAATACCAGCAAATTGTAATAAGATTGTTTTCACAGTAAGTATATATGATGCTGCTAAGAGAAGACAAAGCTTTGCAAAGGTAAAGAATGCATATGTTAGATTAGTTAATGAGGATAAGGGAAATGCTGAAATATGCAGATATAACCTAACTGAAGAAGGTGGAGATAATACTGCTATAATATTTGCTGAACTTGAGAAAAATGGTTCTGAGTGGAAATTTAAAGCTGTTGGTGAATATCTACAAGCGTCTGTTTCAACATTATTAGATAGATATAGATAGGATGTGTATAAAATGGGAATTAACCTAGGTGGAAGTTTCGGAAATTTATCAAGTAGTGATAATCAACCACAAGGTGTTGTATTGGACTTAAACAAAAATGATATTTTAGATTTAACAAAGAAGAATCCGGGACTTAAAAAAGTTGTTTTAGGTGCAGGTTGGGATCTTTCTAATAATTCAGCTGATTTTGATTTAGATATAGCTGCATTTTTATTAGATAGCAATAACAGATTTAATACTGTAGAAAATATAATATTTTTCAACAATAAATCTGGACAAGGAATCTCTCTAGGTGGAGATAATAGAACTGGTGCAGGAGATGGAGATGACGAAAGAATACAAATTGATTTAGATGCTATAAATCCTAGCATCATGAAGATTGTATTTATAGTTACAATTCATAATGCGCAAGCTAAGAGACAAACTTTTGGAATGGTAAATAACTCATATGTAAGATTACTTGATGTAGCTCAAGGTGAGAAAGAAATATGTAGATTTAACTTAAAAGAAAATGGATCTACTGCAACATCTGTAATTTTTGCTGAGCTTTATAGAAGTGGTTCAGAATGGCAGTTCAAAGCTGTAGGAGAAGGAAAAATAGCTGACTTAAACGGAGTACTAGCTTTATACCAGTAGTATTACCAATACATGTAGAAGTAATGGATTTTACTTCTACATGTATATTTAAATTATAAATAAAAGGCTTAGTGTTAAACACAATATAAGTGCGAGGAGAGTAGAAATGGTTAAAGGGCTTAGTAAAGAACAGGTAGAGGAGAAAAGAAAAAAGTATGGTGCTAACATAATAGAAGAAGCACCGCCAGAAACCTTCTTTGACAAATTCAAAGGAGCTTTTGAAGATCCAATGATAAAACTGCTTTTAGGAATAGCAGGAATACTATCTATTTTAGCTTTAATGCATTATGCAGAGTGGGGCGAAATAGTAGGTATAGTTATTTCTATAGTATTAGTAACAGTAATATCTGCTAAAACAGAAGTTGCATCTGATAACGAATATAGAAAGCTGAAAGGCAGTGCAAAGAAAGACATCTGTAAAGTATATAGAGATGGTGTAGCAATAGAAATTGACGTAGATGAAATTGTTGTTGATGACCTTGTTATACTACAATCTGGAGATAAGATTCCTGCCGATGGAATTCTAGTCGACGGAGGTATAGCAGTTGATAACTCATCTTTAAATGGAGAATCTGAGGAGTGCAAGAAGTTTGCACATGAAGAGTATAATGGTGAGAATGCTGATAGTGAGGTAGCTATTACAGGAGATGTTTTTGTAGATAGATACTCACTATTTAGAGGAGCTGTTACAGTTAACGGTTCTGGTGTTATGAGAGTAAGTAAAACTGGTATGAATACAGTTATGGGATCTATGGCTAAAGATATGTCCGACGATGCTGTAGATAGTCCATTAAAGGTTAAATTAACTGACCTTGCAAACAAAATATCTAAGTTTGGATACATAGGTGCTGCAGTTATAGGAGTGGCATTAATGATTCAAAATGTACTGTCAGCTGGTGGTATCGGTCCATTTATGGATTTAGGATTTATAGAAATTTTAAAAGAAGTATTAGAAACAGTAATGTTAGCAGTTGTAATTATCGTTATGGCAGTACCAGAAGGGCTACCACTTATGATTGCTATAGTACTTATGAAAAATACATCTAAAATGTTACAAAACAACGTATTAGTAAGAAAGCCAATAGGAATAGAAACAGCAGGATCATTAAATCTATTATTTAGTGATAAGACAGGAACTATAACTAAGGGAAAATTAGAAGTTGTAGAATTCTTTGATGGTAGTGTAGATGACAGCTATGGTAAGAGTAAAGCAATAAGTGAGTTAATGGCACACTGTATTGGTAAAAATACTGGAGCTATGTTTGATGGAGCTGGAGAAGTAATCGGAGGAAATGCTACAGATAAAGCACTACTTAACTTCTTAACAAAGGAAGAAGCAGAAAAGCACCTAGATATAAGAGTAATTAAAGCTCAACAGTTTAACTCAGCAAATAAATATTCAGCAGCTCAATTAGAAGGAAAAACTGTATATAAGGGAGCACCTGAAAGATTATTAGCGAAAGCAACAAAATATATTAATGCAGAAGGACAAATAGTTCCTCTAAATAAAGCTTTAGTTAATGAAAAGATAGACAAGCTTGCAGATAAAGCTATGAGAGTATTATCTTTTGCTTATAGTGAAAGTGATTTAAAGGAAGATGTTTTACCAGAAGATTTAATAATAGTTGGATTTGTTGGAATCCGTGATGATGTAAGACCAGAAGCAAGACAAGCTATTAAAGAAGTTAAAAATGCTGGAGTTCAAGTTGTAATGATAACTGGTGATAGAAAAGAAACTGCTGTTGCCATAGGAAGAGATTGTGGATTAATTGAAAATAGCACTGATATAGCATTAACATCAGAAGAGTTAAATGCTATGACAGACGAAGAAATAAAAGCAATTTTACCTAACCTAAGAGTTATAGCAAGAGCACTCCCTACAGATAAATCAAGAATGGTTAGAATTGCACAAGAATTAAACATAGTTTGTGGTATGACTGGAGATGGAGTAAACGACGCACCTGCATTAAAGAGAGCTGACGTAGGATTTGCGATGGGTTCAGGTACAGATGTTGCAAAAGAGGTTGGAGATATTGTTATACTAGATGATAACTTTAAATCTATCGAAAATGCTATACTTTATGGAAGAACTATATACAACAACATATTAAAGTTTATAAAGTTCCAATTAACAATAAATGTGGCAGCTGTTGCAGTTTGTGCAATAGCACCATTCTTTGGTATAAAACAACCACTTAGCATTACTCACATTCTTTGGATTAACTTAATAATGGATGGTCTTGGAGCTTTAGCTTTAGGTTCAGAGCCAGCTTTAAAGAAATACATGGAAGAAAAACCAAAGAGCAGAACGCAAAGTATTGTTTCTTCTAAGATGATGGGACAAGTTTTATTTGCAGGAACTTGGGTAACACTACTAAGTTTTATGTTCTTAAAGATGCCATTCTTTACTGAAATGTTTGCAACTTCAGAGAAGCACCTTACAGCATATTTCTCAATGTTTGTATTATCAGCTGTATTTAATGGCTTCAACGTTAGAAGTGAAGGTGTAAATATTTTTGAGAATATAGGGCAAAATAAAGGCTTCATAAAAGTAATGGGAATTATAGTAGTAGTTCAAGTAATTCTAACATATATTGGTGGGGAAGTATTTAGCTGTTCTCCAATAGAGCCTCAAGCATGGATTGTGGTTATAGGATTAGCAATTACTATAATACCTGTAGATATGATTAGAAAAGCCATAGTTAATACTTTAAATAAAAAAGAATCAAAGCAAATTTCACAAGAAGTTTGTAGCTAAGATCATGGCTATGTTTTAATAATGTTGAGGAAATATTTCACCAATAAATTAAAACATAGCCTAAATTATAAATATGATATGAATGAGGTGAAGTTATGAATATTATTGATAAGTTTAAGGGAATAGGTGAAGATTTAAAGCAGACTGTTAAAGAGAGTGAAATCAAGGATATGGCTAAGGCTACTGGTATGATTTTTACAGAGGCTGCAATAAAAGGTAAGAAAGAGTTAGAAGCAAAGATTGAAGGGAATAGACAAAAGATTGAAGAAGAAAGAAAATTTATTGCTAGTCTTTCTATTGATGTCATTAATCAAATAGAAACTAATTGTAGCAAAGTATCAGCTGAGGTAGGAGATTTTAATTACTTTTATGAAGAAGATATAGAGGAGATATTAAGTTTTACCAATGAATTTTATGAAAGAATTTTCATAGTAGATGAAGACTTTAAGAACTCTAAAGTAAGCTTTGGTAGTTATATATCTAGAAGACATGGATATGAAATTATTTCACGCTTTAAAACTAAAAGGGGAGAGGAGGATTTATTAGATGAAATAGAAATTCCTCTTGTAAGCTATTATGGAGGAAGTAGTGAGTATTTTTTATTAAGTGATAAAGCTCTTTATTTTAGAGGAAAGCATATATCTGAAGAAATAATTTACTCTAATAAAATAGACCTTGTCAAGATAGAAAAGATTGAATTATGTGATAATAATGAATCTGCCATACTATCTATTAACGGTATAGATGTACTAAAGGTAGATAAGAGCAGCTTATATATACTACAAAACTACTTCAATAAAACTAATATAAAGAACTATATTATCACTGAAGAAGAGGTTGCTAGAGAAGTAGAAAAAGAGCTTGAAAATAGAGTGGGAGAAGTTATCTACTATAGAATTAAGAATTATTTAGCAGCAGACGAATATTTTGTATTCCTTTCAAGCAGAGATAACTCAAAGGATAAGTCAACTTTCACAATATGCACTAACAAGCAGATATTAATAATAAATAAGAATGACTCATCTGAAGAGGAAGAATTAGTTTCAAGACTAATATATAATGATATAGTTTATATAGGACTAGAAGAAACAAGTGAATACAAATCAATGTTTAGTATGGTAACTGACTTATTTAAAGACACTACTCTTGAAATAATTCTATCTGGCAACAAGTTTAAAATAGAGACTTTAAAACGTGTAGAATGTGAGAGAATAATTAAGATAGTTAATGAGTATAACAGAGAAAAGTATGTTAAGAAGCAAGATTTAAATGAAAATAAAGAAGAGGCAGAAAATATTTATGCAGATAATAGCCCAGTTATGGTAAAAGAGGACATTGTAGGGCAGATTAGAGAACTTGCAGCCTTAAAAAATGAAGGCATTCTAACAGAAGAAGAATTCCAAGCTAAAAAAGTAGAATTACTTTCACGTATCTAAGGCATCTTTAAAAAATAAGTAAGTCAGAATGNNGAACCTGTTTCCTTGTCTAACTCAAAATATACTTCACATCTTTGACTTATTATTTATTTTCAGATGCCTAAGACTATTTTCATATCTAAGGGGCTTTCGTAATATATTTTGCGAAAGCCCCTTTATATAAGTATATTCACCTGAAGAATATAAATTTCAAATTTATTTATTCATTGAATTCATTGAGTTCATTGAGTTCATTGGATTCTTTAATGGGTTCTTGCAGAAGCAGTCTTGAACATCATCTAGAGCTTCACCAAATCTTTGGAAGTGAACAACTTCTCTTTGTCTTAAGAATCTTAAAATATCTTTAATTTGGTAATCATCACTTTGAGTTATCAACCATTCATAGGTTGCTCTTGCCTTTTCTTCTGCTGCCAAATCTTCATGCAGATCTGCAACTACATCATCTTTAGCTTGAATATAAGCCGCTGTCCAAGGTACTCCATTAGGATCTGTGTAGAATAAAGCCCTTCCGTGATTAGTGAAGTGACCGCCAAGTCCTACTGCTTCAAGTTCTTCTAAAGTAGCATTACTCATAAGTTGATAGATCATAGTACCTATCATTTCAACGTGAGCCATTTCTTCTGTACCTATATCAGTTAATAATGCTTTAGATTTCCCAGTAGGCATAGTGTAGCGTTGATTTAAGTATCTAAGGGCTGCACTTAATTCTCCATCAGGACCACCATATTGAGCTACAAGAAATTTTGCCATTCTAAGGTCTTTACATTTAAGATTTATTGGATACTCTAATGTTTTTACATAATACCACATACTATTATAATCCTCCTCTGTTAATAATTTTCCCAAGGCCAAGGTAATGAAGTCCAACAGCGAGGACTTTGAATAGATGCTGAGCCGAAGTTAGTAAATGGACCATATTTTTCTTCATATTCGCGTACTAACATTCCTAGCTTGTGAGATACAGCTTGTAGATCTTCTGTAGCTTCCTTATTATCAGGGAAGTTATCTAGATATAGATTTAAGTCTATACAATAAAATTGAACTTTTCTTATATTGTCTAATAATTCTTGATCATACATAATATCTCACCCCCTTATTCCCATCTTGATCTTTTCTTCTCGTTAAAAGGCCTATACAAATCCTTAAATATTGTACCCCTTGATAGAGCATCTTTAACTGAAAATAAATTTTCATAAGTTTGAGGTAATATAAAAGCACAAGCGTATTTCATTTTTATATGTGGGTGATTATCAGAACTGGTCATTTGTTTTCTCCTTGAATTAATTTCTACCTATTAGCATGGTATGTTAAACCTAGAAATTTGTGAAAGGAAGCTTTATTTATATAAAACTTTTTATATAAATATTCTGAGAAATATTGTAGAATATTTATATAACTGGATATTAATCAAATATATGTTTTAGATAAAGTTTGTTGTTATTTATCTAAAAACTAGAATGAAGATATAAAATTAACAGTAAAACTTTATGCTTATTATAAATTAGGAAAGGTTAAACTAAGTACAGTTAGAAATAATATAAATTCACGTTTACCTTCATTTATTAAATATTGTACTTTAAATAGCATCAATAGTTTTAATTAGATAACAAAAGAAATTTTTCTAAGTTATTCATCATGGCTTAAAGAAGAAAAGAAGGTTGCCCAAAGAAGTGGATTAAAGGAATTATTTCTAACAAAATCAAAGAGATTAAATGGTAATATAGTTGTTTATAAATCTGATAAATTTGTAGAAGTGAAATTAAATTCATTTATTAAAAGATGGGATATAAGAGATAGCAAAGGAAATTTATATCAGTTAAAATCTCACCAATTTAGAGCAACATTTGTTAGGGAACTTATTAAACAAAAAGTACCAATAGCACACATAATGAAGCAATTTTCTCATGTGTCAATTGAAATGACTTCACATTACCTTACTTTAAAAGAGGAAGAAGTTAAAGAGATATATTCAGATATGATACTTGGTAAAGATTCTAAGATTGCTGGTCTTAGAGCAAAAGAAATTAAGTCTAAACTTGATGAACAGTTTCGTGGTAAAATGGAGCAAGAGATTGATGATATAGTTTCTAATTTATCAAAATCTATGAGTTTTAATCCATTACCGACAGGCGTATGCTTATATGATTTTAGAAGGGGTAACTGTTCTGATGGTGATGGTTGTTTCTTCTATAACTGTCCAAACTACGTTACCGAGGTTAAATTCTACCCTATTTTAAAGCAAGAATTAGACCTTATGGAAAGGAAATGGCAAGATATAAAGAGTTAGGTCAACAACGTTCTTGGGAAAGACAATATGTTAAATGGAAATATCTTAAACCACTTGTAGATAGTTTGGAGGTACAAATGAATGGTAAAGAAGCCTAATAGAAATACAGAAGGTTTAAAGGAATTTGCAGTTCAGAAGAACAAAGAAACTATTGAAAAGGTTAATAAAGCAATAGATAAGTTAAAACATTCTAAAAGAGCGTATATTAAGCCTAAGAGCAATTGAGAAAGGTGTTTCTAATGATAAGTATCGTTGCTACACCAAAAGATAAATTAAAGGCTAAAGACGACAAGATAAAACAACTTTATTAGGAAATTAAGAAATTTAAGGAAGATAAGCAAAACTTAATTATTCAGTTAGTTGAAATGGAAGAACTTAAAGATGAAAACAAGAGATTAAGAAAGCAATTAGATAAATTAAAAAGTATGAAGTAAGTTGCAATCATAGAAAATGGCGAAGTAAGATTAGTCACAATTAATTTATACGAGGGGGAGCAATATGAATACAGATATAAATGAGTACTATAAGTTTGCACAAAATGTCTTAAAAGAGTATGAAATTTATTATGATGATATTTCTTTCTTACAACAAAGTGAGAATGTTACGTTTTGCATTGAAAAGAAGAGTAGTGAAGAAAGGTATTTAGTTAGGATTCACAAATCCGTTAATGAGGACGATGAGTATCAAAATAATAAAAGCTTGATTAATTCAGAATTACTATTACTTGAAGAGCTTAATAGTTGTGAGTTATTTACAGTACAAGCACCAGTAAAAAATAGATACAGTAGTTTTGTAACAAAAGTTTTCAATGAATTTTTAGGTAAGGATTTAAATGTTACAGTACTTAGATGGATTGATGGAGAAATTATTGATATAAATGATGAGAAGTATAATGAATTAGTCTTTAAATTAGGTGAGGAAATGGCTAAATTGCACAAATATTTAAATCAATGGGAAACACCCGAGGGATTTATTAGAACGGAATATGACTTGGAAACTAGTAAGGCTAATTTATCAAAATTAGATAAACTAGTAGATATTAAAATTATATCTAAGATGAAATTTAATGATATTTATAAAAGTACGATGAATATTATAGAATTTATAGAGAAAAACTTATCTAAGGATCAAAATTGGGGACTAATACATGGAGATCTAAATGAGTGCAATTATATTGCTAATGGTAAGGATATTTTTTTAATAGATTTTTCAAGATGTGGATTTGGTTATTACTTATATGATATAGCACAAACATTAATGCACCTTAGTGTTGAAAATCGTAGACTCTTCATAAAAGGATATAAAAATATTTTCTTATTACCAAGTGACTATGAAAAACTGATTGAAAGTTTTTTTGCGTTATCAATAATTGATAATATGCTGTTTTTATCCTCTAACCCAGAAGAGTATGAACACATAAAAAACATGGCAAATTTTTTATGTGATCACGTAATTAATAAATATAAAAATAACGACAGATTTATCTTTGCAAATAAATAATATAAATATATCTGGGATGATATCAGGGAAAACATGTTAGGTTGAGGAATGTTTTGAGGGATAGAGGATATCCAAATTTTATTGGAATTTCAACTTCTTATTATGTCTACAATGTGAAGCTGGCAAAATGAATACTTAGTTGATGAGTGGTGTAAATATTAGATATATCTGAAAAGTCATGTTTTATAAAGAGCTCAGTTAGTTATTAGAGTAGTTGGGATATGTCGAACTTTTCAAATATGACGAATTATCACAAAGTTACTAACATGTTGTACACAGAAAAAGGTATAAAATGAAAGGAGGTGAACTTTAGTAAGAGTTTGGTACTTACAATACACTCTCTTACTAAAGATATATTATGGAACTACAAATATTACATACTAATGATATACATAGTAATTTTGAAAACTTTGCAAGGATAGTTACAAAAATTAATGAGTTAAGAAATGAGAATACAATCATTTTAGATGCAGGTGATTTTGCAGATTTTAAAAGAGTAGAAGCCAATGGAACTAAAGGTATGGTTGCAATAGATTTGCTAGAAGAAGCTAATTATGATGCTATAGCTGTTGGAAATAATGAGACATTTGATGGAATTGACACGTTAACTAACATGGCTTCTAATGGAAGAATACCACTTTTAAGTTGTCACATAGAAAAACTTAAAGGAGGAAATATAGAAGGAATTAATAAAAGTATAGTAATTAATAGGGCTAGACTTAGAATATTAATAATTGGTACTTCTCCTAACTTGAATGAGTTTAGTACAAGCTGTGGATTGAATATTTTAGATTATCTAGATGGGATAAATAATGAAATACATAAGAATGAAGGTAAATATGATATATGCATAGTGTTATCACATTTAGGGATGGATAAAGATGAAGAAATTGCAATGAAAATTCCAGAGGTAGACGTAATAATAGGAGGACATTTTCACATACTTATGGATGAACCTAAAATTGTAAATGATACAATAATTCACACCTCAGGCCAATTTGGAGAGCATCTAGGAGTAATAAAATTATCTGTAGAAGATAATAAGGTAAGTTTAATTAGTGGACAAAACATAAATATAGAAGAGTTAGGTATGGATGAAGGCGTAATTAAAGTATTAAAGAAAAATAAAGAAATTGCTTTAAATAATCTTTCTATAACACTATATAAAGTTAAAGAAAATTTATGGCATGATGTAATAGAAGAAAATCCTATCACTAACTTATTAGCAGATGGACTATCTAAAGTTTATAACTGCGACTTTGCTTTTATAAATAGTGGAGTATTAAATGGTGGAGTGAAAAAAGGAGCCTTAACAAATCTTAAGCTATTGCAGATAGAGCCATCACCATTAAACCCTACATATGTTGAGATTCAGGGCCAGTATATATTAGGGGCTATAAAAGAAAGCCTAGATGGAGATATAGTCTTAGCTGATGGTAGGGGACCAGGCTTTAGAGGTAAGTATGTAGGAAGACTTCATTTTTCTAAAAATGTAAAGATTAAATATAAAGGAAGAAAGGTATTAGAAGTACTTATAAATGAAGAGCCACTCAAGATGGATAAGGTTTATAGGGTAAGCACCTCTGATTACCTTCATAGAGGTTCTGGATATAAAGATTTAAAGAACAATTCTAATCATAAATATGATGATAGATATATAAGAGATATCCTAAGAGAATATTTATGTGATGAAGATATGGTTAATGATGCATTGGAAGAGAGATGGATAGAAGTATAGGGAAGAAATATGGTGCATTGAATAGTATGAGCTAGGTGGGTAATTAAGAAAGAACTATATGTAAGTAATAAATTTAAAAAGAAGATAGATTAGATAAAAAAGGAGATAGATATGGAGGAAAATAAGTCATTAGATACAAATAAGAAAGTAAAAAGAAGAGTTATTATAGGGTTTATAGTTTTAATATTGCTTAATGTATGGAGTTTGTTAAAAATTGATTCTCTTCAACGTGACACAGAAAATATGCGAAGTGATATTGGTAATTTGTATAGTACAATGAATACATCAATGAGTAGTATTAATACCACTGTAGAAGAAACCCTAAAAAAGCAAGATAGTATTTTAAGTGATTTTAGTTATTCAGTAGAAGGGCTAGATATAGAAAACAAAGCCATTAGTATTAATCTCAAAGGAACTCCCAAGGTGTATAAAGATGGACTAAAGTTTTATTTTAACTATGACTGTAACGATGGAGATATTAAGAGTGTTGAAGGTAAATTAGACAAAGATCTAAGCTATAGTGCAAAGATAATAGTTCCAATAAGGAGTAATGTTAAATTTGGATTCACTTTAGATTATGGGGAAGAAGTGAAAAAAGAAACATGGCAACAACAATATATGGATGAAGGGGAGTATAAACTTCAAGTTATGCCTCAAGATTTTAGGGGGCAATATAAAATAAAAGGTGATGAAGTAATAATTGATGGGCAAATTAGAGCTCTCATTTATCCAAGTTCAATGGAAAATAATGATGTAGAAAAAGCTTTATGCAAAATAAGATTAAATGAAGAAGTTATAGATGAAATTGAGTTAGATAAAAACAATGAATTTTCAAATGAATATAGCAATTACACTGGAACTCTTAAAGAAAATTATAAATTGAAAAATGGAGATCTGTTAGATATTTTAGTTGAAGTTCAGGATACATATGGATTTACCTATAAATATTATTCTATGACTGTAGTTAATAATAATGGAACTCTTAATAAGTGGGAATATTCTGGAGGAAGTGCTGCTATACAGATAGAGCCATAGAGTATCTAAAGTGCAAATATATAACTTTATAATTAAGGAGAGGTATTTGGCAATTTATAAATGTAGTGTATGCGGTTATCTGTATGATGAAAGTCAGGAAGAGGTACTATTTGCAGATTTAATATATGGATAGAGATATAGTTAGGAAGTTTGATGCATTAAAGGGATAGACCAGGTAATTAAGAAAGAAGTATGTGTAAGTAAATAAAAAAGGAGATAGATATGGATGAAAATAAATCATTAGATATAAATAAGAAGGTAAAAAGATGGATTATTCTAGGTTTTGTAGTTTTGATATTGTTCAATATATATAGTTTAATAAGGATTAATACTCTTCAAGAACAGATACAAAATGATATATATAATTTAGATAGACAAATGAATACATCAATGAGTAGTATTAATACCACGGTAGAAGAAACCCTAAAAAAGCAAGGAAGTATTTTAAGTGAATTTAGGTATAAAGAAGAAGGATTTAATGCAGATAAGAAGGAGATTAATCTTACATTTTATGGATCGCCTAAAGTCTATAAAGAAGGGTTAAAGTTTTATTTCACATATGCTAGTAATGGAGAAACTAAGAGCGTTCAGGGAGCCTTAGGTTCAAATAAGGAGTATAGTGCAAAGGTAGCAATTCCATTATCTAATGAAATGAAATTTGGAGTTATGTTAGATTATGGTGATGAAGTAAAAAAAGAAATATGGGACGGAAATTATATGGAAATAGCTAAGCATCAACTTCAATTAGTTCCTATAGGGTTTCAAGGTGAAACTAAAAAGCTAGAAGATAATCAAGTTGAGTTCAAGGGTAAGATAACAACTAATATTTATCCTAGTGCTATAGAAGGTAATTATGTAACAGAACCTTTTTGTAATATAGTAATAAATGATAATATGGTTGAAAAATTAAAACTAGAAAAAAATCCAAAAGTTCCAAGTGAATACAGTGTAAATTTAAATAAAACCTATAAGCTAAATGAAGGTGATAGATTACAAATTTTTGTTGAAGTTTACGACCTCTATGGATTTAATTATAAATATTGTGCTAGGACTACTACTAACGAGAATGGTAAGATTGTAGATTTAGATTTTTCTATACCAAATGATGCTGTGATAATAACACCTTAGCCCATGAAAGAGTATATAAACATATATAACTATATAAATATATTTATATATAACTGTTCAAAGGGGTGATTTGTTTATAGAAGTTCTAAAGTTTTAGGATCATGAATATTATATAAATTATATTTATAGTTTTAGAAAGTTAATAGTTCTATTGTACTTAAACTAATGAATAATAGAATTTATTAATATAATTTTATAATTAAGGAGGGATACGATGGCAATTTATAGATGTAGCATATGTGGTTACTTGTACGATGAAAATCAAGAGGAGATACCATTTGTAGAGCTAAAAGAGGATTGGAGATGTCCTTTATGTAGACGTGATAAAAGCTTTTTTAAATTATTAGAGGAAAAGGATTCTGTAGATTAGAAAAGCAAATAAGTAAATAATATTTATGTAAATTTAGAATTTGTATTAGAACAGTTATAAAAGCACTAACTTTAATTGAAGCACACACCAAATGCTAGACATGTGATATAATCATATTTAAAACATTTGGAGGTACACTTTAAATTAGTTAGTGCTTTTATGATTAAATTAAGAATATTAATAGATATAAGGATTTACGTGAACTTTACAATAACACAATTTAGTTAAAACATTTGAAGTATATAATAAAATAAAAGTCAGAATATTTTATAAATTACAAGGGGGATTTGTATGCCAGCAAGTTATAGTCACTATAGTTTTGGACAAACAGTTTTAGAAAAATTACCACAAAGTATAAAAGATATTATAATTCCTAATAAAGAAGCATATTATATAGGACTCAATGGACCAGATATACTGTTCTATTATAAACCTTTATTTAAAAATGAAATAAAAAGCTATGGACATAACTTACATGAAGAGAAGGCCTATGGCTTCTTAGAAAATAGCAGAAGGTACATTATAAAAAGTTATGATGAAGTTTGTCTTTCATATATTTTAGGCTTTGTATGTCACTTTGTTCTTGATAGTAGTTGTCATCCTTTTATCACAGAGGCTATGGAGGAAAGTAATATATCTCATGAAGAAATAGAAGCTGAATTAGATGGGGCACTGATGAGAAGGAATAATTTAAATCCACAAAGGCATAGTGCAGGAGCTCACATTGTACCTGATAAAACTGTAGCAAACCACATATCAAAGCTTTATGAAAAGGTAACAGGGGAAGAAATATATAAATGTCTTAAGGCAGTAAGATTTTATAATAAATTATTACTATGCCAAAACGGGATAAAAAGAAGGATTATAAAAGGGGTATTAGGCTTGATTAAAGGTGGAGATAGCTTTAGTCATATGATTATAAATGTGGAGCCAAATAAAAAATGTATAGATGTAAATAAAAAATTGCTAGACCTTTATGAAAGTGCTATAGATGAAGCGTTACATAGAGTTGAAGAGTATTATAATGCAATAAAAAGAGATGACTACCTAGACGAATTCTTCAATCGAAATTTTCTATAGGAGGTATAAAATGAGTAAATTTACTAAACTAGAAAAGCAGTGGATTCTATATGATGTAGGAAACTCAGCTTTCATCATGCTGGTATCTACTATAATTCCTATTTACTTTAAAAATGTTGCTAGCACAGCAGGAATTTCATCAGCAGATTCTACAGCCTATTGGGGCTATGCGGTATCATTATCTACTATTATTGTAGCAATACTTGGACCTATCCTTGGAACTATAGCAGATACTAAAGGCTATAAGAAACCACTATTTTCATTATTTATGATGCTTGGAGTTGTAGGATGTGCAGCTCTAGCTCTTCCAGTACCATGGATCATATTCTTAGCTATATTTGTCATTGGAAAGATTGGATTTTCAGGAAGTCTTATTTTTTACGACGCCATGCTTAATGATATAACTACTGATGATAGGATGGATGAAATATCTTCTCACGGATTTGCATGGGGGTATATAGGTAGTTGTATTCCTTTCACTATAAGTTTACTCCTCGTACTTTTCGCAGATAAAATTGGAATTACAACTACTATGGCAACGGCTATAGCATTTCTGTTGAATGCTCTATGGTGGTTCCTTATAACACTACCCATATTAAAGAATTATAAACAAAAGTATTATGTTGAAAAGGGAGATAAACCAATAGTAGAAAGCTTTAAGAGGTTAGGGAAAGTACTTTTAAACATTAGAAAAGATAAAAAGATTTTCTTATTCCTACTTGGATTTTTCTTCTATATTGATGGAGTTCATACAATTATAAGTATGTCTACATCTTACGGAAAGGATGTAGGTATTACAGATAATAATTTATTGCTAGCATTACTTTTAACTCAAATAGTTGCCTTTCCATGTGCTATTTTATTTGGAAAGCTCTCTAAAAAATTTAAAAGTGATAAGCTAATAGCATCTTCAATTATTGGATATATAGCTATAACAATATTTGCATTACAACTTGATAAAGCATGGGAGTTTTGGCTTCTTGCAGTTTGTGTTGCAGTATTTCAAGGGGCAATTCAAGCTCTTTCAAGGTCTTATTTCTCAAAAATTATTCCAAAAGAGAAATCTAGTGAATACTTTGGTTTATATGACATATTCGGTAAAGGAGCAGCCTTCATGGGAACTATGCTTATGAGTATAGCAACTCATATAACTGGAAGTTCTAAGGCTGGAGTATTAGGTATTTTAGTAATGTTTATTTTAGGAATTATAATATTTAAATCAGCTACGAGAGTCAATATACCAGTAGACAAAGAAATTACCGTTAGTTTATAGATATAATTGCAAATGAAGCAAACCGCTTACAGATATTTCTAGTATTAATCTATAAGCGGGTTTTCATGTTCTATATATTTAATTTTTTTATAAACTTTTTCATAAAGGATATACCTATTATATTAGCAATGAGCCAACCTATGGGAATAGCCCACCAGATAGCAGTTACTCCAAGAGTAGGAGCTAGCAAATATGCAAGGCCAACACGAAGACCTAAGGAGATAACAGTAAGTAATATCGATATGTTAGCAGAACCTATACCTCTATAAAATCCATATAACATGAAAAGATATCCTATAAGAAAGTAAAATACACTTACTATGCATAGATATTGTGAACCGTAATTTATAATCTCAACCTCAGAAGGAGAGATAAATATAGTCATTAACTCTTTTGAGAATAATACTACAATTGCTGAGATTACAATACAAAATAGAGTGATGATCTTAAAGGAAGATTTAACACCAGTTTTTATTCTCTCAACTTCACCAGCACCTCTGTTTTGAGCAACATAGGTAGAAAAAGCATTACCAAAGTCCTGAACTGGCATATAAGCAAAGGAGTCTATCTTAACAGCAGCGGCAAAGGCAGCCATTATAGAAACTCCAAAGGAATTTACAAGACCTTGAATTAATAGAATTCCAAAGTTCATTATAGATTGTTGAATACTTGCTAAAACACTATAGTTCATTACTAGTTTTAAAATACTTATATCTATTTTAAAATCACTTTTCTTAAATCTAATTACAGGTAATTTAATAAAACAATAGATGGCTGTTGCAATACCAGATATGCCTTGAGCTATTATAGTAGCATAGGCTGCTCCAGCAATACCCAGGTTAAAAACTGTTATAAAAACTATATCAAGAACTATATTAATTATTGCTGCTATTATTAGAAATAAAAGAGGTATAAAGGAGTTTCCCATAGATCTAAGTAAACAACAAAAATAATTATAAATAAAGGTAAAACCTATACCATAAAAAATTATAATTATATATTCTTTAGCATCATCAAATAAAACCTTAGGTGTATTCATAAAATTTAAGATGTTATCTGCAAATATACTAGCAAATAAATTAATTATAACAGTTATAACACCAATAAATATGAAAGCAGTAAAAATACTACTCTTTAGGTTGGATTCATCTTTAGCTCCAAAGTATTGAGAGAACACTACAGATGCTCCCATACAAAGTCCAAGGATAATAGAAGTTAAAAATACTATAATAGTAAAAGAAGATCCAACTGCGGCTAAAGCAGATGAACCTATATATTTTCCAACTATTATTGAATCAGCTACATTATAAAATTGTTGAAAGATGTTTCCTACAATAAGAGGAATGGCAAAGCTTATTATAGCTTTAGTTTCATTTCCTTTAGTTAAGTCCTTAGTCATAAAAAACCTCACCTTACTAAAATAATATTTTATAGTAGTACTACATGTACAATTATACAGTACAAACCGATTTAATCAAGCAAATTGCTTTATTTGGAATGACTAAAAAGTAGTACTATAACATTGAATATAAGGTGAAATTTAATTTAGGAGTGATATTATGGGATTTAAAAAGATGATGGCTATAATACTTACAGCTATGATATCCATCTCTTTAGCCGGCTGTGGGTTTTCCAATAATAATGAACAGATTTTAGCTGATAAGGTAGATAAAGAGCTTGTAGAGAGCAATAACAAATTTGCATTTAATATATTCAAAGAAATTTCTAAAGATGACAAGGAGAAAAACGTGTTCATATCTCCTTTAAGTATATCTATGGCTCTTACCATGACATATAATGGAGCAGAGGATAATACAAAAGAAGAAATGAACAAAGTATTAGGATTTGAGGGAATGCCTGACGATAAGATAAATCATAGTTATAAAACTCTTACTGGGTACTTAGGAAATATAGATAAAAATATAAAGTTAAATATAGGTAATTCTATATGGATTAGGGAAGGCCAGGATATAAATAAGGAGTTTATAAACATTAATAACGATACATTTGGGGCAAAAGTGGATAACTTGGACTTCTCTAAGGCATCATCTGTGGATAAAATTAATAACTGGATTGAGAAATCTACCAATAATATGATTAAAGATATGTTAAAAGGATCTATTTCCGATAACGTAATTATGTATCTAATTAATGCTATATATTTTAAAGGCAATTGGCAAGAACCTTTTGATAAAAATAATAATGTAATAGAGGAATTTACAAATTCAAAGGGAGAGAAATCACAGGTAGATTTTATGAGAAAGCTTGCTATTAGTAATAAAACATTTTATGGAGAAAAAGATGATTTTAAAGTTATAAAAATGCCTTATGCTAGTGGAAAGATATCCATGTATGCAGTATTACCAAAGGAAGGCTTAGGTGCAGATAGTTTTATCAATGGTTTAGACCTAGATAAGTGGAAATCTATAAAAGCATCTATTGGTAAAGAGAAAGAAGATGTCAATGTAAGCTTTCCAAAATTCCAGATAGAATATGGTGCTAAAGAGTTAAAAGAATCCCTAGTAGTTTTAGGCATGAAGGATGCCTTTAGTGAAACCGCTAACTTTAAAGGTATAAGAGAAGACATATGTATTAGTAGTGTTCTACATCAAGCAAAGATAGAAGTAAATGAAGAGGGAAGTGAGGCATCTGCAGCAACCATAATTGAAGTCAAAGAAACAGCAATGCAAATAATTGATGACTATAAAGAATTTATAGCAAACAGACCTTTTGTATTTATTATAGAAGATGAAGAAAATGGAACCATATTATTTATGGGTAAAATAGAAGAAGTAAAGAGTTAGCTCAATTATATTAAGAAAATTAAAAGGATTGCCATCAAATAAATTAAGTTTACAATCAATGTTAAGCCTGCACTAATAATATATTAAAGTGCAGGCTTAACATTTTATAAAGATTGTAAAATAATTTAGAATTATAATTTATGGGGTTTGTAGTTTTTCATAAAAAATCATGGATAAAAGTAAGAAGCAGTAGGCTGATGGATGCTGACTTACTTCATTGCTAAAGGAATCAAATATAGTCCCAGCTTTATTTAAATATTCCATATTAGATGTAAACTTATATAGTTTTAAGAAGTTTAATGCTGCTACAGAGTTCCCAGATGGGATAGCACCATCATATATTTTTTTAGGTCTAGTTATTAACTGCTCTCCATGGCTGCCATAGAGGAAGAAGCCGTCTTTTTCATCATCCCAAAAGTATTTAACAAAATCAGAAGTTAAATCAATGGCTCTTCCTAAAAAAATTTCTTTATTAGTATCTTCATATAATTCAAGTAGTGCCCAAGTAAGAAATGCATAATCATCTGCATAACCGTATATTTTAGCTTCACCTTCACGATATCTAGCCAATAGCTTTCCATCTTCATTAAATAAGTATTTATATACGAATTCTAAGGCTGATTCTGCAGCCAAGGTATATTCATTATTATGTAGAAGTCTACCACCTAAGGCAAAGGCTGCAATGGCTAGGCCGTTCCAAGATGTAAGAATCTTATCATCTTTATATGGGTGAATTCTTTTATTCCTATAATTAAATAACTTTTGTTTACATCTATTTATAAACTCAGTATCTTCAGGTAAGGTTTTATTAATTAAATTAGGTATATTAAAACCTTCAAAATTACCTTTTTCAGTGATATTAAAGTAGGAGGCAAACTTCTCACCATCATCTTTACCTAGAACCTGATAAATTTCATCTAAAGACCAAACATAAAATTTACCTTCTATACCTTCAGAATCTGCATCCTCTGCAGAATAAAATCCACCCTTTTCATCATGCATATCTCTTAAAAGATAAGTAAAAATTTCATTTGCTACAGATTTATATTTTTCTTTCTTAGTAATTTCATGGGCCTTTGAATATAATATAGCTAACAATGCATTGTCATATAGCATCTTTTCAAAATGCGGAACAAGCCAGAATCTATCAGTAGAATAACGACTAAAGCCAAAGCCGATATGGTCATATATTCCTCCAGCATACATAGCATCTAAGGTTATCTCTACCATATTAAGGGCTTCTGTATCATTAGTAGCTTTATAATATTCTAAAAGAAACCATAGATTATGAGGGGTTGGGAATTTGGGTTTATCTCCAAAGCCGCCATATTTACTATCAAAGCTACTCTTAAATGTATAGAAGGCATCCTTTAAGAATTCACTTTTAACATTAACTTTATTAGAATTATCAGTTTTAACTTCACCAAATTCAGTCATATAATGAAGAGTTTTTACTATTTCATTAGCAGATTCTAAAACTTTATCTTTACTATTTTCCCAAATACCAATTATTTTATTAAGAAGAGTAATTAAACCATTCATATATTGAGTATCTTCCTTTGGAAAGTAGGTTCCTGCATAGAAAGGCTTTTTATTTGGTAATGCAAAAATAGTTAGAGGCCATCCACCGTGACCAGTTAATAGCTGACAAGTATCCATATATATTGTATCTATATCAGGACGTTCTTCTCTATCAACCTTTATAGAAATAAAATTTTCATTAAGAACATTAGCTACTTCATTATCTTCAAAGCTTTCTCTTTCCATGACATGACACCAATGACAAGTAGAATAACCTATACTAAGAAATATTGGCTTATTTTCTTTTTCAGCCTTTTCAAATGCTTCTTCACACCAAGGATACCAGTTTACAGGATTATAGGCATGCTGAAGAAGATAAGGGGATTTTTCATTAATTAATCTATTACCATTTTCATTTGACATAACACTAATCTCCTTTCATATAAGTTTATTATTACCTTAATATAAGAATATATAGATTATAAAAATGTAAGGTTTATTAAAGCTTTTACATTAAATTTGTTTTCACGTGCCTAATTCTAGATTATACTAAGAAATATTAATGAATTTTATTTATTCGAACTTATATATAAATCATAAAGATTCATGTTTTGATTTTATAATAATGCATAAAAAGCATGTTACTACAAATTATGGGATAAATCATAGAAAAATATTGTTTTTTATGGTATTATATAGGTCTATATTAAGTAAATATTTTAAAAATAATGGAGACCGAAATTGTCTTTAACTAGTATTATTAAAAGGAAATGGTGGAGAATTTTAAATGTACGAAATGAAAGATGAGTTTAAAACTGGCATAGAAATTATTGACAATGAACATAAAATGCTTTTTGAGATAGCAGATAAAATCTATAATTTATCAAAAAACGAATTTATTATTGATAAGTATGATAGAATAGTAAATCTAATTGAAGAATTGAAAGGATATGCAGCTCTTCATTTTAGAGATGAAGAAGCTTATATGGAAAGCATAAACTATAAAAAAATGTTTACTCAAAAAGTAGATCATGATAACTTTATAAAAAAATTAAATCAAATAGATTTAAATGATTTAGATGCTAATCAAGAGGATTATATTTTAGAATTACTAGATTTTATAAATGACTGGCTAGTAAGTCATATTCTTGAAAAAGATAAGCTAATTGCACAAGGGTAGAATTATTTAGCACTAATTAAATATTTAAGTTATAAAGATAAAGGGGCCTTCACAAAATAAGCTAATCTA
>DCDL01000014.1:22568-53995 GCA_002316385.1 Clostridium sp. UBA1056
CAATAATATTAAAGTGCATCTTTAATATTTTATATAAGATTAGCAATATATTTTGCGAAAGCCCTTTAAAATATATCATATAAACAATTTAAAATGATGAAGGCAACTATTTAAAATGTTAAAATGAGAAATATTTAAAAAGTTAAAATTTTAAATAGGTATATAGTTGTATAAAATAGCTGAATGACCCTTACCCACTTTAGTAGNNCTACTAAAGTGGGTAAGGGTCAAATTGAGGTTGATACTGATACAAAGATATATTTCACTCATCCTTATTCCTCATTTGAAAAAGGTACTAATGAATGTCATAATGGTCTCCTTCGTTGCTTTATCCCTAAGGGTAAACGTATATCTGATTACAGTGACACTGATATTGACTTCATTGAGGATTGGATGAACACACTTCCAAGAAGGATACTTAAATACAAAACTTCAGAGGAATTGTTTGAAGCTCAGCTAGATATAATATACTCAACTTAAGTAATTTCAGCAATTTAGGTCATAAATAGAAATTAGTTCAATTTGCCACGCTTAATTCCTCACTACTTAAATCAAGTAAATTTACATGCTAGATGTAATCAATAAGTCTAGCTCTTTGATTAATAACTATTTTAAAAAGAGAATAATAGCTTGACTATTCTAAGATGGATTTATATATTATAATTAACAAAAATTATACTTTTTAATAAAAATTTATTTAAGTTTATAGAAGTTGGGAAATTTTACGTTAAAAATAATTGTACGAATTATTTAATATTCATAGAGACGGGGGAGTGGTTTAGCAACTTAGGTCTAGTAATTGATTTTCATATAAATTTAAGTCATGACATGTTAAAAATTCAACTTAAGCTGTAACTTAAATTTATGTGCCATTTTAACTGACAACATTGAAATTAAGCCAACTCAAATTATAAATTACATAAAAAGGGGAGACTTTATATGAAAATTAACAAAAAAATTATATATCCTATAACTCTTATAGGTATATATATGGTGTATTTCTTTTTCCTAGCAAAATACTTCTATAATAATGATTTACTTATACCTGCTAATTGTGTTACTACATCAAATATTGGGATAAAATTATTAGGTGATTTTCTAGCCAACTTGCTTATTGTAATAATTGTTATATCAATTATGCTTAGAAAAAAACAATCATTAAATATAGCCGGAATAACAAAAAATGGCAAGATAGTTGCTTGTATTTTATTTGCAATTTATATGGGAATATTTTTTATCGAAGGCGATTTTTCGCTAGCTGGTCTATATAAACCCTTCTTTTTTCTAATTGTTGTAGGATTTTCAGAAGAGTTTGTCTTTAGGGGATACTTATTTACAGAATTAGATAAAGAGCTACCTACCTATTTAGCTGTCATAATTAGTGGTATGATGTGGGGTGCTATGCATGCTACTCTTCCAATTATCGTAAATAACTATTCAGGTATTCAATCCATAAATGCTATTATCTCACAATTAGGAGGATGTATTTTTGCTGGAGCGATATTTGCTTTATTATATAAAAAGAGTAATTCTTTGATAATTCCTATTTTGGTACATGCACTATTAGACTTTTATCCTATATTTAGATTTTTATATAGTATTATTACATAACCATATTGGAAAGCTATTGAAGAGGTAGTAGGATAAGCATAAAAAGCTCTATAAGTTTATACTTATAGAGCTTTTTTATGAAGCTCCACAAAATTAAATATTTGTTGGTTTGCATAGAATGTAAAAACAAAATATATAAGTTGTTTAACTATAATCTATTGTTTTCTTTATTCTTTAAGATGAAAGGTTAATTTCACAGAATTTTGAAAAATCACATAACCTAACTTATTACTTATCCAAATGAGATTCGCTAACAATAATATTAAAGTACATCTTCAATATTTTATATAAGAGTAGCAATATATTTTGTGAAAGTACCTTCAACTTATTTCAAAAATAATCTTAAAATATATTCTAAACTAAAATTTCATAGAAAAATCATGAATTTAAAATCTAAGCTAAATCCCTTGTTGTAGGCAAGTTTTTAAGTCCTCTTCTGGTGTACTTATAGGTGTTATTTGGAATGTATCTACGAGATATTGTAGTACATTGGGACTTATAAATGCAGGAAGAGAAGGTCCAAGGAATATACCCTTAATACCTAAGGCTAACAGAGCTAGTAAATCAGCTACTGCCTTTTGTTCATACCAAGATAACACAATGGATAAAGGTAATCCATTTACATCTGTTTCAAAGGCATCCGCTAAAGCTGTGGCAATTCTTACTGCAGAATAAGCATCATTACATTGACCTACATCAAGAAGTCTTGGAAGTCCAGCTACTTCGCCAAAGTCAAGCTTATTAAATCTATATTTTCCGCAAGCTAGAGTAAGGATAATACAATTTTCAGGAACCATTTTTGCAAAATCTGTATAATAGTTTCTTCCAGGCCTTGCACCATCACAACCGCCTACTAGGAAGAAGTGACGTATATCACCATTTTTAACTGCCTCTACAATTTTTCCAGCATTACTTAAAGTAGCTTTATGGCCAAAGCCTACAAGGATTTCTTTAGGGTCCTCTGAGGCAGTAAAGCCACCTAATTCTAAAGCTTTATTTATAATTTCAGAGAAGTCCTTTGTTCCATCTTCCTTAACATGTATATATTTAACTCCATCCCATCCAACTACACTAGTTGTAAAGATTCTATCCTTATAAGTTTCTCTTGGTCTCATGAGACAGTTAGTAGTCATAAGGATACATCCAGGAATATTATCAAATTCAGTTTGTTGATTCTGCCAAGCACTACCATAGTTTCCTATAAGATGAGAATATTTTTTAAGTTCAGGATATCCATGAGCAGGTATCATTTCACCGTGAGTATATATATTTATGCCAGTACCTTCAGTTTGTTTTAGTAGCATTTCTAAATCTTTAAGATCATGACCAGAGACAATTATAAAAGGTCCTTTTTCTACCTTAACATTAACTAGGTGAGGAGTTGGATCTTTATAAGTTTCAGTGTTAGCTTCATCAAGTTTTTTCATAACAGCTATACTCATATTACCAGTTCTCATTGTCATGTTAATTAATTCTTCTACTGATAGATTATCATTAGTTGTGCATTCTAATCCTCTAAAGTAGAAATTATCAACTTGATCATCATAATATCCTAAAAATCTAGCTTGGTGTCCATAGGCACTTATACCTTTTAAACCATAAATAATAGTTTGTCTTAAAGAACGGACATCAGCGTCTAAATCTTGATCATACATAATTCCAGCTTTAACTGCATCTTTAAGCATTTCTTCTTTAGTTTTACTTAAATTATAGGTAGCTTCTTCAGGATACTCTTTATCAGTGGATGCTTTACTTCTCAGATTTTCTTTTATTTTTTGTGACTCTTTAAGAAGCTTAACGTGAACTTCAGCATCAAAGTTTACATTAGTTAAAGTTGTAAATAGAGAATTCTCTACAAAACTAACGATAGATTTATCTATATGTTCACCCCTATCTATTAGGTCTTTAGCATAGCAGCTAATTCCCTTTGCTTGATAAATTAATAAGTCTTGCAAATTGGCTATTTCAGGGGTCTTTCCACAAACGCCAAGTTTAGTACAGCCCTTTCCCCCTACAGTTTGTTCACATTGATAGCAAAACATAGCATTATCCATTTAATATTCCTCCTCAGATAATAAGGTTTTTTATATATTATTCGTTTTAGCAGTAATATTATTCTTATATAAGAGAAATTGTATTATAAACCTTTGTTTAATTAGGCACGTGAAAATAAATAATAGACCAAAGATTCGAAGTATATTTGTCACGAGACAAGGAGTTAAAATCCTNNATCTATTATTTATTTGATAGTGACTTAAGTAAAATATTGAAAATCTGATATAATAGAAGTGAGCTAAGTAGGAATACTACTATTATTAAGATTTATTTAAAATATATATAATATGAAAAATTTAATTGATATCTAGAAATACTACAATCATTGAAATTAATTGAGGTGATTTTATGAATAAGGAAAAACGAAAGAAAATTTTAGAAATATTAGAGGAAACTTATAGAGGTGCTTCATGTGGATTAAACTTTAACAGTCCCTTTGAGCTTTTAATATCCACTATACTTTCTGCTCAGTGTACGGATGAAAGGGTTAACAAGGTCACAAAGGAATTATATAAGGAGTATAATACTCCAGAAGCTATACTAACTTTAAGTGAAGAAGAATTAGGTGAAAAAATTCATAGTTGTGGATTTTATAAAAATAAAAGTAAAAATATATTAGGGGCATGTAAAGCTATTGTAGAAAAGCATAATGGGCAGGTGCCAAGAACTATGGAGGAGCTTGTAGCTCTCCCAGGTGTAGGTAGGAAAACTGCTAATGTAGTGTTATCTAACGCCTTTGGAGTTCCAGCCATAGCTGTAGATACTCATGTGTTTAGAATTTCTAACAGAACAGGCTTTGCACCTGGAGATAATGTAGAAATTGTTGAAGAAAAGCTTATGAAGCACATACCCAAAAGTATGTGGAGTGATGCACATCACTATATAATTTGGCATGGAAGAAAAATATGTGATGCTAGAAAGCCAAAGTGTCATGAATGTCCTATAGCACCTTATTGTGATTACTTAAATAAGGCATCTTCAAAAAATAAATAAGTCAGAATGCTCGTCTATTTTGTGTTATCTGATGACTTATTATTTATTTTCAGATGCCTAAAGGCAAATAGATTATTTAAAATAGGAGGATTTAGTTATGTCATATGGTGAACAATCTTTAAAGATGCACAAGGAAAAGAAGGGGAAACTAGAGGTTATAAGTAAAATTCCTGTTAATACAAGAGAAGATTTATCTATAGCTTATACTCCTGGAGTTGCAGAGCCTTGTGTTGAAATATCTAAGGATAAGGATAAGGTTTATGATTATACAATAAAAGCAAACACTGTAGCTATAGTTTCTAATGGAACAGCAGTATTAGGCCTTGGAAACATAGGAGCAGAAGCTTCAATTCCAGTAATGGAAGGAAAGGCATTATTATTTAAAGAATTTGCTGGAGTAGATGCTTTCCCAATATGTATTGATAGTGAAGATCCAGAAGAGGTAATTAAAACTGTAAAATTAATATCTCCTGTATTTGGAGGAATAAATCTTGAAGATATAAAGGCTCCTGAGTGTTTTTACATAGAAGAAACTTTAAAGAGAGAGCTAAATATTCCCGTATTTCATGATGACCAACATGGAACTGCAGTAGTTGTATTATCAGGATTATATAATGCATTAAAATTAACTAAGAAAAACATTAAAGATATTAAAATCATAATAAATGGTGCAGGTTCTGCTGGAATTGCTATATGCAAATTGCTTTTAAAGGCTGGAGCACAAAATATAATTATGTGTGATAGGAATGGTGCTATTTATGATGGTGGCAACTGTTTATTTGAATCTCATGAGCAAATAGCAAAGGTTACTAATAAAAATAAAGAATCAGGTTCATTAAAAGAAGTTTTAGTAGGAGCTGATGTGTTTATAGGAGTATCTGGACCTAATATGATAAATTCAGAAGATGTAAAAACTATGAATTCAGATGCAATTATCTTTGCTATGGCTAACCCAACTCCAGAAATCATGCCAGATGAAGCTAAGTCAGGTGGAGCTAGAGTAGTAGCAACAGGTCGTTCAGATTTTGCTAATCAAATTAATAATGTTTTAGTATTTCCAGGTATATTTAAAGGAGCTCTTACAGTTAGGGCGAGAGAAATAAATGATGAGATGAAATTAGCTGCAGCAAGAGCTCTAGCAAACTTAATCCCAGAGGAAGAATTAAATGATGAAAATATAATTCCAAATGCTCTAGATAAAAGAGTAGCAGATAAGGTAGCAGAAGAGGTTATGAGAATAGCTAGAGAAATGGGTGTATCAAAAATATAAGAAAATATCTCTGGAGTTCTTCTAATTAATTAGAAGAACTAAGTTCGAATAACTAAATGAAAGATTTAGATTCTTACTTATACAAATGGCATTCGCTAACAATAATATTAGGCTATGCTAGATAATATGATGATAAATGTGTATAAAAATTAGCTTGTCTATTAACAACAAGCTAATTTTATTTTTTATTTCCAATTTATAATAAACAGATATTATAAAATCATCTTAATAAGTACAGCAACTATAAGAGATAAACCGAAAATTATACAAAAAACACCAAGAGCCTTATTTGTTTTTTATATCTAACATAGCCTATAAAGTGCATGCTCAATATTTATTTTATGCAGCCAACTTCTATACTAATAACATTACAAAGTTGTGAGGATGTAATTTCTATGGAAGAAACGCTATCTTCCTCACAGTCTTCAATGATTAAGGTATCATTTTTAGGAAGAGAAATATTATTCCCATCTATTGTGAAGATTAAGTCTGAATTAGGTGAGAAGAATATATAATTACGGCATGAATATTTATTTTTTCTACTATTTAATTTTAGCTTCAGCGAAGAATCATCAGTTAATCTTAAAGTGTCCATTACACCATTACACCCAGGGCCTAGCATTAAGTTAAAATCTATGACTTTTCCAAAGCTTTCTGTGTTTAAATCACCAGAAAATCCATGAATTTCAAAAGGCTCTAAATGAGTTAAAGGTCCCTTATTATGACAGAGGTCCATGGAACCTTCTAGGGTTGTTATATATCTATAGATGTTTGGTAGGCTAGTAAAGGTGGAATGTTCTAAATCTACAGTGGCAGAACTAATTCTCCAGCTAAAGTTTAAAGATTTATAATGAGAGTCTTTAGGATAAATATATATTTCATTAGTAGTGCCTCCACTCCAATTGGAGGTTTTAATTTTATCCTTTGTTATTATTTCTATTTTATAACCCATAATGTCACCCCATAAATATTTTATTATAAAAAACTCATTCATATATCAACAAATATAGGGATGAGTTATGAAAGTTAGTACAGAATTATAATATTATATCTAGAAGATCTTTTTCTATTAAATTATTATATTTTCCAGATCTATATTCTGCCACAAGAACCTTTCTCTCATCGTTAGAGATTATAGGAAGTTTTTCAACTAGTTCTTTAGGCATTTCTACATAAGCTCCTTTAGGATCCATATCTTCAGTGAAAGTTATTACTGCGGGTATGTTTATGCAACCTACAGCTTTCTCAAGAAATCCTTCAAAGTCAGTTCTATGGAATAAATGAACCTTTAAATTTGAATTTTCTTCTGCAAGTCTTTGTACAAAAGGAATAGTTACAATACAATCTGGACAAAAGCCCTCTGTAAATATTGCAGCGTGAACAACCTTGTCTAATCTTTTAATTTTTTCTTTAGCATTACTAGAAAGTTCAGTGTTTACATAGGTCTTATCTTGGATATCCCCATATTTGTCATGTTGTTTTTCTACATACTTCTCAAAGCTTAACGCTTTATTAAAATCTAACATGTTATCTTACCCTCCAATTACGTCTAATTAAATTTTATCTTTTACAAATTAGAATGTATATAAGTTTCAATAAATAAAATTCATTAATACTCCTTAGTGCAATCTAGAATTGCAAACAAATTTAATGAATAATTTTTATTAAAACTTATATATTATATTAAATTTATTCAATATAATATATTATGTTAGTAAAGTGTTTTAATACTTCATAGACATAGCTTGTTCATGATTATTATAACAAATAAAAGTGATAAATAGTAGATATATACAATTTATTAACTTGTAAAAAAAATTAGAGTTTTATATACTATGAATATAGGATCAAATAAACAATATAATATAATTATAAAATATTAAAAAAGGCGGCGATATTATGTCAAAAGTTATAGAAAGATTCTTAGGATATGTGAAGTATGATACTCAATCAAGTACTTCTACAGGAACAACTCCAAGTACAGCTAGCCAAAGAGTTTTAGGGGAAGCTATATTTGAAGAATTAAAAAGAATAGGTATGAGTGATGTTACTATTGATGAAAACAATTACGTAATGGCTACATTGCCCGCTAATACAGATAAAAAAATACCAACTATAGGATTTGTATCTCATATGGATACTGCTCCAGATTATTCAGGTAAAGATGTTAAACCTCAAATGGTAGATTATAAAGGTGGAGATATTAAATTAAATGAAAACACAGTTTTATCTCCAGTAGATTTCCCAGAACTTAATGACTATATAGGTAAAACTCTTATCACAACAGATGGAACTACCTTATTAGGAGCAGACGACAAAGCTGGTATATCAGAAATTGTTACTGCTATAGAGTACTTAATTGCAAATCCAGATATAAAACACGGTACAATTAAAGTTGGATTTACTCCAGACGAAGAAATTGGAGAAGGTGCAGATCACTTTGATGTAGAAAAATTTGCTGCAGACTTTGCTTACACAGTAGATGGTGGAGCAGTTGGTGAAATTGAATATGAAAACTTCAATGCTGCTGGTGCTGAGATAGTTATCAATGGAAGAAATGTTCACCCAGGAAGTGCTAAAAATAAAATGGTGAATACTCAACAAATAGCTATGGAATTAAACGGATTATTACCTGTTAATGCAAGACCAGAGTATACAGAAGGATATGAAGGTTTCTTCATGCTTTGCGATATGGTAGGAACTGTAGAAAAGACAACTATGTCTTATATTATAAGAGATTTCTTCAGAGATACTTTTGAAGAAAAGAAAGTTTTAATTAATGATATAGTAGAATTACTTAATAAAAAATACGGTGAAGGTACTGTAGAAATTTCAATAAAAGATCAATACTACAACATGAAAGAAAAAGTAGAACCAGTAATGCATATAGTAGATACAGCTGTTGAAGCTATGAAAGCTCTTGATATCGAGCCAATCATAGTTCCAATCAGAGGAGGTACAGATGGAGCAAGATTATCCTTCATGGGACTTCCAACACCAAATATCTTCACAGGTGGACATAACTTCCACGGAAAATTTGAGTTTATTCCTGTAGAATCTATGGAAAAAGCTGTAGAAACTATAGTTAAGATAATAACTCTTTATGCAGAAAAATAAATAAGGCATCTGAAAATAAATAATAANNGATAGTAGCACTATCTAAGGGTTCTGTTGACGCAGTATAACACAAAATATACGAGCATTCTGACTTATTTATTTTTAGAAGATGCCTAAAGCTTTTTAGATAAAGTTTTTTTATAGTAAGATTATTAGCCGCTTCTTAGGAAGGTTTCCTTCTTAGAAAGCGGTATATTTTAGCAGGAAAATTTATAAATAAAAACTTCTATAATTTATATCATAAATATACATAAAAAGTGCTTCCTTAATACACACTATAGTAAAGTAATTGAGGAGGTATACTATGAATAACGATAAATCAAGACCAACATATCCACAAGATGAATATAACTATTTTGGTGAGTTTAGAGTCATAACGCCTATGGATGATACAGTTTGGGGGAATGTAAGAGAAGCTGAGATAGAAGCTGCAAAAAAAAGAAATCGCAAATCTTATGATATGGAGACCAGTGAAGAAATTACTTTTGATGATTTAAATGAAGATCTAAGAAGCGACAGTGAAGTTGACTTTGACTCCATTATAGATGATTTAGACATGAGTGATCATGGCAATGATTATTATGGAGATTCCAATAGTAAAAGAATATTCTAATATCAATGAGGCTTTCGTAAAATAGTCCAGTAACATTTATTTAATATTAGTTTACTTTACGAAAGCTCTAATTTTGATTTAGGATAATAATTTAAAAGAAAAGTATTTCATATATAGAACTACTGAAGCTAAGAGGTTTTAGTAGTTTTTTAGAATATAGGACTTATATAAATTATAGAGTTTTTAGAATAAAATTAATCAATTAAGAATTCTTTCATATTTTAGTCACTGAACTGACACATAAGTGTTGATAATAGTAAATATAGAAATAAGAAAAATTAATAAGTCAACTTTTACAAGGGGGAAGATTTAATATGGATAAAGATATAAATAACAATGAACTAAATAATGGTGAAGATAATAAAGATATCAGCCTAAACGAAAATGTAGGTATTAATGAAAGTAATGATAACAGTATAAGTAACGAAAGCAATGTAATTAATGATAATAATGATAATTTAAACTATACTGCAATTCAGGACGTAGAATACACAGCAAATGATAACTTAAATGGTAATGAAACCAATACCTCATCATGGGAAGATGGGATTGAAAAGAAAAAAAAGAAAAAAGATAGAGGTAATAAAAGTAACAAAGGTAAGGGCTCAGCGAAAACCTATATAGCAATAGCCCTAATATGTTCTATATTAGGAGGGGCAGTTGGTACAGGTATTACTTACGGAGCTATGAGAGGTACTATACAATCAGCAATTAAAGAAGGTCAATCTAAAAATACTAATAATACCACAACAAACCTTAGTTCTCCAGGTGGTATAAATATACCAGAAATCGTATCAAAGGTTTCACCAGCTGTAGTTGGAGTATCAACTACTTCAGTAGCAACTAATGTGTTTGGATTTAATATGGGTGAGCAAGAAGGTATTGGATCAGGATTCATATTCTCAGAAGACGGATATGTACTTACAAACTATCATGTAGTTAAAAATGCTAGTCAAGTTAAGGTTATTTTTAGTACAGGTCAAGAAGTAAGTGCTAAAGTTGTAAACTATCAAGAAGATGCAGATTTAGCAGTAGTTAAGATTACTGATGATGTTAAAATGCCAGGAATAGTAGAATTAGGTGACTCTGATAGTCTTCAAGCTGGAGAACAAGTTATAGCTATAGGAAATCCACTTGGAAAAGAGTATCTAGGATCTGTAACAACAGGAATTATAAGTGCTGTTAATAGAGGAGTAGCTCTAACTAAAGGTGGAGAAAAAATGAATCTTATTCAAACAGATACTGCTATAAATCCAGGAAACAGTGGAGGTCCATTAATTAACTCTAAAGGTCAAGTAATAGGTATAAATACAGCTAAGATAGAGGCTAGTGGTGTAGAAGGAATAGGTTTTGCAATTCCAATTAACGATGCCACTGAAAAATTAGATACTCTAGTAAAACAAAAAGTAAAATTTGGTATAGGAGTTAGAGATATAACTGAAGATTTATCAAAACAGTTTAATTTACCAGAAGGTGTATATATTCAAACTGTAGAAGACTTTAGTATGGCTCAAAAGGGTGGACTACAACCTGGAGATGTAATTACTAAAGTTAATGGCAAAGCTGTTAAGACCGTTGAAGAATTAAATAAGGAAAAAGAGTCTTTTAAAGAAGGAGATAGTATTCCTGTAGAATTCATAAGAAAAGGTCAAACAATGACAGCTACTTTAGTAGTAGAGTAATAAAGCTAATAGTTATAATTATCCCCTAATTATAATATTATAAACAGAGTTCTTTGCTTCAGAAGGGGTTTACTCCAACTGAAGCTTAGAAATCGTTATCCAGGGACGTAGCCGCTCTTCACTCCCGCTTTGAAAAAGATGGGAGTATTAGAGCGGGTAGTCATCGGATAAATTTATCAAAGAGCAAACCCAGTAAATTCAATGGGTTTGCTCTTTTAAGTTCATTCAAACGTCATAAATTACTATTAAAATTTTCAGCTATAATTTTCGTAGTTTTTAAAAGCATATCATCATTAATATGAGAATAAGTTTTCATTGTCATTTCTACCATATGGCCAAGCAACATGACAGTAGTTTTAAAATTAAGACCATTTCCTATTATTAATCCCAATAAATCTAGTATTACTTGTTTTAGTTTCTCTAAGTTTTACGATTAAAAACTCATGATTAAGAGCACCACCAATTACATCATTCAGCCGTTTGAACAAACTAAACTAGCTACATTTGTATCATGGCCTACTTCATCTAATTTCTCTAGATGAATTTAAAATATTCACTAATAAATTCACATTTTCCACAAAGTTATCTATTTATAGTGTTCTATAAAATTTAAAATGTCACAAATTTGCAAGTTGCTTAATATGATAAAAATATAATGAAAAACAATAAAAAAATATTGCAATTGGTGAAATGTTTTTATATAATAACAGTATAAAAGAATCGAAAATTATTTTAATAGATGTAACTTTTATGAAATATACAATAAGTTCAAGATAATTAAATAAATTACTCATTGCAGAAATTATTTTAATAAATCATGTGATGATGGCATTTTTGAAAAATTAGGGTATGAACATACCATTTCCCAATATAGCTTAGATATTAATAGTGCTCATTTACGTATGTGTAGTATTTACATATTAGTCTTATTAAAATTAAGAAAATTTATAGTGTTTTATTATTGTGACAGAGTAATTTCTGTGTCTGATAGTATCTATAATATTAAAAAAGTTACTGCAACTAAAGAAGAAAATGACTGGATTTAGATTGAAGAAGATTTTCAATTTACAATTTTTAATGGCTTACACAAAATATTTAAATGCAAATTAGAAAAGATTTTAGAAAGTAAAAAAAATAAAGTCATTTAGAGAATGGAGAATAAAGATGAAAAAGTCAATAATTAAAAAATATGATATTGCAATTATAGGATTAGGACCTGCTGGCTCTACACTGTCACGATTACTTTCTGATAAATATAAGATTATTGCTATTGATAAAAAAAGTTCTAATGAAAATGGGTTTCAGAAACCTTGTGGCGGATTGCTTTCTTCAGCTGCACAGAAAGCATTAATAGAGTTAGATATGACACTTCCCAAAGATATTATAGTGGACCCACAGATTTTTGCAGTTAAAACAATAGATATGAAAAGTAATCTTATTCGCCATTATCAACGATTTTATATTAATCTTAATAGACATAAATTTGATTTATGGTTGAAATCACTTATTCCAAATCATGTAGAGATTCACAGTAATTCTCGTTGTTCTTCCATTGAAAAGACATCAGAAGGTTACCAGGTAACTTTTTATGAAGATGGTATCAAGCATGTTATCTGCGCAACATATCTAGTTGGTGCAGATGGTGCAAATTCCTTAGTACGCCACATCATATACCCAAAAAAGAAAATACGAACTTACATGTCAATTCAACAATGGTTTCCAGAGACACATTCTAATCCATTCTATTCTTGTATTTTTGACCCAGAGAATACAGATTGCTGTTCATGGTCCATTTCTAAGGACAATCAGTTTATTTTTGGTGGAGCATTTCCTATGGATAATGCTAGACAACGATTTGAAAATCAGAAAAAAAAATTGGAGAAGCTTGGATTTCAGTTTGGAGATCCTATGAAAACCGAAGCATGCATGGTTCTACGACCTTCATCATTCTATGATTTTTGCTGTGGTAGAAATAATGCATTTTTGATTGGAGAAGCTGCGGGATTCATTAGTCCTAGTTCACTAGAGGGAATTAGTGTGGCTATTAATAGTGCACGGGCTTTAAGTGAAGTTCTAAATACTCATAGCAAAAATGTAAATGAAAAATATAGGTTGAAAACTTTTCATATACGTTTAAAGATTTTTTTAAAACTACTGAAATGTCCATTTATGTATAATACATTTTTACGTAAACTTGTATTGAAAAGTAGATTGCAAAGTATTAATGTTGATTCAGGAAAACAGTAAAATTAAAAGCTAGTAGGGACCATTTCAAATCCTTACTAGCTTCTTTCTCTTTTGTAGCACATAATTTGGAGAATAAATCTAATTAAATTATAGACACTTAATTTATATTTTATACATTAAATGTAAAAATATAAATTGTATTATAAAATATGTTTTAATATAAATATTCATAAGTTAAAGGGTAGTAGGTTAATTCCTTGCTATTCTTTTATTTTTATAAAAAATCATATGTTAAAATTATAATAGTAAAAAATAGATAGTAATTAAATTAAGATTATTTAATACGGTATACCCAAAAACTACATTGAACTTATTGAGAAATTACCACATAATATAATTATAGTTTTTATAGGAGGTATTAAGGATGATAGCTTTACTTTTATTTATAGGGATTATTTCTATAATAGTATTTCTAAACAGTTTTATATCAATATTAAAGAAGATAAAAAATGATGAAGCAACTAGCTATAATACAATGTGGTGCGTCATTTCATTGATATTAGTATGGGGGATTTCATTATTTTTATGTTCTATTTGACAAATGCAACGAGAGAAAACGTTTTAAATTATAACATGAATTAGAAATATATATTATAATTTAAGAAGGTTGTTTCTATTAGTATAATATGTAGTAGCAATTTTTGAAATTTAATGTGGAGGGAAGGTTTAAATATGAAAAGTATTATTGTAAGCGAAAGGAAACCTTCAATTGAAGAATATATTTATTTAAGAAATTCTGTTGGTTGGAGGGTATTACAACATGACGAAATAGAAAAAGGATTGAATAATTCAATCTATTGCGTTTGTATAGAAGACCAAGATAAGATAATTGGCTTTGGAAGAATTGTTGGAGATGGTGGAACGGTTTTTTATATACAAGATATAATAGTTATACCATCCTATCAAAAGCAAAAGATTGGTACAATAATTATGAAAAAAATAATGGATTATATTAATAAAAACTGTGTAGATGGTGCTATTGTTGGTTTGATTGCAAATAATGGACTGGATAATTTCTATAAAAAATTTGATTTTACATATAATCAGAACAATTGGTTTTACAGATTCAATGCTTAATTTTTGGTAGTTTATAGTACGTTTTATCAATAGACCGAAACGGCTGAGCGTTAATANNAAGTGCTTATTCAATATTTATTTAGATTAGCTTTTTTGCGAAAGCCTCTTTTAACTAGAATAGTGAGTAGATTTATATTATTGCTTCTAGACATGTCTATTACTGAATAGTGGGCTAGAAGAACTTATAATTACTATTACTTTAAGCATTATTGTTTCTTTATTCTGTTCAAAAAGAATTAGAAAGTATTAGAGATAGTATATATGATGAAAATACAAAAGGGGTAAAGTCAGAACTATCTATGGGGGAGTTTGCTCAAGTAGTTAGGGAGTTCACATGGAGATATGTAGTGTGTAAATTTTATAATGGAAATGTGTAATTGTTCCAACATGAAAATGTAGGATTTTATACATTTCTATTTTTTTATGTCTTTCGTATAAGGGCATTTATTCTATTAATATATAGAAATAGTACTAGCCAAACTAAAAATAGCTTCTTAAAAAATTAACTATATTGATGTAGTATAAGCCTAAACTTTATATTTGGATTAAAATTTTCATAAATGAACTTATATGCATAATAGTAATTAAACTTATAAAATTACACAATTTGATCTATTTACCGAAATTTATCACGAAAGCACTTGCAATCAACATTTACCTTAGGTTATTATATACACAGATGTAATAAATTGATTTATAAGGAAAATTATTTAACCGATTAATAGTATAAAAGGGGGGGAATATTATGAAAAAAAAGTTTTTACTAACTCTTGCACTAGTAGTTGGGCTTGGAATTACTGGATTTGCAACAACTGCAGATGCTGGAAACATAGAAGATACTGATTATAAATTTTATATTAGCTCATCTGGCAGTAGTTCTTATACAGATAAGAGACCAAAATATGATGCAACTTCTGCATATATGATGTTTGATTACATTTACGTGACTGGTTATGGTGGGGGATATCATGTAAAAGTAGTTGATGAAAAGGGTAATGACTTTTCAAAATTTTGGTGGAGTCGATATTTTACTTATGATACACCATTCCGCACAGAAGCGTGGATTCCTAACTATGCTTATGAGGATAGAGGATATGGAGTACAGGTTAAATTAAAAGCAGAAGGTAGCGGAGGCGCAGGAATTTGGCATAGTACAGGATGGTGGAGTCCAGATTCAGTTGGAGGAAATTAAAAAGTAAGTTTGTACTGTGCCAGTTTTAAACTGGCGCAGTATAGTTTATATGATTCTGTTCAAAAAGAATTAGAAAGTATTAGAGATAGTATATATGATGAAAATACAAAAGATGTAAAGTCAGAACTATCTATGGGTGAGGTTGCTCAAATAGTTAGGGGGTTCATATGGAGATATGTAGTGTGTAAATTTTATAATGGAAATGTGTAATTGCTCCAACATGAAAATGTAGGAATAATTATACATTTCTATTTTTATGTCTTTTATATAATGAGATGGATTCTATTAATGGGACAGAAACATTAGGCAATGCTATTGAAGTAATGCAAAGCCTATTGGCTAAAGAATTAGTGTGTTTAGTATATAAAAAAGCTAAAGACAATATTCATATAGAAATAATACTAGACGAACTAAAACTAGCTTCCTAAAAAATCAACTATATTGATGTAGTATAGGCCTAAACTTCATATTTGGATTAAAATTTTCATAAATGAACTTATATGCATAATCAGTAATTAAACTCATAAATTACATAATTTAATATATTTACCGAAATTTATAACGAAGGCACTTGTAATTAACATTTATCCTAGGTTATTATATACACAGGTGTAATAAATTTAATTATAAGGAAAATTATTTAACTGATTAACAGTATAAAAGGGGGATAATGGTATGAAAAAAAAGTTTTTACTAACTCTTGCACTAGTAGTTGGGCTTGGAATTACTGGATTTGCAACAACTGCAGATGCTGGAAATATAAAAGACGAGCCTTATAAATTTTATATTAGCTCATCTGGCAGTATTAATCATACAGATGCTAGACCAAAATATGATGCAACTTCTGCATATATGATGTTTGATTATATTAGCTTGAGCGGTTATGGTGGCGGATATCATGTAAAAGTAGTTGATGAAAAAGGGAATGACTTTTCAAAATTTTGGTGGAGTCCATATTTTACTTATGATACACCATTTCGCACAGAAGCGTGGATTCCTAACCATGCTTATGAGGATAGAGGATATGGAGTACAGGTTAAATTAAAAGCAGAAGGTAGCGGAGGAGCAGGAATTTGGCATAGTACAGGATGGTGGAGTCCAGATTCAGTTGGAGGAAATTAAAAAATAAGTTTGTACTGTGCCAGTTTTGAACTGGTACAGTATAGTTTATATGATTTTATTCAGAAAGAATTAGAAAGTATTAGAGATAGTATATATGATGAAAATACAAAAGAGGTAAAGTCAGAGCTATCTACTGGGGACTTTGCTCAAATAGTTAGGGGGTCACATGGAGATATGTAGTGTGTAAATTTTATAATGGAAATGTGTAATTGTTCTAACAGGAAAATGTAGGATTTTATACATTTCTATTTTTTTATGTCTTTTATATAATGGGATTGATTCTATTAATGGGATGGAACAATAGGCAATGCTATTGAAGTAATGCAAAGCCTATTGGCTAAAGAATTAGTGTGTTTAGTATATAAAAAAGCTAAAGACAATATTCCTATAGAAATAATACTAGTCAAACTAAAACTAGCTTCTTAAAAAATTAACTATATTGATGTAGTATAAGTCTAAACTTAATATTTGGATTAAAATTTTCATAAATGAACTTATATACATAATCAGTAATTAAAATCATAAATTACATAATTTGAGCTATTTACCGAAATTTATCACAAAAGCACTTGCAATCAACATTTACCTTAGGTTATTATATACATAGGTGTAATAAATTGAGATATAAAGAAAATTATTTCACTAATTAACAGTATAAAAGGGGGAGAATATTATGAAAAAAAAGTTTTTACTAACTCTTGCACTAGTAGCTGGACTTGGAATTACTGGATTTGCAACAACTGCAGATGCTGGAAACATAAAAGACGAGCCTTATAAATTTAATATCCACTCAGGTGGCAGTCTTACTTACACAGATGCTAGACCCAAATATGATGACACTTCTGCATATATAAGATTTGATTGGCTACAAAATGGTGGAGGCGGATATCATGTAAAAGTAGTTGATGCAAGGGGTAATGACTTCTCAAAATCTTGGTGGAGTTCATATATTACTGTTCTTACAAAGCCAGGAGAAGAACAGTGGATTCGTAACTATGCTTATGAGGATAGAGGATATGGAGTACTGGTTAAATTAGAAGCAGAAGGTCATGGAGGAACAGGAATTTGGAGTAGTACAGGAGTATGGAGTCCAGATTCAGTTGGAGGAAATTAAAAAATAAGTTTGTACTGTGCCAGTTTTAAACTGGCGCAGTATAGTTTATATGATTCTGCTCAAAAAGAATTAGAGAGTATTAGAGATAGTATATATGATGAAAATACAAAAGAGGTAAAGTCAGAACTATCTACGGGGGAGTTTGCTCAAATAGTTAGGGAGTTCACATGGAGATATGTAGTGTGTAAATTTTATAATGGAAATGTGTAATTGTTCTAACAGGAAAATGTAGGATTTTATACATTTCTATTTTTTTATGTCTTTCGTATAAGGGGATTTATTCTATTAATGGGACAGAAACATTAGGCAATACTATTGAAGTAATGCAAAGCCTATTGACTAAAGAATTAGTGTGTTTAGTATATAAAAAAGCTAAAGATAATATTCCTATAGAAATAATACTAGCCAAACTAAAACTAGCTTATTAAAAAAATTAGCTATATTGATGTAGTATAGGCCTAAACTTTATATTTGGATTAAAATTTTCATAAATGAATTTATATGCATAATCAGTAATTAAACTCATCAAATTACATAATTTGAGCTATTTACCGAAATTTATAACAAAAGCACTTGAAATCAACATCTAACTTAGGTTATTATATACATAGGTGTAATAAATTGAGGTATAAAGAAAATTATTTCACTGATTAACGGTATAAAAAGGGGAGAATATTATGAAAAAAAAGTTTTTACTAACTCTTGCACTAGTAGCTGGACTTGGAATTACTGGATTTGCAACAACTGCAGATGCTGGAAACATAAAAGACGAGCCTTATAAATTTTATATTAGCTCATCTGGCAGTATTGCTCATACAGATATTAGACCAAAATATGATGACACTTCTGCATATATTAGGCATGATTACCTGGAGCGTACAGCTTATTCAAACAACGCATACAAGGTAGCAGTAGTTGACTCAAATGGCAATTACTTTTCAAAAACTTGGTGGACTCCATATTTTTATTGTTTTTCATATCCACCAACTGAAGCGTGGATTCCTAACCATGCTTATGAGGATAAAGGATATGGAGTACAGGTTAGATTAAGAGCAGAAGGTGAAGGAGGATCAGGAATTTGGAGTGCTACAGGAGTATGGAGTCCAGATTCAGTTGGAGGAAAATAAAAAATAAGTTTGTACTGTGCCAGTTTTAAACTGGCGCAGTATAGTTTATATAGGAGAAGTTTATGATAAAGATTGAGATAAAGAGAATATTTAAAAGTAGATCTTTCTATGTAGCGCTTTTAGTTGGAATAACAATAGCTTCTTTAGAGGCTTTTAGTAATAATCATATAAGATTAAGTTCACAGGATTTTATAGACTTTTCAAATGGAGTTTATAATAATCTAATATTATATAGTCTTGGAAAATATGTACGAATGCTTCAAATGGTGTTTCCATTAATCGTTACCATTGCTTTTGCAGATGCTTATTTGGAAGATGTAAAAAGCGGTTTTATAAAAAATATAATCACTAGATATGATAAAAAGAAGTATTTAATTAATAGGTTTTTAGTAAATTTTGTTGTCAGTGGATTAATTATTAGTATTCCATTGATAGTAAATTACATGATATATGCTTCTTTTATTCCTAGTATAGAGCCAAAAGTATTTTATAGTTCTCTGACTTTAGAACCAAGAGATTTTTTACCGTATATATACTTTAACTTTCCATTATTGCATGTATTTATAAGAATTTTCTTGTTATTTATATATGGAGGAACCTTTAGTAGTATTGCTTTAGCTAGTAGTATATATTTTAGGAATAAATATGTTATTACAATTATTCCTTTTATAGTTTATATAGCAATGGATGTTATGATGAATATAGTATTAGGCTATACATATTCTCCAATGATTTTTTTATTTAATCCTTCTGGATATAATCATATGTTTATAGCTATTCCACTTATATTAATCACAGCTTGTTTTTCCATATTTACAATTGGAGGAATGAAAAATGAGCTTAATTAATAATTTAAAAAGGGAAATTAAGAATAAAAAAATATATTTTATTTTAATTTCAGTATTTATTCTAATTTATTCATTATCTATTTACTTTATGATGTCTTCATTAAAAGATAAATCAGTAATAAACATTGTTTCACAATTAAATGGACAAGGTGGAATGTCAGGAGTCCCAGCATTTATATATTTATATGCACCTATTTTATTCTTTGGAGTTAATTCTCATATTATAAATAGTGAGAAGGAAAGCTTTATAATAAAGATGAAGAATCGTAAGAATATATTTAATAGTCATGTGGTTTTTGTAATTGCTCTTTCAATTATTATATCTTTACTTATTGTATGCTTAGGATATTGTGTTGGATGGATGTATGCAAGTGGTTTCGAAAATTTATGGCCTAAAAATGATCCCATATATGGACTGCCACAATATAAAAATTTAGATGTACTTGAAATTTTAAATTCTATACCAACATATATTGTAATTTTAAAAACCTTTATAATAAAATTCATGGGACTCTCTGTACTAGGATTTCTTGTTTTAATTTTAAAAAATGTTATAAATAACAATGGAGCATTAGGTATAACAGTATTAGCCATTCCTTTTATAGATGTTGAATTTTTTAATGGTGCACTATTTATGAATAAGTTTTCTTTGACCATAGAAAGTTGGATTAATCCTAGTGATTTTTTAATGAATATTTTATATTTAATTTTCCTTCTTATAGCTCTTTATTTAATAGGTGGAGAGATTTATAAGAATAAAGATTTTATAAGTAAAGGATATTAGTGTAATGGATAATTTAAAATCATTTAAAAACATATTAAAGCTAGATTTGATTTATGGATTTAATTTTTATAAGAAAAAACTCATATTATTTTTAGCTATTATGCTTATTTTAAATATCGGATACATAGTAGCCATAATTAATTACAATGGAAATTTAATGGATTTATTTTTCACTATATATAAAGATTTAGAGTTTAATGAAAAATCAATAGAGGCTCCGATAAATTGGTTAATTGTAAATATATTTACAATATTCATTTTAGGAGATTTTATTAGTGAAAATACTAAAAGAGATTCTAACTATATTTTACTTAGAAGCAAGAAAATTTTGTTATACTGGATATCAAAGTGTACTTGGATTGTTATAAATGTGGTTTTTATATATTTAGTAGTAATGGGTTTAACATATTTATTAGGGGGAGCAGCTTTAGGCTTTAGTTTAGGGGATAGTAGCTTAATAGATAATGAATTAGTTATAAAAGTACCAAATTTAACTATTCTTATATCAATGATTACAACTTATATATTAACATCTATAGCACTGGTATTTATCCAATGCACACTATCGATAGTAATAAATTCCAGATATTCTTTTTTAATAACAACTATAATTTTAACAATGTCTATAGTATCTAAAAATAAATTTCTTATAGGAATTCACTCTATGATTTTAAGACATAATTATTTTAATATTGAAATTGGGATATCAATATTATTTTCAACTATTTATACAATATTTATAAGTGTTATATTGATGATTTTGGGATATAAATTATTAAAAAATAAGGATTTTATATAGTAATGGGGTGTATTTATGAATGAAAGTTATTATTTAAAGGTAGAAAATTTATCTAAAGAAATAAAGAATACAAGAATTCTTAATAATATAAATTTAAAACTTAATAAAGGAAAAATATACGGATTTAGAGGAAAAAATGGTTCAGGAAAAACAATGTTGTTTAGAGCCTTATGTGGGTTAATAAAGCCGACAGAGGGAAAGGTAGAAATTAATGGACAAGTATTAGGAGAGGATATTTCATTTCCTGAAAGTGTGGGAGTTATTATTGAATATCCTGGTTTTTTACCAAACTTAAGTGGCTATGAAAATCTTAAGCTTATTTCTGAAATTAATAATAAAGTAGGAGATAAGGAAATTAAAGAGATTATATCAGCAGTAGGATTAGATCCTGAAGATAAAAAGAAGTTTAAAAAATACTCCTTAGGTATGAAACAACGCCTAGGAATAGCTCAAGCCTTAATGGAAAATCCTGAGTTGATAATATTGGATGAACCTACCAATGCACTAGATTCAGATGCAGTATTATCAATTAAAGAATTACTTATCAACATGAAAAATAGTAATAAGTTAATTTTAATAGCAAGCCATGATAAGGAAGAATTAGAGGTTTTATCAGATGAAATTTTTTACATAGAAAATGGTTCTATTGTTAATCATGAAATATTAAGGGAGGAGCAGTAATGAAGAAAAGTAAAATAGCAATATTTTTATTAATTATTATTTTATTAATATTTGGATATCGCTATTATAAGGTTAATCATAATGTTCCCTTAAAGTATACAATGGAATACTACGAAAATGGAAATTATGCAGATTGCGAAGGACTTGAAATAAAGATACTTTCAACAGAAACTAAAAAACATGATGCTACAAATAAATTCGGAACAGAGTTTATACAACTTATAGTAAATTCAGAAATTGTAAACACCACATCTGAGGTGAAAGATGCTATTACTTTTCAAGAATCAGCAATAGTAATAGATTATTATAGTGTCCAGACAGGACCTGCAAAGCTAGATAAAGGCAATTTAAGAAAGGTTCAACCAGGAGAAACGCTACTGCTTACACAGGTGTATATACTTGAAAAGGAACGATATGAAAAAGGAAAAGATAATGTGTATATGTATTTAAGAGAAAAGCTATATCCCAATGAAATAAAGGAAAAATTTGATGATGGCATTAGATATAGAAAGGCACTAAAAATTTAGGGGGAAAATATGAATAAAAAATCTAAGGGTTATATATTAGCAATAGTATTAACAATAATGGCTGTATCCCTTGTGGTGTATGAAATTAAATCAAATAGAGCTAATCTTGATATTTTTAATAAAAAAGATGAAGTTATAACATGGGAAGAGGAAAAGACGGAAGAAAATAATACTAATAAAAAAATAAAATTATCACAGGAAGAGGAAAGAATGCTAGAGTCAAGTCCAATAGGTGAAAAAATAAAAAATAGTTTAAATTATCCTGATAAGGAAGAGATACATTTTAAGATGATTAATGCTGTAGATAATTTTAAGACATGTAAGGGAGAGTTTATTGAAGAAATGCCTAGGGAAAACTCTCGTATGAAGTGCACCTTTGCAGTTGATACAGAAAATAAAACTTCAGTAAATGTAGATGATACAGAAGGAAAAGAGCCTATAACCTTAATTTATCATGATAATAAAAGAAAAGTTTTTGATGATAATGATAAAATCTATAGAGAATTTGAGGAAAAGCAACATAAGGCAAAACCTACAATAGTAAAACCCATTAGATTATTTTTAAAACCAGAGCTTAACAGAACGGACCTTGGGTATTTAGGGGTAAGCCGATATATTATTTCTTCGGATTCACTTACCAAATATCTATTTATTTATGAAGATTGGGATTACACAGAGTCAACTTTTTTAGGAAGAGATGTGTATAAGCTAGAAGGAGCAATTGATCAACAGTTATCTAATACAAATCAAGGTAAATTTTGTTTAATTATGGATAAAGAAACTGGAATAATACTTCAATTTCTATCCTTTGATGATAATGAAAATGTAAAATACAAATTAGAGTGCACTAATTTAGAAGTAAATATTCCAATAGATGAAAGCGTGTACAACAAAGATACTTCTGGATATGTAAAAAAATAAGAAAATATAAAAGGTTGATTATCTCAGCAATCTTTAAAATAAAAAAGTAAACAGTATTTTGAAGTGAGCCCAACTAAATGGACATTTCTGTGGAGCCTGTGAAAAACTCTATAAATTACAAATAATAGCAGCTTTCTATGATAAAATAAATATATCATAGAAAGCTGTTTTATTATGGGAAGAAGAAGATAAAAATAATAGGTCCTTTTTATAGGACTAAAGATATTAATTATTTTCTTTCCTTAATCATACCTTTTCTATATGCATTTAATAGCATTTGAAGGTAATGAATCTGGCTTATAAGCTCCTTACCTATATCAGTATCTCTAATCTTTAGTCTTTTAGAATTAAATTCTAAAATGAAGTTAGTAGAGAGAATATCTTTACCTTCATCAATGGCAGTTTGAGTTGATTCAAAAGGTTCATGCTGAACTAATTGAAGTCCATAGGAATTATAAATTAAAGTATACCCTGCGATACCTGTTTCGGGTTGATAAGCTTTAGAGAAGCCTCCATCTATAACTAGAAGTTTTCCGTTAGCTTTAATAGGAGTTTCCCCTTTAATAGTTTTAACAGGTACATGTCCATTAATGATGTGAGAGTGCTCAGGAGAAAGATCAAACTCTAATAATATATTATTGCACACTTCTTCATTATCCCTAAGATTGAAGTAAGGGCACTTATTTTCTTTATGAGTTACCTTATCATTTATAAAATATCTTTCAAAGGTGGCCATTTTATCCTTACCGAAAAGAGGTGAATCAGGACCACACCATAAGTACCACATATAGTCTAAAGCATAGTGAGCATTTTGGCTGTCAGATTCATTAAAGTAAGCTTCTCTAGCAATTCTATCTACTTTATCTAGATATTCTTTTCCTGCATACTCTAGATTTTTAAGCTTAACCTTTTTAAATGAACCATCTTCATTTAACGGAATAGAAGCATGATATAAAAGATTAGCATTACTCTTTAAATAAAGGCTACCCTTAGAGTAAAGACATCTAACATGTTTCTCAAGCTTTTCACTATTTAAGAAAGAGGTATGAAGCTTGGACATTAATTCTTTTTCTTCATCTGTTAATTTATAAGGATTATTAATATCTATAGTTGGGAAGTTAGTATCATTTAGTGGATACTCTTTGCCATCTATAAGAATTGTTCCTTTTTCATAATTAATTTTACCAAGAAATCTTCTATCATCCATATTAAATTCAGGGTGTCTTTTAATAATTTCACCTTCTAATTTGAACTGAATAATAGAAATTGCCTTATGCATTTGAGCCATAAGTTTTAAATCTTTTTCTTTATAATAATTAACATTAACCTTTGGTTTAAATGATTTACATGGATCATTAGAATACACATCCATGGCAAAGCGTGCTAAAGGTAAAATGTTTATACCATAACCATCTTCTAAAGTTTCTAGATTAGCATACCTAGTACATATTCTTATAACATTACAAATGCAGCTGTCATTTCCAGCAGCAGCTCCCATCCAAAGAATATCATGATTACCCCATTGAATATCATAGGAGTGATAGTTACAAAGAGTATCCATAATTATATGTGCACCAGGACCTCTATCATAGATATCTCCAACTATATGAAGAGTATCTATAGTTAATCTTTGAATAACATTGCAGATTGCAATTATAAAGTCTTTAGCTCTACCTATGGAAATTATGGTATCTAGTATTCCATTAAAGTAGTTCTGTTTATTTGGTCTTGCTTCAGACTCATGAAGCAGTTCCTCTATGATGTATGAGAAGTCTGCAGGAAGAGCCTTTCTAACCTTAGAACGAGTATATTTAGAAGACACATTTCTACATACTTGAATTAATTGGTTAAGGGTAATTTTGTACCAATCATCGTGATCAACTTCTTTAGAAAGAGCAATATCAATGTATTGTTCAGGATAATATATAAGGGTACATAATGCTTTTTTCTCAGTTTCTCTAAGGGTATTACCAAAGATGTCATTAACCTTTCTTTTTATAACTCCTGAAGCATTTTTTAACACATGTTGAAAAGCTTCATATTCTCCATGAAGATCTGTTAAAAAGTGTTCTGTACCTTTAGGTAAATTTAATATTGCCTCTAAGTTTATTATTTCAGTGCATGCATCTGATATTGTAGGAAAATTATGAGAAAGAAGTTCTAGGTATTTCAAATCTTTTTCAATTATATCAGCACTTATTTCGCAAGTTTTGCCCATAACAATCTCCTTCTTAGCAAATAACTATCTCTTATAGTTATATGTAATATGCTATATTATAATTACTGTATATGGATATTATACATTAAAACTATATAATTTTCTAATAGCATAAATAGAAAGTTTGAATTAGAGGAAAATTGTAAGTTATTGACATAAACTAAAATTTATTTATAAATTTTGGTGTTTATTGATTGATAATGTAGAATCATATATACTATTAATTGATATACTATTAGTTGAAATGTATATGAGTTTAAGGAGGAAATGATCATGAAAAAGAAACTATTAAGTACTCTTTTAAGTGTGGTCTTGGTTGGAACTATGCTAGTTGGATGTAGTTCTAAGCAAGGAGCAAAAAATGACATAGATAAAAGTAAAGGTGAAGAAATTACACTTATGGTTCCAGATTGGGGTAATCCAGGAGAAGAATTAATCAAAGAATTCCAAGGGAAAACTGGAATTGAAGTAATTGTAAATGAAGTAAGCTGGAATGATATCCGAAATAAAGTTTCGATTGCAGCTTCTGGTGGAGCAGCAGCTGCTGATGTAATAGAAGTTGACTGGTCTTGGGTTGGTGAAATGAACAGTGCAGGATGGTTAGAACCGCTTGATTTTTCTGATGAAGATAAAGCAGATATCCCTACATTGGAAACATTCACAATTGATGGGAAAATTTTGGCAGCTCCATATGCCAATGATTACAGAATTGCGTACTATAACAAAGAACATTTTAAAGCAGCAGGTATTGATAAAGCCCCTGAAACATGGGCTGAAGTATATGACGATTTAACAAAAATCAAAGCAGCAAAAGTTGTAGATTATCCATTTACAATGCCGATGAACGCAGATGAATCTGCAACAACATCTATGATGTGGATGGCATTTGCAAGAAATGGGATTGTATTTAACGATGATAATACATTAAATAAAGAATCTGTAGTAGATGCTCTTGAATTTGAAAAGAAAATGGTAGACGAAGGATTAATAGACCCATCAGCAAAAACATCCTCAGGAATGGACTGCTACCGTAAGATTACATCTGGCGAAGCAAGTTTCATGGTTGGACCAACAAAATTCGTTGGTATTAGCAATGATCCTGAACAATGTAGCGTAGTTGGGGATATTGTACCGATTTTATTACCAGGAAAGGCAGGCACTTCTGAAGTGACAATGCCACTTCCAGAAGCAATCGGTATAACGAAATTCTCTGAACATAAAGAAGCTGCTAAGAAGTTCGTAGAATGGTATACTTCTGCAGAAACTCAGAAAAAATTATATGCAGCAAATAGCTCTATTCCTACACGTAATTCTGTATTGGAAGAGTTAATTAATGATGGAACATTTAAAAATGCAGGTGCTATGCTTGATGAAGCAAAATTAATCAAATCTCCATTCCCAAATGGAGTTCCTGACTATTATTCAGAAATGAGTAATGCAATATATAACAATATAAATAAAATGGTTCTTGGTGAAATTTCAGCACAGGAAGCATTTGATGCTATGAATAAAAAAGTAACAGAGTTAGCAAAATAGTAAGAAAAGTAATAAGAAAATTATAGGTGTCATAAAGGCACTTATAATTTTCTATATTGATGGAAGTGTAGATATGTATAAAAGAAAAAAAGTAAATATATTGCCATATGTATTGCTGTTACCAATGATTATAATTATGTGTGCATTGGTGTTTTATCCAATTATTATTACCTTTTCATATAGCTTACATACCATGAAATTGACTTCACCAAACGATATTGATTTCATTAAGTTTCAAAATTATATTTCAATATTGAAATCTCCTTCATTTTGGTATAGTATTCAAAATACTATGTTTTTATTGGTGACTGTAGTAGTATTTACAACGGTTTTTGGATTGTTAGTTGCGCTGATTTTGAATGTAGATACAAAGATATCAGGAGTATTGATGGCGATTGCAATTCTACCATGGGCCATGCCACCCATTGTAAATGGTATTATATGGCGCTTTATATTTCATCCAGGATATGGATTCATGAATAAGTTGCTTATTATGCTAAATCTTACTGACAAGCCAATTGAATGGTTGTCTTCTAGATGGCTTTTGCTGTTGGTAGTAGCAATTGTGGCAGCATGGAGAAGTGTTCCTTTTTGTGCCATTGTATGTTTCTCGGGGCTTCGTGCCATACCTAGTGAAATCTATGAGGCAGCTCGAATTGATGGTGGAGGAAAGTGGACGGTATTCCGCCATGTCACCGCGCCATTGCTACTTCCATTTTTGGGAATAGGGATTACTTCAGCTTCAATTACGGCAATTAATATTTTTGATGAAATTGTGGCCTTATCAGGGTATAGTGATTTAGGGAAAAACTTATTAATAGAAGATTATTTGACCATCTTTTCATTCCTTGACTTTGGAAAGGGAAGCGCATTGACATATATCATTATGTTTATATCTGCAATCTTAGGATTTTTCTATCTTCGTAGCATGAATAAGGAGGTGGAGTACTAATGGAGCAGAAAAAGAAGATGAATATAACATATACATTAGCAGTGATTATATTCTTGATTCTTACGGTAGGGCCATTTGTATGGGCATTTTGTGTATCCATTACACCGGAATATGAAATGTTTAAAAATACAATGAATATGTTCCCAAAAGACGCAATATGGGACAATTATAAGGTTTTATTTGATATAGGAAGCCAGCAGAACATACGATTGTTCAAAGGACTTGGTAATTCATTGAAGGCAGTATTTTGTACACTTTGTATAGGGCTTCCGATATCACTAATCAGTGCATATACTCTTTCACGTATGAAGTTTAAAGGGAGGACATTTATTCGAAATGCAATGTTAATTACTATGGTAATACCGGTATTTGCGACGATTATTCCACTGTTCCGCATATTTATGGAAAAGAAACTTCTTGATAACACATTCTGGTTGAGTGTTGTTTATGTAAGCTCATTCCTTCCCATGAGTACATGGCTGATATCAAATTATTTTTCAACGATTCCAAAAGAGTTAGAAGAAGCAGCATGGGTAGACGGCTGCGGAAGAATTGAGACACTTTTTAGGATTATTCTTCCGATTTCCTATCCGATTATACTTTCTGCTGCCCTTATTATGTTTCTTGGTGCTTGGAATCAATTTCAGATACCGCTGATACTTGCATCTTCTATGAATACTAAACCAGTATCCATCGTAACATCAGAATTTATGACCAAAGATTCTATTCAATACGGTATTACTGCAGCAGCAGGGTTGATTGCAATAGCTCCTCCTGCACTGATAGCATTGATATTTAGGAAGTTTCTAGTATCTGGTATGACCGGGGGTTCAACAAAAGGATAAAACAAAAGGATAATATGTAATTTGAGATATCACAAAATTTAGTTTAGGACGTAACAAACATTAAAGTTGTTACGTCCTAAATTAATTATTTTACAAAATGAGTACTTAATCTTAATGTAAAGCTTGTTTTAAATTATATATTACTCTAGAAAATATTAATATATTAAAAGCTTATTCTTTTTCCTGTATCTTTATCAAAGAAGTGAAGCTTACTTGTGTCAATAGCTACATTTACTTTTTCTTCTGATTTTATACTTGTAGGAAATGGAGCTTTTGCGATTAACTTTTTACCATTACAGTCTAGATGTAAGTATACTTCTGAGCCCATTAGCTCAACTATGTCAACCTTAGTTGATATCATATTACTTAGAGTATCCTTAATGGAGTTATTTCCAACATATACATCTTCAGGTCTAAAACCAAGGATAATAGTTTTATTTATGTATTTATTAAACAATGCCTTAATTTCTTCAGTATTAGGTAGCTTAAGGACATTTCCATGAAATTCAGCATAAAAACCATCAGGTTTATTTACTAGAGAAACTTCTAAGGTATTCATTTTAGGAGATCCCATGAATTCAGCTACAAATAGGTTACAAGGCTTGTTGTATAGGCCCATAGGCGTATCCACCTGTTGAATAAGTCCATCCTTCATTACCACAATTCTATCGCCCATAGTCATTGCTTCTGTTTGATCATGGGTAACATATACAAAGGTCGTACCTAAAGTTTTGTGTAGCTTAGTTATCTCTGTTCTCATTTGTGTCCTAAGCTTTGTATCTAAATTTGATAGTGGCTCGTCAAGCAAGAATACTGCTGGATTACGAACAATAGCACGGCCTAAGGCAACTCTTTGACGCTGGCCTCCTGATAACTGCTTAGGTTTACGGCGGAGGAGATCTTCAATGTCTAAAGTTTTAGCAACTTCAGTAATTTTTCTATGAATTTCATCCTTTGGTACCTTTCTCATCTTAAGGCCAAAAGCCATGTTCTTATATACGGTCATGTGAGGATATAGGGCATAGTTTTGAAACACCATGGCAATATCTCTATCCTTAGGAGCAACATTGTTTACTAAATTATCACCAATGAACAATTCACCATCTGTAATATCTTCAAGCCCTGCAATCATTCTTAAAGTGGTAGATTTTCCGCAGCCTGATGGCCCAACTAAAATAAGAAATTCCTTATCCCTTATCTCTAAGTTAAGGTCTTTGACAGCGACAACATTTCCATCATATTTTTTCATAATGTTATTAAAGGTTATCTTGGCCATTTTATTGCTCCTCTCAAATATATATAATAATAGTTCAGTTATATTTAACATATATTATAGTACACTTTATTACTATGTCAATAAAAATACAAATTGCATCTAAGGCATCCTCAAAATATACTTCCCATCTTTGACTTATTATTTATTTTCATATGCCTAAAGTAATTGAAAAGGTGCATTCTAAGTGATAGGATTAAAGAATAATAACTATAAGAATTAAACAAACTATTTATAAAATAAGATAAGGAGTGATTAATATGAATAAAATGCTTAATCTTAAACGTTGGGCCTTACTTGGTGCCACAAATGACACTACAAGGTTTGGCTATAAAATCTTCAGATTATTAGAGGATAAAGGGTATACTGTGTATGGAATAAATCCTAAATATAATTCTATAGATGGAATAAAGTTATATAAATCTATAGAAGAATTACCAGAGGTAATAGATGGAATAAACATAATAGTTAATCCTAAAATTGCTTTAGAATCTCTTCCTAAAATAAAAGCAAAGGGAATCAAAAATGTATGGTTCCAACCAGGTTCCTTTAATGAGGAAGTTATAGAAGAAGCTAAAAAATTAGGCTTTAATATAGAAGTAGAAGACTGTATGCATGTAGAGCTAAGTAAACTATAATTCTTTAAGTAATAAGGAAATATATTAAGATTCAAATAATATGATAAATAAATAATGGGATTGCCTCCTAATAATTAACTTATTTGAAGGCAGTCCTATTTATATGCAATATTTAGATATGATATCATGCAATTTTTGTATAAGGCATCTTCAAAAAATAAATAAGTCAGAATGCTCGTCTATTT
>DCDL01000014.1:54040-60421 GCA_002316385.1 Clostridium sp. UBA1056
ATTTATTTTCAGATGCCTAAAACTAAAAAAATGCTAGGTAAAGTATAAATCATATGAGATAATAGGGGAGCATTATAAGATAAACTTTAGGAGGATATAATAATGGAAGGATTTTTTAACTCAATAAATAAAATCTTTGAGTTTATAGTACCAATAGCAGATTTTTTATGGGATTTTCCAACCAATTTTCAATGGTATTCTAACATTCCAATTGTAGGGAATTTCTCATTAGCTATATTAATTTTAGTAGGAGCAGGATTATATTTCACATTCAAGATGGGATTTGTTCAGTGTACTAAGTTTAAGAAAGGTCTTAAAATACTTGTAGATAAGAAATCTCGTGAGACAGGAATTACCCCACTAGCTTCATTTCTATTAAGTTCAGCTATGAGAATAGGACCAGGTAATATAGTAGGTGTTACTGGAGCTATCAGTGTGGGGGGGCCAGGAGCTATATTTTGGATGTGGGTATCCGCATTCTTTGGAATGGCTACAGCCTTTGTTGAAGCAGTTCTAGCACAAATATTTAAAGAGAAGAAAAATGATGAGTTTGTAGGTGGCTTACCTTTCTATGGAATGAAAATTTTAGGGAATAAAAGAAGCATAGGAGTAATGCTAGCAATCTTATTCATAGTATATTCAATGTTTTGTATACCAGCTCAAACCTTTAATATTGTAACCAGTTTAGGTTCTATAGTAGAAACAATGACTGGACAAGTGTATGAAAGACAATCTTTATTATATTATGTAATTGTAATACTATTAATAGTTTCAGTTGTTGTTACTGTATTTAAAGGAATAAAAGGAGTTACTAAAGTTACAGATAAAATGGTTCCTGTAATGGCCCTTATCTATGTAGGAATAACCTTAGTGATAATATTATTTAATTTAGATAAAGTTCCACTATTCTTTAAAGCTGTATTTGCAGGGGCCTTTAAGCCACAAGCTGTTTTTGGAGGTGCTTTTGGTGTAGCACTTGCACAAGGAATAAAGAGAGGTCTTATGTCAAATGAAGCTGGACAAGGAACTATAACTATGGCTGCAGCTACAGCAGACAATGATCATCCAGTAGAGCAAGGATTAGTACAAGCTTTAGGTGTATTCTTAGATACTATGGTAATAGCTACAATGACAGGAATTGTAGTAGTTATGGCAAGCCTGTGGGCAGCTGATTCAGGAGTAGCTTGGGAGAGTATAAAGGGTTCTAAGCTAACAGTTTACTTAACCTCTGTACAATATTTAATTCCAGGTACAGCCTTTGATTCTATTGCAACTATTGTAATATCTTTATGTTATGGGTTATTTGCATTTACAACTTTACTTGGAATGATTCTTTTTGCCGAGATATCAGGAAACTTTATATCAAGAAGTAAGAAATGTATTAATACCATAAGAGGACTAGGTGCTTTAGTATTTGTACCTTTTGGTTGCTTGACAGTACTAGCAGGATTAGAACTTGGTAATCTATGGTATATATCTGACTTAGTAAATATACTAGTGGTGTATGCTAACGTACCTATATTATTATTAGGCTGTAAGATTGTATTTAAAGCCTTAGATAATTACAATAGTACTAATGGAGCAAAGTTTAATTCTTTAGATATAGGAATCGAAACTTCATGCTGGAATGAAAATTCAACTGAGAAGAGTGAGAAAAAGAGACAAGCATCTATATAAACAGAGTTCTTTGCTTCAGGGGGGTTACTCCCACTGAAGCTTAGAAATCGTTATCCAGGGACGTATCCGCTCTTTACTCCCGCTTTGAAGAAGAGGGGAGTATTAGAGCGGGTAGTCATCGGATAAACAGAGTTCTTTTAATAGCATATATTCAGAATATTATAGGCGTGATATAATAAACGTATAAAGAAAAAATGGAGGAAGTAACTGTGAGATATCTTAATATTAAAAAAGGATATACCCCAATAAGCAGCAGTTCTATGGTTAAAACTGCAATATTATCAAACAAGGGGTTACTATGTCTTTTTTTAAGATGATTTTGCAGGAATGATGATCCTTCAACTTCAAAAGTAACTCCAAGACTTTATTATAAAGATTAAATTCTTCATAATAAGGTCTTTTATAATGCTCTTAAACAGAGTTCTTAGCTTCTTCGAAGCTTTACTAACGAATTCTTAGTATCAGTATTTTTNNGTGCGAATCGCTTTCACAGAGTGCGAAGGGAGTATTAGAGCTGGTAGTCATCGGAAAAATTAATTATTAGGGGGATTTACAATGAATAGCTCAAAAGAAATTTTAAATATAAATGAAAATATTAAGTCAGAGGGAAATCAGGTTTCAATAAGATTAAAGAGAAATATAAAAATTGATTATATATACAAATTTTTATCTTCCATAGATATAAGTTCTGCCGTCTGGGTATTATACTTAGCTCATAAAGGCATGTCTCTAGTTGAGATAGGACTTTTAGAGTCAATCCATCACATAACTAGCTTAGTATGTGAAATTCCTACAGGAGCCTTAGCTGATATTATGGGAAGAAAAAATACCATAATTATTGGAAGAGTTATGTCTGCAATTGGAGCTATCTTAATGCTGTTTTGTAATAGCTTTATAGGTTTTGCCATTGCCTTTGTTATATCAGCCATGTCTTATAACTTAAATTCAGGTTCCGAAGAAGCCTTGGTATATGACTCTTTAAAGGTTATAGGAGAAGAAGAAAAATATCTGAAGATAAATGGGAATTTAAATTTCATTATTGAAGTAGCACAAGGGATAGCAGTATTAGTTGGAGGTATCTTATCAGATTATTCCTTTGTATATAGTTATGTATTATCATCTATAATAAGCATCTGTGCACTGGGAATATCCTTTGGATTTAAGGAGCCAGAAATTCATGAAGAAGCAAAAGAAAGAGTTACCATAGTGGGACACTTTAAAAGCTGCTTTGAAGTCATGAGGGATAATAAAAAAATTATCATTATAATGATGTTCTTTGAATTAATATTTATGACAGGGACAACTACTCATTTTTATAGCCAACAATATTTTAGTGAAATGGGCTATTCTAGAAGCTTAATAGCCATAATCTATGTAGTAGCAAGTATAGGTTGTGCCATGGGAGCTAAATTAGCTTATAAGGTAGAGAAGTTATTAAAAAAGGCCATGCTTTACATAGTTCCAATGGTAGGGGGAGTGTGGCTTATAGTCCTTAGCAATAGTAAGGGTATAATTTCTGTTATAGGATTTATTATGTTTTCCATGAGCATAAATATTTTATATCCAGTTAGCTCTAATTATATAAATAAGCTTATTCCATCAGCTCAAAGAGCAACCTTAATATCTGTTCAAAGTATATGCTTTAGTATATTTATGATCATGATATTCCCACTACTAGGCTTTATAGGACAATTTAGTTCATTAAATATATCCTTTATTGTGCTAGCAATAATTCTGTTCTGTATAAGTATTGGGTCTATGAAGTTTTTTAATAGAAGTAAATAGTAAAGGGGCTATTGTAAAATATTTTGCAATAGCCCTTTGTTATTTCTCAGCTTACTTACTTCCGTATAGATTCAAATATTTTTTATAATTAGAGTCTACTACAATAACATAATTTGCTGTTTCTTTATATGGTATGGTATGCAATGTGACTCCATCATTAGAATAATCGCTATCCTGCAACCACTCACTAGTAATATTCATTCCTGCATTATATGCTGCAACTACAGTGTTCTGCTCAGAAAAACTTTTCTGAAGAACGGAAATAAAAAACACACCATATCTAATATTAGTATCTGCATCAAACAAATCATCAAAGGTGGTAGAACTTTCCCCTAGCTGAGGTTTTAGCCAGTTAAAAGTATCTTCTGTCATCTGCATTAAGCCTCTTGCTTTAGCTGAAGACACGGCTTCATTATTAAAATTACTTTCCTGTTTTATCATAGCATATACCAAATATTTATCTACATTATAATCCTTACAGTATTTATCAATAGAATTTTTATATTTTATCTCAAATGTTCCTTGTTCGTGGGAAGTGCCATTGTTTAAAAAACATATAATTATTGTACTAAAAATAATGACAATTAAAATAAGTAAAAAATTTTTAGTATTGAATATTGTTTTTTTCAAAAGAATCCCTCCTTAAAATTTATATTTTATATTGGATGTAATAGCTTTAACGTTTTTAGTTTTTAAAAATTCTTTTGTAAACTTTACTACAACTAATTACTTAAATATAATTATAGATTAAAACACTTAAGAAATTTATTACAAATTTCTTAAGTGCTTTATTGTTTACATAATATATACTAATAGTTCAAAGTTTATTGATTTTCTTGAGCTAATACTTTAACTATTACCTCATTAAAGCCACAATTTAAGAAAATATTCTTGAGGAGCTGAATAGTATCCACTGTAACCTTATCAAGAAATCCGTCCTTTATTACTTTTTCCTCAGTTTTAGATTTCTCCGTTACAATTTCATTAAGCATATCATCTATAGATAGCTTATTAAATATGGAGGTTTTTTCATCAAAAATAAAGACTTCATTTTCATTTACATTATGAGTAAGTATAGAACAAGGCGGAATAGTTATAGTAAGTATATTTTTATCTATAGAAAAAGTAGCGGTACTTAAATCTAAGCCAGCAGTAATGTAGCCATTATATTTAACTACAAAGGATTTTTCAGTAAAAGGAATGGTAATATCATTAAAGCTTAAGCTATTCTTTGTAGATATTACATTAGAGTAATCATAACGAGAGGTAGCCAATTCAGAGATAGATATAAGTTTTTCAGACACAAAATCACTCTTTTTCTCAAGCTTATTTTTAGTAGTTAAGGAATTTATAAATAAGAAAACAATAATTATAGCCACTATAAAGATAATAATTTTAAGCTTTTTAAAAAAGGAAAAAAGCTTCTTTAACTTTAAATTCTTCAGAATAATCACCCCGCAAAATTATCTTTTTAATGTTTATGCTATGGAAGTGGGGATTATGAATTTTAGATTTTCATAGTAAAAATTTTTGAGATATACAAATTAAATTTAGATTAAGTATTTAAATGGCAATTTACATAGGGTATTTTACCACATGTAATGGAATATATTGATTATTATTACATTTTTATGTATATTAGTATTAAGTTTGAATGTCGGTGTTTTAGAGGGGGAGATTAAGTATGCAAGTTAAGGGTAGAAAAAGTTTAGAAAAATCTATTATGTTAGGAGCCTTTGGATTTAGTATTATGACGTTCATGTTACCTGTCTATGGAAAGATGATTGGAGGGAGCGCATTTGCCATCGGAGGATTATTTTCTATGTTTAGTATTGTAACCTTAGTATTAAGGCCAATTATAGGAATGGCCATAGATAAATATGGACGAAAATATTTCTTTGTTGCATCCTTTATATTTTATTCACTATCCATGCTAATATTTTCTAGTGCATCAAGTGTTGGTCATTTATATATAAGCAGATTTATTCAGGCAATAGGATCATCCTTAATGTGGATTTCTGCTTATTCTATAGCCACAGATATTTCAGAAGACACTAAGATGGGTAATGCACTCGGAAGTATAGATGGAGCTAGCTCTAAAGGATCACTATATGGCTCAATTATTGCATTTGCTTTATTCTCAATTTGTACCTTTGATATGGGAATAAAGTTTTTATTTAGGGGCTATGCAGTATTAGCATTAATAGCAGCATATATAGCATTCAAAGGAATATCTGAAACAAAAGTAAAAACAATTAATACTGATAGGAAATTAAAGAAAAAGTATAGTCGTAATTTCTATATGTTGATGATAATAGTTTTCGCAACTGCTTTTTCAGCTTCTATGATAAATCCACTATTGATGGTTTATCTTCAAGATAAATTCACTAATGATATTGGAGTTATAGCTATGGCTTTTATTCCAGCTGCTCTTATTTATGCCTACTTACCAGCAAAATTTGGTAGTATGAGTGATAAGTATGGCAGAATTTCTTTGATGGTCATTGGACTTATTTGCTCAGGGATAGTGTCAATCTGCTTAGGCAATGTCATTAGTATTAATATGTTAATTTTTCTATGGTCAATAGAGGCTATAGGGGGCGTTATGTCTTCACCAGCAGAGGAAGCCTTGGTGGCAGAGCTGAGTGAAGATGAGTCTAGAGGCTCAGGATATGGTATATATATGTTTGTTGGAAGTTTAGGAGCAATAGTTGGACCATTACTTGGAGGATGGGTGTATGATAACTTTAGTCATTCAATGCCATTTTACATCAACGGAGGCATATTGTTGCTGAATGCCATATTAGCTTTATTTATATTTAGAGGTTATAGCAAAAAAATATATAAAGATGAAACTATTAATGAGGAGCTTTAGCTCTTATTTAGGCATGTGAAAATAGATAATAAGTCAAAGATGGG
>DCDL01000066.1:0-30484 GCA_002316385.1 Clostridium sp. UBA1056
ATTGGGTGCGAATCGCTTTCACAGAGTGCGATGGGAGTATTAGAGCGGGTAGTGATCAGATAACACAAAATAGACGAGCACTCTGACTTATTTATTTTTTGAAAATGCCTTAACATTATACTACTAAAATCCTTATGATATAAGAAATAAAGGAGATATTTCAATATATCTTTGAAATATCTCCTAAAATTACATTTTTGCTAAATCTGCAGATGGTCCAAACATTTCATAGTTTATAGAATCATCTGATACTCCCATAGATTTTAATGCATCATATATCATTTTCATAAATCCTAATGGTCCACAAAAGTAGAATTCTTCATCTTTTGATAGATTATGTTCAATCCATTCTTTAGTAAGATATCCTTCTACTTGATAATCTTCTCCAAGTTTATCAGTGTCTAATGGGTTGCTATAGAAAAACTCTACATCTATATTATCATATTTTTCAGCTAAATCTTTTAAATCCTTCTTAAAGGTATGAACATTTGAATTTAATACTGCTTGAATAAATTTTACCTTCCTTCCTTCTTCTATAGCTTTATATAACATAGACATCATAGGTGTTATCCCTATACCTCCACTTATAAGTACTAAAGGTTTATTACTATCCTTTAATATAAACTCTCCTAATGGTTCTGTTATTTCAACTTCATCACTTATATTAATATTATCATGAAGATATCTTGAAATTAATCCTTTATCTTCTCTCTTAACACTTATTCTATAGAAATCTTCTCCTGGTTTCATAGACAAAGTATATTGTCTAACTTCACTAGACTTATCCCCTGTGCTTATTGGTTTTATAGAAATAAACTGTCCCGCTTTATGAGTTTTTAGAGCTTTTTTATTTACAGGAGTTAGATAAAAAGATGTAACTACATCATTTTCTTTGACCTTATTAAATACTTTAAAGTTACTAAATAAATTATTTTCTTTTAGTTCTTCAAACATCTCTACCCCTACACCACAGATTGGGCAAATAAAATCTTTTGGTAATTCCTCACCTTCATATATGTATCCACATACTTTACAAATATATTTTTTCATATTATATCCTCCATATTTATCCTATACTATATCTACAATTTTATTGTAGATATATATTTATAATATTACTATTTTATCTATTAGTCAATAATGATTATTAAGTAATAATTTCATAATCTTATTATTTAATAATATTCAAATAATAAAAATTTATATACATTCTTTCTATTTAATTATTCTTATTCATCGGTAAATAACTAAATACCTACATGATTTTAATATTACATGATTTAGAAATGTCATTATATAATTCTAACACTTTATCATTATCAAAAAAACATGGAAATTTTTTATTATAGTTTCCCCATATAGTAAATGGATATTTAGTAAAATATACAGTGCAGAATAAAATTTCCCTTGTACTCAATCTAGTTATAAATGGGATAATTTCTCTTGTTAATCTAAAATAAATTGTGTCTTCATTCAATGTTTCTTGAATTCTATACATAACTTCCTTATCTTCTACTTCTAGTAATTTTATTAACCTCTCCTTACTCTCTTCCTCTAGAGTAGAAAAATATAAATCTACATAGGAGTTATACTCTCCATTCAGTATTATAGTTTCCTCCATAAATTTAATTATATTTTCCTCTGCCTCTTCTATTGTTTTACTTTCTAATATTACACTCTTAAAATTATTAAAACCTTCATTGATATTATCAAATCTTATATCAACTAACTTTTTGAAATCCTCTTTACTCACTGGATATAATAAGTTATTCATCTTATTCCTCCTCTAATTAATTCCAGGTTAGTTTTTCTAGTTCCATATGACTTCTATACCAATTATCCTTTTGTGACATCTCTTCTGGTGTTCCTATATTCTTTACTCTTCCATTCTCTATTCTAACTATTTTATCGCAATCGATTATTGAAGATAATCTATGGGATATAGATAAAATTGTTCTAGTAGTTGATATCTTCTGTAATATGGAAACCACCTTTTCTTCCGTGACTGAATCTAAATTAGCGGTTATTTCATCTAATAATAAAATTGGTGGATTCATAACTATAGCTCTAGCAATAGCAAGTAGTTGCTTTTGTCCTTGTGAAAATAACTTGTCATGCTCTATCATAGTTTCATACCCTTTTTCTAAAGTTAATACATAATCGTGTAGTCCTACTAATTTCATTACTACTTCTACATTTTCTTGGGAAATATTCTTATCTTGTAGTGTTACTTGATCTTTAACACTTCCTTCGATAAATGTAAATCCTTGAGATACATAACCAAAAATCTTTCTTTTTTCTTTATTAGGAATACTATATACATCTACTTCATTTATTGTAATGCTACCCTTTGTAGGTTTAATTAGTCCTAAAATCAGCTTAAACAAAGTTGATTTTCCTACTCCTGTTCTTCCTACAACAGTTATTTTTTCACCAGCTACTATATCAAATGAAATCTCTTCTAATACTCTTATACCTTTTGTATAACTAAATGATACATTATTAAATCCTATAGTTACATATTTAGGATCACTAATTAATGTTTCCTTTTTTAATTTTCTATTTTTATCTTCTTCTTCTCTCTCTTCATAAAACTCATTCACACGCTTTATTCCTGAAATAGCTCTTTGTATATCTTGAAATTCCATACCTAAATTCTCTATAGGCGAAAACAAATTAGAAATTAAATCTATAGAAGCAGCCACCATTCCTAATGAAATACCTATATAGTTAAATTGACTTGAAGATAATATTACAATGATAGAAATTACAGCGGCACGTATAAGTTGAATAATTGGAGAGTACACGGAATCAAAATAATTTATTTTTTCTACAGTTTCAAAATTATCTTTTAAATATTCCACATATTTATCTTCCATATACTTTTCTTTACTATAAGTTTTAATCATAGTTATGTTCTTCAAACTTTCAGAAATATGATTATTTACTTTTCCAACTAAAACTCTATTTCTAAACTGAGCCTTTAACATGAGTTTCTGAAAACCTCTAGTTATGAGATAAATTATAGGAATTAATATCAATGTAACTATTCCTAAATAAAAACTAAATATCCAAATGGATATTAATATTCCTATTATTTTAAAGCAATCTATAATCATTCCGATAATTCCATTAGTAAATAGAGAGTTGATTGTATCTACATCATTTGTGAACAATGAAACTACTTCTCCTGAATCATTATTAGAAAAATACATAGAATTTACTTTTTCTAACTTATACATCATTTCTTTACGTATTTCCTTAGTTATTTTTTGCCCTAAAACTACTAAAAAAGCTTCCTTTATTACATCTAGTATACCTATAAAAATTAATACTAATAAATATATAATTGCTATGCTAAGTAACCCTGTTGTAACTTCATTTATCAAATATTTATCTATGATAACTTTCAAAAGTTGAGGTGGAACCAAACTAAGTACTACTACTCCAATGATTACTAAAACTAAAATTATACAAAATCCAATATTATTTTTAATTACTTTTTTTATGGACTTACTAACTAATCTATCCTTCACTAATCTCACCTCTTTGTAATTTATAAATAGTAGAATACAATTGAGATTTATTTATTAACTCTTCATGGGTACCACACTCTACCTTCTTATCTTCATGAAACATAATTACCTTATCAACTTGATTAAACATAGTTAGTCGATGAGATATTATTATGATTATACTGTATTTATAATTACTACGTAAGTTATTAATAATTTCACTTTCAGTATTCACATCTATGGCTGAAAATGGATCATCTAAAATAATTACTTTATTTTTATTTAATAAAGCCCTAGCAAGAGATAATCTAGCTTGTTGTCCCCCACTTAATCTAACACCGCTACTTCCAACCAAGGTGTTTTCTCCTTGTTCCATACTCTCTAGGTCTTTATTAAAACAAACATCCTTCAATACTTCTTTTATAGACTTATTCTTTCCTAATGTAATATTATTATAGATAGTATCAGATAATAGTTGAGTGTTATGTCCTAAGTAAGATATTATTTCACTTCTTTCATACTCACTATAGTCTCTCAATTCTCTATTATCGATTTTTATACTCCCCTTATAATCATAAATCCCAAGAAGTGCTATACCTAAAGTAGATTTTCCGCTAGCTATAGGTCCAGTAACTCCTATAATTTCTCCAGTTTTACCTTCAAAGTTAATATTTCTAATAACTTCTACATCTCTATTAGGATAGGAAAAGCTCAAATTTTTCACCTGAATGGTCGTACCTTTTTTATGAATATCAGTAGTCGTATTCTTTACTTCATAATCCTTTAAATAAGGCTTAATTCTAAGCCAAGAAATTCTTGATTTCTGGGCTGAATTAAATAGCTTGGCTGTTTTACTAGCTTTCGTTGTAATTGCAGTAAACATCACCATATATGTGGAAAAATTACCTACAGTCCAGCTTCCTTCAATTACTTTATTACCACCTAGATAAATAACTATAATTATTCCTAATAGGGCTATCACATTATATACAGGCTGCATAGCATTTTCCAAAACACTTGCTTTAACTGCCTTTCTTTGAAGTTCATTTAAATGGTGAAAATACTCTTCTCTATTCTTATCCTCTAATCCATTAATTCTAAATAAAATTGCATTCTCTATACTGTCATAGGTTAAATCGGTTACTACACTACTTTCGTTTCTATAATCTGTAGAATATTTATATATTACTCCCTTTAGCACTTCTGCCAATTTCATAGCAACAGGAATGAATAAACAGGATATAAGAGTAATCTTAGCATCATAAGTTATCATAGTAACTAAATAGGCTATCATTAAAACTCCTGTATCAAAAACCTCTGTAGTTACCTTTCTCATACCTTCAACACATAAATCTACATCTGAAATAACCCTAGTCATAAGGTTTCCCATATTTTCATCACTGAGTTCATTTATATTTTTACTCATTATGTTGTTATAAATCATAAGACGCATTGTTGCACTTGTACTATTAGCAAATCTTCTCACATAAAATCTTTTAAAGAAACGAGCAAGTTGAATAAATGCAATAGCTCCTATAAATAAAGCTATTCTTATAAATACAATATTTAAGGATTCTTTATTTAATATAGAATCTATTAAATTTCCTTGTAGTATTGGCCCTACAACAGTAGCACCATTGAATGCTATCCCAAAAAATATTATCATAGCTACTACTTTTTTTTCTTTTAGCCAATAGTTCTTAATAAGATTTGGTTCCTCCATAGGCTCAATCTTCAAAGCTCTCATCTAATACATCCACCTTTTCAATAATATTTTTGAAGTTTGCTCTTCTTTCCATTTTAGATTTTACATATAATTTTTTTAATACCTTTAAGAAAATTTCCTTCTCCTCATTATCTATATCTTCCATAAGCCATTGATAGAAATGAGTTTCCGTGGCTGTAGCTATATCCTTTACCTCTTTAGTTTTTTCTGTAGGAAATAATCTATTAATTCTCTTGTCCTTTTCATCCTTATACCTAACTACATACCCTTTTTTTTCCAGATTACTCACTAACCGAGTCACTGCAGCCTTATCAATAGATAACAATCCTCTCAACTCTTCTTGGCTTAAGCCTTCTCTTTTTCTTATATATCTTAAACACATGTATTCAGAAGCACTAAGATTTATTCCACTAAGAACACCATTAGTGTACATTTGTGCAACTCTTCCGATTTTGGTAATATATCTTTTTGTTTCATCCATAGTGTAACCCCCTACATAATATAGTTGATAAATCAACTATATTAAACATATCAATAAATAGGTTGATATGTCAACTATAATATTATATATTATTCCATTTATATTCCAAAATTCCCCTTTATGCATGATATAATATTATATATGATTTGATCTTTTTATAACAAGGAGGTGCTTTCTTGGAGAAAATAATTGAAGTACAAAATCTAAAAAAATTCTATGGTGACATCAAAGCAGTAAATGGAATAGATTTTTATGTTGAAAAAGGGAAACTATTTGCATTTTTAGGTCCTAATGGTGCAGGTAAATCAACTACTATTGATATTATTTGCACATTTTTAAAACCAGATGAAGGCGATGTGTCCATCAATGGTTTTTCCTTAGGAAAAGATGATGCTAAAATCCGCTCTATAATTGGAGCTGTATTTCAAGATGGATTATTAGACGATCTATTAACCGTTAAAGAAAATCTTAAGATACGTGGTAGCTTTTATGGCTTAAAAGGTGATGAGCTTTCAAAGGCCGTGGATAGTGCAATGGAAATCACTGGTGTCGAAGATTTTGCTAAACGCCCCTATGGAAAGCTGTCTGGTGGACAAAGGCGTAGAGCAGACATAGCTAGAGCCCTTATTAACACTCCTAAAATACTTTTTTTAGATGAGCCCACAACAGGACTTGATCCTCAGACACGTAAAAATGTTTGGGAAACTATACTTAAATTACAAAACGAAAGAGACATGACCATTTTTCTTACTACACACTACATGGAGGAAGCTACAGCTGCTGACTATGTAGTTGTCATTGATGACGGAAAAATATCAGCAAAAGGAACACCATCAGAACTGCGTGAAAAATATTCTAGTGATATTTTAATCCTTTATTCTAAAGATGAGACTGACCTTTTAAATATATTAAAAACAAATTCTCTTAATTATAAAAAGATTGGTGACCGACTTATCATCAAAATACCTTCTACCATGGCCTCCCTTCCTATTATTGAACAATGTAAAAAACATATAAATGGTTTTGAAGTTCACAATGGTACTATGGATGATGCCTTTATTGGAATTACAGGAAAGGAGATTAGAGAATGATTGCATTTGCTAAACGAAATATTAAATTGTTTTTTCGAGACAAAAGTGCCGTATTTTTCTCCCTTCTAAGCGTCTTTATCATAATTGGTCTTTATGCCTTATTTTTGGGAGATGTTTGGACCAAAAGTCTTACAGAAATATCTAATGCCCGTCCTTTAATGGACTGTTGGATTATGGCTGGATTAATAGCTGTAACCTCAGTAACAACTACCATGGGTTCATTTGGAATTTTAGTTGATGACAAATCCAAAAAAATTTCTAAGGACTTTTATTCTTCCCCAATTAAACGAAGTCATCTTGTAGCTGGCTATGTAATCAGTTCATATATCATCGGTGTTATAATGAGCATTGTGGCATTTATTCTTGTGCAAGTATACTTCATAATCGGCGGTGGAGAAATACTTTCAACTGTTGTAATCATTAAAACCTTTGGATTAATCTTACTTTCCACCTTTACAAATACCGCTATTGTTTTATTTGTTGTTTCTTTTTTCAAAAGCCAAAATGCCTTTGCAACTGCAAGTACAATTATTGGTACACTTATTGGATTTTTAACTGGTATTTACTTGCCGATCGGTAGTGTTTCTAACTTTGTTCAGACGATTATAAAATTATTTCCCGTATCCCATGCCGTAATATTGTTTAGGCAAGTAATTATGGAAAAGCAGTTAGCTATAGCCTTTGAAAATGTACCTGCGCAGTACTTAACAGACTTCAATGAAACCATGGGGGTAACTTTTAGCTTCAATGATTATACCGTAACCCCTCTTACTAGTATCATTATTTTAATTGTTACTGCCCTATTGTTTTATGGTCTATCAATTTGGAACTTATCACGTAAGAATAAATAAAATTAAGGTGCCTTAACAAAATAGTCTAATCTTAAATAAATATTGAGTATACCCTATATTATTACATCTCGGCCGTTTCAGAATATTGATTTACTAAGTTATTTATTCAACTCCAACAAAACAGCTCGTATACACTCAAACAAGTTGTTTTGCTTGTGATTTTACCATTCATAAATACTAAATAAAGAGATTTTCTAAGTAGGTTCTTCTAATTATATTAGAAAAAGTAAGTTGGAATAACTAAATTAAAGATTTAGTTATTCCAACTTATCTAAATAGTATTTACTAGAAATAATATTAAAGTTCAAACTTAAATATTTTACGAAGACTCTTAATACTTTTATAACTTTATATCGGATATAAATAATTTTATATATATTTCTTACTAAAATCTTATTAATAATACTTTTATTATTTTTATAAACTTCCACCTAATTGCGAAAATACAATTTCTTTAGTGTCTCCATCATAATCTTTTCTTATAAGTACATCTCTTTCATCACATTTGTATCTTACAGTTTCCTTTTCTAAAATATCTCTAACAATTTTTTCATAATCATTAGGAAAGTAAAACTTCATAAGTGGAATTATTATATTTTTATCACTTGATAAATCGCAGTAGTTTCTATAGCCTCCTCTTAAGGTTATGTTACACCAAGTTGAATTTTCTGTAATTAATACATCATAGTGTTTAACCCCTCTTAAGTTTGAGCTATATATTAAAGACCCTTGATAATATTCCTGAAAAGAGAACTTTTCCTTTAATATTTTAAAGTCTTCTAAAAAATTATCTGTAGAACCTTCTTTCCTAATATATTTATTTGAATCGGATTCAACTTTTTCAGATTCATTCTTAATATAAACTTGAGACCCTTTTACCATTACAGAAAATCCAAATACATTTCTTAGTATTTCAAAGGGTATTCCTGTTTTTCCATCATTATTTATTATTAATTCATTTAAGGGTAAAACTACAAATTCACTTTCACTTTTATCTGACACCAAACCTCGCCCCTAACATCTAATTTAACAAATTTTCATTTATTTCCACATATAATGTTATATTAAATATTATTACAATACAATACGAATTATTTAAATTTTAATTAACAAAGAGAAGGATAAGAAACTTCTCCTTCTCTTTAGCTTAATACACCTATATAAAGTTTGGAATTGATAAATATCTCTCACCTGTATCTGGTAATAATACTACGATAGTTTTCCCTTCATTTTCTGGTTTACTTGCTATTTCTGTAGCCGCTTTTAAAGCTGCTCCTGAAGATATACCAACTAATAAACCTTCAGTTCTTGCTAATTCTTTATTAGTAGCAAAAGCATCATCATTAGATACCTTTATAATTTGGTCGTAAACATCTTTATTTAAGGTATCTGGAATAAATCCAGCTCCTATTCCTTGAATTTTATGAGGACCAGCTTTACCATCTGATAACATAGGTGAATCTTCTGGTTCTACTGCTATAATATCTATATTTGAATCTTTTGATTTTAAGAATTCACCAACTCCAGTTATAGTTCCCCCTGTACCTACTCCAGCTACAAAAATATCTATTTCTCCATTAGTATCTTTCCAAATCTCTGGTCCTGTAGTAGCTTTATGAATTGCTGGATTAGCTTGATTTATAAATTGTCCTGGAATAAATGAGTTTGGAATTTCTTGCGCTAATTCTTCTGCTTTAGCTATAGCCCCCTTCATTCCCTTAGCTCCTTCAGTTAGTATAATTTCAGCACCATATGCCTTCATCAAACTTCTTCTTTCTATGCTCATAGTTTCTGGCATTACTAATTTAATTTTATATCCTCTTGCCGATGCTACAGAAGCAAGCCCTACTCCAGTATTTCCACTTGTTGGTTCAATGATAACAGACTCTTTATTCAAAATTCCTTTTGCTTCTGCATCATCAATCATTGCCTTTGCTATTCTATCCTTTACACTTCCTGCTGGATTAAAGTATTCTAATTTTGCTAATATAGTAGCCTTTAAATTATGCTTTTTGTTATAATTTGAAAGCTCTAGTAGTGGTGTATTTCCTATTAATTCTGTTAAACTCTTATAAACTTTTTTCATGATTAATACCTCCATTTGTTTTTAATAAAATTTAATGCTATTTTTTATTTAAAGGTTTTGCTGCTATCCCTACTACTGTAGAATTTTCCTCCGTAGATTGTAATACTACTGAGTTTGCGCCAATCTTTGTGCCTTTACCAATATATATATTTCCTAGGACTTTAGCACCAGCTCCAATAATTACATTATCTCCTATGGTTGGATGCCGCTTTCCCTTTTCATTACCTGTTCCTCCTAATGTAACTCCATGATACATAGTTACATTATCTTTAATTTCTGCTGTTTCTCCAATTACCACCCCCATTCCATGATCAATAAATAGACCTTTTCCAATTTTAGCTCCTGGATGTATTTCTATTCCAGTGATGAATCTACTTATATTAGAAATAAACCTTGCTAAAAAGAATAATCTTTTTCTATATAAAAAATTAGATATTCTATAAGATATTATTGCCTTTATATGCGGATATAATAATAATATCTCTAGCCTACTTCTAGCTGCAGGATCTCTTGGAAAAACCGAATCTATATCATATATAAGTGATTTTAAAAACTTCATAATGACTTTCCTCCATAAAATTTTAGATTATAAACTTTCAAATCTATATAGTGCTTAATTATATTTATTTTATATTAATTTGATTTCATACTATTTTAGAATAAAAAAAACGCCTCTAAGATAAACTTAGAGACGGATAATATCCGCGGTTCCACTCTATTTGGTTATAAAAAAATTAAACCCTCTTTTCGAGTACTATCATACTCTATTAATGTAACGGTTAAAACCGCGATAGCCTACTTAATTCGGTACCGTACTCCAAAGGGCACTTCATATGTAGCTTCAATAAATATCCTTTCAGCTAATGGATACTCTCTCTGAATCTTCATTACACATTACTTTCCTTCTTCAATGTATTTGTGTATTTAAATTATTATACTTTATTATATGCCTATAGTTGAAAAAGTCAACTAATTTTTAAAAATAATTTTAATCTATTTAATTCAGGGACTTTCGCAAAATGAGCTAATCTAAATAAATATTGAATAAGNNAAGATTTAGATTCTTACTTATCCAAATGGCATTCGCTAACAATAATATTAAAGTGCATCTTCAATATTTTATATAAGATTAGTAATATATTTTGCAAAAGCCCCTTCTTTTTCCTTATAAGAAGGAGAATTTGTTTTAAATTTAGTGTAATAAGCATTTAACCTGTCTATACTAAAGTTATTATTACTTCACACATTAATAATTTTAGTAGAATAGAAAGTGTTAGAGTAAATCTTATATATCTATAGCTTAAATAAGCAAATTAAATATTTTTACCATATTTAACCTTAAACTATTCAGTCTACAATTTGATTAATAATAAAGTAATATGCTATAATAGTTTCACTATATTTAAAAATAAGGGGGAATATAAGAATGGACGCGAGCCCCAGTGGCAGTTTTATTCTAATTTTTTTACTAATTTTAGTAAATGCTTTCTTTGCTTCCGCAGAGATGGCAATTGTATCTTTAAACAAAACAAAAATAAACCTTTTAGCAGATGAGGGTAATAAGAAAGCTTTACTTCTTCAGAAAATTTTAAAAGAACCTAATAATTTCTTATCTACTATTCAAGTAGGGATTACTTTTGCAGGTTTCTTTGCATCTGCTTCAGCAGCCACATCTATTTCTGTAGGCTTTGCTAATACACTGTCTGGATTTGGTATACCTTACAGTAATAAGATAGCTTTAATTGTTACCACTTTACTTATCTCTTACCTAACTTTAGTTCTTGGAGAATTAGTTCCAAAGCGAATAGCTCTTCAAAATTCAGAGAAAGTAGCTATGTTTTCTATAAAAGTCATAGTTTTTATCTCTAAATTAACTAGACCTTTCGTATGGTTTTTATCTTGTTCTACTAATCTAATAATGAGACTCTTTGGAATTAAAACAGAGGGCATGGAAGATCAAGTATCAAGAGAAGAAATTCGAAGTCTTATTGAGATTGGTCAAGAACAGGGAGCTATAAATGCAATTGAACGTGAAATGATTGATGGTATAATTGAATTTGATGATACCATGGCTAAAGAAATCATGACACCAAGAACTGAAACATACCTACTAGATGTAAATGATAAAATTAAAGATAACATCAATTACATTTTAACTGAAAGCTTTTCAAGAATACCTATTTATGATAAAGACTTTGATAATATTATTGGTGTACTTTATATGAAAGACTTATTTTCAAACATAGTAGAAAATGGTATTGATAATATTTGTATTAAGGATATAATGAAAAAACCTTATTTTGTTCCTGAGACAAATTCTATTGATGGTTTATTTAGAGAACTTCAGGCAAATAAAAACCATATGGCTATATTAATAGATGAATATGGTGGATTTTCAGGTATTGTTACTATAGAAGACATTATTGAAGAAGTAATGGGAGAAATTTCTGATGAATATGATGATGATCAACCTGAAATAGAAAAAGTAGATGATGAAAATTATATAGTTAGTGGATTACTTACTATATCCGACTTGAATGACTTTTTAGATCTTTCCTTAGATTCAGAAGTAGCAGATACTGTAGGTGGATTATTCCTTGAAACCTTTGGAACTGTTCCTAATGATACAAATAATCATCAAGTTGAAATAGGAAATATTACACTAAAACTTTTAGCCTTAGATGATAGAAGAATAGATAAGATTCATCTTATAATAAATAAAAACAAAAGTTCTGAGGATTAATTAAAAATATAATAATTATTTAATATAAATAGACTACCTAAAAATTTTTAGGTAGTCTATTTTAAAATTACAATTTATTTTTAATACACTATTCAAACTGTGAGTTATATAGTCTACTATAGAACCCCTTCTGTTTTAATAACTCTACATGATTTCCTTGCTCCACTATATTTCCATCATTAACCACTAAGATATGGTCTGCATTTCTTATGGTAGAAAGCCTATGTGCAATTACAAAACATGTTTTATCCTTCATTAAATTTCTCATAGCCTGTTGAATCTGAATTTCTGTCCTAGTGTCAACATTAGATGTTGCTTCATCTAGGATAAGCATTTTTGCATCTAACAGCATAGCTCTCGCTATGGTTAAAAGCTGTTTTTGTCCTTTAGATATATTAGTTCCATCATCAGTAATTACAGTATCATATCCATTAGGAAGTCTTTTTATATATGAGTGAATTTTAGCTGCCTTAGCCACTTCTACAACATCTTCTATAGTAGCATTTTCGTTACCATAAGCAATATTTTCAAAAATAGTTCCATCAAATAGCCATGTATCTTGAAGTACCATAGCATAAGCCTTTCTTAAGCTCTTACGTGTAACTTCTGATATGGGGTTTTCATCTACTATAATGCTTCCTTCATTAACATCATAAAATCGCATAAGGAGATTAATTAAAGTAGTCTTACCAGCTCCTGTAGGTCCTACTATTGCAATCATGCTTCCAGCGGGTGCATTCATACTAAGATTCTTAAGAATAATTTTATTCTTATTATACCCAAAGGAAATATTCTCTACTTTAACATTTCCATTTGTATCTATAAGTTCCTTAGCATCTTCTTTATCAGCTACTTCTGATAGTTCGTCCATAAGTTGAAAAATTCTTTCTGCAGCAGAGAGTGAAGATTGGAATTCTCCCATGATATTAGCAGTTTCATTAATAGGTCCAGAAAATTTTCTAGAGTATAGAACAAATGAAGATATGTTACCTAGAGTCATTTGGCCAAAGAGATACATAATTGCTCCAAAGATACTGATAAGAGTTAAAGATAAATTATTCATAAAGTTAACTGAAGGTCCAACCATAGAGCCATAATAATCAGCATGATAATAAGCATCTACAGCCTCTTCATTCTTGCCTTCAAATTTTTTCTTTGTATTTTCTTCTTGGTGATAAGCCTTTAATGTCTTCTGACCAGATATAAATTCCTCTACCATCCCATTAAGTTCTCCTAACTTTCTTGAGCGCTTACGAAACATCGGTCTTGTGACTCTCGTTATTCTCTTTGTAAGTATAATAGACATAGGCACTGTAATTATAAATACTAAAACTAATTTTCGAGATATCATAACCATATATACAAAGGATACTACCACCGTAATTATACTTGCACAAATACTAACTAAGTCAGATGTTAATGTAGAATTTAAGGTGTCTACATCATAGGAAATTTTACTTATAATATCCCCCGTTGCATGAGTATCAAAATATCCCACTGGAAGAGACAATAGCCTATCAAATAAATCTTTTCTTAATCTATAAGATATTCTTTTACTGATTTCCAGCATAAGCACCGATAAAATATAGGCTAAAATAGAAGATACAATATAAAATATAATCATAAGACCACAATAATAATACACTTTAGAAAAATTTACAGCTCCCTTTCCAAGACTAATATTATCTATGGCATAACCTGATAACATAGGCCCGATAAGTGCAAATATATTAGATCCTATAGACAATATAATTGCTATAATCATCAACAATTTATATTCAAATAAATAGGACATTACTCTTTTTAAAGTATTCTTCTTTTTAATTTTCATAATTTCTAATGTCCCCCTTAACTTTAACTTTCATAACCTATTCCCCCATCTGTGACTTATTTATTTCTTTATATATATCACAGGTTTCAATAAGCTCCTCATGAGTTCCATAGCCTACAACATACCCATCTTCTAACACACAGATATGATCTGCATGTATAATTGAACTAATTCTTTGAGCAATCATTATAGTTGTAGTATCTTTAAAATGTTCCATAAGATTTTTTCTAAGTTCAGCATCGGTTTTATAATCTAAAGCACTTGAAGAGTCATCTAAGATTAATATTTCTGGATGCGCTGCTATAGCTCTAGATATAAGCATTCTTTGCTTTTGTCCTCCACTTAAATCTGCGCCTCTTACTGCAACTTTAGTATTAAACCCTTCCTCTTTCCCTTCTATAAACTCTGTAGCCATAGCATAATTTGCTGCTAATTTTATAGCTTTATCATCTAAGTTTCTTCCAAAACGAATATTTTCATAAATTGTATCTGTACTTATAAAATCATTTTGAAATACAACTCCAAATTTTTCTCTTAATCTTTTCATATCAATAGATCTAACATCTTGTCCATTTATATGAATTGCACCTTCATCTACATCATAAAATCTCATTAACAATTTAATTAAAGTAGATTTTCCTGAGCCTGTAGCCCCTATAATGCCTAATGTTTCACCTTTTTTAACACCAAAGTCTATATTACTCACATTCTCTTCCTTATGATTATAAGAAAAAGTTACATTATTAAATTCAATAGCATAATCAGTTTCTTTCTTTGGTATATCCTTAACTGTCAGTTCTTCTCTTTCATTTATTATTTCAGTAATACGCTTTGCCGAAGCACTAGCTTTAGAGTAGTTAGTAAAAACTCTTGAAATAAATAAAAGAGCATTTAATATTAAAGTTACATAGGTTAAAAATGCTATTATCACTCCTGGTTTAATTGCCCCACTATTTACTCTATAAGCTCCAGCCAAGATCACAAGTACGGTTCCTACATTCAAACAAAGATTCATTACTGGGTTTAGTACAGACATAACCATACCACTCTTCTTTTCTTGAACTACTGTTGCTTCATTACGATCATTAAATTTTTTCTTTTCATAATCTTCCTTTGATAAAGCCTTAATTACTCGAATTCCTGTAATATCCTCGCGAACTACACGTATAAAATCGTCTACTCTCTTTTGAACAATAGAGTACATCGGAATACCAACCTTTGAAATATACATAATTGTAAGAAAGATAATAGGCATTACTGAAATCATAACTAGAGTTAATACTGGATCTAAGGTCATGGTTATAATTATTCCACCAATGAGCATTATTGGTGCTCTAACACCAATTCTTTGCATCATACCTAACATCTGATGAATATTATAGGTATCAGTAGTAGCCCTAGAAATTAAAGATGGTAGTGTGAAGGTATCTACTTGATTATCAGAAAGGCAAATCATTTTGGAAAATAGATCATTTCTAACTCGCTCTGTGGTATCTCTTGCTACCTTTGAAGCCATTCTATTGGCTATTATATTAAAAGTTAATGCACAAATGGCACATAGAAGCATGACTCCTCCCCAAATTAAAATTAGTCTTACCTGTTTTAATGGAATAATTTCATCAATCATGTAAGACAATATCCAAGGAATAGCCAGCTCTACAATAGTTCCAGTGAATTTTATGGAAAGCCCTATAATCATATTCACTGTATATGGTTTTAAATACTTAAATATCTGCTTCATAATATTCCACCTATAAAATTTATTTCGTTATCCTAAATATATTATATCTTAAAGTTTTTAAAAAATCTATTTTAAAATTCTGAAATTATCCTTTAGCAATTTACAATTCTGAAAGTTTACCTAATAATTTTTAGATGATAGAATAATAAGAACAAGGAGGTGCCATGTTGAGAGAAATAGATTATATGGCTATAGATGCTGCCAATGATCAGGATCTATTGAATAGTTTCATTGAACAAAATGAATTGTTTATTTTGAAATGTACATCAAAAATAACCAGAAAATACATAACTAAAAGTGATGATGAATGGTCTGTTTCACTTCGTGCATTTGTACAAGCGATTCAAGGTTACGAATTAAACAAGGGAAATTTTCTTAGCTTTGCTGAGCTTATAATCCGTAGACGCCTTATTGATTATCTTAGACTTCAGAAAAAGTACAACTTAGAACTATCCGTAAATCCTGCTATATTTAATTGTCAGTTAGATGAAAATGAAGATGATAAAGATATTGCACTTGGACTTGCTGTAGCAGAAAAGGTATGCCAAGAAGACAATTATACACTAAAATTTGAGATTGAAGCTGCAAATGAAGCATTTTCTCATTACGGTTTTTCTTTTTTAGATTTATCTACCTGCTCGCCTAAGGCTAAAAAGACAAAATCATCCTGTGCAAAAGTTGTATTATATCTGCTTAGTAATCCGATACTAATTAGTGAATTACAAAGTTCAAAGCAATTACCATTAAAAATAATTGAAAAAAATTTAAATGTACCCCGAAAAATATTAGAACGTCACCGAAAATATATAATAGCAGCAGTGGAGATACTATCCGGAGAGTATTCAAATTTAGCTTACTATTTCAGGTACATCAGAGAGGAGATTAACAAATGAAATCTGTTGTTGTAGAAATCAAAGCTGGCTATGCTGCAGTCCTTTCTGAAGATGGCTACATATCAAAAGTTAAAAACAAAAATTATATCATCGGGCAGACGATTGAAATTAAAAGTAACAAGTTTAAAAATATAAATAAATTGGTAATGTGTTCTGCTTTAACAGCTATGATTACAATTGTAGGAGGCATAACTCTATGGGCCTATAAAACACCTTACTCCTATGTGAGTTTAGATGTAAATCCCTCTATAGAATATTCTTTAAATCGTTTTAACAAGGTAATTAGTATAACCGCAGTAAATGATGATGGTCAGGAAATTCTTAATGAACTTGAGTTGGACAAACTTGAAAATCAAAATATTGAAGATGCAGTTACCGAAACAGTTAATCAAATTAGTAAAAATGGTTATTTTGATAATAGCATTGATAATGACATTGAAGGTGGAATTATTATTGCAACTTCTGGTGAAGATTTAGAGAAATCAGGTGAACTTGCTGAAAAATTGCAAAAAAGTTTAGAAAATGAAATTGAGGAAATAGGTAAAGATGTTAAACTTGAAGCTATAAATGTTGGACTTGAACGAGTACAAAAAGCAAAAGAACTGGGCGTAACACCCGGTAAACTAGATTTAGTTGAAAAACTACAAAATAGTTCTGCAGATCCAGAAAGTATACTTCTTGAAGACTGGTTAAACAAACCGGTTAAAGACATTATGAGTGCTATCAAGGAAAATAAAAAATCCAAAATAGAACAAAGTAAAACTTCCGATGAAATCACTGAAGAATCAACTATACATAATACTGAAGTGATAAATGAAATAAAAGCTGACAAAGCTATAACTAAAGAAGAGAAAAATACTGATGATACTGAAGCTAATAAGGAAAGAGTTAACCAAAAATCTCAGAATAAAGTAGAAAAAGTTACTAACAAACCTGAAAATTCTGAGAAAAAAGTTAATAATAAGCCTGAAAACACTGAGAAGAAAAACAACAACAATAAAAATACTAAAGAAAAAACACCTAATAAACCTGAAAATCCAGGAGAAAAGGGTAATGGTAAATCAAATAAAAACTAATAATAGTTTTTATAAATATATTACTTATATAACTAATGATAAAAATATAATTAAAATATACTAATGATAAAAACATCGTAAAGTACAATAAAAAAATACAAAGAGCATGCCCCTCAATCCCCCACATGCTCTTTGTATTTTTTACGTGCTTCTAAAACTACCAATATTCCTGAAACCCGCATGAACAGAACAACTAGTTTACTAGTTAAATAGTTTCCTACATAAATATTTATATAGGAAACTATTTTTATATTGGTATATTTAATCAAATTTTTCTATCATATCAAATTAATATTTAAAATATTCTTCTATACTTTCAAAGCAAGTATTTATCATAAATTCTATTTCATCCTTATTTATAACATAAGGAGGTATGAAATAAAGTACATCGCCTATAGCTCTTAACAGTAAGCCTTTCTTTAGTGCTATTTTATAAATTTCATAACCAACTCTACTTTGCCAAGGATATCTCTCCTTTGTATTTCTATCCTTTACTATTTCGATAGCAGTTATCATGCCTATACTTCTTACTTCTCCTACATACTTACAACTCTTTGCCTTTTCCAGTGTTAGTTGTTTTATTAATTTTCCTTTTTCCTTATTATTCTCTATGATCTTATCTTCTTCAAATATCTTTAGATTTTCTAAAGCAATAGCACATGCCATGGCATTTCCAGCATAGGTATGGCTATGTAAGAACGATTTTCTTTCAGAATAATCACCATAAAAACAATTATATATTTCATTAGTAGTCATAACTACAGACATTGGCATATATCCTGCAGAAATCCCCTTTGAAAGGCACATAAAATCTGGACTTATATCTGCATGATTACATGCAAACATCTCTCCTGTCCTTCCAAATCCCATGGCAATCTCATCTACAATTAAATGTACATCATACTTATCGCAAAGATTACGAAGCTTTTTAAGATAAATAGGTGAATAAATTTTCATCCCTGCTGCCCCTTGAACCATCGGTTCAACTATTACAGCACTTATCTCCTCATGATTTTCATCTAAACATTTTTCCATATTTTCAAAGCATTCAGCATTACATTGCTCTCTATTGCATCCATATTTACATCTGTAACAATCAGGTCCATTAATCCTAAGAGTATCTAAAAGTAATGGTTTATATATCATATTAAAAGCATCAATATCGCATACAGATAGTGCTCCTAATGTTTCTCCGTGATAGGCATCACTTAATGCTACAAATTTCTTCTTTTTAGTTTTATTTCTTTGCATATTATAATGAAAGCTCATCTTCAAAGCTATTTCCACTGCGGAAGAGCCATTATCTGAATAAAATACTTTATTTAATCCATTTGGTGTTATAGCTACTAGTTTTTCTGCTAGGTCTATAGCTGGTTTATTAGAGAAATTAGCAAAAATAACATGCTCTATATCATCTATTTGATTTTTAATAGCTTCATTAATTCTTTTATTACTGTGTCCTAGGGTATTTGTCCACCAAGATGATATACAATCTAGATATTTATTTCCATTGATATCATAAAGCCATACTCCTTCTCCCCTTTCTATAACTATGGGATTAAGCTCCTCATAGTCCTTCATCTGTGCACAAGGATGCCATATATATTCTAAATCTTTTTTTACATAATCTTTCATATAAACACCTAACCCCTTACTATAATTCTTCCATCCATGTTAAGATATTTTTATCAGTAAATTCATTTTCAGCACAATTTCTTATACTTTCTATATTCTTCTCTATACTGTTTTCATTTAGGTTCTCTATGGCTTTAAATTTAGCTACTATTTGAACTCCAGTAAGCCTTTCAATAACATTAATATTATCTCTAGTTACGTAAGTGTCTTCATAATTATTTATGATTATTCCCTTTACCTTAATTCCTAAAGACTGAATATATTTTATAGTAAGTACAGTATGATTTATTGTTCCAACTCCAGCCCTTGCTACAACTAAGGTGCTCATATTTAATTCCTTAATAATGTCAGCTAGAGTATATATCTCTTCATCATTATCTATTAGTGGACATATTATTCCTCCACTGCCTTCAGCAATTATAAAGTCGTATTTCCCTTTTAACTCTTCATATTTCGCTCTTATTATATTTAAATCTATAGGCTTATCTTCTATTTTTGCTGCCAAATGTGGAGATACCGCTGTCTTATATACATATGGAGTTATATTTTCATAGGGTTCATTTAATCCACTAACTCTACTTACTAAATCGGTATCACCAGGGATTAGCTTATCATCTTTTTCTATAGCTCCACTTAATGCACCTTTAAAATATGTTGCACTGTGACCTTTAAGTCTGAGAACATGGAGAAGTCCTGCAGTTATAATAGTTTTTCCTACATCTGTATCTGTTCCAACTATAAATATTCCTTTAGTCATTGTTTCTAACCTCCAGCTTAAGCTCACCAATCATTCTCTTATCATCACATATCCTATTTCCAGAAGTAGTTAAATAATTTCCAGTGATTGTGGCATTAGCACCTGCATTAAAGCAACCTTTTCCTAAATCTTTAATAAGATTTCTACCACCTGCCAATCTTATTAAAGCCTTAGGATTTATAAATCTAAAAATAGCAATAGTTTTTAGAATATCTTCTTGAGTTAAATTTTTAGAGCCCTCAAGAGGAGTTCCTTTAACAGGATTAAGTACATTAACTGGAATAGACATTACATTTAACTCTTTTAACTGGAAGGCAAGATTAATTCTATCTTCCCAGCTTTCTCCCAGTCCAATGATTCCTCCTGAACATACAGTCATTCCAGATTCTTTTGCAGCCTTTATTGTATTTATTCTTTCTTCATAACTATGAGTTGTACATATTTCCTTATAAAATTCTTTACTTGTTTCTAGATTGTGATGATACATTGTTATTCCTCTTTCCTTTAATTTAAGAAAATCATCATATCCAAGTATTCCTAGTGATGCACATAAATCCATGCTTAACTCATTATTTAATTCCTCGTATATATCTAAAATCTTTTCAAAATCACTACCTACAATACCTCTACCACTTGTAACTAAAGAAAATCTATTTACTCCTTCTGCTTCATTTTCTTTTGCTAGCTTTAATGCTGACTCTTTAGAAACTAGATCATAAACTTCCACATCAGTGTTGTAGTGGGCAGATTGAGCACAGAATTTACAGTCTTCAGAGCATCTTCCTGACTTTGCATTCATAATAGTACAAAGATCAACCTTATTCCCACAAAGAGTCTTCCTTATATTGTCAGCACTAATGCATAACTGCTCTATATCCTCATTGCTATATAGCTTTGTTAAACTTAAAGCTTCTTGAAAGTTTATATTTTCTCCTAATAGCACCCTTCTTTCTAAATCCTTAATAAACTTTATCATACTTAAAACCTTCTTTCACCTTTAATTTATATATCCATCCATTTTCAGTATAGGCATTATTTTCACTGCTACATAAGCTGCAAAAGCTGTTAAAATTAAATCTCCAGCTATACATACTAAAAAGCCATTAAAAAATGCTAAGTATAGTGACACAGATTGTCCTAAATATAAGTTATAGCTGATATAAAGATATATAACTCCAAATAAATAAACAAAAAATAGTCCAGCTAAAAGCATTTCCGTAGCTTTAGTAAAAGTCAATTCCTTAATTTTTTCTCTTATCTTACCTATAACGTAGGCAGCTACTATAAACCCTATAAGATATCCAAAAGTAGGTTTAAATATATAGCTCAAGCCTCCACCTTCAGTGAATACAGGTACACCTGCAAGGCCTACCATAACATAAACTATTTGGGATAGTGCACCTAGCTTAGAGCCTAAGATAACACCTGCTAAAGCACAAAATAAGTATTGAAGGGTAAATGGTACATAGGGGATTGGAATTTTAATAAATGCACCGATAGCTGTTAAAGCTGCAAACATAGCTACTAAAATTAAGTTTCTAGTATTATTAGTGGTTTTCATAAATCTACTCCTTAAAATATTTATTTCATGGTTTTGATTATAATTAAGAATTCCCGCATTGTCAACTTTTATAATATTTACAGTTTACAATATTGCTATAAATATTTTCCCCTTACTCTAGGCTAAAAATACATTAAGTATTATTAACAAGTAAATAAAAATTAGAGAGCATGCTCTTTATATGATAATGCTCTCTAATTTATCAAGTTTTATATTTATTATTTTCCATAGGATCTATTTCAAAATTCTTTGCTGATTTTCACAAAAAGTTTAGCATGCATTTTAATATTTAACTAATTTTAAAATAGCTTCTTTACTGGAACATAGATTTCCATAACTGTATCTGGTCTATAATGGCAGCGTTCATCATAAAATTCAAAATCTAATTTACCTTCGTCATAAATATATTCGCTATCTTTAAACCATGCTTCAAATATATATTTCCAGGTTTCTTTAATTACATCTGAAAAATTAGTTTGTTTAGGATCTACAGTGACATCCACTGGAGGAGTAGTAAATACTGCATATTCAGCTTCTGGCACTTCTACTGTAATCATATCACTTGTAACTTTAGAGAAATCTTCTACAATAACTCCTAAAAGATAGCTTACATTTCCTCCTTCATCTGTTGGAACACATAACCCAACTTCTCCGTGTTTAGGAGGATTTAAGACTTCATACATCTTTGATTCTAAATTTTCTCCATCATAATTACTCCAAAAGGATGCAATATCCTTTGTATAGCTTGTTCCTCCAATATTAGTCTTTATTCCATATCCAGCTACCTTAAAAGCTGGCTTTTTAACAATAATAGGATTCATAATATAACCTCCAATTTTAAATGTTGTTTCCTTATTAAAATATCCATCCATTCTAGCTACATATTGCGTTGGACTATATCCAAAAGCTTTCCGGAATGCCTTTGAAAATCCACTAGGCGTTTCAAAGCCATATTCAAAAGCAATATCAATAATCTTTCTTCCTTTAAATAATTCCATTGCTGCTAACGATAATTTACGCTTTCTAAGGTATTCCATTATGGATACCCCTTTACATAATGCGAACACTCTACAAAAGTGGTTTACAGAATAACCAACGTAATCGGCAATCTCCTTTACAGTAAGAGTTTCTTTAATATTGTTCTCTATAAATTCAATACACCTATCAATATCCTTACTATAATTCACTTCTATCACAACCTTTTCCCTAGGGTAACTTTATTATATCAAGATCTTAGAATTGAAGCTGTTCCTATTTTACTAAAATCTAAATTTAAAACCCAATATTCACTTTTGAATACTTTAATGATATATTAACTTTAAAGAAATTCAGTGTTATATTATTAAAAATAACTTATCATCTCATAAATAAGGATGTGATTATTCATGAATGAACATGAAAAATGTAATTGTGAAAACTGCCTTCATAAATTATGTGTAGAAAAAGTTCCAATTTTCTCAAGTTTAACTTCTGAAGAATTAATTAAGGTAGCTACCTTAATTGTAAAAAGAAAATATGAAAAGGGTGAGCTAATTATAATGGAAGAAAGTTATTTAGAAAATTTAATTATTATAGATAAAGGCAAGATAAAAGTATTTCGTTATACTATCGAAGGTAAAGAACAGATTCTATATATATTTGATCAAGGTGACTTCTTTGGTGAAAAAAATCTCTTAAATAATCAACAATCCACCTATAATGTTGAAGCACTTGAAACTACTTATATTTGCATGATAAATTTGAAAATACTCATCATGCCTATACTAAGAGAGTACTTCCTGAATTAGGAGAGTTAACAACAAAAATAATGCGAGTTCATGGTATAAACCATAGGGTACTGTTCAGAGTCCATAAGCTTTTTTCAGTGCTTAAAACTGAGCTGGAGCAACATCTATTGAAGGAAGAACAAATTCTTTTTCCATTAATTAAAGAATATGATAAAAATCCAAGTGTTAAACAACTTCAAAATATTAATGAGGTAATTAGTGAAACTGAGGATGAGCATGAAGCTGCAGGAGATATCCTAAAGGAACTTAGAAAAATCACAGATGATTTTAAAGTTCCTAATGACGGTTGTAACACCTACGTTATAACTTTTAAAATTCTTGAGGAACTAGAGGCTGACTTATTCCAGCATATACACCTTGAAAATAATATTCTATTTAAGAGAATGAACTTTGATGTGAATAAACATTTATAAGTAACTTTCTAAAAATTAGTAAATAAAATGTAAAAGCCTAAGGATAATTTATATCCTTAGGCTTTTCTATTACTGCTCTCTACCATATACTTATGTTCTAACCTTTACTTATTAGCACTGATTTCCTCTACAATTTTTTCAATCAGATCCTCAATCTTAAATTCGGCTCTTTCACTAATCATTTCTATAGTGGCTATAGAAGACATGGTTTTAAATAGTATCGGATTTTTTAATTTACTAAACTTAGGAGAAAGATTAAATAAGAATTCCTTTATAAAGGGATATTTTTTCACTAAATCTCCTATGATGGTTTCTTTTTTAATTCCATACTTATTTTGTATCTCTACACTATTACTCTCTATATTCTTAGTATCCTGCTTTTTATTACTCCAAGACAATAATCTCTGACTTCCCTCTAAGCTTCTAATTTTAGTGACATCCTGCATCATTTCCAGTACACCCCTAAAATTACCGTCTTCATCTCTTACTGCATTATAAATGATATAAATAAACTTACCACCAATCTCTAACCAGAACTCAGCCTCATCTTGCTCTCCTTCTCTAAATGCCTTAATAATTTCTTCTACGGTATCTACACTCTCTCTTGGATGACAGTTTTGAACCTTTCTTCCAATTACGCCAGAACTTCTTGGAAATACTCTATGCTTAGTATCACTATAGAATTTTACAATTTCATTCTCATCAACATAGGATAAATCTACTTGAAGGTGTTTAAAAATCAAGTTAATCTGTTCAAGAGTTAACTTACCTTGACTTACATCTAACATTTCATTTTTTGATGATGTATTAAGAATTCCATGTTTTTGGAGGACATTGGCTAAATCCTTTAAAAATTCATCATTTGAAGAGATCTCTTTATCTTTTCTTTCTTCATTTCCATAGAAAGGAGGCTGTTTAATCAGACAATATCCAATCTCATCATCCCCCATTCTCATTTTAATGAAATCTTCCTCAGAAAGAAGATCCATGGAAGTTGGATAAAGAATTTCTTCTTCTTTTACCATCATATCCTCTACCATCTCAACTACTTCATTCTGAATATTTATAAATTTTTCATCTTCATTATCATCCAAATATTCCTTTGCTTTTTTTATAATATCTTTAATATTATTTTCTAGAGTCCACATAACCTTAGAAGGTTTATCAAATCCTCTACTCTCAAGTGATGGATACAGTTGGTTTTGTTTCCTCGCAAAATGAATATTAATTTCTTCGAGTTTATCATAGATCTCAGTCCATTGATTCTTTATAAACTTTTTTTCAATCATATTTATAATTTGATTTAAGACAATTCTTATAGCTTCTACCTCATCTAGGTAAGTTCTAATTGGATGTCCTAATGGAACATCTAGTTTATTACTTATCAACACTCCATCAAAAATTTCTAGAATTTCATCCATTCTTTCTGCTAATACATCATCTGAAATCCCATATTGTTGAAGATATTGTTCACATATAGCAAACTCTTGAGCTGTTACACTTTTGAAGGATGTCTGCATCTCCTTTTTTGCTGCTTGTAAAGATATATTCCCCTTTAGATAATTAAGTTTAATAGTCATAATCTTATCAATTTTTTTACGATCAATTTTCAAATTTTCTTCCATTTGAATCTTCCTTACTTCATCTTTTGGAGTAAAATAAACATGAAATTCTTCATCACTTATTTTTTCTAAATATTTATCAAAACCCTTTTCTTCCATCATCTTATACATAGGAAAAGGTTCGAAATCCTTAATAACATGTATTCCTTCTTGTGGATTTAGATCTTGAAGTACTTTAGTAATACAATCCTCAAAAGTCTCATGCTCTCCACGTCCATCGATAGTAATGTAATTAATCTGCTTTTTCATATATTTCCATCCTCTCCATATAAATTTATAATAGCTTAAGTTTACATCTATATTTAATGATAATGATAATGATTTACATCAGTTGATATTATCATTCAAATGATAATATATTTCATTTATAATGTATCACCTTTTCTTTACTTATTATGTGATTACTATCACAATACATTAAAATTTTTATACAACTAAAAAAACAAACTGTTTCCATAGAACTACTTAATTATCTATATTTTCCACGATTTCTAATAAAAAAAATATACCCTTATAATCCTTTAGCTTATAAGGGTATATTTTTCTATTTTATTATTTATTTAAAAGAGCTTTATCTGGAGTTACAAGAATTTTCACATGTTTTTTCTTTTACTGTGCTGCTAGGTACTTCTATTAATATATATTACGCCTTATCCATGAATCTGAAATTGAGTCTTGTGCAAAACAAACATTAATGCCTGCATCATTTAATTCCTTAACTCTTGTAAGTCCTCTTCTTTTAGGATATGTATCATACCTTCCTTGTAAATGAATATTTTCAGTTGGACATGATATAAAATTCATATTTGATAATTTTAAAAGTTTAAATAGCTTGAAGGCATAGGCATTATTGTAGGAACCCATAGCACAAGTATGGCTTGCTGTTGTAAGTTCTCCAATTCCATTCATATAAGCTTCTGCAGCTAGTAACTCAGCAAATCTTGATTGTTCATCATCGGTTTCATCACAGTGAACATTAATTAATTTGTTGTACTTCATAGCAAGCTCTACAGTTTTCCTAACTGATTTTTCTTCCAGTTCCCTTGTAAATTCGAAGTGAGGTATAGATCCTACTACATCAGCACCCATTTTCAACAAGTAAATTAACTAGTGTTTCATTACCTTTTAATCTAGCATTTTTAAATAAAATTACTTTCATTTTAATAATCTCCCTTCGGCTTTTAGCCTTGTCTTTAGCAATAACCGAAGTCTAACATGAAAATATACACTAGTCATTGTACTAACTATACAATAATATTTTAATATCACTGTGCATCTAAAGAACATATTTTTTAAGATTTATTTGTATTTTTTGTACATTGTATGCAATATTACCTAAGGGTATACTTATAGTACAACGATATTTTCAGAGAATTAAAAGCTCATTGTGTGAAATTGCTTAATAAAAGATTTTATTAAACCCAAGAAAAGGAGACCTTATTATGTACGAAATTTTTAAAATGGAAAACATGACATGGCAAGAATTTGCAAAGAAAAAAGATGATGTAATTGTATTGCCAATAGGTGCTACAGAGCAACACGGCCCTCATTTACCTACTTGTGTAGATGCTGTACTAGCAAGAGAGTTTGCTTATCGTGTAGCTGAAAAAGTAAATGGAGTAGTTGCTCCAACTATTTCCTATGGATATAAGTCAAAACCATTAAGTGGCGGCGGTCCATTATTTCCAGGAACTATTGACTTAAATGGCGCTACATTGCAAGCCTTAGTGATGGATATAATTGATGAATTTGTCCGCGATGGATTTAAAAAAATATTTATTTTAAGTGCTCACTTTGAAAACGAAGCATTTATTGTAGAAGCTATGGATCTATGTTCTGCAAAATATGGAGACAAGGTAAAACTTCTTCTTACTAACTGGTGGGACCCAATGTCACCTAACGTAATTGATAAAATTTTTGATGAAGTACCATTCCCAGGATGGGCTTTAGAACATGCTGCTGTTACAGAGACTTCACTAATGATGTATTTTGCACCTGAACTTGTTAGAGAAGATAAAATATTAGATACAGAAAATGCTAGTCCAGCAACTTATTTTAGATATCCTATAGAGAAAGATATCGTTCCTGAAACTGGAATACTTGCGTCAGCTAAATCCTCTTCAGCTGCAAAGGGAAAAATAATTGTGGATGATGTTATTCCTAATATTGTTAAAATAGTTGAAGAAGCTTTTAAATAAATCTTAACATAAAGAAGTAAATATACATTTATTAAACTAAAGAATTTAATATTATCTCTTTCAAAGGATAATATAGCAAAAATATAAAAGTTTGTGATTGCAAGTTTGACGGTGCTTTCATAAAATATATCACTAATCTTATCTAGAATGTTGAGCTTGCACTTTTATATTATTAGCGAATACCATTTTCATAAGTAAAAATCTAAATCTTTGATTTAGTTATNNNNGAATAAATACTTTAGTAAATGAGTATTCCGAAACGGTTGAGCGCTAATAATATATGGTATACTCAATATTTCTTTTAGATTAGTTTTTTTCCGAAATTCCCTTTTCAACTTAACTTGTCTATGTACATAAGTCATAACTCTTTATTTTGCAGTCTAATAAATTCATAAACTAATATGCTATTAAAAAGTTCTAAGCCTGTCATAGCATCATCTAAGTCTATTTTTAAAAGCTCCTTAATTATTGATAATCTATAAAGCAATGTATTTCTATGAATAAAAAGCTCCTGAGAGGTCTTTAATAAATGTCTATTATTCTGGAAATAGCATTTTAAAGTACCTACTAAATCCATTCCATGTTTTTTATCATATTCTAAAATAGGACCTAAATTTTCATAACAATACTGTTGAATCTCCTTAATGTCAGCTACTTCTACTAGCCACCTGACAATTCCCAATTCCCTATACCTAATAATCTTTGAATCTCTATTATATATGTCAATCATAGATAAAGCTTTAAAAGCTTCTTTATAACTTATTTTTATATCGTAATTTGTTTCCCTTATACGACTAAAACTTAAGCTAATTTCAACGTCTGAATATCTTGAACTGACAAAATTAAATACTGCTTCAATAGCTTCTGATGACTTTTGAGATTCCTCATAATCCTTTGTAAATATTAAGTACATCAAGTTATTTGCATATTCCATAGGAATTAAAGTTTGATTTTCTAAATTTAAAGTTTCCTCTAAAGAATGAATTATATGTTTACTAATATGTTCTGTGTCATAGGGAGCATTATGTACCTTTTGTATCTTAAATATACATATATAATGAAAAGGTCTTAATTTTATATTATAGAATTCTGCCAAAGCCTTTATATCTTCATTTAACTGATCCTGTGAAAAAATAAGAGATTCTAAAAAATGTTTTGCATTCTTTGCTTCCTCTCGTTTTTGTTCTATTTTAAATAAAATTTCTTGTGTAATATCAATTAACTTAATGTCCCATGGCATTACAAATAAAGGAATTGCGCCTTCGTTTGCTCTATCTATAACATTTTTAGGTATAAATTCTACATATTTATTATCAATTAAAATTACAATACCAGAAAGCTTTTTATGAATACATTCTTCTAACAAAAATAAAAGACTTTTATCATCTCTTCCTATCTCTGTGCAAGTAACGAATATTAATTCTCCTCCATAAAGCCATTGAGAAATAGATTCTGTAGTTCTTACATATGGCCAAGAAATTTCACGTTCTAATCCCTTTTCACCGCCTAATAACTTTGCCTTTGAAAAATTTTTAAGTTGAAATAAATCCCTACAGCAAAGAGCCATAAAACCATTCCTCCTTTCTTACTTTATTTTTTAATTGCTTTAAAAAGTTGCTATACTTACTAATTTCACTGGGACTACAGTCCATGATGGGTTCAATACCTATACGTGCTAACACCCTACTCTATAATAATACTAAGATAAAAAAATCTCTACAACATATTCTTTAATATCTTGTAGAGATTTGCTTAATTATGATTTACTTTTCTTAAATTTTCTTTTTAAAGGTGTATATTACTGTGGTAATTCTTTCTTCATACTGTGTTTTAATATATTATACACTGCTTAATTATCACATAAAACTATAATTTGTGATGGTGTTGTTATTGCTGGTATACTCCTAGTACTTGGGCCATATACCACTACAAGATTTCTATTTTCAATATTTCCTAAAAAAGTCTGTCCATTCTGAAGTAATATTTTTGTTCTATTACCTATATTAAGCTTAAGTGAACCATCACTACTTACTAGATTCCTATTGAAATTATCTACCTTAATATTTTCTTTTCTAGATTTTCTAGCTATTACAATAGCTCGATATTGAGGTGGAAATATTAATGGCATAGGTGCTAATGAATCATAAAATGCAATTATCCGATTACCTGGTCTTATATTAACATGATTCACAAAATAAGTATCTATGCTGACTACTAAATTAAAGTGGTCATCCCCTCTGCCCACTACTGACATTAGCATTGTACATGCTGATCTGTCATTTGCTGAAGTTTCCATAACCTCTATACCTGTAACTATTCCCTCAACACTTAAAAATTTCTTCATTATTATTCCTCCAAATAATAACATACTACGTTGTTACATAATATGAATCAAAGGAACTTGTGTTACAAAAATAAATATCATTCTCCATTATTCAAACAAGAATTTGTGTATAAATATTAGGCATCTTCAAAAA
>DCDL01000066.1:30580-34196 GCA_002316385.1 Clostridium sp. UBA1056
TATTTTCAGATGCCTTAAATAATTTTCTTTAACTTTCACATACTATCTTATAACCATTAATGGGAGGAGAAATAATATGCTATCTAAATTTTTTATAAAGTACTTAAAGCCTCTAAAGAAACTAGTGTTTATTGCACCAATCTTTATGCTAACTGAAGTTATTGTAGACCTAATCCAACCTTTTTTAATACAAAAAATAATAGATAATGGATTAGGCACTGGAAATATTGATTATGTGATAAGTAGAGGTATAGCTATGACTATATTATCTTTAATTGGAATTACATCTGGAATTATAACTACATATTTATCCTCTAAAATTTCTCAAAACTTTGGAGGTTATCTTAGAGAAGATACCTTTAGAAAAATTATGGGACTCTCATACAAGAACCTAGATCATCAGAGTCCTAGTAATCTAATAATTAGGCTAACTAACGATGTAACTCAAGTACAAAACTTAATATTAATGAGCTTTCGTATTTTAGTTCGTGCTCCACTTTTATTAATCGGTAGCTTAATAATGGCATTTTTCACTGCTATAAATTTATCTCCTATAATTATAGTTTTAGTTATAGTTATCATAATTGCACTTTCTATAATAATGCCTAGGTCTACTCCATTATTTGTAAATTCCCAGAAAGCTTTAGATACACTAAATACAGTTTTAAATGAAAATTTTAGTGGAATACGAGCTGTTAAAGCTTTTGTTCGTGAAGATTATGAAACTCAAAAATTTGATAAAGAAAATGAGACCCTTTATATTGCAAGTACTAAGGCTTCTCATGTTGTAGCTCTTATTATGCCTTTTTTAATGCTTTGTGTTAATTTCGGTATTGTAGCAACCCTTTACTTTGGAGGTAATTTAGTAATAAAAAGTGGGTTGCAAGTTGGTCAAATTGTTGCTTTTATAAATTATTTACTTCAAATACTAGTTTCATTATTAATCTCTGGAATATTATTAATGAATGTATCTCGCGCTATTGTATCAGCCAAAAGAATTATTGAAATTCATGATATAGATGCTGACATTGTTTATACAACAGAAGACTTCAATAATATTAAAGGGAATGTCTCTTTCCAACATGTATACTTTAAGTATTCTAAAACCAGTGAATTTGTACTAAAAGATATTACCTTTACCGCCAATTTGGGTGAAACAATAGGAATTATTGGTTTAACTGGTTCTGGTAAATCTACCTTAGCTCAATTGATTCCAAGACTATATGATGCAACCTTAGGTAGTGTATTAATTGATGGAAAAGATATTAAGGAATATAGTGAAAAATCTCTACGTTCTCAAATAAGTATTGTACTACAAAAGGCTCTTCTTTTTGCCGGTAAGCTTAATACAAATATACGTTATGGAAATCAGCAAGCAACTAATTTAGAAATAGAAGAAGCTGCTAAAACTGCTCAAGCTAGTGAATTTATAGATCGCTTTCCTGAAAAATATGATACTTTCATATATCAAAAGGGAAGCAATTTATCTGGTGGTCAGCGCCAACGTGTATCTATTGCTCGTGGATTAGTTGGAGATCCTAAGATACTAATTTTAGATGATAGTACTAGTGCTTTGGATGCTAAATCTGAAGAACTTGTTAAAAGAGCTCTAGCTAAAGACTTTGACGATACAACCACCTTTATTATTGCTCAGAAAATATCTTCAATTAAAAATGCTGATAAAATTTTAGTTATTGATAAAGGTGAAATTATTTCTATTGGCACTCACGAAGATTTATTAAAATCAAGTCCATTATATCAAGAAATCTATTCATCACAATCAGGTAAGGAGGCTTAAGTGCATGAAAAATAATAAAATAAAAAATTTATTTAAATATTTTAAAGGCTACAAAGGTCAAATGTTTATTATAGTTGTATGCGTAATTATTTATGCTTTAGGTAGAACCATAAGCCCCTTTATGTCTGGTTTTATAATAGACACTTATATTCTTCCTGGTAATTTATCAGGATTATTATATGGTGTCTTGATAGTTTTAGCTATCTTCGTAACGACATCACTGGCTAGTTTAATCCAAAGCCGCTTAATGATTAGTGTAGCTGGTAAGGCCGTTCGTCAGTTGCGTCATGACCTATTTGCTAGACTTCAACAGCTTTCCTTAAAATATTTTGATAGTACTCCTATTGGAGAGCTAATGAGTAGATTTACTAATGATATTGATAATATAAATACTACTTTAAATCAAAGCTTACTAGAGATAATATCAAGTGTTTTAGTTATAATTGGGATAATATGTTTTATGCTTTTTCTAAATGCAAAACTTGCTTTAGTAACTATTATCTCAACTCCAATAACCTTGATCATATCAAGAATCTTATCCAAAAAAACTAAAGTTAGATTCGATGAGATGCAAGAAAAACTAGGTTCTCTTAATGGCTATATTGAAGAGAATATATCTTCAGAAAAAGTTACTTTAGCTTATGGAATGCAAGAAGATACAATAAACCGTTTTATTCGTATTAATAATGATTTAGTTAATAGCTCAGTAAAAGCTCAAACAAACTCTGGACTTATGGCTCCTTTAACCAATGGAATAAGTAATATTAATTTAGCTATAATTGCTGCCTATGGTAGTTATTTAACTATAAACGGTATGGCTACGGTGGGACTCATTGTTACCTTCATAAATTTTGCTAGACAATTCTTTCAACCATTAAACCAACTTGCAAACCTATATAATCAAATACAACTAGCTTTAACAGGTACTGAAAGAGTATTTGAAGTTATGGATCAAATTCCAGATATAATGGATACACCAAATAGTAAAAGTGTTTCTCATTTTGAAGGAAATATAGAAATTTCTAATCTAAATTTTAGCTATGTGGAAGGTGAACCCATCTTAAAGGATATTAATATGCACGTTGAAAAAGGTAAAATGTTTGGTATTATTGGCCCAACAGGCTCTGGAAAATCTACTATTATGAACTTATTACCACGGTTTTATGACTACCAAGATGGAAGTATAACTATAGATGGTACATTACTTAAAGATTTTAAAATTAAAGATTTAAGAAATACCATCGGAATGGTTCTTCAAGATACAGTTATATTTACTGGTACTATTAAAGAAAATATTAAATATGGAAACCTTGAAGCTAGTGATGAAGAAGTTATTAATGCCGCTAAAGCTGCTAATATTCATGACTATATAATTTCTTTGCATGATGGCTATGAAACCATGTTAGATTCAAATGCTAGTGAATTAAGTGCAGGTCAAAAACAACTGCTAACTATTGCAAGAACTATTATATCTAATCCTGATATTCTTATATTAGATGAAGCTACTAGCAACATTGACACTCGCACAGAAATTAAGATTCAAGAGGCTATGAATAATTTGATGAGAGGACGTACTAGTTTTGTTATAGCTCATAGACTTAAGACTATTTTACAGGCTGACCAAATAATTGTTCTAAAGGATGGTAAAATATTTGAGCAAGGTACTCATAAAGAATTACTAGATAAAAATGGCTTCTACACAGAACTTTACCAAAGTCAATTTAATATCTAAAGCTATATAAAAAATGTTTTTTATCTTCACAGTCTATACAAGTTAAACAGTATACCATAAATGTGGCTTTCGTAAAATAAGCTAAT